>NZ_JAFMVC010000029.1 GCF_025499605.1 Carboxylicivirga litoralis | reverse complement strand
GTAGCGGGGGCCCGACTCGAACGGACGACCTTTGGGTTATGAGCCCAACGAGCTACCAACTGCTCCACCCCGCAATATATCTTAATAACACGCTTGTTATCTGTCTCAAATGCGGATGCAAATATAGAACCTTTTAAATTAATGTGCAAATATATTTTTCGCATTTGAGAATTGCATCTTAGCATCTCTTTGGTTAATCCACAGATTTGCAAGGACAAATACAGCAATAAAAAAAACGACTCTACCCGTTGGCAAAACCGTTTTTTCAATAACCTAAACCCAAATCTATGAAAAAAATCTACTGTCAGGATTAAAGCAAGTGCTATGCCACAAATTCTATTTTTTTCAACTTTAAGGTATTTTAAATAAATTGTTAAAATAGTTGAAATAATCACACACTACAATGTTAAAAAGCCGGCTCTACACGTTTGTAAAACCGGCTTTTTCAATAACCTAAACCCAAATCTATGAAAAAAATCTGCCCTACTAATTGCAATAGGTGTACCAAAATTCTTCATCATTTGACAAAAAGAGTAAAAAGATTTTAAAAGGTGTTTTAAATATATTTTATTACGGTTGCGCCACGTTTTTTCAATGATTACTTTTGCATGTTATTCAAAAAATCGAACATGAGCGAGGGCAAAAAAACAGAATTAGGACAATTAGGTGAATTTGGCTTAATCCATCACCTAACCGACAATATAAAACTTAAACATGCATCAACATTAAAAGGAGTAGGCGATGATGCAGCAGTATTGGACTTTCAACAAAAGAAAACAGTGGTAACCACCGACCTGCTGCTTGAAGGCATTCACTTCGACCTGACTTATACACCCCTAAAACACTTGGGTTACAAAGCTGTAGTAGTTAATGTCAGTGACGTTTACGCCATGAATGCTACACCAAAGCAAATTACAGTTTCACTTGGGCTCAGCTCTAAAATGTCGGTTGAAGCAATTGACGAATTATACGAAGGTATTTATGCAGCCTGCGACTATTATAATGTAGATCTGGTTGGTGGAGATACCACATCATCACTAACAGGTTTAACCATTAGCGTAACAGCATTAGGCGAAGGTGAGGAAGGCAAAATGGCTTATCGCAATGGTTCTCAACCTAATGATTTAATTTGTGTCTCCGGCGACTTAGGCGGTGCCTATATGGGTTTACAATTACTAGAGCGTGAAAAAAGAGTTTATGCCGATAACCCACAGGCACAACCTGATTTAAGCGGATACGATTATATATTAGGCCGCCAGTTAAAACCTGAAGCCCGCAAAGAAGTAACTGAATTATTGGACAAGCTAAATGTAGTTCCGACATCGATGATTGATATATCAGATGGTCTATCGAGCGAATTGTTGCACATCTGCACACAATCTAAAACGGGCTGTCGTGTATATGAGAATAAAATTCCAATTGACCCAACCACATCGATGCTGGCCGACGAAATGGGCATTAATCCAACTGTTACAGCTCTAAATGGTGGCGAAGACTATGAATTATTGTTTACCATCAGCCAGGATGACTATGAAAAATTTAAAGATGCCGGTGATGTTAATATTTATATCATTGGTCATATAACGGAAGAAAGCAAAGGCCATTACCTGGTGACAAATGCCGATCAGGAAGTAGAATTGCAAGCACAGGGATGGAACCCAATTAAGAAAAATGATTAATTGTGAATGATTAGTGATTAAAAACACGAGCATTAATCACTAATCATTATTCATTATTCAATTATTTCTATCTTTATCGCATAACCTAATTCAAATGTACGAATATATTAGCGGCAAAATTGCCGAATCAAGCCCGGCTCATGTTGTTATTGATGTTAATGGCATTGGCTACCTTCTGCAGATTTCATTAAATACATTCTCTCGCCTCGAAGGGAAAAGTGAAGCCCAGCTTTTTATACATGAAAACATTCGCGAAGACGCTTTCTCTCTTTTTGGCTTTGCCGAACCATCGGAGCGTGATTTATTTCGCCACCTGATTTCAGTCTCGGGCATTGGAGCCAATACGGCACGTATGATGCTGTCTTCTTTAACACCCGAAGAATTGCGGGGGGCCATCCTGACTGACAATGTTAATGTTATTAAAGGAGTAAAAGGCATTGGAGCTAAAACAGCGCAACGCGTAATTGTCGATCTGAAAGATAAATTAGGTAAAGAACCTGTTGATCAAAAATTATTCGCTAATCAAGACAATACTATCCGCGATGAAGCGTTATCTGCATTAGTAATGTTAGGATTTGCGAAGTCAAGTGCCCAAAAGGCTGTTGACAAATTATTAGCTCAAACACCAACTATGAAAGTGGAGGAGCTAATTAAGCAAGCGCTAAAAATTATGTAATTCAATATATTACATTTCATCTTTGAAAAAAAGACTACAATATACGATTGCCTTCCTCGTTTTAACCATTACCCTCGTAATTGGTGGAACCTCATCGTCGCATGGAAACGTTAGCAACTATAGTAACATAGCTTATCAACAACCAGATACCACACGCACAACCGAGCGCGTTAACTTAAAATACAAGATTAACGACCAGAGTGGAAATCCTCTTCTTGAACAAGAAGAACAAGGCGGTATTGATTTAAATGATCCTTCTAACCTGGATTACAAGGCTGAATACGACTATAAATCAGGTAATGTAACCATTTATCGTAAGATGGGAAACATGGATGTACGCCTGCCCTACTCCATGCCATTGGAGGATTACCTCGATTACGACACCCGCAAATCAGTCCTTTCCTATTGGCGCCAAAAACAGCAGGAAGAATCGGAACAATACAGTGAGCACTCAGCATTCAATCAAATGTGGAAAAATGTGGGTGGTGAAGCGTTCGAAGGTATATTCGGAAGTAATGCAATAAACGTGCGCCTGCAAGGAATGGCCGAATTGCGCGTTGGCATTCAGCACACGAAAATCGATAACCCTACTCTTCAGGAGCGCTTAAGAAAAACAACTACGTTTGACTTTCAGGAAAAAATTCAGATGAACCTGACTGGTACCATTGGTGAAAAACTGAAGTTGGGTGTAAACTATAACACGGAGGCTACCTTCGATTTCGAAAACCAAATCAATTTGGAGTATGAAGGTGGCGAAGACGACATCCTTAAAAAGGTGGAAGCTGGTAATGTCACTTTACCCTTACCAGGGACATTAATTACGGGTAGTCAAAGTCTGTTTGGTGTTAAAACTGAGATGCAGTTTGGAAAATTAACGGTCACCAGCATTTTCTCGCAGCAGAAAGGTGAAACATCGGTCATGAGCATTGAAGGCGGTGCTGAAACACAGGAATTTGAAATTCATGCCGACCAGTACGATCGTAACCGTCACTTCTTCCTGAGTAAGTTTTTTAGAGACAAATATAACGATGCTTTAAAAAGACTACCACTAATCAACAGTGCTATTAACATTACGCGTATTGAAGTATGGGTAACGAACAACCGAAGCGATGTTGATGAATCCAGAAACGTTGTTGGTTTTGTTGACTTAGGTGAAAACCAGCTTAATACATTTAATAGTAGTTGGAGCGGCACACCTAATGTATCACCACGCAACGATGCCAACAACCTGTTTGATGAAATGAACACCACTTATTCGGCTATTCGCGACATCAACCAGGTAACCGCCACCTTAAATGGTGTAATTGAAAATGTGGTAGAATACGAGAAACTTGAAAATGCTCGTAAACTATCTGACACTGAATATTCGGTTCAATCGAAACTGGGATACATTTCGCTTAACACATCTCTGAACGCTGACGAGGTACTCTGCGTGGCATACGAATACACCTACAATGGACAAAGCTATATGGTGGGTGAATTTACCAACACTCAGAATGAAGCAGAAAATGCGCTATTCCTTAAGTTAATTAAACCCACAAACCTGTCTCCGGGTGACCATTCTGTTAATGGCGTAACTAAGCCTAGTCCGACCTGGGACTTAATGATGAAAAACATCTACTCCATTAATGCCTATCAGGTTAATCGCGAAGATTTCATTTTAAATGTAACCTATACCAACGACAGTACAGGTGGTGATATCAACTACATGCCTGAAGGGCCAAATGATGTATTAGGTCAGCAATTTATCCGTTTGATGAATCTGGACAACCTGAACACCAACAACGATTATCAGCCAGATGGTATTTTTGACTACGTTGAAAGCCTAACAATCAAGCCGGATAACGGCCGTATTATCTTCCCTGTCCTGGAACCTTTTGGTAGTAACATGCAGAAAGTTCTTAATGTTGTTGGTAACGAAAATGATCCTCTTTATAAAAAATACGTCTTTCAGTCATTATATGATGAAACACAAATAATTGCTGAACAAGATGCCTCCGTCAATAAATACAAACTAAAAGGCCGATTTAAATCAAGCTCTGGTTCCGAAATATCGTTAAATGCAATGAACATTCCGCAAGGATCGGTTATTGTAACTGCCGGAGGTATTAAGTTGGTTGAAAACACCGATTATACTGTTGATTATACCCTTGGACGTGTACGCATCATCAACCAGGGTATTCTTTCTTCAGGCACACCAATTCAGGTATCGCTCGAAAATCAGTCCTTGTTTGCCTTGCAAACCAAAACACTGATGGGAACGCATATGAACTACCAGTTTAATGAAAACTTCAATATTGGTGGTACATTAATGCACCTTCGCGAACGCCCTCTTACGCAAAAGGTAAACATTGGTGACGAACCGATTGCCAACACTATCTGGGGCTTAAACACCTCGTTCTATACCGAATCGATGGGTATTACCGAATTAATTGACAAACTTCCGTTGGTGGAAACCAAAGAAATGTCGAGCGTAACATTTGAAGGCGAGTTTGCCCAGTTAATTCCGGGTCACCCTAATGTAATTGACGAATCAGGTACTTCATACATTGATGACTTTGAAGGGACCCGGGTGCCCTACGATATGCGCAACTGGCTGGCGTGGCAATTAGCCAGTACACCACAGGACCAAACCGATTTGTTCCCTGAAGCCAGTTTGATTGATGACCTTAAGTATGGTATTAATCGGGCACGCTTTGCCTGGTACACCATTGACCCGTTGTTTTTACGCACCAGCACACAAACACCAAGTCATATTAAAGGTGATGAAGACCAACAAAAGAACCACTTCGTCCGTCAGGTGTTTGAACAGGAAATTTTCCCAAATCGTGAAGCAGCCTATGGGCAGCCAACCAACCTGTCAGTGCTAAACATTGCCTACTACCCTAAGGAACGTGGGCCATATAACTTTGATGCCGGCACAGGGCCTACTGCTGATGGTTTTGGACATGGTATTAATTACGATGGTACCCTTAAAAATCCTGAAGAGCGTTGGGGTGGTATGATGCGTCAGATTGATGTAAATGACTTTGAAGCAGCCAACATTGAGTACATTGAGTTCTGGATGATGGATCCCTATGTGTACGACGACAACATTGATCAAAACGATGGTACCATCTACTTTAACCTTGGTAATATCTCTGAGGATATCTTACGCGATGCCCGTAAATCATTTGAGAATGGCCTACCTGGGCCAGGCGAACCATTTGATGTGGATTCAACTCAATGGGGATATGTATCGCGCAAGCAAAACCTGGTGAATGGCTTTAGTAACGATCCGGCTACACGTCTGGCTCAAGATGTTGGATTAAATGGTATGAACTCGGATGCGGAACGCTACTTCTATCGCAAAAATCCTTATCCTTTCCTGGATATAATAGAGAGTATGGGTGCTGATCTATCAGAAGCAGCCAGGGCCAAGCTAATGGAAGACCCGGCATCCGATGACTTCCTGTACTACCTTGGTGGAGCGCACGATGAGAATAAAACGAGCATTCTGGATCGCTATAAAAACTTCAACAGCCCTGAAGGCAACTCACTACCTTCGGAATATGAAGGTGACGGCACTAAACGAGCTTCCAAGGCATTGCCTGACATGGAAGACATTAACAATGACAACACTTTAAGTGAGTACGAAAGTTATTTTCAGTATGAAGTGCCCATTTCGAAAAACACCATGAGTGTGGAAGCGAACAAATACATTGTTGATAGCCGCGTGGGTGATGTAGAAGATAATGATGGAAAAGTGGCAAATTGGTATTTATTCCGTATTCCTATTCAAAACCCCGATCAAACCATTGGTTCCATTAAAGATTTACGAAGCATTCGCTTTATGCGTATGTTTATGAGAGGATTTAAAGATACTACCATCCTTCGTATGGCAACCCTTGATCTGATTAAAGGCGACTGGCGTAAGTTTGACGAGTCCTTATACGAAAACAGCACTAGTAGTGCCAGTACAGAATTTGAAGTATCCGTTGTAAATATTGAAGAAAACTCTGAAAAAACACCCGTTAACTATGTTTTGCCTCCTGGAATTGATCGTGTAATTGACCCGGCCAACCCACAGTTAAGAGAGTTAAATGAGCAATCGTTATTATTAAAAGTACAAGACCTTGGTGGTGGCGATGCCCGGGCAGTATATAAGAATGTGAGCATTGACATTCGCCAGTATCAACGCATGAAAATGTTTATCCACGCCGAAGATGTGGATGACCAGGGTTTGCTCAACAACGAAATGATGGCCTTCATTCGAATTGGTAGTGACTACAACGATAACTATTACGAATATGAAATTCCGTTGAAGCTAACACCGAAAGGTTCTTATAACAACAATTTGACAGAAGACCGCTACATAGTGTGGCCGGAAGAAAATGAGATGAACATTCCGCTGGACTTATTCCAAACAGTTAAGCTGCGGCGCAACGATGAAAAACGCGTAGAAGGTTCAGATGTATCATTTACCAAAGCCTACACAATACCAGATCCGGATAATCCAACAAACTTTGCATCTGTTAAGGGTAATCCCAACCTAAGTAACATTCGCACCATCACGATGGGTGTGCGTACACGAGGTTCTCAAAGCAGGTCGGTTGAAGTATGGATGAACGAGCTTCGCCTGACAGATTTTAACGAAGAAGGAGGTTGGGCAGCCAACGCACGCATGTCGGTTAAACTGGCCGATTTGGGTAACCTCTCGGTCGCCGGTAAGAAAAGTACCGTTGGTTGGGGTAGCATCGACCAAAACGTACAGGAACGCAGTCAGGAAGATTTTTATCAATACGACATTGCCACCAACCTTGAACTAGGAAAATTATTAGGACCTGAATCGGCCTTGAGCATGCCATTCTATTTTGGCTACTCAAAATCGGTGGCCAGTCCTAAATATTATCCGCTCGATCCAGATATTCCCCTGGAGGTGGCTCTTGATAATGCAGAAAGTGAAGCTGCTCGCGATTCAATTAAAGCCATGTCGCAAAATGTGATTAAGCGCAAGAGCGTTAACTTCACCAATGTAAAGCTAATACCTAAAAAAGACAAAGTTCATTTCTATAGCCCTTCTAATATATCGGCTACTTACTCATACAACGAAACAACCAAACACGACGTAGATACGGACCATTCAACAGACAAGAATTATCGTGGTATTCTGGCCTATAATTACAATGCTCGCCCAAAAGCTGTTGAGCCATTTAAAAAGGCTGTTAATAGCAAAAGCCTGGCATTAATTCGCGATTTCAACTTTTACTATCTGCCGAATCAGATTTCCTATCGCTGGGAGTTTGACCGTCAATACAGGGAGATACAGCTAAGAAATAATACAGGTTCGCCTATCAGTCCAGAACTGACAGTATCCAAAGATTTTGACTGGAACCGTTATTTTGATATGCGATACAATCTGACAAAATCATTGAAACTTAACTTTAAAGCAGTTACCAACGCACGTATCGACGAACCAGAAGGTGCCGTTGACAAAGGCCGTGACCGCGATGCATATTATGAATGGCGCGATGAAGTCTGGCGCAATATTCAAAGCATGGGACGTACAACAACCTATCAGCATAATTTTGATGTTAGTTATACCATCCCAATTAATAAACTACCATTACTCGACTTTACCTCTGCCAATATACAATATCGAGGTATGTATCAGTGGCAGGCACAAGCTCAACTTCAGGAGGTTGAAGGTGAAACAACTCCGGATTGGGGAAACACCATTCGCAACTCTAATGTTATTCAGGGTAATGGCCAGTTGAACATGACGACTTTCTATAAAAAGTTTGATTACCTGAACGAGCTGGATAAAAAATACCGCTCATCGCGCAGAAGAAGGACAAACAATAACAAGGATGGTAAACGAACGGTTCGCTTCAATAAAGCCAATGTCAAACTGGAAAAAGGGGAAACACTGGTCATCAACCATAAACTCAAAACCACAGAAACATCAGTGCGTATCTTTGACGCAACTGGCAAGCCTGTTCGTGGTGAAGTCACTCCACTTGGCAAAAACAAGGTTGAGTTCACGCCTGAGAAATCGGTGGATAATGCCCGTATAATGGTAACCGGAACAGTGACTGAGAATAATTCTCCATTCCAAAAGGTCATTGATTATTCAGCCCTTTTACTGACGTCAACTAAAAATGTTAGCGCATCGTATTCAGAACAAAACGGAACCATCTTGCCCGGGTATGAGCCAACAGCCAGTTTCATGGGCTCTTCAGCAGGTTTTACAGCTCCAGGTCTACCGTTTATTCTTGGTTGGCAGGATCGTAACTTTGCAGAGGATGCAGCAAATAATGGTTGGCTAACGGATGATGAATCCATGGTAAACCCATATGTAATGACCCACGGTGAAGACCTCTCTTTAAAAGTGACACTAGAACCTATCCGTGGGCTTCGCATCGACTTAAATGCCGATAGGAGCTATGAACGTAACATTAATGAATATTATATTGGAGGAAGCTCAACTGCCACAGGACGAACAGCCAATGGGCGCTTCTCGATGAGCTTTAATGCCTTCCGCACAGCCTTTGATAAACCGTCAAGAACAGGAGCTTTAAACTACGATGTGTTTGAAGAATTTAAAAACAATCGCCAGATAATCGCTAGTCGTATCGGGGCAACTGACCTTAACGATCAGGATGTGCTGATTCCGGCCTTTTTAGCGGCGTATTCAGGTAAGAGCGCTAATTCTATTTTTACAGAACAATTCCCAGGCTTATCAAAGATGCAACCGAATTGGCGACTAACCTACGATGGCTTTTCCAGGATTAAGGCTTTTAAAAAGCTTATTAAATCGTTTGATCTCACGCACGCATATCGTTCTACTTATAATATGGGAGCGTATATATCACAAACACCAGAATTTGCGGATGGGCCGATATTAGAATATGATATTAATGCCATTACCGTTTCAGAGCAGTTTAACCCATTAATTGGGGTTAATATTACCTGGACCAATGCTATTACCACACGTGCTGAAATTAAGAAATCGAGAACACTTAGCCTGAGTATGGGTAACAATCAGGTTATTGAGAACTACAACGATGAGATTGTGATTGGTTTGGGTTATCGTTTCGATAAAATGAACCTTATATTTGGCAAAGGTAGCAAACAGAAGTCGGTAAGTAACGATTTAAACCTGCGTGCCGATTTCTCCATTGTGGATAACATTAGTTTTATCCGGAAAATTCAGGAAGAGTACAACCAGTTGACATCAGGTCAGAAAATTACGAAGGTGAAGTTTACGGCTGATTATGCATTAAGCGATCGTTTTAATATGCAGTTGTTTTACGATACAAACATTAATACCCCTTACGTTTCGCTATCGTACCCTATCACTAACTCCAATTTTGGGGTGAGTTTCCGTTTCTCATTAGCTCAATAGATTAATTCTGCTTGGTGATTTTGTTGACTTCGTTAATTGAGATAGAGTATACAACACTTTAACAAACGACATGTTCGAACTTTTATTTATGATTTTTATTAGGGTTTTCCTTTGAACAAAAAACTCTATCGACTGATTGACTGCACTTTAATTAGTACACTACTTTCTTAAAAACAATAAGTTAATACATATGACATAGAATTATTTTAATAAATTCTTTACATTTGAGTCATCGTAATTAAAATAAATCGTTCAATCATGAATGTACCTGAAAATCTAAAGTATACAAAGGACCACGAATGGGTTCTAATTGATGGTGATGTAGCAACCATTGGTATTACAGAATTTGCTCAAGGAGAGTTGGGCGATATCGTTTTTGTTGAAATTGAAACAGAAGACGAAGAGTTGGACAAAGAAGAAGTTTTCGGAACTATTGAAGCCGTTAAAACGGTGTCTGATTTGTACATGCCTATTTCTGGTAAAGTAATTGAAGTTAACCCTGAATTAGAAGATCAGCCTGACTTGGTAAACAAGGAACCATTTGAAGGTGGGTGGATGATTAAAGTTCAGATTGCTGATACAGCTGAGTTAGATAGCTTATTAACAGCTGAGCAATACAAAGAGGTTATCGGTTAATTGACATAACCACAAAGTATATGAAAGCGACCTTAACGGTCGCTTTTTTTATATCAATTGCTTTTCAAACATCAAACGGATGACTGATAAATCAAGCGTTGGATATTGTTGCTGCATTTGTACAAGTTTAGCCAGGTTATTTTTCACAAAAGCCTGATGAGCATCCGACTCCAGGTTAAACGGACGATGCTTTGCTGCCTGATTTAACTTCTCTAACTTTTGAAGTACCTTCTTCCCCATTTCATCGAACTGCGAAGTAATAAATTTGGCCCTGATAAACTCCACTGCTTTTTTCGAAGGATGTAACATATCATCTGCAAAGAAGCGATAATCGCGCAGCTCATCCAGCAGAAGCTCATAAGCAGGGAAGTAATCAACACAATCAAACTCCTCAACCAACTTGTCTATTGCCAATAACAACGTAGACTTGCTTAACTGATTGCCATGCGCTCCGTCCTTCCAATGGCGCACCGGACTAACCGTTAATTGAAAACGCACTTTGGGATTAAGCGCCTTAATCTGCTTTATTAGCTTCTGGTAGCGATGCACAATATCATCAACCGATAGTCGAAAGCGCCTAAAATCAGCTGCCGGATATTTATGACAGTTGGATACGATCATTCCAGATTCATTGTGCTCATACACCCATGCTGTTCCAAAGGTGATTATAAAGGTATCAACAGTGTTTAGGAAGGCTGCACTCTTTGTAAACGAAGAATTGACCGAATTAAGAAAGGCTTGCTCATCATTTGCATTGAATTGGCTATGGTGATAAAATGAATGAAAAACCTTGTCTTTTTCTAATACATCTACGCTTGTAAAAGACTGCCCACCCAATAGGCGTTCTAACGAATTGGCAATTGAAAATGGATTATATAAAACCCCAAAGGGGTTCACCATTGCATTAAGGCAATTCGCTTTAAAATAGTCGCCAATATTGGTCGCAAAACAGCTACCGATAAACAGCAGCTTATCATCGTATTTAATCAGCTTGTCACTGATGGGTACTTTTACTTCCGTTCTGAAACTATCCATATTAAATCTAATATTTATCGAAAATAAGAAAAGAAGAGAAACAAAAAAAGCCGTTTAACACTAGGTTAAACGGCTTGATAAATATCTTCAGCTAATTACATGACTAGCTTATATCCTTTACCGTGTACGTTGATAATTTCAACACTTGGTTCATCTTTCAAGTGCTTGCGTAGTTTAGTGATATATACATCCATGCTTCTTGCATTGAAATAATTATCGTCTACCCAGATGGTTTTTAATGCAAAATTACGCTCCAGTACTTTGTTGGCGTTGGTACAAAGCAACTTTAACAGCTCCGATTCTTTGGTGGTTAACTTAATGGTGTTATCACCTTCTATTAATTGTTGCTTCTGCGTATCAAACTTGTATTTTCCAAGCTGATAAAACTCCTGAGCAGCATTACCTCCTTTGGTACGACGTAAAATAGCTTCAATACGGAACAATAACTCTTCCATGCTGAAGGGCTTTGTCAGGTAATCGTCGGCACCAATTTTAAATCCCTGGAAGATATCTTCTTTAAGCGATTTGGCTGTTAAAAAGATGATAGGCACTTCGGTATTCACCATTCGAATATCTTTAGCCAATGAAAATCCATCTTTTTTAGGCATCATCACATCCAGGATGCAAATGTCATATTTATTGGCCATGAAAGCTTTATAACCTTCTTCGCCATCAGGCATTAAATCAGTTTTAAGACCTTTTGCTTCTAGATATTCACGAAGCAACATACCTAGATTTTCATCATCTTCGGTTAGGAGGATTTTATACTCTTTTTCCATTCTTTTGTGTTTTTTAGAGGTAGGAAAATGTCAAATTTTGTACCAACTTCAATTTCGCTTTCAACAGAAATTTGTCCACCATGGTCATCGATTATCTTTTTAACGTATGCTAAGCCTAAACCAAAACCTTTTACGTTATGAACATTTCCTGTTGGTACGCGATAAAACTTTTCAAAAATACGTTTGAGGTTATCCTTTGATATCCCCATGCCATTATCTTTAACAGAAATGACTATTCCATTGTTCTTATTCCATGTTTTGACGTAAAGAACAGGAGCCCCCTTCCTGTATTTAACGGCATTGTCAAGCAAGTTATAAATAACATTTGTAAAATGCACTTCATCTACCGTAATAATGCTATTTTTTGCTTCCAGACGCTCAATTATCTTGCCTTGCTGGTTCTCAACCTTTATTCGAAAGTTATTCGTCACATGATGAATCAGGTCATTTACATCGAGCCTTTTCATCTTGAGACCTGACTTGCCTTTCTCGAAAATAGCCATTTGCAAGACCTTCTCAACCTGGAAACTCAGACGTTTGCTTTCATCCTGAATAACACCTGAAATATGCTGCAAGGTCTTTGGTGTTTTAGCCACCGAACCATCTTTCAGCATTTGCGACGCCAATGATATAGTTGAGATTGGTGTTTTAAACTCATGCGTCATATTGTTGATAAAGTCGTTCTTTATCTGATCCAGGCGCTTTTGACGTACGATAATAATAATCGTTACAATAGAGAGAAGGATGACAATGAGGGTAAATGCAGCTGAAGGTACAACCAAACCCATCGATTCCAATATTGGATTGGGCTTCTCGGTAAACATTACCTTTAAGTAATTGGCCTGCTGGTGATAATCATTGGGGAATAATAGTTGAGTATACAGTTCATCAGGTTCACTATCGGTATAATTCTTTGTTTGATGAACTAACTGTTTTTTGGAATTGATTACTGCAAACTCAAACGGCGATACAATCCCTTTGGCTTCAAGCATTTCAAAAATATAGGCCTCTAATCGTATGATGTCAATGCGATTTTCAATGGGCTCATCCTGAATTAATGACTTCACCTGGGCTTCGCGTTGCTTTTCAGTTCTGCGACGCATATCATTTTGTATGGCTGTCATGGCGCCACTAAAAGGATCAATACGCTCAACACTACTAAATTGTGTACGTCCCTGAAAGGTTGTAACTAAAGAATCTTTTTTATATTGTGAGAAACTATATACGCCGGTTGCATTTAGATTCAGCTCAAATCGATAATCCTGTGCATCTTCACCTGCTTGCCTCTCTTTTCCTTTGAAATATTTATTCTCATTACGTAAACTAGCAGGCACCTTACTATTGGGGTTAGTAAATTGCGATACCCGAGCCAGACGAATATCTTCATCTTTCTCAAGGCGCACAATAACGTTGTCTAAGGCTGAACGAACAGCCTGGTCAAACTGCTCTTCTTCAATCGTAGAAGCATTTAAAATCCACATGGCTTGAATGTAAGTAATACCAACCAATGCGATGGCCATTATGATGGTTAGTCCAAGAATGAATTTTTTACTCATGAAAACAAAAATAGCAGGCTGAAATGATTATCCGCGCATATTAACATTAATTAACAGCACTTTTTTGTAAAGACATGTTAATCACCTATTTCGCTTCGCGTAATCGCAGTTCTTTAAGTGTATTTCTGGCGGCATTTTGTTGGGCTTCCTTTTTCGAAAAACCTTCGCCTTGTCCAATCACCTCTCCTTCCACAGCAGCTCTGGCAATAAAGGTAGGTGCTGCCCCTTCTGAAATATGTTTCTCTTCGGTAATAAAATGCACACTTTGCTTGTGCTTTTGTCCCCATTCGATAAGGAGCGATTTGTAGTTACTGTCTTTTTTAGCAACTTGCTTCAAATCCACATATTCAAGGACAATCTGATTTAGTACAAATTTCTCACAAACCTCATAACCCTTATCTACATACACAGCTCCAATTAATGCCTCCAAAGCATCACCAAGAATACTGGTTTGTGAAATGTCAATTTTTGATTGCGCGTTCACCCAATCACCCAGCCCCATCTTTAGGGCAATATCGTTAAGCAGGGAGCGGTTAACAATTCTCGAACGGGTCTTGGTTAAGAAGCCTTCGTTCTTATTAGGGAAACGATTATAAAGCACATTAGCCACTATAGCGCCTAACATAGCATCTCCCAGGTACTCTAAACGTTCATTATTAACAAACCTTCTATCCTTTCCTTTAATCATAGCTGATTTGTGGATAAAGGCCTGTTTATAAATAGAAATATCACCCGGAATTATTCCGGTTACCTTTTTTATAAAACTATAAAACTTTCCCCTCCGTAGAGAGAAAAGTTTTATAATGTGCAAAAGCGGTTTAATCACAGCTTTTCTACAATGCTTTAAATACAACAGATGCATTGTGACCACCAAATCCAAATGTATTGGATAATGCCACTTTAACGTCTCTCTTCTGCGCTTTATTAAAAGTTAAATTAAGCGCATTGTCAAGTTCTGGATCGTCTTCAAAGTGGTTAATTGTTGGAGGTACAACCCCATCATTAATTGCCATGATACATGCCATTGCTTCAACAGCTCCGGCCGCACCAAGTAAGTGTCCTGTCATTGATTTTGTTGAACTGATGTTCAACTTGTAGGCATGCTCACCGAAAACTTCTTTAATGGCTTTCGTTTCTGCAACATCACCAAGTGGTGTAGCAGTACCGTGCACATTAATGTAGTCAACTTCGGTAGGGTCAATACCATTATCTGACAAAGCACCTTGCATTACTCTCTTAGCTCCTAGTCCTTCAGGATGTGGTGCGGTTAAGTGATGAGCATCAGCCGTCATACCAGCACCTACTAACTCGCAGTAGATTCTAGCACCACGTGCTTTGGCGTGCTCATATTCTTCAAGAATAATAGAAGCACCACCTTCTCCCATCACAAAACCGTCACGTCCTTTATCGAATGGACGAGAGGCTGTTTTCGGATCGTCATTACGGGTAGAAATCGCCTTCATGCTACTAAACCCACCTAAACCGGCTTCGTTAATAGCAGCTTCTGAACCACCTGTTACAAACGCATTTGCTTTACCTAAACGAATTAAATTATACGCATCGGCAATGGCATTAGTTGATGATGCACATGCCGAAATCGTACCGAAGTTAGGCCCACGGAAACCATATTTCATCGAAATATGTCCTGGCGCAATATCAGCAATCATTTTCGGAATGAAAAAAGGATTGAAACGTGGTGTTCCATCCCCTTTTGCATAACCTTCAACTTCAGCCTGGAAAGTGTTTATACCACCGATTCCTGCCCCCCAGATAACACCAACCATATTGTTATCGATGTCTTCTGAGTCAAGCTTTGCATCAGCAATAGCTTCATTGGCAGCAACAATAGCATACTGGGCAAATAAATCCAAAGTACGCATTTCTCTACGATCGAAATGGTCTTTTGGATCAAAGCCCTTTACTTCACAAGCAAACTGTGTTTTAAACTTAGCGGCATCAAAATGAGTAATAGGTGCAGCCCCACTTACTCCATTTACCATATTGGTCCAGGTTTCCTTAGCGGTATTACCTAGCGGAGTGATGGCACCAAGCCCCGTAACAACTACTCTTTTTAACTCCATAACTACTTTTAAAGTATCCTACAGTTTCTTACTTTGCGTTTTCTTCGATGTAAGCAACAGCGTCACCTACAGTACCGATATTCTCAGCCTGATCGTCTGGAATAGCGATATTGAATTCTTTTTCGAATTCCATGATTAACTCAACAGTGTCAAGTGAGTCAGCTCCTAAGTCATTAGTGAAGCTTGCTTCTGGAGTAACTTCAGTCTCGTCAACTCCTAATTTGTCTACGATAATTGCTTTTACTCTTGATGCAACGTCTGACATAGCTCTAAGATTTTTAAATTAATACTAAAAAATGTTCTTAAACAACTTTGCAAAGAAATACATTTGTGGATAATAATTCAAACTTCGTGTAAAGAAAATGACATTTCATGGTCATTTTTACCTATTTTTGTCATAGTTTTTTACTTTTTTAAAAGTCTGCAATTACAAGAAAATGAAAAAGATAGTTCTGTTTGCATCCGGTTCTGGATCAAATGTAGAAAACATTGTTAAATATTTTAAAGAAAATACAAAGGTCGAAATAAGCAAGGTTTACACCAATAACCCAAACGCCTATGTTATTGAGCGTTGCAAAAACCTCGACCTTCCTTGTCAAATATTCGGTCGAAAAGAGTTTCGCGAAGACCTGTCAGTTTTAACCGATATTCAGGCTATTCAACCCGATTTAATCGTGTTGGCCGGATTTTTATGGCTTGTTCCATCTGCTTATGTAGATGCATTTCCTGATAAGATTATTAATATACATCCGGCCTTATTACCAAAATATGGTGGCAAGGGTATGTTTGGACAACATGTGCACGAAGCTGTGGTTGCCAATAACGAGCAAGAATCAGGCATTACTATACACTATGTCAACGAAAAGTATGATGATGGAAATATTATACGACAAGAGAAATGCAATTTAGAAGCCAACGACACGGCAGATGATGTGGCCTCAAAAGTACATGCCCTCGAATATAAATACTTTCCTATTGCAATAGAAGAAATTTTAAAGGCATAAAAAAAGGAGCTCGAAAGGCTCCTTCTTTATTTTATCTCTTCATATTTGACTATTCAGTAATTATCGGCAATTGCAACGAATCCAACTGATGCTTCAGTGGTTCTATAAACATGGTGAAAGCCGGCATGTTCTCTTCTTTTACCGGATTAACAGGCGGTGCGTCAATTTTCAATGGATCGACAGGTTTTCCATTCTTAAATACCCGAAAATCGAGGTGTGGCCCTGTTGACAAGCCTGTAGAACCCACATACCCTATTAGCTGCCCTTGTTTTACATACGTACCTTTTGTAATACCTTTTGCAAATCCATGCAAGTGCATATAAACGGTTGTATATACACTATTGTGCTTTATCTTTAAATAATTACCTCCGCCTCGCTTTTGATACGCTCTGGCAATAACACGCCCATCTCCCAAGGCATAAACAGGCGTTCCGGTTGGAGCTGCATAATCAATACCATGATGCGGACGACGAATCTTCAATACCGGATGCAATCGACTGTTCGAAAAGCGGCTGCTAATGCGCGAGAACTTCAACGGCGCTTTTAAGAATGCCTTACGTAAACTCTGTCCTTGTTCATCGAAAAAATGCTCAACACTATCTTCGGCATAACTAAAAGCATAATAGTCCCTGCCTCGATGATGAAATACAGCCGAATGAATTTTTCCAATGCCAATACTTACACTGTCGACATACTGCTCGTCGTAATACACCTTGAAATTATCCCCTTTCTCAATACCAAAGAAATCAACTGTCCAAGCAAAAATCTCTGATAATTCAATCGCCAATAGCGGATTGATATCATGCTCGGTCATCGTCACCCACAACGATGAGTTTATAACACCAGTTGCCGTCTTTGGAACATTGCGCGTTTCTTTCACATCGCGATAGACATGGATAGAATCGGCCAGTGACACCACCACATAATCCGTATTGTCAATAGCATAAACAAAATGATTCAGTTGCTTTAGTGAATCATTACTATAAAACAAAGTATATCGATTGCCCACTTTAATTTTTCGCACATCAAAAACCGGCTTGGTCTTTTCAACAATGGTATTAATGGTTGGATAATCAACACCTGCTTTCAGGAATACATCGGCCAAAAACTGATTGCGCTTGACTTTGTTTTCTTCAATCTGAAATGAATCAACCGGCAAACCATAAAGCAACTCTGGCTCCGGTATTTCAATCACCGCAATCGAATCCAAGGTTTCTTCGGTTACAACTGAACGTGGGTGATTGTATCGATGAAAAGTAAAATAAACTGCCGAAATAACAAGAATTGCTACCACAGCTATCGTAATTAATTTCTTTTTGGTCATTGGAATTTTATTTGAAGTGCATGCAAGTTAATAATAGTTGATTAGTTTTTTAGCCAGTAGACAGAAGTTTATTCAAGCGCACTTCATAAATATTAAACATATACAATACTAAATTTTAATCTTATCAAACCCTTGTCCATAAACTCCCATCACAGTACCTACAGTTATAAACGCATCAGGGTCAATTTGCTTGACCACCTTGAATATCTCCTGCGTTTCACTTTTACGGGCAATCACCATCAGCACCTGGCGGTCTTCACCAGAGTAACCACCTTTGCCATGCAAAATGGTTAACCCTCTCTCAGCTTCAAAAATAACCGACTTGCGCAATTCTTCCGGTTTCTTAGAAATAATAAAGAACTGAACAGTTTGTTTATTACCCGATATCACCAAATCAACAGTGTAAGCCAGAATAGCCATGGTCATAAAACCGTATACTACTGTTTCGATAGACGACGTTTGAACCAGGAAGAAAGAAGATGTAATAATCAACACATCCATCCCCAACAGAAGACGTCCCAAGCTGATATTTTTGTACTTATTAATAATCATGGCGATGATATCAACACCTCCGGTGCTGCCACCATTGACAAAAACAATTCCGGCACCTAATCCTGCCAGCATTCCTCCAATGATGGCATTCATCATTAGTTCAGAAACCACTGGCTGTTCAAAGAGGGGACGAAACAGTGTTAACAAACCGGACATAACCAATACACAATAGATTGTTTTAATACCAAATGAGGCACCTAACACACGCATGGCCAAAAGAATCAGAAAAGCATTGATCACCAATGAAGTTAATCCGATATCAAAGCCCATGGTTAAATACATAATAGTGGCGATACCGGTTAAGCCTCCACCCACAATTTTAGCAGGAATTAGAAAGGCCGTCCACCCCAGGGTTCCGATCACTAACCCAAGTGTGAGCATAAAATAACTCCGCAACTCCTTTAAAATGGCTGTTTTCTTTTGCATGATCTTCTTATTTACTCATCCGATGAATATGACAAGTCATTTATGTTCATCCGATGAGTTGTTGTTAAAAGCTTAAAAAAAGCCCGCAAGAAAAAAACTTGCAGGCTTTCGTATACTATTCTATTATTACTGTTAACCTACAACAATATTGATAATCTTCTTAGGAACGATAATGACTTTACGAACCGTTTTACCTTCTAACCATTTGGCGGCAGAATCATGTTCCATCACCGATTTTTCAATATCTGCATTATTCATATCAGCAGGCAAATCAATTTTAAAACGCATCTTACCATTGAACGACACCGGGTAAGTTACCGATGACTCCACTAAGAAGCTTTCATTCAACTCCGGCCACTTCGCATCACAAACGGTTGTAGTATTACCTAAGTTATGCCATAACTCCTCACACATATGAGGTGCAAAGGGTGCTAACAAGGCCAATAGTGGTTCTAATATTTCGCGCTTGTTACATTTTAAATCGTTCAACTCGTTGACACAAATCATAAAGGCACTCACGCAAGTATTGAACGAGAAGCGCTCTACATCTTCGGTAATCTTCTTAATGGTGCGGTGCAACACTTTCAATTCATCCGGTGTGGCTTTCTCATCGCTAACTACAAAAGCATCATCCTTATAGAATAAACGCCATGTTTTGCGCAAGAACTTATGAACGCCATCAATACCGTTGGTGTCCCACGGTTTTGACTGCTCCAATGGACCTAAGAACATCTCGTATAAACGCAATGTATCTGCTCCATAATCCGCGATGATGGTATCCGGGTTCACCACGTTATACATCGACTTGGACATTTTTTCAACCGCCCAGCCACAGATATATTTACTATCTTCAAGGATGAATTCGGCATTGGCATAATCAGGACTCCACTTTTTAAAAGCTTCCATATCCAACTCATCGTTGCGAACAATGTTCACATCCACATGAATTGGCTGCACATCATGTTCTTTACGCAAGTTATAAGAAACAAAAGTATTGGTTCCTTTTTTACGATACACAAAGTTTGAACGTCCCTGAATCATTCCCTGGTTAATCAACTTCTTGTATGGCTCGTCTTTAATGACTTCACCAATATCGAACAAGAATTTGTTCCAGAAACGTGAGTAAATCAAGTGACCAGTGGCATGCTCGGTACCACCAATGTATAAATCAACATCTTGCCAGTACTCGTTGGCTTCTTTACCAACCAAGGCCTTGTCGTTTTTAGGATCCATGTAACGTAAATAATACGCCGATGAACCGGCAAAACCAGGCATGGTATTTAATTCCAAAGGATAACCTTCTTCTGTTTCCCAACCTTTGGCACGACCCAATGGCGGTTCACCCTGTTCTGTTGGCAAATATTTATCAATCTCAGGTAACTCCAAAGGCAACTTTGATTCATCCAACATATAAGGCATATTATCCTTATAATAGACCGGAAATGGCTCGCCCCAATAACGTTGGCGACTAAAAATAGCATCGCGCAAACGGTAGTTCACTTTCACTTTACCGATGCCTTTTTCGGCAATATATTCTTTGGTTTTGGCAATGGCCTCTTTCACATCCAGTCCATCGATGATGCCCGAGTTAACCATCGTTCCTTCTTTCGAGTCAATTGAATCTTCCCATGTTGCCGGGTCCGTTTCTTCAGATCCAACAGGAATCACCACCTGGCGGATTGGTAAATTAAAATGTTTGGCAAAAGCAAAGTCGCGCGAATCGTGCGCCGGCACTGCCATAATGGCTCCTGTTCCGTAGCCTGCCAATACATAGTCGCTAATCCACACCGGAATCTCCTCGTTGGTTAATGGGTTGATAGCATAGGCACCAGAGAATACCCCAGTTACTTTTTTCACCTCAGCCATACGCTCACGCTCGGTACGTTTTTTTGTTTCGGCAATATAAACATCAACAGCAGCTCGTTGTTCTAGCGTAGTTAATTGATCAACCAACTCACTTTCAGGTGCCAACACCATAAACGTTACGCCATACACAGTATCCGCACGCGTGGTAAAGATTTCCATCTCTACGTCTGAATCTTTGGCTTTGAAGGTCATCTCAGCACCTTCCGAACGACCAATCCAGTTACGTTGTATTTCTTTTAACGAATCGCTCCAGTCCACATTATCCAGTCCGGTTAATAAGCGATCAGCATAAGCAGATACTCGCAACGACCACTGACGCATTACTTTTTGCTCTACCGGATGACCACCACGCACCGACAAACCTTCCTTCACCTCATCGTTGGCCAAAACAGTTCCTAAAGCCGGACACCAGTTCACCATGGTATCAGCCAAATAAGCCAAACGATAGTTTAATAAAATAGTCTGTTGCTCTTTCTCACTCTTGGCTTTCCACTCATCAGCCGTGAAGTTTAACTCTTCGCTGCAAGCGATGTCTAAACCTTCAGTCCCGGTTGTTGCAAACACCTGCTCCAGTTCTGCGATTGGACGAGCCTGCTTAGCCTGGTTGCAGTAGTAGTGATTAAACATCTGAATAAAGGCCCACTGTGTCCAATGGTAATAGTTGGGGTCACAGGTCTTCACCTCACGATCCCAATCGTAACAGAAACCAATTTTATCGAGTTGCTCGCGGTAACGGTTCAGGTTATTTTCTGTGGTAATAGCCGGGTGCTGACCTGTTTGAATCGCATATTGTTCAGCAGGTAGTCCGTAGGCATCGTAGCCCATTGGGTGCAACACATTGAAACCGTTTAAACGCTTATAGCGGCTATAAATATCAGAAGCGATGTAACCGAGTGGATGACCTACGTGCAATCCCGCTCCCGATGGATAAGGGAACATATCTAACACATAGTATTTTGGACGAGAGTTGTCCACCTCCACTTTGTAAACCTTGCTATCGCTCCAGTGCTTTTGCCACTTTTGTTCTAACTCTTTAAAATTGTATTCCATGATATTTTATTGACTTAATGCGACTTGCGCACAATTCTCTTCTATTCATTTTTACTTCCCTCAGATGACGCAATCCCGATAGCTATCGGGACGCAGAATCAACTCCACCTTTAGGATTTTTCTTTCAAAATACGAAATTAGTAAAACTTATTAAAAGGATGAGGGATACAGGGTTGGGAAATGTGATGATTTAGGACAATTTGTTATTGAGGCAGAAGATAGGAGACCGAAGATATAGATGTCATCTATAATTTATTTATTGCCTATATAGATGACATCCGTAATGCTTAACTTTTTTGTTTTCTTATTTGAACGCCGTTCAAGTTCCATAACATTTTTTTCAACTACCTTTGATATCCATGAATGAATATATTTTTCAAAACCTAAACATTGGATTAGTAGAATAATTGGAGTTTCGATCACATCGATAATTTTGTATTATACCTTTTCAATATTTTTTGATGTAACTACAACCTATAATCTTTTATTTATAACCATTTGGCTTTTCTTTATTATAATTAATCAAATAGAAGAAATAAGTATATCTCAAGATTCTGTAATTACCGAACAGAGGTCTTTAATACCTCTCCTAAGTTTTAAAAAAACTATCAAGTTTACCGACATACAATCCATTAGAACTATATCAAATCAAACTTCAAATGAAAGAGGTTGGCATGCATCTGAGAAATACATTAAAAATGTATTAGAAATAAATACAAGTGATGGCTCTTTTTGGCGTATTAATGGTAATCTACATCCTAATGGAGCCAGAGGATTAAAACACATTATTGAATCCCAATTGCAATAATTACAAAAACGTAACTCAAACCATTACTTTTTTGTTTTCCATCCTGCGTATCATCCAAGTTCCCTAACAAATTTGTTTTTGAACTTTCTCAGCGATCAGGTTCGAAAACAAATCTATTTTCGAACAGGCAGTCGGTAAAGTCGTCAAAATAATTTATTAATCGTCCTCGCCAACCTGAAAGTTGAAAAACGAATTATTTTTTCATTCCTGCAGACATGTAAGTCGAAAAACAAACTTGTTAATCCTTCTAGCAGACCTGCAGTTATAAAAACAAAAAGCTATTCCTTATCTCAACTGCAACTTATACGTCACCAAAGTTTCAAAGTCAGCAACAATATCCAGGTAACCACTTTTGCGATTGCCCACCGGAATAGTTAGCACCCATTTATCGCCTACACGAACGCCATTCACCTCCTCTATAAACCGTTGATCATTGAATTTATAACTAAAGGAATTCAGCTCCTCATCGGTAACAATTTCCACATTTATTACACCACCTCTTGCTTTGGTTATCACACCTCTACGGGGCGATTTTATCTCTATTTTTTTGCTGAGGTATGCTGCATGCACCAAAGGCGCATTTACAAACTGGCTCTCGCGATACCTGGTCAGTAACCATTGCGTATCGTCAGGGTAATGATTTAAAAAAAATAAATCGGGATTGGTTTTATAATAGACGGGATTAAACTTAGGCACGAACTCACCAAAGCGATGATTCACACTACCTGCCGCCCAGGTAGCATCCAAAAGATACCATTGGTCATTGAGTTTAACGACATTCCAGGCATGATCTGAAAAAGCAAGCTTGCGACCAATCTCCTGAGGCATAGTTTTAGAGTGACCAGAAATAACCTCACTCTCGATACCACATTCCAGACACAAAACGCGAAACAACTCCGAATAGCCCTGACAAACGGCCCTTCCTTCCTGGATAGTAGTTTCGGCCAACATCTCGTGAATGCGTCGTTCAATTTGACGACGCTCTTCTTCTGAACGATAGGAATAAGAAATACTCTTAGGATGTTTAGAATAATACGACTCTACATCGTACTCAATATTTAAAGCTATCCAGGTGAAGATGGCGGCAGCCCGGTCTTCGTCCGTTTTGAAATCTGCTTTTATCTGCTCAGCCAACGGTTCGTAATGCTCGTAGGAATTCGGATAAGTTTTAATTTTATCCTCGATACTTTGCTTTATCTGGGCCGATAAAAAATTCGTGAAACAAAATAGGCATACGAATAATTGGAGCTTTTTCATAATGTAAGGATGATTGGTTTATAACCCGAAACAAATAGTTCAGCTTACAAGATAATCTGTCCTACTATGAAAGGCAAGCTGTCAATTGAGCAACGCTTTTTTCACGTACACCCTCAGCTCCAATAGAGTGACTACTAAACGGGAAACTGAAAATAACAGTTTCTTCCGGCCTCATTTCGATGATATAACCAATACCCCACTGCCATAGATTTTTATCGTAGAGCTTTATTTTATTACTTTCTGTATCAATGTGCGATATAACAAAGCGCTTAGGTAAACTCTTGGCCAACCCTTCAAGACTTAAGCCCTTTTTATGTTGCAATTTATGATGCTTAACCACCGAGAAGTCGGGAACTTCCATATTGGGACTATCCATATATTCAGCAATGGGTTTGGACACCAACCACTGAACTAAGCTAACAACAGCAATAGTAAGCGTTGGCCAAACTAGTTGCACTAAAGTGTTATTTATACCTTTTTCGAACCAGTTAAACAAGATAGCATATAACACAATGGATAATGCCCATACAATAGTGGCTACAAATAAAATGTAATTTCGGATGTACTTTTTCATAGCTAGGTTCTTTTGTTCCCACAGATGACGCAGATAAACGCAGAAGAATAAACTATTTCATCAGTGATAATCAGCAGAAATTATTTTTAATTCAACTCCGCTTCTTTATCCCGTTTCAATAAATTATAAATCGTTGACTTACCAATATCCAGTTTGGCTGCCACCTTCAATACATTGTTATTATATTTCTTCAGAAAATGACGAATGATGGATTCGGTGTATTCTTTTAATGTCATTTCGCGGCCAAACATTTCCATTTCGCCCTGGGTGGAGCTATACACCACATGTTCCTCATCAATCACATTGCTATTAGTAAGCACCGCACCGAGTTCGACCACCGCTTTTAACTCACGTACATTACCCGGAAAGTTATATCCCAGTAGTTTCTTTTTGGCACGCGGGGTCAGTTCAATTTTCTTAAGGCCGTTTTCTTTGCAGAAGGTTTTAAGGAAGAAGTTACTCAATAACAACACATCTTTATTACGGTCTTTCAATGCGGGCAGATGAATTGGTAGTCCCAGCAAACGGTAATACAAATCCTCACGGAAATTACCTTTGCGTGATTCTTCTGCCAAATCTTTATTAGTAGCTGTTATTATTCGGGTATTGATCTTGATCACCGCATTGCCCCCTACTCGTGTAATCTCGCGCTCTTGCAATACCCTGAGAAGTTTCACCTGCAGATTAAAATCCATCTCACCAATCTCATCCAGGAAGACCGTTCCGCCATCGGCCTCTTCAAACTTTCCTTTTTTTGTATTAATGGCTCCTGTAAAAGCCCCCTTTTCATGACCAAACAGTTCGCTTTCAATCAGCTCGCGCGGAATAGCTCCCATATTCACCGCAATAAAAGGTTTATCTTTTCGCGGCGAATTATAGTGGATTGTTTTGGCTATTAATTCCTTACCAGTTCCTGTTTCTCCATAAACCGACACGTTGATATTAGGCACATTCACCGCTTTATCAATCAGCGCATACACCGCTTTAATGGCTGGGCTGTCGCCAATAATGGCATTTTTATAATCGTATTTATTCCCAATAACGGTCTTTAATTGGGTTATTTCATTTTTTAAAGACTTTTGCGTTTTAATATTGTTGATGGCATGAAGTAGGCGGTCTTTAATGTTTTCATCTTTTGTGATGTAATCATAAGCACCTTCTTTCAACAGCTGAACAGCTGTGGAGATATCATCCTGGCCAGAAATAACAATCACATCAATTTCCGGATTAAACTTCTTTATTTTCTTGAGAATCTCATTTCCTGTATAATCAGGCAAGCCAAGGTCTAGCGTCACCACATCCGGGTTGTCTCCCAGGTTCTTGATAAAGTCCTTACCATTAAAATAAGTGGTCACCTCATAATCAGGGTTGAGCTTTAAGGTATGCTCAATTAATTTGTTAAAAACCCTGTCGTCCTCAATAATGTTAATTCTCATAGCCAATCCGGTTCTTCATCTCCCAAACAAGTGCATCTGGGCTTCACATTCTGTAAATTTAAAAATTGTTTTCGCTCTATAAGGCTATTTTTGACGATTAATGAAATATTTTTGTCAAATACGAGTTTAATAGTTTAAAACGTTTATACTTAAATAAAAGCTATTATTTTTGAAAATAAAGACTTTAAGCAAGTAACGTTTCAAGTCTTTTATCTTAAATACCTAAAGTCGAGAAGAATTCATGATTCTTAAAAAGATTAGCATTATACTTATCCTGGTGGCGCTATGGGGCTGCAGCACTAAACGCAACACCTGGTTAAGCCGCAACTACCATAACCTGACTGCCTACTACAATGTTTACTTCAACGGCAGGGAAGCCTTTAACAATGGGGAAAAAGCTATCATTGAAGGCTATCAAAACGATTACTCCAATATTTTACCGGTCTTTGAAGCATCCGATCCTGATGCGGCCAGCATTGCAGGAGGCGATATGGATCGCGCCATTGAAAAAGGCCAAAAGCTGATAAAGAAACATTCCATTACAGCAAAACCTAAAAAGCGCTCAAAAAACAATGCGTATGCCGCTGAGTTTTATAGCAAAAAAGAATTTAATGTCTGGGTAGATGATGCCTACGTATTAATTGGCAAGGCACAGGTATACAAGCACGAGCAATCATTAGCGCTACGCACGCTTCAACAAGTCGTTCGCGACTTCCCCAATTCCGAATCGATGTATGAAGCACTCATATGGCAGGCACGCGCTTATACCGATAAAGGCGATTACATTGGCGCTATGGCTGCACTGGAAAGCTATGACTTGGGTGGCAATGCGCCTGCAGAGTTTTATTCCGACTACATGGCCACCTATGCCAATTTGCTAATGGTTCAGGAAAAATACATTGATGCCATTCCTTATCTTAAAAATGCATTAACCGACGAAAAGAACAAGCACCAACGACTTCGTTATTCCTACATTCTTGGTCAGCTTTACTTACTTGATAACCAACGACAGCAAGCAGCTGAATCCTTTGCATTCGTCGCCAAAGCAAGCACTGATTACGAGATGACTTTTAATGCCAAAGTAAACCAGGCATCCATCGTATATGCCAATGCCGATATCGAAGAAGTAAAAAAGCAGCTACACAAACTACGTAAAGATAAAAAGAACAAAGATTACCTCGACCGTATCTATTACGCTTTTGGTAAAGTAGCCTTGCAGGAAAATGATGAGCAGGAAGCTTTACGCAACTTCAAAAAATCGGTTAGTGCCAGCATTAATAACGAAAATCAGAAAGGTTTATCGTATCGCGAATCCGGCGAGATTTACTATTCGCGCATGGATTATGCCAACGCCTATTTTTATTATGACAGTGCTCTTGTTTCCATCGATGAGGATTATGAAAACATTGACGAGCTTAAAGAGCGTCATTATGGCTTAAGCGGTTTGGTCGATCACTTACTAACTGTTCAGCGCGAAGATAGTCTTCAGCGACTGGCAGATATGAGCGAACCAGTGCTGTATGCCTATCTGGATGATATTATTGCCGAAAAAGAAGCAGAACAAAAACGACTGGAAAAATTACAGAAAGAAGAAAGCATGAGCGATGCCTTCTTCTACCAAAATGCAGGTTCTAACAACACCTTTGGACAAAGTGGAAAATGGTATTTTTACAACCAGAACTCCATGGGAATGGGTAAAATGGAGTTTGAGAAACGCTGGGGTAAACGTAAACTGGAAGATAACTGGCGAAGAAAAGATAAAAGCAAAGTAGCTGACGAACAAGAAGAGCCGGATGATCCATTTGCTCTACCTGACGACCCATTTGCCGAACAGGGCTCAGAATCAATAGAAGGTGCACAAAACGAGCAAGAACAAAATGCAACAGTTCCTGCAAACGTGAATGTACCAACCCGTGAGCAACTTTTGGCCGATATTCCTTTGACCGAACAACAACGCAAGGCATCGGATGAAAAGATTGAAGAAGCGCTACTAGAGCAAGGCCTGGTATTTATGGATCGCCTGGAAAACTATCCAAAATCCATTGAAGCACTTGAAGATTTACTAAGCCGTTATCCTCAAGCTGAATCGCGCGATGAAGCCTTAATTGCACTCTACAATGCCTATCGATTAAATGGCGACAATGCCGGCATGCTGGCCACCAAAAACCGCATCGAACAAGAGTTTCCTAATCATCGTTTTGTGGCCTATTTAAATGACCCGGACTTCATCCAAAAGATTCAGGACAAAAAAGCACAAGAGTCGAAGGCCTACGAAGCTACCTATGAAGCCTTCCTGTTTGGCCGATTCGACGAGGTGATTGCCAACAGTAACATAGCCATTATAGAATCCAGTGAGGACAGCAAGCTCACCAATAAATATTATTTATTACGAGCTTTATCGTACGGTAAAAAAGGTGATACTGAAACATTTAAATCTGATTTGAACACCATTGTCAAAAATGATAAAGAAAGTGAAGAAGCTCAGTTAGCCGAAGCACTGCTCAAGCACCTGAGCGAAGGGAAAGCGCCTGTTCAGGGCACTTTATTTGCCGCAACTCCAAGCATTGCCGGTCAAAGCCAGCAACAGACTGCAGATGGCATTGACACCCCGGAGCAAAATGCCGGCTTTGTGTATGTTGAAGCCGAACCATACGAGCTTATTGTAATGGGCATCGACAAAGAGAACATAAACAGAGCCATATATAATGTGGCCGATTACAACTTCTCTCGCTACCTGTTACACGATTTCGAAATTCAGGAAAAACGCCTGTTGGATGGCTCACTTGCCCTAACAGTTTCAGGCTTTACCAACCGTGTTGAAGTTATGGATTACTTCTACGGCTTACGAGAGAATCCTCACTTCTTTGGGTTCGAACGCATCACCGACAACATTGTCTGCCTGTCAGCAAGTAATACCAGCAAGTTTTATTTATCCGGATTAGTAAAAGACTATATTGAATTCTTTGAGAAATACTACCTGCAACATGCCGATAAGACGGAATTGGAAAAGGTGATGCTCAAAGAAGAAGCTAAGGAGGAAGCGCCTGCAGATATTAAAACATTAAAACCGGAAGACACGCCTGCCGACAAAGAAGTTACTGAAGCTATTCCGACAGCTGAAAGTCAAACAGAAGAAAAATCGGTACAAGAAAATACAACATCACAAACGACCGCTGAAAAACAAAGTAACGATAAGGTTGAAAAGGAAATCGCAGCAGTTGTTCCTCCAGCTAAGGAAGTAACAACTGAAACGCCTGTCACTACACAATCAGAAGAGGCAGCTGAAGCAGTATCTGCAGAACCTGAGACACCATCCATTTATGCACAAACGACAGATGAAAAACACAGCGTTTTAGTCATCGTAAAGAAAACACGGATTGATTATAACAAACTGCAAAAAAGTTTTGCGTCCCATACGAGAAACAACTTCGGAACTGACAAAAAAGTGCAGTTGATCGACCTGGGTGCAACACATCGCATGGTTCAGATTGATGGCTTTGCCAATGCCGATGAAGCCAAAGCTTACATCAAGAGCATGGAGAAATATCCTTATCTAACGCGTGACATCGTTCGTAAAGAGCATTACATCTGGGCCATCTCCGAAAGTAACCTGAAAAAGCTGAACGAAACAGTTGACATTGAAGCTTATGATACTTTCTTCAAAGCGAATTATTAGTAGCTTTGTTAGTATGGTGTAGTTTTTGATGAGCAATACCGCCATAAAAAAAAGAAGACAGCTTATGAGTGAAAGTGGAATTAAAATATTGTGGGTAGACGATGAAATAGAACACCTGAAAGCTCACATTCTTTTCCTGAAAGAAAAAGGTTATGAGGTAGAAACAGCCACCAATGGCTACGACGCACTCGAACTGGTTAAAACAACCTTTTACGACCTGATATTCCTCGATGAAAACATGCCGGGCATAACCGGACTGGAGACCCTCTCGCAGCTAAAAGAATTGCGCTCAGAGGTGCCAGTTATCATGATTACCAAAAGCGAAGAAGAAGACATCATGGATCAGGCCATTGGCAACCAGATTGCCGATTACCTGATTAAGCCGGTGAATCCACGACAGATATTATTATCCATTAAAAAACATCTGGATAAAAAAGATTTAGTAACCAAAACAACCACATCGGGCTATCAATCGCAATTTGGACAAATCGCCTTAAAAATCAACGACTCATTCTCGCACGAGGATTGGATTGAAGTTTACAAAAAACTGATTTATTGGGAACTAGAACTGGAACAAGGTGATGGCGCCATGGATGAAGTGCTGAGCATGCAAAAAAATGAAGCCACGCAGACCTTTACCAAATTCGTTAAGAAGAATTACCTGAGCTGGCTGAACAATCAGGAAGAAGCGCCCCTGATGTCGAACAACCTGGTGAAAGAAAAAGTATTGCCGCTTTTAAAGCAGGGAGAAAAGGTCTTTTTTATCGTTATCGACAATTTTCGTTATGACCAGTGGGAAGTACTAAAGAAAGCCATTGCATCCGAATACCTGGTGGAAGACGACAGTCCTTATTACAGCATCCTGCCAACAGCCACACAATATGCACGAAACGCGATTTTCTCAGGACTGATGCCGTCTCAAATCAAGGAGATGTTTCCTCAATATTGGGTGGATGATGACAGCGAAGAAGGCAAGAACAAATACGAAGGCGAACTTTTAAGCACTCTGCTTGAACGTTTCCGCCTGAAGCACAGTTATGCTTATCGTAAAATTTCGGATAGCGATGCCGGTAAAAGCTTGCTAGATGAGCTTCACACGCTACTCAATAACGATTTAAATGCTATCGTCTTCAACTTTGTAGACATGCTGTCGCATGCTCGTACCGAGATGAAGATGATTAAAGAACTGGCACGCGACGAAGCCGCCTATCGCTCCTTAACACAATCGTGGTTTGAGCATTCTTCATTGAAAGAATTATTACGTCGATTGAAAGAAGAAAACGTAAAAGTTGTGTTGACAACTGATCACGGCACCACACGCGTGCAAAACCCGGTGAAGGTTATTGGCGATCGCAATGTCAATACCAACCTGCGCTACAAACAAGGCAAAAACCTGTCGTATAAATCAAAGGAGGTGTATGAAGTGCTTAAACCAGGTCAGGCTTCTTTACCTCGCTACAATGTATCGACGGCATATATTTTTGCCTGCAACAACGATTTTTTCGCCTACCCCAATAACTACAACCATTACGTCAGCTATTACCGCGACACTTTCCAACATGGAGGTATTTCGCTGGAAGAGATGATTATTCCGTGTGTGACGTTGAGGGGACGGAAAAGTTAAAGGCATAAACACTATACAACTCAATCTTCCCTTGGGGAAAGTGCCGCAGGCGATGGGGGAACAACATCCCGGCTCCGCTCAATGAACGAACTTTGAAGACAAAAAAAGAGACGCTCAACGAACGCCTCTTTCCTTTTTCGGTTACAATATAGGGCAGATATTAACCACATTTTGATGAACCACAGCTCTTACAAATCAAGCAACCTTCCTGGTAAATCAATTCGTCAGAACCACAGTTTTCGCAATTTCCCTTTTTAGCCTTTGTACCATCCGGCACATACTTTTTCAAGGCACGTTCCACACCATTCTTCCAGGTGTTTATCGACTCACTATCTAACTGAAGCCCAGCCACCAAATCAATAATACCTTCGATTGGCATCTGAAGACGCAGTACGCCAGAAATTAACTTGGCATAGTTCCAGAATTCTTTATCAAACTTGTGCGAAAGACCTTCAATAGTTGTTTTATAGCCTCGCTTGTTGGTGAATTGAAAATCGTAACGCGACACACCATCCTCATCACGACTTTTGATAATCTTACCACTCTGAACAGATTTCGGTAACAAGATACCATCCTCATCATCTGATAATCCGGTAAAGATCTCGTAAGGTTTACCATCAATCAAACCAACAAAGGCAATCCACTTTTCTTTATTATTCTGAAAACGCACCACATCAGCATCCAGTTCAGCAGGACGTTTTTTAGGAAATCCAGATACTTTTACTTCGTCTTTTTTATCGTTGGCTACCAACACTCCGGCACGACTACCATCACGATAAACAGTTACTCCTTTACATCCACTCTTCCAGGCTTCAACATATAGTTGACCTACCAACTCTTCACTCACATCGTTTGGCAAATTAATGGTCACACTAATGGAGTGATCCACCCATTTCTGAACACCACCTTGCATGCGCACTTTGTTCACCCAGTCCACATCGTTTGATGTAGCACCATAATATGGCGACTTAGCAACCAACTCATCCAATTCTTCCTGCGAATAGTTTTTAGCTGTCTCGTACCCATTGGCTTCCATCCAGGTCACAAACTTGTGGTGGAATACCGTGTACTCTTCCCAGCTATCACCAACTTCATCCACAAAGTCAACGCGCGTTTCCGGATCATTAGGATTTACCTTACGACGACGCTTGTAAACTGGTAAGAAAACGGGCTCAATACCTGAGGTCGTTTGCGTCATCAGACTGGTTGTTCCTGTTGGTGCAATGGTTAATGCAGCAATATTACGACGACCATGTTTCGTCATCTTCTCCTTCAATTGAGGATCAGCATCAAATAAACGGTTAACGAATGGGTTACTCACTTCCTTTGCAGCATCATAAATTGGGAAAGCACCACGGTCTTTCGCCAACTCAACGGACGAACCATAAGCAGCTAGAGCTAAGTTTTTATGCACTTCAATGGAAAATTCAACCGCCACATCAGAACCATATTGCAAATTCAAGGCAGCTAACATATCACCTTCAGCTGTGATACCAACACCTGTACGACGTCCTTCGTCAGCCTTCTTGCGGATATTCTCCCATAACTCACGCTCTACACGTTTAACGGTTGCACTCTCAGGATCTGATTTAATCTTATTTAAAATACCATCAATCTTCTCTAATTCAAGGTCGATAATATCATCCATGATGCGCTGTGCATAACCAACATGCTCACGGAATAAATCAAAGTTAAATTTCGCCTTCTCAGTAAATGGGTTTTCTACATATGAATATAAGTTCAAGGCAATCAATCGACAGCTATCGTAAGGACACAATGGAATCTCACCACATGGGTTAGTCGATACGGTGCGATAACCTAAATCTGCATAACAATCCGGCACTGACTCTTTAATAATCGTATCCCAGAATAAGATACCCGGCTCGGCCGATTTCCATGCATTGTGAACAATCTTCGACCAAAGTGCACTTGCATCAATATCATTGGTATAGGTCGGTTTTTTAGCACCTACCGGATAGCTCTGCGTGTATTTTTCACCATCAACCACGGCCTGCATAAATTCGTCGTCAATCTTAACCGATACATTGGCACCAGTTACTTTACCTTGCTCCATTTTGGCATCGATGAACGATTCTGAATCCGGGTGTTTGATTGATACACTTAACATCAAAGCTCCACGACGACCATCTTGCGCCACTTCGCGTGTTGAGTTACTGAAACGCTCCATAAACGGAACAATACCTGTTGATGTCAGGGCCGAGTTTTTAACCGGTGAACCTTTAGGACGAATATGCGACAAATCGTGACCTACTCCACCTCTTCGCTTCATTAATTGCACCTGCTCTTGGTCAACTTTCATAATACCTCCATATGAGTCTGATGGTCCATCATCACCAATTACAAAACAGTTGGATAAAGAGGCGATTTGATTATTATTACCAATTCCCGACATTGGTCCCCCCTGAGGTACGATATACCTGAAATTTTTCATTAAATCATACAACTTGGTAACGGTCATCGGGTTTGGGTACTTCTCTTCAATACGAGCGATTTCTCGAGCTAAACGCCAGTGCATTTCATCCGGGTTAGACTCATAGATATTACCATCCGAATCTTTTAAAGCATATTTATTAACCCACACGCGCGCGGCTAACTCATCCCCCTGAAAATATTCAAGCGATGCTTCAAAAGCTTCATCATAGGTATACGTTTTACTCACATTTTTAGTTTTTAGGTCGATTTCTTTAACTGCCATTTGCTCACAAAAATTTAAGACGTTGATAAAATGGTATTTAGTAATTTTTTATTCTCTCATTTCAGTTTTTCAAAGTTAGCAACGCTGCTTCTTTTGCGCAAACATTAGTTATCAACAAAAGCCAAAAGTTGTCCAAAACTTTTGGCTTTATCTCTGACTATCTTCTTTTTAGCATTTTGCAAATACCACTAAAGTTATCCAAAACGTTTTTTTACTAACAAAAAATTAAAAAAATCATTTTACTATTGGAAATTTTAAAAGCCTTGTAATTGCTGCAATTTTCGGTTTAAAGCATAATGCAATACCGAAATACATCTCTGGAAATTGAATGTTTTATCCAAAAAATGGAATCTTATCAACAGCTTTTCAAAAAGATAAAAATAAAAAAGCCGGCATTAGAAAATATGCCGGCTTACTTTCTGCATGTATGCCTGTTAGCTCTTAAACAAAAACTTCATTCATAATTTGGTCAGTTGCCCCACACATCCGATTCACATATTCACCTGCGCTCTTTGATGAAGCATCCAACAGTGAAGCATCATTCCAAAAGCTTTCTACTTGTTTAATGAACGCTTCTTTACTTTTAATTGAGAAACCGCCTCCTGCTTCGATTAAATCCCGTGCTTCTTTAAACTTTTTATAGTTAGGCCCAAAAAACACCGGCATCGAATAAGTAGCCGCTTCCAAAGTATTGTGGATACCAACACCAAAACCACCGCCAACATAAGCTACTTGCCCATACTTATAAATAGCAGACAGCATACCAATCGTATTGATGATTAAAACACGTGCATCAGATGGAGCAATTTCAGCCTCTGTATATTTGAAATAAGACACTTTTAACTTCGATTCGATTTGTTGAATGTGCTCATCATGAATTTCATGCGGCGCAATAATCAACTTCACCTCTTTATTCACATTTTGAATATAGTCAATCAGAATATCTTCATCAGGCGCCCAGCTACTGCCTGCGACAATTACCTGCTTCAAATCACCGACAAACCGTTCAACCACATCAAAATCCTTTGACTCCAGTGCAATATCCCGAACCCGATCAAAACGTGTATCACCTGCTACTGAATAATTGGAGAAACCTATTCCTTTCAGTAAATCACCTGATACTTCATCCTGTACATAGAATTTATCAAAGGCAGATAACATCTTTCTAAACCAAGCACCATAAGGCTTAAAGAAGGTCTGTTCTTTTCTGAAAATCATCGACACGCCAAAAACCGGTATGCTTCGCTTCGACAGCTCCCTTAAGAAATGATACCAAAACTCATACTTGATAAAGAAGACCTTTTGGGGATTAATTGCATCTAGAAATTGCCTTGCATTTCGTTTTGTGTCAGCTGGCAGGTACATCACATGGTCTGCCAAGTCAAAATTCTTGCGCACTTCATAGCCCGAGGGCGAAAAGAAAGTCAACACTATTTTATATGCGGGATGCTGCTCTTTTATTTTTTCTATAATGGGTCGTCCTTGCTCAAACTCTCCCAAACTGGCCGCATGAATCCAAACCACTTTATCATCAAGCTGTAATTCTTTTAATCGCTGAGCCGTTTCCTTTCGCCCGACATTCAAAAGTTTAGCCTTTTTATTAAAAGGAGAAACCGCTTTTATCGCTAAAGAATAAGTAGCAATGCCGATGTTATAAAGTAATGTCATTGATTTATTTTTTGGCAAAGATAGGAGAAGATGTTTGATTTATGATGGATGATTTATGATTTTCGATGTAGAACCTTACATACAACAAAGCCTGTCAACTTGCGTCAACAGGCTTTGTTTATATCATATTTTCAGATAATTATCCGCGAATTGCTTTTACTCCAGGAAGTTCTTTTCCTTCTAAGAACTCTAAAGAAGCACCACCACCGGTAGAGATGTGGCTCATTTTGTCAGCTAATCCACTCTTATTAACAGCAGCAACAGAGTCGCCACCACCAATAATAGAAACCGCTGAAGAATCAGCTACTGCCTGACAAACACCAAACGTACCCTTTGAGAAGTTAGGCATTTCGAAACATCCCATAGGACCGTTCCAAACAACTGTTTTTGCACCTGCAATCTCGGCAGCGTAAGCAGCTGTAGTTTTAGGACCAACGTCTAATGCCATGCGACCTTCAGGAATATCACAACCTACTTCCATGATGTCTGCATCGTCAGCAAATTTATCAGCCGCCAGGTTATCAACCGGCAACATGAAGTTAACGCCGTTTTTATCAGCATCGATTAAAATCTGTTTGGCTGTTTCAACCAAGTCTTCTTCAACCAATGAATTACCAACATTGTGACCCTGAGCTTTCAAGAAAGTATAAGCCATACCACCACCAATCAAGATAGTATCAACCTTAGTAATTAGCGATTTCAACACTTCTAATTTACCAGAAACCTTAGCACCACCTACGATAGCAACAAATGGCTTCTCAGCATTTTCAACTGTATCACCTAAGAACTTAATTTCTTTATCTAATAAGTAACCAGCCATCTTCTCGTCCATGAACTGAGCGATGATAGTAGTTGAAGCGTGCGCACGGTGAGCTGTACCAAAAGCGTCGTTTACATAAACGTCAGCTAATTCAGCCAACTGCTTAGCAAATCCCTCGTCACCTTTTGTTTCCTCATTGTGGAAACGTAGATTTTCTAACAACAATACTTCACCACCTTTAAGGTCAGCAGCCATTGCCTTCACCTCATCACCAATACAATCTGGTGCAAATTTTACATCAACACCTAAAGTAGCAGAAAGGTGAGCTACGATGTGCTTTAATGAGAACTCGGGCTTAGCCTCGCCTTTTGGACGACCTAAGTGAGACATTAAAATTACAGCTCCGCCATCGGCCAATACCTTTTTGATTGTAGGTACAGCAGCACGAATACGCGTATCGTCTGTAATCTCGAATTTATCATTCAAAGGCACGTTAAAATCCACTCGGATAATCGCCTTTTTTCCTGCGAAATTAAAACTGTCAATTGCAGCCATTTGTGTAGTGATTTTTATAATTCAACAATGAACCGCAAAGATAAAAAATTATAAGTGGTATTGTGATAAAAATCAGTATTTGAATTGCAATTTAAAATTCTTTAACGAAGAATTGCTTCAATTAAAAAGATGTCAAACAAAACTAAGCTTATATTTATACCAACCAGTAGTCTTCAATATTTAAAGCTCTTCCTGTTGCGAGAAACCAGCCATTCAACAAATCTTCTCTATTGTATAACATTGGCTCCTTCGTCTTCCAATCGTTTAATTGCCCTCCAGCTGCTTCAATCACAGCCTGACCAGCCGCCGTATCCCATTCCATGGTCGGCCCTAATCGCGGATAAATATGTGCTGAACCTTCTGCCACCAGACACATCTTTAATGAACTGCCACGCGACACCAGTTTGACATCTCCCTCTTTTTCTTTTAAAGCATTTATATAAGCTTCTGTTTCTTTTGAGAAATGACTCACACTGGCCACCGCCGTCATCACCTCAGGACTTTTCACAGGGAGCTTCTGCACCTCTAAACTGTCAATTAAGGATGATGACAACTCTATCCAGTCAGGTTTTAAGTTAGCTTTGAAAGCCCCATTTTCATCGCCCCAGTATAAGCAACCTAAATAGGGTGCAAAAACAACGCCCATTACCGGTTTCTGGTGTTCAACCAAAGCAATATTAACGGTAAATTCACCGCTGCGCTTTACAAACTCTTTGGTCCCATCCAATGGATCAACAATCCATAGCTTTGACCAATTCTTTCGTTCCTCATAAGACAGCTCCTCACCTTCTTCACTTAGAACCGGTATGTCGGTTGATTTTAAAAACGATGCAATAATCTGATGACTCTTCAGGTCTGCCTCGGTTAATGGCGAATCATCACTTTTTAGGCGTACACCAAAGTCATCGAAATTGAAAACGGCCATTATTTCTTTACCAGCCTGTAAAGCCGCCTCTATGGCTAAAGCAGTCAATTCATTCATCATCTCTCAATTATTTTGAAAGTGGCTTTATCTGTCAATGACAAGGTTCTTAAATCAATATTCTGAAGTATCAATATTCCAGGATTGGCTCCTTCTTCCAAAACGCCCCACTTGCTTTCTTTAAGTATTTTCGCTGCTTCAAAGGTATACTTCATTATACAGGTCAATAAAACCTTGTTCTCACCTGCCTTTAAATCTTCCTGAATTGTCTCCCATGCAGAACGATACTTCCATTTGTCAAGCACTGCCTCACCTTCTTTTATGCGAAGAACCCCATTTACTTTTGCCTGAGTCTTCACTTGCAAATCATATTTTTCAATTGAAGCCACAAAGCCAGGTATCAAAATTCCAGGAAAATATTCCAGTCCCGGCTCTTCTTTAAACGCATCACCCAATTCACGAATATGAATAATAGTGCCAACTTCATCCAATTCGATTATTGGCCGTTTCCCCAGTGTTCCATCAGGTTTCAGATAGTAATGAGCACTTATTTTTCGCATTAATGCAATTCTATTTCTTCAGCACCCACAGTAGGGATAAAAGTCATCTTCACACCATCAATACTTACTTTTGATTGAGTAGTCGTACCATGGTCAAATAAGAATCCACTCACGTTGATTAACTCTTTACTCTTAACCACTCTGTGAGAAATATTACCATTTACTTTATTAAATGACTTATGAATCTGATAGTAAACCGTATCAATTGTACTATCAGCATAGCAGGCAATCATCTTCATTTGCGCACTATCTAAAAAACCACCTTCCGTAAACTGATAGGCGGCATATAATCGAAGAATACCATTGCTTAAAGAATCAACTTCAACATTAAATGGAATTCTATTGTCAAGCGAATCTTTGGGATCGAAAGGCAACTCAAAGGAGGTTGAGTCCTTCCACAGTTCAGTTTTACCCGGCAACTTAGCTAACGTTTTACGCTCATCTTTTTCTTTGTTGACTTTATTTTTTAACTCGGCATCCCGACGACTCAAAATCTCTATCACCTCCTCGTATACATCGGAAAGCACAGTCGGATTGGCCGAATACCATGACATGGCTGTATCAAACTCCGCTTTTGTCATTTCATGCTCATCCAGCACATATTTGTAATATCCGGATACTTTATCTTCCTTACTCGAGTTATAGGATAAACGCGTTTGCCCCAACACACTTTCTACCTGATAGATATCCGCTAACACCTCCGCCATTTTTTCTTCCCCGGCAATGCCTCTGGGCACCCTAGGACGAGTAGAGCAACTTAATAGGGCAACTAATACTATAACAATACTAAAATATCTATACATAGCGTCATATTTATTTTCCATCAGCCCTAAACATGGTGCGTATGGTCTTTAGGATAAGTACAAAATCCAAACGCAATGACCAATTGTCAATGTATTCCAAGTCCATGCGCATCCAATCTTCGAAGGACACATCATTGCGATTTGGTGAAATTTGCCAGATACAGGTAATCCCAGGCTTCATAGACAAGCGACGTAATTGCCAGCGTTCATATTCTCTAACCTCTGCAGGCACTGGAGGACGAGGTCCTACTATTGACATATCACCCAGAAGCACATTGAAAAACTGTGGCAATTCATCTAAGCTGGTTTTTCTTAAGAAGTTACCTATGCCGGTAATTCTTGGATCCCTCGCCATTTTAAAGGCCGGCCCATCCATTTCATTTTGCTCCATTAAAGCAGCCTTCAATTCCTCAGCATTGGTCACCATCGTTCTGAATTTATACACCCAGAATTTTCTTCCGCGCATACCAACACGCTTTTGTTTGAAAAAGATGGGACCTTTAGATGTCATTTTGATCGCAATGGCAATGCCAATAAAAACAGGTGAAAAAATAGTAATAGCAGTGAATGAAACCAGAAAATCTATTACACTTTTGACTTTCAACATCAAATAATCCATTGGTGTATTTGATATTGTTAGTACAGGTGTTGTATCAAAATAGTGCAAATGTGTTTTATTCGTCAGCATATTAAAGAATGGTGACGACATACGAAAAACAACCCCGAGTTCATTACAAGAGGTTAATAAAGTCATTATATCTTCCATTCGCGCCTTTTCCTGACAATAGATGACCTCATCAATGGTCTTATTCTCTATAATTTTACCTACATCGGTATCCTCAGGCAGTATGGTTACCACATCACCCATTCGTTCCTTCAATTCCTCATCTCCTACAACACCGATTATACGATAACCCCATTCTTTATACTTAAGCACCTGATTAATAAAGGTCACAGCTGACACATCTCCAACAATCAGAATGTTTCGCGAATTATAGCCCCTGCGACGAGCACTTTTTATGTAAGTAAAAAAAATGACTTTTAGACTAAATAGCATAAATGCACATACTCCCCCAAAATACATTAAAGGCGTTATACCAATATAATGAAGATTAAAAGTAAACACAGCCAAAGCTAATACACCCACCCCCATAAGTGTGGCACCAATCACATTGAATAGCAAAATTGAATAGGGGCGAGAACGATATATTTCATTCGCTCTGAAAGCCTTAGAGAGAAAAAACCACAATCCAAGTACAACAAGATGCAAAATGATTGAATCCTTATTGCTTAAGAATGTGTATTGTCCGAAGTATATATAGAAAGCAATATCTAAAGCTATCCAGGCAATTAAAGCATCAAAAACTGCCAAAAAATTATAAACAACTCTTTCTTTTTCTTTTAGCATTCAGTGTGTATGTTTATTTTATATTTTAAGTACTACACAGGATAATCCCAAAGAATCTTATCCCTCATACATGATATCTACTCTTAATTCAACCAACAAAAATAAGCAAATAGCTCAACAAAAATGATTCCTACCCTTATTTCTTTATCGATGGTGCGTAAATCACACTTAACTGTCCTCCCGTTGAATCGTAAAGCTGCCCCGAATCAATGGCGAGTTTAGCGCTCAATTGGAGACCATCTAACCACGGCGTATCCCAACTCAATTCAAGCATGGAATACAACTGCTTTTTACTCTCTGTGAAAAAATACTCTTCAGTACGCGTCCAGCTAGAACGACCTCTGAATGCTTCACCATAGGTTCCTTTATTAATGGCATAAGTCGATTTAACACGATACCTCAGTTGGGGAAGAATAACCCCTTCGGCACCAATATGAAAACCATTCACCCGGTTGTTATAGAAATTTACCTGACCATATTCTTCCCATGAATTAGCATATTTCCTAACCTTTTCAGCCGTATGATAAAGGGCTGTTCCCATGTTCATTCCGTTATAAACCCATCCATTGTAATACGAGCCATTATTCATATAATCATCACGCCCGCCATATTGATGGCCTTCATTCAATCGGATCTCCAATTCGCGCATCACTCCTTCTTCCGTCCAGCCAGTTGTTCCTTCTGTATCCGGGAAAAGCGCATGCATAAACCCATCAAAATCATCTTCTATATCCCTCATCCAAATGATTGAACCTGCACTGTGCCCATTGTAATCGACCGGATAAAGTGGATCCGGAATACCATAACCTGATTGATAATCAGTTTTAAATACTTCGACCGACAAACCCGTTAACCAGTTTAATCCTTTGGGATGAGCTAAAACACCAAGTATGTAATCTTTATTATCCCCATTGTATATTTTTAGACCAGATCCATCTGCAAAAGGCTTTTGCCAATAGAACTGTAGATTACCAAAGGCATTCTCCCAAGTAAATCCGAAGTCCCACATTCCCATATGCGCTCCTGCCGCATTGGTTTCTTCTCCACCTCCAAGTGTGGCAGAGCCACTGGCCGTAAAAGTCGCCCAAAAGTCGATGGGAATTTCTGTTCCATTGGGTCGCGTACCTCCAAATAAAGCCGAGTGCACTAATCCGGCATAAGGTTGTATTTTTGTATTGCCCAATCGCATGTAAGCAAACTTCTCATGCAGTAACACATCATTGGCACTATTACTTTTCTCAATACGATCATCATTCAACCATCCTTGAGACATACCACCTTTTACTTCTACCCAGTTTTTGGTAAAACCAAGTGGCAGATAATCAAATATACCAACTGTAATACGTGGTACCGGTCGAGCATTCGAATTCATCAGAAACATACCGGAGCTCAACTCATCGTTAATGATTATTGGCGAAAACTGTTCTTTGCCAATCGTAAAATCCACAAACCAAAAGTTTCCTTTTACAAAAGCTTCCTGCAATGCACTTTCGGAGTAATCAAAATTAACCAAGCCTCTAAGTCCCGCCGTCAAATTAAATGTTTTAGTCTGCACCAAACTGTATTGCGCTCCCAGTTCAACAAGACCTTCTGAAGAACCAAATTGGTCAAACTTTCCCCATTGGTTGGAAACTAACCACATGGGGCGAATATCATTTGATGAGCTTATCAGGAGTAAGGAAGCATCGTATTCAAATGTCTTCTCCTGAGCAGGAAGCTCACTAAAAAAGAACAGTAATCCAATAAACAATGTAGTTATGGGCTTTCTTATTTTCATCTTTGAAGTCAATTCTGTTTGGGTATATAAGATTCGTTTTCGCTGCCAAAGATACACATTTAAATGGGCGCCCTTTATCTGTCGTTATTAATAATTATTCTGTTACAGAACACACAACAACTCACTCTAAGCCTATCTTTTTTATTATATTCGCAGCACAAATTTTAAATATATTAATCATTGAGAAACCTACTATTTTTCATACTATTAACCTTACTAGCTCCCCGTCTAATTTGCGCACAGGTTTCTACCCAATTGGACAAAACAAACCCAAAGCACACGTATCTTACAGCGCGATTTCATGGAGGATTAGTGGTGCCCCACCATGCCAACATGATGTATTTTATCGAGGATTTCTCTGGTGGTTTTGAAATAAGCTATGGTCGCTCACTATTCTCAAAGGAGAGCTGGGAAAGTTATTTTAATTACCCTGAGATTGGCATTGGCTTTTATTATGGTACGTTTGGCAATCGGGACATCTATGGTTCCGGGTTAGCTCTTTTCCCTTATATCAACTACAATATCCATAGAAGTAAAAAATTATCCATTCAGAATAAAGTGTCAATGGGCATTGGCTATGCCACTAAACCTTTCGACATTGAAACAAACACTTACAACACGGTTTTTAGTTCACACCTGAATGCTTATATAGGATTGGCTCTATTAATGGATTATCGCTTAAGCAAGCACTTTTCGTTAGCCAGCAGTCTTTCGCTTACCCACCTTTCAAACGGGGCTGCACGAAAACCCAACCATGGCATTAATACTTTAACTGCCAGCATAGGTGCTAAATATCATTTTAACGAAAATCCTACGCCAATTCTCGAAAAAATTGAAGCACCTAAAAGCAATGAGCGCGACATCATTATTGTTGGAAGTGTTGGAAGAAGCCAAAGTACGCCTTATAATGAATCCTTGTATTGGAATGGCAGTTTGAGCATTAGCCATTTATGGCACCTTAGTAAGAAACGTGCCATTGGGGTTGGTTTCGACCAATTTTACTCCGAAACAGCCCCCTATAGCTGGGAAGCCTACGAAGAGTCTGATGAAGAGGTCAATTTCTCAACCCGTCATTATTTGTTTAACGGGCTTTTTACCTCGTATAATGTTTTCCTGGGCAAAACAACTTTATTTGTCAACATTGGCGCTTACCTGCACACCAATATCAAACCACCACAACCTATTTATCCGCGAATGGGAATCAGACACTATCTGACTAAAAATTTAATTGCTAATTTTAGTGTCAAAGCTAGTTTCTTCCGTTCCGAGTTCCTGGAATTTGGATTGGGTTATCGCATCAAATATAAAACAAAAGACAAAGCTTAATGAACCCCTTATTCAAATACATATCGCTTTCTATAGTATTGATTCTGGCTCTTACATCCTGTGAATACATTGATAATTTAACAGATGAAGGTGAGATTATTCAATCCTCTCAAACTACCGGAACCATTCAGAATATTGTGATTGACGCTCCTGTACGCATTGCGCTTCATAACAATGAAAGTGATGAAATACTTATAAAAGGGAACTGTAGGCTAGTGGATGGTCTTGAATTGGTAACAGACAATGAAATGCTAACCATTAAGCATAGTAAAAAGTTCTATATCCAGAAAAGTAAGCTGATAGAATTAGACATTTCAGCCAAATATTTAAAAGGAATAAAAGCTAATATGGCTTTCGAATTAATTGCTCCTGAAACTATCCATACGGATAACTTTATAATGACAATAAACGGACGGGCTAAGTTTTCAGAAATTGAACTTGACATTAACTGCAAAAAACTTACAATTAACATTTATGGCAATAATAATATTGGCAACTTTTACTTTTCGGGAAATACGATTAGCTCGTATTTCACTTTGGAGGGAAGTGTGAATATTGATGCATTAGACTTAGTATGTGACAAAACAATTGTAAAGCATAGATCGATTGGAAGCTGTAAAGTTTATCCATCAGATAATTTAACTGTTAAAACCTATTCCTCTGGCGACACTTTTTACAAAGGAAATCCTGTTATCCAGCACGAATATATCAAAGTGCCCTATCTTAAATGCAGCGGTCAACTCATCAAGATCGACTAACACATTCAACCCATGAAGAAGCCCCAAGTAAGCTTATTTTTAACCACTTATAACTGGCCTGAAGCATTGAGTTTATGCTTGCAAAGCATCGCCAGCCAATCGTTATTACCCAATGAAGTAATTGTGGCCGATGATGGCTCTGGTGATGAGACAAAAGCAATTGTTGAAAAGTTTCAAAACAACTTCCCATGCCCACTTATACACGTTTGGCAAGAAGACAAAGGCTATCGGATTAATACCATCAGAAATCAGGCCATTAAAAAGACATCTTTCTCGTATATCATCCAAATAGATGGTGATATCATTTGTGATAAAGATTTCATCAAAGACCATATAAGTTTTGCCCGTAAGAATCGATTTGTAATTGGCAGAAGGGTGAATATTAACAAAGCGCAGACGAATCATTTCTGCCAAACTGTAAAATTCGATGGTATCAACAGCTTTCGAAATAAAACCATCGCCATTTTGCATCAGCAACTATTATATAACCACAAAACAGTAAAAGGGGTACGGGGTTGCAACATGGCCTATTGGCGCGATGATGCCTTCAAAGCGAATGGTTATGACGAAAACATGACCAGTAAGGGACCTAACGACAAAGAATTTGCTGTACGTCTGGTTAACAATGGCATTAAAGCATACAACCTGAAGTTTTATGCCATTGCCTATCATCTGCATCATGGCGAAGAAGGCTTGCGCACCAACTATAAAATGCTCAAGCAACTTTACGATGAAGCATTGGCAACCAATAAAAAAGTATGTTCTAACGGTTTAAAACAGCTATAATGAACATTCTCTTTGTATGCTCGGCCAAAGCCTGGGGTGGTAATGAAAAATGGACATCCATGGCCATGCAGGCACTCTCTAAAAAACATCAAATTTTCTTTATTGGTAAATCAGAGGCTTTACTGAACAAATTTGGCCGGCACAATAGAGCTATCACCTTACCGTTTCGCTCTTACTTTGACCTGGTCACTTTTCGGAAGCTCAAACAGTTTATCAAGAAGCATCAAATCGATTTAATTGTCAGCACTAAGAAAAAGGAATACTTTCTATGTGGCATTATCGCTCAACAAGGCGGGTGCAAACACCTGATACGATTGGGCGTCAGTCGTAAAATGAACATTCCTTTCTGGCACCAACTCAACTACAAGACACTAAATGACGGCCTGATTGTTAATGCTCATTATCTTAAAAAAGAGCTAAAACAATATCCGCTATTTAAAGAGCATCCCATTCATGTTATTTACAATGGTATCCCTGGTTTTAACACCAAGAGTGAATTACCTGTAAGGCAAAACCATGAAAAATTCATAATAGTCAGTAGCGGACGCATCACCAAACAAAAGGGTTATGGTCTGTTGATTGAAGCGATAGCTCAACTCGATGAATCAATAAAAAAACAATTGGAAGTTCGCATCATTGGAGAAGGACGCAATAAAAAGGCATTTGAAGAGCAAGTTAAAGCACTAAAACTGGAGCAAGTGATTCATTTTCTCGGTTTCGTTCAGCAGCCTACTGACTTAATGAAGGATGCTGATTTATTTGTACTTCTATCTGAACGCGAAGGCATTTCCAACAGTATATTAGAAGCCGTAACATTGGGCATCCCTGTCCTTTCAACGGATACTGGCGGCATTAAAGAGCTGATTGAGGATGGCAAAACTGGTTTTCTTATCGACAGGGAAATAACAGCCATCACCGGTAAAATAACTGAATTAATCCACAACAAAAATACAATTCATCAGGTTGGTAAAGAAGCATATCAATTACTACGACAGAACTTTGCCTTTGATGTATTTGAAAAGAATATTTGTGCATTATTTAATGATATTTTTAAATAAACAACCTTTAATTTCAACCGTACCAACTTGAAAATAAAAACCAAACTATCTTATTTACAGTCCACAAAACTGTCATTGTGCGCTATTTTGATAACTGATGCGACTCAAGGTTTGGAACTTAATATTCAATCAAAAGGGATTTCATCCCTAAAACCCTGACTTCCTTTTCTTTTCTTGATAAAAGAAAGGAAGCAAAGAAAATCAAG
>NZ_JAFMVC010000028.1 GCF_025499605.1 Carboxylicivirga litoralis | reverse complement strand
CTGAAAGCTATCCAGGCGGATACGACCAACCGACGCGGTGAGCGTAATGTGTTGGATGGTGATTTGACCTTACTGAAAGGTTTTGAGTTAAATGCGGCGGCTCCATTAGAATCGATTTTAAAATTGAGCCACACGATTGCATTTGACCGTGCTGCAGGTACTACACAAGTGGCTATTGATGCTTTTAATCCGAGTGAAGAGATTCCTCAGGTGGAAGGCGCTACGCATGTTCGTTTTATCCTGGCAACAGCTGCGGTTGACTTTGGCAACCAGAGCTACGAAGTGGATGTGAAAGATAGTGCAGATGTGGAATTATCTGCATTGGAGCAGGCCGCTATCAATCTGGATAGTGCCATTTCTGCTGATTCACCTCATCCGGTATTTGTTGTTGTTGGCGTAGAGTACCATCAGGAGGTGAATGGGCATATGTATCCGATTCAGACGAAAACGCATAATCCAATGGCTATTGTGGAGGTGGATAAGGTGTAACCACCTTATAGAGATGAGACCGCGATAGTTATCGCGGGAGCGATGACAAGTGAGTTGAATTGCAGCTTGGCTTAAAAAAGACTTAATATGAGTGAGGCTTCATTGAATGGTAGTGGTAAGGTTGGTTTCCTGGGCGGTACGCTGATTAGTGTGTTGAATGGGATAACGTTTGAGGGTGTTGTGGAGACGGTGTTTTATACGATACTAGGAACGATGGTGAGTTTTGGGGTGTCGTGGCTGCTGAAGTATTTTTTAAAGAATCATTCGAAGAAAGACTCATAGTTTTATCGATTAGGTTTCCCGATTAAATTCATCTAAGATTTTGATAACAAAATCAAGATTCTCGAATTCAGGACAGGTTGGTTTTGGCGACAACGGTCGTTGATGAAGTGTGTGTTGGAGGGCTCTTGGATTGTTGGATTCAAGAGCTCTTTTTTTGATTGCGAATTGAGCTAATACCCCCTCTGCCTCCGGCATCTCCATCTCGACTCCGCTCGATGACCGCCGAGGGGAGAATTGAATAGTATAATTTTAAAAATGAATTGGATATGAAATTTTTAGAGAAGGTGACGGCTTTGTTGGGAAATAGTGTTTTTAAGGATGTGGGGGAGCTCATCGACCGATTTGTGACGACCGGGGCTGAGAAGCGGCAAATAAAGACGGAGCTATTGGAATTGCAGCACAGGCATGAGGTGGAGGCTGTGAGACTATCGCTGGAGGCGGAGCATGAATTTAATCAGCGTATAAAAGACTTGGAGGGCACGGCTAAGGACCTGCACCAATCGGGTTGGCTGGGTAAGTTGGTGCTCTTTATGCGCGGTGCTCAGCGGCCATTGTGGGGCTATTTTGTGGCGTACATGGATTATATGGTATTTGCGGGTAACTGGTCGTTGAAGGGGCATGAGAAGCTGGAATCGGCTTTCTGGATTATTAATTTTCTAGTGTTGGGGTTCTTGTTTGGTGAACGGGCGGTGAAGAATGTGGCGCCGTTGGTGAGTGAAATGATGAATAAAGGCAAATAGGCTATTAGGTCTATAGGTCGTTGGTTCCCCCACTGCCTCTCGGCATCTCCCCAAGGGGAGAATTGATTTGCATGATGATTTAAAAAAATGGCTATGGAATTAAAAGTTGTGAGATATAGTAGTTCAGAGGAGAGTACTTTGGGCTTGTTGTTTATTGATGGGGTGTTTGCTTGTTATACGCTGGAGGATGAGTACCGGATGGTTAAGGTAATGGGTGAAGCGCGAATTCCTGCTGGCCGGTACCGGGTTGTGTTGCGAACTTTTGGTGGGCATCATTGGCGGTACCTGAGGAAATATGGTGCGGATTTTCATCAAGGGATGCTGCAGATAATGGATGTGCCAGGCTTTACGGATATTCTGATTCATAAAGGCAATGACGATGACGATACAGCCGGTTGTTTATTGGTTGGGGATAGTGTCAATAATAACCAGGTGAAGGATGGTTTTATCGGGAGTAGTACGGTGGCGTATAATCGGATTTATGCTGTTGTGAGGGATGCTTTGATTAATGATGACTCAGTCTATCTGCAAGTCTGTGATATTAATTAATACTGGAATACATCTAGCCTTAAACCCTTAAACCACCTTTTTTACAGCCTAGCAAATAAAGTCAAGGTTGAGGGCGTAGCCCGAACCCGGAGGGCTTGACCTTTACTATTTGGCAGGCTGGAAGACCTTTGTTTAAGGATTTGAAGGTGGGATATACCTGAGGTTACACGCCTTGATTAATTTAAACGAACAATTCTGGAACCAATCCTTTAACCTCTTTCAGTGCTTTCTTAAAACTTGTTCCCTGGTCTATGAATTCGAAACATTGTCTTTCAAAATCTTTATGCCAATATAAAATATTGCCAAAGGGAGTATCATTGTGCTCTGAGTCCCTCAAGAAATCAATATGTTTGGAGATATCATCCATAAAGGCATTTTCTGGATTCAGTTTAAAGAGTTCTACTAACTGATTAAAAGAACACATAATCGTTTCATCTCTTTCTCCATAATTGAAATCCTTGCCGGCATAGATGGTTAAAATCTTTAATAAGAAATGTTTCAATTGTTCGCTATCACAGTTATTGACCTCAATGCTTTTTATGAAATTGCCATGCTCATAAAAAATATCACTCAATGGCTCTTGCCTATCCATCAGGGCCGTTAAGTAAATATCCATTCCTTTTTCCGGGTCTTTTTTGAGGTATTGGATGGCCGCTCTGCTAACATTTATCTGAAGCAATTCCCATTTTTCGTCTAACCAACTCGTAATAGCGTCAATGTTGTGTTTCGAAATCAGGTTTATCATGTGCCAATTCACCTGATGCTCCTTCTCGATAAGAGCAGGGTATTGTTCGAAAACAGGCACATAGCCACCTCCAAATTTTACGTATATATCGAATGCTCGATTACGTAAGTAATATTCCACTGCTGGGTTAATACAATAGTCAACCAAAGCATTTCTTAAGGTTTTTAGTTTTTTAGATTCGGCATATGATAGTAGCTCTTGTAAACTAACACTGTCTTTAATGCCTTCCTCTAACAACCTGATAACTTCCTTTTGCACTACTTTATCACCAATCTTACTCTGCAACCAGGAAAGTAAAGTTAGTTCTTTGTTTTTTCTCCTATGATTTATGGAACTGTAGTAACCAATGTAACGAACAAGTTTGATACAGGTCTCATCTGAAGGCTTCGAGTCGCTGGCAAGCAACAAGGTTATATAATTTCTACATAAATAAGTATTTATAATATCAAGCTTCGACCAATCAATTAAAGATTTCTGCTCAACAGAAGTACACCAGTTCCTAATCCATTGAAGATTATCTGAAGGAATTATTGAGTTGTAACTTAGCCGTGTGTATTGAACTACAACAAACCACTCCCATTTATCATCATTTTCAAACCATTTCCATATTTCACTTTTAGTCAGAGAACCATCTTTAGGGACAAGCTCCTGCAATAAATCTAATGCAATATCAATTTCTGGCCCTAGCGGTCCATCTTCATAAAACATTTTACTCACAAGGTGTTCCCAATGAATGGTATCTTCAAGTAGCTCAAATATTTTTATCAGATGACTTTTAAAAAGAGATTTGTCCAACAAAGACTTAAGGAACAACTCCTCTTTTAATTGGCGTTGCTTATCCCAGGGGTTTTCATCTTGTTTAAAATCATCGGAATAGGCTTTTAAGGCATCATTAAGTCTAATACCTTTCTCTTTATCCAGTCGATAAATCGTATTTGAAAAATTGATGGCACACCTATGACTTATTTTGTTTTCCTTATATAACTTAAACAAAACATCGAGCTTGTCTTCTGTATAAAGCAAAGCCGGAATAATAAAATGTCTGTCGTCATAATGTTTCATTTTATCGCCTTGCTGGAGGTAATCTATAAATACTGAATCAATATCCAGATGATGAGTAAAAAGGTTTATTTTAGAAAGAGGTTCATAAACTCTGCCGAAAATGGCAATTTTACCGCCTATATAATCAATGCATTGCAAGAACTTCGGATAGTCTTCTTGAAGGAGTAGTATGCGTGCTAAATCGTCAATTTTACTAATGATAATGTTCCAAACATTATTATCTGACCACACCTCACTGTAGCGCTCCTCTTTACCTACATCCATTAAAACATCCAGAAACGCCAGCATTTGTTCTCGTGTTTTTATAAGACCTAAGGCTTTTGGGTAAGAATAAAAGCTTGTACCATAATCTTCGTCTAACAATGCAATTACTGAACGCTCCATAAAATCCATGGTTATGTCATGATAATCAGAATCCCCAATGTAATCAAGGTATGCAAACAGACTTTCTACTTTAGTCAAGTCATAATGGTCACTCGTAATTTCTTTTAAGATAACCGTATCATACATTTGCCACTGGTGCAATCCGGCTAATATCCGATATCCTATGTTGTTTGTGTAATTTTGTCGGTATATCCCTAAATACACCTCAACAAGTTCTACTTTATAATCCGCTGTCTCTTTTAACTGATTTAATAAGTCTAAGATATCAATGATAAAATTCTCAGGTAGGTTCTCCTCTTTCAATATCGTTATTAAACAGTTAACGGCCTCTTGATTGTTATCTATCTCAATGAACTTTGCCAAGTCTTCAACAGTATAACCGTCACGCCAAATCCTCAAATTGTCTCTTCGGTGCTCATCAAGCAGACTAAATAATATGTCATTGCGCTGCGCACTACTTAAGGTTTCAACCTCAAATTTGACAATGGCATTTTTGTTAAACTCAGCAAGCCAGTTAATCAATTTATTATACTCATCCTCGTCAGCTTCATCTTGAGCAATACTTATAAAAAAAGATACTGTATTCAGCCATCTGGGGCGCAGATTTTCCGTACCTGGTATTCGAATGGTTTCATGTATTTGACTCCAATCTGACTCTATTAAGCTGAAAGCGGCATAATACTCCAGAAAATTATTGTGGTAGAATCGCCAATCACCTTTATTACTGTCAATCGGTTCCAACATCACCCGCTGTATCAGTTTCCTTAATGCAGCATCACTTATGATTTGCTGCATCTGTATCTCACTAATTCGGTTTGTACCACTAATCAGCATAACCAAAGCAAGTTGCTTTAAGCAGGTGTCAATCTTAATTCGGTTACTAGTAATTGCTTGATTTATATCAATTTTCTTAAGTTCATACTTAAAACGTCTTTCGACTAATTCAGCCATTAAAGCCGCTTTATTCGAAGGAAGTGTGCCGTTTTCCTGATACAAGTCGATGAGCTCTACAAGAAAAAATGGTGTTTCAATAAGTTTATCAAAAGCACTGGTATTAATGGCTGAAATAAAGGCGTCAGCTCTATGGCCTAACTTCTTTATAATATAGTCTTGTCGTTCTTTTTCTTTAATAAGCTCCAAAAAACAAGGTGAAGCGCTGAAGTTTTCATCCTCATCTCCATTTGTGCCAAGTGGGTAAACATTTGTACGGCAAGATGTGATAACATGAACGTGAGGGAATAACTTAACAAACTCTTCAATTTCCTTAAACACCCTGCTAAGCTGGATGCTATTCACCTCATCTAATCCATCAAGTAAGACAATCAGTTTTTGTCCGTAATAACAATTCTGCCAGTTCTTACATTCGCTTTCAATCAGGTTGAGAATAGATGTGGCATACTTAATCAAGCGTGCTCTAATGCAGAATACATCACCTTTTAGAGAGAACTTTTTAGCCAGATAGTCCATATAAAGAGTTTTTCCCTCGGCAGCATTTGCCAGTAGTGCAATATGCCTTTTGCCATCAGGAAAAATATCTTTTGTTATAGGCTCCCTATATCTATCTCCAATCGAAACCGTCCTTTCAATAATTTCTCTGTCAAATACGTATTGTGGTTGCACTGGACGATGAGCAATTCTTTTTACAACCCTTTCAACATCTTCCAATAAAGAAGTACTGGTTCCTCTTAGTTTTTCATTTATAAGTCGGTTAAAGTCCCAGATATGCGTTTCATTAAAGAACGAACTTTCAACAACTACTTCGCCATGTTTCGTTTGAACGCTTTTAGGAATAAATTTACTATCAAGTTTATCAGGTAATCCGGTTGCTACAAATAAATGTAACTCCTTATATATTTTGAGTTCCGCAAATTTTTCCCTCTCACAATTTTCATAAAAGCTTTTGAGGGTATCTGAAATTTTCTTTTTAATTCCCGCTTCACTATTTGTGACTGTTATTTGCCATGCCACTCCTTTATTTGTATCCCCTAAGTCAACTGCCGGATAGTTGGGGTGTTTATGGTTGAGGTTTATAAATTGATAATCACCTTTAAAAACAACATTTAGCAATTCTTGAATAAAGAGTTCGGCTATCCAGGCCATACTGGCTTCCCCACTTTTATAACGCTGCTTTATTTCAGACTGTATTTTATCTATTAATTCTGCACGAATTATACGTCGTAGTTCTTCTAGAGGAATAGCCATTTACAATCGAGGTCTTAAAGGATGTGTATTACCTCAAATTTAATCATTATTTCTCTTGTACGATAAAATCAAGGTTATCAAATGAATGTTGTCTTAGTTTTAAAAATGCACGATTTAAAATTGTAGGTCCAAGCGCCTGCGGCTAGCGTTGGGATGGAAGCGCAATGAACCCCGAGGTATCGAGGGTGGTTTGCGGTGGAATGGCGGGCCGAGCCGACTGCGAGTGGAGCAAGGGTGGCAGGTTGAGAGCGACCAAAGGAAGCGGAAACTGGCATAGCTTGGTAGTGGAGGTACGGAACGAACAAGCCGAGGGCTGGCGGATTATTTGCTGTGGGTGGAGTGAAGATGGAGCGTGCGTTGGGAAAATAAGGGGCATGAGAGATTAGAGGTGAGCGATGAGATTTGAGCGGTGAGTTGATTTGCAGCTTGGTTTGACACCCCTCTGCCTACGGCATCTCCCCTGAAGGAGAGAAATGATTTACAGCTTGGTTAGGTGGTGTCGAATTGGTTAAAGTGAAGTTTAAAAGTTGAGGAGTTTATCAGTTGAATGGGAAACGAATGCGCCTTATGTGGGGTGGCGAAGTTGCTGAGGCGAGTGAGTGGTTACCAGGTGAAGTATGAGCCGGGTAAATGCGAATGAGATGAGGCGACTGCAGGCACTGGGGAAGCGGAGTGTGAACGGAGGCCAGTGCAAATAATGCGACAGCCCGATGCCCGCCGCGACTAGCAGGCGAGCCTAACACTGGCAGCGGTTGTGGTGAGGGTTTATTGGCAGAACGGACGTAGCGTGACGCTACGCCCAACGAAGTGGCGGAACGCCAGGCTGAGATGACAATGTGCCCGAAACATAAAGAGAGCTGCCGTGAGGAAGACCGTGGGAACTGCAAAGGGCATGACGGATTGGCGAATATTAGAGGTGAGTAATGAGATATGAGTAGTGAGATGATTTACAGCTTGGTTAGTTGATGTCGAACTGGTGAATTGCGAAACTGATGAATTGATGAGGTTTGGGATTAATGATTGTTAGAAATGAAATAGGGAATGAGCCACCCGGAGGGCGTGACAGCGGATGCCCAGACTTTAAAAACAGACACGGAGGCATTGGCTGGCACGATACGGCATGAGCTTTTGCTGACAAGGGATGACGAACGCCTATGAACCGCGCGACAAGGAATCTCCAATGATACTGTTTGACAGCATTTTACAGACTAATTCAACCTATAAATTACAACAGGTTTAACACTAAGACTCTGTTAGCATCAGAATCGCATAAAATATTACGTTTTTCATTTCTTATTTACATGCTACATTTAATAAATTTTTTCTAGCGAATAAATTTATTAAATGTAGATATATACCGAGATTTACTACTTATATTAACAGTGAAAATTGGTTACTTAATTGTATAAAAATTAATAATATAACTAACACATTAGTAATAGATATGCGATTTATAAGACTCATCCTTACCATTTCTATCCTTATTCTATCTGTCGAGGCAAGTAACAGCCAAGATCTGCCTTTATTAAAAGTAAGTAAAGACAGATGTTTTATTGTGACTCAAGATAATGAACCTTTTTTTTGGTTAGGTGATACTGCGTGGGAGCTCATACATCGACTGAATAAAAATGAAGTGGATCAATATTTGTTTGATCGAGCAAAAAAAGGTTTTACAGTTATACAGACTGTAATACTTGCTGAGCTTGATGGTTTAAATACTAAAAATGCTTATGGAGCAACTCCTTTATTGGATAATGATCCGACCAAATTAAATGAGGCCTATTTCACTCATGTTGATTACGTAATAGAAAAGGCGAATGAACTTGGACTATATATAGCCATACTGCCTGCTTGGGGAGATAAGTTCAATAAGAAATGGGGAGCCGGACCAGAAATTTTCAATCCTGATAATGCTGCTATTTATGGTCAATTACTAGCAAAAAGATATCTAAACTATAACAATCTAATATGGATACTTGGCGGAGACCGAGCCATTGAAAATGAAACTCATGCTCAAATTATCAAAAAGATGGCACATGGTATCCGAGAAGTTGATAGTAAGCATTTAATAACCTTCCACCCTGTTGGAGGAAAAAAGGCCACTGACTATTTTAATGAATCATGGCTTGATTTGGACATGTATCAAAGTGGACATAGCAGAACTGCACGAGAGTACTCATTTGTTATTTACAGCAGAAATATCGCTCCCAAACGACCAATTATTAATGGTGAAGCAAGGTATGAAAACATACCAGATAGATTTTGGGAGAATAACGATTATGGTTGGCTTGATGATGCAGATGTTAGAATTTCGGCCTATTGGAGTTTTCTTGCAGGTGCTGCAGGATATACATACGGCTGTAATGATATCTGGCAAATGTATGATATAAACAAGACTCCAATACTTGAAGCACGGACTGATTGGCAGATAGCACTTCAGCTGCCAGGCTCTATTCAAATGGGATATCTAAGACAAATATTTGAGAAGCTCCCCTGGCAAAGTATGATACCTAACCAATCGTTAATACTTAATGAAAATATAGAGGATGAATCGTACATTTTATGCTCTGCTACAAAAGATCATAAAACACTTATTGCCTATACACCTTTAGGGATTCCAATTGAAATCGATTTACCAAAATTAAATGCCGAGAATATAGAAGCCTATTGGTTTAACCCTCGTAGTGGAAAGAAAAAACATCTAGGCAGCTATAAAACTAGCTTGCCACACAAATTTGAACCATGGAGCCATGGCTGGGGAAGCGATTTTCTTTTGATATTGACAGCAGTCAAACTTTAGCCATTCTTTCAAAGAGCAAATACAATTCTATTAGTTTGTCTTCTTAATAACCTCTTAAAGGGCCACATTATCTGATAAAATCACATTCAATTCATAAATTGAAGGAAGAGCTGTTGCCTTAAGTACGCGGAACCGTAATTTTGATGTGCGATAAGGATGGGGGAATTTTATAACCTTACAGTCGCCCATAGGTTCATCATTCATATAGATAGTTTTCCACCCTCTATTCAGCAAAATATCAATACAGTAGGACTGAATCCTGTTTGTTCTGTAATTAGAAAATCCATCACCTCCATCTTTACTGTCCTGATATTCAAATATTGCTATTTTATTAAACGATTTTTCCGGATTGAGCATTATTTCTAACATCGATAAAGTATCAGAGGCAGCCCAGCGTGTATGCATTCCCCCGTCAACAGCCAACTGACCACCAAACTTATCAATATCATTGCTTTTGGTGGATGACACATTGACTTTAGCTCCGAGAGAAATAAATTCACCATTACGTGGCAGAAGCTCTCCTCTTCTGAGATTCAGGCGCTTCCCCAAAGCAATGATCGTATTCGCTTCATGCTCTCTTATAAGGCCTGTATTATCAGGTGGTACATTCATCACAAGTGTATTATCATTGTCTGTACACCAGTAAAATAACTCTTCCAACTCATCCAATTCCCTAACAGGCCTGATATTATCTTTCTGAAACCAGTTCCACCTTTTGCTGATGCAAATGGTATTCTCAAATGGCAAATAATATGATTCTCCTTTATGGATGTATTGTTTTTTATCCAACTTGTGGGCTATTTTAGGATCCCACAAACGAAAATCGCCCGGAAAATACTGAAACCTGTATTTGTCATCAACAATCATTGAATCGGGCATTGCAAATTTCCGAGAACCTGGCGACAGTTCTATGGTATGATTAACTCCAACCGCACAGGTAGGTTGCATGCCCTTGACAAATTTGTAAACCCGATCCAGATCCCAGTCAGCAACTTCACGATCCCATCCCCCATCAAACCATAATTCGCAAATAGGCCCATAATCGCTTAATAACTCAGTCAATTGATTAATCATATAATCCACATATACTTTTTGATTTTCATCGGTATAAGAAGGATGATTTCTGTCCCAAAGTGAATAATAAATCCCCAGTTCAAGACCATACTTTTTACAGGCTTTGGCCACTTCTGCAACCACATCTGTTTTTACCGGGGATGTTGCCACATCATATTCAGTAAATTTACTATCCCACAAACAAAAGCCATCATGATGCTTTGTCACCAACAAAACATAACGAAACCCGGCATCGCGAGCAATTCGTACCCACTGATCACAATCCAGATTCATAGGATTATAAATGCTAGCAGGAATTGTTCCATCAGACCATTCTTTATTAGCAAACGTATTAACTCCGAAATGTATAAACATTCCATATCCTCTCTCGATTAGCAATTCCTGAGTTTTATTTGGCTTATTTGATGGCTCAATAATCTGGCTCTTGGCCGAAATGCTTATTAATAATAAGCCCACTAAAAGATAACTAAGTTGCTTCATGTGATTTTCAGTTTGACTGCTTTTTCCATTGCTGCACAAATTTCACCGCAGCTTTGTAGGCCATACTTTGTAAATAGTTTTTCTCCTCTTTTTCAAATACAACAGTGGCAGGGTTACCATCGGGGTCCAGTTTTGCTTCTGGATTCTGATCGTTTGTATGTGTTTTGGTTTCAGTTACTGTATTAAACCTGAATCTTTCTGTACATTCCTTAAAAAAAGCTGCGTAAAACATATTGGCAGTTAAAAATGCTGTCCGCTGATTGGGATGAAAGTCGTTTATATAACAAAAAGTCAAGTCTGTACCTCCCTGCTGAATCATGTTAATAGCCAATGGAACATGAACGACGGCATAAGGCTTTAATTCTTTAGCAAGGTCAATGACAAAGCTTATTTCCTGATCAACATTTTCTTGATTAATTGGGGAAGAAACCGACTCTTTATTCTGAATGTCAGGCGCAGTGATATACAAAATCACCTCAGCTCCCTCTTCTTTTGCAATCCTGGACATTTTTCTGGCATATTTGGCATAACCATCATTCAAATCCGGTATTTCATCCATCCAACTTTGCAACACCACATAATCCCATTTCCTTCGCACCTTTTTATTTAACAATGCATCATGGCGTTTAATGGCTATCTCAATAAGGTTCTTTGGAAAATCTCTCGCCTTCTTTTTTCTAATGTCCTGCCAAAAATCAACAAATTCATCTGGTAGCTCATTTAACTCTAATAAATTCTGCATTTCAGCTATTCGATTTTGAATAGTCTCATCTTGAATGGTATTCTGTTCAATAAAAGTTTGAGAGTAATAATATTCGTGGTGCTGAAACAGGCTCTGACCACCATAAATAACTTTTTCAACATTTACAGTTAAATTAGGCTTACCCTCTTCAAACACTTGTTTTACGAGCTCACTAAGGTCGTGTCTGGCAGTGAAACTATTGCCAATAAACAATATGTCGATCTCTTTTTTCTCTTGTGCTTTTAATGTAAAAATTGAAGCAACTAATACCAAAAACGTTAATATATAGGCCTTATGTATATATTTCATTTGTACGAATTTTATATTCAGAATGTCACAAGCTACGGTGAGCCTTTTGCTATGTCTGTGATCAATTCAGTTACTGGTTATTCTATTGGTTCTTTCTCACAATCTCCCGGGTTTACCCAGCCTGTATTTTCGATGGTGAACTCTCCCTCCATAAAACGCTCGTAGTAATTCCAGCCCTGATCGTTGGAGTATCCATAGGTGTTAAAGATATCTCCATTACCAAACATACGCGGATCTTCTTGTTCTCGCAGAATCTTTTCCATTCTGTTTTTTAAACTGTCCTTAAGAACGATAAAGGCTGAATCTGATGCCAGATTATTCATGCATTCCTTGTCTTTGCTAATCTGGTATAACTCTTCATGCGTTGTTCGCTTTCCCATTGACCACTCCCAGTATTTAGCGTCCTCACCTGAGCGAAACAACCTTAGTATTTCTGTTTTTGTGGGCGAACCATCAATATCGAGGTAACCAATTTCAGGATTTCCTGCAGGCCATAGCGAAATATCATAATTGTACAAGTACAAAAAATCATTGGATACGATGCCACGTATTGGATAGCCTTTATTTTCAGGGCGGCTGTAATCATGTCGTTCTTTGCCTATCACAACATTATCTCTTTTCGGATTAACTTGACCATCTTTATCTGAATAAAAAATATCAGTCAAACTGATACCTGGTGAACTATGCATGCCGGATGCTTCAAAGCTGATACTGGCTAATTCCAGAAAGGTAGGCGCAAAGTCAATAAAACTGACCATATCATTGACTGTGCGGCCGGGTTTTTTAATCCCTTGGGGCCACATAATGGCCAATGGAACATGGTTGGAATACTCATACTCCTGCGCTTTACAACGGGGGAATGGCATACCATGATCAGAAGTTACAACTATAATAGTATTATCCAACACGCCTCTTTTCTCAAGATTATTAATCATCCGTTCCAAATGCGAATCGACGTATTCAATCTCCAGGGCATAATCCAGCATATCATTTCTGACAACCTCATTATCGGGCCAAAATGCTGGCACCGAATCAATATCTGCAAGATTTTTACCTGCTACCCTCTGACCAGAACCATACTCATATTCACGATGAGGTTCCCTAGCTCCAAACCAGAAAAACCAAGGTTCCTCTTCCGAAACATCATCTAAAAACGCATCAAAATTAGACGCATAGTCTTCAGTGCTCATTTTGCTGGCCCATGGTTGGGTTTTATTACTGTTATAGGACTCTCCAATTAATAACCTTGGTTTACCATCCAGCTCACCCGGATTTCCAGGCCCCCAACCTTTACCTGTTTTACCGGTCGCATACCCATTCTCACGCAGAACTTCGGGAAAAGTCTTAAACTTGGCCGGAAAATTAATTACATGGTTTGCCGCCTCCTCCAGCTGCCATGAGTTACGTCCGGTAATAACATTGGCTCTGGAAGGTGCACATTTTGCATTGGGTGTATAAGCATTCTTAAACAATATACCCTGATCGGCCAGACGGTCGAAAGCTGGCGTATTCACCCATTCACAACCATAGGCACTCATATGTGGCGAAGCATCATCCATGATGCAGAATAGAATATTGGGCCTTCTATTTTGGGTATTCTCTCTGGAACTACATGCTGTTACAAACAACAAAACAATAAATGACAATAATAAATTCCTCATAAATATCAATTGACTTGAAGTATAGGGTAATAAATAGTTCAACTTAAAAATAAAGATTCTGAATAAAGCCTGTCAACTTAACTTGGTCACTTAGCATCATTTCTGAAATCATTGATTATAATTCTTAGGTCGGTATAGTTTCCTAATCAGGCAGCGGCAGTGCGGTCCACCTTTATTGTCTCCTGTTTCATCTCAGCCTGTATTAACTGTATCAACAAATCCAATTTTAACTGAAGATAATCCAGGTTATCCCATAGATTATTTAATTCACCAGGATCATTCTTCAAATCAAACAACTCACCATAACTATGATTCATATAAGTAGTTAGTTTATAACGCTCTGTAATCAATTGTTTTTGATACAACGAATAAGGTTGCTGATGATTTTCGACCAACACATTATTTCGCAAGGATTCCACATCCCCTTTCCAAACTGTTTTTTGGTCAACTCCGGTCATACAGCGTGGAGCATCTAATCCGGCAAGAGATAAAAACGTTGGAGCAATATCAATTAATGACTGTAATGACGGCGACCTTTCTCCTTGCGGTATAGTACCAGGACAGGCGACAATCATTGGTACTTTAACCAGATCCTCATACATAAATGGTCCTTTCTTGATAAGGCCATGTTGACCATAAACATGTCCGTGATCAGTTGTAAATAAGACGATTGTTTTTTCAGTTAACCCAAGCTCATCCAGTTTGTCAAGTATCTTTCCAATTTCTTGATCCATAAATGAAATCATTCCATAATAAAGAGCCATATCTTTGGCTTTCTCTTTATTTGTTCTCGTTATATGTGAACCTAAGCCCGCGCTCCAAAGTTTCGAATCCTTGAATTCAGAAAAATCAGGATGCTGTTCTTGAGTCTTTTTATACACAGGAGGCATATCGTCCATTTCCCCCTCTTTAATTTCCGGAACTTTCATTTGTATTGGATCATACATATCAGCCCATTTCCCGGAAACCAGGTAAGGTGGATGAGGATCAAAGAAACTTGCCCACATAAAAAAGGGCTTCTTTTTACGAGTACAGTCTTCAAGTAGCTGGTTGGTTCTTTCGGCAATCCAGGTATTCATATGATATTCTTCCGGCAGGTTCCATAACCCGTATTGTGCTTCAGAAGTACCTGTAGGTTTCCTAAACCAGTTCTTCCAACTGTTAGGAGCTTTTCCTTCAGATTTTAGTTTTTCTTCCATCCATATGACATAGTGCTGCCCAACATGAGGTTCATCCCCGTGATTTCTGGCCAATTCAATGTGGTTAAAGCCGTAGAATGGACCTGAAAAATTTCTCCAAAAATCAAGCTCCTGAAGAATTGGATAAGCTTCCAGAGAAGGAAATTCAGCCGTTCCTTCGAACGGCTGAAAATGTGCTTTCCCTATTAATGCTGTTTGATAACCAGCATTCGACAACTCGTCACCAATAGTAATGACTTCTTCTGGTAATTTTGTACCTAAAACATAAGCTCCATGTTGGCTTGGCATCATACCTGTAATAATTGATGCACGCGTTGGTGTACAGGTCGGATTAGGACAATAAGCCCTGTCGAAAACAACTCCTCTTTTAGCCAAACGTTCTAAATTAGGTGTTTGAACATCAGGATTGTTATATCCCATCGCCATCCAATGATGCTGATCACTTGTGATAAGCAAAAAATTTAACTCACTCGGATTAATGGAATCCTTCTCTGGTGTACCATAAACCTTCTGGTATTGCTTTTCTATTTTTGCATATACCTGTGCATTAGTATTTACTCCTATTTTGATAAGAGCCAGGATTAAAAGGATCTTTATTACAACTGTATTTATCATCTTATTTATGACATTTTGGAGTTGACCGACATAAACCACATGCATTTATCTAATTCACTCTTACCTCTGTTTCAAATAGTGCAGCACCTAAATCTTTAGATCTTTCACAGGGAGATGAATTACTTAAAACAAGCTTTGCTTTTCCTTTATGTTGAATTCTTTGTCCATAATCATTGAAGTAGACAAAAGCTTCGTAAGGGATAGAAAAATCAACTTTGCTTTTTCCATGACCCTCTATTGTAATTCTTTTAAAATCAATTAGAGTAGAATTTGGTAGTTGCTCCTTATTATTTTGAATACTTACATATAACTGAACAACCTCATCTGCTTTAAAACCTTTTTCGTTCTCAATTTCTATTGAAATTTCAACAGTTTCATTCTTTTTAACAGATTCATTAGAAACCCTAAGGTTTTTCCATGTCAAATCAGCATATCCAAGCCCAAATCCGAATGGATACAATGGACTAACTTTCATGTATTTGTATGTTCGCCCCACCATTGAATAATCATCATAGTCTGGTAATTGGTCTACAGATTTGGGAAACGTAATTGGTAATTTACCTGATGGTGATACATCCCCAAAAAGAATATCGGCAACGGCATCCCCTCCTCTTTCTCCGGGATACCAAGCATACAGCACCGCATCTGATAGCTCAGAAATCTCTCTCAAATCAAGTGGCATGCCAGCACAAATTACAGTTACCACCTTTTTATTGTTTGATTTAGCTCTGGCACTTATTTTTCTTAGCAGATTCAATTGACTTTCTGGAAGCGACATATCCAGAATATCGCCTTTAGCTGAAGATGCAATTGATTCGCCTTCTTCGCCTTCTAATAATAGTGTAAGACCCAAAACAACAATGGTGGCATCAGCATCCTTTGCCTGACCACTGTACCAATCCAGACTATTCTTATTTTCAGTAGTTAATAAGGCTCCTTGTCTGTATTGCAATCGTGTTGAAGGAGATACTTTTGCCGCAACCCCTTCTAAAATTGTACGCATATCAGAATTAATACCATTGTAGTTTCCTACCAATGATAAGGTATTTGAAGCCAGAGGCCCTGTCAGATAAATAAAATTGCTCTCTTTTTTCAGGGGCAATGTGTTGTTATTTTTTAATAAAACAATTGATTTATGAGCGGACTCCAAGGCTAATTGTTTATTTTCTTTGCTATTTATGGCATCTGTACCAATTGCACGATAAGGATTAACATCTGCTTCATCAAACATCCCCAATTTAAAGCGGGTTCCAAGCAGGCGTGCCAGACTTTTATCCAAATCCTGTTCAGTAATCAACCCCTGCTCAATCGCACTTTTAAGACCATGCTGATAAGTATCGCCACAATTTAAATTGACGCCGCTTCTCAATGCAAGCGCTGCTGATTCAGCTGAACTTGAAGTTAAACCATGCTTTTTATGAAAATTCTCAAGTGCCCCACAATCACTCACGATATGGCCTTCAAAATTCCATTCATCAATTAATATATCTTTCAACAGCACATTACTGCCACAACATCCTTCATCATTCGTTCTGTTATAGGCACACATAACAGCCTCAACGCCTGCATCAACACATTTTTTAAATGCAGGTAAATACGTTTCTCTTAAATCTTTATCATTAGCTATTGCATTGAATTCATGCCTTAAGGCTTCAGGACCACTGTGAACTGCAAAATGCTTGGCACAGGTAGCTACTTTAAGGTATTTTGGATGATCCCCTTGCATCCCTTTTATAAATGAAGCTCCCAAAGTTCCTGAAAGGTATGGATCTTCACCGTATGTTTCTTGTCCTCTTCCCCATCGTGGGTCACGAAAAATATTAACATTAGGCGACCAAAATGTAAGTCCCTGATATAAGGTTTGATTTTTACCGCTATTTAAAAGATGGTTATTGATAGCCCTGGCTTCATCGGAAATAGCACAGCCAATCGATTCAATTAAAACCGGATCAAAAGTGGCTCCTAAACCAATGGCCTGTGGAAAAACTGTAGCTCTTCCAGATCGGGCTACTCCATGCAAGGCTTCACTCCACCAATTGTATTCATCTATGCTTAATCGTTCAATTCCCGCACTTGCATTCACAGTTTGCGATATTTTTTCGTCAAGTGTCATTTCATCAATTAAGGATGAAATTCTGGTTTCCATATCCAAATTACTATCTAGCCATTTTAGTTCCTGAGAATATACTTGAGTGAATAACAAACTAAAAAAAAGCAACACTAATACCCTGTTCATAGAATTACATTTAAAGCATTTTAAAGATTTCCTTATGCTTCATTAATCTCAATTTTATGCAGAAAAAAGAAGCTTAAAACAGTATGTACGTATGTTAAAATGGCCATCTCAAATTAAAATACGCTTAAAAATAAAATGAATCTGCACACAATCTACATATAACCTATTGGCTATACGCAGATTGCGATACACAAATAAAATCATAAGGGTAATCAAAAACTACATTTTTATTTGGATAAGTATTTTATAAAGACTACTCCATTTGAATTAATTGCAAAATCATCAGGTAAATCTATTTTTGTTTTATCCCAAATATTGATTATGCTATAATCCGTAGTTGAATCAAGCCCTAATTCTTTATATGCAACATGTATAGACTTGATCTCTTTGGAGCGGTTAAATATTCCGATCCATCCTCCTTCGCCATCTTTCTTCGGTGTCTTCCAAATTTCGATACCTTCCTTATCATAAATCAGGCTGCCCATTATACCATTCTGATTACATTCTAAAACATCCTTGTTGGTAATGAGCTCCAAGGAAAAATTATCAAGCGTAGGCAGATCACCTCCCATCATTAAAGGTGATGCTGATAAAGCTCTTAAGGTAATAAAAGTATACATCTGATCTTTGGTAAAATTGCTCTGACGCGTCCACCCTTTACCTGACAAGAGTTCAATATTACTTAATTCTCCTGTTTCGATCTTTTTAAGTATTTCCTTTTTTGTCTCATTCCCAATAACCCCTTCGGGTTTAGGCGACATAAGCTGCAGTTGTCCAAAAGGGATCATATCCATGTCAATCCAAAAACCTGGCTTTTCATGGCCTTGCCATTTCCGCCATGCTGCAAAACATTGGTTTAAGCCTATTTGGTCGTCCCAAATATCATGTGTTACCCGTAACATATTGGCCCGCTTGAAGGACTTAATTGCATTTACATCTACATCTCCACCGGGACTAAGGCTGTAAACAATTGGTCTTCCACATTGCTCTATGGCATTTGCAATAGCCTCCACCTCCTCTGGGAAAGGCACCAGGTCATCATACTTCAAAAAGTCAACGCCCCAATCTGCCATTTGATTAATTAAGCTATTGTAGAATTCTTGTGCTCCAGGTTTTGACATATCAACGCCAAAATTTTGATGATTCCACTCGCAAATACTAGTTGTATCAGCAATATCCTGTGCAAAGTATTTTGTACCCTTTACTTTGGTATTAGCTTCAAAAGCTGCCCTAGGAATGCCCCTCATCAGGTGAATACCAAATTTAAGGCCTAACTCATGGCAGCGATCAATTATCGGTTGCAATCCGTTAGGGAAATACGTTTTTGAAGGTTGAAGTAGCCCATATTCATTAAAATTTAGTTTCACGGCATGTTTTTCTGCTGGGTACAATGTCCCTTCCTGTAGTTTAAATTCACCAAACCATCCGGCATCAATAACGAAATATTCATAGCCGTGAGGTTTCAGTTTCTCGGCAAAGGCCTCAAGATTAGCCATTGCAGCCTCTTCGTGCAGGTATACACCATAACTATCAAAACTATTCCACCCCATTGGTGGTGTTAAGGCTAACTGGGCAGGCGCACTGCTTACCTCCGTTGTATCCTTGCTTTTTGACAAACAACTAACAGCGAGTGTTCCAAAGAGCAAAGCTGATACTATAATCTTATTAATATTTTTTATCTTCATATTATTCAGGTATCCAGGATTAAGTCTATTTAAGCATTTTAAAATACGGCAGGCGCTCAAGTGGCACCGTTATTTCAATGGTTTTCCCACCTTTGTATTTTTTCCCATTTTCATCTATCCATCTACCCTTTGGAAGTACTACTTCTCTGGAACGTGCTCCTTTTTTTACTACAGGTGCCACAATCATATCGTTCCCCAAAACAAACTGGTCTTTAATGGTTTCGTATCCATTATCAGGGAATGCTAACTCCATGGGCTTAACAATTGGTTCACCTGCTGTAGATGCTTTTTTAGCCAATTGCAATATATGCTCCCCAAATTGCTGATGAAGTTTAGCCATCTCAAGGCATATCTCTTCATTTTCTTTAGATAACACACGCCATGGCGCCACAGAAAACTGCATCATAGGCATTAGAGCATGCACCTGAGCCGAACGAACTATTAATTCTTCATCTATCTCAGCTGTTTTCAAAAAGGACTGGTATTCACCACCACCAATCATATCGGGACAGGTATAGGCATAGCCCATCACACTCTGCGACATTTGATCGGGAATTAACTTTTCAAGATCTTCCCATTTGTGTCCTTTATCTCTTAAACGTTGTGCTAAAGGCAAACCTGCCATCTTCCACGAAGCTCTGTATTCATTCAATGGATAGTGTAACCCCATCTCAGCAAAATAGCGGGTATGGTCATTAGGCAATGATTCATTAAAAGACACCAATCCGTCTTTATAAAACTGAGCATCACCCGCATCAAACTTAAAACCGTCCACTCCATATTCACTAACCAGATTGTCCAACTCTCCTTTAAACCATTCTTGTGCTTTAGGATTGCTCAAATCTAAACAGGCACTGGCGCCATTCCACCAACGAACTACGGCTGCTTTGTTTCTGGTATTAGCCCATAGAATTTCCTGGGTCCTTTCAGCATCGAGCAACAAAAGCCCATCGGCAGCCAGCTTACGAAACACCTCCGAATCAGCACTCACAAAAGGACACACCCACATCATCACCTTAAAGCCCATGTTGTGAAGTTTTTCAATCATGCCTTTAGGATCTTTGAATCTGCGAGTTGAGAACTCCCAGGTTCCGTAATCTTCCTGCCAGTTATCATCAATCATTAAAACACCGGGAGGATAACCGTTATCGATGATGCTTTGCGCATATTTTAGAATATCCTCCTCGTTCTGATCATACATCAGCTCAATCCAGGTATTGTATTGCGGATTGGTAAACAATAATTCATCCGGAATTTTGCCATTAGATGGAAAATAATTTTCAACAACGTACTTGTATGCTGACTCTAAGTTGCTACCCGCTATACCAGAATGTATTTTGCCATTTTGTGATGTAACAGTTAGTTTTCCATTAGAAATACCATATTCAATAGGACTTTCACACCACACATATCGACCATTACTGGATAATAAAAGCGGCTGTGCCTGATTCCCTCTATTATTCCCCCAAAGATTAACCGAGAACTCAGAATGCTTATCATATGGTGTTTGGTGACCAATGGAGCTTAACCCTCCCCACCAATACTCGTCATTTTCAACGACTATTTCAATTGATTCTTTCTCTTGGGAGAAAGTCCCCACACTTAAAAAGAATAGTGATATACAAACAATTATATACTTCATAGTAAATGTAATAGATATACAACTCCCTGCCTGCTTGATGAAATACAAGCAGGGAGTTATAGTTCAATTAACTTCTTCTAAAATGCTGAATAGCTATTGAACAGTAATACTTAGTTCTTTAATGGTGCGGCTTAAATCATATTCATCTCCAGATGATGTTCTGTCATCACTATAGCCTGAGCCTGAATATTTCTTATCTCCAACATTGGTTGCAACAAGAGTAACGGTATAGGTGCCAGCCTCGTTGTAAGCATACTCAAACGTTTTATCATACCGGTTTATGGCAAACCCGGTTGAAAAGCCTTCTTCAGGAGCTAAAAGGACACTGTGATCTTCATAATACAAGTTTACCATTTCTCTTGCTGTATTCTGAGCCTTACCTTGCTCCGCGCTATTAAACTCTGTCATAAAGAGATAAGCTTCATAGATAGCCGTTTCTTTATTTGTGTAATTATTATCGACTAAAGTTTCTATATTACCCAATATGGCATTGGCGTCAACAGGCGTAGTTCCAGGTTGCAAACTTGCATTGTGAATATCTACAATATTAATAAACCAAGGAGTAAGACTAATTAAACTATCTGCTGTTAATACAACTTCTTCCTGATCTACATCAAAACCTTCCGTAATGGCCAGGTGACTTTTTGTATAGTCATGCATGTTATCGCCCGTAAATATCACATAGGTTTCCGCATCACCAGTCACTGTAAAGGTCACAGTTTCGCCAACTAATAAACTAACTTTATCCGCTGTAAAGCTGGTTTCCGGACTCTCAATATCTTTGCTACAACCCACCAAAGTCATTATAGCAAGGAGTATTGTCAAAGGCTTTATATTTTTTATCATTATTCTAGTCATTTCATTTAATATTACGATTAATATCCTGGATTCTGTTCCAATGCTGGGTTAGCATTCATTTCAGAAATTGGAATCGGTAAAAGCATATGATGATCGGATACATTATTTGCTGTGGTTGCCCACTGATCTTCAGGTCTGGTTCTTCCTGGAGGAGTATAAGTTGCAATAAATTTGATATTCTCAACCAACTTTCCCCAACGAACAAGATCAAACCATCGTTTACATTCTCCACCCAATTCACGGGCACGCTCTAACATGATATATTCCTTCATCGATTCATAATCGGGAAAATCTAAAGATGATATATCCGGCAGTATGTTTGCATCATAAGTTAAATCTCTTGGAAGATAATCTTCATGCAAGTATTCCCTGGTACCATCTCCATTCACGTTGCGTGCTCTTTTTCTTAGTTCATTCAACGCTGCAAACACTTCATCAGTAGGCCCATTATTGACTTCGTTAAGGGCTTCCGCATAAATCAAAAACACTTCTGAATACCTTAATACCGGCCAATGGATATCATGATCACTAAACACAAAATCAGGATTACGAACCGGATAACGTCTGAACTTTCCTATCTTCCATGATTCCCAGAACATTTCTGCATAATCAGTCCTTAAAGTGCCATTACCTTGTACACGTACGTGACACGAAGTCCACTCTTGCCTCACTAGATCTGTTGGTTCATAGATGGTATGAAAGTATTGCGTTGAGATGATATTACCCCAGCTACCGCCTAATGCAGGCGGCCCCTGAAGCCCCATATGCATTCCAATATAATTTCCTTCGTTTAAGCCACCACTTTTAAATTGTACATCAAAAATAATCTCATCGTTATTTTTATTCTCAACTATAAAAGCATCAGGAAAATACTCACACAATTGGTAACCACCATCTGTTATTACTTCTCCTGCTAAAGTGGCTGCGGCTTGAAAATCGGATAATCCATCCCCTTTGCCATCTCGCTTGGTCATACTTCCACGAGTTAAGTAAACCTTAGCTAATAGGGTTTTGGCCGAACCTACTGTCGCTCTTCCTGCCGCTGCTTCACCTTTTACATCCAGGTGTTCGATTCCAAATTCTAAGTCAGCAATTATTTTATTATATACCAATTCTGCCGGATCTCGCGGTACTTCAAGATTATCCAAAGAGTTTACTTCCGATTCCATATACGGCACATCACCATAATAGCGAACCAAATTAAAATACAGTAAGGCTCTTAAGAAACGAGCTTCAGCGACTAGTGTATTTCTTCTGTCCACATCCATATCAATGTTAGGAATGTGTGTAATAGCCGAATTAGCTTCATTAATCCCTTTAAAATGTTCTCGCCAGATTACGGCTACCACCTGAGTATTTTCAGATGTAAAAGAATAGGTTCCTATGCCGCCTTGCGTGTTCCAATTTGCACATCGAATAATATCGGTAGTTAAATACTGCTGATTCTGACCGTAAACTCCGTTTCGTTGCAAAGCATTGTATGCCCCCACAACCGCAGCTTCGGCGTGTTCAGCTGTTTTATAAAAGTTCTCAGGAGATGCTTCCGTTTTTGGTACTTCATCCAAAAAATCTTGACATGAACTAAGCATAGCTGTTAATGCCAGGAGTATGAAAAAGTATTTTATATTTTGCATTTTTTCTAAAATTTAAGATTAAAAACTAATAGACGCACCTAATGTGTATGTCACAGCACGTGGGTATGTTCCTACATCAACACCCGGTCCAACTTTGGCAACAGTGCCCCAGCCTGTGCTTACTTCGGGATCAAACCAGCTATATCGGGTAATCATAAAAGGGTTATCTACCCTGGCATAAACCCGCAGTTTGTTAACATTTACTTTTGTTAATAAATGCTTTGGCAGGGTATAGCCTAAGGTAATATAATCACACTTCAGGAAAGAACCATCCTCAACATAACTACTACGCATCAGGGTAGAATAAGTATCTGGTACAGAACCATGCACCGTTCCTTCTGGGTTTACAGGTGAAAATGCATGATCCGCATAACCCTGCAGTGTATTCCAATTACCTCTACCTACCCTGTCGAGAAAACTTACGTTACCATTAATCACATCATTACCATAGCTCCAACGCAGGAAGAAACTTAAATCAAAGTTTTTATAATTAAATTCATTATTCAAACCACCGACAAAATCTGGTGTCGTATTCGCAATCAATACTTTATCGTCAGTATTGACCACCCCATCACCATTCACATCACGCAGCTTAATCTGTCCTACTTCATTTTCCAGTGCAACCATACCCGGACTATTAGCAATTTCTGTCTCACTATTAAGCACCTCATCCTCAATGTATCCATAAAAACGTCCAATTGGCTCACCAACCCTAACAATCACTTCATCTGTCACCTTATGATAAAACTGACGCGTAAAAAACATTTCTTTATTTTCACCAAGATCCAATACCTCACTTCTGTTTAAAGAAAAGGTAAATGCACTGGTCCATTTGAATTGCTTATTATCAACATTTACAGTGTTAATGGCAAGCTCGAATCCTTTATTACTGATTGCACCAACGTTTTTTAATGCATTTTTAAAACCAGAGGTGGTTGGCAACTGTACCTCCAGCAATAAATCATTTGTTTCCTTGTAATAAGCTTCGGTTGTGATCAGTAAGCGATTCTTAAAAAAGCCTAAGTCCAATCCAATATTATATTGTTGTGTTGTTTCCCATTTAAGGTCTGGATTAGCAATTCCTCCTGGAACCATTCCGACAAACAAAGCATCGTCAAAAACATATTTCTCGGTCGATAATCTTGCCAATGACTGATAAGTTGGTATCTGATTATTACCGGTTACACCATAGGACAAACGCAATTTTAGTAAGTCGAAAGTGTTCAGATTTTTAACAAATTCCTCTTCAGATGCTAACCATCCTACAGCCGCAGATGGGAAATACCCCCATTTATTATTTTTACCGAATTTCGAGGAACCATCTGCTCTCATTGATGCTGTCAAAAGGTACCTTCCTTTGTAGTTATATCCCAAACGCCCTAGATATGACAACATATTATTATCAGTATATACATTTGAAGGAAAATATGCTGTGGTTGCCATCGATAAATCATATAAACCCCTGGACTCTTCTTCAAACCCCTCAGCTCCAAATCTTTTATCCGTCATTTCTGAGGTTTTCGCCTCAAATACAACCGTACCATTAAAGTTATGCTTATTGACGTTTTTATTGAAGTTCAAACGGGCCTGATAAGCGGTACTTAACATTTTTCTATTGCGGAAATTTGCAAATCCTCCAACATTGTTTCCTCTTCTTACAGAAGAAGGATAAAACTCTTCATAGTTTTCGTTGAAACTGTTAAGACCATAGCTGGTATAAAAGTTTAAACCTTCCATAATCTTATATTCAAAGAACATATTACCAATCATACGTTCTGAAGTAGAGGAAATATCTACTTCGTCCATATAAGTCAGCACATTCTCATTATTCCAGGTATAGGTTTCGTCTTCCTCATTAATATCTTCGATATCGTAATCTTCAGGCATAAATGGGTTAACCTGAAAAGCTGTTTTTACAACTGTGCTTTCATCCCAGCTGTTAACCATTCCTCCTTTTTCGGCCATTGAATACTTTAGAGCTGCACCAACTCTTATTCTTTTACCTACTTTCTGTTCTAAATTGGCATTCAAATTAAAACGATTAAAATCCGAATTTAATAACACCCCTTCTTGACCAAGGTAACTACCAGACAATCGATATTTCATTCCATCAGAACCACCACTAAAGCTAATGTCTGCTTTGTGGGTTTCTGCCTGTCGCGTAATTCTGTCGATCCACACATTACCTTTTTGCCCAGATTCCTTAATGTCTTCCCAAGCACCAGTATAGGCACCCGGATCGACGAATTGGGTCACCGGTCCTTTTTCGATCTGCCAATCCAGATATTCATCAGGCGTTAAGATATCCGGTACATTCGTCATCTCAGACAGACCATAACTGTAATTGACATCAATACTTGGACGACCTGCCTTCCCTAGTTTTGTGGTGATTATAATTACACCATTGGCACCTTCAGCACCATAAATGGCTGTTGATGACGCATCCTTTAATATCTCCATCGACTCAATGTCATTCGGATTTAAATCGGCCAAAGGATTCTGACTTGGATCATCATCATTCGGCAATATTGGAAACCCATCAATTACATATAAAGGTTGATTACCACCAGTTAGAGTAGAACCTCCTCGAATCAATACTTTTACACCTGCTCCAGGTCCATTATCTGCCTGCGTCACTTGTACACCAGCAACACGACCGGCTAAGGCACTTTGCATTGTTATTGGACTTCCTTTTTCCATACTGGTTCCTTTAACTGATGCAACTGCACCGGTCAGGTCACGTTTTTTCATTGTTCCATAACCAACAACAACTACTTCATCCAGGTCAGTTATCTCTGATTTTAACGAAACATTAATTTGACTCTGGTTACCTACTTCAATTGTCTGATCCTCAAATCCAATAAAACTGAAGGTTAGTTTAGCACTCGAATCACCCACCTTAATTGAGTAATCTCCATTAACATCGGTAATGGTTCCTGTAGTTGTACCCTGAATAATAATAGATACACCCGGAATAGGTTCTTGATTTTCCTTATCAATTACTTTACCATTTACCTGGCGTTGTTGCGCAAAGGCATTAACCGGGACAAAACACCATAATAATACAGCTGATAGCGATATTAACAGGTGAACTTGTCGTTTTAATCTTTTTTTCATAAACCTTAAAATTATAAGCTCCAAATTAGTTTTTTTTATACTTCCAATTTCTTTTTTAGCGCTGTTGAATTAGAAATAAGTTTACTTTCTCAAATACAAATTAACTTCTTTTAAGATTCATCAATAGCCCTACAAAATCCCAGACTTTGGAACTAATTCGTTCAATGATGGATAAAAATTGGCCAGTTAATGGACAATAATTGTTTTGTATTATAATTCACTAAGTACCCAAAGTCTTTAACAACTATATTTTTGTAATATTGCGTTTATGGGGACATATGAAAAAATAACCATTGTTGGTTTTCTACTATTAATAAGTATTAGCACCTACTCTCAAAACAGGCGTTTTCATCACATCACCTCTAAAGATGGGCTTTCTCAAAGTGAAGTTTATTGCTTTTTGAAAGATAGCAGGGGTTTTATGTGGTTTGGAACAGTTGATGGATTGAATTGCTATGATGGATATAGTATTAAAACATTTACCACGCAAAGAAATAACCCCCAATCGTTAAGTAATAATACAATTCGCAGTCTTGCTGAAGACCAATCAGGACGTGTATGGATTGGTACTGATGACGGACTAAATATGTATAATCCTCATACGGAATCAATATACCAAATCACATCTCATGCTGCATCAAGCCATAAATTTACGGTGAGCACTCTCCTTGTATATGAAGACTATTTATTTCTTGGCACAAGGCATGGTCTTTTTCGATTAGAACTTGATAATACTATTGATAATAATAGACCACAACGAATTGAATTTGATACCGGGAATACCAATCTAAATCGGAGCATTATCAACTTAAAAGAATGCAGCAAGGGCGGCATTTGGATGCAAACCAGCAGTTTTGTAAGTCGAATAATAGTGGAGTCGCATAGTAATGTGGCAATTACTATAGAAACGCCTATTATACACCCTTCATATAACTTTTTAGATTTAGTTGAAGATTATTCGAACAATTTATGGATTAGCTGCAACAGAAGCGGTCTTATTAGATACAATCTGACAAATAAGCAAATAACTAAGTTTAAGCCATCTGCCGGCGCAAACGGCCCTTCGTCTTTAAAGTGTTCGGGTATTTCAGTTGACCTGCAAGGTAACATATGGTTAGGCACACTTGATAATGGTCTTAACTTTATCAAGTCTGATCAGGTGAATAGTGATAAAATTCGATTTAAACATATCCAGTACAATTCTTTAAATCCTTCAAGTCTGACTTCCAATCTTATTCGTGCTTTATATGTATCAAATGATGATGTGTTATGGATTGGGACAATTGGGGCTGGTGTCAATTTTTTCGACAGTGATCAAAAGCAATTCGAACACCTGTCTATTAACACATCAACAAGTAACGGTTCAAACTTTATCAGATCAGTGTATTATAACACAGATAATAAAATATGGGCCGGAACACATAGCAACGGATTATACCAGATTAACAGAGCCACAAAAAAGGTAAAAAAACTTGGTCTAGAGAACATGACCGTATTTTACATTGCCCCATACAACGAGAATAAGAAACTTATATGCTGCGATGAAGGGTTGTTACTGATTGAAGAATCAAATGGAACTGTTAAGATATTAAGTCATTTAAAGACCTTTGCGACATTTTATATTACCAAAGGAGCCCAAGATTATTATTGGCTGGCATCATTTAATGGTATTTTTCGTTTAAAAATAACCGATGATAGCATGCGCATTGATCAAAGTTATCCGCTATCATCAACAGAATCAGCTTCTCCTCAAAACTGTAGAATGCTGTTCTATAATAAACTAAGGAATGAGTTACTAGTTGGCACTGAAGGAGGCGGACTTCATATACTTTCACTCAATGAAGCGCATGAAGTTGTGAACGATAAAATATACAAAAGCAGCAAACAGGAGGGCTCTATCAGTAACAACTATATCAGATCCATTATTCAAGATTCGAATAATAACTTCTGGATTGGAACCTATGAAGGACTGAATAAGGTTGTTAATGATTCCACCACAGGAAAGTTAACGTTTAAGTGCTACACGACCAATGATGGTTTACCTAACAATATGATCCACTCAATTATAGAAGATGATGCACAATGCCTGTGGATTGGAACCAATAATGGTTTATCTAAATTTTATATATCTCAAGAACAGTTCATTAATTACACCGAGAGTGACGGCATCCAGAGTAATGAGTTTTCAGAACATACTGCTTACAAGACAAAAAACGGTGAAATTATCATGGGCGGAATTAATGGTATTACGGCCTTCTATCCTAGCCAAATAACAAGCAGCTTAAGAAAACCACAAACAACCATTACCGACTTGTTTATAGATGGAGAGCGTGTTAATCCTAAGCAGCGGATTGGAAAGACTATTCCTTTGGAAAAAGGCATAAGTATATCAGACACATTAGTACTACTCCCACATCAGAACAATATCGGTTTTGATTTTTCTTCAATGCTTTACCCTAATGCGGAAAAAATAAAATACGCCTATAAGCTTGAGGGGTTTGACAAAAACTGGCAATATACCGACGTAACAAAAAGGCATGCTAATTACACTAATCTCAGACATGGCAAATATGCATTTAAAGTCAAATCGACTAATAGTGATGGTATCTGGGAAGATAATGGTACAGAACTATTTATTTATATAAAAACCCCATTTATATATACCTGGTATGCCTACGTTTTATACCTGCTAACGATTGTTCTAATTTTTATCTACTTCTCGTATTACTCAATTATTCGCTATACTACCAAAAACAAGCTTTTACTTGAACAGGAACACAACAATAAGGTTCAGGTTCTAAATAAGTTAAGAACAGAATTCTTTATTAACATATCTCACGATCTGCGAACGCCTTTGACTTTGATTAAAGGACCTCTTGAGAGCATCCTTCAAAAAAACAACCTCAGTGGAGAGGTAAAAGAACAGTTGCTATTAATTAAACGGAATGTTAAGCGACTTAATTATCTCATTGAGCAATTGCTGGATGTTAGAAAAGCAGAAAGTGGTAAACTTGTGGCAAAATTGCAGAACCAGGATATTATTGCTTTTACCAAAGAAGAAATTGCCCATTTCACTTATGCCATTCGAAATAAAGGTTTGAAATATCAGGTCAGCAGTTCTTCAAACAAGCTAATGCTCAGCTTTGATCCGGCTATGATAGCAAAGGTATACTTCAACCTCATCTCTAATGCTCTTAAATATACTGACATTGGAGAAATAAACATTTCTATAGCTAAAGTTCTTAAAAAAGAATATCAAATACTTAACCATTCAAAATATAATTCATTTGCTAAAATTGAAGTTCATGACACCGGTAAAGGCATCTCCACGAGCAAATTGCAGAAAGTTTTTGAACGCTTCTATCAAGATGATACCTCCAACGGGAAAGGCTATGGTATTGGCCTGTCGCACACACGCGAACTTATTGAAGCCCATAGTGGCTATATAGAAGCGGAAAGTCAAACAAATAAAGGCACAACCATCCGTTTCTTTATTCCTGATACCAACCTTTCGTCCACCGAGGAAACGAAATCATTGTCTAACGAAGATGATATGTTCAGAGGTAAAACCAATGAACTTTTAACGGAAGAGGCTAAACCAATCAATAATACAGCCAAAACAGTGTTGGTAGTTGAAGATAATGCTGATATGCGCAGCTATATTAAATCGGAGCTCATAACTGAATTTAATGTACTTGAGGCAGAAGATGGACTTATTGGTATTGAAATGGTTGACAAACATGATGTGGATCTGATAATAAGCGATATCATGATGCCTAATTTGGATGGAATGGCGTTTTGTCAACATATTAAAACCAATATTAAAACCAGCCATATCCCCATTATCCTTCTGACGGCCAAAACGGATAATAAATCCAAATACGAGGGGATTGAAACAGGTGCTGATGATTATATATCTAAACCTTTTGAAATGGAATATTTAATTCTGAGGATTAAGAATTTACTTCAATCCCGCGAACAGTTAAGAAAAATATTTCAGAGTAAAGGCTTTTCGCTTGAACCTTCAGCTGTTACCGTAAACACGCTTGATGAAAAGTTTCTAAAAGACCTGATGGACGCTTTAGAGAAAGGCATACCAGACTCAGAATTTAATGTAAGTACTCTTGAAGAGGAATTAGGTATGAGTCACTCTAATTTTTACAGAAAAGTAAAAAGTTTGACCGGGCAATCAGGAAAAGAACTCTTAAATGAGATGAGGATGAATAGAGCTAAGCAGGTTCTTATGGATAATAACAGTATACGAATTGACGAAGTGGCCTATATGGTTGGCTTTACAAGTCCTAAGTACTTTGGAAAAAGTTTCAAAGAAGCTTTTGGCATGTCTCCTTCGGAAATGAAAAGAATGAACCATTAAAACATCACTGACTATTGACCTTGAATAGTGATGCATAAAATAAAACCGGAATCAAGTCCCATACCTGATTCCGGCTTCACAGTTAATGTACTACTTTATTGATGATTTCCCTTTCTAAATCCTGATTATTACCGACATAACACTTTATAGGTAGACACAGACTGGTCGGATTGTACCTGAACCAAAAGTGGACCGCCAATATTTAGAGCTTGTATATCAATCTGTATTTTATCTTCCAGTGTCTGCTTATTATATACCATCTGACCTGCCAGCGTGTATAAGTAGATATTTCTTAGAGCCTGCTGATTAAAGTCAATATAAAGCATGTTTTGAGCTGGATTAGGATACAAAGAAAGTACATCTATGTTTGTCTTTAAGTCTCCATTATCCGGATTGGCGGAAATACCAGTTTCTATTGTACCAACAGTAACATAATTGCTATAGGTAATTGAAGATGAACCATATTGATTAGTTGTCGTCAGGCTAACATCGTATGTTCCTTCATGCAGGTAGGAGGTTGTAGGATTTTGCTGGTTACTGGTAGCGGGTGTACCTCCCTCAAAGGTCCAATTCCACGTTGTTGGAAAGTTGCCCGATAAGTCCATAAAACTGATTGATGCTCCTTCTGTAATAGATGTAAGGGTCGATGTAAAATCGGTTACAGGCATAACAGGCGTCAATTCAAATCTGATGGTGTATTCATCAATATTGGCCGTTTTAAAGTTACCGTCCGAAAGACTACCTAACCATTTACCATTAAAATAGCAGTTCCTAAACGTAATATTCTCCCATTGCCTGCTATTATCCAAACCCAACAAGGTGTTTTGAGGTTTTCCTCTGGTTTCATCTTTGGTTGAACTAACTCCATCATGTTCCTGGTGAACATTATCGAATATTACATTATCGAGAACAATAGCTTCATTGCTGCCAGCTACCATAGTCGCATAAAAGGGCGGAAAGGCCGGATATGGATCCTCTACCACAACATTCTGAATATGCACATTTCTAATCGTTCTTCCAGGAGGAGTTTCCCGCATCGAAATAATCCTTCCGCCATCCCAATAATGCCATTGAGATCGATGGTATATGGAAGTGATGTTTTTAAAGTAACTGTCTTCCATCACAGAGCTTCCTTTGGTAAGGTACAACACTGCCCCGTTAGCATCGTTCCATGTAACTATATTGTTGATTTTTACATTTTCACCATAGTAGAAAACATCGTCCTGCACCCTAAAAAAACAATCTGATATAACCGAATGCCTGAAAGCATTAATGGCATCACTATTTTGTCTCCATGCCAGTATTTTTAAGTTTTTGTAAGTATTAAAGTACTGAGGGTCTCCAAATGAGCAATTCATGTTGAATGTATGATTTGCCGGATCGACAACCACAAATCCTTCTAGGTGTGCCTTTGCCGCCTGATAAGTGAACGTTTTATTTTCTTTTGCTCCATCCCCGGTCCAGGCGTAGTTTTCGCCGCTAATGGCACCCGAACCATAAACTTTAATATTTTGCGCCGAAGCATTTCCCCACGCATTAGGAGGGTGAATGGTACCATGAACAACTGCATTGCCGGGAATAAAAAGCGTTTCATCAGACAGGATTTCAAAAGCCATGCCTATGTCATGCACTCCCGGTTTAAAGTAGACGGTATGCCACAAACTTCTATCGGAAGGAATTGCATCGCCTGGATTTAATTCAATGACTCCGGGATCGGATGTATTTGGTATCTGGTAGACTGGATTAGCAAATACTGATATTGTATGTACAGGATTACCGGCATATTCCATGCCCGTGTATTGGTCTTCCATTTGACCGTTAATGTCAACATTAATGTTGGTAGGTTCAGTAAAAGTTACATAAGCCTTTCCGTCTGATATTACAGCTGGTGAGGCTTCGGCCATTGGCCTTACCATTGCTTTGGTAATTGGGGTTCCATCTTTTTTTGAAATTTCAACAACAACCTTGTCTCCGTTGAAATCTGATTCAAAGGCAATCCAAGATGCCGACCAATCATGAAGAATACTATAATATCCATCATCCGTTTTACAGGTTGTTTGTAATACAAATGCATCCCGCCACGCATTATCATCTTCGGTTTCAAGCTTCACCCTGCACTGGTAATGTTCGGAAGGCGAACGTCCTGGAATAGTGTTGTAAACAAGTAACTCCTGGCAATGTAAACTATATAAAGGCAATAGCAGACAAAGAACTGCAATAATGTGGTATATCTTTTTCATAATAAGACATTTCATATTTATGTTTGGCATTTGTATAGCCTCATTATCAATTGGTTTTCGATTGTTCGCTTAGCCTTTTAGTTGGCTAATGATAAGTTCTAAAGGCATTGGGCTGATAAACTTTTTTTATCAGCCCCAATGCTTTACTTACAAACTATGAATTTGTGCAAAAATGCTATCTCAATCATCAAAAGACTTACTATCCGTCACCCCTTTCCAGTCGTCGGTTCTGAAAGGAGAAGCCGGCAGGCCTTCTTTATTATACAGGTTTAACTCTGCAGGATTATTTGACCATCCAAAACGAACAGCAATAGGGTCTTCTACCCTATCTGACCATACAACAACCTTATCACCATCTATCTCTGCTTTTGCCCAATGGAATGTTCCATCTTTACCAGCAACTTCAAACTCATTGACATAGCCATGCTTACTCTTAACCATGAGCCCTGAACCAATGTGGTCAAAGCTAACTAAAGCTTTCCCTTCTTTAACCACCATGGATTTATATATGGGACCAGAATAAACAATATCTTTCCCATAAGCCACATTAAGGGCAGATAACATCAGTCTCTTACCAACCTCTTGCTTATTTGTGGGATGAATATCATCTGCTTCACCAATATCAATAGTCACAGCCATTCCTGTATTTTTTACACTTAATGTTTTTAATTGTGATTCTCTTAGTTCGGCCCAATTAGAATTACCGGGTGTTGCTTGTGGTTTTGTAAAATTAGCCAACTGAACAAACAAAAACGGAAAATCACCTTGTTGCCAGTTTTCTCGCCAATTTCTAATCATGTTTGGGAATGTTACGGCATATTCTTTAGCACGCGGTGTGTTATTTTCTCCCTGATACCATATCACCCCTTTAATACCAAAAGGAATCAGTGGGTTTATCATGGCATTGTAAAGCAAACTTGGAACTTCATTGGGTGAGGCTTTAAATTTGTCATATACCTTGTCAACTTTAAAATTCCATTCACCACTTAGTTGAATAATATTTTTTCCCAGCTTTAGAAAGAAGTTTTCAGACCCACTGGCAAAACCGCCCTTGCCCCATCTGTTATCCACTCTTATGGTAATATTGTTCTGACCAACTTCAAGCAGCTGTTCTGGTATTGTATAAAATCGTTCGGTATCGCTTCCCCATTCAATTCCACCGACTTTTTGTCCATTTACCCAGGTGATGTCGGAATTACTGATTCGACCCAGATTCAGAAAGACTTTTGGATGAATGTCATCATTTTCTAACCTAAAATCGTAGCTAAACCAAACAATCCCATCTAATTGCTTATATCCGGCATCTTCCCAATAGGTTGGCAGATTAATTGTACCCCAACTGGCTCGATCGGATTCCGGTTTCATCCATTGTTTCTCAAGGCCTTTTTCTTCTTCCGGCAATTCACCAATGATACCACGTAAAGTATTCCTATTCCTTTCTTCAATTTCCTCTGCATTGAAATTGTCAATTCTTTCAGCAAAACCTTCATATTTTGGCAATTTTACGATAGATTCTTTTGACGTCCAGGTTTCAACACAAGTACCACCCCAATTTGAACTGATTAGTCCAATAGGCACATCTATTTCTGACTGTAAATCCCTACCAAAGAAATACCCGACAGCAGAAAAATCCGTTACAGACTCAGGGGTACAAACCTGCCATGAAGCACTGCCTAATTTTTCCTCGGGTACATTGTTGAGTTGTTTAGGAACGGTATACAGCCTAATTTCCGGGTAGTCGGCATTCAGAATTTCTTTTTCTGCATTGTTTGATTTTGAAACCGGCCATTGCATGTTTGACTGACCAGAACATACCCAAACATCACCAATCAGGATATTTTGAAGAAGCACTTCATTTTTTCCATTGATTGACATATTAAAAGGTCCGCCAGCTGTCATTGGTGCAAGTGTCACAGACCATTCCCCTGTTCTATCTGCCTTAGCTTTATGCCTTTGTCCATTAAAGCTTAGCGTCAGTTTTTCACCCGGTTCTGCACTTCCCCAAACCTTCACTTTCTGATTGCGTTGCAATACCATGTTGTCAGAAAATATATCTGCAACATTTACATTAGCTATACTTTGCTGATTACAATAAACTAATGCAGTTATTAAGATTAATATCTTTAACAGTCTCATGTGTTATTTTTAATTACCAAATGAAAATTAAGATAGCAACAAGGATTTACTTGACTATCAAAAGGTATAGTTGCAAAATCCGGCATATTATTAATTGCAAAACCTTGTGCTATCTATCTCTTCCCTCTACTAATAGTTATTTTCCACATCTGCTTCAAAAGGAAAATCTGGTTGATTCATATGTTCTTTTTGCATGATTACCAACATCTCTTCTACTATTTGAGGGTATTCTGCAGCAACATTATTCTGCTCACCTCTGTCAGCACTCAAATCATACAATTCAACTGTCGTTTTTGCTTCATCAAAACAATTCAACCTAACTGCCTTCCACTTTCCATTGCGTACTGCTTGTTTACCTCCTTGTTCGTGAAATTCCCAATACAGATAATCGTGCTGTTCTTGTTGTTCTCCTAATAATTCAGGCATAAAAGAGATTCCATCAATATTTTTGGGAACTGGAACTCCTGCTGCATCTGCCAAGGTTGGCATTACATCCCAGAAAGCTGATACATGTTTAGTTTTAGACTTACCTTTTATTTTACCTGGCCACCTCACTATCATTGGAGCACGCACGCCTCCTTCATACAGGTCGCGTTTATAACCTCTTAAGCCTCCACCACTTTTAAAAAAATCCGGGTCGGCACCACCTTCCTTATGTGGTCCATTATCTGATGAAAACATGACAATGGTATTATCATCAATACCCAACTCCTTTAACTTGGTAAATACCTCACCTACTTGTTTATCAAGTAATGACACCATGGCTGCAAAGGTAGTACGTGGTTCAGGTTGCGAGCAGTAGTATTTAACTTCAAATGGCTCGTCACCATAATCTGCACCCGGTCGATTATCAACATGCGGTTCTTCTTCAAATTTGCCACGGTACTTTTTCATCATCTCCCCTTCAGGCATTATCAATTCAGCATGAGGAATCACATTGGGATAATACATGAAAAAGGGCTGGTCTTTGTTATCTTCGATAAACTTTAAGGCCTGTTCATGAATCAAATCACCAGAATATAGCTCTGTATTCTTAAAGTCATTCTCTTCTAGCATTACTTTCTGACTATTATGCCATAAGTGCATTGGGTAATAGCGATGTGCCTGTCGCTGACAGTTGTAGCCGTAAAACTCATCAAATCCCTGGTTGTTAGGGTCGCCTTCGGTGCCAACAAATCCTAGACCCCACTTACCAAAAGCCCCGGTGGCATATCCGGCTTCTTTCAACATTTCTGCCAAAGTATATGCCTGACTGCCCAAGGGGTGCTGTCCTTCTGGATCATATTCCTTGTTTCCACGGATCGGGGTATGACCGGTATGTTGCCCGGTTAATAAAACGCTTCGGGAAGGCGCACAAACAGTGCTTCCTGCGTAATGTTGGGTAAACAGCATTCCTTCAGCTGCCATTCTATCCAAATTAGGTGTTTCAAATTTTGTTTGACCATAACAGCCCAAATCTCCATACCCTAAATCATCAGCCAGAATATAAATAATATTAGGCTGTGTCGGCACTTCCGTTTTTTCTTTTTGTGCGTTGTTACATGCTGAGAAAAGTAATATTCCCAGCAAAATTCCTAGTAGATTTTTCATATCTAAATAAGTTATATTGTCTATTGTAATTATTGCAAAAATGCCCTTCCATTAACTTTTAAAGCATTTCTTAATTTGGATTTAACACTATTTGTTTTTCAACTTTGGCAGAATATATTTTACCGTTTCACGGGCAATAAGTCTATATCCGGTTGGATTTGGATGTTTGTCCTTGTACCAGTTTGGTAAATGTCCAAATAAAGGATCTAATTCATTGGTATAAACTCTTACCCAATCAGCTTTCTTCCATTCATAATATTTAGTGTACTGTGCAACAAGTTCATGGTACTTCTCAGGGATTTCGCTTAAAGGAAAAAATCGCACACTCATCGAATATTTTCCGTGCTCTTCCAATCCTCTTTGGTAAGCAGGACAAATATCAAATACATCTAGCTTCTCTTCAGCTGCTATGTTGACAATAAATTCATTTACAACCCGTGTATCACCTTCTTTAAGAAAAGGAAGTATGGTCATTACAATAATTTGGGATTCAGGAAAATCCATGCGCAACTGACCAATCAGCGCCTTCATATCCCCCGGAAAATTCTCCTCAAAAGGCTGCCTTTTAAGCCAGTCATTTATACCATAACGTAAAAAGATGTAGTCAACACTGTCGATTTCTTTAATCTCTCTATCGTATCGACCAGTATTTAAAAGTGAGTAAGCAGTCTCACCACCTCTGCCAACATTAATCGCTTCAACAGCCGGTATGCCTTCTTCATCAACTAATAGTTGCTCAATGGTAGTTTCGAAGGTTGGTTTACCTCCTTCAGTTGTACTATCACCAATAAGAAGTATTTTCACCTTTTTGTTTGCAGCATCCCCTTCCGCGGATTGCACGGCAAAATTATTGATGACGAGAAAGATAGTAAGTAATAAAAGAAGTTTACGCATTTTATTTTGTTATAAATTAAATGATACAATTCAATAATTATAGTTGTAGCTAAGGATTTATGTCCAAGAGTAATATGCTGGAAAATATAAAATCATTAATACAGATTCATAAATTAATCATCCTAATTCGGGTACAAATTGTGTTCATACAAATATTTCAACATTAAGAATAGTATGATGATTGTGATTATAATTAAAGGTATTTTTTCAACCAGTTTCGGTTTCTCCATATCAATAAAATTAGGCCACTAAACTAGCTTTATTCGCAGCTATCTTGGGGCTAGTATTATTCCAAAAAGTAGTCAGAAATTGTCTATCAACTAGGATGACCAAGCTTTACAATGCATTCCTAAAAAATGATTTTGACACTAATTCGTTAATTACATCTTATGAATTCTATGCCGCTTATTTCTTAATTAATTTGACCGCTTCTTCATCATTTATCTTTGCCAGATATACTCCCGTTTTCCAGGTAGAGGTGTTAATTTGCATAGTATTGCTTCTGGTTGTAGAATAAATGATTTCACCACTTAAATTGTAAATAACCAAAGAAGCATCCTTACTTTCGGAAGTCTTCACCCGCAAATGGTCGTCAAAAGGATTGGGATAAATACTGGAAAATTCCATTGTATCGGTTCTATCTATCGAAGTGTTATCTTGCTTGGTTTTTATGATACGAACAAAAAATACAGGGACTTCTTCTGCAGAATGTAACTCAATGTTAAATCCTGTCCCAATATCATCCATGATTGCATTAATGAAAAATGTTGCCGTTTTTACTTTATCTTTTCCTGTGGTTACAACAGATTTTTCCTGTATTCCGTTATTGTTTTTATAAAGCAGCTTTAGTGTTCCCTTTACCCCATCGTAATAAGAAACTTTGATAGCCATGCCCTGTTCACCTTTGGAAAATAAACGGTCATCAACTATAAAACCCATTTTCTTGCCTTTTCGCGCTGTAAAATCATAAGGTTTACTATTATCTGCATACCATAAATCTTTAGCGGTCGGAACGGCCATACAAGGCGTTGTTTCGTAACCGGGCATGTCTCTCTGGTACAACCACCGTTCAACATTTTTAACAGGTCCTGCATTTGAACTTCCATCTTCGTTTTTGTTGGCAAAAGGACTGATGTAAATTTCGTTTAACATTGAAAAAGCGTCAGGGGTGCTATGTACATTACGTGATAAACCCATTCCTAAATACCAGGTTAATTCAGGATTCAGTGTATTACCGTCGTGCATCACGTAGTTTCGGCGCATTTGTAACATGCGAAAAGTGGTAATGTAGTACCTGTAAGGAAAAGACTCTTCCCAACCGAATCGGCCTTCATTGCTGTACTCTTCATTTTCGTCGCCAAACGGAAACTTATTTTGCATAAACAGGTTATTTTCATCCACTTCCTCATAGCGATTGTTATTAATGGTAAGCCCAAACAGAGGCATATGCACAGTGGCTCCATACATTTCTATAAAACCATTTCGGGTACCAATTCCCATTTCTGCAGCGTAGGTAACATGGGCTTTCTCATCATGTCCCACATACATTAGTTTATGCTTGTTATCACCAAAAGCATCTGCCCAAACCTTTAAACGCTCTTTCGTTCGTTGTTCTATCTCGGTGGCATTATATAGCGCTTCTATCTTATTCTGGGAAGCATCATAAGACGTAAACTCTTCTCCTGCCGAAGCTGAACGATAACACACATTTACTAGCTTAAGCTCCTTTATTTCTGGAATACCGCTTTTCCCCAGTTCGGAAATAAATTTAAGATACCGGCTATGGTAATCCGGATCCATTATATCCATATTCGTTATCATATATTTGCCATCAATGGCTTTGTGCATCTCTATTTTAGCAATATCGAGCTCATCCATCCAACGGGGTGCATTTTTTCTTTCTTCAAGCCACAAAGGGATTTGTTTACCGGGAGTGGGGTAAGAGTTTATTTCCCAAACTGATGAAAGCAGCCTTAAAACCACCCCATCATACCCAACGGAGGCTTTCTTAATTCGGGTTCGCAATAGTTCGAAATTATATATGCCCTCTTTGGGTTCCAGCTCATCCCATCGCACCAGCACCGACACCAAGTTGTTACATGAGAAGTTAAGGTTAGGTACATTTTTATACTTGATATATGCATTTTCATCCGCCTCAACAAAATCGGGTAATGACCAATCCCATCCATCAATAATGACATCAGATGTATGCCACTCATCTTTATAAGGCCATGTTACTTTGTCGAATTCCCCCCAATACTTCCACAGATTTTTAGCGTAAGACGACAGGGAAACCATTTTTTCGCATGCTTCTATCCTTTGATTGTGCTTATCTTTAATTGCATCATTTCCATTATAGAAAAACTGAATGGATGGCGCATCCTTCACCTCGCGTGGTATTTCTATGGCTGTTGCCAATTGGATAGCGAGAGTTGTATCATTTCTTAATGAGACAGATACAACTTCATGTTCAATATCATCGACCTTCATGGCATAATTGGATGCGTTGGGAGAACCGGTAACTGGCAGGTTAATATTTGCCAATATTTCCTTTAAATTTTCAGGATTCAACTGTACCTCATTAATCAACAATACGTCGCCCAACTTAATGTTGTTAAAAATGATATTGCCCGAATACGGAATGCCTGTCCCTATTTGCACGCAAACTTCCTGAATGTTTCCATGTACTGTACCATTGGTCTCTTCCCATGATTCAATCAATGGTGTCAAGTCCAAAGCAAGTGTTTGCCAGTCGTTGGTTGAAGCGTCTAAAACAGGATATAAGCGCCACATCCCCGCGTCGGAGGCTTTATTGTAGACTCCATCAATTTTTAATGTTACAGCCAGCCCTGCTTGTTCGTCAGCTGCAATGTTGCCCACTTTGAATCGAAAGTATAAAATTGGGTTGGAATAAATGTTCTGATTGACATCTAAGTATAACCTGGCTTTCCAGGCCTTGTTTGCTTCTGATATACTTACTGCTAGTTCACCCGAATTTACTGCAAGGCTGGCATTTTCGGCGGATATTCCCTTATGATTACCGTCCTTAAAATCGTAATTAATCAGTGTAGCTTCTGAGCTACCATTAATTACAAAAAACAGCAGCAAACTCAAAACCAAGCTTTTATATTTATTACTTATCATAGATGTTGTGCATTTATTATTGTGCGTAAGAATTACGCAATACTCCAACTATCATCTTCTGAGATTACTAAAGACAGATTAATTACTCTAATCCTTTAAATGTCCCTTCTCAATTTCAATCAGATGAAAGCGACAGTTCGTTGTTCCTTTGTTTCTTAATATAAGGTCGGCGCCTTTTTCGCCACCATTATTCAATAAAGCATCATCCAGAGTAAGTATTAGTTCACTCCACTTAGCCTCTCGCGAGTTGGTTATTGTAATGGCGCTTTTCATTGGTTCATCTGCTGAATGGTAGCATAGTTCCCAACTGCCTTCATCGCCTTCGTAGTAGATAATTTTGACTTGTACGCTTGGTTTTACTACAGATGCATGACTATCAAAGAAATTATCATCCAAATCAAAAGACATGGTATTTTTACCATTAGCATAATCAAATCCACGGGCGAACCGACCGTATATGCTAGTGTCAATATTCCAATAGCCAATACTAGTTTCTTCAGGTTCTATTTGCGATAAATGCCGTTGGTAGTTTCCTGGAAGTATTTGCCAGCCGGCATCATTATATCCCTTCCTTTTTCTATTTATCATACCGCCACCTTTTGCCTTCGATGGATCGCTCATCTGCGCCCCATATTGACTAAAGGCATTGGCAATATTAACATAGCGTTGTTGGTTAAACTTAATGGCCTTGCCATAAGTTGCTTCTGGAAACCGATTAGTGTCAGAAGCATCCAGACCACTTCGTAACGCACAAAAAGCAAATTTTGCAGTAGATGCCCGGGTTTGTGCCGCATAGCGATTAAAAAGTATAAATGCCGGAAAATTTGCTTCACTTGTACAAGCTTCCCAGGGAACATTCCACATTGTAAGGCCACAATGCGTAGCATATAAGGCCGACCAATAAAGGCCTTGCGCAATATTTTGCTTACTCCAGCCATATGTCTTGTACTCAGCATCCTGCTCCCCTCGAGCAAAAAACACTTTACCTTGCGCCTCTACTTCATTTCTGAACGTGATGAAATTAGCTAATCGCTCCTGTGCGTCACTAATATGATACCCATGAGAAAACATACCATTTTTGAGCCCGACAGCATTAGGTAAGTTAGTTAGCATCCAATTATACTGCTCTTCTTCGTTAGCATCGTAATTTGTGAGCAGAGGTATCCGGAGTTCTCCGTCTTTTGAAAAGGCATTCACCAATACTTTCCACGTTTCTATCCTGAAATCACTCCATTCACGCGAAGAGATGTTATACTTTGAATCAATGGGGTGTCCTTTATATGGCTGCCCATCACCGGTAGACCCTTCTGCACTTTGCACAAACAACACCCTGTCTTTTAGATTTTCAGGCAAGTTTAAAACATACTTCCCCAACTCATTCAACATACGATGGAAATAGAATTTATAGTTTGAATCCAGATAATAAGGGAAATAACGTGTAAGCGTGTTCCCCAAAGGATTAACCGTTGGTGGAAATTCGACCAAAGGCACACCACTTTGAAACAGCCATGGTGGCGTAAAAGCCCAGGTGGTATCTTTGGCAGTAACCTCCTTGGTAGAGAAGGCCACCCAAACCATTAAGGTCGTATAGTAATTATCTTTATCTAATTGCTCTAATTTACTTTTAATTAGTTTGTCAAACTCAAATTTCCCGTTTCTGGGTTCTAAGTCGGCCCATCTTAAAATTGTTGGCGCCCCTTTTATATGAGGTGTTTTATCTGGATTGATAACTTTTGGGTTATAAACTCCCCACGTATATACACCCCAGGCATTTTCAGGAAAAACATCCTGTGCCTGAATATTTACACATATAATAAGAAGACATAAAGATGTAATCATTCTTATTGCAACACCCTTGTTAAATAATATATATTTCACTTTACACATGAGTTCAATATTATTTTTCTGTTTTTATCACCCTCACAAAGCTAACAACAGGCTCAAAACTATCTTTGCCATGTATCTCTAAATCAAATGGAATTGTTTTATTTTCAAAGTTACCTTCTATAAAAAAGGTAGCCGTTTTAAGTTTACCCGTATTCTCATTGGTAATAACCCTTGCTTCAATTCCGTTATTCCCTTGGTAAACTAGTGACCAGCTTCCCTTTCCCTTGTCGATATAGGAAATTTTAATGGCAAATGTTTTGTTTGATGCAAGAAAGACGTCGTCTACATCAAATCCAATTTTTTGTCCCTGCCTGGCTACATAGTCGTGGTACATGTCGGGTTTAACCATCCACATTTCAATGGGATGATCAATCTTAACAACGGGTTTCGTTTCATAACCTGGTATGTCGCGCTGATATACCCATCGTTCGAAATTCTTTACGGGACGCTGCCTTAAATAACTTTCACGCAAGAAACACCAGGCATCCGGTGCATCATCTCGTGTTTTACCGAGGTTGAGACTAACCCAGGTAAGCATATCAGGCAGTAAGGCAAATTCGTTATTCAGCAAATAGTTACAGCGCATTTGTAACAGTCGTATATTGGCAGTGAAGTAGCGATATGTGTATGGGTCAGTGTTTTCACCAAAACGAAATCCACGTTCTGCAGTGGCCCATTTTTCTTCATATTCCTCGTTTTCTTCTCCATGAAACAGATTCTTCTTTATTATTGCATTAGCTTCATCAACCATTAAATAGTCTTCAGTGTCTAACAATTGACCGATGTTTTCATCAGGAATATGGTACAGATACATCTCAACAAAACCACGACGAATGCCAAATCCTTTGCTAAATCCATAATCAGACAAACCACCCATAAACACTTTGTGCTCTACCCCTGAGCAGGCACCAGCCCAGGCATCAATGCGCTCACGCACATGCTGAACCGTATCATTGGCGTTGGCATTATGTTCCGGATAAGGGCCTATGCCTTCATCGCCATTGGAGGGTGAGGCATACCCCAAAAAAAGTCCCTTTACTTCTTCCATCTGCGGTATACCGCTCTTACCCAAGGCATCAATAAATTTCAGATAGCGTTGATGAAACTCGGGGTGACTGACCTCGTAATTTGCTTTTACCGGGTTTTCTTTATGCTCTTTACGGATAGGGATATTATAGTCCTTAATCCAATCAGGTGCAAAATCAGTGGCCGAAAAGTGAATGCGAACAATAGATCCATAGCCCTTTTGATAGGCTGCCTGTATGTTTTTTATTAATGGCTGAAAGTTTATTTCCCCTTCAACGGGTTCTAAATCTCTCCATCTAACCCAATGCGAGATAACAGGATTACATTTGAAGTTAATTGGAGGCAGTTGATTTATTTTATAGATACCTAGTCCAAAATTACGAGCAATACAGAGACTGGATTTGTCAGAGGGTTCAATATTATCTGGCAGCGTCCAGTCCCAACCATCTATCACCTTATCTTTAGATATCCATTGTGGATTTATTATCTCCGATATGGGTGTTTTTTGATACTCACCCCAATAAGGATAGCCCATTTCTGAAGGCTCTGCCTCTTCATGCTGAGAATAGACATCGCAAGAGGTTATTGCAAAAAAAGCTGTGATTATGGCATATAATATAGCATGTCTCTGGTAGTTGCTCATCTTGTGTTTTTTAATTGTTATAAAAGAGGGAAGCAGTTCTATATAGCTTCCCTCTTTTAACTTGCTTTATGCTTATAAAGATCTAATTACCTCTGCTTTATCTATAGTGGTCTATTTAATTACCAACTTAATGCTTGAGGTGCCTTTTTCATTGGTTACATTTAAAATGTATAAACCTTTTGAAAATGGTGTTAGGTCAAATTGATATTCACGTGCATTGACTTTTACATTGCTCATTAGCTCTCCAGATATGGCATACATACTAACATTCTTAATAGTAGTTTCACCTGTAATTTTGACTATATCACTAGCCGGATTTGGAAACACACTAACCCCCGCAGCTACTTGCTCAGTTCCTATTGTAGTAGCAATTGTCGCGCTTACATTGTACTGTATGAGTTCATCTAATCGGTCTTCCCATTCCATTCCAACAGGTACAAGTGTAGCACTTATCTTATATGCATCTGTTGCAATCGGAATATCGGCTGAAACAGTTAAATTCACATTTACAGTTGCAGTTCCTGATTCTACAGTTAAAGTGCTTTCACCGTATTTTGTCCAACTCCCGCCATTTTCTTGAACTATAACAGTTATATCTCGTTGTTCAGTGGCTTCATACTCCACAGCGACTGTTACTGTTTCTCCCTGTGAAATCACCTCTGGCGCTGTGAGACTTATTAATTGATCAATCGGTCCTGTTGGGGCTATAACATCAATATTATATAAATTTAATTCGTGAAGTCGTTCTGGATATGCACCGCCTACTGGTGCTATATAAGCACCTATTTTATAAACATCTGTGGCTGGTGGAGTGCTCGCTCCAACGGTTAGGTTTATATTTACTGAACCAGTTCCTGCTTCAACAGTTACTCTGGCACTTCCATAATTAGACCAGTCTGCTGTTGATTGAATATTTATAACAATATCACTTTGCGCAGTGGCCACGTAGTCTACCGTGACTACTTCTGTTTTACCTGCCTCGACTGGATCTGGCGCCGTAATGTTAGTAATTTCTTGAGCATTAACATTGCCAAAAGCAAATAGCAAACATGCAGTTGCAAATGAAAGTAGTAGTTTTTTCATAATGATTTTGAATTTAATTGTTAGATAATTGTTGATTCAAACTTAGGAATTGGAGATACTTTTTATGGCACTATTTTATTCCAAAGGATGGTCAGAAACAGGTAATTTTACAAGAAAGCTTGACCCCAAAACCTTTGACCAACTGTTTTTAAGGATTCTTTTTCTTAGTTATAAGTAAGTACAATAGCACGGATTTAAAATCGGCCTCTATCTTCTCTTTTTCCTGCTTTTTTTATCCGAAGTAGGGGCTACTGCATGCAGTTGTCCTTTTATTATACTATCCAGTTTCGATCGCCAGTTTTCACCAACCGGAACTATAGCAACAGCCAAATTATAGGCATTTGCAGCCAAGGGAATATCCTTAGAAACAGTTAACTCAACTTCTTTTTTCCCAGTACCAGCTGCAGCTTTTATTTTGGTCGAACCATAATTTGTCCAAGGCTCTTTGTTCAGTGTCAGATTAATAAGGATGTCGCGCGATTCAGTGGCTCCATATTCTACGGTAACTTTTATTTTCTCTCCGGGTGAAACTTGATCTGGTGCAACTATACTTATGATGTCGTCTACCGCAACTGTAATTTCCCTTGCTTTAACTGAGGCTGACACAGCATCCACATCTGCGATTGTACGTTCATCAAGTCGTTCAGGGTAGCTGCCACCAACCGGCACCAACGTAACACCTATTTTATAAGCACCGATGGCTAGTGGAATATCCGAACCTACAGGTACCTCAAGGTCTAGCTTGCCATTTCCTGATTTAGCTTTAGCTCTCACCCATGCATAACTTTTCCATTCACCCCCATTTTCCTGAACATTTACAAGAATATCCCTGGACTTGCTAATGCTATACTCGACAGTAACCTTCGCTGTTTGGCCCGGTGAAACTTCATGGGGTGCAGTGATGTTTGTGATTTTATCTTGAGCATTAACAATGCTAAATGCAGATAATAAGACAGAAAAGACTAAATAGAATAGTAGATTTTTCATAGTGATTTTGAATTTTAATTACTGAAATTTGTTGAATCAAACATAGAAATTGAGTGCTAAATCAAATACATCTATATATTCCTAAAAATGGCCAATTATTGTTCAGATTCAGCCACACAACTGATTAACGAATAGTTATCATTCTAGCCAATTCATATAAAGCCCCTGTTTTTAATCCAATTTAGTTAAGGTGAAATCATCAAACCAATAGGTATTGGAATATCTAGCATGTTGTATCAGCAGTCGCAAATATTTAACAGGTGTATCTTTGGATATTTTTACCGTAACTGACTGCTCTAAATAACCATTTTCTAATCCTTTCCAGGCAACTGTTCCACCTTTATCAATTTGGGTTAATACTTCACTGCTGATATCCTTTTTATTATCATCAATAGCACTACACATTATCCATAATGACCTTGTTTTGTCGGCATCTAAAGCCTTGACGTAAAATGAAAACTTATAGGTTCCAGGGCCATAATTACTAATGTCATTATCACCAAAAGATAGAGTAACATGAGCAGTGGTTCCTTCAGCATCTACTATTTTGGATTTAATAGCCTGAGTGCCATTCCTCCCTTCTCCAGGAGCTAAGCCACTATTTGCAGCATCTAACTTACTTGGTTTACTGTTTTCGTTGAACCATCCACCTTCAATTGACCACTTTTTTCCGTTTCGCTTATTTTGATACATGGGTGTTGTATCTTCCATATCACCATTGCTAACCGGAATATTAACTTGTGCATACATGCAAGAAAAGGCAATGAGAGCACAGGCTGTAGTAAAGAACTTTTTCATAGAGTGTTTTGATTTATATTCATTGTTAATTCTACAGCGTAAACATATTGAATGAATTAGGAAAGCTGTACACACTTTCATTTCAAAGAATGGTTGTTTTTATGTCTCGTGTGATTTCTTTTGAGCTTCTTAATAAACGATGATTGAAAATTATTTTCTTTTATCTATACTATCTTCCGGCCAGATAATCACATTCATCATTTCTCTTAATCTACTTCTTACTCGTTTCCCATAGAGTGTTTCAATATCCTTCGCATTGAGATTGGTAGTAACATGCGTAATGAGCCTGTCGGAAATGAATAAGTCGTAGCGACTGAGAATGACTTCGGCCAGGACATTGCATTCTGAGCCAAAATGTTTGATGTTGGATTCGGCTCCCAAATCATCAATGCAAAGTGTTTTGGGAATACGCTGCCCAGGTGAGATGCTAAAGCTTCGTTTAGAATAGCGGTGGATGGTATCATAACCATCTTTTTGGAATTCGAAACTAATGTCGCGACAGGCTTTAAGTGGAAAGCGCTGGTTATTGGGCAGGATAAGTGGCATTAACCTCATCAATGCTGTTTTGCCACAACCAACCGGTCCGAGCATGAGAATGCCTTTGCGTAGGTTTATTCCAAGTCGTTTGCATTCTTCAGGGTCGTGTATGAAGTATGCGAATAGTTTGTTAATGATGGGCCTATCTTCATCGTATAGTTTGAAATGAGGCCCATATAAGGCTTTGCCCTTTTGGGTGATGAGGTTGAGGGATTTAGAAAAATCGTAGTAGTTGATGTTGTTTTTGATTTGGTAATGCATTTTTTCAGAGTTGAGATGTGAGTAATGAGATTTGAGATGATTTACAGCTTGGTAATATTCTTCACGAATTAGCACGAATGGTTCGAAACGCTAAAGAGGTTCGTCGTAATTGGAGGATGAGGGTAGAGGGGATGTTGGGCGAAGACTGAATGTTTTATTTTCGGATGTGAGATGTTTAGATTTTCGATGTTTTTGACGGAACTGCTTCTTGCGAGTGTCATATGTACTTCGGCTCCGCTCAGCATCAAGACCTTTCTTTTCGAATTTCTTGATGTTGAGTATCCAATTGCGGGCAGCAGCCTTCCAGTCTTTCATTGGTGTTTTGCCACCAATGAGCCAGCCATTGGATTCATAGTAGTTGAAGAAGCGTTGGGCTTCGGTTTCGGGATAGCCTTTTTCGTGGAAGTAGATTTGGATATGGGATAAAGGGGGATGTTGGATTTGCGATTTATGATGTTCGATGGATGATTTTTGATTTTCGATGTCAGATGTATTTTTCATATCGTTACTTTTTTTAGAATTAGAAATTGAAAAATTTTCCTCTTTATAAAGAGTGTTAGTTTGTTTACTGTTTATATTGTTTATATAAGGGGGCATTTTTGACCCAACTAGGGAACAAGTAACTTGTTCATATGTGAACAGGTTAATGAGACTACCCACATTGGGATCGTGTGATGGATCATATCGAATAAAGTGATGTGATTGCAATTCTTTTAAAGCTTTTGAGTATGTTTTTGGCGAACCGATTTTTGCTGTTTTCATTATATCGTCGCGTGATACACTAATTGGATTTTTAAATCTTTCGATATTCCACCGTCTAAACAAAGCCAGATAGAGACTAATATGGTATGACTTAAAACTCTTTACCTGATCCATCAAGGCAAATATTTGGTTTAAATGCTTGATGTAGTTCATGGTGTGGTGTCGAACCCGATAGTTATCCGGGTGGTTAATTGTTGAGTTGAAAAGCTGATGATTTTCATGATGCAATACCTCAGCCTCCGGCATCTCCCCTTAAAAAGGGAGAGTTGCTTTACAGCTTTGTTAAGTGTTACGTTTCAGTTGTTAAAACGTAGCGATGCTTCTTATAGAACGGCTTCGCTTTTTTAGATGCTAGTATGACTGTTTGTTTTCGATGAGCATCTTTTGGATGTCGTCGCGATTGTAGTAGATGACACCGCCGATTTTGGTGAAGGGCAAGGTGCCGTTGTTACGCATGTTCTGGAGGGTGCCGTTGGAGACTTCCAGGAGGACTTTGGCTTCGTTGGATTTGAGCCAGGTTTTGGGTGTTGGTTTGATACTTTCTTTGAGTAGCTTTTCGATATCGCCCATAAGTGATTTACGGAATTGGTTGAGATCATCGGTAGTGATGAGGTCGTGGAGTAGCTTTTTGTTCTCGGTTTTCATTGTTTAGATTTTAGAGCGAAGCTGTCGCTTCTGTTAGAACACTTCGCTGTTAGACATTAGCTGATAATAGATGATTGATTTTGAACGAGAACAAAGGAAAGTAAAAGACAAATATGAAAACAGTGACAGGGGTGACATCACCCCTGTGTCACCCCTTGTTAATTACATCATTACCAGGCTTATGTATTTTTGAAAAAAAATTAAAAATTATTTTCTTGTAGTAGTTTGAGCTGCTTGAAAACAATACTTTTTAGTTTATCAACGGCACTGTTTTCAGGATGGTATTGGTGATTTTTTAGGCTGCCATATGATAGGTTGTCACGGTTGGTTGTAGAGAAGTTTTCTGCAAATACGGTAATTAGCTGTTTCTTTTTCTTTTCAGGAAAAATTCCAGAGTCAATGCAGAGCCGAATAAAACATCCCAATTGGGCAACGGATAAATTGGTTTTTACTTTTTCTGTACTATCATCCGGTTGAGTTATGAGTTCATTTCTATCGTTAATATGACAGGTGCTTTCAATGTAGATAATCTCCTGTACAACCCAGTTTATTAGCGTTTCTTTTAATGAAGGTTTATTAATCTGGTAGCCAGTTTTATTCACAACCACATGCTGCTTAAAGCACTTTTGAAAATACCTCAACACCTGTAACTGGTCTTCTTTTGTATCTTCCAACTGATATTTTTCAGTGATAAAATCAATGAAGAAATCAATTGTTTCAAGAGAGTTGAGGTTCCATTCAATTAGCTGTTTGCAAAACTCAACTGAAGAATCGTTAGCATCAAAAACAAACATCCAGTTGTTCTCCAGGTGTTGTAGCCATTGGTAAAGGAAACGTTTGTCATTAAAGCTATAAGCAGCTTTCTTTTGTTGAACAAAATCCATTAATGGATGTAGCATAACATGGAGTAATCGATCGCTTATTGAGATCTGAATAAGGTTTTGTAGAATCTCTTTGATTCTTTTCTGAATGTTTGCACGATGATAATCTTCACAAGTTCTGGGAAGGTTTGATTCGAGGTCAAAAAAATCTTTATATTGCTCATTAATGAATATCAATGACTCAGTCAGACTTTCTATTAAAGGCTCCAGATGAGTGGCATGACATTGCTTATTTTGTGAACACGGACAGTCTTTGATATTCAGCTCATCTATCAGGCGAATTAAACAGGCCTGGTAAAATACAACCAAGTTTAATAAACGTTTGCGAGTAAGCTGCTTTACTGATTCCGCCAGGAGTTTGTTTTTAATGGTTAAATGCAGAGTGCTTATTGGAAAAAACGCTGAAGTTGACCACCTCTTAACGATTTAAATTGACCAGGTCTAACGAACGAAATTGACCACCCTTTGACGCTCCAAAGTGACCA
>NZ_JAFMVC010000027.1 GCF_025499605.1 Carboxylicivirga litoralis | reverse complement strand
TGAAAATATTATTGATTCGGGGTGTAGCGCAGTCCGGTTAGCGCACCTGGTTTGGGACCAGGGGGTCCCAGGTTCGAATCCTGGTACCCCGACAATGTAAAAATAAATTACAATCAAAAGCTCGTAAATCATATGATTTACGAGCTTTTTGTGTTTTTATTCTATTGTTTAGTAACAATGAAAACAGAGGACCAAGGACGGACCACATGCAATTTCTGGGTCTAGGCATAAATTTTACACAATCTGTAGAGGAAAAATTTCACATCAGTAACCCCTCTAAATTGTCTTCTGAATTCTTTGATTTTAGCATTGAATGACTCACGCTACGGTTGTATAGTTGTTTGTTTTTCAATTTCTGTCGGGTTGCTGTGTATTGATAAAAGAATAATTGTGATGAAAATAATTTATTCCTTTGTAGCTTTGAATTAATCTAATTGAAAAAACTTGAATAATAATAGGACTTACAAAGATGTTATTGCATCGTTTAGTAGTGTTAAAGGAGAAGTTATCGACTTTGCGTTTAGGATGATAACATTATTCATAGGCCCTCTTTATGCATATAGTTTATACGATCATTGGCACAATATAACTCATTACTTTATTGTTAATGCCTTAATTCTTTCTTTCTTACTGGCTTTCACCGTTTTTCGCTTGACTTTAACGCTGGTCTTTAAAAAGTATATTCTGCTGTTTATCCTGTTATATGGATACTTATATTCTACTTATAATTTAGGTTATATAGGCGGTGCACCGTATTTTTTGATACTGCTGTTTATGGTCACTTTTTTCTACTTTAATCAATGGTTTTCACTTATTGTCAGCATTGCTTTGGTGGTATATTATTTCGTTTTTATGCATCTGTACACGACCGGTATAATTGACTATTACGCACCGCCAGAGGTTTTGGTCAAAAATAAAATTATTTGGTTAGCGGATTTTAACTTGACGATATTAACTGCTGTAGTTACTGGCTATGCCCTTTATAACACATTTAAAGCCTACAAGCAAATAGTAAAGGTGCAGCACAATACACAACAAGAATTTAACTACACCCTTGATAAACTGCCAATACCGGTTGCCGTATTAATGGAAGATAGGAGAATCCCTTATTTCAATGAGAATTTTTATAATTATTTTGGTTATGAAAGTGAAGAAATTGCAACGTTGGATCAATGGTTAGAAAAGGTTTATCCTGATGTGAATGTTAGAAAAAAGGTGGCAGCATTTTCGATGGAACAAATGGAATACGCTTTTAAAGAACAAAAGCAATTGCCACTTGAATATTTTGATTTTAAGACAAAAACAGGTGAACTGAAAAGTGCAGAGGTGCATCATACATTTCATGGAGACAGAGCTGTATGCGCATTTATTGATATAACGGAACGCCGTAAAAAGCGCCGGCTCATTATTGAAACCATGATGCAGGCCGAAGAGAAAGAAAATAGGCGAATAGCACAGGAACTGCACGATGGCGTTGGTCCGTTATTGTCAACAGCCAAAATTTACGCGCACTCACTTGTCAGTAATTGTCAGGGAGATGAGGCTAAAGGTTTTGGAGAGAAGCTGAATGAACTGTTGAATAATGCCATTAAGGAGCTTCGTAACACAATTAATAATATAAGTCCGCAAATCCTTCAGCGTTATGGACTCGTTAAAGCTCTTGAGTCGTTTGTTGGGCATATACAGCCGATAACGGCAATTCGCTTTAATATAGTTGCCAAACAGCTGAATATTCAAAGTCACATGGTAGAGCTGGCCATTTATCGTTCGTTAGTGGAGTTGATTAATAATTCAATAAAATATGGCTCACCTTCAAATATTCAAGTACAGCTTGAAACAACAGGAAGTAGTTTAGTTGTTAAATATATGGATGATGGTAAGGGATTTAATCTTGAGGAAAAACGTCTTCAGGGCTTTGGAATTTCAAACATTATCAATCGCATTGAGTCAATTGGAGGATTTTGTAATATATCAACAAGTCCTGGAGCTGGCGTTAAGGTTTCTATCACATTCGATATAAAAGTTGTCAATAATGATACAGATAGCAATTGTTGAAGATCATCAAATGGTGCGCGAAGGCATTAAGGTGTTGATAAACCAAACTGATGACATGGAGGTTGCCGCCGAATTCAATAATGCCGGCGATTGGTTGAGCAGCTTATCTACCCAAAAGTATGATGTTTCATTGATTGATATTGATATGCCCGGTATCAACGGATTGACAGCATTAAATGAGGGGTTAATACTCGATAATGATTTAAGAGCCATAATGCTGACCATGCATAGGGATGTCAATTTCTTTCGCGAAGCATTTGTGAAAGGAGCCAAGGGCTATGTTCTTAAAGATATGAGTGTAAATGAGCTATGTGAGGCCATAAGAGAAGTTAATAAGGGCAATACTTTTTTTTCTGATGAATTTTTAAAGTCATTGGCCTCAACCCTTAAAGATGAGCAGGAGACGCTTGAACTTGAAAGCAGTAGCGGTGTGTTCTTAAATGAATCGGAGCAACAACTCTTAACATTAATATGTCGTGGCTATACCAACAAGGAATTGGCCGAATCCATGTACCTCAGTGTTAAAACGATTGAGAGCCATAAAACAAAACTATTGCGAAAAACCGGTACCCGAAATAATGCGGGACTAATTGTTTGGGCCATTAAAAATAACAAAGTCGACATTTAAAGCCCATCCATAGGGTAATCCCTTTGTAATTATAGGGGACCTCCCAATAAATTATAGGGTTTTTCTAATAACTCCGCTAAAGTTCCTTGCGTTTAAAATCACATGACAACGCAGGAGAAATACAAGATCATCATAGCGGAGGACAGTCCTGAGTTTGCACAAGGATTAAAATACTTACTATCTATCTATGGGCAGTATGAAGTGCTTGATATTGTTAGCGATGGAGCGAAGATTGTTAAGCACGATTTACTTAATGTAACCGACCTCATTTTAATGGATGTGAATATGCCACTACTTAGTGGCATAGAAGCAGGTAAGCAGATAGATTTTCTGTTTCCTCGAATCAGGCAGATTGCTATTACTTTCAATAAAGATCAGGTGTTTCTGGAAGAATTGATTGCGGCAGGTTTTAGAGGATTTGTTGATAAGCAGGCCATCTACGAAGAGCTGGAAGGCGTCTTAAATACCGTTATGAATAATCAATATGCATTTCCTAAAAATATGCGAATAATGTCGGGTTACAGGTGAAAAACAATCATCTGGTGTAGATATCAGTACTTGCCTGAAAGCTCCTGATATGACTTCAGAATAGTGATTAGATAGTTTTATTAATTGTTAATTTTAAAAAAAGGGGGATTGATAACATGAGTAATTTAATGAATGAATTGATGCAAACGGCAATAACAATTCCGGTAGCAATTCTCGCACTTAGGCTGATTTTTAAAAAGTCAATCATGTTTAAATTTAGTATGATAACTGTTTCATTTACCATATTTGTGGCATTTATGAAAACCATCGAGTTTCATGGGGAAACATACTGGCAATATATCATTACACCCTTTAACGTTATGTTTGGGATTATAATTTTTAGATACATTAACCGAATGCTACGAATGCCACTCGAAAAAGCAATTAGAGAGCTTGGTTATTTATCAGATGGCCAGTTGCAGATTGATATTCAAACTGTTGATTCACAAGATGAATTGGGGGTGTTAAATAACTCCTTAAAGAAGCTGTCTGATAAGCTGCGGGATGTTATTCAGGGCATTAACAATGGTGCAGATATTGTATTACAAGCCAGCCAACAGTTCAGCACAACATCTGAACAAATTTCTAGTGGAGCTAATGAGCAGGCTGCGTCAGTAGAAGAAATATCTTCAACCACCGAAGAAATTACTGCTAACGTTGAACAAAATACTTCAAATGCAGTCAGTACAAAAAAGATTGCTACAAGTGCTAAAGTAGGCTTAGAAAAGGTACAGGCTAAGGCGCTAAAAAGCCTTGATGCTACGCAGGTTATTGCTGAAAAGATATCACTTATTAACGATATAGCCTTCCAGACCAATATATTGGCCTTAAATGCAGCTGTAGAAGCTGCCCGGGCAGGTGAGCATGGTAGGGGTTTTGCTATTGTGGCCGCTGAAGTACGAAAGTTGGCTGAAAACAGTCGTTTGGCTGCTGATGAAATAATAGTTAAAGCTGAAAACAGCCTTAAAGAAGCTCAGGAAGCAGGTAGGCAACTTGAAATGATGTTACCTGATGTGATGCAGACCACTCAATTAGTGGAAGAAATTGCAGCTGCTAGTATCGAGCAAAATAGCGCAACAGCTCAGGTTAACTCTTCTATTCTCGAATTGACGAATGTGACTCAGCAAAACTCAGCATCGGCTGAGGAGCTGGCCGCCAGTGCTGAGGAACTGGCTTCCCAAGCTGAGAATCTAAAAAGGATGATTGGCTTTTTTAAATTGGCGAAGCAATAAATAAATGAAGTAGGAAAAGTAAGAGCTCCAATCGTTTGTTAGTATAGCCAGCCTATTGGAGCTCAATTTAGTAAAGGTTACTTAAAATACCCCTTAAAGTGTCTGTCCAGATGCTTGCGCATGGCATTGCGGAACTTATTCGGATTTCCATCCTTTAATATTTTTACTAAATCCTGGTGTGAAACCCATTTGGAGTCATGAGCTGGACTTTCAATCATGCCGGAATCATATACATACCGGAATGCGGGTAATAATATTGTCTGAAAATCAATTAATGTGTGATTGCCCGAAATCTGATACAATTTTCCATGGAATTTGATTTCATGATCCACATCAAAAAGAACTTCTTTAGGCGAATCTGGCTCTGTTGCAACAATCTGCTCTAATTCTGCAATATCCTCTGGCGTAGCACGATTATAAATTAAATCGCTCATTCCAATCTCAATCACCAGCCTAAGTTCGAAAATATCTTTTAAAGTGGCTTGATCCAGAATATTAGGGATCAGGCTTTTCTTTAAGAGAAAAAGTAGATCCGGACTTTTAATGGTTGAGCCTTTCCGTTTTGTCGATTCGATAAGACCAATTGTTTTAAGCCGATTGAGTGCTTCACGTATCACGGTTCTCGAAACACCTAACATTTCGGTCAATTCCAGTTCTTTTGGAATCTGATCACCTGGATTCAATTTCTCAGAGATTAATAAATCAATTAATGTTTGCTCCACCTTGTCAACAAGGCTGCTTGAATCAACTGCGGTGATGTTTAGGCTATTATTTTTTGTCTTATCTGTCATAGGATGCATGATTATCTCCCCACAAATTTTAGCAAAATCTTTTGAAAAAAAAATTAAATCACATATTTTTGAAACGCATTATGTATGACATAATCCAATAAAATTTGAATTTATGAAAAGAAAACTATTAACAAAAAAGCTGGGCTTGGTCATGCTATTATCTTGGATATTAGGAGGTAGTGTGCTGGCTCAAAACCTAATTACAGGTGTGGTAAAAGATGCTGGAGGCGAACTTTTACCAGGTGTTTCGGTGTATGTAGAAAACACCACAAATGGAACAATTACTGGTATTGATGGGACATACCAGATTTCGGCTGATGCAAATGAGTCACTTGTATTCTCATTTATTGGCTTTCAAACGCAAGTGATTGCAGTGGGCACACAGCAAACCATTAATGTCACTTTAGTGGAAGAGTTGAAACGATTGGATGAAGTGGTGGTAACTGGTTATACTACTCAGTCAAGAGCTGAAATGACCACATCTATCGCTAAGCTGGACACAAAAGTGCTTGAAAGTGCGCCGCGCTCAAATGCCGCTACTGCTTTGCAGGGTACCATTGCCGGTTTGCAGGTGACTCAAACAACAGGACAGCCTGGCTCAACCCCAAGCTTGGTATTACGTGGGGGAACCAGCTTCGACGGAAAAGGAACGCCACTGATTTTAATTGATGGTGTACCAGGATCATTTTATGCCTTGAACGCCGACGATATTGAATCGATGGAGGTACTGAAGGATGCAGCTTCCACTGCGGTGTATGGTGCGCGTGCTGCCAATGGTGTTATATTGGTGACCACTAAAAAAGGAAAGAAAGGTAAGTCAAATGTGACCTTCAGATCCAAATTCACAACTAATAAACGTCGCGAAGATCCGATGGAATACATGGGTGCTGCGGACTATGTGAAGTTTAACCGCCTAGGAGTGCGTGCAGCACAGGATGTGATGGGATATGCCTGGCTCGATCAGTTTCTGACTGGGGCACATGCTGCTGCTACTGGCAACAATGCTACCAATTCCATTTATACAACCATGTATTTGACAGATGATAACAAATACTTGTTGAATTATGATGGTTGGCAAACCATGGATGATCCTATTGCACCAGGAACAACTCTGCTTTTCCAGGATAATAAAATGAACGAACTGTTTTACCAGGAAAGCTATGGACAGGATTACAGCTTGTCGTTCGACGGTGGTAATGACAAAGGAACGTATTACCTGGGTTTGGGTATGCTTGATGATAAAGGATTGGTATTTGGCTCTGCATTTAAGCGTTACTCAGGAACATTTAACGCATCGTATAATATTTCGGATAATTTTAAAGTGTCATCCAATATTATCTATGCGCACTCTAACCAGAACTTGCCATACGATAGTGAATACAATTTATTCCAGCGTACTGCTGGTTTAGCACCAACTTCCCGCATTTATAATAACAATCCGGATGGTAGCTTGTCTGATGAATACCAGCCAGGTACTTATCTGGGTTTTGGTAACCCTCTGTATTACAAAGATAAGTTTGTACGTACTAACCTTGAGCAGCGTTTGACAGCTTCTGTTCAGATGGATTACAAGTTTCTGAATGATTTTACATTAACATTACGAGGTAGTCATTTTACCATCAATAATTCGAATGAGGCCTTTAACAAAGCATATTTGAGCTCAGGCCGATTGAATACCGATCGAAAGTCGTCTGTTTCGCATGATAGAATGATGCGTAACCAGATAACTTCAATGCTCAACTATAAAAAGCGTATTAACGATGTACATAACATTAATGCGTTAGTTGGCTTCGAATATTTCAAGGAGAAAGAGTTTGAGTTTGATGCCGCCACTCGCTTGTCGCCAACAGACCTGATTTATACCATGAATGTGGGTTCAGAAGCATCAGGCATTCCTTATTCGTATCATACCGGATATGAGATTGCCTCTGTTTTTGGACAGCTTAACTACGATTACGACTATAAATACCTACTGGGTTTAACTTTCCGTCGTGATGGAGCCAGCCGACTGGGAAATAACAAGTATGATTTTTTCCCTGGCGTATCGGTGGGATGGAATGTGCACAACGAAGAGTTTTACAAAGACTCTAAAATGAAATCCATTGTGAGCAGCCTGAAGCCACGCTTGAGTTATGGAGTAAATGGTAACATTGAAGTACTGTCTAACTTTGGCGTGTTCGGGACTTATGCTACAACAAATGTTTACGATACACAGGCTGGTTATGTCAATAACCGTTTACCTTTGTTGGATCTGAAATGGGAGCGTTCAACAACTTTCAATATCGGATTGGATGCTGGTTTCGCTAATAACCGCATTACTTTGATGGCGGACTATTTCGTACGAGATGTCAAAGATAAATTGGCAGGACTGACCTTGCCATTATGGACAGGTTTCTCATCGATTACCACCAATAACGGAACCCTTCGTAACAAAGGTCTTGAACTTCAGCTGAATGCCGATGTGATTAAAAAGAATGATCTCAATTGGAATTTGGGAGTAACCTACTATTCAGTCAGAAATTACGCGCATAAATTACCAGCCAATGGGGTTGATAATAACCGTCAGGGCGGAACAGAGATTTACGATGCAGCAACCGGCGAAACGAAATATGTTGGCGGACTGCAGGAAGGTCAGCGTGTGGGTTACGACTTGATTACAGCTTATGTGTTTGATGGCGTTTATCAAACACAGGCTGATATTGATGAACATGCCGATAGAACCGTTGAATTTGCACACCAAAAAGACACCCGCTTCTTGGGTGATGCACGTTGGAAAGATTTGAATAACGATGGAGTTATCAATCATTTGGATCGTAAAGTAATCGGCCGTACCACTCCTGATTTTGTTGGGGGTATGACTTCGAACCTGAGTTATAAGAACTTTAACCTGTTTGTTAAAACCGACTTCGCCGTTGGTCATTACATCATTAACGGCCGCCGGGTTAAAGGGATAGCTCAAACTCAGGGTAACCAAAATGGGCCAATTGAAATACGTGACTCTTGGACGGCAGAAAATCCTACTTCAAATATTCCGATTTTCACTTTGGTCGACCGTCAGCGTAATCACCTGGCTGCAGGTGGCGATCAGGGGTCTATTGACAACAGTAGTTCAAGAATGTGGGAAAAAGGAGATTACCTGGCCTTGCGCGAAGTAACATTGAGCTATAATCTTAGCGGAGCTATTGCCAACAATGTTTTTCAAAACATTCGTCTTTACGTAACAGGAGCCAACCTGGCCTATTTCAATGGTTTTTCGGGCAGTTCACCTGAAGTGACCAGTGGAGGAATTGATTCGGGACGTTTCCCGTTACCTCGCACATATACTTTAGGTTTAAACGTTACTTTCTAACTTTTAATACAGTTTAAAATGAAACAATTAAAATATATAGCACTATTGCTGGTTGCGACCTTGTTGGGCTCATGTGAGTTGGATATGCAACCCGAAAGTGAATTAACCTACAACGGGTTTTGGGATACGGAAGAAGCGGCTCGTGCTGCTCATGTCGGAATTTTCTCTAAATACAGGGACTATGCCTACACGCTCTGGCAAATGGGCGAATTGCGCTCTGATGTTTGGGGTGGCAAAACGATTGAGTCGCCATCGGGCCAGGATTTGATTGATAATAACATCAGCACAACCATTGTACACTTTGATAAGTGGGCCAATTTTTATGGATTGATGCACTACATCAACGATTTCATTGTTAATGCGCCTAAAGCTCCATTTAAGGATGAAGCCGAACTGAATCATTTATTGGGTCAGGTGTATGGTTTACGAGCTCAGGTGTATTATACCATGCTAAAAGCCTGGGGCGATGTGCCAATTACCACAGAGCCATTGTTAGAGGTGGATTTGGAAAAACTTAAGAAGCCACGTTCGCCTAAAGCTGAGGTGATGAACCAGGTAAAGGCCGATATTGAAAGTTCGTTGGAATATTTTGGTAGTGACAACAGCCAGTGGAATGGCAAGAACGTGTATTGGTCCAAAGCCGCAACCTTAGTACTAAAAGGTGATGTATACCTGTGGTCGGGTAAGGTACTTGGAGGTGGCGATGCTGATTTTACAACAGCTAAAACGGCTTTATCGCAAATTACAGGACACGAACTGGTTCCATTTGAACAACTGTGGGGACAGGGTAATGAGTTTAATAACGAGTTTATATTTTCATTTGATTATCAGCAGGATCAAGCAGGTAATTTCTATGGTAGTTTTACCGGTCGTATGGTTGACGTAGCAGGTCTTTTCGACGAAACAGGTACTTCTTTGTCTGATTTTGTGGTGAATGGAGCCAGTCGTTTTGGCCCATCAGATAAAACCAATCTCATCCTGGAAGATTTGGATGATATGCGCCGGACAACTTTTATTAAATTGTATAACGATGGCACCAATCATGTTCCATTTACACCAGATAACGCCAATTATCAAGGTGCTATTCTTAATAAGTTTCTGGGCATCATAGGTGATGATGGTTCACGTTTTAATTACAACAATGTACCACTATACCGCTATGCCGATGCCTTATTACTGCTAGCCGAGGCTAAAAATAATCTGGGCGAAGATCCTTCAAGCGAGATAAATCTGGTTCGTCAGAGGGCTTATGGAGACAATTTCAGCGGACATGAATTTGCTAATAGTACAAAAGCTGAAAATGCTAAAGCTATCTTAGATGAGCGCTATAAAGAGTTCATTGGCGAAGGTAAACGCTGGTGGGATTTGGTTCGCGCTGGCGAAACATTTGTGTTTGATGAGGTGGCCTCATTGGATGCATCGGAAGCCTATAAAATATACTATTCAATTTCTGAAAGTATGTTGGCCAACGACGATCAATTGAAACAGACCGAAGGTTATAATTAAAAGTGTATTGGTAAATTGCCCTGTAAGCTAACGAGGCTAATGGGGCATTTTACTCATTCCGCAAGTTTTTTAAAGTTAGTATTAGTATCTTGATAGGTATTAAATAGTAACGAGAAGAAAATCGTAATTAGCAATTCTCTCTAAAATCAATTACAATGAATAAAATATTAACATTTGCTCTGGTGTTGCTGGCAATCAATGCATGTGGTCAGTCAGCTAACAAAGCCAAAAACAGTACCATTGTCAATAATATTAACCTTTTTAATGCTACAGCAAACGAAAGCGTGGCCTGTTATCGTATTCCGGCGTTAGTAACCGCGCCAAATGGCAATTTAATTGCAGCTATAGATGAGCGTGTGCCTTCTTGTGGCGACCTGAAATGGAGCCGCGATATTAACATTGTTCTTCGTCGTAGCGTCGACAACGGAAAGACCTGGTCTGATATTGAAACCGTGGTGGACTTTCCATTGGGACAGTCAGCTTCAGATCCATCCATGATTGTTGATGAAGTGACTGGTGAAATCTTCCTCTTTTACAATTTTATGGATCTGGATAAGGAGAAGGACGTGTACTATTTTCATGTAGTGAAAAGTTCGGATAATGGAATAACGTGGAGCGAACCTGAAGACATTACATCACAAATTGCATTGGACGGATGGGAAAAGGACTTTAAGTTCATCACCTCAGGAAGAGGTATTCAAACTGCTGATGGAACGCTTCTACACACCATTGTTAACCTGCAAAAAGGCGGACATGTCTTTGGTTCAAAGGATCATGGTAAATCATGGTTTGTCATCGATAATGCCATCAAACCCTTTAATGAATCAAAAATTGTTCAGTTGGCCGATGGGCGATGGATGATTAACAGCCGTGTTCAAAAACTGGGACATCGTTACGTACATATATCAGATAATGAGGGACTATCGTGGGAGAGCCATCCCGATACCACACTCATTGATCCGGCTTGTAATGCATCCATTATTCGCTATTCATCGGTAAAAAATGGCGACGATAAAAATCGTCTGTTATTTAGTAATGCGAATAGTAAAGAAGGGCGTGTGAACATGACGGTACGAGTTAGCTACGATGAAGGTAAAACATGGACAGAAGGTAAAACAATCTATGAAGGAGGTTCAGCCTATTCATCATTGACGGTACTCGAAAATGGCGATATCGCCGTATTCTTCGAAAAAGATGGGCATAAAGAAAATCCTTTTGTCAGCTTCTCACTCGAATGGCTGACCGATGGTAAAGACTCAGTTACTAAATAGGCAATACCATTGGGATGAAGAGAGCTTTGTTATTCACCTTGAGTTGCTTTGTGCTGCAACTTGTGTATGCACAGTACGAGAGACCAGCTTTACTGCCATTCCCTCAAAAAGTGGAGTGGAAAGATGGATTTGTTAATTTGGCTAGTACAACGTTAAGTGTGCCTGATTCTTTAATGAAAATGGTACATCAGCAGCTTAATGAGCTGGGTTGTGCGATTGAGTCGGAGAGCGATATGCATCTTGAAATAAAGATGGTTGATGCATTGCAGGATGTTCCACTTAATCAGGATGAAGCTTATCATCTTACTATTAATACGACTAATATTTCTATTAAGGCAGTTACAAAAACAGGTGTTTACAGGGCTTTTCAAACGCTAAATCAATTGGTGGTCAAACAGGGAGCTGAATTTATCGCACCTAGTTGCCACATTGTTGACTGGCCGGCATTCAAAATTCGTGGTTTTATGCACGATGTAGGGCGCAGTTATATTCCCGTCCAGGAATTGAAGAAACAAATTGCATTGCTGTCACAATTCAAGATCAATGTCTTTCACTGGCACCTGACAGAAGACATCGCCTGGCGACTGGAAAGTAAAGTTTTTCCACAGTTGAATGATAGTTCCAATTTTGGACGTCAGGCAGGGAAATACTACACCATTGAAGAAGCCAAAGACTTGGTGAAATTTTGCCAGGAGCATCATGTGTTATTGATTCCCGAAATTGATATGCCTGGGCACAGTGCGGCTTTTACTCGTGCATTAGGTCACGATATGCAATCTCCTGAAGGCATGAAGCTACTCAAACAGTTGATGGATGAAGTGTGCGAGGTGTTTGCAGATGTACCTTATTTGCATATTGGTACGGATGAGGTGAAATTTACTAATCCGGATTTTGTGCCGGAGATGGTGGCCTATATCCGAGATAAAGGCAAAAAAGTAATCAGCTGGAATCCGGGTTGGCATTACCAGGTCGGTGAAATTGATATGATTCAGATGTGGAGCTCGCGAGGTCAATTACATCAAGGTATTCCGGCCATTGATTCGAGGCTGCATTATATTAATCATTTCGATACGTTTGCGGATATCATAGCCTTATACCATAGTAATGTGGCAGGCGTTAGTGAGGGTAGCGCAGATGTTGCCGGTTCGATTGTCGCCATTTGGAATGACCGTTTTGTGGATGAAACAAAACAGGTGATTGCTCAGAATGGTTTTTATCCGGCTATGCTGGCATTAGCCGAATCTACTTGGCAAGGAGGACGAGACAAGTACTTCTATGAGCAAGGTACTTTATTGGGTGCTGTTAATAGTGAAGAATTCAATGCGTTTAACGATTTTGAAGAACGCATGCTTCACTTTAAAACGCATGTTTTTAGTGAAGAGCCTTTTGCTTATGTGAAACAAACCAATATAAAATGGCGCATAACTGATGCTTTTCCTAATAATGGGAATTTATCACAGGTATTTCCACCGGAGAAGAAGTTGCAAAAATCGTATGAATATCAGGATGATGTCTATTCAACGCATGAGGCAACCGGTGCCGGAATATACCTGCGTCATGTTTGGGGAACATTAATTCCCGGTTTTTATGCTAATCCTCAGCCGAATCACACGGCTTATGCATACACCCGGGTTTATTCGCCCATTCAACAGGAAGCAGGTATTTACGTGCGGTTCCAAAATTATGGACGGTCAGAAAAAGACTTGCCACCACCTCAGGGGAAATGGGATTACAAAGAAAGTCGTATTTGGCTGAATGATGAAGAGATTCAGCCGCCTGTTTGGGAAAACACACATACCGTAAAATCCAACGAGATATCCTTGCGAAATGAAAATTGGGAGGGACGTCCTCCAATGCAGGTGCAGTTAAATAAGGGCTGGAACAAATTATTACTGAAATTACCGATAGGCGAATTTACATCACCGGAAGTGCGATTGGTTAAGTGGATGTTTAATGCAGTGCTGGTGACGACAGATGGTCATCAGGCTCTTGATAATATTGTTTATTCACCTGATAAGGATTTTAAAACAGTTGAATATGAGAAATAGAGAGGGATATAGAATCAATTGGAAGCTGAAATTAAGCATGCTGGCCATTCTGTTATTGATTTTTGAATCAGCCGGCTATGCTCAAAAAACTAAAGTGGCATGTGTAGGCAATAGTGTGACATTTGGCTACCATATTGAGCAGCGTGAAACGAATAGTTACCCCGCTCAACTGCAAGCTTTGTTAGGAGAGGATTACGAAGTTGGCAATTTTGGTAAGAGCGGCGCGACCTTGCTGCGTAAAGGACATCGTCCGTATATGGAGCAAGAGGAGTTTCAGGATGCTGTTGCTTTTCAGCCTGATATATTAATTGTTTCATTGGGATTGAACGATACGGATCCACGCAATTGGCCTAACTATAGTGACGATTTCATCGAAGACTATAGTGCATTGTTGGAAAGCTTTCGGAAAGCAGATGGTTCGATGCCTGAGATATGGATTGGCCGCATGACGCCCATTTTTCAGACGCATCCACGATTCAACTCTGGAACGCGCGATTGGTTTTGGCAGATTCAGGCAACAATTGAGCAAGTAGCAAGAAACTGGAATGCGCGGCTTATCGATTGGCATACGCCATTGCATGCACGACCAGATCTGTTCCCGGATGCCTTACATCCAACTAAAGAGGGGGCAACAATGATGGCCAAGTTGGCCTATCAACACATTACAGGCGATTTTGGTGGTTTGAAAGTGGCCTCAGTGTTCAGCGATCATATGGTTTTGCAACGCGATGCGTTGATTCCGATATGGGGAACGGCTAATAGGGGTGAGCGTATTACAGTTCAATTTAACGACATCAGTATTGAGGTTGAAACTGGATTCGACGGAAAATGGGAAGTCGAATTACCGTCAATGCAATGGGGTGGACCTTATGCTCTGACTATTAAAACAGAAACGAAACAAATTACTATCAAGGATGTCATGTTAGGTGATGTATGGTTATGTTCCGGCCAGTCTAATATGGCATTTAAGGTAAAGCAATCCAATAGAGGTTCAGAAGCTTTAAATCAAGTATTACCCGACAATATCCGTTTGATGAATTATCATCCATTGGCTGAAACAAATAATACATCCTGGGATTCCATCACCTTACAAAGGGTGAATGAGTTGGAGTATCTATCAGGAAAATGGGAGCTGGCAAATAATCAGTCTGTAGCTGATTTTTCGGCTATCGGATGGTACTTTGGAACTCAGTTGGAGCAAGAGCTTAATGTACCTATTGGTTTGATACAGTTAGCAGTTGGAGGAAGTCCGACTGAAGCCTGGATTGACAGGAAAACGTTGGAACACCACCCGCAATTGGTGAATATGCTATACGACTGGCAAAATAACGACCATACCATGCAATGGTGCCGTGAACGTGGAGGAGTAAATATTCAGGGTGCAAAATCAGCTTTTCAGCGTCATCCGTATCAACCGGCTTATTTATATGAATCAGGAATTAGTAAGATTGAAGGTCTGGCTATAAAGGGCATTTTGTGGTACCAGGGAGAATCCAATGCCCATAATGTGGAATTGCATGAAGTGTTGTTTCCCACAATGGTTCAATCCTGGCGCGATGGCTGGAACCAACCGGATTTACCAATTCTATTTGCACAACTATCATCCTTGAACAGACCAAGCTGGCCACATTTTCGTGATAGTCAGCGACGATTGGCTCAACAGCTGCCACATGTGTCTATGGTGGTGACCAGCGATTGGGGGAATAAAACGGATGTGCACCCTAAGAATAAGTATCCGGTGGCCGAACGATTTGCTAATACAGCTTTACGTGAGGTTTATGGAGAAAATGATGTGCCATTTGGAAATGTGGAGATTGAGAGCGTGAATGCAGGTAAGGATCGAATAGAAATTGTTTTTAATCATACGCAAAAGCTCCAAACTGCAGATGGAGAAAAAATAAAGGAACTGGAGGTAGCCGGTGAGGATGGTATATTTCATCCGGCTGATGCAACTCTTAAGAGAAATACCCTTGTCATTAAAACTGACAATAAATCGGTTAATGCAATTCGATATGCCTGGAAGCCTTATTCTCAGGCTAATTTGACCAATGAAAACGGAACTCCGGTTTCTACTTTCCGAATAGATGCTCCATTTGATAGCAAGACTAAATAACTGACGATGATACGCAATTCAATAGACAGCCAATGGTTCAGCATGCTGGGCTTAATGATTATACTGACAACTGTGAAGGGGTTGGCACAGGAGTCACGTTTTGGTACCTATTACCAGCAACGAAAGACATTGTTTGAAATACTCCCGAATACTAAAAAGGAAATCATTTTCCTGGGGAACAGTATTACTGACGGTTGCGAGTGGAGCGAGTTATTGCAGAATAAGCGAGCGAAAAACCGTGGAATAAGTGGCGATATTACTGAAGGCGTGCTGTATCGATTGGCCGAAGTAACCGAATCGAAACCAGCCAAAGTGTTTTTACTGATTGGTGTTAATGACTTGGCTCGTGGTATTTCTAACGATACCATTTACGCTAATATTTGCCGAATAGCTCAGGTAATAAATGAGCAATCACCTAAAACGAAAGTATATATTCAGAGCATCCTGCCGGTGAATCCTGATTTCGGAAAGTTTACCGGACATTGCTCCAAAACCGATGACATTCTTTGGATAAATGAACAGCTGGTCAAGTGGTGCGAACATGAGCCGGCTGAATTTATTGACCTGTTTTCACACTTTAAAAATACCGCTGACAACCTGATGAATCCTTCATACACCAATGATGGGCTGCATCTGAATGGTGAAGGCTATTTGCTGTGGGCCAATAATATTAAGCCATATTTTAAATGATGTAGTTATTGGCTGCTTATTAAAAAGAGAGATAAAACGAACAGATATAATTAACGATGGAAAAGATTAAAGGACTTGTAGCAGCGCCTTTCACGCCAATGACGGCTGATGGTGCCATTAATTTGAATATTATTCCTTCTTACTACCAATTTTTGAAACAAAATGGCGTGGCCGGTGCGTTTATTAACGGAAGTACCGGTGAAGGGGTGTCACAAACAACGCAGGAGCGCAAGCAGGTGGCTGAAGCCTGGGCCAATGAAATTAAGCAGGATGCTTCGCCTATGAAGCTGATTAATTTAGTGGGAGGAACGTCTTATCAGGAATGCATTGAGCTAGCCAAACATTCACAGTCAGTAGGCGTTGATGCCATCGCCATACTAGCACCTTTTTACTTCAAGCCGCCAACCGTCAAGCAGTTGGCTGAGTTTGTAAAAATGATCGGACAGGCCGTACCTGAATTACCGGTATATTTCTATCATATCCCGGTATTGACCGGCGTTGGATTTGCCATGATTGACTTGTTGAAAGAACTGCATGGTCAGATGCCAAATTTTGCCGGAATTAAATACACACATGAGGATTTCATGGATTACCTCTCATGTCTGCACTTTGCCGATGGGCAGTACGATATGCTGTGGGGAAGAGATGAAAATATGCTTTCTGCTTTGGTTTTGGGGGCGGAAGGTAGTGTCGGAAGCACCTTTAATTATGCAGCTCCTCTTTATCATCAGCTTATGGCAGCTTACCAGAAAGGGGAAATTAAGGAAGCCCGTCAATTGCAACAGCAATCCATCGATATGATTCGATTATTGGGGAAATATGGAGGCATTGGCACAGGTAAGGCATTTATGCGCTATGTTGGCATTGAATGCGGCGGATTCCGTTTGCCGGTTAAAGCCATGACTGATGAAGCGTATCAGCAATTTGTTCAGGATGTGAAAGCGCTGGAAATGGAAGCGTTGTTTTCAAAAGGAGAGTAGCATGAGATATATTGCATCAATTTTACTATTTGTGTTAGCACTGCTGTTAGGTTCTGTAAGGGCTCAGCAGTATCTGACTCAGTCAGCGTTGGATGTTTTACCTGCCATTGGGAAAGGTCATCCACATCAAGGTTGGGCCGGTGCCTTTATAGGTCAACATAACGATGTAGTAGTGCTGGCAGGAGGTTCTGCTTTTCCAGATGCCAAACCATGGGAAGATGGTCAAAAACAATATTCCAATGAGGTATTATTGGGGTGGGAAGAAAACGGGCAATTCACCTGGCATTTAGATAAAAATCAGTTGCCTGAATCAGCTGCAGGAGGAGCAGCTGTGTCTTTGCCAGAAGGAATTCTATGCACAGGTGGAGCCAATGAAAAGGGAATATTGGCTGAAGCATCTCTTATCAAAGTAACGAATCGGACTACTGAAATTTTGCCTTTTACCAAACTGCCATTTCCGCTGAAAGATCATGGGATGGCCGTTATAGGTCGTGAGGTATTCATCATTGGGGGCATGACCCCTCAAGGCTATAACACACAACTATTAGTGTTAAATTTGGATGCACAAGAAAAAGGCTGGCGGATGCAAGCCGGATTGCCGCATGGCATTACCAATGTTGTTGTGGAAAGCCAAATGGATGGCAATGAGCAGTGTTTATATGTGATAGGTGGACGGTACAAGCAGGAAGGGGAGTTCATCACCACCTTCAGTAGTGAAGTATGGAAGTACATCCCATCTCAGCAGAAATGGGAACAAAAGAATCCGATTACGATAGGAGGGCAAACTTCCATGAAATTGGCTGCAGCAGCTGGTGTTAAGATGGGGGCTTCACATATCGTTATCGTGGGAGGTGACAGTGGTGATGTATTTAACCGGGTTGAAAAAGCTATTAGAAAGATGACTTCGGATAATGATTCTGTTCGTCAAAAAGCATTGCAGGAACGCAATCAGTTATGGTTAAACCACAGTGGATTCAATAAAGAAATATTAGTTTATAATACCATTACTGACAGCTGGTTTAGTGCCGGAGAGTTGGATAGTAATGCTCCGGCTGTAACTTCAGCTGTCATTTGGAAAAATAAAGTGCTGGTGCCTTCAGGCGAGATTCGCCCGGGTATTCGCACTGACCAGGTTATTGCGTTGGATTTTGAATCGAATGGCGGATTTGGCTGGTTGAATTACCTCGTGTTGGTACTCTACTTCATAGCGATGTTGCTACTAGGTTTCTATTTCATGAAGCGTGAAGGCGATGATCAGGACTTTTTTAAAGCAGGTGGTCGTATTCCATGGTGGGCAGCTGGTATCAGTATTTTTGCTACTACCTTAAGTGCCATTACTTTTATTGCCATTCCGGCTAAAGCCTATGCTACCGATTGGCGTATGCTGATATTCAACTTTACCATTATCATGGTGGTGCCGGTCATTATTCGTTATTACCTGCCGTTTTTCAGGCGTTTAAATATTGGGACTGCCTATGAATACCTGGAGATGCGTTTTAACCGAACAGTGCGCTGGGTCGCTTCGGTGTTGTTTATCTTGTTTATGATTACGCGCATTGCCATTGTATTGTTTTTGCCGTCGCTAGCATTGCATACAGTAACTGGTTTTAGCGTTTACTGGTCCATCATAATCATGGGTGTGGTCACAATTGTGTACTGCACCAGTGGCGGTATTGAGGCTGTTGTATGGGGTGACGTGATACAGGGATTCATCTTGATGGCAGGAGCTCTATTTGCGTTGGCCTTTATGATTGGCGGAGTGGATGGCGGTTTGGATGGTTTCATTCAATTATCGCTTGATCAGGATAAGTTGTTTTTGTTTGATACCAGCCTGGATTGGTCTAAACCGGTTATGTGGGTGGTACTTTTGGGCGGCTTTTCTAATTGCCTGATTGCCTATACAAGTGACCAGTCAGTGGTACAACGTTATATGACTACCAAAGATGAGCGTGCTACTGCCCGAAGTATCTGGTTAAATGGAATTATAAGTGTGCCGGTATCGATTATATTCTTCCTGTTAGGAACTGGTTTATACGCCTTCTATACATCCAATCCTGAAGCAATTTCTATAACGATTCCAAAATTGGATGCCGTCTTTCCGCATTTTATCGTGAGTGAGATGCCGGCTGGCCTGGCTGGTCTGCTGATTGCAGCAGTTTTTGCTGCAGCCATGTCCACCTTGTCATCCAACATTAACTCGGTAGCGGCCGTGGTTACATCTGATTTTTACAAAGTGCTGAAATTGAATGTGTCTACCCAAAGTACCTTGCTGGTGGCGCGCTGGTCCGGTATTATCGTTGGTGTGTTAGGTATAGGCATGGCTTTGGTATTAGCCACCTGGGATATTGCTTCATTATGGGATCAGTTCAATACCTTCCTGGGATTATTAACCGGAGGATTAGCCGCTTTCTTTATGATGGGTATCTTCTTTAAGCATATTTCTGGTATAGCAGCCTTAATTGGTGTTGCAGTTGGTTTGGTGGCTTTACTTTATCTGCGTAATGCTTCCGATATGTCGTTTCTGTTGTATGGTGCAGCCGGCATTTCAGTGAGTGTGTTGGTAGGATGGCTATTAAGTTTTATCTGGCCTGCTAAATCTGTAGAAAGTCAGTTAGTTTATGAAGGAATTAAAAAGAACCGGGAAAAGAATTAAGTGATGAATAATAGAAAAGTTAGTAAAGAACGCATAGAGCAATTAATCAACCAATATCGGAATGAATTGGAGGGTAGTGTGATTCCTTTCTGGATGAAGCACTCAAAAGACACAACTCATGGTGGTTATTTTACCTGTCTGACCAGAGAAGGAGAGGTATATGATACCGACAAGTTTATCTGGTTGCAGGCCCGGGAGGTGTGGCAGTTTGCTAAATTGTACAATAGCTACGAACAAAGGGAAGAGTGGATTGAAATGGCCTTGCATGGTGCCCGTTTTTTGCAGAAGCATGGCGTAGATGAGAAAGGGCAATGGTATTTCTCACTGAATCAGCAAGGAGAGCCATTGGTTCAACCATACAATATTTTTTCGGATTGCTTTGCAACAATGGCGTTTGGCCAGTTATACAAGGCGACAGGAGATGAGGAATATGGTCAGCTGGCCCGGGATACGTTTTACTCAATTCTAAAACGTCAGGATAATCCCAAAGGAACCTACAATAAAGCGTATCCTGAAACAAGGGTACTAAAGAATTTTGCATTGCCCATGATTTTATCCAATCTGGCACTGGAAATAGAATCCTTATTACCGCAGGAGTTAATTCAGGAAACATTGGACAAAATCATTCATGAGGTGATGAATGAGTTCTATTTTCCAGAAAAGGGGCTTGTTTTGGAAAATGTGAGTCCGGAAGGACAGTTCGTCGATTGCTTCGAGGGGCGCTTATTGAATCCGGGGCATGCCATCGAAGCCATGTGGTTTATGATGGATTTGGGTGAAAAACTGAATCGTCCGGAATTGATTGAGAAAGCCGTAAAAATCACCTTAGATACCTTGGAATATGGCTGGGATAATGAACATGGAGGTGTCTTTTATTTCATGGATTTAAAGGGCCATCCAACGCAACAGCTTGAGTGGGATCAGAAGCTTTGGTGGGTACATCTGGAGACTTTGGTGGCATTGCTAAAAGGCTATTACCACACCGGGAATGAAGCCTGCTGGGAGTGGTTTGAAAAAGTTCATGATTATGCCTTGAATCACTTTTCAGATCCGGAGCATGGTGAGTGGTTTGGTTACCTGAACCGCGAAGGAAAAGTATTGTTGCCATTAAAAGGCGGCAAGTGGAAAGGTTGCTTTCATGTGCCCAGAGGTTTGATGTATTGTTTACAAACTTTGGAACGTATTAATGATAGGAAATAGTATTTCCTGTTTGTATAGATTTTTGAGGCCGGTTGTTACCGGCCTTTCTTGTCAAGCGTCTATTGCCAATTAAGTTTACCTCAAGAGGATTGTATGCAATGGTACATCATTTTGCTATTGTATGCTTGATGTGTTATCCCCTTTATACTTCGATGGTGTTGTGCTAAACTGTTCTACAAAGCATTTACGAAAATAAGCAGCGTCATTAAAGCCAACTTTGGAGGCCGTTTCGCTAACCGAATAATTCCCCGATTTCAATAATTGAGCCGCATACCTGATTCGGATGGAACGGATAAATGTGTTAATGTTATCACCGGTAAAGGTTTTAATTCGACGATAAAGAGTGGGTTGACTCATATTAAGCTTTTCAGCTAACATAACGGAATTAAACATTGGATTGGTCAGGTTTTTCTCAACGATTTCAATCGCCTGTCTGATAAACAGTTCATTCTGAGGTTCTATCTCTATATTAGATGGTGATAAGGTGACTTTTTGACTGTAATATTGCTTTAAATGAGCTCTGGTTCTTAGTAAGTTATCAACTTTTGTTAATAGAATTTCCGAAGTGAATGGTTTCGTAATATAGTCGTCGGCACCTGTTTCCAATCCTTCCAGTATATCACTTTCTTCACTTTTAGCCGTGAGCATTATCACTGGAATGTGGCAAAGATTGTCGTCTGTTTTAATTGCCTCGCAGAGTTGGTGTCCGTCCATTAAGGGCATCATCACATCAGTAATGATTAGGTCCGGCTGTTCTTTTTCAATCTGTTTTAAAGCTTCTTTTCCATTAGCAGCATGTTGGATGGCATACTTGCTTCCAAGAAAAGAGCCTAAATATTGGCGCAATTCCTCATGATCCTCAACAATCAGTACTTTAAAACTATTGGGCTCTTCATCTTGTACAATAGATGTTGCTGGTTGCTTTGTGGCTTCAGGAATCAAAGGCTCTTTTGTGGTTTGGCTTTCTCCTTTTTCAGCATCGCTCAAATGCAGATGTCCCAATGGCAATATTATAGTAAATTCCGCTCCTTTGCCCGGTTTACTTTCGACAGCAATGCTTCCATGATGCAGTTGCACAAGCTCCTTGACGAGAGAAAGGCCAATACCTGAGCCACTAATATCTTTGACTGCTTGATTTTGAAGCTGATAGAAGCGTCCAAAAATTTTCTCGTGTTCAGATTTAGGAATCCCGGGGCCGCTATCTTTAACAGAGATTAGGCATTCGTCGTTCTTACATTTGACATGTATGGATACAGTACTTTTCTCGGGAGAGAATTTTATGGCATTTGACAGTAGGTTAGATACCACAATTTGCAGCTTTTCAACATCAAACCAAACTTTAGCGGTGGATTGATCAGAACCAAAAATGAGCTGTACATTTCGCACTTGCGCAAAAGCTTTAAAACGCTCTGTCATCTTTTCAATGAACCCGACCATATCATTTTCGGAAGCCTGGATCTGCATTTGTCCCACTTCTACTTTGCGTAAATCGAGCAGTTGAGAGATTAAATCGTACAAATGTGCGGCCTGTTGATGAACCGTCTCCAACTGGTTTTTTGCAAATTCTGGCAGCGATGAACTTCTTAGTAAATCTTTAACAGGTGCCAGTATCAATGTAAGAGGCGTTCGTAACTCATGAGATATATTGGTGAAAAAGCGGGATTTCATTTCGGCCAGCTCATGCTCTTTGTCCTTTTCTATTCGGGCGATGTTCAATTCATGTTCCAGCTCTTTACTCTGCAGTTCCAAATCTTTGGTCCGGTAGATTTGCTTCATCCGGTAGCGGTAGAAACCTGTTAAAAGTAATATGATAGCGGTCGCAATCAATAACTGTCCCCACCAGCTGGCATACCAGACCGGATAAATTGTGACGGCTAGTTGGGCCGGTTGTTCATTCCATACTTCATCGCAGTTGGCAGCCACAACTTCGAAGCGATAGTTACCTGGTCTCAGATTGTTGAAGGTAACAGTTCCTTGGGTTCCATCAACCGAGGTCCAGTTTTCTTCAAAGCCTGACAAACGGTACTTATATTTATTCGATTTTTGATTGAGGTATGACAATCCAACGAAGTTGACCGCAAAGCTATTTATCGGATGATGTAATTCGATGGCAGAAGTATAAGGAGCAGCTTTGGTCAGTAGAACTCTCTTATTGACAGTCTCCATCACACTGACAGGATGGTTTTGTATCTCAATTTCGGTGATATAGACTGGAGTTGAATAGTCCCTTTTTTGAATACTATCCGGATGAAAGTATAACAAGCCTTTATTGTTGCCAAAGATGAGTTGTCCATCGGCTGTTTTATATACAGCCCGCAGGTTATTGGCAATATAATAGTTGGTAAATATTTGTGTTTGGGTGTTTAATTTTGAAATCCCGGAGTTAGTCCCAATCCATAAGTCATTAGCTTGAGAAGTCAAACAAGCTACAAAATTATGGCAAAGACCATCCCGCTTGTCAAAAAAGTGAATGGTTGAATGCATGGCATCGTAATAGCCAAGGGCGCTTCTATAACCAATCCAGATACGGCCATCCGACATCTGATGAAGTGCCCACACCTCTTTATTCCCCAAAATATCGGATGAGGTGTGTAAATCGTTGAACTGATTGAAACGAAACGAATCAAGCTGCTGATAGATAAGCTTGTTCAGACCATTTTCTGTACCTATCCACAGAGCTTTATCCTTATCTTCCATCATGGCCCTGATGTTGTTGCCCGATAGTTGATACTTAATTTTTGAATTGGTTTGTGTCAGATGAAACTCATTATTATTTCTATCATAAAGGATTAAGCCATTGCTGGTTCCTAACCAAAAACGGCCTTGACTGTCAATGGTTAAAGCTTGAATTCGTCCTTCCCAATTTTCTTTTTTTGCTGGTTTGATTTCAATCTCCCGAACGATATCCTTTTCAGGTTGATAAAACAATAGCGACGATTCCAATGTACCAAACCAAATATTCCCAGATTCATCCGTAACCGATGAAAGAACAATGTCTGAAGGAATGAATCTATTTCCTTTGCCGGAGGTAGAAAATTGTTCAATGCCATTTGTCGGCTCTAATGATAGTGGAAGAGTTGTTTTCTTGATTCCCCCATGATAAAGTGCTATGTAGAGATTGTTTTGCAAATCAGAGCTCAAGCTTTTAACCTCGTATAGACTATTAAAGCGGATACGGCTAAAAAACTGTTTTTCCAGGTTGATTTTAACTGCACCACCACCGTGCGTGCCAATCCAGATAACGCCCGAAGGGTCTGCTAAAATCGAAATCACCCGGTTTTCCAGTTTATCTTTAAAAAGGGGATGATCCCAATTATAGTGTTGACTCCTGTTTTTATTATTTAGTATGTGGACCTGGTCTAAACCATCCCAGGTGGCAATCCAGTAGTCCCCACTATAATCCTTCACAACACCGTATACATCTTTGTGGCTGATAATCGTATTATCATTGGGTTGATGGGCGATGACCTCTATTTTACTGGTATTTGTATCTAAGATATAGATACCATGACCAATGGTGGATATGATCAAATGATTGTCAATAAATGAAAGATTGGTCACAATGAACATTGGATGGCCAGAATTGGAGGGTTTTAATGGGAAAGAATGAAACTGATCGTTGGTTGGGTTGTAGCTAACCACCATGTTGGTATTGGTACCCATCCATATTTGGCTATCAGGTGCTTTAGCAATGCAGGAAAAAGTATCGTATAATAGGCCTCGGCTATTGGTTTTATTTCGCCATACAACATTGTAATCTTCAATATTATTGGCAAAATCAGGAAACTTTAGAATAGCTAGTCCCGAAGATGTGGATAGAATAAACCCCTTGTTAAAATCGCCTGAAACTCCATTTACAGGGATAGAATTAAAAGTATCTTCAGGAGCAGGATTGATTTTGATGTGCGCCAGGAATGATTCTGTAGTAGGGTCAAAAACATACAATCCATTGGGAGAGCCAATCCATAAGTAGCCATCGGGACATTGGTACAAGCTGAGTACATGAAGCGAACTTTTTTCAGGATAGTAGGGTTTGATGTTGAATCCATCATAACGATTGAGACCGTCTGAAGTACCAAACCATATAAATCCAGCCTGATCTTTAAGGATGGCGTTAACATTGTTATCCGATAAACCATCCTGCATAGTTATATACTCTGCACTAATTGAATAATCAGTGGCAGTCATATACTGAATGAAGTATCCCAAAATAATAATAGCAAGAAGTCTTGAACGCATTATTAGCTTCTTTTATGAAAGTGTAGTTCAAAATTACGAAAATCTATTAAGCTCGTTAATGGTTTGCTGATGTTAGAATAGTAGGTGTTATAAGTCTCAGATATACAGGTTGTAATATTCGGGATTGATTAAATAATCTATATAAATTGAATAATCTATCCTTGTTATTACTGCACAAAAAACCTTGGGTTTTTGACGGATTTGCCTCTAACGCCATGTGTTATCACCCAATAAATTTGTAACAGAGGAATTCAACACAAAAACAATTGTCAAAATAACGTTAGATGATAAAAGGAGTTTTATTAGCATGTATGCTATTAATTGTTTTGGGAACCAACAGTCAGAATAATAAGTGGGAGAATCAGCACATTATTCAGGAGAATAAAATGGATGCAAGGGCAACGTCGTACTCATACAGAAGTGTGAGCGCTGCTCAAAATATGGATCGGGAGCAGTCCGAAATCCAGTTATTAAATGGAGACTGGCAATTCCGTTTCACGCCAGATAGTAAAGATAGTTCCATTGATTTTGTAACTACTGACTATGATGCACATTTGTGGGAGACTATTTCGGTGCCATCATGCTGGGAAATGGAAGGTTACGGAACACCTATTTATACCAATGAAGTATATCCGTTTACGCCCAATGCGCCTTTAATCGACAGGACAAATCCTGTTGGTTCTTATGTAAAAGAGTTCGACTTACCTGAGAAATGGGAGGATGAGCAGGTGATCATCCATTTTGGAGGTGTGTCATCGGCATTCTATTGCTGGTTAAACGGAGAGTACGTTGGCTATAGCCAGGGTAGCCGCTTGCCAGCTGAGTTTGATTTAACCAATCATCTTAAGCCGGGAAAGAATAAGCTGGCAGTTCAGGTGATTCGTTGGTCTGATGGTAGTTACCTCGAAGATCAGGATCACTGGCGTATGAGCGGTATTCATCGCGAGGTATATCTAATGGCACAACCAAAGATTCATGTTAATGACTTTGCCATCCGCACGCCTCTTGATGATGATTATCAAAGCGCGCTATTTCAGATACGTCCCGAAGTGGTTGTAACTGAAGGTAACTATAAAGGATGGATGCTGAAAGTGAATTTGCTGGATCATAAGGGTACTTCAGTTTTGGACAGTGCTATGCAGTTACCAGTAAATAGCATTATAAACGAGTGGTATCCGGCCCGTGATAATGTTTATTTCGGAAAGATGGAAGCTCGCATTAATAAGCCACGTCTTTGGAGCGATGAAGATCCTTACTTGTATAAGGCCATTATCACACTGTTGGATAATGGCGGAAAGGTAGTTGAGGCGCGCAGCAGTTTTGTTGGTTTTCGTGAATACACTTACAGCGACAAAGGTGTTTTTTTAGTTAACGGCAAGCCCGTAAAGCTAAAAGGTGTAAACCGTCACGACCATAGTGAGACAGGTGGTAAAACAATGACGCGTGAAGAGATGAAGCGCGATATTGAATTGATGAAACTGTACAACCTGAATGCAGTTCGTACAGCGCATTACCCTAATGATCCATATGTGTATGAGTTGTGCGATCGCTATGGTATTTACGTGATGGACGAAGCGAATATTGAGTCACACGGCTATGGTGGTAAACTAGCTAATGCTCCTTCATGGAATCAATCATTTATGGATCGGGTGATTCGCATGGTGGAGCGCGACAAAAACCATGCATCCATTTTCTCATGGTCGCTGGGTAACGAATCGGGTTGTGGACCTAATCATGCGGCGGCAGCTGGCTGGATTCGCGATTTCGATCCTACTCGTTTGATCCATTACGAAGGAGCACAGGGGGTTCCAACACATCCTGATTACATCCCACTTAACTCAAATGAATGGGGTGTCAGATACCATTCAAAGATGGCCAACCCGACAGATCCGGCTTATGTGGACATGCTCAGTCGTATGTATCCATCATTGGAACAGCTGGAAGCATTGGGAAGCAATCCAGATTTAAAGAGGCCCGTTGTGATGTGTGAATATGCGCATGCGATGGGTAATTCACTTGGACATTTAAAAGAGTACTGGGACATCGTTTACGAGCATCCGATTATTGCGGGTGGGTTTATTTGGGACTGGATTGACCAGGGTATTCGTGCTGAAGATGAAGATGGAACAGTTTTTTGGAAATACGGTGGTGACTTCGGTGATCAACCTAATCTGGGTAATTTCTGCCTCAATGGTATTGTAGGTCCGGATCGTTCTGTAAAGCCTCAATTGCAAGAATGTAAGTATGTGTTTCAGCCCATACGTTTCAAGAGCATTAATGTTAAAGAGGGACAAATTGCCATTGAAAGTTTGTACAATTTCATTTCAACAAACGAATACTATTTTAAGTGGTCGGTGTCAAAAGAAGGAAAGGAACTGCGTTCAGGCACCATCAATGATATAGTGATTGAGCCAGGCCAGGTGCATCAATTGGCCTTGCCTCTAAATAAGATAAAGCTACAGGATGATAGTGAATATGTGGTACGTGTGAGCATGCATCATAAACACGAAACGGCCTATTCAGCAGCAGGCTATGAGGTAGCCAAACAGCAGTTCATTGTTACACCGGAGAAAAGCACAGCTGATGTGTCTCCCAAAGGCAATAAAGGACTGACATTGACGCAGACGGAAGAGCAGATTACGATTGCCAACAAACAATTTGAGGTGCAGTGGTCGAAAAATACCGGTCAGCTGACGAGCTATGCAGTTAAAGGACACAGATATATTGAGGCCGGTCCTCAGGCGAACTTCTGGCGTCCGCAAACCGATAATGATTTCCGGGGATGGAAATCACATAAGCAATCGGGCTTTTGGAAAGATATTAAAAAAGTTGAGCCTGAGGTGAAAGTTTCTGTTGAGCAGAGTACAGCTTTATGCTATCGGGTATATGTGGAGCAGGTATATAGTGACTCGTTGAGCGTGATTACCAAGTACGATGTGGACAACCAAGCCAATGTGTTGGTGGAGATGGCTGTTGAAATGAAAGGACAATTACCGATGCCTTTAAGAATTGGCTCGGAACTGAACGTTAGCCAATCACTTCAGAGTATGAAGTTCTATGGTAAAGGACCATGGGAAAACTATAATGACAGGGCATTTTCGGCGGAGTTGGATGTTCATCAGGGGACAGTTAAAGATTTCATCCATCACTATGTAACGCCTCAGGAGTGCAGTAATCACACCGAGGTACGATGGATTGAACTGACCAATGCACAAGGCAAAGGTATTCGCATTACAGGGGCACAACCATTAAGCACTTCGGTTTGGCCATGGTCGGCTGAAAATCTGGAAGCAGCCAAACACATTAATGAGCTGAAAACAGCACAGCATTTAACCCTTAACGTGGATCTATTGCAAGTTGGAGTAGGCGGAACAAATACTTGGTCAGAAAAATCTAAAACAATTGAAAAGTACCAGATTCAGCCGGGTAACTATACCTATTCCTATCAGATATCAGTGATTAAATAATATAATCCCAAGCATATAAAGCAGATACTAACTACATATCTAATGAAAAAACAATATATACAGATGGCTTTATGTATGGCGCTTGTCGCCATACTGTTCTCAAGCTGTCAGTCAACAAAGAACCAGCAAGACCAAAAGAAGCCAAATATCCTCTTCATCATGACGGATGATCATTCTTTGCAAACTTTCAGTGCATACGATAATCGTTTTATTGAGACGCCTAATCTGGACAGGATTGGCGAAGAAGGTGCGATTTTCAGAAATAGTTTCGTGACTAATTCGATTTGCGGACCGAGCCGTGCCGTTATGCTCACGGGTAAACATAGCCATAAAAACGGGCACATCAACAATTCGTTAACCTTTGATGGCAATCAGGTGACTTTTCCAAAGTTATTGCGTGCAAATGGTTATCAAACCAGCATTGTGGGTAAATGGCATTTGAAAAGTTTGCCCACCGGATTCGATAACTACGAGGTGTTAATTGACCAGGGAGATTACTATAACTCTGATTTTATCACTAATGGAGATACGATTCCTTCAGATGGTTATGTAACCAATGTGATTACAGATAAAAGCATCAACTGGCTTGAAAATCGAGATGCAGAAAAACCTTTCTGCCTGTTAGTGCACCATAAGGCTACACACCGTATCTGGCAACCCGACACAGCTTTGTTTCATCTGTTTAAAAACAGGGAGTTTGATGTGCCTGAAACATTCTTTGATGATTATCAGAACCGTCAGGCAGCAGCGGAACAACGCATGCACATTGCCAATGATATGGATTTGGTATATGATCTTAAATTATTGGATGAAGAAGAAGAAATTCAAACTAAGTATCGTAAGAACTACGAACACATGATCGCCCAGCTGACACCTGAACAACGTGAGGCCTGGGACAAAGAATATGATCCTATTATTGAAGATTTCAAGTCGAGAAACCTCGAAGGCAAAGAGCTGGCACTATACAAATATCAGCGTTACATGCAGGATTACCTGCGCTGTGTGGCATCAGTTGACAATAATGTCGGACGTTTATTGAATTACCTGGAAGAAAAAGGTGAGTTGGATAATACATTGATTGTCTATACTTCCGATCAGGGCTTCTACATGGGTGAGCACGGTTGGTTTGACAAGCGTTTTATGTACGAACAATCGTTGCGAACGCCTTTAGTGATGCGCTACCCAAAGGTCATTAAGCCCAAAACGCAATTGCATCAGTTAGTGCAGAACATTGACTATGCACCCACGTTTTTAGATGTTGCTGGTCTGAAAGTGCCTGCCGATATGCAAGGCGAAAGCCTGGTCAAACTCTTTAATGATAAAGACGCTGATTGGCGTGAGGCTATTTATTATCACTACTACGAGTTCCCCAACGAGCACATGGTGAAGCGTCATTATGGCATACGCACCGGCCGTTATAAGTTAATTCATTTCTACAACGACATTGACAAATGGGAGCTATACGATTTAGTCGACGATCCTAATGAGATGGTTAACCTTTATGAGCATCCATCGATGCAGGGTTTGATTAGGAAGCTGAAAAAGCAGCTAAAGGAACTACAAGAGAAGTATGAGGATACCGATTTAAGTACCTACTAATCTCTACACTTTCAATCCCCAATTATGAAAAAACATCTAATGATAATGATAACCAGTTGGCTCATTGGGCTGACTGGTTTTGCCACTAATTCAGTTAAAGATTTCTTATTGCCATTTCCGCAAGCTATTAAGGTGGAAGATGGGGCGTTTAATGGTCATGCCGGACGTATTGAACTATCTGGCGATATTAAAGATGTGCGGTTATTATCTGAACTCAAAAAAGTACGTGCTGCGTTTCAGAATATCGGTCTGAACTGGAATATTACAAGAGCTTGTGCCAATGGCGAATCTCCCATTATGAAAGTAAGTATTGATGGAGATCTAGACCTAAAAGAACAAGGTTATCGACTGCTGATTGCGGCTAATCAAATTGAACTAGTGGGAGTGGATCTGGCTGGCGTATATAATGGATTTCAAACGTTGAAGCAGATCATTCGTTACGCTGAGGAAGCCGGATATTTACCACTTGTATCCATAACCGATTACCCTGACTTTAACAACCGCGGGTTTATGTTGGACGTGACCCGGGATAAAGTACCCACATTAACTACTTTATTTCAGATGATCGATCATTTGGCAGAATGGAAAATCAACCAGTTGCAGCTTTATACTGAGCATACTTTTGCTTATCAAAAACATCAGAAAGTATGGCAGGATTATTCGCCCTATACTGCTGAAGATATTATAACAATTAATGAGTATTGCCAGGAGCGCTTTATCGAATTGGTGGCCAACCAAAACTCATTAGGACATATGGAGCGTTGGTTGGAGCATGCCGACTACCAGCATCTGGCTGAATTGGAAAAGGTACAAAAGGATGGGCCTCATCATTTGCAACGACGCACCACTTTGAATCCGGTTGATCCGCGTTCTATGGAGCTCGTTGAAAGTCTATACGATGAGTTGTTACCTAACTTCTCATCTAAAACGGTCAATATTGGTGGTGATGAGCCATGGGAACTGGGACATGGGCGTTCGAAAGAGGCCTGCGATGAACAAGGGAAAGGCGAAGTGTACATCAGCTACATGTCTGAACTGACAAATTATTTAAGTACAAAGGGGTATCAGCCTCAAATGTGGGCAGACATTATACTCAACTATCCTAAACAATTGCACCGCCTACCTGAAGATCTGACTTGTTTGGTTTGGGGCTACCGTTCGTGGTACCCGTTTGAAAAAAACAGTCGCAAGATGCACGATGCCGGAGTGCCTTTCTATGTTTGTCCGGGTACTTCCAGCTGGCAGTCCTTCATTGGTCGATGGCCCAATGCACAGGCAAACCTTTTAAAAGCAGCAAAGGCAGGCAAAAAGTATGAGGCTAGTGGTTATTTAATCACCGATTGGGGCGACTTTGGCCATTGGCAGCCCTTTGTCATCAGTTATCCCGCCATCATATATGGTGCCGGATTATCTTGGGCGGTGGAAGCAAACGAGTCATTGGATGTAAATACTCACCTGGCTTATTCACTCATGAAGCATCCAAACACTGAGCTGGCTCAACTTATAATGGAACTCGGAAGTGTTTATAAATTATATGATGGAGATATTCAAAAGTACGTCAATGTATTTTACGATATCCTTCGTTCTCCCGATGATCCGTTATCCACTCCTAGATTGGAGCATGTTAATGCAGAGAATACCGAAGCTGTTCTGCAGAAGTTAAATATGTTAATTGAGCAACTAGAATGTTGTCCGGCCTATAATAAAGAGCAACAATTACTAATTGAGGAACTTCAACTGGCCGCTGGTTTTGCGCGTCACAGTGCTCTGATGGCCAAAGAACGCTTACTGTTGCCTGATAATAAAATGAGTCATGCTAGTGATTCTGTAAAAGAAATCATGCAGGAAGATTGGGATGCCTTGCTGGCACAATTCAGACGATTATGGATACAAAGGAACCGACCTGGAGGTTTGCAAAATAGTCTTCGCGGATTCGAACCCATTGAAAATGCCTATCGAACTAATAATTGACTATGAAAAAAACACGTTTTATCATGCATAGTATTGTCTTGCTTTCTATTGCATGGCTGGCTGTTTTAACCAGTTGCAGCAGTGTCGTTGATAAAGAGAAAGAGCAACCCAATATTATCTTGTTTTTGGTGGATGATATGGGTTGGCAGGATACATCAGTGCCCTTTTGGACCGAAAGAACACCACTCAACGATAAGTACCATACACCAAATATGGAGCGTTTGGCTCAACAGGGAATGAAATTTACCCAAGCGTATGCCTGTGCTGTCTGTTCTCCAACTCGCGTAAGTCTGATGAGTGGTATGAATGCCGCCCGTCACAGAGTCACTAACTGGACACTTAGACGAGGCGTGTCGCAGGATGCGAAGGATGAAATATTGGAGTTTCCAAAGTGGGATATGAATGGTATACAGACCGCTGACTCGATTGAGTATGCGGTTGCCACCACTCCGCTACCACAGGTCTTAAAGGACAATGGTTATTTTACCATTCATGCAGGGAAGGCCCATTTTGGAGCTTTGACAACGCCATCGGCTAATCCTTGTAATCTAGGATTTGATATAAACATTGCAGGTCATGCTGCGGGAGGACCTGCCACTTATCAGGGGCTTAAAAACTACGGTCATGATGAGAATGGTATTCCGCTTAATGTATGGGCGATACCGGGGCTGGAGAAGTATCATGGTCAGGACATCAATCTGACGGAAGTATTAACTATCGAAGCAAAACTGGCTTTGGATAGTGCGTTGAGCATCGATAAACCTTTTTTCCTCTACATGGCTCATTATACTGTTCATGTGCCTATTGAAGCAGATAATCGGTTCTATCAGAAATACAAGAGTCAAGGACTTGACGAAACTGAAGCACGTTATGCATCGATGGTAGAAGGCATGGATAAGAGCTTAGGTGATTTAATGGATTATCTAGAGCAGAAAGGCATTGATGATAATACCATTATATTATTTATGTCCGATAATGGTGGCCTGAGTGCACATGCCCGTGGAGGTGAATTGCATGTGCATAACGCACCACTTAATAGCGGTAAAGGTTCAGCATACGAAGGGGGTATTCGGGAGCCGATGATAGTAAAATGGCCGGGTACAGTTCAGCCAAAAACTAAATGTGATGATTACCTGATTATCGAAGATTTTTATCCTTCGATACTTGAAATGGCAGGCATAATAAATGTAATTCCGAAGCAGGAGATTGATGGTGTGAGCTTTGTGCCTATGCTATTGCAGGAAGGAAGTACAGCAACAGACCGTGAACTTTTCTGGCATTTTCCGAACAAATGGGGCGGACACGGGCCTGGTATCGGAACCACCAGCACCATTCGAAGTGGCCAGTGGAAACTGATTTATTGGTATAGTGACCAGCACTTTGAGCTGTTTAATATACATCAGGATATTGGAGAGACAAACAACCTGGCAGCTGAACACCCTCAAATCGTTAAAGAGTTGGCGAAAAAGCTGGGTGATTATTTGCGAAGTGTGAATGCCCAAAGGCCCTCAAACAAACAAAATGGACAGATAGTACCCTGGCCCGATGAGGTACAGTTATAGGCGGAATAGTTTACGATGTTACTGATAGTTAGTGATGAAAGATAATAAAGAAGTAAAAATAGTTTCACAGTTGCTCGATGGTGATGAAAAGGCTGTTGCCTGGATCGTATCGAACTATAGATTACGTCTTTTGAATTTTATTCAGCAAAGTCTTCCTAAAGAAGAAGATGTAGAAAGCCTCGTGCAGGAGGTATTTCTCATCATCTGGAATAAGCGGAAAACTCTGAAACAGGATGCTTCATTGGGGGCATTCATCTTTACCGTGGCCCGAAATCTGATGATTGATCACATGCGAAAGCTTATTCGTCAGCGCAAGTATATTGAGGAAACCATTGCAAGCAGTCAGGATATTGATGACTCAACCGTCGAGTCTATAGAATATAAAGAGGTAGAGCAGCAGGTATTCAAATGTATTGAAGAGCTTCCGGCTAAGGGGCGTGAAATATTTATGCTCAATAAGATGGAAGGCATGAGCTATAAAGCTATTGCCAATATGCTGGGTATTAGTGAACATACTGTAAATGCGCATATGTACAATTCTACAAAGATTCTTAAAAAGAATCTGAAGGAATTGATATGCCTGTTAATCGTACTCCTGGCGGCTGGATAAGTTAAGTATGGGTTGTTTGAAAAAAAAGTAGACGTGTAAGATACAGTTGGTGAGGGTGATGCAGTTTTTATTGAAAAAAAATAAAAATAGCACTAATAGATGAAAAGACTTCAATCGTATTTAATGTAGATGAGCGAAAATAAATCACATATAGACGCAAAGATAAACCGCTTGTATTCCGATAAGATGTTGGGTAAGGAGGCGATACAGGATTTGGAAAGCTGGTTAGATAACGAATCTGAAAGAGAGGAATTGGCGTTGTACTTTTCAGAGAAATGGGAAGCAGCCAAAACATCTGATGTTAAAGAGGCGAATCAGACAAAGAGACTACATCTAACATCGACTTGGTGGAACCTCCAGTTTTATAAAAATGTAGCAGCTATACTCTTACTTCCTCTTATAGGAGCATTGCTTTTTGTGATCATAAATCAAAAAGTTGCGGATACTCAACTGATGACCGTTAGAACAGAGCTGGGAGACAGGGCTCATTTCTTTTTACCTGATGGCACCGAAGTTCACATGAATGCGCTTTCAACGCTAAGCTATAACTTAAGTTATGGGGTGAATCAGCGTAATGTTCAAGTGACAGGAGAAGTATACTTTGATGTATTTAAAAATCCTTCTTTGCCTTTTGTTGTCTCTTCAGATTCGATAACTGTTGAAGCGTTAGGGACACAGTTTATGGTAAGAAATTATCTGGACGAACCGTTTGTGCGCTCTTCGCTTCTTGAAGGTAAGATAAAGGTTGAAAGTACAGATGAGGGAATGGTTTTGGTGCCCGGTGAAAGCGTGGAATACAATAAAGCGGCATCGGTTCTCACGAAAAAACGTTTCGATTTAGGAATGGGGTTAGCCTGGACGAATGGGAGTCTCATTTTTAAGGATGATACCATGGAGGACGTTTGCCGTAAAATTGAGCATTGGTATGGTGTAGAAGTGATTTGCACTACGGCTGACTTTAGAGGTAAAACCTTTTCTCTGCGCCTGAGAAAAGAAGAGACACTTTATAATCTATTGGCGATTATGAGTGAGGTGTTACAGCTCAACTACAGAATGAATGATGATAAACTAATAATAACTAAAAAACGGATTAACAACTAAAAAGCAGACAATATTGGCCTATTGTCTGCTTAATCAATGAACTAATTTCTAATTAATTCAGCAAAACACAAATTTATGAAAAGAAAAACAAATCATCCGGATTGTTTGCACAATTATCGGAGGAAAAAAATCTATCGTATAATGAAGCTACTGAGTGTATTCTTGTTTTGTGGCTCGATGGTCATTTCTGCAGCTGGCTATGCACAAAACAAGCGCGTGACCATTCAAGAAAGTACTATTTCAATACAGGAACTTTTTGAGCAGATTGAAAATTCTGCAGACTGTAGATTCGCCTACAGCAATTCTCAGCTTAATCCGCGGCAAATTGTTTCAGTTAATGTTAAGGATAGCGATGTTGAAGAGGTGCTTAAGCAGGTACTTGATAAAAATCTTACTTACAAAGTAATTGAGAACTATTATGTGATTGTTGATAAAACACAGAGCGATGTGGTTGCTCAGGTTCAACAGCATGTAGTGGAAGGTAAAGTGACTGATCATATGGGTGAACCTTTACCGGGCGTTAACGTGTACGAACAGGAAAATCCAACATCTGGTGTTATCACCGGTATTGATGGATCCTTTTCAATAAGTGTGAGTTCAGAGAATGCCAGTTTGACTTTCTCATTTGTTGGGTTTGAGTCTCAGGTTGTAAATGTGGCTGGCAGAACCAACTTTAATATTACCATGGTGGAGGAAGCGACCGGATTGGATGAAGTAGTTGTGGTTGCTTATGGTACGCAAAAAAAGGTAAATGTTACGGGCTCTGTATCAGCTGTTACCTCCGATAAAATTGAGGAACGCCCTGTGCAGAATGTATCACAAGCTTTACAAGGAATCGTACCTGGTTTAAATGTGACCTCTTCAGGTGGTGGTGAATTAAACAATCCGCTTAAAATCAATATCCGTGGAGCAGGTACAATCGGTGATGGTTCTAACTCTGGTCCACTGATCTTAATTGATGGCATGGAGGGTGATATGAATTCGCTTAACCCACAGGATATTGAAAGTATCTCTGTTTTGAAAGATGCCGCATCTTCTGCTATCTATGGTTCTCGTGCACCTTTTGGGGTAATTTTAATTACAACCAAAAGAGGTAAGGAAGGGCGCATGCAAATTAACTATAATAACAACTTCCGTTGGAGCGATCCTTTGTTGAAGCCTAATATGTTGGATTCATATACTTTTGCCAAATACTGGAACGATGCACGTGCCAATGCTGGACAGAATCCTGCCTTTAGCGATGAAGTATTGGAACGTATTCTAGCCTACCAAAAAGGAGAAATAGACTATGGAACAGTAGCTAATACCAATGGAGACAGGTGGCAGCAGTATACAGGCTCGCATGCCAATACCGATTGGTTTGAAGAGCATTATAAAAGCTGGACACCTTCGCAGGAGCATGCTTTAAGTCTGAATGGTGGTTCGGAGAAAATACAGTATTACTTATCAACGAACTATTTGAATCAGAATGGTTTATTGCGTCATGCTAACGATTCATTCGACAGGTTTACAGTAACTGCTAATGTAACTGCTCAGTTAGCCGATTTCGCTAGCATCCGCTACAACACTAAGTTCATCCGCGAAACTTATGAAAAGGCTACTCACCAGTTTGGTTTGTTCTATCATAACATTGCGCGTCGCTGGCCAACTAACCCTGTATATGATCCAAACGGATTTTATGCTGATGGAGGAGAAATTCTTCAGTTAAGAGAAGGAGGTCGCAATATTTCGGAGAAAGATCAAAACTACCAGCAATTTAGGTTAGATATTGAACCAATCAAAGGATGGAAGCTGATTGGTGAGTTAAACTACCGTACTGATACTTACTTCAGCAGCAGTAATTATCTGCCTGCTTATGCGCACGATGTAGCAGGAAATCCATATGCAGTTGGTGTTGGTTGGTTGTCGCCTGGTAGCACGCAAGCATCTGAATATGCCTCAAAAACGACTTATATGAGTCCGAACCTGTACACTCAATTCACTAAGGAATTTGAAGGAGGGCATAATCTGACGGCTTTAGCTGGTTTTCAATCGGAAGAAAATAAAACACGTAACTTAGGTGGTTATCGCAATGATTTAATCAGTCCTGATTTGCCAACAATCAATACCGCTTCAGGTGAAGATAAAATTACCTCAGGAGGTTATGGACACTGGGCTACAGCTGGTTTCTTTGGTCGTATTAACTATAACTACCAAGAAAAGTACCTGGTTGAGTTGAATGCCCGATATGATGGAACAAGCCGATTCTTAAGAGAAGAACGTTGGAATTTATTCCCTTCTTTATCAGTGGGATGGAATATCGCAAGAGAAAACTTCTGGCAACCATTGGAGGACAAAATTAATACTTTAAAGTTACGTGCTTCATGGGGTGAACTGGGTAACCAAAACACAAAGCAATGGTACCCGTTCTATACAACCATGCCTGTAGGAACTGCTAATGGCTCATGGATGATAAATGGCATGCGTCCCAACACAGCCTCTAGCCCTGGATTGGTGAGCTCATTGTTAACCTGGGAAACGGTTCGCTCATGGAACATTGGTTTAGACGCAGGGATGTTTGATAATCGCTTAACATTGGTGTTTGACTACTTCCAGCGCTTTACAGAAGATATGGTTGGACCTGCACCTGAGCTGCCAGCAACCTTAGGTACTTCTGTTCCAAAAATCAACAATGCGGATATGAAGTCCTATGGATTTGAATTGGAGCTTAGCTGGCGCGATAAAATTGGCCAGGTATCTTATGGTGTAAGAGGTATTTTAGCCGATGACCAACAGGAAGTAACCCGTTATCCAAATGAAAACGGTCGTGTAGATATGTGGTATGCTGGTCGTATGGGCGGAGAAATTTGGGGTTATACAACCCATGGTATTGCCAAAAGTGATGATGAGATGAACAACTGGTTGGCTAATCACGACCAGAGTGTGATGGGGAGCAACTGGGCAGCTGGTGACATCATGTATGAAGACCTCAATAATGATGGTGAAATCAATTCAGGAAGTGGCGTACTCGGCGATACTGGTGACTACTCAATCATTGGAAACAACACACCACGTTATAAATTCAGTATTGATTTGGATGCAGCCTGGAAAGGTATTGACTTCAGAATGCTTTGGCAAGGTGTTGGCAAGCGCGACTATGCTTTGGGTGGCCCTTATTTCTGGGGAGCTAACGGAAACATGTGGCAGGCTGCCGGCTTCAAAGAGCACATGGATTATTTCCGTCCTGAAGGTCATGAGTTAGGGGCTAATGTGGATGGATATTATCCTCGTCCAATTATGTCATGGGAGTCTAATAAGAATACTAAAACACAGACCCGATACCTTCAGAATGCGGCCTATATTCGATTGAAGAATATTCAGGTAGGTTATACTATTCCTCAAACGTTTACCAAGAAGTATGGTGTTCAGAAGCTACGTTTCTATGTATCAGGCGAGAACTTGCTGACATTTACAGAGATGACCAAAATATTTGACCCTGAAACCATTGATGGTGGATGGAGCGATGGTAAGATTTATCCGCTATCAAAAACTATTTCAGCAGGTTGTAGCATAACTTTCTAAGAAATACTAATAGTTGTTTACTCAGAGATAAACTAGTATGACTAATGAAAAGAATAACAAAATAGATTTATGAAAATGAAAAAAAATAATATAAAATTATTCGCCTACTTACTTGGGGTATTGGCCTTGGGTGCATTTAGTAGCTGTAATGATTTCCTTGATAGAGAGCCTTTGGATCAGGTAACACCAGAGGTGTATTTGAATGCCGAAGATCAATTGGCGGCATACGCAATTGCACATTACAATTTCCCAACTCATTCAGGTTGGGGAAATGGAACTTTTAGTTATGATAATCATACTGATAACCAGGCAACATCAGGTTATAGTACAAGATTTTCACCAGGCGAATGGCGTGTTGGCCAAAATGGTGGTTCATGGACTTTTTCAGGAATCCGCGAGTGTAACTATTTCCTTGAGGATGTATTGCCAAAATGGAAAGCAGGAAGCATCTCTGGTAATCCGGCAAATATTGAGCATTACATTGGTGAGATGTACTTTATTCGCGCCTATGAATACTTTAATCGTGTTCAGGCGTTAGGTGATTTCCCGATTATCCGAAATACTTTACCCGATCAGCAGGAAGTATTAACTGAAGCATCAAAGAGAAGACCTCGCAACGAAGTGGCGCGTTTCATTATCTCTGATTTAGATTCGGCCATAATGTTAATGAACAATGTGCCGGATGGAGGCAGAAATCGCCTGACAAAATTAAGTGCGCAACTGTTTAAGTCACGTGTTGCTTTGCATGAAGGAAGCTGGTTGAAATACCACAAGGGAACAGCGCGTGTTCCGGGAGGTCCAGGTTGGCCGGGAGCTAATGCTGACTACCTGAGTGGGTTCTCAATTGATATTGATGCTGAAATCAACTACTTTTTAGGTGAAGCAATGAAAGCTTCAAAAGAAGTGATTGATGCGGTTAGTTTAGTAGCTAATAATGGTGATTCTGAAGGAACTGCCATCTTTGATAATCCATACTACAACATGTTTGCTGCTAATGATATGTCTGATTTCGATGAGGTATTGTTCTGGCGTTCTTACAATGTACAGGAAAATGTCTATCACCAGAACCAGCACTACTTGCAAAAGAATGGTGGTAATACAGGTTATACAAGAGGTTTTGTAGAGAGTTTCCTAATGGAGAATGGCTTGCCAATTTATGCAGCGGGTTCGGGTTATGTAGGTGATGCTACTATCAGCGATGTGAAAGAGTTGCGCGATGATCGATTGAAACTATTTATGAAAGCGCCAGGTGAGCAGATTACCGATGCCAATGTAGAACCTTATCCTGATATTTTAGGAATTCCTGAGGTGAAGTATGTAACGGGTTATGCAATCAAAAAAGGTGTTAATCGTGATGATTCACAAGCCGATGGTTCAGGTAGTTATACCGGTTCAATCGTATTCAGGGCGGCAGAGGCTTACCTGAATTACATTGAGGCTGCTTATGTGTTGAACGGTTCTTTAGATGCAACAGCGACTAACTGTTGGGTGGCCTTAAGAACACGAGCTGGCCTTGATACAGATTTCAATAAGACCATTGCAGCAACTGATATGACACAAGAAGCTCAGGGTGACTGGGGTGCGTATTCTGGCGGTAACCTGGTTGATGCAACACTTTATAATATTCGCAGAGAGCGCCGTTGTGAGCTCGTAGCTGAAGGTATGCGTTACATGGACTTAAAGCGCTGGCGCGCTTTGGATCAGGTAAGTAACTATCAGATTGAAGGTTTTAACCTGTGGGGTGGCGATATGCAAGATTGGTATCTGGATGACGATTCAGGTGAATCATTATTAATACCTGAAGGAACAGAAGGTAAGACCTCTAACGTATCAAGTCCGGCTAATAGCAATTATTTGCGTCCTTACCAGATTGTAAAAGATAATAACCTGGTTTATAATGGATATAACTGGCACCCGGCGCACTATTTATCGCCGATTGCGTACGATCACTTCTTAATGACAAGCGGTGGTGAACCAACTAATTCGGTGATTTATCAGAATCCGAACTGGCCTATTGAAGCAAATGGTGAACCGATTGATTAATACGATATAACATAGTTGAATTTAAAATAAGGTCTTGGGCACTCGTTTGCCCAAGGCCTTTTACCGCTTAATTATGAAACTATATTTTTTATTTTCCATCCTTATCGCTTTTTGTAGTTGCAATGCCCCAAAGGAGGTGCAGCATGATTGGGAGTTAATTTGGTCCGATGAATTTGACATAACTGGTCCACCAAGTGCTCAAAACTGGAGTTTTTCGGGGCAAAATAAGGCGGATTGGGCATGCTATTGTTCTGATCGCATTGAGAATGCTTTTGTGGCTGACGGTTACCTGCATGTAAAGGGAACTGTCGAGAACTTATCGGATGGGACAATGAATTACCAAACGGGTTGTATCCAAACCAAAGGGAAATTTAGTTTTCTATATGGTAAAATAGAGGTGTGTGCTAAGCTGCAACATGGCAAAGGCTCCTGGCCGGCCATTTGGATGATGCCCGAAAATAGCGAGTATGGCGGATGGCCCAAAAGTGGTGAGATTGATATCATGGAGCATTTAAATAACGATGCTTACGTCTATCAAACGATTCACAGTGAATTTTTGGATAACCAAGGAGGCAAGGATAATGTAAACTATTATGTTACGGCACCCTATAATGTAAATGAATTTAATGTATTTGCCTGTGAGTGGTATCCTGATTCATTGTGCTTCTCTATAAATGATAAAGCAACATTCACATATCCTCGAGGTAAAAGTGATGATTCTGAAAAGTGGCCATTCGATAAGCCATTTTACATCATACTTAACCAGGCATTGGGCGGCAATTGGGTTGGAGAAATTAACCTGGACGATGTTCCTCAGGAGATGTTGGTGGACTGGGTAAGGGTGTATCAATAGGTATCATTGAAAGATAACTCAAGAATCCGAAGTAATTGTTCCCTGTTTAGATTAACATTAACAATCCAGGTCAAGTAATCCAAAGCCATGCTCATTTTATGATCATCACCTAAACCTGAGAGATAAACTGATTAGCCTCAAAGGTATAAGAGTGATGAGTTTTAAAGAATTACAGTAACTAATCCTTCAAAATTAAAATATGAAATTTTTTATACTTAATGCATTTATTATTTCGATTGCAAAATCCGGATTATTAATCTGTTTGGGTTTAATCATAATGAATCATTTTGAATCCACCTTGTCTTTAATAAGCCGTAAGCCTCTTTCTGACAATCTGATTCAACCACAGAACCTTGAAGCACTGAATAAAGTCTTAAAGTGGGTTGGGATATGCATTATTGTGCTTGGTATTAGCATGGCTATTAATGGACTTGCTACAATTTTTGTGGGTATGAACATGCCGTCAAAAAGCTTCAACTTTAACTTTTAAGGAGATCATGTTCAAATTGATTTTCTTAAACATAACTCAACCATGTTATGCAGTGTTAATATTTACACAACTAAATAGGACCTTTTGTATAAGTGCGTGATAGTAGCTATGTAAATATTAGTGGAATAATTGCAAAACAAGGAAAACGAGTTGCCAATAACATGTAAATACCAATAAATTGTTTTTTCTTAGATAAATAAAAGTAAGATTTACTCTTTTAATATCAGTTAACCATAATGATGAAATTTAAATCTATAATTGGATGTATTCTGTGTGGCTATTTTATAATTGGCTGTTCAGTAAATAATCAGGATAAGACTTTTTTAAAACAGGTTCAATTTGAAGAGCATACCAGCCTGGATGAAAAGGTTAAAATGGCAGCACATGTAGTGCCTACGCAACAGCAACTTGATTGGCAAAAGCTGGAAATGACGGCTTTTATCCATTTTACAGTCAATACCTTTACTAATATGGAGTGGGGGCATGGTGACGAATCACCTGAAATTTTTAATCCATCGGAGCTGGATGCCCGCCAGTGGGCTAAAACTCTCAGTGATGCAGGTATGAAGATGGTTATTCTTACAGCCAAGCATCACGATGGCTTCTGTTTGTGGCCAACAAAAACCACTCAACACTCGGTTGTATCTGCTCCCTGGAAAGATGGTAAAGGAGATGTGGTAAAGGAACTGAGTGAAGCCTGTAAGGAATTCGGCCTTAAGTTTGGTGTTTATCTTTCTCCTTGGGATCGTAATGCAGAATGTTATGGTGATTCACCCAGGTATAACGAAATGTTTAATCAGCAGCTCACCGAGTTGTTATCATGGTACGGCAAGGTGGATGAAGTGTGGTTCGATGGGGCTTGCGGCGAAGGACCTAATGGCAAAAAGCAAGAGTATGACTGGGCCTCGTATTATGGCACAATTAAAAACCTACAACCCGATGCTGTGATTGCCATCATGGGTGAAGATGTGCGTTGGGTAGGTACCGAAACCGGCTATGGACGTGAAACAGAATGGAGCGTCACAGCCTATGCGCCAGGTGGTCGTCCGGAAATGGCAACCATAAATGAACAGCTGGAGTTGAAAGCTACCTCGAAGGACCTGGGAAGCCGCTCCATGATCGAAAAGGCTAATCACCTTTTCTGGTATCCTGCCGAAGTGGATGTATCCATCAGGCCCGGATGGTTTTATCATGAACACGAGGATAATCAGGTCAAGTCGCTTACAAAAATGGTGGATATATACTTTAACTCTGTGGGAATGAATGCGGTTCTACTATTAAATATTCCGCCTGATACACGTGGTTTGATTCACGAAAATGATGTAGCGCGTCTAAAAGAGTTTAAGGCATACCTTGATGAAACATTTGAAAACAATCTGATTTTAAATGCAGTGTGCTCTGATGCGTCATCGGCAAATCGGGCCATTGATAATGATTACGATACTTACTGGCAAATAGATAACCTGCCGAATGCGGCTACTTTTAAGTTATCGCAGCCTCAGAAAGTAAATGTGGTGATGCTGCAGGAATACATCGCCAAAGGACAACGTGTGGAACAGTTTAAAGTGGAAGCCAAAGTTGATGGTGCCTGGACTGAGGTGGCAAAAGGAACAACCATCGGCTACAAGCGTTTGCTCCGTTTCCCGAATATAACTACTGATGAAGTTCGTGTAACCATCGAACAGGCGCGCGACGGTGCACTGATAAATGCCATAGGTGTGTTTGCTTCACCTGAGATTTTATCAGAACCGGTCATTAAGCGAAATCGCGAAGGATTGGTAAGTATTAAAGCGGAGACTACTCATCCGGTCATCACCTATACGCTTGACGGAACAGAGCCAAAGGCTGCATCAGCAAGGTATTCTCAACCATTTAGTTTGCCTGATGGCGGAACGGTTAAAGCCAGAGCTTTTATTAACGACTTCGGATCGCAGAGTAGTGTGGTGACGCAGCAATTCGATATCTGTTCGGAAAAATGGACGATTGTAGGCGTGAGTGCTCAAACGGAACAGTTTAAACCAATAAACGCGATTGATGGCGATCCCAATACGATGTGGCACACCCCTTGGGGTGATAATGTACCAAGTCATCCGCATTATATCGCAATTGATTTGGGTGAACAGCTAAATATTAAAGGGTTTAGTTATACGCCGCGTGCCGATCATAATAAGAGTGGCACCATCTTCAAATATGTGTTCTACGTAAGTCAGGACGGTAAGATTTGGCAAGAGGTAAAAACAAGTGGTGAGTTTAGTAATATCAAAAATAATCCGGTGAAGCAGGATATACATTTCAATAAAAACTATCAGGCGCGTTTTATTAAGCTGGAAAGCAAAGAAGGTGCATTTAACGAGCCATGGGTTTCACTTGCAGAACTAGGTGTGATAACGAAGTAAACAAAACAAATTATAAGAGACGAAACCAGCCTGTAGTTGGTATTATAGATACTATTATATGTTGGTTTCATCTTGTTGTTGAAAGATAAATCAGATACATGAACAAGTTACTTTGGATTGCAGTAAGTACATTATTATTACTTGCTGGGTGTGCTCAAAAAAATGACAGAGAGTCCATTTCAGAGCCGGTTTCCAAACCATTAACACCACTGATGGGATGGGCCAGCTGGAACCAGTACCGGGTAAAAATCTCTGAAGATATTATTAAAGCTCAGGCTGATGCATTAGTTGAAAGTGGTCTGAAAGAAGCCGGTTACAATTTCATCAATATTGATGATGGTTTTTTTGGTGGCCGCGATGCGCAAGGCAATATTATTCCGCACTCAACGCGTTTCCCCAATGGCATGAAAGCTGTGGCTGATTACATTCACAGTAAAGGCCTGAAGGCTGGCATCTATTCCGATGCCGGTATCAACACCTGCGCATCCTATTGGGACAAAGATACAATCGGTGTCGGCATGGGACTCTATGGGCACGACCGTCAGGATTTAACCCTGATGCTGAAAGACTGGGGCTATGACTTTATCAAAGTAGACTGGTGTGGTGGTCAATGGCTCGATTTGGATGAGCAGACTCGCTATACGGAGATAGCTAATCTGATTAACGAAATCAAGCCTGGTACAGTTTATAACATCTGCCGTTGGCAGTTTCCGGGCAAATGGGCCACATCCATTGCAGATTCATGGCGTATCTCAGGCGATATCGCCAATAAGTTTTCGTCCATTTTACAAATCATCGATATCAATGCAGAACTGTGGCGCTATGCCTCACCCGGGCATTTTAATGATATGGATATGTTGCAGGTTGGGCGTGGCATGAGTTACGAAGAAGATAAAACGCATTTTTCGATGTGGTGCATGATGAACTCGCCATTGATGGCAGGTAACGATTTAAGCTCCATGTCTCAGCAAACACTCGATATACTCACCAACAAAGAGGTGATTGCCTTAAATCAGGATCCATTGGCTTATCAGGCTCGCAGGATTATTGATTATGGTGATCTGGAGGTATGGGGTAAGCCTTTGGGGTCGACCATGAGCGGCGAGGTGGCTGTGGCCTTGCTGAACCGCAGCGAAACGCTTCAGCCCATCGAGTTTAAGTTGGAGGACATAGGTATTCTTGCATCTAAAGGTTATACCTATCGCGATTTATGGACCAGTCAATCATCCGATAGCTTACAGGATGAAAACCTATGCTTTGACGTTCCTTCTCATGGAGTTGTGGTATTGCGAATAAAGGGACAGTCCAAACCTTATAATGTCTATCAATACAAGTAATCAGGAAATCTATGAAAAAATTAAGAATAGTTCTTTTAGGTGTTGTCGGCCTATTGGTTTCGATGGCATCTTTGGCTAATTACGCACCAGAATTTTCTACCGCTGGCTTTTTCCAATTGAAAGATAGCGGTCGCGAGGTGTATTCAATGAATGTAGCCTGGCGCTTCTATAAAGGAGCTGTGGAAGGAGCCGAAGCCTCTGATTTTGATGATGCCAATTGGGGTGTGGTAGCATTGCCACATGGCATTGAGTATTTACCAACCGAGGCAAGCGGGTGTGTCAATTACCAGGGCGAAGTGTGGTACCGAAAGCATTTTGAACCAGATCACACGCTTAAAGGCAAGAAATTGTTTCTGCATTTCGAAGCCATTATGGGAAAGTCGAAAGTGTGGATCAATGGGCAATTGGTAAAAGAGCATTTCGGTGGATTTCTGCCTGTTATTGCAGATGTAACACCATACATCAATTGGGATGGCGATAATGTGATTGCCGTATTGGCCGATAACAGTAACGATCCCTTGTATCCTCCCGGGAAACCACAGGAGACTCTGGATTTTGCCTATTTCGGTGGCATTTATCGCGATTGTTGGTTGGTGGCGCACAATAATATTTATATCACAGATCCAAACTATGAGGATGAGATAGCCGGCGGTGGTCTACTGGTGGCTTCAGATAAGGTATCTGAAATATCGGCCGAGGTGACAGTGAAAGCGCATCTACGTAATGAATTGAAACGCAGCTTTAGAGGTGTTATTGAGTATGAGCTGATTAATAATAAGGGTGATGTGGTTGTGAGATCAGAGTCAGCCCTCAGGTTGAAAGCACAAAAGGCTCAGCATGTAACAAATAAGCTGACTGTAGATAAACCAAACCTTTGGTCACCCGATTCACCATATCTGTATCACTTGGTGGTGAGGGTGAAAGATGAGAACAATCAGGTGGTGGATGGCTATCGCAAGCGTATTGGTATCCGCAGTATTGAATTTAAAGAGGGGGATGGGTTTTGGTTGAATGGGAAGCCCTATCCGCAGCCTTTGATTGGTGCCAACCGCCATCAGGACTTTGCTGTTTTGGGTAATGCTTTGCCGAACAGTTTACACTGGCGTGACGCTAAAAAGCTGCGCGATGTGGGCCTCAAGGTGATTCGTAATGCGCACTATCCGCAGGATCCGGCTTTTATGGATGCCTGTGACGAGTTCGGCTTGTTTGTGATTGTTAATACGCCGGGCTGGCAGTTTTGGAACGACGAGCCTGTTTTCGAACAGTGCGTATACAGCGATATCCGTAACATGGTTCGTCGCGATCGCAACCATGCCAGCATCTGGTTGTGGGAGCCTATTCTGAATGAGACCTGGTATCCTGATTATTTTGCTAAAAATACACGCGCCATTGTTGAGAGCGAGTTCCCTTATCCGGGCTGTTATTGTGCCTGTGATGCCGAGGCCAAAGGAAATGAGCATTTCGATATCTTGTTTGGTCATCCATCAACAGGCGATCAAAACTGGGCACTGAAACACATCGATCCGAATAAAACCTATTTTACGCGTGAATGGGGTGATAATGTGGATGACTGGAACTCACATAATTCGCCAAGTCGTGTCAACAAAGGCTGGGGAGAACAAGCTATGCTGATACAGGCAAATCACTATGCCAAACCCGATTACCAATACACTTGCTATGATGCGCTCTATCGCACCACTCGTCAGCATGTGGGAGGCGCTTTGTGGCATTCTTTCGACCACCAGCGCGGTTATCATCCTGATCCCTTCTATGGTGGCATTATGGATGTCTTCCGTCAACCTAAATATTCCTACGAATTGTTTAAGGCGCAGCGTTCCCCAATTCAGACAGATATATTGGCCGAAACAGGGCCAACGGTATTTATTGCCCATGAAATGACGCCATTCTCATCGCCTGATGTAACTGTTTATTCCAATTGTGATGAAGTGCGTTTGCAGGTTTTTAAAGAAGGCAAGCGGTATGTGTACAAAAAGCAACAGACAGAGAAAGGCATTCCTAATCCGATCATTGTATTTAGTGGAGTGTATGATTTTATGGCAGATAAAGCCTTGGCGCGCAAACGCAAACAAGAGGAGGTGTTTATGCAGGCAGATGGTTACATCAATGGACAAAAAGTTGCCACCCACCGCATTGAACCGGCCAGGCGTCCGGAGAAGCTGGTGCTGTGGCTCGACGATGAGGGAACAGGACTGCAGGCCGATGGTTCTGACTGTGTGACGGTCGTCGCAGGTGTGGCCGATAAGAACGGCAACATCAAACGACTGAACAATTACTTCATCAGGTTTACTGTTGAAGGCGAAGGTACACTGCTGGGCGATGAAAGCATCATGGCCAATCCTCGTCCGGTCAATTGGGGAACTGCACCTGTTCTGGTTCAGGCAACCACTGAGCCGGGGGACATTAAAGTAACTGCTTCAGTTTTATTGGAAGGCAGTCAAACACCAATAAGGGGCGAACTGACTTTCTCAAGTATAGGATCAGCTAATAAGCTTCTTTTCAATATAAGCGAATGGGCGGGTAAGCAAAAAAGTACCAATGGTATCACAACCGTTACTACAAAATCGGAACAGGAGTTAATAAAAGAGGTAGAAGTACTAAAGCGTGAGTTAAATGACCTGAAGTTGAAGGAGGTTGAAAGGCAACAGGAGGAGTTTGGGGAGAAGAAGTAATCTATAATCGAATCTTCTGCAATTTCAAACTATCCTTCGATGAAACGCAAGTCCGGTTCATCCGTGTGAAAGCTGTTAGTAATGTGTGTCCATCGGGACATAATGGGGCTGGTAAACCGGTCTGAATATTCGTTGACGAAATAGTTGTTGAATGAGTTTAATACTTATCTATTAAAATCAAAATTGAATATGAATAGAAAAAACCTACGAATAACGTTTATCGTCATTATAAACCTACTAATGACCATGTCAGTGAGTTTGGTGGCGCAAGATACGTTAATGATAAGTGACCTTGGCTTATTGCCAAACACCCGCGAAAATGCCACTCCTTTTGTTAATAAGGCAATGGCGATGATGGAAGGGAAGCAAAATAGGATTCTGTACTTTCCACAAGGACGTTACGATTTCTGGCCGCATCATTGCATCGAAAAAGAGTATTTTGAGTCGAATACCTATGATATCAACCCAAAGCGGTTAGGCATTGTTGTGCAAGGGTTGACGAATGTAACGATTGAAGGCAACGGTTCTGAATTCATTTTTCACGATCGCATGCAGCCGGTTACGGTTGACAGCTCATCAAATGTGAGCCTCAAAAACTTCAGCGTTGATTGGGATATTCCGTTAACGGCACAGGGGGAGGTAATCAGCTCTGATGCGGAAGGTTTTACCATTCGCATTAATACCAATGAATCGCCCTACATTATTGAAAACAATAAATTGGTTTTTGTAGGTGAAGGCTGGAAGTCAGCTTTGTGGGAGGTAATGGAGTTTCAACCGGATACCCGTTTTGTGGAACCTTATACAGGTGATGCACAGGCTTTAGGACATGGTTGGCAAAATTACATGGCGAAAGAAGTAGTACCTGGACTGGTTAAAGTATACCGACTGGGTGGTTTCAAGCGTCATCCCAAAGTAGGCAATTGGCTGGTGTTGCGTCATAGTACGCGGGATCATGCCGGCATGTTTCTGGTGAATAGTAAGGATATTGACATTGAAGGTGTACGCATTTATCACACGGCTGGTTTGGGTGTTTTATCACAGTACAGTGAAAACATCTCACTGAAAGATGTAAAAGTAGTACCTAATAAAGCAAAGGGACGCTTTTTAAGCGGGCACGATGACGGCTTTCACTTTATGGGCTGCAAGGGCCAGATTACTGTCGATAATTGCGAGTGGGCCGGACTGATGGATGATCCGATTAATGTGCATGGGACCTGTGTGCGCATCACCGAGATTCTTTCTTCGCATAAAATCAAGTGTCGCTTTATGCACGATATGAGTGCCGGATTGGTTTGGGGCCAGCCAGGTGAACAAGTGGGTTTCATCGAAAACAAAAGTATGCGCACTGTTGGTTTTGGGACTATTGAAGCTTTTGAGACACTTAACAAGGAAGAGTTCACAGTTCAGTTGAGTGCTCCAATTCCTGAAGAAATAAAAGCTGGTGCAGCGCTGGAAAACCTCACCTGGACACCCGATGTGGATATACGTAACAGTATGTTTGGCAGTTGCAGAGCAAGGGGACTTTTGCTTTCAACGCCCGGAAAGATAGTGGTTGAGAACAACTGTTTTCAATCGAGCGGTTCGGCCATTCTTATTGCAGGCGATGCCAATTATTGGTATGAATCAGGTGCAGTGAGAGATGTAACCATCCAAAATAACACTTTTGAGTATCCATGTATGTCTTCGATGTATCAGTTTTGTGAAGCGATTATCAGCATTCTGCCAGAGATTCCGGAACCGGATTCGGAGTATCCGTTTCATCGCAACATCACCATTACAAACAATACGTTTCATCCTTTTGACTATCCCATCTTGTATGCCAAATCTGTTGATGGGCTTCGATTTACGAATAATACACTGATTCGCAGTATTAAGATTGAGCCATTCCACAAGCGCCAGGCAGGGATAACGTTGGATGCTTGCAAGAATGTATCAATTAAGGGAAATGAGATTGAAGGGGATGTTTTGGGTAAAAAGGTGGAAGTTCTCAATATGGATCCAAAAGAGGTGAAAATGCCTTCGAAGGAGTATTTTAAATTTTAGGTTTCGTAAATATCAAAACAAGAAATATTATACAAGATGTTTCTGACATATAGCAATTTGGAAAATGACAGGAACAGCACAGAGATGATTATATCACATTATATTAATAAAATTAATCCAAGATGATGAAACAATTAAGTACGCTCCTGATTGCCTTAGTAGTTTTACTTGCGTCAGGTTGCGAGCAAAAAAGCAATGAGTATAACCTGGTGCCTTACCCGCAACAACTGAAGGCACAACAAGGCAGCTTTACAATAAATGGGTCAACTAAAGTAAGCTATCAAGGTAGCGAAAACAGTCGGTTTGTTGCACAAGCCTTTGCTGATTTCATTGAGCCAGCTTCAGGGCTTCAGCTACAGATTGAACCAATCGAAAACACTGAACTGATTAAAAATGCAGTGTGCTTTGTGGAAGATGCCAGCCTTGAAGGTGTTGAAGGAAGTTATCAATTGGTCGTTACTAAGGATGGCATATTGGTGAAATCCAACAATCCGGTTGGTTTATTTTATGGTTTCCAAACCATTCGTCAACTGATGCCGGCTAAGGTTGAATCAAAAGAACTGGTTAAGAATACTGATTGGACAGTTCCGGCTGTAGAAATTACGGATGCACCTAATTTCTCGTACCGAGGTTTGCACCTGGATGTGGGACGCCATTTCTTCCCGATTGATTTCATAAAAAAATACATCGACCTGCTGGCTTTACACAAAATGAATGTATTTCACTGGCACCTGACAGAGGATCAGGGATGGCGTCTGGAAATCAAGAAATACCCTAAGTTGGCCGAGGTGGCTGCTTTTCGAGATGAGACACTGGTTGGTCATCTGGGTGTGGGCGAACGCCAATACGATGGTAAGCGCTATGGGGGATACTATACCCAGGAAGAGGCGCGTGAAATTGTACAGTATGCAGCCGACCGGTTCATTACAGTTATTCCAGAGATTGAATTGCCGGGTCATGCCCAGGCGGCTCTGGCTGCTTATCCGGAGTTTGGTTGTACAGGTGGTCCGTATGAAGTAGCGAAGGAATGGGGTGTGTTTAAAGAGGTGTATTGCGCCGGTAACGAAGAGGTATTTAGCTTTTTGGAAGATGTACTTGTTGAGGTGATGGATATTTTTCCATCCAAATACATTCACATTGGAGGTGACGAATGCCCGAAAGCACGTTGGGAAGAATGTCCTAAATGTAAGAAACGCATGCAGGCCGAAGGCTGTAAAGATGCCCATGAACTGCAGAGTTATTTTATTCACCGCATCGAAAAGTTCCTGAATGCAAACGGTCGTGATATCATCGGTTGGGACGAGATTCTGGAAGGTGGTTTGGCACCTAATGCGACCGTAATGTCGTGGCGTGGCATCAAAGGTGGCGAAGAAGCTGCCAAACAAGGTCACAATGTAATTATGACACCTAACACGCATTTCTACCTCGATTATTATCAGAATAATCCACAGAAAGAACCTTTGGCTATTGGTGGTTATCTGCCTTTAAGTAAGGTGTATTCATATGATCCTATGGCTGGTGATTTGACTGCAGAAGAAGCAAAGCACATCATTGGTGTGCAGGGTAATGTGTGGACCGAGTATATGGCCGAGAGCGATTATGTAGAGTACATGACCTATCCAAGGGCCTGTGCCATTGCCGAAGTGGGTTGGCTCGATTTCTCCAAGCGTGATTACGAGGCTTTTGCCAGACGATTGCAAAGCCATTTTAAACGTTTTGATGTGATGGGTGTGAACTACTTTGATAAGGTGCTGATGCCTTCTCCGTCTGTTGAAAAAGTTGAGTTTATTGACCAGGCGATGCTAGAGCTGTTTGACAATGCCATTGGAGCAAAGCTCTATTATACCACTGATGGTAGCACTCCTACAGATAAATCAACTCTGTATCAGGGCGCGATAACCGTTAAAGAGGAATGTACCATTAAAGCTGTGGCCATTGATTCAAGAGGCCGGGCAAGTGATGTGTTGGAAATACCGGCTCAGAAACTTTCGTTTATTGAAGGTATTGCAAAACCTGGAACAGAAAAGGGACTTGCTTGTAAGCTTGCTACTGGCAAATTTGAAAAATGCAGTGAGGTTGATAAGGCCGAAGGGAAGAGCCTTGTAGTTACTGATGTGATGATTCCCTCAGAAGCACCGCATGATAATTTTGGATTAAGCATTGAGGGTGTCTTATCCATTGAGCAGGATGGCCTGTATCAATTTACCTTAGGCTCAGACGATGGCTCGCAATTGTATTTAAACGATCGTTTGGTCATTGATAACGATGGTTTTCACGGTATGATTTACAAAAAAGCAAGTCTGGCTTTAAAGAAAGGTGCATATCCTGTAAAGGTGCTGTTTTTCGAAGGTGGTGGAGGCGAAGGTCTCAAGTTGGAGATGATTAATGTAGGCGGGGATATGATGCAATTTAGTGAGTATTTGAGTCATTAATGATTATTGCCATGCCGTCAACTATAAAACTGGCTGGTGGCATGGTATTGATTAGTTTTATATAAATAGAATAACATTAGAAGTAACGACTTTAAAACAAATAGGAAGGGGGAGTTATGAAGTTTAAACTAAGGAGGGTAATTACACTGGCATGTGCCGGGTTTGTACTCTTATTGACAGGTTGTGGAGATGCTGGTAAAGTAAAGTCTCCCAACATCATCTTTATTTTGGCCGATGATTTGGGTTATGGTGATTTGAGTTGTTACGGACAAACTAAATTCGCAACACCAAACATTGACAAACTGGCTCAGCAAGGAATGTTGTTTACGCAGCATTATTCAGGCAGTACAGTGTGTGCGCCATCGCGCTCAGCTTTGATGACTGGCCAACACACTGGCCATACGTTTATCCGTGGTAATAAGGAGGTGCGGCCAGAAGGCCAGTATCCAATGAGTGCAGAGGTGGTGACATTGGCTGAGTTATTAAAAGAAAAAGGATACGCTACTGGAGCATTTGGTAAATGGGGGCTGGGTTATCCTGGCTCAGAAGGTGATGCGAATAACCAGGGTTTTGATACTTTCTTTGGCTATAACTGCCAACGCATAGGCCATAATTACTATCCCTATTTTTTACGCGACAACCAAGACAGCCTGGTGTTGAAGGCAAATGAAGGGAAAGCGGCTGGTACTTATGCGCCTCAGTTGATTCATGAGAAAACAATTGAGTTTATAGAAACCCATCACGATGAACCATTCTTTTGCTACGTGCCAACAATTATTCCGCACGCCGAACTGCAGGTTCCGGAAGAGTACATGGATTTGTATCGTGGTAAATTTGAGCCTGAGCACAACTATAAAGGCGTTGATGACGGACCTGCCTATCGCAATGGTGGTTATGGTTCACAACCGGAGTCGCATGCGGCCTTTGCAGCCATGGTGCACCTACTGGATGAGCAGGTGGGTGACATCGTCAACAAAGTAAACGAACTGGGCATTGCCGATAATACGTTAATCATCTTTACATCGGATAACGGTCCGCATAAGGAAGGCGGTGCACAGCCTGATTATTTCAATAGCAACGGTCCTTTCAGAGGTTGCAAGAGGGATTTGTACGAAGGAGGAATCCGTGTGCCTTTAATTGCCAGCTGGCCTAGTGTGATAAAGGAGGGAAGCCAAACGGAACACATCTCGGCCTTTTGGGATTGGCTGCCCACTTTAACGGAGTTAACACAGGCAAATACGCCGCAACACATTGATGGTATTTCGATGGTTCCCACATTACTTGGAAAAGACTCACAACAGCAGCATGAGTACCTTTATTGGGAGTTTCATGAGCTGAATGGCAGACAGGCCATTAGGATGGGGAATTGGAAATGTGTGAAATACAATGTGCTCGCTCCGGAAAAAGCAACACTGGAGCTATTTGATTTGGAAAGCGATCCGGGAGAGGAGAATAATATTGCAAGTCTATTTCCTGAAATTATAAAGGATATGCAAGAATTATTTAAAGAGGCTCGAACAGTTTCTGAGGCGTTTATTTTTAAGCCATAAATACGATTTTTTAATGTCTGTGGTGTGAAAATGTGAATGAGTTGGTAAGTGAATATGGAATTTGCAGTTTTTATCAGACCGATATTGGAATTTAATGCCCGTATCTTGACCACTCAAGTCTGAATTTTCTAGTTTTGACCGGCATTTAATTGGGGGAAGGGAACTTTAATTTTATGATGAGAATCAATTGTCGGTGCAGAAGAGAAGTCATACTACTTCTGTTCTTAAGGTGCAAATAGTTGGTTTTGCGCAGGCAATAAATGTAAGTAGTAAAGAAAATGACCTAAATAAAGAACCTTTACCCGGAGTAAACATTCCTGTGGAAGGAAGAGCACAGGGAATGATGATCAACGTTAATAAGATATTGTATTGATGTTGATGGAGATGCTAGCCTGTTTTTTAATTTTCTAGGCTTTGTTTTTCAAACTATTGCTATAATTAATTAATACAGAAGACGCAATACAAAAAAATGCGATTTGATTGAGTTCAGGTCGCATTTATTTGAGCACCCCTTCATAAAAATCCATGTTGAACTTATTCAAAATATCGATGGGCATATAATTGGTTGACGCAGGATCTTCTTTGCGGAATAAGGCATTAAACATGAGCATGACCGCATTGTAGCCTTGCGACATGGATTGTTGACCAATTAAAAAATCAATGATTCCCTGCTGCATATAGGCAATGTTTTCATTCAGCGTATCAAAACCCACAATTATCTTGTTGGTTTGATTTTTATCAAGAATGGAAGCAATGCGATAGGCCCGCGAGTTAGGCACGTAAATTATTTTAACCTGCGGTTGTTGTTCCAGAAACTGAGTCAACAGCAACTCATGCTGGCTTTCATCTTCATCTATTTTTAGGCTCAAATGGTGTATCTCTGGTTTTGCTGAAGACGATTTGTCGAAGTATTGTGTAAAACCATCGATACGCGCATGATGATGGGCATATTCCTGCTCTTTTTTGGATATATAGGTGATAAGAATAGCATCGTTTTCATGACGGGCCATATCACACAAACTGGCAGCTACTTCGCCCGCTGCAAAGGGATTTTGCCCGATAAATGCTAATGGTTGAGCCTCTGGAAGATGGATGTTGATTTGAATGGAGGCGATGTTCTTTTGATGAAGCTGCTCGGCAAAATGCAAAGAAGCATCTAAAAACATAGGTACGTAAACAATGCCATCGGCCTGTGCTTCAATGGCCTTTTGGCAGGCTTTGTTAAAGGACTCAAGTCGTGGCGTGAAAAATACTTTTTCAATCGTTACTTTAAACGATGATAGTTCACTAATCGCCTTATCAACACCTGAATCAGGGCGCTCCCAATATTTGGTTTCGTTGGGGTCGGGTAGGAGGCATACTATTTTAAACTCTTTTTTAAGTGCCAGATTGCGGGCCAGGATATCCGGTTCATAACCTAATTCTTTGACCGCCTGCTGTATTTTTTCAGTAGCTTTTTTCGAGACTTTACCGCGCTTATGGATGTAACGATCCACGGTTCCTACAGAAACGTCGGCTTTTTTCGCGATATCTACAATTCGTATTTTCATTTAAAAAACAAATAAGAACGCCGGTGGGGAAGCCGACGCTCTGTTATTTTCATTGTTGCATTCAAAGAAAAAGTAAATTGTTCTTATTTAAAAATTGAAATAGTTTTTAGCATTGTAATAGCAGATGCCTTCAACGTACTCTTTTAATAGTTCCATATCATTAGGGATGAGTCCATTTTCAACGTCCTGGCCAAGCAGGTTACACAGAATACGTCTGAAATACTCGTGACGACTGTAACTCAAAAAGCTTCGTGAGTCGGTGAGCATACCAACAAAACGACTTAACAAGCCCAGGTTAGATAACGCATTCATTTGTTTCTCCATCCCGTCTTTTTGGTCGAGGAACCACCAGCCAGAGCCCCACTGAATTTTTCCAGCAACCGTTCCATCCTGGAAGTTACCAAGCATGGTAGCATACACTTCGTTATGAGCCGGGTTGAGGTTGTACAAAATCGTTTTTGTCAATTTATCCTCGGTAGCAAGGCGGTTTAAAAACTTCGATAAATCTTTGGCTACTAAATCATCACCAATGGAATCGAAACCGGTGTCGGCGCCTAATTCATTAAACATTTTGGTGTTGTTGTTACGAATGGCTCCAATATGAAATTGTTGTGTCCAGCCTTTGTTGTAATCCATCACAGCCAATTCATATAAAACCGCTGACTTATATTTCAATATCTCAGTAGCCGATAAAGCTGTTTTGTTGATTGCTTTTTCAAAAATGGCTTCAATCTCTGTTTCGGTGTAATCATCACAGAAGAAACGATCCAAACCATGATCAGATAATTTACAGCCCATTTTTTCAAAGAAATCTTGTCGGATTTGTAAGGCTTTTTTCAGCTGTGAATAATTAGTAATGGACATGTCTGCTGCGTCACCTAGTTTAATCAGGTAAGTGTTAAAATCATCCAGGTTATCAATGGCCATGGCTTTGTCGGCTCGCCAGGTTGGGAACACTTTTGCTTCAAAACCCGACTCTTTAATCATCTGGTGATACTCCAACGAATCGGCCGGATCATCGGTGGTGCAGATCACTTCAACATTGGCTTGTTTAATTAAGCCTTTACACGAAAATTCCGGTTGCTGTAACTTCTCATTACATTCGTCCCAAATAGCTTTCGCTGTTTCTTTGTTTAGTAGTGTTTTAATGCCGAATGGTTTGTTCAGCTCCAGGTGCGTCCAATGATAAAGTGGATTACGTAAGGTGTATGGTACCGTTTGAGCCCAGTTGTAAAACTTATCCCAATCACTGACATCGCCTGTAATTTCATTCTCTGGGATACCATTGGTACGCATAGCCCGCCACTTGTAATGATCGCCATACAACCATATTTCGGTCAGGTTTTTGAAGTTGATATCCTCAGCAATTTGCTGCGGCGGAATGTGGCAATGGTAGTCAATAATTGGCAACTTCGCTGCATAATTGTGATACAACTGCTTTGCAATGTCGTTCGACAATAAAAAATCGTCATGTATAAAAGTACTCATTGTAGTAATGTTTTATTATAGGGTGACGCCACTTTTAAAAATGGCAATCTCCTTAAAGTTTGTAAGCTCGTGTTTTAATTTTTGACCATTGGCAATTTCAATCAGAAAATCGGTGAATTGGATTCTTAACTCATCCATACTCACTTCACCATCAACCAGGCCTCCGGCATTGAAATCCATCCAGTTTTTTTTATGCTTGAACAGATTGGAGTTGGTTGCAATTTTCATCGTTGGAACAAAGCTGCCAAAGGGCGTGCCGCGTCCTGTGGTGAACAGTACCATTTGGCAACCGGTAAAACCCAGAGCTGAGCTGGCTATTAAATCATTGCCCGGTGACCAAAGCAGGTTGAGACCCGGTGTTTTTATTTGTTCTCCATAATTGAGGACATCGTTGACAATGGCGTCGCCTCCTTTTTGAACACAGCCCAGCGATTTTTCTTCCAACGTGGTGATGCCTCCGTTTTTATTTCCCGGCGAAGGATTTTCGTAAATGGGTTGTTCACTGGCTCTAAAATAATCTTTGAAGCCATTAATGAGGTCAACCGTTTTACAAAATACATCTTTCGATTCGGCACGTTCCATTAAAATGGTTTCGGCACCAAACATTTCAGGTACTTCAGTCAAAACGGTAGTGCCGCCCTGTGCCACCAACCAATCAGAAAAACGGCCCAGCAGCGGATTGGCCGTGATACCTGAGAAACCATCGCTACCGCCACATTTAAGGCCAATTTTAAGCTTTGATACGGGCACCGCCTGACGCTCATCCGTTTTCATCTTCTCGCACAACTCTTTTACAATTTCAAGCCCACTTTCCACTTCATCTTCCACTTCCTGTGAAATAAGAAATTTAACACGCTCATCGTCCCACTCGCCAATGATGGCCTGTAGCTGCGAGACCTGATTGTTTTCACATCCCAGGCCCAATACCAACACGCCTCCTGCATTGGGGTGCTTAATAGCAGCTGCCAGGGCTTTTTGCGTGTTCTCATGGTCGTTGCCCAATTGGGAGCAGCCATATTGATGACTCAGAACCAATACATCGTCAAGGTGGCTTGTATCACTTTCTGCTTTTAACTGATCAACAATGAGTTTGGCCTGGCCGTTCACACAACCGACTGTTGGTATAACCCATAACTCATTTCTAATACCCACATCACCATTTTTACGGACATAACCGTTAAACGTGCGCTCCTCGTGTGCAATTGATAAGGGCTGACCTTTAGGTGTGTATTGGTATTCAAGATTTTCATCAAGGCCGGTACGCACATTGTGCGAATGAACGTGTTGACCTGGCTCTATATCCTCTTTGGCCAAACCAATGGAATAGCCATATTTAATAATGTGTTCGCCTTTCGCAATTGGAGCAATTGCAATTTTATGTCCCTGTGGGATGTCGGCCTGCACCTTAAGCTGTGTCGCATTAACTTCCAATTCAGCGCCTGCTGAAATAGGCTGTAGGGCTACCACCACATTGTCGTTAGGATGTATATGTAAAAACTGATTCATTGTATCTGTATTTAGATCACTTGTTTTGATGCCGTCTCAATGCCTTCTTCCATGATAGCTTCGATGTAATTGGCCACCGCAGCGCTTAAGCCATTAACCGAAGACAGGTCGGTGTTCCAGATGCTTTGATTGGAGAGAATATTGCTGGTTAATGCGTCGTATGACTCCATCGCAGACCATTCGTTTTGGATGAAGGCCACATGCTCTGGGGTGTCATTAATGGTGAAATTTAGGTTGTTGTATTGACCCCGGTAAAGTACTAATAACGCAGCTAATGAGAAGCTGAGCTTAGCTGGCAGTTGTCCGTTACGTTCCAGACTGTCGACAAGTGAAGGATAATCACGGGTCATCCATTTGGAGAGTGAGTTGAGTGAAATATCCTTTAAAAAGTGACGGATGTATGGATTAAAGAAACGCTCCAAAATTTCATCAGCAAAGGCTTTTAACGCGTCCTTATCGCCATCGATATTCGGGATCACTTCCTGGGCTACCATGTCATTGATAAATGCGGCGAGTGTTTTATCGTCAAATGCCTCCTTAACGGTTTGGTGTCCGCTCAATAATCCGACAGGTACCAAAGCCGTGTGAGAACCATTCAGGATGCGTACTTTTTTGTCACGGAATTTAGTCATGTCTTCCAGCCAAACCACGTTTAATCCGGCTTTATCAAACGGATATTTGTCGCGAACCGCTTGCGGTGCTTCAATGGCCCACAAATGGAAGTATTCGCCCACTACTACCAGATTATCTTCATAACCCAATTCAGCCTGTATTTCTTTAATATTAGCTTTGGGGAAACCAGGAACGATTCGGTCTACCAATGTATTGCAGAATGAACAGCTTGTATTTACCCAATTGATAAATGCTTCTTCAAGCTGGTTGGCTACCGATAGTTCGAGCACAATTTCTTTTAGAATGGTGGCATTCTTCTCAATTAATTCACAACAAAAGAAGGTCAGGCCTTTATCGGCTGCACCATCAAAATGTTTAAATCGCTGATACAATAATTGGGTGACTTTGCCAGGAAATGATTTGGGAGGTAGGGCAAAAATATCTTCATCGTCGATGCGACTGATACCGGCTTCAGTGGTATTCGAAACGACCAGCTCCAGCTCAGGATTTAAAAAGTAATTTTTATAAGCTTCGTATTGGGTATACGGATTAACGGCGTCTATAATACAATCCACTAATTCAGTTTCCTGCACTGCCTGGCCATCTTTCATGCCTTGCAGCAATACATGGTACAGGTTATCTTGCTTGTTTAGCAGGTCGACCATGCCTTGTGCCAATGGCTGAACAACCACCACACCATTGTTTGTACCAAGTGCCTTATTTGATTTGTGAATCATCCAATCGACAAAAGCTCTTAAAAAATTGCCTTCGCCAAACTGGAGGATTTTAAATTGATGGTTGACAGCTTGGTTATACGTTGTTCTGTTTAATGATTTCATAGTGTTTAAATTAAGTGATATATACCTGGGCTGGAGCTCAGGTATCTCAGAATGTAAAGTCGAACTGACTGTTCAGTTCGTGATAGGCTATTTCTAATAGGTACGATTAGAATAATGTACTGTGCAAATATATTGAAAAAAGTGTGTGCGCACAC
>NZ_JAFMVC010000026.1 GCF_025499605.1 Carboxylicivirga litoralis | reverse complement strand
TTGGTACCCGAGGCGGGACTTGAACCCGCACGGCCTAATGGCCACAGGATTTTAAGTCCTGCGTGTCTACCAATTCCACCACTCGGGCATCCTTGGAGCGAAAAACGGGACTCGAACCCGCGACCCCGACCTTGGCAAGGTCGTGCTCTACCAACTGAGCTATTTTCGCAATATGTATTCCGCCAAACTTGTTTGGTTTCCTACTTTCAGTATCATTTGCCCCTCTGCGTATCAGAGTTGTTTCTCAAATGCGGATGCAAATATAGCGCTTTTTCAATAATTGCAAATAAAATAATTGCCATTTTTTTAAGAAAAACACCATGAATTCTTTATTCTCTTTGGCGTCAGGAAGTTCGAAAGGGGATTTTTTTCATGCTATTTTCTCACCTCTACCTTCTCATCGCTCATCGCTTAGATTATTTGCCTCCCACCCATCTTTTTATATCATTCAATTTATTGAGTGCCTCCACCGGTGTAAGATTGTTGACATCCAATGTTTGAATTTCGTCGCGTATTTGTTTTAATACCGGATCGTCTAACTGGAAAAAGCTCAACTGCATGCCTTCGCGGTTGTTCGAGATGTCGTCCATAGGTTTCGATAAGTCACCTTTGCGATTCGAGTTCTCGAGCTCTCCAAGTATATCATTAGCTCTGTTAACTACACTTTTAGGCATGCCAGCCATTTTAGCCACATGAATACCAAAGCTGTGATTACTGCCGCCCGGAACTAGTTTCCGAAGGAAAATAACTTTATTATCAACTTCTTTTACCGATACATTGTAGTTCTTGCAACGCTTATGCGTTTTTTCCATCTCATTCAGTTCATGATAATGGGTGGCAAAAAGTGTTTTTGCACCGGCACGTTTATGTTCGTGTATATATTCAACAATAGACCAGGCAATAGAGATGCCATCGTAGGTGCTGGTTCCACGACCTAATTCATCAAATAAAACCAAACTGCGTGGTGTGAGGTTGTTCAAAATACTGGCAGCCTCATTCATCTCCACCATAAAGGTCGATTCGCCAAGGCTGATGTTGTCAGAAGCACCAACGCGGGTGAATATTTTATCAACCACCCCAATAGTGACAGATTCAGCAGGAACATAACAGCCGATCTGTGCCATTAGTGTTATGAGAGCCGTTTGTCTCAGTAAAGCTGATTTACCCGCCATGTTGGGACCGGTAATGATAATAATTTGCTGTTTTTCATTGTCAAGAAAAACATCGTTTGGTACGTATTCTTCACCAGCCGGGAGTTGCTTTTCAATAACCGGGTGGCGACCGGCTGAGATACTTAACTCCAATTCGTCGTTAACAACCGGGCGAACATATTTGGAAATAGTAGCCAGGTTGTTAAACGAAATTAAAACGTCAATTTTGGCCAATAAAATCGCATTCAGTTGAATGGCTGGTATGAATTCAGATAGAGCCATCACCAAATCGTTGTAAAGCTTGGCTTCTATGGCTTGAATTTTTTCCTCAGCTCCTAATATTTTAGATTCGTAATTTTTTAATTCTTCAGTGATATAGCGTTCGGCGTTTACCAATGTTTGCTTTCGAATCCATTCTTCAGGTACTTTATCTTTATGCGTATTGCGCACTTCAATGTAATAGCCGAATACATTATTGAAGGCAATTTTAATACTTGGGATATTGGTTTCCTCACTCAGGCGCTGTTGCAGGTTGGCCAGGTAATCTTTACCCGAGTAGGCAATCTTGCGTAGCTCATCGAGTTCGGTATTAACACCCGTTTGAATTACCCCACCTTTGGCAATCAATGAAGGAGGTTCGTTCTCAATCTCTCGATGAATGCGTTCGCGAATAGTGCTGCAGGCATTGAGTTGGTCGCCAATATGGCGAAGGTGGTCATTGGTACTGTTTAAACAGCTTTCTTTAATCGGCTCAATGGCAAATAGCGCTGTTTTTAGCTGAATCAGTTCTCGAGGAGTGATTCTTCCTGCTGCCACTTTAGCTACCAATCGCTCCAAATCACCAATAGAATGCAGTTCTTCAACAATATCGTTTTTAAGCGCTGGTTCTTTAAAGAAATGCTCTACCACGCTTAAGCGATCTTCAATTGGTTTTACATCTTTTAAAGGTAATGCCACCCAGCGTTTCAGCATACGCGATCCCATGGGGCTGATGGTGCAGTCAATGACATCCGTTAAGGATTTGCCACCTTCGTTGAGCGAACCAAACAGTTCGAGGTTGCGAATGGTGAATTTATCCAACCACACATATTTGTCTTCATCGATACGCCCTAGTGCTGTGATGTGTTGCACTTTATGGTGCTGCGTTAAATCAAGATAATGCAAAATTGCTCCGGCAGCAGTGATTCCATAACTTAGGTTGTGCACCCCGAAACCTTTTAATGAGTTGGTTTCAAAGTGTTTTAGGAGCCTGTCGTGTGCCGAATCAGGCGCAAACGCCCAATCATCAAAGGCATAGGTGTAATATTTATCTCCAAAATAAGCTTCGAATTCCTTTCGTTTACCTTTTTCAAACAGGACTTCCTTAGGCTTGAAGTTAGTCAGTAGTTTTTCGATGTATTCAAAAGAGCCTTCAGCCGTTAAAAATTCCCCTGTGGAGATATCTAGAAACGCAACACCGGCTACTTTTTTATCGATATGTACACTGGCTAAAAAGTTGTTTTCCTTGTGTTCAAGAATATTGTCATTGATAGCTACGCCTGGCGTTACCAGTTCGGTTACTCCCCGTTTCACAATCTTCTTGGTCATTTTCGGGTCTTCCAGTTGGTCGCAAACCGCCACGCGTTCACCTGCCCTGACTAATTTTGGCAGGTAGGTATCCAAAGCATGGTGTGGAAAACCGGCTAATTCAACATAGGAAGCAGCTCCATTGGCTCGCCGGGTGAGTGTAATGCCCAATATCTCAGATGCCTTAATGGCGTCCTCTGAAAATGTTTCATAAAAATCACCTACTCTGAACAGCAAGATGGCATCAGGATATTTATCCTTAATACTATAGTACTGCTTCATCAATGGAGTTTGAACCGGAGCTTTTTTTGTTTTAGCCAAAGTATATCAGTTAAAGTAATTCAACGAATAATTATTCATGAAAACAACAAAATAATCTTGTTTGATTGCGTTGCTATTTTTTTCGAGCATCAAAAGTAAAACTATTAAGCTGAAAAATAAAAGAACCATTCAAATCAAATACAATTGATTGCTGAATGGTTTAGCAAGGTCTTATTTGAGTTCAAGTATAGTATCCAATAAGGGTGGTTTGTTCTAACGAAGTTAATAAGAATTAAACAAATAGAAAAAATAACAACTGGCCTTGTTGTGATAGAAAAAATATGCGTGAATAAGGGCAGTAATAAAATATTAAGAAACTGTTATTGCACGACATCAAAATGAAAGTTGCCTAATAAGCTTTTAAATAGAAAGTAAAAGAAAATACATATGACTATTATCATACATTGCGAAGCAATTGAAAAAGATAGTAATACTATATTCGTGGCGAGATTTACATTAAATGTTTATTAAATTTAAAACCTTTAGTCTATGAAGAAAGTACTATTTGCACTTTCGTTAATGGTTGTGCTTGGTTTGCAGTCGATTTATGCGCAAACTACCAGTATAACCGGTGTTGTGACTGATGCAACTGATGGGAGTCCGATTCCCGGAGTATCAGTATTTGTAAAAGGAACCACGGTTGGAACGATTACTATGCCAGATGGGAAGTACAATCTGGAGATTCCGGCTGATTCCGAAACTCTTGTTTTTTCATTCGTTGGTATGACAACTCAAGAAATTGTTATTGCCGGGAAAACTACAGTTAATGCTGTAATGCAAAGCGATGCAATTGATGTGGGAGAAGTAATGGTTGTTGCTTATGGTACTGCAAAAAAGGAATCATTTACAGGTTCGGCGGCAGTAGTAGGAGGCGAGCAGATTGCAAAAATGCAAACGTCATCTGTATCTAAAGCATTAGAAGGAACCACTTCTGGAGTTCAGGTGGTGAGTTCGAGCGGTCAGCCTGGTTCAGATGCTTCTATTCGTATTCGGGGAGTTGGTTCTATCAATGCATCAAGTTCACCACTTTACGTGGTTGATGGCGTGCCTTATGATGGTAAGCTGAATGCGATTAATCCACAGGACATAGAGTCGTTAACAGTATTGAAAGATGCTGCCAGTGCAGCCTTGTATGGTTCTCGTGGTGCCAATGGGGTTATCATGATTACAACCAAAAAAGGTAAAAAGGGAGAGTCACGTGTGACTTTTGATGCCAGAGTTGGTGTGAATGCCCGTGCTGTTCCTGCTTATGATGTGTTTACCGATCCTGGTGAATATATTGGAAAAGCCTGGGAAGCCTATCGTAACGGTTTTTATGCCGGAGGTGAATTTACCATGGAGGAAGCTGGAGTTGAAGCGTCCAATGATATTATCAATCGTCTTGGTGGCTATAACCCATACCGTGAAGTGGCTGATAACCAGGTAGTGTTACCTGATGGGACTGTATCAAGCGCTCCTTATTTGTATAACGATAACTGGGAAAACGAAACGTTCGAGAATGGTAAACGTCAGGAGTATAACTTAAATATTAGTGGTGGCGGTGAAAAATCGAATCATTACATTTCATTGGGTTATTTGGAGGATGAAGGTATTATCCGAGGCTCTTCTTTTGAACGTTTTTCGTTAAGAACTAATTACGATTATCAACTAACAAAGCATATTAAGTTAGGCACGAACCTCTCTTACTCACGAGGTGAGCAAAATGCACCGAAGACATCATCGGGTAGCTCATTCTCCAATCCGTTTATGTTTACGCAAAACGTAGCGCCATTATATCCGGTTTATATCTACGATGCTGATGGAAATAAGCAGTATAGTCCTACCGGTGAAGTTATGTATGATTTTGGTGATAAAACCATGGAAGGTACAGCTGGTCGCGTGTACGGTGCTCGTCAAAACCCGGCAGCCATGTCGGCTTATGATTTAAATAACCGCATCGAAGACAGTTTTAGTAATCGCAGCTACGTTTCTGTTGATTTTCTAAAGCATTTCAATTTTACGGCCAATGTTGCGTATGACCTAAGAAACCTGAATCGGACGGTGTTTTATAGTCCGCTAAATGGTGACGCGGTGAATGTGCAAGGACGCTCTCAGAAGTATGGTAATCGTTATCAGACAATGACAACCAACCAGTTGTTGAAGTATAATCAATCGTTCGGACAGCATACCATTTCGGTGTTGGCAGGTCATGAATCGTATGATAATAAAATGTCGCAGCTGTATGGTGAGAAAACGAAGTTCTTTATTCCGGATAATCATGAGTTTAATAATGGTGTAAACATTGTTGGTTTGACTTCAGCATCGTATCGCCATACCATTGAAAGTTATCTGTCGCAGGTTAACTACGATTTTAAAGATCGCTATTATTTCTCTGCTAGTTTCCGTACCGATGGTTCGTCTAAATTCCACGAAGATAATCGCTGGGGTAACTTCTGGTCTGTTGGTGGTTCATGGCGAGTTAGTGAAGAGGAGTTTATGAGCAGTGTAGACTGGATTGATAACCTTAAGCTTAAAGGTTCATATGGTGTTCAGGGTAATGACGGTATCTTAGATACGGGTGGTTACACGGTATATTATCCATATAAGGACATGTATAATGTTGTCAATAACAACGGCGAGGTAAGTCTTTCGTTGGCTTACAAAGGAAATAAAGATTTAACCTGGGAGGTGAGTAAGAACCTTAACGTAGGTGTTGAAATGACTGCATTAAATAGTCGTCTGCGTTTTGAATTCGAATACTTTAATCGTGCTACTTCTGATTTGTTGTTTAACAATCCACAGCCAACATCATCGGGTATCTCTTATATTCCTGAGAATATTGCCGACATGAAAAATGAAGGTGTTGATTTTAATGTGGCTTACGATATTATCCGCAATACAAATTTCACATGGAATATGGCCGTTTTCGGCACTCATTATAAAAATGAGATTACAGCATTGCCGGCCGATAAAGTTGAGGAAGGTATTGTGCGCGGCAATAAAATCTTAACCGTAGGTGGTTCAATTTATGACTTTTACTTAAACCAATGGGCTGGAGTTGACCCGGAAACTGGTTCGGCACTTTACTGGATGAAGACGACAGATGAAGAAGGTAATGAAACAATGGTGAAAACGGATAGTTACGAAGAAGTAAGTAGTTCAGATTCGAGAGTGATATCAGGTTCTTCATTGCCGGATTTCCAGGGCTCTTGGAACAACACCTTTACATACAAAAATGTTGATTTGTCACTCGTTACTAACTTCCAGATTGGCGGTCAGGTATACGATGGTAATTATGCGGGCTTAATGCACGCTGGTAACCTTGGAACAAACTGGCATACGGATATTCGTAAGGCATGGACGCCAGAAAATAGAAACACAGACATTCCTCGTATCGAAGAAAACTACCAGGATGCCAACCAGCGCTCTGATCGCTTCTTAATTGATGCCTCCTATTTTAATGTCAGAAACATTACTCTTGGTTATACTTTACCATCGCAGTTGATTGATAGAATTAATATCAAATCAATGCGTGTGTATGTTGCCGCTGATAATGTGTTGTTGGTTAGTAAGCGCTCGGGAATGGATCCACGTCAATATTTTAGTGGTTCAAACAATAGTTTCAACTATGCGCCAATCAGAACAGTTTCGGTAGGACTGAATGTTAACTTTTAATGATTAGGAAATGAAATTAAAGCAATTATATATTCTTGGCTTATTAGCCTTGTTAACTGCGTGTTCTGATGATTTTTTCAATCACGAACCAACAGATAAAGCTTCTCAGGAGCAAATTGATGAGCTTTTAGTAACAGATCCCGAAGCTGTTGTGTCTATCGCAAAAGCCAACGTTGCAGGTATCTATACAGATATGTTTAAGTACAGAACAAGTCATGATGATTTCGGTGTTAAAGCAATGGAATTAGGGTCAGATATGATGACCGATGATATCGCTTATAATCGCGGGTGGTTTGTTTTTGATTATCGACTAGATAACAGAGCTGCTGCTTACAGACGACCAAGAAGTTGTTGGGCGTTGTATTATGAGTTAATTCGTGGTGCAAACAATGCGATTGGCTTGTTAAAGCCCGAGGATGAAACAACAGAATTAACGGAAGAGCACGAAAGTATTCTAGGGCAGGCTTATGCCGCTCGCGGATACTCATATTTTGGGCTGATTAACCGCTTTCAGCATCCTTACCGGATTGATAAAAATGCTCCGGGTATACCAATTTATACCGAAGACTTAGTATTGGCTTCTCGTCAACCGGTTGCCGATGTATATGACTTAATTATCTCAGACCTTAAGAATGCTTACAAACTACTTGAAGGAAAAGGGAAGTCGAAACCCGAGGAATTAAATGAATATGCTGTGGCAGCCATAATGGCTAATGTTTTAAGCTTCGTCACTGATTATCCTAATCAATGGGAAGAAGTGGCAAAGTATTGTGATTTGGCCATTAAAGGTGGTGAGTTATTACAAGGGAGCGAGCTTCACAATGGCTTCAACAGTGTTGATATGAAAGAAGTACTTTGGGGATCGCGTATTAATGCTGAAACTTGTACATTTTATGCATCATTCCCTAGTCATATTGACCCATATGGAGAAGGTTATGCAGGTGGTTTATCGCAATACAAGGAAGTAGCAAGCGAGTTAATCGATGGTGTTGATGAAAAAGATGAGCGTTCTAAGTGGTTTCATAACAAAACTGTTGAAGGTGTTACTTATCAGGTTTGCTCAAAGTTTAGAGATGTAGGTGGTTTTGAGTCTGATTATGTTTATTACCGAGTGGCTGAAATGTACTTTCTAAAAGCGGAAGCATTGCTTCTTGTGGGTGATGAGTCTGGAGCAAAGATGGCTCTTGAAGCAGTTATGAAGACAAGAAATTCGGAGTATAACACTACAACAGCAAAACGTACTTTAAAAGAAGAAATCTACTTCCAAAAACGAATAGAGTGTTGGGGAGATGGAAAACGATTCCTTGATATGGTTCGACGAGGCGAAGCTTTAGATAGAACAAAATCTAATAACCACCATGCAACTGTTATTAAACAAGTGCCGGCAAATGATAATAAGTTTATCTATCAGATTCCACAAAATGAGTTGGATGCTAATAGTGAGATAAATGATGAAGATCAAAACCCATAAATTTAATAGCAATTAGGTTTAGATTAGTAATAGGATAAAAGGTGGCCTTTCGGCTACCTTTTGTCAATTTAGATTTCGTTTATTATTCACGTTATCTTAACTGATTTTAGTTAGGATTTGAATGAAAAACAAAGTTCATTAGGGCAAAAAAGAATTTAACTTTTTGTTCACTATGCTTATCTATAATGAAAGTGTTAATAAATGTTTTGTTAGTATAAGTTTTTAGAGGCAAGCATGAAAGGGTGTTGGTTGAGACGGGGAGTTAATATTTTTCAATGTAATTGTGAAATAATGGTAAAAAGTGTTTATTTGTATTTGTGTTATAAAACACCTTAGCGCAGAATTTATCACCTTTTTAGGTTTTAAATTAATATACTAGTTTGAAAAATAGCATCTCAACGGAGGTGCTTTTTTAGTTTATGATGCTCGCATTCAATTATATTGAAGTGAATGTGTGTTTTCGGTATCAAAAAAGTTTTTGAAGAATCAATTCTTAAAATTGGTAAAACCCAACTAAATGTAGGGTAAAAGTTGGTAAAAACTGTTAATTGTAAGTTCTGGAAGGTATGAATAAGCTAGGAATAACATATTGATATTCGCAAAGGCTTGCAAAAATAAAAACGTAAGTTTCTATAGTGAATATAATTCGTATATGATTGCAAAAAGATGATGATTTAAATCATGCAATTGCAAACGTTCAAGTGTAATAGTAGTATTATTTTAGCTGCCCAAAATTTCAAACAACTAGTATTATTAATTTAAAACCTTTAGTCTATGAAGAAAGTACTATTTGCACTTTCGTTTATGGTTATGGTGGGTTTGCAGGCAATTTATGCCCAAACCACAAATGTAACCGGTACAGTTAGTGACGCCATGGATGGAAGTCCAATCCCTGGTGTTTCGGTGTTTGTTAAAGGGACAACCATTGGTACAGTTACGAATATCGATGGTCAATACAATTTGGGTGTTCCGAGTGATGCTGCAGCAGTTGTATTCTCCTTTGTGGGTATGCAAACAAAAGAAGTTGCCTATACAGGTCAGGGCAGTATTAGTGTAATGATGGAAAGCGAATCTTTAGATGTTGGTGAAGTGATGGTGGTAGCCTACGGAACAGCAAAAAAAGAATCGTTTACTGGTTCGGCAGGTGTTGTGGGTGCCGAAAAGCTCGAAAAAAGAACCATTACATCAGTTGGTCAGGCCTTTGAAGGTTCAACAACTGGGGTTCAGGTAGCAGGGGCAACCGGACAACCAGGTGAATCTCCTAATATCCGTATTCGTGGATATGGTACGTTAAATGGAGATGCTTCCCCTCTTTATGTTGTTGATGGTTCACCTTTTGATGGAAGCCTGGCAGATATCTCTCCAGATGATATTGCATCGATGACTATTTTGAAAGATGCTTCTTCTACTGCTTTATACGGTGCTAGAGCTGCCAATGGAGTTGTAATGATTACAACCAAATCAGGTAAAAAATCTGATGGTAAAGTGAAAATCGAAGTAAAAGCAGTTGGTGGTGTAGTTACACAAGCTATTCCTTATTACGAAACTGTTGGTGCCAAAGATTATTATGAATTAATGTTTGAGGGTTACAAAAACTCCTTGATTCATAGTAATGGTTATACTGAGGCAGATGCAGCAGCTAAGGCTTCTTCAGGTATTTATTCGAAGCTAAAGTATAATCCATTTGATGTGGCAGATGATCAGATTGTTGGTGTAGATGGCAAAATCAACCCTGATGCTAATGTTATTGCGAAGAGCCTAGATTGGTATGAGCCATTAGAACAAACAGGTCATAGGCAAAACTATAACGTTTCTGGTTCTGGTGGTGGTGAACATCATAATTACTACTTCTCTTTAGGCTATTTAGAAGAGGAAGGTTATGTTGTAGATTCAGACTTTGAGCGTTTTAATACCCGAATGAATGTAAATGTAACTCCCAAAAAATGGTTAAAATTAGGGACTAATTTATCTGCATCTGTTTCTACTCAAGGTTTGGCGTCAGCCACTGATGGAAACACTAGCTATGCTAACCCGTTTAATTTTGCTCGTTACATGGGGCCAATCTATCCTGTTTACATCGTTGATCCAACTACTGGAGATTATATCTTAGATGAGTATACCGGCGAAAAACAATACGACTTGGGTGGTGGTTACAGCCAATACGGTATTAATGCACGTCCATCTGGAGCAAATAATGGACGACATATTGCTGCCGAATTAGATTATAACTTCAATGAAACTAAAAGAAACAACTTAAGTAATCGTTCGTTTGCTGAGTTTACAATCATTGATGGATTAAAGGTGTCGACCAACATTGGATTAGATATTCAGAATTATACAAAGAAGGAATATGAAAATGATGTTGTGGGTGATGGAGCTCCTTCAGGGCGCTTTAATGAAACACGCTACACCAGAACAGTAATTAACTGGAACCAGTTGATTAATTATACAACATCTATTAATGAAGTTCACAACATTGAAGTGTTATTAGGGCACGAGTCATATGATAGAAACTATACAAATATGTATGGAATGAAATCGAACCAGACTGTAACTAATACATATGAATTTGACAACTTTGTTACACCTACTTCATTATCAGGTTATTCTTACGATAAGAAGAACGAAGGATACTTGGGTCGTTTCAAGTATAACTATATGAATAAATATTATTTTGAAGGTTCATATAGACGTGATGGTTCTTCTGTTTTCCACCAAGATGAACGTTGGGGTGGTTTCTATTCAGTAGGAGCAACATGGCGTATGGATCAGGAAGCATTTATTCAGAGTATTAATTGGATTGATCAATTAAAGTTACGTGCTTCATATGGCCAGGTTGGTAATGATAGATTAGGAACTAATGTTGCTGATTTTTATGCATACCAGGCATTATATGGCTTTAGGCCAAATGCTGGTGCGCCAGGTTTATACTGGTCAACAGTTGGGAATGATGCGTTAACATGGGAGTCAAATAATTCATTTGATGCAGCTGTTGAGTTTACTGTACTTAACAACAGGTTATCGGGTTCGTTGGAATTCTATAAAAAGACTTCTGAGGATTTGCTTTATGATATGCCATTACCGTTGTCAATGGGGCTAAATTCTCAGCCACGAAATATTGCTACAATGTATAACCAAGGTTTTGAGATTGGCTTGAGTGGCACAATTATCAAGAACCATGCGTTTAACTGGGATATGGATATTCAGGCATCGACGGTTAAAAATGAAATTACTGAAATTCCTGATCCATTTATTAATGGTTCTAAGCGTTGGTCAAAAGGTCATTCGGTTTATGATTATTGGTTGTATGATTATGCAGGGGTTGATCCAGATAATGGAGCAGCGCTATATAACGTTTGGGAAGAGGAAGATGGTAAAATGGTTCAGCAATTTGATGCCGAAGGAAATGCAGTGACGACGACTAGTTATTCTGCCGCAGGTAAGCGTTATACTGGAGACTCGTCAATTCCAGATTTATTTGGTTCAATTAGTAGTGCATTTAGCTACAAGGGATTTGATTTAAATGTCTTAATGACTTATTCGATTGGAGGTAAGATCTTAGATTACAACTATGCATCATTAATGCATGGTGGAACCTATGGTAGAGCTCTTCATGTTGATCAGAAAGATGGATGGAGACAAGAGGGTGATAATACAGATATTCCACGCTTGGAGAATGGAAATTCAAATATTAACCCAACTACAGATCGTTGGTTGACTGATGCTTCCTATCTTGCTCTTAAAAACATTAACTTAAGTTATACATTCAGGCAGCAGGCAGTTAAAGACTTTGGAATTTCACAATTAAAAGTGTTTGCTACTGCTGAGAATCTATTCATGTTAACAGAACGAAAAGGAATGAACCCACAAGAGGCATTCTCCGGAACAACAAGTAATGTTTACCTTCCTTCACGAGTAGTGTCATTCGGTGTTAATGTTTCGTTTTAATAATTGAAAAACAAATATCATGATTAAACATATAAAAAAGGCCGCTATTTTGTTGTTGGCCGTTTCAACCTTCGGGTGTTCAGAGAGTTTCCTTGAGACATACCCGTCGGATAGTGTGTCAACTGCAGAGGCATTATCATCACCGAAAAATATGATGGCAGCTTTAAATGGTGTGCACAGAGCAATGTATGGGCAATCGACTTTTGAAGATTATTCATTAGCTGCTGAAGGGTATATTTTACCTATGATGGAATTTGGTGCAAGTGATGCCTTACATTCAACATCAGGTAATGGTTGGTTTAGGTGGAACCTAAGATGGTTAGTACATACTGATCCTAATGATAGTGATATGGAGTATGTGTGGTATCATCATTATAATATTATTGGTGGTGTTAATAATATTATTAATGCTGCTGAAGGAATGACTGTTACGCCTGAATTAGCAAATGTATTAGGTCAGTGCTATGCATATAGGGCTTGGGCTCACCATCGATTGGTAACATTGTTTGCTAAAAGCTATACTTATGGCAATCCCTCAAGTGATAAAGGCGTACCTGTAATGACAAAGACAGCAGCTCCTTATGAAGGATTGTCAAGAGGTACTGTAGAAGATGTATATGTTCAATGTGAGGCTGATATCAAGAAGTCAATCGAGTATTTTGCTGAAGCATCAAAGCCTGAAGATAACTCACATATCTCTGTAAATACAGCTAATGGAATTGCAGCTCGTATTGCTTTAACTAAAGGCGATTATGAAAATGCAGCTAAATATGCAAATGCAGCTCGTCAGGGATACTCTTTAATGAGTGAGAAGGAATATAAGGCTGGTTTTAATAATTTCGAGGATACAGAAATTATGTGGGCTGGCGATATTATCCCAGATCAAACTACTTATTACAGAGCTTGGTTCTATTATCTTGGAACTAACTTCAACGGTTCTCAAAATCGTGGTAATCCTAAGTTTATTAATCATGAGTTGTATAGCTTAATAGATGATAACGATTACCGTCAGGATATGTGGTTAGAGACTGCGCCAAATTCTATTGATGTTGAATTTGATCAGATTGGCGATGAGCCAAGTAATGATGATCCAGTTATTTCTGGTGATGAAAATTATGCGACCAGGGGTGAATTTTGGGCTGCATGGGGAAAAGTTATCGAAGAATACGATATGACAAGTTCTTTTAATACCTATCCCTATATGTCAGTGAAGTTCTTAAATGCAAATGGCGGTACAATAGACCCGGATGATGTATTGTATATGCGTGTGTCAGAAATGTATTTAATTGAAGCGGAAGCGTTGGCAATGCAAGGTGGTAAAGATGATGAGGCAATTGCTGTTATTACCGAATTAGCAAATGCAAGAAGAAAAGATGAGTCAATTGCTTATGATGTAAATGCCAGAGGACTATCCTTAATTGATGAGATTAAAGTACAGCGACGTGTTGAACTTTGGGGAGAAGGTCATCGATGGGTAGATATGAAGCGATATGACGAAGCTTTAGATCTAACCAATAGTGGGGCAGATGAAACTTTATACCAAAAGGGATTCAAACAAGACAAGCCATCTGTGAATGATGCTTGGATTTATAAAATTCCACAAGCTGAAATTAATGCAAATCCTAATATAGGAGAAGGTGATCAGAACTAATCTTTGGTTCAAAACGTAACAAAAAAAGGCTGTTCTTTGATGAATAGCCTTTTTTTTGTCAATTGATAAAACACTCAAATGCTTTGGTTAGCTGCTAATGAAGTCTTTAGTGAATATTCTTTAATGCTCTAAGGGCAACATTATTGCTTACTGAAGCTGCCGGTAAATAACCAAATTGTATAACGACTCAATCGCGATTCAGTTTTAATTGCATCTGCCAGGATGCATCATCCTACCTTATATCATATAAAGACCAAGTAAATGGATAGATAATACAAATTAAACACGTATTAAAGTCAACTGTAATTGAATTTAATATGAGTTTAGTATGAGTTTAATGTGACTTTACTGTGAGTTTAGTGCATAGTTAGTCCTATGGAGATACGTAGATAAAATATTGCTGAATGAATAGAAATTGAAGGATGATTCAGAATTAAGTTTTGGTGCGAAAATTAACAAAAAAGAGGCTGTTCTTTGGTGAGCAGCCTTTTTTTGCGTAATTAAACATTAGTAATGTTGGTGATAATTAATTTGAAATATGGTTTGTTGCTGCTTCTATATGTAATATTATAATTTACTAATGTTCATGGTTTTTCAATGTATGCATCTAAAAACAAATTATATGTGTTTCATAGTACGGCATGGTTAGCGCTATAAAATAACATTATGTATTACAAAAAAAATGATTGGAAGAGTATAAAAAGTTAAAAAGTTTTAAAACAAAGCAAATAGTGTTATATTTGAGGCGGAAAAAATAAGTAATAATTATCCTATTTATTAATTTAAACCTTTTGTCTATGAAGAAAGTACTATTTGCACTTTCGTTTATAGTTCTGGTAGGTTTACAAGCATTAGCACAAACAACTAATGTTACCGGAACTGTTACAGATGCAGCAGATGGAAGTCCTATTCCTGGTGTATCTGTTTTTGTTAAAGGAACAACCATTGGTACCGTAACTACTCCTGATGGTACTTATACGCTCGCTGTTCCTAATGATGCAACAACTATTGTATTCTCATTTGTAGGTATGACAACGCAGGAAGTTGCCTATACAGGTCAATCTACTGTCAATGCTGTTATGCAGAGTGATGCAGTGGATGTAGGTGAAGTAATGGTTGTAGCGTATGGTACAACTACAAAAGAGGCCTTTACGGGATCTGCAGCCGTAGTTGGAGCTAAAGAGTTGGAGACACGCGCTGTTACTTCAGCTGTTCAGGCTATAGAAGGTAATGCTACAGGTGTTCAGGTAATGTCTGCTTCTGGTCAGCCTGGTTCATCTCCTGCTATTATTATTCGTGGTGTTGGTACCTTAAATGGTTCTACAGCACCTTTATACATCGTTGATGGAGCTCAGTATGAGGGCGGGTTATCTAATATTAACCCTGAAGATATTGAGTCAATGACCATTTTAAAAGATGCTAACTCAACGGCTCTTTATGGTTCTCGCGCTGCCAACGGTGTTGTTGTTATTACTACAAAAAGTGGTAAAAAACGTGACGGAGGCCTAAGAGTAAATGTGAGTGCTAGTCTTGGTACTTTAACTCAAGCTGTTCCAAATTACGACGAAGTTAGTCCTGGAGAATATTATGAATTAATGTGGGAAGGATACAAAAATTCATTGATTGACGGTGGAGCTAGTGCTGGTGATGCAGCGATACAAGCTTCAGCCGAAATTGCCGATCGATTGGCTTATAATCCTTTCAATGTGCCGGATGATCAGATTGTTGGAACTGATGGTGTTCTGAATCCAAATGCGCAAGTTATCACTAAAGGTTTGGATTGGTATGATGCTCTTAGTCGAACTGGTCAGCGTGAGCAATACTCAATTAATGTATCGGGTGGTAACGATAAGTATGATGTTTATTTTTCTACCTCTTATTTGGATGAAAAGGGGTATGTGATCAATAGTGATTACGACCGTTTAACAACCTTCTTAAAAGCTAATTTTCAACCTAAAAAATGGTTAAAATTAGGAGGTAGTGCCAATCTTACTATGTCCGAAACGGCTGGCCCTGCTTCTAGAGGTACTTCTTATGCTAACCCATTCTTCTTTGCTAAATCGATTGGTTCAATTTATCCGGTTTGGGTTACCGATCCTGCTACGGGGGACTATATTCTTGATGAAGCAGGTGAAAGAATTTATGACCTTGGAGAAGGTTATCCAGAATATGGTGTTAAAGGCCGACCTACTTTAGTGGGGCGTCATACTATTGCCGAAACGTTATGGAATAGCGATATTTCTAAGTTAAATAATTTAAGTACTCGTTATTATGCTGATTTCTTCATTATTGATGGATTAAAGGCTACTTTAAGTTACTCGATAGATGTTCAGGATTACATCAATAAAGAATACGAAAATAATATTGTTGGAGATGGAGCGCCATCAGGACGTTATAGTGAAGATCGTTATAGAAGAACAACCGAGACTTTCTATCAGATGTTGAGCTATAATAAGCGTTTCGATAGTGGGCATAATTTTGATGTAACAATTGGTCATGAAAGTTTTGATCGCCATTATTCTGAGAATTCAGGAATGAAGAATACTCAAACTGCAAGTGGTATTTATGAATTCGACAACTTCTCTCAAGTATCTAATTTATCTGGTTATTCTTCTGATAAACGTACCGAAGGTTACTTTGCTCGTGCTAACTACAACTATAATGATAAATATTATATCAGTGGTTCTGTTCGTCGAGATGGTTCATCTGTTTTTAATAAAGATGTTCGTTGGGGTAATTTCTTCTCACTTGGAGGTTCTTGGCGTTTGGATCAGGAAACTTTTATTCAGGACATTACGTTTATTGATAAGTTGAAATTAAGAGCTTCGTTTGGTCAGGTTGGTCAGGATAATCTTGGTGATTTTTATATCTCACAGCCTAGATATGCCTTGTATTCAAATGCTGGTGAACCAGGTATTTATTGGTCAGACCTTGGTAATAATGCATTGACTTGGGAGACCAGTGAGAGCTGGGATGCTGCTTTGGAGTTTGCCTTGTTTGATAGAAAGATTGATGGTTCGATTGAATATTGGAATCGCACATCTTCGGACTTGTTATACAATGTGCCTCTTGCACCATCCAATGGTTTAAGTGAAGGTCCTGCCAATATTGCCACCATGGTTAATGATGGTATCGAAATTTCGATAAAAGGTAATCTTCTTCGTACGACAGACTTTAACTGGGATTTAACGGTTACTGCATCAACCCTTAATAGTGAAATTACTAAAATACCAGATCCCGTAGTGACGGGTTCAAAGCGTTGGGCTGAAGGGCGCTCTCGTTATGAGTATTTTATTTATGACTATGCTGGTGTTGACCCTGCTAATGGTGATGCATTGTATTACAATTGGAAAGAAGTACTCGATGAGGAGACTGAATTGGGAACTGGTAAATTTGAAAAAGAAGTAGATGAGACTACGGGTGAATTTGTGACTTACAATGATTACAATGATGTAGGTAAAGGATACACTGGAGAAACTTCTCAGCCAGATCTTTATGGTTCTATTATTAACGACCTGTCATATAAAGGCTTTAACCTAAATTTCATGTTCACTTATGGAATTGGTGGTAAGATTTTAGATTACGGTTATGCCAATATGATGCACGAAGGTGAGTATGGAGAATCTATGCACCCTGATTTATTGAATGGTTGGAGACAGCCTGGTGATGTTACCAATGTTCCAAGGATGGAAAATGGTGATCCAACATTATTACAAACGATGTCAACACGTTTCTTAACAGATGCATCATATTTCGCAGTTAAAAATGTGAACCTTTCTTATACTTTCCGTCAGGCATGGGTTAAAAATGCTGGTATTGGTCATTTAAAAGTGTTCTTAGTTGGTGAAAACCTATTCCTTAAGAGTAAGAGAACTGGTCTGAATCCACAATATAACTTAGCAGGTACACCTGATGGTTATGATTATAATCCATCACGCGTATTCTCTGTTGGAGTTAATGTTTCATTCTAAATGTACTAACTAGTTTAAACAGGAAAATATGATACGAAATAAATATATTTTACTAATCGTTTTAGCGGTATTGTTCACGGTTGGGTGTTCAGATGATTTTCTTGACACTAAACCAACAGATGCAATATCCGCGGAAGATGCATTGTCGTCTCCAGATAATATGATGTTGGTGTTAAATGGACTCCATCGTCAGATGTATGCTCAGTCGCCTTTAGAAGGTGCAGAATGGTCAAGAACTGGTCAAAGTCACTTTATGCCAATGTTTGATGCAATGGGCGGGCAAGTTATTCATACTTCACCTGGTAATGGGTGGATGCGTGGTGATTTGCAGTGGATTATACATGTAAACCCCAATTACACGACTCCATACAATTTGTGGTTTCAGCGTTATCATTTTATTGCAAGTGCTAATTCAATCATCAACGAGGTAGAAGAGGCTGGTTTGACAATAGATGCTGATATGAATAATATTCTTGGGCAGGCTTATGCATATCGTGCCTGGGCATATCATCAATTGGTGATGACTTATGCGAAAGGTTATTTGGTAAGTGCTAATCCAGCTACTGAGCCTGGTGTTCCATTGTTGTTTAAAACGGAGGCTCCATATACGAGTCAGCCACGTTCATCGGTGCAGGCTATCTATGACCAAATTGAGGCGGATATTGATATGGCGATTACCCATCTGAAAGATGCATCTCCAGCCAAGAATAAATCACATATCTCTTTAAATGCAGCATATGGAATTAAAGCGCGTATTGCTTTGTCCAAAGGCGATTGGTCTACAGCTGCAGGTAATGCAGAGTTGGCTCGTCAAGGTTATCCTCTGATGAATGAGTCCGCTTATACTAGCGGTTTCAATACATATGATTTAGACGAAGTGATTTGGGGTGGTCGCGTAATAAGCTCTGAAACCAATTACTATGCTTCATATTTCTATTATATCGGTACTAACTTTAATGGTAGTCAGAACAGGGGTAATCCAAAAATGATTAATAATGAGATTTATGACCTGTTGCCAGATACCGATTACCGTAAGAAATTATGGTTGCCGTTAGCTCCAAATACAAACCCTAATGCATCGAATGGACAGGGGGGGAGCTATGAGACAGATCCTAATTATGACAATTCGGATGATTTCTGGGGGGCTTGGTCAAATGTTGTAACAACTTACAATATGACAACTGGACACCATACACATCCATATATGTCGGTTAAATTCTTAAATAAGAATGGTGGTACAATTGATCCTGATGATGTTAATTACATGCGTTCGTCTGAAATGTACCTTATTGAGGCGGAAGCTTATGCTATGCAAAATATGATTCCTGAAGCACAGGCTGCTTTGCAGGCTTTAGTAGGAGAGCGTAACACGGCGTATAGTGCAGCGGGCTTTACTACTCAAGAAGCGCTAATGGATGAAGTTAAATTTCAAAGGCATGTTGAGCTATGGGGTGAGGGATTTGCATTCCATGATCACATTCGATGGGATGAAGGTCTTGATCAGACTAACTCTGGTGCATCAGCCGTGTTGTATCAGGATGGTTTTAGTCAAGCTAAACCATCTGAAAATCCACGTTGGGTATGGAAGATTCCGCAGGCAGAAATTGATGCCAATCCAAACTTAACAGAAGAAGATCAAAATAAGTACTAGTATATCGTACTAAATGGTTTTAATATTACTTAAAAATCCCCGGGTTTTCCCGGGGATTTTTTTGTTTGCCTATTTGTTTATTGATGAATTCCTGCGACTCTTTCTAATCGTAGTGTTGTTAGAGGGCGGTGGCATTTAGTAGTTTTTGAGTCGAGTATATTAATGTTTAGATTTGAATTAGGTTTGATTCGATTCTATTAAGTGTATGTTTATTGATTAGAAATGTTGAATTGCAGATTAATTTATTGAATTGTAATCAGTTTTCGTTAGTCGATAAAAATTACTTTAAAAAATGTTGCGTGGCGTATTAATTTATGGTCAAACTACTGAAATTTTGAAAAGTGCTAATGATTCATTAAAAGTCGCTTTTTGAAAAGTAAATGATACAAATGTCAATGATATGACGATGTAGAGGTACTTCTTAAATACAGAAATATAGACTAAAAAGGTAGAAAGTTAAATGTGTTGAAAATAAGATGGTTGTGAGTAATAAGAAAATGGCTTTCATTAATACTGTTAATAAAAACTAAATATGGTTATGTTGTGTTATGGAAAAAATGCTATATTTGTTTTGCTTGTATTTATTATATTATTTCAAAAGTTAATATAAAGGAGTAGTAAGTGTCAGTAAAACAGCTAGAAAAATATTTTTAGTTGAATAGCTGGTTATGATGATATTTAAGAGGTGGTATTGCGCTATTAACGAAAAGTGTAATATTATGATGCTAATGCTTGAAATAGGATAAGTATTAGTTATTTTTTCCGTTGCCGCATATTGTTAAAATATGCGGCTTTTTTGTGTAGTATGGTATTGTTGTTCACAGATATGCTTTTATTCTTCAAAATTTTCAAATATTATATGTGTATGAATGTGAAATAACGGAATAGTACTGTGTTTGATAAAGAATTAATAATTAATTGTATAGGAGAAGTAGGTGGATTATGTTAGTGTTAAAAAGCGTAAAAATATCACATATTTCATATTGACATTTGAAAATTGTTAATTAGAAAATGTAAGGAATATATTCGAAATGCTTTCAAATTGCTATTGCAATGGGGGTTGATAGTGTATTTGTACATCTCTAGAGATGGAATATGATTTATGTCAGGAAACAATTTTGTTAAAAAGTTTTAAAACTACCGAAGTATTGTTACTTTTGCTGATGTTAAAATAAAAATTGTCCTATTTATTAATTTAAACCTTTAGTCTATGAAGAAAGTACTTTTCGCACTTTCGTTTATGGTTATGGTTGGTTTGCAGGTGTTAGCGCAAACCACAAATGTAACCGGAACTGTGACTGATGCATCGGATGGTAGTCCTATACCTGGTGTTTCAGTTTTTGTAAAAGGAACAACCATAGGTACTGTTACTACTCCTGATGGTACTTATACTTTATCTGTTCCAAATGATGCATCTGCAGTTGTATTCTCTTTTGTAGGTATGACTACACAGGAAGTAGCCTTTACCGGGCAAACAACAATTAATGCAAATATGCAAAGTGATGCAAAAGACATCGATGAAGTTATTGTTGTGGCTTATGGTACATCAACAAAAGGTTCATTTACCGGTTCTGCTGCAGTTGTTGATGCCGAGGTGATTGAAAAACGTCAGGTTGCTAACGTTGCCCAGGCTCTGTCAGGTTCTGTAGCGGGTGTTCAGGTATTAAGTGATAATGGCCAGCCAGGTGCATCTCCTAAAGTGCGTGTGCGTGGTGTTGGCTCTATTAATGCTGGAATGAATCCTCTTTATGTTGTAGATGGTATTCCTTTCGATGGTGATTTATCTTCAATCAGTTCATCTGATATTGAGTCGATGACAGTATTGAAAGATGCCGCTTCTACTGCTCTTTATGGTGCACGTGGTGCTAACGGTATTATCATGATTACTACCAAAAAAGCCAAGGCCGGTAAAGCTAATGTGAATGTAAATGTGAAGTATGGTTTTAACTCTCGTTCTGTTGAGAACTACGAAGTGATGACTAGCCCTCAGAATTACTTGGAAAAATCGTACGAAGCAATTTATAATGCCGGTATTTACAATTTGGGTTATACACCTACTGATGCATACTTATATGCTAACTCAAGAATCATGTCTGATTCAGAAGGTGGTTCAGGTTATCAGGTGTACACTTTGCCTGATGGAGAACATTTAATTGGTACAAACGGAAAATTGAATCCGAATGCTACTTTAGGTTATAGTGATGGAACTTATTACTACACGCCTGATAACTGGGAGGATGAAATGTTTAAGGAAAATCCTCGTCAGGAGTATAATTTATCAATTTCAGGAGGAAATGATAAGAGTACTTATTATATTTCATTTAACTACTTAGATGATCAGGGTGTTGTAGAAGGTTCTGGTTTCGAGCGTATTTCAGGACGTTTTAAAGGCGAGCACCAGGTGAAAGAATGGTTAAAAGTTGGTGCCAATGTTAACGTTAATAATATCACTAGTAGATATCCAGGAGAGCAAACAGAAACAAGCTCAAGTGGTAACGCCTTCTTTATTGCCAACTATATTGCTCCTATTTATCCATTGTATGTTCGTGATGCCGAAACACAACAGATAATGATGAATAATGGTCGTAAAGTATACGATTATGGTGATGGGCAAAGTACTAATATGGACCGTTCGTTTATGTCGATTGCTAACCCGGCTGGTGACTTAGCGTATAACAAAACAGACTATAAAACGGATGTGGTTAACAGTACTTGGTTTGCTGAAATTTCACCAATTCAAGGCTTAAAAGTTAACGCTCGTTATGGATTAAACGTTGATAACACACGTTATAATGACCTGGGTAACGCCTATATGGGACAAAGTGCTTCATATGGTGGTACTGTTTATCAACAAAACTCAAGAACATATGGTTTTAACCAGCAATATGTAGCTAACTATCAATTTGATGTTAACGACGATCATTTATTTGATATTACTGCTGGTTACGACGGATATGAGTACGAGTACGAATATGCTTATGCTTCAGGTCAGAACCTATACGACCCTGATAACTACTACGTAAATAACTCAATTGACCAAAAGCGTGGTGGTGGTAAAAAAGATAGCTATGCAACAATGGGATTTTTTGTTAGAGCGAATTATTCATTAAGAGATACTTATTTCTTCAATGTAGCCTATCGTCGTGATGCTTCGTCTCGTTTCCACAAAGATAACCGCTGGGGAGATTTTTATTCGGCCAGTGCTGCCTGGATGATAAGTAACGAACCGTTTATGGAGTCATTATCATGGGTAAACATGTTAAAGTTAAAAGCTTCTTATGGTGAGCAAGGTAACGATGCTTTAGGTAACTATTATGCATGGGCTGATCAGTATAAGATGAGTGGTGCTGATGGCGTATTTGCTGACGGAACGCTTGATTATAAAGGTCGTAAAGATATCAGCTGGGAAACTTCAGTGTCCTATAACATAGGTATTGATTATGCTTTGTTAAATAACCGTTTAAGTGGTACAATAGAATATTTCGGACGTAAGTCGTCAGATATGTTGTACTATGCCCCTAATACGAAGATTGTTGGTTATTCTACTACTCCAATGAACATAGGGTCGATGACTAACTCTGGTTTTGAATTAGAAGTAGCATATAACATCCTTAATACCAATAATATTAATTGGTCAGTAAACGCCAATGCTACCCTTATTAAAAACGAAATCAACGAGTTATCTGCTAACTTAAATGGTCAGCTAATTGACGGCAGTCGTATTTACCAAGAAGGTGAATCGATGTATCGCATGTTTTTAGTTGAATATGCTGGTGTAAATGCTGAAACTGGTTTGGCTGAATACTACACAACAGCTGATGATGGTAGCCGTGTTCGTACGTCAGATTATTCAGAGGCAGCCAATCATAAAATTGCAACCGACGACTTATTACCATCTGTATATGGTGGTTTCGGTACTAATGTTGAACTATTTGGTTTCGATGCTTCTGTACAATGTGCTTATCAAATGGGTGGTGAGATTTATGATTCAGGGTATCAGCGTTTAATGCATAGTGGTACATCTGGTTCAGCCGGACAGAACTGGCACAAGGATATTTACAATGCCTGGACACCAGAAAATACGAATACAAATGTACCACGTTTAAATGCCAATGATCGCTATGCAAGTAGTACATCTACTCGTTTCTTAACTAGTTCTGATTATTTAAGCTTAAACAATATTACAGTTGGTTATACCTTGCCTGCTGATTTAGTGTCTCGCTTAAAAGTTCAGAAGTTACGTATCTATGTATCGGCTGAAAATGTGGCAGTTTGGGCAAAGCGTCAGGGTTTGGATCCTCGTCAGAGTTTCACATCTGCAACCACTGCACGCTATACGCCTATTCGCACTATTTCTGGTGGTTTAAACTTGGTGTTTTAACAACTTAAATGATTGATATGAAAAAGAAATTATTATATATGTTAGTGGCACCCGCGTTATTGCTTTTCGCCGGGTGTGAAGACAATCTGGACACTTTGCCTGAAGGCGATGTTGTAACGACTGGCCAGAAAGAAGATGTTTACAGTAAAGATCCTTCTAAGGCTTCAGCTGGTGTCACAGGTATTTATGCTCAGTTTAGTCAGTATGCACCGAATGAAGATGATTTAAATCGAGTAAATCACCATGATATTGGCTATCCATCGTTAATGATGTTTTCTGATGCCAATGGTACAGATGTGGTGCAGGAAGATAATGGTTATAACTGGACAACCAGTAGTTTAGAGTATTCTGATCGTACTTATACTTCACGTGAGTGTCAGATTATTTGGAACAACCAATATAGAATTATTTCTAACTGTAACAATGTAATTGGTGCCATCGATCCTGCTACCGAAGATCCTACTTCTAAGTACTATTTAAGCCAGGGTTTAGCAACTCGCGCATTTAGTTATTGGACTTTAGCTCAGTTATTTCAATTTAATTATGTGGGTAACGAGTCAAAACCATGTGTGCCAATTGTAACACATGAAAATGCAACAACTATTGCCGATGAAGGAGCAAAGCGTAATACTGTTCAGGAAGTTTATGACTTTATTATGACCGACATCAATACAGCAGTGTCGTTATTAACCGATGCTGAGGCTGCAGGTGTTAAGCGTGATGATAAACGTTATATGAACTTAGCAGTAGCTTATGGTTTAAGAGCTCGTTTTAATTTAACAATGCACAAATACGCCGAAGCAGCAGCGGATGCAAGCAGTGCTATCGATATATCAGATGCTACGCCTGCTAGCATTGAAGACATTAGCAAGCCTGCTTTCTGGACAGTTGATGAAGCAAACTGGATGTGGGGTATTTTAATTGCTGAAACCGACCGTGTTGTAACGTCTGGTATTGTTAACTGGATTTCGCATATGGGTTCGCTTAACTATGGTTATGCCAACTATAACAAAGGACGCCAGATCAACAAGAAGCTTTATGCTAAAATTGGTGATTCAGATGCACGAAAAGGCTGGTGGATAGATGAAAATAAGCAATCCCCTAATTTATCAGATGAATTTGCTGCAGCTATGGCTAGTTATGGTTATAAGGCTTACACGCAAGTTAAATTTGCACCATATAAGAATGAGGCTAAAACATCTACAAATTCCAATGATATTCCTTTGATGCGTATTGAAGAGATGTACCTGATAAAGGCAGAAGCGGAAGCGATGAGCGGTGGTGATGGCAAAACAACATTGGAAAGCTTTATTCAAACTTATCGTGATCCTGACTATGTATGTGAAGCAACTAGTCCGGAAGGGATTCAGGAAGAAGTATTCGACCAGCGTCGTATTGAATTATGGGGTGAAGGTTTAAGCTGGTATGATATTATGCGTCTGAACAAAGGTGTTGACCGCCGAGGAGCTGGTTATCCGAATGCCACTATGGTGTTTAATATTCCTGCTGGAGATCCTGTTTTAATTTGGCGTTTACCAGAAGCAGAGATTCAGGCTAACCCGGCATTGACTGAAAGCGATAACAATCCTTCAGCACCAGATCCACAACCGGTACCTGATGTAGACTAATGTGTTTTACCTTAAAATTAAATTGCATGAAATTAAATAAATTATATATCGCATTTTTAATGATTGCTATGTCCCTGGTATGGGGATGTAGTGATTATGAAGATACCGTGAAACCTAGTCCTACAAAGTTAGAAGGATGTCAGGGTGTGTATTTTCCAACTTCAAACAAAGCTTTATTTGAGCTTGAGCCTAATGATGCCAAAGAGATTACTTTAACTGTTTCTCGTGTAGCTAAAACAGGTAGTGTTGAAGTACCTTTAACTGTTGAAACAAACACAGAGGATGTATTTGATGTACCAGCAAAAGTAACATTTGCTGCTGGTGAAACAGAAGCTAGTTTTAAAGTAACGTTCCCTGATGCAGGTGAAGGTGTGGCTTATCAGTTGAAAATTGCAGTTGTGGGCGATGAATTTGTGAATCCTTATGGTTCAGCAAAATCTTATGTGTCAACAGCTATTTCTCGTGTTAAATGGGAAAAGTTAGATGATCCTTTTATTTATGTAGATGGTGCTTTTTCAGCTTTGTTCGGTGTAAGCTCATACCCAATGTATGTAGAGGTTGAGGAAGCTAAATTGGAAGGCTCAATGCGTTATCGTTTTAAGAACGCCTATGATGTACCAACAGGGGATGCTGATGCGGATGGTATTTTTGATGGATATCCATATAATGATCCAGGTGATTTTGATGAAGCGAATGACTATTATACCATTATTGAGATTTCTGATCCCAAAGGAGTTTCTGGTGATGCAGTTATGGTTGGGCATGAAATCGGTGTTGCATGGAGCGACTATGGTATGATATCTATTGGTTCTTTGCCTGATAAACCTGGAAAAGTGAAGAATGGAACTATTACTTTTGCTGAAGGTGACTTATTTTTTAGTATGGCTAATTATAATGATGGCGCAGCTTATGGTTCAGGAGCACCTACTGTTATTTATACGACTAAAGAGGCCTTTATTAAAGCTAACCTTAAGATTGAGGATTATAATGCCGTAGAGTATGAAATAGTAGCTGGTGAGGTGAGTGAGTATTGGTCTAAGGGGCTTAATGACAATTGGTCACAAACAATTGCAAAGGCAGTTGATGCTGATCCTGAGAATGAAGCAAGTGAGTACAAAGACCTATATTACTTAGCTAATTTATATACAGAAGATTCAGGTTTAGGTTTGGCGTTTTATTACCCAGAAGGTGGAAAAGTGCTTATTCCTGAAAGCCAGCCTACAGGTATGCAAGTTTATGGCGAGGATGTGTTTGTTTCACAGAGTAAGGATATTAAGTCTACTGTAGTTGTAACTAAAAAAGGGGTTACAGAGTATACACTAGGTCTTAAATTCCACTATGAAGATGGAACGGTTGTTGGTGAGTTTGCAGAGTTATTCTATCACGCCAAGTCTATGCCTTCGTATGAAGTAAGCGACTTTGTTGGCTCATACGTAATGACTGGTGAAGCACTTCTTCAAAACCGTGATAATGCAAATATGGAAGTGGAAATTACAGAAGGTACAGAGGCTAATACGCTTGTAATAACTGGTATTGATGTAACCGATAAGGTTGTAGCAACATTTGACCCTGCTACAAGCTTAATGTCAATAGCTCCTCAGGCTGTAGCCGATGTGAGTTATCAGGGAACATTTGTTGATGCTACTTTCTTAACCTTTGATGGACAAAGTGAGAGTACAACAGCTAAGATTGATATGAAGCTGAATATGGGAGGACAAATTGTTCTTGCTCCGGCCACTGAAGCAATTGGTTATTTAATTTACACAGCTGACTTAGGCGGATATTTTGATGGTTTTGCTTTAATAGAATTTTCACCAGTTGAAGGTTCTAAGGCAGCAGCAACATCATCGTATGTTATGTCTCCAGAAGTACAATCTGCTATTTCATGGTCTGAAGAAACACCGGCACAACCAGGACACAATTTTAAAGTTCAGGGTAAAATAAATCCTAAATCATTAAATAACGAAGCAGTGCCTGTTATCTTCTAGTTAACTAAAAATATTTAATTAAGAGAGGATGTTAATTATTAACATCCTCTTTATTTATATGAGTGCTTCTTGTTTTTTGTTCATAGTTTTTTATTACTCTAATTTAGAAAAATAAAGTGCTGTTGAGCGATAAGAGTCAAAGCTTAGCTCATTGTAAATACATTCTATTTGCTTACCTTTACGCATCTTACGTTACTCTTAACCTAAAAAGAATGAAAATACTTAACCTGATTGTAATTCTACTTCTTGTCATAGGTTGTCAAACGGTGAAAAAGGCTACTGATATTAGTCCGCTTGACAAAGCTATTGCTCAACATTTTGATGCCAATGTTGACACAGTAACAAATACTTCCGGAACATTTATTCTTATTCTGCAAACCCAGGAACCAACAATGCAAGTGCCGGTTAATGCACTCAAGTTTGGAATTTATGATATTAAAAAGGAAGCGATTGTTTATACCGAGCAGAAATATAATGCTCGTGCAAGTTGGTATAACGATGAATATATTTCGATTAAATCCCGTCCGGGAGTAAAATCAACTGACGATGCTATTAATAGTGCTATGGAGCACTGCTATATCAATGTAAAAACCCTTGTGAAACTAACAAAATTACCCAATTAATATTTAAACCTTTAAAATGAGAAAGAATTACCTAATTATTATTTCCCTAATAGTAGTGGGCTTGGGGATTTATTATACTCAATTTGGAGATACGCTGAACATCAATAGAGAGTTCAAGACGTCTGAAATGTTGATACAAGAGCATATTGATGCCAAAATTGAGCGCCGCAAAAATGGTTATGCTAAGCAAGATAAGCCAGATAAGTTTTTAGAACATATTTATATGTTGAAAACTGGTGGAAACCCCGATGCAGATTATAAAATTAACAATGCTTTTAATGAGCTAAAGAAAGCAAAACTAAATTCGACCAAGTTAAAGGGAATAAAAACGCTAGATTGGAAGCAACGCGGCCCTGGAAACGTTGGCGGGCGTACTCGAGGATTAGTAATTGATCCTGATGATGCCACCGGAAATACATGGTTTACAGGTCCTGTTGGAGGTGGTGTGTGGAAAACAACTGATGCAGGTTTAAACTGGACTTTATTAACCAGTGATTGGCCCAATTTATCTGTAGCCTCTCTGATAATGGCAGAATCGAATCACGATGTTTTTTATGCCGGAACGGGAGAAGGATTTGGAAATGTAGATGCCATAAAAGGGAATGGTATTTTTAAATCAATTGACAGGGGGCAATCTTGGACTCAACTAGCATCAACCAAAGACGATGATAATTTCTCATTTGTTAGTCGCCTGGTGATTGATCCTTCAAATGAAAATATTGTATTGGCAGCAACTAATTCTGGTCTTTTCAGGAGTATAGATGGTGGTTTGTCATGGACAAATGTTTATGAAGCTCAGGAAAAAGTTCAGGATTTGCGTGCAAAACCTGGTGATTTTAGCACATTGTTTGCGACTGATAATAATATCGGTATTTTAATGTCAATAGATGGAGGACAGTCATGGAATGTAACAAAAGCGATCAATAAAGGACGTATTGAATTGGCAATTTCATCCAATAATCCGGAATACCTTTATGCTTTAACAAGTACATCTGATTTATTTATGTCTGTCGATGGAGGTGATAACTGGGAAGAAACAACTCCGGATACCAAAGTTGAGTTCTTGAGTCAACAAGGCTGGTATAATAATACATTGGTCGTTAATCCAAATGATGCAACAAAGCTTTATGTTGGAGGTTTAGAAACTCATAGTGTATCAATTGGCGAAGATGCAAGTTCTGCAGGTTCTAGTGTGTTTGATATCAAGTTAAGTAATACGTCTTTTTTGTCATGGTTAAATATTGGTGGAGAGTATTTAGCTGGTGGTATTAAAATGGAGACAGAAAATGCCACCTTATACACTGATGTTGAAATTACTTTTGGAGCAGGCGTCGCCCAAAAAGCACATCGCTTTACAACCAGTTCTTCATCATTAGTTCCGGCGGCATCAGATTTGGTTTATCAGGATTATGTTGATGTTCCTTTTAGTGTTACGGATAAAACAAGTGGACAGCAGCTAATGGTTTCATTTGTTGATAGTGATGCTAATGGCACCTTTGAGCCTAAAGCATCAAGTACGGAACAAATCTACATTCATGCTGTCAACTATGATAATGTTTCAGCATCAGCAATGATTGCATCAGCAGGAGGAGCTACTCATAACCGGATAGTTGTGCTTAATCCTAATGTAGCTAATGATTATACATGGGACGCAGCAAACTTACCTGCAGCAACTATAACTTTAGATACTTATGAGTTAAAAAGTAAGAATATTACGTCTTCGCAATTAACCGTATGGTATGCTAAAGGCGAAAGTTATTATTCACATGCTGACCACCATAATATGGCAATTATCCAAGGGGTAGGAAATCCGTTTAGAATTGTTGATTGTAATGATGGTGGTGTTTTTATGTCTGAAGATGGTGGCGTTACTTGGGAAGAAAGAGTAGCGGGTTATGTTACCTCTCAATTTTATGGCGTATCTAAACATCCAACTAAAGATATCTACATAGGTGGATTACAGGATAATGGAACATGGATGTCTCCTGAAGATCCTGATAAGTTAAGCGAATGGACTGAAAAAGGAGGTGGAGATGGATTTGAGACGGCATGGAATGCCAATGATCCTAATAAAATAGCTTTGTCCTTGTATAATAACAGGGTGAAAATTTCGAATAACGGTGGGCAATCGTGGTTTGATGCAAATATTGGAGATCAAGGAGATGATGCTCCTTTTGTTACACGTATCGCGAATGAAGTGTCGGAACCTGATTTAATGTTTGTTGGAGGAGCTTCAGGTGTTTGGCGTTCACCGGATTTTGGTGCAACCTGGAATTTGGTTACGATGCCTAATGGTACATGGAGTTATGGGCATGCTTATCCACATATAGCTATTAGTCCAGTTGACAGTAAATTTGTTTTTGCGGGAAATGCTTTATCGTCTTCTAATGCCTTAGCATACTCTACTGATGGAGGGTTAAGTTTTGAGAGTATGCCAATTCCCAATGGAGCAGCTGCCTTTATTTCTGAATTAATTGCTCACCCAACAAACGAGAAAGGAATATATGTACTATTTGCACAAAACAACCATCCTAAGATTCTTTATACTGAGAATAATGGGGGCAGCTGGACTGATTTAAGTCAATTTGAAACAGGAACGAGCAGCAATGGATTTCCCAATGTTGCTGTTTATTCGTTAGTGGTTATGCCACATAATACTGATATACTTTGGGCTGGAACTGAAATTGGTATCTTTGAATCAATAGATGGAGGACAAAGCTGGCATTATGCTGATAATGGTTTGCCTGCAGTGTGTATCTGGGATATGAAAATTGTCGGACAACAGGTGGTTGTTGCCACACATGGATTAGGTGTTTGGACAGTTGATATACCTGAAATATTAGATGCAATTAAGAAGCCTCTTGTGAAGGCTGGTAAAAATCCATTGGGCGAAATTGCGATTGAATTACAATTGGAATCGGCCTATGATCTAGTAGAGGTTTACTTTAACGATGAGTTGGTAAAAACATATGAAAATACATCTATTGGAGTTATGAATGATGCCATTGAATATGCTTCATCACATTCTCTTATTAATGTCAAAGTTAAAGGGAAAATTGGTGATACTCAAGCGGTTTCTTCAGTAGTTGATGTTGAAAACTATAACTTGTATGCACCGGTTCAGAAATATATGAACCCATTTACAACGAATCAATACGATTTTACTGGTGCATCATTTTCAATATCTGATCAATTATTTGATAACTGGGCCATTCATTCAGTTCACCCTTATTCAAAGGATGAGGACATAGTTTACATGCTAAACTATCCGATTGAGGTAATGGAGAATGCTGATAACTCAATATTAACATATCGTGATATCGCTTTGGTTGAAGCCGGTCAACCAGGAGCCTCATATGGAGATGACGCGTTTTATGACTATGTAGTTGTTGAGGGTACTAAAGATGGAATTACATGGCAACCGTTAGAGGATGGATATGATGTTAACGCTTTTGATAGTTGGAAAGAATTCGCAAGTTCAGGAATTAGTTCAACACCAAACTCATCCACATTATTTGAACAGCATTCAATTAACCTTCAGCAAACTTTTGAAGCGGGAGATGTTATTTTAATACGTTTCAGGTTATATTCAGATGATGCGACAACTGGTTACGGTTGGGTTATTGATGATTTAAATATTCAAGAGTCATCGACAGAGAGTCAGAACTTGTTGTTGAAAGGTGGAAAAAATCCACAAGGTAGTGTCGCTATTGAGTTAGAGTTAAAACAAAACTATAGTGCGGTTGAGTTGTATTTTGAAGATAATTTGATTCAAACTTATAACGATGTTAGTGCAGGAATCATTAATGAAGAAATTGCGCAAATACCAAACAAAGCAAGTGTTAATGCTTATGCAAAAGGGTTTGTGAATGGACAATTAATGGTTACAGATTATATCGAGATTGTGAATTATGAATTGAATGATCCGATTCAAAAGTATATGACTTCTTTTGATACCAATCATTCCGATTTCATTGGTGAGTCGTTTGCAATATCAAAAGAGTTATTTGATAATTATGCAATTCATAGTGAGCATTCGTATTCAAACAATATGGATATAACTTATATGTTGACCTATCCAATTGAGGTTATGGAAGCAGGAAAAGCCATTCTTTCATACCAGGACATTGCAATGATTGAGTCTGAAGGTGGGGATTATGTAGTGTTGGAAGGTAGTGTAGATGGTTATAACTGGAAATCGTTAAATGATACTTATAATGTAAGTGATTACAGTGAATGGAGTTCTGTAGTGAGCAATATAAATTCAGCACCTACATCAAAAGATCTATTTGTTGAACACACTATTAATCTTCTTGATAACTTCAATACCGGAGATGTTATTTTACTACGTTTCCGTCTCCATTCTGATGAAATGACATCAGGTTATGGGTGGGTAATCGATAACTTAATAGTGCAGGAAACAGGTACTGCTGTGGAAGAGGAAGTGCAGTATGATACAAGCTTTACGGTTGGCCCAAATCCTGCTACAGACCATCTTGAAATTAAGCTTAACTCTCGTGAAAGTGGTAACGTTAATGTGTCTGTTTACGACATGTCGGGACGAGCTGTTATTGTTCAGGATTATTATAAAGGTTTCGGTGTTTGGAATCAAACTATTGAACTAGGCAGTATAGATGCTGGCGTAAAAATTGTTACGGTCAGTTTAAATGGTAAGATTTATAAAAAGAAGATTATCTGTCGCTAACTGATATAATCGTTTAAACAAAAAAAAAGAGGTGCCAAAAGCACCTCTTTTTTTTTTAAGTAAAGTTGTAAATAACTATTCCTAAGAGCTTTTGTTTTGGTGCGTTATTCTTGGGAATAACGCAAGTGTGTTAAGTGTCCTTATTTTTAACGCCAATAATTATCAGGTTTCTATTCAATAATTTAGCCTACCTTTATCCCTCAGGAGCTTAAATGTTCGTCTATGAGGATTTTAGTATTTTTATTGTATTTAGTCTAATGGCTGGCTGTAATTCATTAAAAAGATACAGAAAGGGTTACAGAATTAGGGCGGCAATATTTTGGAGGAAAATGTCTACTTCGGTTTAATAGTTCAAAAGACTCTGATCTAATAATAAAGAGGTTGACTCTGAAGAACCAATGGCCCCAATATACTACGGAATAAATAATGTAAAGGTGCATAAAATTATTTTTGAAGAACAAAAAAGGGATGATACCGTAGAGTGGTATAATACAGATTTTACAATAGTATGGTCAAAACCAGAGGAGCAATCAATTGATAAGGAACTTAATCGAAAAATGGCAATTTATTATATACATGTATCAAGTTTAAAAATAGTTTATACCCTTAATGAAGAGAAATAATTATCTAAATCCATATAAACGTTTAATCAAAATTGAATGAAGAAATTTTACTTCGCATTAGTAGTGCTCTCAATAGCTGTAGTGGCATATTTTTTAGTGCCTAACACTACGAAATCTCCCGTGAAAGGAGTTAAAGCTTGTACACCAAAAGAAATTAAGCAGAAAGAGGTACAGAGGAAAATGGACCGGAGAAATGCAGGTTACGCCAAACCTGATAAACCTGATGAGTATCAGAAATATCTGTATTTTTTGAAGACCGGTAATGAAGCCTCAAAGGAATACCCGCATAACCATCATTTAAAAGAGTTAAAAAGTGCCAAATTAAAATCTGCTCAATTAAAAGGAACGCGAGCAGAGCTTGATTGGATTGAAAGAGGACCTGGTAATGTCGGGGGCCGAACAAGAGGCTTTTTAATTGATCCCGCCGATAATACGGGTAATACTTGGTTGGCAGGTTCTGTTGGTGGTGGCATTTGGAAAACAACGGATGCTGGACTAAACTGGGTGCCTTTATCTGAAGACTGGCCAAATATGGCTGTTAGTTGTTTAGCCATGGCCCCCTCCAATTCGCAAGTTATATATGCCGGAACAGGTGAAGGTTTTTATAACCTTGATGCCATTATGGGGAATGGTATATTTAAGACTGTAGATGGTGGTGTAACCTGGAATTTATTAACTTCAACTGAAGGAAATGGGGCATTTCGTTATGTAAATCGGATAGCCATCGATAAAAATGATGAGGATATTGTTTACGCAGCAACCAATTCTGGTATATTCAAAACAGTTGATGGAGGAGAAAACTGGGATAAGGTATTTCAGGAAAGTTACACTTATGGATATCGCAGAGTACAAGATTTAAGAATATTACCATCTGATTCTAAGATTCTTATTGCAGGGGTTAATGATTATGGTGTGGTTCAATCGTTTGATGGTGGAGAGACCTGGAAGCTAGTTCATCAATTAAGTGAAGGTCGTGTTGAGATCTGTATTTCAGACTTCAATAATGATGTGATTTTTGCACTAACTTCAGAATCGAATCTATCTATGTCTACAGATGGCGGTGATAACTGGGTGAAGGTTTCTTTTTCCGGAACCGAAGTGGCCTATTTATCTGGACAGGGGTGGTATAACAACACCATGGTTGCACACCCCACAGATGAATCTAAATTATTTATTGGTGGTGTAGATTTATACAGTGTAAGCACAACGGAAGGAGGTCCGAATGGGAACACTGCTTTTGATATTGTCAATAACACAGCTTCATATTTTGTATATGCCAACTTAGAAGGTCAATATCTTAGTGGAGGCGTAAAGATAAACTATGATAATGTGTCCAGTATTGGTAAAATAGAAATTCGATTTGGAGGCACTAATAGTCAGAAGGCTCATCGCTTTACAAGCAATAGTTCGGCTGAAGTTCCGACAGAATCAGGCTATGAGTATAATGACTATGTTGATGTTCCGTTTGAAGTGTGGGATACACAAAATAACAGACAATTAATGGTGTCTTTTAGAGATGCGGATAATAGTGGTGAGTTTAATTTATCCGGAACAAGTCAGGAGCAGATATTTATACATAGTAGTGATTATGACGCGTCAACTGCTTCAGTAGCGATTGCTGTTACCGGTGGTGTGGCTATTGAAAAGGTAGCTTATATATATCCAAGACTGGCAGATGGTGTAAGTTGGAATCCAGCTGAATTTGTTGATGCAGTACTTCAACTTAATAAAACAGAGTTGCTTGTGCAATCAATGACTTATGCCAAGTTAAGTAGATGGAATGCCAATATCAATGAGTCAGATTATGTACATGCCGATCATCACAACCTTATAGTTGATGCCAATAATGGTAGCCCGTTCAGACTAATCAGTTGTAATGATGGCGGTGTCGCTTTCTCTGAAGATGGTGGAACGAGCTGGACAAGTCCGAATGACGGTTATAATACTTCTCAATTTTATGGAGTTGCTCGTCATCCAGAATTAAACCGTTATGCCGGAGGATTACAAGATAATGGTACCTGGATGTCAGGAGAAAATCCTGCTAAATTGACAGCATGGGGTGAAGTGGCAGGTGGAGACGGGTTCTCAACTGTTTGGAACCAGGAAGATCCAGATAAAATTGTAGGATGCTACTATAATAATACCTTATTTGGAACTTATGACGGTGGTGAAACGTGGAGTTTGTTAAAAGGGGTTCATGGTTATGATGATAGTGATGTTTCTCCTTTTATTACGCGAATAGCCAATTCAAAGAGCAATCCTGATTTATTATTAGTAGGTAGTAAAAATGGGATTTCTACATCAGAGGACTTCGGATTAAGTTGGAAATTAGTTTCTGTTCCTGAAGCTGCCTGGAGTAAAGGTTATTATAATCCGCAAATTGCAATAAGCCCGGTTAATTCACGTTATGTCTGGGCAGGAACAACCGCTTCAACTAGTCAGCCATTAGCATTATCTACTGATGGTGGAAAAACTTATGAATTAGTAAATTCTCCGATTAGTGACTATTCCGCCAATATTTCAAGAATAATAGCTCACCCAACGGAGGAAAATACTGCCTTTGTTCTGTTTTCACTATTTGGTGAGCCTAAGATTTTTAAAACTGAAGATTTAGGTGAAACGTGGACTGAATTGTCAGGATTTGGATCAGCTAGTTCAAGTTCAAATGGATTTCCTAATGTTGCTGTGTTTACATTAATTGTGATGCCACATAATACTGACATTATGTGGGCAGGTACTGAGGTTGGTTTGTTTGAATCAACCGATGGAGGGGCTAGTTGGGCCTATGCGGATAATGGTTTACCGGCTGTTTGTATTTGGGATATGAAGATTGTTGGTCAGCAAGTTGTTGTTGGTACCCACGGTCGAGGTGTGTGGACAGTTGACATTCCTGAATTGCCAGCTGACCTGGCAAAACCTACAGTAAGAGGTGGCAAAAACCCACAAGGAAATATCGCCGTTGAGATACTATTGGAAAGGGATTATGATGCCCTTGAATTATATGTCGACGATGTTTTGCAAAAAACATATGAAAATGTTAGTGCCGGAACTACTCTGGAAGAGATAGAGCTTACGTCTGTTAACGCAATGATTGGTGTTCAGGTAAAAGGTATAGTGGGAGAGCAAACCGCGATGTCAAAATACGTTGAGGTAGAAAATTATGCGGTCAGAGATGCTGTACAGAAATACATGAATGCATTCTCAACTTCGAAGTATGATTTCACTGGCTCTTCCTTTAAAATTTCTAAGGAATTATTTGATGATTGGGCCATTCATACAGATCACCCATATGCTGAAGGAGACGATCTTACTTATGTATTAAGCTACCCGATTGAAATACTTAGTGAGAGTAACGCCATTCTTTCGTATCGTGATATTGTTTTGGTTGAAGCTGGTGAATCTGGTACCGTTTATGGAGATGACAAATATTGGGATTATGTAATTGTAGAAGGTACTAAAGATGGTATTAATTGGTTACGGTTGACCGATGGCTATGATGTTAATGGAGCTGATAAATGGAAGGATTTTGCGGGAACAGATTATGCTAACATTAACGACACACCAAGTTCTTCTTCTTTATTTGTAGAGCATTCATTGAATTTGCATGATACTTTTAGTGAAGGAGATGTAATTCTGGTACGTTTCCGTTTATATTCAGATGCCAATACCACTGGTTACGGTTGGGTAATCGATGATTTAATAATCCAGGAAACGGGTACAGCTGTTGATTTAGAAGTCGAGAATGATGTTGAGTTTACTGTTGGTCCAAATCCGGCAACTGACTTTATTGAGTTAACGCTTAATTCAAGTGAAAACGGAAAAGTTAATGTGGCTATTTATGATATGTCAGGTCGTGCTTTAGTGGTGCGGGATTATTATAAAGAGGCTGGAAGTTGGTCGCAAACAATTGAGTTGGGTAATGTTTCTGCCGGAACAAAGATTGTGACTGTTAGTATCAATGGAAGTATTTATAAGAAGAAAATTGTTTGTCGTTAGTAACGATAAATCACTTAGATAGAAAAAGAGGTGCCTTTGGTGCCTCTTTTTTTGTTTAAGTGTATTTATAAATAACTGTTATTTATATTGAACATTTATTTGTTGTTTTATATCTCAGTAATACAATTGATTATGATTGTTTTAATTTAGAATTCACCGTAAATAAAAGATAAAAACATCCGAATATATTGGAAATATTTTTCTTTTGATGTATATTTGTTCAATAATTTTGCAACTAAATAAAACACAATAAGATGACCGCAGTTCAATTTGACCAAAAATTATTAAGCATGCAGGATAAGCTGCTTTATTTTGCATTGAGCTTAACAGCAAATGACAACGATGCTCGTGATTTGCTTCAGGAAACAACTTTGAAGGCATTAACATACCGCGAACAATTCGTTAATAACACTAATTTCAAAGCGTGGGTATTTACCATTATGAAGAACACGTTTATTAACAATTATCGCCGCGATCAAAAGACAAGGAATACTTTTGATAGTACTGATGATGCTATTCGTGTGGCTTATAAAAGGAATTACGCATCCGAAACACCTGAAAATGTTTATGCCGTGATGGAGATGAACTCAAAGGTTGAGAAATTAGACGATGAATTCCGAATTCCTTTCAAAATGCATACGCAAGGGTTTAAATACAAGGAAATAGCAGAAAAGATGGATTTACCTATCGGAACAGTAAAAAGTCGTATTTTCTTTACCCGTAAAAAGCTGCAGGAAATGCTAAAAGACAAATAGTGATAATCGAAATAGAATATTAGCCGGTGTAATTTAGTAAATTGCATCGGTTTTTATTTTTAATAGGTTTTTACTTTGGCGAGTTGTCAATCAATCTCATGTCTTTTGTCTAAAATCTAAACATCTCTTTATTATGAAAGAACAAAGCAAGATAAAGCGTTATCAGCGCATATATGAGCAAATAAAACAATTAATAGAAGCTACTGACAATCCGGCTTCACGTATGGCAACCATTAATGCCATTCTTCACCATAAAATGACCGACTTTTATTGGACCGGCTTTTATGAGTTAGTAAACGGTGAATTATTAGTAAGTGCCTACCAGGGGCCAGTTGCTTGTTTAAAGCTTAAAAAAGACACTGGTGTTTGCTGGGCTGGTATTAATCGCAAAGAAACAGTTGTAGTGCCTAATGTGCATGAGTTTTCTGGACATATTGCATGTTCATCAGCCACTAATTCGGAAATTGTAGTACCAGTATTTAACCAAGACAAAGAAGTAATTGCTGTTTTGGATGTGGATAGTAAGGAGTTTAATACTTTTGATGAGATTGATAAGCAAGAGTTGGAAAAAATTGTTGCACTGATATACAGCTAATGAAAGTTCTGATAACAGGCGCGGCTAAGCGCATTGGGAATCATCTGGTCAGGCATTTTGCAGAGATTGGTTATGATGTATTCATCCATGTTAATAAAAGCATAGGTGAAGGCGAGAAGCTGTTGTCAGAATTGAAACTTAGCTATTCGAAGCAATCGTTCCAACTTATTCAATGCAATCTTGCCGATTACGAGAATGTTGAAGAGCAATTTTATCATGCATTTGAAACGTATGGTGTGCCAGATGTTATCATTCATAATGCCAGTTATTATCTCAATAAAAATATGGATGAGACAAGTGTAAGCGACATAACGCAGATGATGGGTATTCATTTGTTTTCGCCTATGCTTATCAATAAAGCCTATAAAGAGCGAGGGGGAAAAGGAAATATTATTTCGATACTGGATACAGCAATTCAAACCAACCAATCGACACATGGCATGTACCTGTTGTCAAAGAAGTCGTTGGCTGATTATACAAAGATGATTGCTCAGGAGTGGGCACCTTTTATTCGGGTAAATGGAATTGCACCAGGACCTGTCCTGCCTCCGGAAGGTAAGGATAATAGTTACTTCAATAAGGTGGTTGACAATACGCCATTGCAAAGACAGGTTGATTTATCCAGCATTTCTGATACCGTTGATTTTATATTGAAGAATAAGAACATGACCGGTCAGATAATCTATTGTGATTCAGGTCAACATTTGTTATAGTAATTCGTTTTATCCTTAGACCAAATAGTACACTATGGGACAATTAAGGATAAAAAATCTGCTTTTAAGAAGTTACGTCGGCTTTAATCCGCATGAGATAGGTAAGCGACAGGATTTGATGCTTAACATTACAATCGATTATATTTCAGGGAAAGAAGAGCTTAGCGATGAGCCGGAAGATGCATTTGACTACCGGACAATCACAAAAGAAATTATCGATAAGGTAGAGCACAGTAAATTTAACCTGCTGGAAGCCATGGCACGCATGGTGCTTGATAGCATAATGAGTTATGAACGCGTGCAGGCTGCCGAGGTGGAAGTGGATAAGCTGCATGCTTTACGATTCTCTGAAAGTGTATCCATTAGTTTGTCTGCTACTAAATAGTTATGGGTGTGCAAGTTGTTATAGGGTTGGGCTCAAACATCAAAGCTGATGTGAACATTCCGAAAGCTATTAGTGAGTTGAAAGCCCTTGGTGAAGTTCTAAAGGAGTCGGAGGTATTGGAAACAAAACCAATTGGCATCACTAATCAGAATGATTTTTCCAATAGTGTAGTACTGATGCAAGTGGAGCTATTAGAATCGAATTTAAAACAAGCACTAAAGCGTATTGAAGATAAGCTGGGGCGGGATAGAAGTCGTCCTAAATTTGGCCCACGCGAGATTGATTTGGACATTATTGTTTATGATGGTGTCATAGTCGATGATGATTACTACTCACGCGATTTCTTGCAAAAATTGGTGGCACAGGTGTGGGCAAAAAAATAGAGTTGGTTCGCCAGAACCAACTCTACACCTTTATCACCATTATTAACCTAACCTTTGCTAGGTATGAAAAGAAATTACAAACTAAAACTCTTACCAACATTAAATGAGAACCACATAAGGTTTTTATCCATGCCTGTTGGTATTAATGCGTCTAAAGTTCTTTGATAATTAACGCTACTTGACAAAGTTATCACCTTCAAGTCAACCGAACATGACAAATGTTGGGAAAAGAATCCCCATCCCGGGTCGATAGCATTGCTAACTGCTCCTCGATTGTTGCTAATCACTGACTTAGCCTCTAAACTTACCTTTTTATATGTTTTGTTAAATTTTATTAAAAATTCATGAATGCCGGCTGCTCTAATGTCCATATCACGACCTAACTGGTGGTAGTAATAGAAATCGTAGCCAGTTGTTATTTTTAAACCTGAGTTTTCAGAAACCAAAACGGGAAGATGAATACCAGCATTATATTTCATGCCTTGGTAATAATCTTGTTTATCCGATTCGTGATTCTCAGGAAGAAACCAATAATTGACATAGCCATGTACGTTGATATTCCAGTTTTGTTCGGCATCAAATAAATTAACACTATGATCTACAATAATATCATATTCGTCTAAGGCAGACAAATATCTATCTGTTGGAATACTGAACCATGCCATTATAGTAGGTCCTTTCTCAATTGTGTAATACACACCAGGTTGATAACATGACTGGTTGTTACTGAGAGTACGACCATGAGCCAGGTAATTCGATGTGATACCTCCATCTATACTTAGTGTACCTTGAGCACCTAACTGCAAGCTTATAATAGCTATGAATGCTATTAATAAACATCTTTTCATTCTGTTCCCTTTAATAATGTAGTTGATAAAATCACGGCAAAAATATATCCCCGACAAATCTGAAACAATGACAATAGCACTGAAAAAAACATGATAAAAATCGCTGTGTTAATAATTGTGAAACAGGAAGTAACCGGCGTTTGCCTAAACTTTTAGTTGCTTCAGGCATTAGATTGAAAAATCTTTTCTACTTTTAAACGACATACATTTATCTTTCTGTAAGCACATGAGTAGTTTAAAGTCGATTTTTCTTCCAATGATTGTACTGCTGCTTTGTTTTGTCTTGCCTCACCAATCATGGAGCCAGGAAGAAACAGAGCGCGATATGCTTGAAAAACTCAAGAATGCATCGAACAAAGAAAAGGTGCAGATTAATAATAAACTTTCTAAGCTTAAAATGTATGACGATCCGCAGAAAGCCATTAGATATGCAGAACAGGCACTGCAGTTAGCCATTCGTATTGATGATAAACGGGGAAAAGCAGAGGCTTATACTAATCTGGGGATGGGATATTACTTCACTAATGACTATGAGCGCCTAAAAGATTCATATCGAAAGTCATTGTCTGCCTATCGTTCTATTGGCGATAACCAAAGTATGTCAACTCTGTCATCGACCTACTTTCGATTAAACCAGTCAGAGAAGGCTTTAAAGAGTTTTAAGCGCTCACTCAATCTTTACATTAAAGACAAAGATTGGCACAATGTGGCCGAGACTTATAAAAAGATGGCTGATGTTTATAAAAACATCACCGACTATTCGAAAGCTTTGTATTACTATGAAGGAGCCCTGAAGATTGTGGAAGAAGGAGAAGGAGATGAATCAAAAGGGGAGATGATTCGTTTATTGGATCAGATAGGGCAGATCTACTTTTTTCAGAAGGAGTTTGATACGGCCTTGATTTATTTTACGCGCATGCAACAAATATTAGAAGAGCGTGGCGACGAGCGGAATATATCAATAGTATTGAGCAATATTGCCAACACCTACTACTCAATGGGAGAGTTGCAGCAGGCGCAACTGTACTATCAGGATGCATTAAAAATGCAGATAGAACAAAATGGTCATTGGGAAGCGGCCATGAGTTTGATGCGCATTGGGATGATTGATGCGAAACAGAAGAAATACCATTCTGCCATTAGAAGTTATAATAAAAGTGTGCGTTTGGCTAAACTAGCAGAAGCCAATGAATTGCTTCGCGATAATTATCTAGTACTATCTGAAGCCTATGAGGCCTTAGGGAATTTTCGGAAAGCCTATGAGTACCGTATTCAATATTCTGATTTGTCAGAGACAATGGTGATGGAAGAAAACATTACCAATTTTGTTGATGCCATGGCGCTTCAGGCTTTAGAGGAGAAAAAACGCGAGAATGAAATTCTTCAGACAAAGAATAAAAACTACTTGCTTGAGCTGGAAAAGGAAAACCTTATCCGTTGGCGCTTATCTTTTGGCTTTACGATTCTGATAATTTCTATCCTTGTTTTCGTCACCTATTATCGATATTACCTCAAAGGGCAGGAAAATAAAAACCTGGAACGGCGTATTGCAGAAGCATTGAAAAAACAGGAAGAACAGCAGCAAATTATTATGCACCAGAGCAGCTTGACATCACTGGGAGAGTTGGCCGCTGGTATTGCCCACGAAATTAATCAACCCGTACAAAACATTTCCTTATCAGCCGAAAGCATTAAGTATGAGTTGGAGGAAGAAAATGCAGATAAGGGTTTTCTCAATAAATCGGTTAACGAAATATTTGAGGATATTGTGCGCGTGCGACAGATAGTTGACCATATTCGTATTTTTAGTAGTGGACAAAAAGATGAAGTAGAGGAGGAATTCGATGTGAGCGAATGTGTCAAAGCAGCATCATCGATGATTGGAAGTCAGTATGCTAATCACCACATTCATTTATCGATGGATTTGTCGGATAATTTGCCGTGCGTGTTGGGTAATCCGCATAAGCTTGAACAGGTCATTCATAATTTATTGTCCAATGCCAAAGATGCGGTTGAAGAACGAAGATTAACAGAGCCGGAATTAAAAATGAAAGTTGAAATCTCAACGTATTACCAGAACGAAAATGTGTATTTAAAGATAAAAGATAATGGCGTTGGTATCTCGCAAAATCGTAAAACAGATATTTTCTTGCCTTTTGTGACAAGCAAGCAGCTGGGTAAAGGAACCGGATTGGGCTTGTCCATTTCCTATAGTCTCATCAAAGAAATGCGGGGGCGAATAGAAGTTGAAAGCCAATCAGGAAAAGGAACATCGATGCTGGTAATATTACCATTAGCCGAAAATTTATAGAAACCAAGAACGAATGAACGACTTAAAAGTACTCATACTGGATGATGAATCCAGAATTACCGAGAAACTAAAATATCACCTTGAGAAACGAAAATTTAAGGTTTTTACAGCCAATACGCCCAATGATGGTTTTGCTATACTGGAAAAGGAGCGACCGGGCGTATTGATTTTGGATGTGATGCTGCCAGGCATGAATGGGCTGGATATCCTAAAAAAAGTAAAGGCAGAATATCCTAACCTGGAAATCATCATGATTAGTGGTTATGGTGATATGGACATGGTGATAGAAGCCATGCGTCAAGGGGCCTCTGATTTTATTCGTAAACCCTTTCAAATCATGGACATTCAACTGGCCATTGAGCGTACTGAGAAATTTCTGATGATGCAATCGAAACTGGAAGCGGCTGAGAACAGAGGTGTTCTCGTATCAAAAGAGTTGGAAGGCATGATTGAGAAAGATTTTGTGGGCGAGAGTAAGCAGATTAAAACAGTGCTGAAAATGGCGCTGAAAGCAGCTGAAGATGGCGATGTCAATGTGCTCGTGACAGGTGAAAACGGAACGGGTAAAGAAATCATTTCGCGCATCATTCACTTTGGAAGTCCGCGCAAAAAACAGGTGTTTGCACCGGTCAACAGCTCGGCCATTCCTGAGTCGTTGCTCGAAAGTGAGTTTTTTGGGCATGTTAAAGGAGCTTTTACCGATGCTCGTGATGAAAAAAAGGGTTATTTCGAACTGGCTAATAAAGGAACCTTGTTTTTAGATGAGATTGCTGATATGCCCTATGCTCTTCAGGCTAAATTGCTGCGTGCCATTGAAGAAAACCGCATAAAGCGGGTTGGTAGTAATAAGGAAATTCCCGTTGATGTGCGCATCATTTCCGCCACTAACAAAAATATTGAAGAACTCATCAATGAAAAGCAGTTTCGCATTGATTTATTTCATCGTATCAATACCATTGAGATTAATATTCCTCCATTGCGCGAAAGACCTGAAGATTTGCGACCATTACTAGAACATTTTGTAACAAGTATTGCAAAGAAGAAAGGCAAGAAAGCACCTCAAATATCAATGGCTTTGGTTAATAAATTGAAGAGTTATCGTTTTCCGGGTAATGTGCGTGAGCTGAGAAATATGGTGGAGCGGGCGATGATATTATCGGATAATACGAGTCTGTTACCTGAGGATTTTCCACTACGAGGAGAGGATACTTCCAATGCTGCACATGCAATAAATGGTAATTTAAACTTGGACGAAAACGAGATGCAGTTGATTGAAGCCGCTTTAAAAGAAACTGACTTTAATCAAACGCGTGCTGCTACTTTACTGGGCATAAGTCGTGATGCCTTAAAACGAAAAATTAAGAAGTTTGGAATTGAAATAACAAAAGGGTTGGGAGAATAGGTGTTTAGGTTGATAGGTCAGTAAAACAATAGGGTGGTAGCTCAGTTGAGGAACTGGTAAACTGTCGAATTGAAAAACTGAGGCTCTGTATAATCTTTAGTGGGTAATGATTTTTGATTACGCTGACTCTGCTGGCCTACGGCAAAAAAAGGATTGATATTTCTAATGTTGCTTAGTGAGACCGGGAAGCTGAGAACTTGTTCGAAGATCACCCGGCCGAAGTTAGTAACAGTAATAATATCAATGTTTTTTGCAGTTAGCCTTGATTTTTTTGTTTCGTTTTTGCATTAAGGCAAAAATGAAAAGCCTGTCCGGCTAGAGGACTATGATATGAGAATAGGCATGACTTACCTATTGTAATGCAAAATAGGACCAAAATTGATATATTTGATTGGCATCTCCCGCCAACTTTTCCTTTCAGTCGAGTGTTCGTTTGATGTTCCGTTGAAGCTGCTTCTTGCGCTTAAATCTAACATCTCTTCATCTCCATATCATAAATCATCAATGAAAAAGCCCATCCGGCATGTGGAAACCGAATGGGCTTTATAACCAAAAGGAATGTATAAAAAATAATCGAATGGGTTTAGTGTTGCTCGTTAGCAATCGTCCAGTCGCTTATGCATTTATTTCTTCAACAGTTTGTTTTTGTTCAATTTCGCGCATGGCTTTTTTCAGGTTGTTTTGACTCACTTTAAGCGGTGAAACATTAACCGGACCATTGATGCACCCATTTTCGCAAGCCATCACTTCATAAAATGAAGCATCAGTGCTTTTCTTCTTGGGCAATGATTTTAACAAACGAATATTCTTCTTGTCAATGCCGTCAATTAATTCAGTTTCAATATTGTGTTCAGTTGATAATGCCGTTTTAATCGCATTTGTAACGCCACCCGATGAGGCATAGCCACGGCTTTCGGGCCTTACGATTTCAGCCACCACCGAGTCGTCATTGTTAGTGGCAAAATCAATTTTTAATGCCGCAAATAAAGCGCCTAACTCTTCGGTTGTGATGACATAATCCACGTTGGGATTTTTGTAGGCTTCGGTTCGTTTGGCCAGGCAAGGACCAATAAAAACCGCTTTGTGATCAGGATAACGTTCCTTGGCCAGTTGGGCTGTATAAGCCATTGGCGAAGGGGTGTCGCTTACGTATGGTTTTAACTCAGTTGCATGTTTTTCTGTAAACTCAATGTATGAAGGGCAGCATGATGTGGTCATAAACCTGGCCCCTTCATCCAATCGTTCTAATAATTCATTGGTTTCATGGTCGGTGGTCATATTGGCGCCCTCGGCCACTTCCATCACTTCATCAAAACCAATAGCTTTTATGCTGCTCAATATCTGTGATGCACTGGCCTTAAACTGGCTTAGTATGGCAGGTGCCACCATTGCTACTGTTTTTTCTTTCTGGTGCTTAATGTTATAAAAAAGATTTAGAATTTGTGACTTCTCAGATATAGCTCCAAATGGGCAAGCAGTCATGCATTTGCCACAATGAATGCACTTTTCAAAATCTATCTCTTCAATACCATCTTCATTTTTACGAATAGCTTTCACCGGGCACGATTCTTCGCAAGGAACCGGTAAATAAGCAATGGCATGGAAGGGGCAAGCTTTTTGACAAATACCACAGTTGACGCATTTTTGATGGTCGATGTTGGCCTTGCCATTAATTACCATAATGGCATCTTTAGGGCAGTTTACCTGGCACGGACGACCTTCGCAACCCTGGCAAAGATTACTCACGGTGTAATTAACTTGCACGCATGAACTACATGCTTCATCAACCACGGTTAAGAAATTGCCATTTTGTGTATAGCCTTCTAACGCCTGCACAGCGTATTCTTTCAATGGTGTTAGTTCATCTTCTTCATCGGCAATGTTAAAGCCGAGCAAAGCCATGATTTTGTACTTAATTACAGCCCGATCTTTGTGTACACAGCATCGAATAGGTGAGTTGGTGCGCGGGCGCATCTCCACCGGTATGCGGTCGATTTTATCTAATAAAGAATCGTTGTCGAGCAGTTGAATTAATCGTACAAGTAATTCACGTTTGGTTATAACAGCATTGTTATAATAGGTCATTATCTTCGAGTGTTAGTAGTTTTTTTATGATTTTTTGAGTTGTTGCATTATCCAGTTCTTCACCATTGATTAGAACGCAAGGGTGAATTTTTTCGTTCGAGTCGCATCTTCCAAAGCAAGGAATACCTTCAATGCTTACCTTGTCTTTTAGTTGAAAAGGCAGGCTGTCATTAAGCAAATGCAGTTCGGCACCGCCCATGATATAGCACATGGTGCCACAGCATATCTGAACTTTATATTTGATTGGATTAAGCATGTTATAGGGTTATAAATATTCTATTTCAATGGTTTTTAAGAATTTTCCTTCCAGTAGATTGGCGATTTTTTTTACAATATTTCGTCTAATCTCCAGCTCTACAGGTAAGTTAGGATCCTGGTGTGCATTATTGATTTGCGTACCTGCTAAAATTAAAATGGAATCACTGTTTAGTAGAAGCTTCACCATTTGTTCAGCCGGACCATCGCCGTTAATGGTATTGGTATTTAGTTGCTCAAGTAATGATGATACTTTGCCTAGCGTTAAAATACCTTCAGTTATCAAATCGATGCCTTCCATCTCAGCTACAGGCGGCAATTCAGGATTGTAATTATTAAGCTCGATATGAATCTGCCGATCCAACTCACGTGAGATAATTTTTGACGTGGTTCCTCCGCAGATAACTTTCTTTCCTCTAAAGTTATCAACACGATCAGCCAAAACCGCATCGTAGTTTTTATAATATGGAGGGCCTGAAGCTAGCACCATTTTGCGAGGTTCTCGACAATAGATAACCTGGCAGGTGGAATCGTCTTTAAATTGGTCAGCATCGTTGGCCTTAGCCCGTTGCATAATTTTTCTGGCTAATTGTCGAGCCGATATATTAGGGTTTTGCTTGATGTTTTCTTTGATAAATGTTTTCAGACCATCACTACCCCAGCCAAAAGGCATCTTGCTGGTGCCCATGCCCGATTGTGTAATACCATCAGAGACCATAATGATACGATCCTCTTTTTGTAATTTGATGTTCGAATAATGTACATCAGCAGCTATGCTGTCGGGGCGATTAATGGTTTTAATTTCACGCTGTAAATCAATGAAATCACCATTTCTGTAGATTAACACTGGTGGATTGTCAAACTCAACAATGCAAGCGTCGCCTTCGCAGTTAATATCCAAGATGCTAAATGTTGAGTAGCTTATCTGGCGCTTCGAATCAACAGGGAGCGTCTTCATTATAAAGTTTGATGTATGTTCAAGAGGGTCGTTCTTAGCGGTGAACTGTAGAGCCATACTGGTAGTCATGGTGGCTAGTATGTTGGCTTTGACACCAGAGCCCAAACCGTCAGATAGAACGGTTATTAAACGATCTTCCTCTTTAATTTTTCGAGATTCGCATGAATCACCACACACATTTTCCAGTGCCTTACATTCCTGGCATAATTCTGCCTCTATATAAAAATGCCTGTTATGCATTCTCTTGGTTTTGAGCGTCTAATATTGAGTTCAACAAAGAGTCGGTGTACGATGCATTTTCACCCAATAAGAAGGCTATTTTCTGAACCGTCTCCATGTTCTTCTTAATTACATCGCGCGTGCGTTTCTCAACAATATCCTTTCTAAATTCAGGTTGATGGGCACTTTGAATAATACCTGTTACCAGTTTGTGCTTTTGTATGTTGAAAATAGATAGCTGAAGTTTTTGCTCATTTTCTGTCACAGATAATTCGTAGTATTCTTTACCCGTTATGAGTGCTGTTTTAAATAATTTTGCAAAAGAACCTAGTTTATTTAGTTCGGCACCACGCATGCCCGGGTTAGCCTCGAAGCATAACTCCGTTTCAGTACCCATTAAGCGGGCAAAGCTGGCATTCATCTCCACCACTTTGTATTCATCATCGATGATTACCACGCCAGATGGAATCTTTTGCAGTAAAATAGTTGCTTTGTGGTGAGCTACCATTCGCATATAAGATACGCACATAGCCGTTTCGGCATTACCTGATAGTAGTGCTTGTGCAAAATCGCGGCAAGTGTCGTATCCACAACCACTGCAGTTTAATTCATCGGCAACGCTTGTTTTGCCAATGCTGTGCAATGCTTCTTTTACATCTTCAGCATTAAATTGTTTAGTTTCAACCGTATTTATATTGAAGAAATCGCGCTCAATGTTAAAGACCTGTTCTTCTTTAATGCAGCTTTCGGTTGTTTGTGTTCGGCACACAAAACTATTGCGTATGTTTAAGTGTTTACCGGCAATGTTTTCCTGGTTGCTCATTCCTGGTCCGTTCAAACAGCCTGTTTCACAGGCAAGTAGTTCTAAGAATAGCGGACTGTCTTTGCCATACTGTTCCAGGTTGTCCAATACATTTCGAACCATCTTTTGCCCAGTAAAACTCATAAAAGTGCTTTCACCACTATTGTTTTCTCGCTTAATGGTTTCTACCATGCCACCATCCAGAGGGTAGATAACACCGTCGCGAGCCTGATAGGGGACAAAACCTGATTCGCCAACTGTTTCTGTGTCTTCAATTTGAATATCTTCTTGCTTAAACCACTCGCTTAGCTCCTTGAACGTAAGGGATACGTCAACTAAGTCGGAGGCATCGGCTTCTGATTTTTTAGCGATGCATGGACCAATAAAAACAACACCGATTTCATCGCCATACCAATGTTTTAGCATACGGGCGTGGGTCAGCATTGGTGACATATATGGTGTGATGGCCATCGTGTGTTGAGGATAATATTTTCTAATAAGCTCAACAACAACGGGACAAGCTGATGATATATAGGTTCCGTTTTGTCGAACTTTCAGGTACTGAGCAATTTGTTTAGACACCTCCTGAGCACCAATAGCTGTCTCTGATATGCCTTTAAAACCAAGTTGTTCAAGAGCGTTTAATAATGGTTGGGTTGTAGTGCCATACTCAGCAACAAATGAAGGGGCTAACGATACGTAGACCTCTTTTCTGTCTTTTATGAGTTGCTTGGCTCTTGAAATGCCATCACGTACTTTTTTAGCTCCCGATGGGCAAATGGCTACGCAATGCCCACAGTAAATGCATAGTTCATCAATAACCGAAGCCCTATTGTCAGTTACTTTTATTGCTTTTGTCGGACATTCACGAATGCATTTATAGCAATCTTTGCAGTCGTTGGTTTCAGTGTAAATTGGTTTTAAAGGCATGGCATCTAATTGAAATGGTGACTTAATATAGAAGGAAGGTTACTTTGAGTAACTCCTTCATATTCTATCTCATCAATTTCAATCACAGGCCCTCTTTTACACATGTCATTGCATAAGTGGCCTCTGAAATCAATTTGTGAATCAATCTTACGTTCTTTTAGAAAATCCTGAATGGCTTTCAGGTTTTCGGCATTTCCCCTTGAGTGGCATGAGCTGCCAAGGCAAATAAGAATTTTGTGATTTGCTTTTGATTCCATGTTCCGCATTTTAATGGCTTTGTTTCAAGGTGCTTGCCAAAAATGCTTAAACGCTGAAATTCTATGATTTACAGATTTATTTCTTTAATAGGAGAAGAGAGTCAATAATTTAGTGTACTAAAAAAATACACTAAGCTCGAAGTGGTGTCATGAAACATGACAGTGTTGCAAAATAGGACAGATGATTTATGTTAGCCCTATATTGTACTTTTTGAGTTTTAGATAAAGCGTATTTCTGCTCAAGCCAAGTGATTGGGCCGAGTGTGTCATGTTGTTGTTAAAATGTCGAAGTGTTCGGATGATTAGATCTCGTTCCATTTCTTTAACAGAAGTCAGGATTTCATTTTGAGCCGAGGTTTCACTATTTGTTAAGGCAGGTTTTGGTGAAGTAGACCGTGCTTCCTTCTTAAGATTTTCAAATGATATTTCTCCATCGAGAATGACATATTGCTCAATAGCATTCTCTAATTCGCGAATATTGCCCGGCCAATCATAATCCAAAAATTGCTGAAGTGTTGAGTAACGAATCTGAGGGACTTCTTTCTGAAGGCGAACCGATTTTTTGTTGAGGAAGAAGCGAATGAGTGAAGGTAAATCCTCCATGCGATCACGCAAAGCAGGAATCTTTAATGGAATAACACTTAAACGATAATATAAGTCTAACCTGAAATTACCTTTGTCAACTTCAGTTTTCAGATTTTTATTGGTAGCTGCAATTATTCTTACATCCACAGGAATGGTTTTTTCACCACCAACACGAGTAATGGCACTTTCCTGGATAGCTCTTAGTAATTTAACCTGAACCTCTGGTTTCATATCTCCCACTTCGTCCAGAAATAGTGTGCCGCCATTGGCCAGCTCAAATTTACCTGGATGACCGCCTTTTTTTGCTCCTGTAAATGCCCCATCATCATAGCCGAAAAGTTCACTTTCAATAAGATTGTCGCTAATGGCGGCACAGTTAATGGCCACAAAGCCTTTGTCGTGTCGACTACTGGCATTGTGTATGCTTTGTGCAAATACTTCCTTTCCCGTTCCGCTTTCTGCCTCAATCAAAATGGTTGATGGACTATCTGAAATATTCTGGGCATAATCAACCAGCTTACGCATTTGCTGGCTTTTGGCAATGATGTCTTTAAAGGTAAAGCGAGCCTGCATGCCAGTGTATTTATTCACGAGGTGGTAAACATTCTCCAACTCTCGGATGGCAATCACTAAACCAATAAGTTTTACATTTTCCTGGTCAAGAATAGGGGTAACGGTGACATTGAATTTTGCTTTACGGTCGGCCGTATTAATGGCAATCTCTTCATTAAGGAATTTCTCGCCTGAGCTTACCAGTTGATAGATGTTATTCCAGTTTGGAATCAGATTCTTAATTGGAATTTTCAACAGCTCACGTCTCCTGATGTTTATCCACTGGCACGCCTGGTTGTTAGCGTATTTGATGTTTCCTCTGGTACTAACAGATATAACACCCACCTTTAGGGCATTCATCATTGCAAAAGTAAACTGGTGCGTATCGTCCATTTGCTTTTGCATGCTCACATCTTTTATCTCGGCATTAATGCTGGTGTCTATGGCGGCAAGCGCCATTTGTAACCAGGGATAATCAATGTCGATTGATGATATCAGGAAAATCTGGTGGACAAAATTTTTACTTCTATTTTGGTATTTAACAAGATTATAAACAGAATTGCCTAGAGTGATCATTCCCTGCTCATTGGGTTTCTCCCATTTAATTCGTTCGGCAATCATCAACCAATTTTGAGCTTTCTTTAATTGGAATTTCTTTGAAAATACCAGATTACCATATAAATGCGTAATCAGTCCCTGTTCATTTACAACAATCAGTTTAAAACAGGCGCTATCCATGTTTTTAACAAATTGATTTAAGGCATTTGTTAGTGCATTGCTATGTGCAAAGTTGAAATCGCTTGTTGGCATTTCGCTTGTTGTAATATTGATTCGTTTCAGCCACAAAATTAATCTTTTTGAGGAGAATAGGTGTATTGATAAGCTTACTGTTTTCGCCCACCTGGGCGCGAATATATAACAGTAAGATTATGTCCGCAGTATAAGCTGAAGTTTTTAAGCTGAATTTTAAGTAGTACATTATGAGGGGTTTGTAGTAGTTGAGTAGGTTGAGGTTTTCTTTGTTTTTTCTTTCTGGTACACTACTTGGGTTTATAGGAGCAAGACATAATTCTCGTTAAACCTCAAAAATTAAGCCTATGGAAGTAAAAAAGAGCAAAAAAGCCGATTTAGAACGCAAACGTGGTGTGTTTTTTCAAATTGGTATGATATTGACGCTTGGTGCTGTTTTGGTTGCTTTTGAATGGAGTAACAAAGATGCTAAGCAAAATGTGCTTGCTATGGTGGATGAAGAAGTGCTTGAAGAAGAAGCGCCGCCCATCACCAGGCAGGAAGAAATTAAGCCACCTCCACCACCTCCTCCGCCCAAGGCAACAGATATTCTGCAAATTGTAGAAGATGATGTTGAGTTGGACGAAGAGTTGGAGATTGAAGACACCGAGATGGATGAAGACCTTGAAGTGGATTTATCGGAGTTTGAAATGCCAGAGGAAGATACCGAGGAACAGATTTTTATGGTTGTGGAACATATGCCAGAGTTTCCCGGAGGAGAGGCAGCATTACTCGGTTATATTAATAAAAATGTGAAGTATCCGGTTATCTGTCAGGAGAATGGTATCGAAGGAAGAGTTAATGTTTCATTTGTTATTAATGAGAAAGGAGAGGTGATTAATGTAAAAGCTTATCAGGGAACCGACCCAAATCTGGAAAGAGAAGCTGTTAGGGTGGTAAAAACATTGCCCAAATGGAAACCAGGAAAGCAAAGAGGAAGACCTGTTAAGGTGTCCTTTACGGTTCCGGTGAGATTTAAGCTGCAATAGCAGCCATGTTTAACGAATGTATTAGCGTATGATGACAAAATAGTTTAAAATCCTTTAGCAGAGAAAACGTTCTCTGTCATTTTTCAGAATAAAAGCCGATGTCTCCAGAACGACCCTGCAAACTTCGAAATGAAAACGAAAAACTGGAACATCGGCTTTGTTGTGCGATTTTGTGTAATGCGCAGGTGCGTTTTCGCCCAGCAGGGCGAATAATCTCGCCTCAATAATTGACTACAATAGTTGGTTACAATAAAATTAGTGACGGTAAGTGGTAGTGTTTCAGTGGTCTGTATTGAGTGTGTGAAAGTTTTTATAAGGAAGAAGCAATTGTGGAACGCTGCTTGGGATATAGTTAGCAACTAACAGTAATAACCTCATAAAATATAGCGTCATGAAAGCAAAAAAATATAAACACGCCGATTTAGAACGGAAACGAAGCATCTTTTTTCAGATAGGTTTAATCGTGGCATTAGGCGCCTCATTGGCAGCTTTCGAATGGGGAGCACCAGCCAAAGGCATGGCACATGTAGATATTGATGAGGGCTATGTGGAGGAAATAGAGATGATACCATCTACAACTCATGAAGAGCCTAAAAAGGAGTTGCCAAAACCTGTAGCTATTGAAATGATAGAAATAGTTGAAAATACAGATAAGGTAATAGAAGACATACCTGATTTTAGTACAGATATAGCCGATGATACATTTGAAATTCCTGAATTGCCAGCCGAAAAGGATGAAGCGCCGGTAACGTTTGTTCATGTCGAGCATATGCCAGAATTTCCTGGTGGACAAGCTGCCTTATTAAAGTATGTGGCCAGTAGTGTAAAGTACCCTGTTATTTGTGCCGAAGCTGGCATTTCAGGTCGCGTGTATATTTCATTTGTAGTTGATGAACAGGGTAATGTAGTAGAAGCTAAAGTGGCTCGAAGTCCGGATAAGAATTTATCAGCTGAAGCATTACGAGTTGTTAACAACATGCCGCAATGGTCACCAGGACGTCAGCGCGATAAGGCGGTGCGCGTATCTTATACTATTCCGGTCAACTTTGTATTGCAATAACTCTTCAAACCAATCTATATATAGAATCGACATCGGTTGGGCTCGTAATGTATTGTTTCATCCGTGCCTAAAGATTGAGCGATTATAAGAGCCTTAATCGATGTCGTTTTGCCATTTCATTAAACCTTAAAACGTAAGTCATGAAAAACTATATAAACACCATTAGTAACAGAGTTTGGTTATTAGCCATTGTTGTAGTTATCACAATTATTGCGGTTGCTGCATGTGCCGACAGGCCATCTAATTTTAAGCCCCGGGCCATTGGTTCTCCTGGAGAATTACTGGTGGTGATTGAAGATCAGTATTGGAATGCGGCCACCGGCAAGGTACTAAAAGTTTTATTGGATGATGAATTTCCGGCTTTGCCACAGGGCGAGACCTTGTTTAAAAAAACGCGTATTGCCTATGAGCAGTTTGAACGTCATTTCAGAACCTACCGAAATGTGTTGATGATTTCTATTCGTGACAATGAGCGTACCAACAGGGTAGAGTATCGTCGACAAGAGTGGGCACAAAATCAACATGTGGCAAAAGTAATAGCTCGTTCCCCCGATGAATTAAATGGCCTGCTTGAACAAAAGTGGTCAACCATCAAAGGTTTTTTTCACAATGGCGATATCAGTGCCATGGCCGAGTCCTATCACACTGTTTACGAGCCAGAAGCTGTATTGCATGTGGATAGTGTGTATCCGTTTAAAATGTATTTTCCTAAAGGTTTTAGGTTAAAGAAATTTAATGGACAATTCTCGTGGTTGGGTTCGCAGCGTTTAGGCAGTCAGCTAGGCATCTTTGTTTATCAATACCCGCTGGACTCATTAGGGGAATTTAATTCGCAATCGCTAATACGCTTTCGCAATAACCTGCTTCGAAAACAAGTACCAGGTGAGGCCAAAGGTTCCTTTATGGCTACCGAAGAGCAGTTTCCGGTTTCGGTGCGTCAGTCAACTTTTGCCAACCGACAGTGGACCGAGTTACGGGGCCTTTGGAAAGTACAAGGCGATTTTATGGGTGGACCATTTGTTGATTACTTCTATCAGGATAAAGATAACAATCGTCTGTTGATGGTGAGTGGTTATGTTTATGCTCCTGCAAAACCCAATAAAGCCATTTATATGCGCGAAGTAGAAGCGGTGTTAAAAACGTTGGAGATGAATTAAGATAAAATGCACTTCTGAAATACAAAAATGGAGCTTAAAGCATCAAAAAAGGGGTTCTGAGCACCATTTTTCCGGTTCAGAGCCCCAAAATTGCAGCTCTGAGCCCTAAAATTGCAGCTCTGAGCTCCAAAATTGCGGCTCGGAGCTTCATCTTTGTAGCACGGAGCCTGTAAAAGATAGTTCTGAACAGGAAAAAGGTATTTGAAAGAAGGAAAATAGGGATGTTAACAAGCGTTAAACAACTTCCGCTTATTGAAAATGTTTGATGGATAAGGAATAAAAGTCTATCATTACAGCATGAGATATTTAGCAGTGTTGTTATTGATGGGCTTTTTAAATGTGCAGGCCCAGGAAAAGACAGAAGTGGAGAAGCTGATAAAGCAAGGACAAACCTTGTACAGTCACGATTTGTATCAGGATGCCATCAGTAAATTTAAGCAAGCCATTGCCTTTGATAAAAAATGCATGGAGGCGCATTATGAATTAGCATATACCTATTTAGCTATTAACGATTATGATGAAGCCTTGCACTATAGTCGCAATGTATTGGCCGATGAAAATGATTTCTGGCTCGATGCACTATTGATATACGGAGCGGTATTAAATGAAAAAGGAAATGCTAAACAGGCTGTGCGTGAATATAAAAAGGCCTTGAAGCAATACCCCAATGAATATTTGTTGCATTACAATATGGCCGAAAGTTACGAGCTGCTCAATGAAGATGAACTGGCCGAACAGTCATTGGTCAAATGCTTGCAGATGAATCGTAACCATATTCCAAGTCACTTAATGTTGTCGTCGATTAAAAAACAGCAACACGAGGTGCTGAAAAGTATGTTGCCTTTGTATTATTGCTTGTTGATTGAAACCGATGAACTGAAAAAAGAAGAGCTGCTGGATGATTTGCAGGTAAGGTGGCATGTGGCCATGGTGCAGAGAGCTAAGCAGCCAAAGAAGGTGAGTAAGCATTCTGTGGTTTCGGGCTTGGAGGTGGCTGAATCGAAACTAAATGCCATTGCTCGTGAAGCAGCCATTAATAACCCTGAAGAACCCAATAAACTGGTGAGTCAAACGCGGGCTTTGTTTGCTATGTTGAGTGAGGAACAAACGGGTGAAATGGATTTTTTTGATATTCAGTATGTTGATTTTTTCACCCAGCTGCACCAGGCGGGTCATGCCGAGGCCTTTGCTTATTTTATATGTAGCGCAAAATATAATCCGGATGTACTGCTTTGGGTCGGCGATCATCAAAGTGCATTTAATGCGTTTATAAATTGGATGGAGCTACAGCAGTAAGTAATTGGGCTTTTCGTCAAAAAATGAAAATGTTTTTGTATCTTAAATAGCACTCTAACGTAGGAGAAGGAAAATGATGTAGAATTTAAAAACTAGGTGTTATGAGTAATATTTTGACAAAGCATTTTCAATATACAGGGACAGATGATTTTGACCAGTCGTTGGATGCACAAATTAATGAGTTTATCGAAAAAGAAGGCATTACCACTGAGAATTTGATTGATGTCAAGTTCAGTGGTCATTCCGATCAGGGAGTAGCCACTTATTCGGCACTCTTGCTTTTTAAGAAATAATACAGTGTGAATTTACAGATAGGAGCCTCCATTATTTTTTGGAGGCTTTTTTAGTTAAAAAACTTTGAAACCACTGGCCCGAATACTTAATGGTGCGCTCTTGTGTTTCAAAATCAACATGTACCAAACCAAATCGGGGTTCAAAGCCTTCTTTCCATTCAAAATTATCAACCAGGGTCCATACAAAATAGCCAGTGACGTGGATGCCTTTATCCTGTGCTTTACGAACTTGTTTGAGCATTTTCTGGTGGTACTTCATGCGTCGAACATCATAAACGTGGTCTTTCACCAAAAAGTCGGGGTAACAAACACCACTCTCGCTTATTATCAGCTTTTTTATTTGTGGATAAGAGCTGTAAAATTTCAACAATTTATATAATCCTTTGGGGTAAACGTCCAGGTTCATGGTGTTTAGATTGGCCTTTCGCACTGTCGGCGGTATTTCGTTGGCAAAAAGAACGGGCGGCGTCAGACTATGCCTGGCCACCACACGGAAATAATATTGTATGCCAATAAAATCAAAATCGAATGCCATTAGCTGTTCATCACCATTCTTAAAAAATGACTTAATGATTTTTAATGCTGGCATCACATCGCTTGGGTAACCAAGGCCTAATAATGGTTCCAGATAAAAACGATTAAGCATGGCCTCGATGCGCTTAGCAGCGCGTCGGTGTTTAGGGAGCTGGTTAACAGGCTTGATGTATGAGCATGACAAAGCTACGCCTATATTAGCTTGAGGCTGTAAACTTCGGATTTTGGCTCCGCCCTGTGCCATGCACAAAACAGTATAATGGGCAGCTTTTAAAAAATGGTTGATACCCTTACGCGAAGGAGCATGGTAACCCATAAAGTAACCAAGGCCGGTAAAACTCATGGGTTCATTCATCACTATCCAATTGTATACTTTATCACCAAAGGCTTTTGTGCAAATCTCAACGTAATCAATAAACCAGTCGATTATTTCGCGATTGGTCCAGCCTCCTTTGTCTTCAAGGGCCTGAGGTAAATCCCAATGATATAAAGTGATGTAGGGTGTTAAATTATTGTTGAGGCAGCAATCAATAACACGATGGTAAAAATCAATACCGGCCTGGTTGATTTTGCCTCTTCCGTAAGGCAATATTCTTGCCCAGCTAATCGAAAAACGAAAAACATCCATGCCTAGTTGTCTGGCCAGAGTTATGTCTTCTTCATATCGATTGTAAAAATCAGATGCTTCACCAATAATATCGCCGTTATTAATATTATCGGGCTTATCGGTGAAGGTATCCCATATGGAAGGACCTTTCCCGTCTGCTTTTGCAGCGCCTTCATTCTGAAAAGCACTAATGGTGACGCCCCACTTGAAGTTATCGCCAAATTGCTCACGTTTAAACATGAAGCAAAGGTAAATGGTGAATGCAAAGTTACTGTTAAGTAGTAGTTAATAAACGATGCCCCAGGCGGCAAATCGGGTGTTGTTTTCGAACGGCGTTAATGGAAAAAAACCTTTAGTGATTTTTCCGTTTTTAATGATTAACGGATGTTTAGTTGTTTGAGCATCGTAAAATGCAGGAGCTTCACCTTCCTTGAATTGGTCGATTTGCCAGGTTCCTGAAGTCTTGGCCGCAATTCTTTTTTTAAGGTGAAGGTTAATAAGCCCCATATTGCATCTTAAGTTGGCCTCGACCAAAGGATAGAATTTAATGTCTCCAGTTTCGCTTTTAATAAACATGACATCAATCCCTATTGGGCCAAAATAATTTTTATGAAGCTTTAAGGTTTGCATGCTCTCAATTATGAAATTTGCAGTTTGGTTAATCCATGCATCGTTCGAAGGCAGTTGTTCAATTATTTGCTCGGGGATATGAAAGTATTCTTTGTTAAAATGACCTTGTTGATCGGCATCAAAATAGTTCAGCCCTAAGAATTCGTAATCGCCGGACTTTGTAATGTTGAATTGTAACGACGCATCTTGTACTTTATTATAAATGGGTTCAATAATTAAAGAGCCATGCTTTTTAAGTTGGGCATTTATCCAATTGCCTGCATTTTGCAGTTGCTTGTTATTTCTGATAAAAGTAAGGCCTCTTCCCGACGAGCTCCACAGCGTTTTTAATACTATACCATCAGGGTGATGGCTAAATAAAGTATGAACATCTGAATAACTCGAAATAGTTTGCGGTAATGTAGGAATTGAAACAAACGCGGGTAGCTTTCTTTTGCATAATTCTACACAAAGCTGAAGGCTTGTTTGCCGGCTAAAGAAATTCCTGTAATCATTTCCCTCAAAAAAAATAGGTGGTTGCTTGTCTGTGTTAAGCTGCTTCGCAAATTTGGCCACAATCACCTGGCTCCACCCCCAGGGGATGATATTATCAGCTGATATATTACTAAGCTCATTAGTTTTAATGAAAGTAGGAAGTGGAATGCCATTTTTTTTCCAAAACTCGATAAAAGATTCCGAAATTGGATTTTCGTTCAGTATATAATTCTCTTCGTTGGCTAACAAAGCCATTAGCGGACTTATGTCGCTTTCAAATTTTGACAGAAACCGGGAAGGCATAAAACTATTGGTGCCATTCTCCACTGCCATGTCGCAGGTAGGGTTATAAACGAACAAATTTGCCATAGGGCAAAAGTAGTTGTAATTGCCGAATGTTCTATTGCACTCTTGACTATTGATCATTTCTTAAATATCTTCTCCAAAAATCGTATAATTATGAAAATGATATTGGTAAGTGTGTTTATGTTAGAAGTAGTGGCGTTCTTAGGTGCTTGTAGTAGTGATGATAAGAGTGAGCCTGAAAAGCAACAAAGTGAAATTACGGAAGAAGTAGTTGAAGAGTCATTTGCTGTTAAAGAAATTGAAGGAACCCTGTTTGTTGCAGACTTCTCCGTTGCGAAAGAGGATGTTCTACGTTCGATTCCACAAAAATACATTGATATAGCTCGTCAGAATCTGCACATTGCCTATCAGCATACTTCGCATGGAACGCATGTTAGCCGTGGTTTATATGGATTACCTGATTATAAAGATGGAGATGCAGAATTATTTGCCATCACAATTGATGCTCCGGAAGAAAATAAACTTGATTTTGATGATTGTACCTTAGAAAACTATGCTGAACCAGGGAAAAGAGCAGTTGATCTTAGTCGCGATGAAACAGCTTTTATACAAGCTACTCGTAATTATCTGGATGATAAAGATAATGCAGATGTAAATGTGGTGATGTGGTCGTGGTGCAACATTGCAGGTCACGATGTTGAGGGCAATTATTTACCCGGCATGAAAACCTTAATTGATGAATATGGTGTTGGAGGCTCAAAGATTGGTGATGGAGATGGCCTGCGCAAAAATGCAGTGGTTTTTATATTTATGACAGGACATGCTAACAGGGGTTCTAACACTGGAGATGGTAATCCTAAAGAACAAGCTAAGCTGATTACTGATTATTGCAATGCTAATAATTACATGTGCCTCGATTACTATAGTATTGATACGCATTGCATGGAAGATAATTACTGGGAAGATGCCGGCGATGATGGTAGTTCAACGGCGTATGATGGTAATTTTTATAAAGATTGGCAAAATGCACATCAATTAGGTGTTCATTACTACGAAAATAAACATGCGCCAGGCGGAGATGTTGAATTTGGTTCGCATACCGAACAACACATTACTTCAAATCGAAAGGCTTATGCAATGTGGTGGATTTTAGCACGAATTAGTGGTTGGGATGGCGAATCTGCTGAGTAGCGTGATGTAAATCAGTTGTTAAAATTTTGCGAGGATGTAAGAGATTTGTTTCCTTTGTGGGCGATGAAATCTTTTAAGCTGAAATATAAAGCAGTGAGCATTTTCTTAATGATGGCCATATTGCCATCTGTTTTGGGGGTTCATATATTTCAACATCATTGCAATGGTTGTGATGAAAATGAAACCATTACCAGGATCATCACAACAGCTCATGAGCATCACCATGCTTGTGATAATTGTTCATGTGTCAATAGTGCATGTCAATCATGTCAAGAGTTATCGGGACAACATGTTCACAATCAACATCAGGACGAAAGCTGCCAGCATCAGTTTAAAAAGGCTTCCATCGAAGGACAGACCGCTCAAGTTAAATTCAAGATTGAGGCAGCTTCGGTCGATTTGTTTTCACATACGACTTTAGTGTCCCATTGGGCGTCTGATATTACATTACCAACACAACTTTATTTAGACGTGCTTCAGAAAATTCCTGACGAGCCCTCGCCAGAGCTGAACTGCGTTTTTCTTTTATGATTTTAAATCTGTTGATGACATCTTAAACTACATGTTGAGTTTGAGCTGCATCGACCTACCTCTGTTTTAAAACCAAATGTGTAACAAAATGATTGATAGGATTTTTGCTTGTCGCATTGGTTAAATGCCGAAACAGAATCACCGCTCGAATGAAGTGAATCGTGTGATAGCTTTCGCATTTGATTCGTCATCGGCATAAGTTTTCTTTTAAATTAAAGTGTGTTTCTACAGGCATCAACCTGTAGCGATTTAAAATCATTTAAAGATGAGTCGTAATTCTATAGTTTTAATACTATTGTTTATTACTGGTATTTCGGCCTACTCGCAGGCGAATAAGGAAATATCTGGTGTTGTAAAGGCCAAAGAAAAGAATAAGTTAACTGGCTTGGTAGGAGCTAATGTGTATTGGGCCAATACACAAACGGGTACTGTTACTGACTTCAATGGAGCTTTTATAATTGAACAGAAAAGAGGTAACCAGCAGCTGGTAATTAGTTATATTGGGTATAAACCTGATACATTATTGGTTGGCGAACAGGAATATTTTGAAGTTGTATTGCAAAGTGATGAATTGGATGAGGTGGTAGTAGCCGGCAAAAAGGCTGGTTCACATATGTCGCGTCTTGATCCGATGACTAAAGTAAACATTACCGGGGCTGAGCTTTGTAAGGCGGCCTGTTGTAACCTGAGCGAAAGCTTCGAAACCAATGCTTCGGTTGATGTGTCCTATTCCGATGCTGCAACAGGAGCAAAGCAAATTCAGTTGTTAGGCTTGTCAGGCAATTATGTTCAAATGATGACAGAGAACATTCCAAACTTCAGAGGTTTAGCAACTTTGTATGGTCTAAACTATATTCCTGGCGCCTGGATGTCGTCAATTCAGATTTCAAAAGGGACATCAACGGTTATCAATGGATATGAGGCATTAACCGGTCAGATTAATGTTGATTACAAGCGCCCTGAGAATTCAGAGAAGTTTTTTCTGAATGTGATGGGGAATCATACCGGACGATGGGAGAACAATATCAATGGCTCGATCCATTTAAACGATAAATGGTCGACAGCTATTTTAGCACATTATTCGCAAGACCAAAACGAAACCGATGACAATAATGACGGTTTTAGAGATGAACCGTTGTTAAAGCAATTAAACCTGATGAACCGTTGGAGCTATAATAACCACAATGGTTTTACCACGCAATTTGGTTTTAAGGTGTTAGATGAAAATCGTTTGGGTGGTCAAATGGGGTTTGATGGTTCAAAGCCAGCTGATCAGAACATTGGTGGGGCCAATCAAATATACGGAATCAATATTGATACACGGCGTTACGAAGGATTTTATAAAGTAGGATACGTGTTTGATGATGATTTCACCAGTCTGGCGTTAGTGGCTAACTATGCTTACCATGAGCAGAATTCCTTTTATGGTCGCAAGCAGTATGATGCCGAACAACGTTCATTTTATGCGAACCTTATTTTTCAATCATTTATTTCGAACGAAAACAATAAGTTTAGTACAGGAATAAGTTTTCAATCTGATGAGTTTGATGAAGTATTATTGATGAATTTTCAAGACCCGGGCGATGTTCAGAATTTAAATCGGGAAGAGTTTGTTCCCGGAGCTTTCTTTCAGTATACTTATAATATACCTGATAAGTTGACTGTTATTGCCGGTGGTCGCATTGATTTTCATAATGATTTTGGTACATTGGTAACGCCTCGTTTACACGTCAAGTATAACCTTACACCAAATACTATTTTAAGGGCTTCGGCAGGTAAAGGCTATCGAACGCCTAATGTGCTGGCCGAAAATAGTTATCTGCTAGCCAGTTCACGACAAATTAATATTGCAAGTGATATCGACCAGGAGGAAGCCTGGAATTATGGAGCTAACATTACGCAGTATATTAACATTGCAGGTCGTGAATTAACCTTGAATGCAGAGTATTATCGTACCGATTTTCAAAATCAACTGATTACAGATATTGATCAAAGTGTAGATGCTGTCTCCTTTTATAATCTGGATGGTAAATCTTACGCCAATAATTATCAGATAGAAGGTAAATATGAGCTGGTGCGTGGATTAGACATGGTGGCTGCATGGCGTTTTAACGATGTGAAAGTTACTTACGATGGAGAGCTAAGGGATCGTCCTTTGATGAGTAGAGCTAAAGGGCTGGTGAACTTATCTTATTCGACACCGCTAAAAAAATGGCAATTTGATCTCACTACGCAGTTTAATGGAAAAGGACGTGTTCCATCAACGGCTTCAAACCAGCCCGATTATCAACGTCCTGATTCTTTTGAATCCTATCAAATCGTCAACACGCAAATAACAAAGTATTTCCGAAAGTGGAATATATATGCCGGCGTTGAAAATCTTGGTGGATTTAAACAGGAAGATCCAATAATAGCAGGAGAGGATCCGTTCGGAGATAGTTTTGATAGTTCATTAATTTGGGGACCAATAATGGGACGACGTTTTTATTTTGGTCTTCGTTTTTCAATAGACAGAGAAGAGTAATTAAATTTTAAATTATAAATCATGAAAAAAGTAATTGTATTAATTGTGATGGCATTGGTTGTATTAAATACATATGCCGACGACAAAAATAAAAAGGTAAGCGAGGTAACCTACAACGTTGAAATGGACTGCCAAAGCTGCGTTAATAAAATAACAAAGAACATTCCTTTTGAGAAAGGTGTGAAGGATTTGAATGTAGATTTCGAAGGGCAAACAGTAACGGTTAAGTATCGCGAGGATAAAACGAATAAAGAAAATCTGGTTAAGGCTTTTGAAAAAATAGGTTTTGAAGTGGACGAACAGAAAGATGAGGAGTGTAGTTCGACTCAAAAGAAGAAGTGTTGTGAAGGACATCATCATTAAAAGCTAATGACATTGATTTAATTAATACCAAGGCTCCCACCCGGGAGCCTTTTTCATTCTCATTCTTTCACCCCACCATTCTACCCTTCAAGTTCTACACCCACACTTCCACCACATTTAATACATATTTAAGTCGTATTAAAGTCAACTACGATCGAATTTACTATGAGTTTACTTCGAGTTTAGTATGACTTTACTATGAGTTTACCCTGATTCAGGTACGACGCTACCCCTTACCAGCCATTTTTACACCATCAAAGCACCACATCTACACAGAAGCCCTTTCGTATTCATCGCATCTTCGTGGAGGAATTACTTCATAACACATTTTAACATCTGCCACAAGCATCATCAAATCAGTACCTAAGCTACAGCGAAGGAAAAAGGCCTCAAAAAACTTTGTCTTACGATTTGGTTCTTCCAAAAATACTCCCTTATTTTGCACCCGCTTTTGAGAACAACGGTTCATCTAAAAGGCAAGGGTGGTAAGGGTTTCGGCGC
>NZ_JAFMVC010000025.1 GCF_025499605.1 Carboxylicivirga litoralis | reverse complement strand
TTTTGTAAGATACTGAATATCAAGGTTTTAAGCAAGCAATTTAACTACTTAATTAATTGATTTTCAATTAATTATACTTTTGTCATGTACTGAACCTTAACTCAGAAGAGACCATCCTGTTTATCACCAGCCACATCACAGAAACCTACAGACACGAAGAAAACCAAGCTGACCAGCTCTACACGCTCAAACACTTTCGTAAATGCATCAAGCAAACCAGAACAATCAATAAAGCAGGCTACTGCCCTGACAAACCATCTATAAAAAAGACTCTATTAGGATGGCTCGAAACTGAGATAAACTTTCTGGAGCCCCAAAAACCTTTGGAAGATACACCCCAAAGCCTTCTGACCGCTACAAATAAAAAGAACAAACACAACCTCAATACATCAGTTGCCAATCTGGGCTGTTTCCTCAGAGTACTTGTCGATACCTCCTATATCGAACCAACTAGCAAACAAGCCTTGTTTCGCTTAGTTCATGAGAACTTCAAGTCCAAAGAAAGTGATGAAGTGTCTATTCAAAACATTAGCAATAACTACTATTCTCCGCTCCCTACTACTTGGGAAGCTGTGAAAGATGACGTTCTGAACATCCTCAATTACATTCAGAAAAATAAAAATTAAACCAATTTTATCGATTTAAATAACTGATAATCAGACACCCTTACAGGTGGCTTATATAAGCCCTGTAACTATTTTCATATAAGACGATTGTTTTCCTTTGTTGTCAATCAAAATTAATCATCAGAATCATGTCAATAGAAGTATTAACAACAGAAGACCTTAAAGAATTCAAAACAGAATTACTTTCAGAAATCAAACAACTCATCTTATCACAAGATGTTACCCAAACCAAACAATGGTTAAAAACCAAGGAAGTTCTTAAAATCCTGCGCATATCCCCCAATACCCTCACCAACATGCGCATCAGCGGCGACCTCCCCGCCACCAAAATTGGCGGCATCTATTACTATAGCTATCAGGATATCCAGCAGATGCTCCTCCAAAATAAACAATCATTCTAAGCCACGTCTTCAACCGACCTCAGCAACACAGCTGGGGCACCCACTCAATGAAGCAAAGGATAGAAAGATTTGGAGCACAAATTGTTAATCTTTATATCCTTCCCGGAGCAAATTGATAGTGGATCAGCGAGTGCTGCGGTCTTGACTTTCTTTGTTTCGTTTCTTGTGGCAAGACAAGAAATGAAAGACTTGTTCCGTGTCAAAACGGAAGCCTTCGCGGCTTGAGCAAACCCGGAGCTAAAAGTCCCGACTATTCGGAGTAGGACAGCTCAACTGAACAATTAACCGATTCGATAACACACCATGAACTACATCAAGCACCAAACCAATGTTTTCGCCTTGATGGATCAGATACCAAGCCTGAAACCATACCATATATGCCTTTACCTGGTCTTGTTCAGAATGTGGAATACAAACCGATTCAAAAATCCAATTAGTATAACAAGAAAAGAAACCATGAAATTAGCTCGTATAGGCTCTCCTAATACATATGTACAAGCCTTAAAAGACTTACAGCATCATAAATTTATACGCTACGATCCCTCATTTGATCCAAACAAAGGAAGTGAGGTTTACCTGTACACTTTTGATACAGCTACCTGTACACCACCTGTATCAAAAATGATCCCTTCTATAAACTATACAAACAATAAACAAACTAACACACTCTATAAAGAAGAAAATTTTTCAATTTCTAATTCTAAAAAAGAACTTAACATGAAAAGCACATCATCCGTCGAACATCATAAATCGAAATGCTCCCCTGGGGGAGCTGCCCAGCGGGCTGAGGGGGTAATCCCACCTCTCCAACACATCAAAATCTACTTCCACGAAAAAGGCCATCCAGAATCCGAAGCCCAACGCTTTTTCAATTACTACGAATCCAATGGCTGGCTCATCGGCGGCAAAACACCCATGAAAGACTGGAAAGCTGCCGCACGCAACTGGATGCTCAACATCAAGAAGTTCGAGCAAAAAGCAAGCGACACCAGAAAAAAACAGTTCCAGAAATCGGTCATCGAGCAGAGCCGAGATGCAAAATCCAAACATCTCACATCCGAAAATCCTCCATCCGTTCTTCGCCCAACTTCCCCACAACCCTCATCCTCCAACTATGATGAACCACTTTAGCAATTTGTTCTTTCTTGTCTTTTTTAATCAAGCTGCAAATCAATTCTCCCCTTCTGAGGGGAGATGCCGAAGGCAGAGGGGTAAAAGAATTAATAAATTTCTCAATTCACCAGTTTTCAATTCACCAATTATCCAAAGCCGTAAACCACTTCTGTCTAAAAACTTATAAACTATGAATCACTACCAAACCATCAACAACATTATCTACTATGATTTTCAAAAATCACTAGACCTCATCACACGAAAAGGCAAAGCCATCTACGGCCCTCATTTCAAACTCTACAATGAAGACCGCCCCATCATCAATAAACTGTTCGCTTATTTCATTCACGACCCAGAAGAATGCCAACGCCTGGGAATGGATCTACGAAAAGGCATTTTATTGCTTGGCCCTGTCGGTTGCGGTAAAACAGCCCTCCTGAAGCTGATGCCATCTATCTTGCCCAAACACCAACACTTCCCACTCAAAGCCTGCCGAGACATCAGCTTCGAATTTAAAAAAGATGGCTTCGATACCATTCATCGCTACTCAAAACGAAGTTTTACCATCTCACCGGGACAACGCATTCCCAAAACCATCTGCCTCGATGACCTTGGAGCCGAATCCAACATCAAACATTACGGCTCCGAGTGCAATGTACTGGCCGAAGTTCTTCTTAGTCGCTATGATCTATTTATTTCCGACAAATTGATTACCCATGCAACCACTAACCTTAGCGCTCAGGATATTGAAAAGCTCTATGGAAAACGTGTTAGAAGTAGGTTAAGAGAAATGATGAATGTGATAATATTTCCAGAACACAGTCCGGATAAACGGCACTAACCATTAACAAATTCAGCTATAATACTATCTGAAAATAAAATGTAATAGAATTGTTAGATATCAAATTAAAACAATATAATACTTCATTGTAAACTCAAAAAATTAGCACCATATAATTTACATATTAAAAAACAATACCTGCTCTTTAAGTATTTTAGCATGTTCATTCAACTCTTCTGCCTGAGCGGATAGCTCTTCTGCTTGAGATACATTATTTTGAGATGTATTACTCAAGGTAACTAAAGCTTCTTTTATGTATTCTGATTTCTCTCGTTGAGCATTACTGGCATTTGTAATCTCCTGAATCAGATTATTGACATTTTTAATATTTGGAAGAATTGACTCTAACATATCCCCACCTTCATTAGATAACTCAACGCCTCCTTGTGTTAATCCGATAATTTGAACAGCAGATTCTTTACTACTTTCGGCTAAACGCTTCACCTCTCCTGCCACCACTGAGAATCCCCGGCCAACTTCACCGGCTTTTGCTGCTTCAATAGCTGCATTTAATGCTAGTATATTGGTCTGAAGTGCAATATCATTAACCGATTTTGTCTGACTTAAAATCTCTTTTGATTTTGAGATTTGTTCTAAATTCTGCTCACACAAGTTTTCAATAAAGCTAACTGATTCATTTGATAAAACACTCGTTTTTCTAGTACTTTCAGCATTTTTGTCAATATCAAAAGTGATATCCTCAACAGTCGCATTTATTTCTTCAATAGATACTGCTTGCTGATTAGCATCTTTTGAAAGCATTTGTGACCCTCCGGCTAACTCATTGGCTGAACTCTCAAGAGTAACTGCAGTTATTTCTATATTCTTCATAATATCAATCAAGCTTTGAATCATTGCCACAAAAGAAGAAGTGACATCCCCAATCTCATCTTGTCTGATAAGCTGTTTCTTTGAGAACTGAACTGTCAAATCTCCATTTGCTATTCTTTCTGCTGCTTTAACCACTTTTTGCAGTCCGGCAGCTATTGAACGCACAATGGTTAACGCTAAAACAATAATAATTAATAACGCAGCTCCGATAACAGCACCAGTATAGATGATATAGCCGGTTAGTTGATCGTTAAAAATAACTGCAGTACGTCGCGATATTTTCGCCAATTTATTTGTTGAATTATAGGATAACGATTTAATTTTCCAACCTAGCCAACCCGCATCTTTATTCTTCTTTAAAAAGGATTTTATCGTATTGAATAATTGTGTTTGATTTAATAATATTTCTGAAGTAAGAAGTTTTTTATTTGCCAGAAGAACTTTCCTTATTGATTGGATACTTGCCAACGTCTTATCATCTTCTTTCCGCCACCCTATATTTAAACGATGTGCATTAATCTCGACTGCAATTATTTGAATATCTCTATATACCTTCGATTTAATATCGCTTGAAAGCAAATCTTCATCCGCTAAATTTTCGGATAATCGATTGAGTAATTTAAGTTCCAGGTCTAAAACGCTATCACATTCCGCAACAGTTGCAAAGTAACGATTGGCAAGTTTTGGCATTTCAGCGATATATTGACATACTGTGTCAACATCTAATGCCAGGGATCGAGGAATCTGACCTTTAATTTTTTCAAACTCTCTATCGGCGACATGCATTCTATCTTTGATAATATCAGGTCTGTAATCCTTCCTATCATTTTGATAGCCGATCATATGTTGATCGACAATTCGTAAGTTTGAACTTACGGCTTCAATCTTAGCCTGAATAGCCGATAGTTCTTTTGCTTTATTAACAGTTCGTATACTGATAAAACCTATCACAATTAGCAATATCAAAACGATTACATAAGAGCCTATTAACTTTTTGGTGATTTTAATATTATTTGGCGCTAACGCTTTTACTGCAATAGCAAAGCGATTCTTTAAGCTTTTATCGTTAAACTTTCTAATTCCTAAAAATGCCATAACTAAGCTTTAATTTATCTTTACTCCAGATTATTTCGTATTCTATGTTACATTTAGGGCACTATCATAGAGTGCCTAATACAACCAAAAATGCTCGCCCTAATAAGTTAACAAAGGCAAATTGATAAGTCTGATTAATTAAACGATACTTTTCCAGATAACTTAGCCTTTCAAAATCATATGAAACGATTCCTCTTTCTTGGACAAACGATATACACTCAACCTCATCCAAATTAACATTCTCAAAGCTTTCCACTCTTTTGACCGTGCTATTTCCCATGTCCTCGTGTTTTATGCTATGATTAATTACTTTCCTCGTAAACAAACATGACACCTTCCAATGCTGCACTATCTAATAAACTTGGATTTAAAATCTCTGCTGCCAGGTTTTATTCAATATTCCCATGTGAATGTGTGTGTCTAAATAGACATGTTTTTAAACTACTCACCTGGTAATCAAAAATTAAAGTGATATTTTTTAAGCGCATTGAAATAACTATCCTAAAAAAAACTACGCAATACTGTTATCACATTAGGCTAATGGTGCTATTACATGCACATCAGTTAAGACGATTAGCTGCCTCCTTTTTCTATCAATGACCTTGTAACTACTAATTATAGTTTTACAGATAGGACAATATGTTTCTATCAAATAATCTCAGCTTACATTCAAAAAAATCAGAAACAAACAAACAAACAAACAAACAAACAAACAAACATAGGTCTACAACTTTGTGGATACATTATTAATGCATCCATCATTCCATACTACTTTGCTACATGCCGACTATTTTTAGCTATCCTTGCATAGGAGGATTGAGCATTATTGGTTATCAATCAACACTCGCACCTCCAATACTACTTTATTCATTCAGGTGTTTATTCCAATAATTCCATTACATAACTGTTAGGCAAACAGAAATGTATGCTAAGCTTTAACAAGAAAACAGACAACTTACATTAAAGCATTCATCCACTTTAAATCATTCAATTACTGATATTTATATAGTTCTAAAGGATAATAATATCAATCGTATTTGACACCACTTTATCCTTTGCGTCAAATAGCTCAAGAACCAGCTTATAAGTTCCACTCATACAACCTGAAGGAACTGCTTCATTAAATAGTTTATAAGCCTCAATTGTCTGTTTCGTGCCTGTTAAAGAGATTATTTCATCAGACGGCAACCAAGGTTCTTCGATCCCATTAGATGCTTTAATTACTTCAGGAGGCCTTAGGCTAACTTTTAGCTCCTTTAAAGCCATATCATCTTCAAAAACTCCTTCCAGTATTAAATAGGCCCCCTTAGGCATAGTAACTCCATTTGAAGGGCTTGTGATATTCATTGTTGGTGCATATTCATCAATAGGCTGAGGATCTTCACCTTTACTTTTTGAACATGAAATTAACATGAGCAACATCGCCCATACACTAATTATTGAAATAAGTCTTTTCATAACTTCCTTACAGATTAAACAATTATCAATAATCGATTGACAAAGCAGGAGAGCCATCCCCTTGCTTTGCCTAATCAATTATTACACAACTTCCAGCTTTAAATCGGCAGCACCCACATGCATTGAGTTTAAAGCCATTATATCATCAGCAAGCTTATCAGCCTCATCTTCATTCCCTAACCCTTCTTCTGCTAGTGCGATTAGGAACTTGGCTTCAATTGTATTACGCTTTTGAATATCATCTTCAAAAACTAATAACAATGGTAACGATGTTGCGAAATAATCGATTCTTACATGCTCTTTCAATTTAGCTTCAGCAAATTCTTTTATCTTATTCAATAAATCATTTGCCTCTTCTGTTTTACCCAATTCACGTAAAGAAAGTGCCTTGTAGTACGATAATTCAGAGTAAGCGCTTACTGCCATATCAATAAAATCACCTTCTTCGTTGGTACTGGCTTCGAAACGAGCTTTTGCTTCATCTGCTTTACCCATCGCTTTTAAAGCCATTCCTTTCCAATAATTGATATGTGCAACAGCTTGCAATGGATGGTATTTTTCACCTAAATTATCAGGTGTATCCATCGATTTAGTGAAATATGTTAATGCGGTTTCAGCATCACCTTGTTGTAAAGCTACTTGTCCTAACTTAAGACATGCATAGGTATACTGACGCAAAACCTGGCCTTCACCACCCTCCCATGGATGGAAGTTACGATTTACCAATAAGTCTAATGAACTATTATAATCGCCTGTAAAATTATATAAAGCAGCCAGTTCCACTGAAAAATCATCACGTGTTGTGATCTGCTCTTTGATCTCCAACAAACTCTCCAAACGATCTTTAGGATCATCATTCAGCTTTTTACGCAATTGGTCAAACTCATAACGAATACGCATATCGTTTGGTGCCAACTCAATCGCTTTCAAAAAGGCAGTTCTGGCTTTCTCTCCTTCTTCAAATGTATTCCAATAAGCGATACCTAAGTTACGATGCAATGTACCATAAGTACTGTTAGCTTTAGCAGCTGTTTCCCAAGCTGCAATAGCATCCTCGTGGCGTTTAAGGTTGAAATAATAGTTACCCAAGCCATAAGCAGCTAACGCATTTTCTTTATCAGCCTGCAATGACCATTCCAATACAATCTGCTCGTAAGTACGCGATGGGAATGCATAATCGTATGAAGCTGATTTTGTTTTATTCAAAATCTCTGTTGATGCAGCAGTGTCACCTTTTAAAGCATACAACCAAGCCAAAATATATTCAGTCATGATTGATTTAGCCATTGGATTTGGCACTGCACACTCAGGAATTTCGTTTTTATGATGCAATTCAATTACATCAATCGCTTCTTGATAAAATCCTGCTTCAGCATAATCAATCGCGATATCAATAACGGTTTGAGCATCGTTACGAGATGATACAATGAAATCGTCGAAATTTCCCGTTAACGTTGCTAACTCATACTTGGCCCATTGATCCAATGGATCTGTTTTAAACAACTCATCAATTACTTCTTTAGCAACTTCTTTTTTGCCTTGATTTTTAAGAATCGTAGCTTTCAAGATATAAGCTTTATTATTCTGACGATTGGTATTCAACGACGCCTCAATATGCTCTAAAGCTGTTTCATAATCACCTTTTAAACAATCTAAAGTTGCTACCTGATAATAAGCTGAAGCACGCCATTCTGAATTCCATGTTGATTTGTAGAACAATCCATACGCTTCATCTTTTTTACCTTGCAACGAACACGCCAAACCACAGAAATAATGCGCCTCGCCCGAAGCCGGATTTGGATGATAAGTTGTCATGATATCAATAGCAATGCGGAAATTCTTTTCTGCCTCAACGAACTTACCGTTTTTCAATTCAACACGTCCTAAAGCAATATATGATTTGTAGCTTCTCGGATCGCGCTTAATTGCTTCTTCCCAGTAGGGCTCAGGATAACGAGTAGGATGACGATACAATTCAAGGTGCTCACCAATTAATTCCAATTCATTATTACTTTCGACTTCCTCAGGTTGCTTAGGCTCAAATGCCACTTTACGATTGCGTTCCTTGCTCACTTCACGGTGATGGTAAGCAATCAACTCTTTACCTGACTCATCCCAAACAATCAGTGAAACAGCGTTTTCTTGTCCTGCTTCAATCTGAATGCTGTTATCTTTCCAAGGATTATCAGGCGATACGGTTTTATTTTCGAATATCTTCTTATCGTCTCCGATCAACAATACAAACTTCAGATTTTCGAATTTACTGCTCGAAGCCACACCTAAATCCAGTTTGTTTCCTTGTTGAATCTCCAAACGGATAGCCAAATCTTTATTGGCATTTTGTACCGGACCTAAGTTTTTATAACTCCACCAGAATTGCGAGAATGTTTTTGTCTCGTATGGCAATAGGTAAGTAAAATCTGGTTGATTATCAGTATAAACACCTGCCATCAATTCAAAGTATGGTCCGCCTTCGTCGGTTAACTCGCGATCCCATGCACGACCAAAGTCTTCACTACCCCAAGTCCACTGTTTCTTACCTGGCGCAATATGACGGTTAGCCACGTGAATAAAGCCACCTTCGGCTTTAAAATCATATCCTCCAAAGAAATCGTATTTAGTATCACAAACCATGTAACTGGTTGGCACCGGAATATTATTGTAGTTACGTAAATCATTTTTCCCGGATCTTTCATGATATGGGATGCCGTAATAATCGTTTTCAGCATAAGGAAAACTACTCTGTGCACGCACCGCATGATCTGCCACATAATGCACATCAGGTGGAAAAAAGCTTTGGTAATCTTTATGTACCTCAACTGCTACGTTGGCCCACCACAAGAATGTTTGTGTTAACGGCGTACGGTTAAACAAGCGTCCACGCAATTCTATTAATGAGCTGTTTGGGCGAAGTCGGATACCATGCATCCCTTTTAAACGGTACATTGGATCATATTCTGACATCCAGATAGTTCTAGCGCCATCGGCTTCTTCTTCGATGTAAACATCAGTTGGCAAGTAGGTACCCGGGCGGTGGTGTTGAGGCCAGTTAAACTCAACTCCTCCACTAATCCATGGACCCGCTAAACCAACCAAGGCTGGCTTAATTACTTTTTGCTGATAAAAGAAATTATAATCTTTGTTAGTCTTATCCTGAGCTTCAAAGATACGACCACCAATTTCGGGCAGCATCACTAATTTTACAAACTCATTTTCAAGCATTACTCCCTGATAGTTTTTATCCACTTTATGATCATACACCTTGTCGATAAAGGGAACAGGATACACCTTACCTGAAGACCCCTGATAAACTCTTTTTTCAAAGAACACGGGATTAACTTCTGACTTTCCCAATTCGTAAGTAGGGATCGTCAACTTTTCTTGCCACGCTTTAACAGATTCCATTTCTTTACTATTTGATATTTTTCTCCCATGATGCGGTTCTGTGAGAACACATCAAACAGAGAATAAGACTTTTATTTTAACTACTTGATTATTTCTTTTTCAATTTGTTCCAATGACTTCCCTTTGGTTTCAGGCAACTTATTTTTAATGAAGATAAAACCTGCCAAACAAATCAATCCATACAACCAGAAGGTTCCTGCAGCCCCTAAAGCATCATTCAAAAGAGGGAACGTATATGTCAACAGAAAGCTGGCAGTCCACAATGCAATGGTAGAAATTGCCATGGCTGCACCTCTTACTCTATTGGGGAATATCTCAGAAATAACCACCCAAACAATAGGTGCCAAGGACATGGCATACGTTGCAATGGCTACTAATACCATTAGCAATAAAATCCAACCTGAAATATTGAAAAAATATGCTGCTCCTATTAGAATGTACACAAAGCTTAATCCTAATGAACCGACTAACATCAATGTTCTGCGACCTAATTTATCCACCGTAAAAATGGCCACGAATGTAAATACAACATTGATAATACCAGTAATAACAATGTTCATTAAAATATCTGAAACACCGAAACCGGCAGCTTTAAAAACCTCTTCGGCATAATTGAAGATTACATTAATCCCGCACCATTGTTGGAAAACAGCAATAACAACACCAATGATTATAACTTTTCTTAATTCCGGCTTTAATAAACTACGGAAACTAAGCTCTTCTTGTTTACTATTCAGGGTTGCTCTGATATTGATGTACTCCTGGTGTGCATATTCGGCATTACCAATCTTTTTAAGTATAGCTTCTACTTTCGACTCTTTACCCGATTTTGCAAGCCACCTTGGACTTTCAGGTATCAGAAACATCAGAATAAAGAAGAGCCCTGCCGGTAAAGTTTCAGCCCAAAACATCCATCTCCACCCTGTTTGTCCATTCCATGATGCCAGGATATCAGCATTGGTAAAATGTGTTGGAACGGGCTCGGCAATTTGCCAGTTAGCAATCTGAGCAGCCAAAATACCCAATACAATGGTTAGCTGATTTAACGATACAAACTTACCTCGCATCTCAGCAGGTGCTACCTCTGCAATATACATAGGTGATAAAGTAGATGCTAAACCAATACCTACACCCCCAATCAATCGGTAAATGATAAAAATGGTGAAATTATTGGTAGCTCCCGTGCCAATAGCTGATAATGTAAACATGAAAGCGGCAAAAATCAGCAACTTCTTTCGTCCGTATTTATCGCTTAACATACCTGACAATACAGCTCCAATCAAGCAGCCGATCAAAGCACTACTCATTGCCCACCCTTGCATAGCTGGTTGATTAGCAATTTGAAAGAATTGCTCGTAAAAAGGCTTTGCTCCACCAATAACAACCCAATCGTACCCAAAAAGCAAACCTCCTAGTGCGGATACCATTGATATGCCTAACAAATAACCTGTATTATATTTCGTCTTATTCATTTTAAAAAAGGACTTTAATTAACTATTACAAAAAAAGCACTACTTACGTAAAAATAAAATGGATGATTCGGGTTATAACATGGACATTTTTATTACTATAAAAAATATAAATTTCATACAACACCCTAGTGAAAAACTATCCATCACACACATTATCTGGTCTTTATATGCAAATTGTGCATGTTTCAATATCACATACAATATCGAAACATGCACAATGAAATGCTAAACGCCATTTATAAAAAACATCATAAAAGGCTTATTCAATTATTTCAATTTCTCCTATCGCTGTATATGGGTTCCCATTCTCGGATGAAAGAATCTTAAGCTTAATGAACCTGCATTTAAAGCGACTCTCATCCATGTACTTTTGCGAAAACAAAACATCATGATAAGCCTCCCCTTCCTTACACTGACCTGTTATCTGGGGTTGATCAAATTGACCATCCTGGCTAATATACACCTCAAAATCTTTAACACGCCCATTCGCTTTTCCTGTGCCGCGCTGAACAATGCGAATCCCTTTGATGGAAATAAGCTCTGAGGCATCAATTATTATTTCATGGGGCATCTCTCGCTCATTGCCTCCCCATTGAGTATGCCACAAAGTATTCGGATCTCCATCTAGTACCTTATTTGCTTCATACCCTTTTTGTCCAGGTGTACTTTCTAGAACAGTAGAATTCTGCCAAGGATGATGACTCAAAAACAAATCTCTCAAATCTGATTCAGCTATTTCAACAGTTGGATTAAAATCTGTACTTGCTGCATATGCACATAACGACTGTTTTAACTGACGCGCCACAGGTCGCTCTTCCAGTTTATTGGTAATATCAAATGCTGATACTAACAAGGAGCCATTACCAACCTTTACTTCCATAACGCCAGCCAACTTCGCATTACGAGCAAAATTATCAATGACTTGTACAATAGGTGCAATTTTTGAGTCCAATTCTGAAATATCGATGGCCGACATCTCACGCGTTAAATCCCACCATTGCCAGTTGGAATGAAAGTCTGTTGGAAAATCAGCCAACGCTTGATGATCCGGATTACACAGTATTCCCATTGTACCTGCCTGTTTAGGAAAATGAACTGGACTCCAGAATACTGGCACGAATTTACCATTCACTTTTTTCTTAATATTTCGCGACGAAGGAGTATAAACCACTCGTCTTCCATTATTGAGAGCAGCAATGGCTTCATCCAAATCTGCAGTCACCACCACTTTACTGTCTATGACGGTCTTTGTGCTGGTTGGATAAACCCACAAATCCCAACTGTTAACAACATCTGTATTTTTAATCTGAGCTGTCAAAGTAAGGTTTGTAGCTTCTTCAAGTGCAGATAAATCAATATCCAACTCACCAAAAATAAAATATTCACCTTGTTGAACAGTTTTATTACGAATAGCTCCTTCTTTAAATACATTGCCTTGCTGATCTTTAAGCACCCATTCAAGAGTAGCATCGTTTAAGGTGTTGGCTGAATAGTTGGCAAATTCAAGAATACCGTTGAAATGTTCGTCATTTTCGTAAATAAACTGTGCGGTTCTAAGTAAAAGAACCGATTCTGAACAAAATGCTTTAAATGATTCCTGAGTAATGATTCCTTTTGACTCCCAAAATGCATCTAAGAGTCCAACATGAGCTGTACTTTGTCCCGTAAAATCGGTTAATTGTAACAACTGAAAACCGGCTTGATTAGGTGTTCTAAAAGCACGCTCCATCTCCTCCTTATAAAGCAGCTCTGCCAGCTTACCTGACGCCAGAGTAAAGTCAGCAGCCTGGTGCAACAGGCCTTTCGCACGTAAATCTTCGCGAATAGTAACTAACGCATAAGGGTTCAGCACCCCATCGTATTTAACTATCTCCTCCATATTAGGATAAACAGAATACTGACCAATTTCATGCGCAATTAAAGGCACTCCAGCCCCTTCGATAGACGCACGGTAATCATCTTTACTATTAGGGGCAAAATCATTAAAGAAGCCTTGACCTCTCACCCAACCTTTTTTAGTGATTTGGGTAATAAAATACTGATCAGATGGCTCATGCCATTTACCGTGTCCTTTTTGAAAGGTAAAAGCGGTCACTGAATACAAGTGTCGCGCATCTCGCTGGCGCAATCCCATAACCATCTGATTCATATAGTCAAAATCACCTTCCAACTCATTACCAAGAGTAAACAGACAAAGTGAAGGATGATTGCCATACTCTGTAATAATACGTTCTGCTTCGGCGTTAAAAAAATCGTTGTCTAGTGAATCTTTGCCAAAAGCAAAACTCCAGCTAGGCAATTCTACTTGAAGATAAACGCCCAATTGATCAGCAGCATCAAAGGCTGCTTTTGGAGGACACCACGAATGGTAGCGAATATGGTTCATGCCATAATCCTTGGTTGCTTGCATAATTTTTAGCCAATCTTTGAGCTCTGTCGGCGGGTGACCGGTTTTAGGATAGATCGAGCAATCTAGTGTACCTCTTAAAAATATTTTATCCCCGTTTAATCTAAAAAAATGTTTATCAGAGATTATTTCTCTCATCCCAAATGTAGTGGCATATGAGCTCTTAAACTGCTTCTTACCTTTACCTCCGATAATAGAAGCATTAAGTTCATATACATTGGGCGTAAACTCGCTCCAAAGAAACTGTTTTTCTCCTAAGGGATAATTTAATTCAATAGTATCTTTTCCTGCTTTAAAAATTTGCTTGAACACCATCTCTTCAACTACATAATCGCCTACTTTAGCTTTTAGAATACATTCCCCTTTTACAGTCTTTTTTTGACTGTTATTGATAGCAATTAGCAGACGCACCTGGTTCTTCTCCACATCAGGATAAGTGGCAACATGATTAATACTAACTACATCATGTGCTGTTATATCCATATCTCCCAAAATACCATTCCAGATTGTTTGCGTTTCTTCCGTATAGGCATGAGACAGACCAACGTCATACTTTTTCGTATTATCAACTGCAATGGTAATAATATGTTCACCTGGAGTAAGATAATCCGTTAGGTCGTACCTATGAGGTGCAATAAGACTATTTTGCGCATCCACTTTTTGGCCATCAACATACAGTTCTGATGTCCACTTGACCATCTCAAGTTTTAAATCGATGGTTTTATTCTTCCATGCCTTAGGGATATCAACTTTACGTTGATACCACGCTTTACCAACAAACGAAAATTCTCTAAAAAGGTGCTCAAATGGCTTCTGAATTGTATCCGTATTTAAAGCCGTTCCGAGTTTAAAAACATCGGTTGTACCCGGTAAAATAACTTCTGCATCAAAATCCTTAGCGATCTGTTCCGTTTGCTTAACTATATTTTCCGGATCAAGCTTAACTTTCCATTTCCCCTGAAGTGAAATTGTATTCTGAGCATTTACCATACAAAAGCTCATTGACAACAATAAAAAACACCCCAAGCACTTTAACAAAACCGTTTTTCTAATCATAACCTAACTATTTTTTCATCTAGCGGTTAAGTCATTTACTTGAATCAACCGCCTATAACCTGAATTTATCTTCAATTACAACACCATCAATTTTTTAGTGGTGAATCCTACTTTCACAATATATAAGCCCGATGTTGGTACTTTATATTCAAATTGTTTATCAAACGAAGCCCAAACTAATGCACCACAACTATTATAGATGCTAATTTGAGCCATGCGCCCATCGTGCCCCTCAAAATAGATGACGCCCTGCTGCGCATATAATTTATAATTAAGACTTTTCGTTTCTGTATCAATAGCTGTTACAACCGTTCTTGGATTAGAGTTTTCATTGACAATAATTTCGTCAATCAATCCAAACTTATTAGTATTATTAAGAACGTAATCACCCAAATCATTCTCTACCCCAATATCACCAGATATACGAAGTTGAGAAACTTGCTTACCACTTGTGCCTCCGTCAATTTCAATGACCATATCCTGCCAGTTACCAATGTCAGTATAATGATTCATCGATCGAATAGTTGCACTTTCTTCATTAATACGCAAACCAAAATCTGGCTGTTCAGGGTAAGCGATAAGGATATGCACATAACGTTTTTCATTGGCCGGCACGCTAAAATCGCATGGCAAGTCTACTAGTTCATACCAATTTACGCTTGTTCGGCCAATTTGCCCACAGTTAGATGTCGCATTAAAGCCTGTGTTAATTTCATTCGTTACCCTCTTAAAAGTAGCTCCAAAGGCAGGACTTGCATTCACAGGCTTTTCAAAATCAATTAAGGTTATATCTTCATCCTGAACTAAATGACCACTAAGTTCAATTTTAAAAATTTCGTAACTCCCTGCGCTATTAATTGTGAAACTTACTTCATCCGCACCTAAGCTAGCTGAAGCGTTTTCTACAAGGTATGGCTTTGCCAGGTCGGTTTGCGAATAATCATAAGGTCTTAACTTTTTAACCGACTTTATGGCTTCGACAGCAAATCCGTTGAGGCTGATTGTTACATCTGTTTCGGCATAATCTTTACCGGTAACATACAAAACCAGATTACTCTCATCCTGCAATGCTCCGGTAATGGTAATATCATCAGAAATGGTTCTTACCACTTCACCCTTGAAGGATTTGGCCATATCACCGATAATCTGACCACAAGGGAATGTAACCGAAGCATTCCAATTCACCAGACCTAAGCCTGGTACCGAATTATTAACAGGCGGCCAATAAGCTGCAGCTTCAACTTTATTTCTGGCATAGATATGAAAGATGTCGGGTAAGATATTGGCTGCTTCCATATAAAGACGCCGCTCATTATAATCTCGCGATGGCATCCATTCAGATGCATAAACACACATCTCCTTTAAGGAATTAAAATTTGATGCACAGGATTGTATTCCTTTCCCTAGATATGCAATATCATGTGTATCGGTTGTATACCCTGTATAGGTATGAAGTGCAACTCCATCTATAGCATCATACGCTTCAGTAAAGTGTTCTTTCATGGTTGAAAACTCAGATGGCACCGTATAATCACCGTTGACCAACAGTTTAAAGGCACGATTGGGATATTGACCATCTATATACCCCGCAATAGTCATGGCAATCTTTGAGTATTTGAGCAACTTATTAGCACGACTCGAACCTCCGGCATATTGCAACCACCACTCATTCCCAATTTCAATATACTTAATAGCCTTCGGATCAGCCCTGTCAATTGCATCTTTAGCAATTAGCTTTAAACTTACAAGAGCTGCATCCCATTCTGCAGAACCATACGTTTCGTCCATCGCTAATCTGGTAGGAACAACTATGGAATAATTACTCACATTGCTTTTTAGACTAGCCACCGATGCACCAGGTACTGCAGGTGATTCAGCCCCCCAGGCTGGTGTTGAATTGCTTGCCCAGTCATAATATTCCGACTCCCAACCTCCAGGAAAGCGAAAAACACCATAATCAATCGCCTCAAATGCAGATATAAAATCAGGAAAAGCCGTATTACTTATTTGTCTCCAGTCGTTATTCACACCAAAGATATCTGGATTAATGGGGAGACGGTCATTAGCATACACTTTTAAGTTAGCCGTATTTTGCCCATTAGCATAGCTACAACTTATCACCAACACCACAATCAACCAACAAGTATTAGATAAAACCCTTCTCATCATCCCCTCATTTAAATTTATAATAAGGGTTTTCCATTGGCATTTTTGCTCCCACTTCAGTTCTCCAGATTCTTAAATCATTTAAAAGCTCTTCTGTCAACTCAGCTTGCTCTTCTGATAAGTCTTTTGTTTCTCCAATATCTTCTTTTAGGTTAAACAACTGCACTTCACCTGTCTCAAACAACTCAAGCAATTTATAATCCCCTTTACGTATAGCTCCTGCAGGCTGGTCTCCTTTACCTCCATAATGTGGATAATGCCAGTATAAAGCTTCTCGATTAAGAGCTGAACCCTCCATTAATGGTGTTAGATCAACACCATCAATCTCACTCTTATTGGGCACATCAATTCCGCATGCACTCAAAATGGTTGGATATATATCGACAGAATGAACAGGCGTGCTACATACACTACCTGGCTTTGTTTTACCTGGAATTTTAACCAAAAATGGTTCACGAATCCCTCCTTCATACAACCAGCCTTTTCCTCCTCTTAGCGGAGCATTGCAGGTTGGTGAGCCTTCGGCGGTTGATAAGCCTCCGTTATCTGATGTGAAAACAACAATCGTGTTATCATCTAAACCAGACACTTTAAGATAGTCCAAAACCTTACCTATATTTTCATCCATGCTCTCTATCAATGCAGCATACTCAGCATTGCTTTGCACCATGCGCTCCTTCCAGTGCCACTTTTTCTCTGGCCAGTTCTCCATCCAAGGCACCTTGTTGTAGAAATGAGGCATTGTATCTAATCCTAATTTAATGGCCTTTTCTTTGTAGTAAGGAACTTTTTCAGGTTTCGGATGAATAGGTGTATGCACCGTATAAAATGACAAGTACATAAGAAATGGATCTTTCTTATTCTTATCCATCCATGAAATACTTTCTTTAACCAATCGGTCGGTTAAAAACTCATCCTCCGGTCCATCTGTTAAATAGGGGTTATTGTAGGGTGTATAATAAGAGCGTTGCTCCTTACGCTGTCCATTAGGTCCTCCTTTCATCCAACCGGCAACATTCTTATCAAAACCTTGATATTGTGGATAATACAAAGAATCTTCCCCTAAGTGCCACTTTCCTACAAAACAGGTTTTGTAGTTTGCCGTCTTAACTGCCTCAGCTAATGTTGTTTCTTCAAGCGGAAGGTTGTAAACATTCTGTGGCCCTACCATTGCATATTCGCTCAATTCCTCAGGTGTCTTATCTGCCTGATACCCCTTAATCCAATCAGTAATACCTGAACGCGGCGTATATCGCCCGGTTAAGAGGCTGGCCCTACTTGGAGAACAAACACCGCACGATGCATACCCATCTGTAAAAACCATTCCCTCACTAGCAAGCCTGTCTAGGTTTGGAGTTTCATAAAAATCACTTCCCTGAAAACCGGTATCCATCCAGCCAAAATCATCTGCTATTATTACAACTACATTCGGCTTATCACTATTAGTAGTAGCATTATCACAACTAAAAAATATGATACTAATTGTCAGTAGTAAAAAAAGATTCCTTAAAATCATAATATTTAAATTTATTATTTCCAAACGGTTAATCTGTCGAGCTAAAAGTGGTATATTTAAAATATATACTTTGAAACAATTTCGGTTTTAATAAAACATATGTCCAATCGTTTCTTTATAAACAAAATTTGATAAGATAAGCCTTAAATACACTCCTTTGTATTTAAAGTGACTTAAGGCTCTTTATGTTAATATACTATAAAACGATGATTCTCATCTTATCGTTCTAATTTACAATAAGCTTTTTTGTGTCATTCCCTACCTTCACAATATATAATCCTGGAGCTACTGCACAATCGAACTGACTTGTATTATACGTTTCAACAACAGCTCCTGTGCTGTTATAAACATATATTTGCTCCGATGCATTATCCTTCGAACGGTATTTAATCATACCATCTTTCGCGTAGAGAACAAAACTGGCTTCTTGAGCGTCAGAACCAATTACTGTTGCTGTAGATCTAGGTGTAGGATCATTATTTACAATGATTTCATCAAATAAACCAAATTTATCTGTATTATTAACAACCTGACCTACTGGATCATTTTGATAGCCCATGTCTCCCATAAATCTAAGCTGCGTAACAGTTTTTTCTGAGGTACTAACATTCATTTCAAAAACTAAATCCTGCCACACCCCAAAATCAGTATAGGGGTTAAGTGTTCTTGGGGTAGGATCTCCATCTGTATTTAATCGTATTCCTATATCCGGTTGAGCTGGATATAGCACCATAATATGCACATATCGCGTTTCATTTGCTGGGATTGTGAAATTACATGGTACATCCACTAATGCCCACCAGGTAGCGTCTGTTCTGCCAAATTGTCCACAATTAGAGGTGCCATTCAAGCCTGTTTTATCCGGATTTGTTACCGTTGCAAAGGTAGCTCCTCCTGCAGGTGTTGGGGTGATTGCAGATTCAAAATCAACCAGATTTTGAGCATTAACATTAAATAATGACATAAATAATGACACTAAAAAAATAGTAGTAGTTTTTTTCATAATAATAAAATTAGATTAACAGTTAACTTATTGCTAAAAGGCTATTTACGAAAACAAAAGCTAATAAAGTTTAAAGAGCACTTTAAGCATTTCAAATATAGAAAACACACGTTTGGATATAAATATCATTTTTCCCTATAACATGGATTATTATCTTATTTCATATTCCGTGAAACTATTTCATGAACATTTCCACTCCACCTGTTCTTTTTTTGAATGAGAGTGTTACATTTGGTTTATTAAAAACAGGTATTTTTAGACACACTAAAATCAGCTAAACATTCAAAATAGTCTTGTTATGCCAAAAAGAATTGAGGGTTTCCCGGGCGAAGTTGTAATCGTTGTACCGGGAATGATAATTGAGACCATAAAGAAAAATCCATTAATTAATAGCTTATATGTGACAGATATTGGCTTTTATCCGAATGCTAAATTTCACCATCGAACCAGAAAAGAAGGAATATCGGAGCACATTTTAATCTACAACCTCGAAGGAAAAGGATGGATTAAAATAGGCAATAAAGAGCATAAAATTCTTCCCAACCATTTTTTCATCATTCCGGCAAATACATCCCATACCTATTATGCTGACAAGAAAGAACCATGGAATATTTATTGGATTCATTTTGCAGGTGACAAATCACACCTCTTCTCCAAAATTATTGGACAAACAAAAGAAATTACTCCATCACCAATATCCAGAAATAAAGAGAGAATAGATTTGTTTGTTGAAATAATTGTGAATTTATCCCTGGGCTATAGTCGGGAGAACCTTGAATATGCGAACCTTTGCCTTTGGCACTTAATGGCCTCTTTTACATACATTAATCAGTTTAGACAAATCAAAAAGGAGACTGAACATGATGTTACCTCACAAGCTATTAACTACATGAAAGAAAATATCAACAAACCCCTTAAGCTAAACGAGATATCAAATGCTATTGGTTATAGTCATTCTCATTTTTCTAAATTATTTTCTGAAAAAACCGGACATGCTCCAATGGAATACTTCAATCACCTAAAAATGCAGGAAGCCTGCAAATGGCTGGACACTACAAAATTGAGCATTGCCGAGGTAGCTAACAACTTAGGTTACAACGACCCCTTCTATTTCTCAAGAACATTTAAAAGAATCATGTTGCAATCACCTGCTCATTATCGAAAACGCAACCAAATGTAGTTTATGATTCAACACAAAAATGATAATGCAGCAAAGTATTTTCTAACTCCCTGCTTCAAGCCTCTATTTCTATTTTACAATTATGTGATTACAACTCTACTCTTTGCTCTTTAAGTTGCCTTAACTCTCTGGGTTCCTTTACACGAACATCTTTATTCAACATTAAATCTTCATGAATCATCCAGGTGATAGTATCCCATGTGTGCCCTTCAGTCCATAAGGGTGCAAGCATTTGATGGTCATACTGCTCCATTTTTGCACATAGTTCATTAAAGGTCTCTGTTTCTTGCTGGCTCAAATCTCTACTTTCTCCTAAATCATCATTGAGGTTATACATGCGGTAACCTATTCTGTTTACTTTAATTAATTTGTAATCACCATTACGCAATGCAGTTGCCTCATGTTTTCTCCAGTATAACTCCGCATGAGGCTCACCTTCTTCTTTGTCAATCACAAAAGGTAGTAAACTAACACCATCTAAATCCCCAAAATGCACCTTATCAGCACCAGCAGCATCTATACTCGATGCAAAAATATCAAGAGATGAACTGAGTCCACTATATATTTGCCCACCCTGAACTTTAGCCGGCCAATGCATAAAAAAAGGAACACGTTGCCCGCCTTCGTATTTGTTTCCTTTAAAGCCTTTTAGTGGTAAATTTGACGACTGATTGTTATGCGCACCGCCATTATCACTCAAAAAGAAGATCAAGGTATTATCAAGAATCTGGTCGTCCTCCAATTGTTTGACAATGGTACCAACTGCCCTATCTAATGCCCATGTCATTGCGGCAAGTTTTTGGCGCGGATGCTCCTCAAACAAAGCTAAATCTTCGTCCGTAGCTTCCATTGGTGTATGTACTGCATTCGGTGCCCAGTACATAAAAAAAGGTTTTTCTTTATTGGCATGAATAAACTTAGCGGCCTGCTCTCCCAACCGGTCTGTTAAATAGCCTTCGAAAGTTGTGAAGACATCGTTCTCTCTAATGGAGTGAATCGCTCCTTTGACATCTTGGTGACTATTATGAAAATAACTACGACTACCCGCTAAGAAGCCCCAAAAGTAATCGAAGCCCCTTGTATTAGGTTTATAGTCTTCCTCCCCTCCTAAATGCCATTTGCCAAAAGCAGAAGTGGCATATCCGGCAGATTTCATCACATTGGCAATTGTTTTTTCACGTAAATCAATGCCACGAGTATGACTATCAGGATTACACTCAAAACCGAATCGTTGCTGATACCTACCGGTCATTAATCCGGCCCTTGATGGCCCACACACAGATGCTGTCACATGCGCATCGGTGAAGATGACACCATCTTTGGCCAATTTATCAATATTAGGTGTTTTTATATCCTTACTTCCGGCAAATCCAAAGTCAGCATATCCTGCATCATCCACTAGCATAACGATGATATTGGGTTGTTCACTATTACCAACTTTAGGTTGCTTACAAGAAAATAATACACAATGCAATCCAATTAGAACTAATAATACTAGACCATTTCCTTTTCCTCTATATTTCATTCCAGATAATTGAACTAAAACTAAGCCAAGAAGGCACTATATTTTTACATTATTAAGATTCAATTACGGTGTTATACACAACTATTCCACTTTTTCGATAGTAAAGCTATAGCTGTATTCCTTTTCACCTAAGCAATACTGCTTATGAGTATGAGCACCCCAACTATTATCTCCTCCAACACCCATTTGCTTATAGTCAACATTCACCGAAGTTATATCCCTTGGTACGACATCAGTGGTATGCCGATTAACAACACGAACACCATTAACCTGTCGTCCATCTGTGCGCTCTGGTGACTCAAAGTCTTCTAATGCATTATGATGAGCAGATACTTCCATTAATTCAGTAGCAGTAAACTTTAATCCAAATCCATTGTTATTAGTTACACTCATCCATCTCACATCTGTTTTATTCCCATTTTCCTGTGGACGGATATATGGCCAGTATTGTTCTGAAACTGAACCGGAGTATATATCTACAAAGGCACTTGTTTTTCGATCCCAATACGATTCGTGTGGGCCACGACCATACCAGCTTATTTGATCAAATTCGCGTGGCATCATCAAATTCATTCCAAATCGCGGCAGGACAGGAGCATCTTTTGAAGTGATTATTATACTATTATCAACTTTAATTTTACCATTCCCATCCAATATATAGCTCACCTGTCCTTCTCCAAGCATTTTACCTCCATGTGCGTATTCAAGCACAAACTCGATTAAAACTGAAGTCTTATCTTTAGTGGTGAATACGTTTGAAGAAACAAGTTTTGCATTCTGTCCGGCTTTTCTCCAGGGCAAAGCCCATTTATCCATACCATTTCCGAAATCATTATCCGTCGGTGCGCGCCAAAAATTAGTAACAGGTCCTTCTAAAATCATCTCTTTGCCGTCTATCAGAAGAGAAGTCAAGCTTCCTTTTTGAGAATCAAAACGTGCCTTAAACTCATTCCCTGTAACAACAATACCTGTCTCTGTCTGTTCTACTTCAACTTCTTTCAAACACTTTCTCTTCTTGATATGCTCTTCAAAAACAGGTATAACAAACTGCTCCTTGGCCAATATAGTTTCTGCATCTACCAACCATTCGGATGCCTTTAAAGTGGCGTAAACATTTAGAAAGTACTCGGTATCAGGCTTTGGCTTAAAGTCTATATCTAAGTGATAGATTTCTGCCTCACCAGGATTTAAAGCCACATTGGCTATCTCTCCACTTTTTACCAAATAACCATTTCCTTTTACCTCATAGGCAAAATTGAACTTATCACTTGAAATAAATCCATAGTTATTCTCAATCTCTATTTTACCATTTTTAACATCAATGGGCTTGAACTTAAGGTATTGATATACCTTTTTAACCTCTAAAAGGTGAGGTTTAACCCCACGATCAGGGTTAACCAATCCGTTCAAACAAAAATTGCCATCACTTGGAACGGTATCTGGACCAAAGTCACCACCATATGCCCAAAACTTTTCTCCGGCACTATTCTCTGTTAGCAGGCCCTGGTCGACCCAATCCCAGATAAAGCCACCCTGAAAGATTGGTTCTGACTCAATTAAGTCCCAATAATCCTGCAAATTACCCACACTATTTCCCATAGCGTGTGCATATTCACATTGAATCAATGGTTTATCTCCTCTTTCGGCTTTGTATTTTTTCATACCTCCCATGCGCATATACATAGGACACATAATGTCAGTATTCTTTCCTCCATGTGCTTGTTCGTATTGAACAGGCCTATTCTTATCGACTGATTTTAAATAGTCGTAGGTTTTAAAAAAGTTAACGCCATTACCCGCTTCATTACCCAATGACCAAATTATAATGCATGGTTGATTCTTATCACGTTGATACATGTTACGTGTCCGATACAAATGCGCCTCCTGCCAAAGGGTGTCCTTCGCCAAAGATTCTTGTCCATACCCCATACCGTGTGACTCGATATTGGCCTCGTCTATGATATACAGTCCATATTGATTACACAGTTCGTACCATCTTTCGGGCTGAGGGTAATGAGAAGTACGCACAGCATTAATATTATGACTTTTCATTACCTGAATATCCTTAAGCATAGTTGCTTCATCAACAACGTGCCCGGTAACGTCATGGTGCTCATGTAAATTTACACCTTTTAGATAAACAGGAGTACCATTTACTAGAAGTTGAGCGTTCTTAATTTCAATTTTACGGAAGCCAACATCTTGTCTCAAGACCTCAAACACTTCACCTTTAACAGTACTCAAGCTAATTATGAGGTTATACAAATAAGGTGTTTCTGCAGTCCATTTTTTCACATTTGCTAGTTCAGCTTTAAAATCAATCGTACCATAAGCTAACGTTGCTGAAAATGATTTGACTTCTACATCATGCTCCATAAGTTTTGCAGATACAACTACTGGCGCATTACCTTCCACCCCTGCCAACTCTGCTTGTATTTCAAAGTCACCTGTTGAATAGTCATCTGATAAATCTGATGTTATTGTGATGTCACGTATGTGTTGAGCATTTCTCGCAATCAGAAATACATCTCGCGTAATACCAGCTAAACGCCAGAAATCCTGATCTTCCAGATAACTGGCGTCACTCCATTTATAAACTTCAACAGCTATAGAGTTTATACCGGCTCTTATATACTTGGTGATATTAAATTCGGAAGGAGTTTTAGAATCTTCAAAATACCCGACTTTCTGCCCATTCACCCATACATATACCGCAGAACCTGCTGCTCCAAAATGCAAAAATATTTCCTTATCATCCCATTCTGAAGGTATTTCAAACGTTCGCTTATACGAGCCTACAGGGTTATAATGGTCTTGAATGGTGGGAGGCGTTTTAGTATGCGGATATTTTACATTAGTATAAATAGGATATTCATAGCCTTCGCATTCCCAGTTGGCAGGAACCTTTATGGTTTGCCACTGACGAGTATCAAAATCATCTTTAAAGAAATAATGGGGTCGTTCTGATGGGTTCTGTGATACATGAAATAACCATTCCCCATTCAATGATTGAATGAATGATGAAGCCCAGATATTATCTTGATCCAACTCTTCCTCTGACGCAAATGGAATAAAATAGGCGCGAGGTGGTTCACGGTTTATTTCACAAACGGAAGGATTTTCCCAATCAGTGATATTTTTTTCTTCAAATGGTACACCACTGTAGTCCTTATATTGATTACATGACAATAAAATAAAGCTGCCAATGTTGATAATTATTATGCTAATTGTATTTAGTTTCATCCCTTAAAATTAACTACTGAACAACATCTATTACCAGAACATTTTATATTCCAAGTGCTTACCCTTAAAATTGTTTTCGAATAACTCTCCGCACTCTTTTGTCACCGGTAAACCAGACTTAGCACACGTTTGAAGTATCCTCTCCAGAAATTGCTCATCTATTTCAGGAGTTAACAATAAAAGCTGGGATGCCAAAGGTGCTAATGTCTCATTTTCGCTAGCAATATATTTTAGCAATTTACTCTGTGCGTCCTCATTATATGAATTTCCCTGATATTTAAGCGCTTGAATAAATACATCAGCCGGAGCATACGCATCAGTACTAATTACATCCATCCTTTTGTCATATCCGAATAATCTAAAATGAGAATAGACGCCTACGGCTGACCAATAGCGTACGATGTCGTTCTCATGCTTCAGTCCTTTCAAATGACTATCCAAGGCTTTCTGATCACCACATTTGAATGCCTGTTCAATCACTTCTTCAGCAGGGAAAAAGTTATTATCCCTACTTAATTCATACGGAATTCGCTGGCTTAATTTTAAACTATACTCAGGAATAAAATGAGCATCTCTGTTTTTGATTAAATCCGATTTCAATGCTACTTCAAAGTCCTTAATCATAGAAGCCAGTGAAGGTTCGTTCTTTAAATTGTATATTTCCCATGGGTCTTCTTCAAGATGGTAAAATGTTGTATTCCCATTGAGTTTCAATAATCCAGCTTGAACCTCGTTTAATCTGTCATTCTTGAAATCTTCTCTTATATGCTGCGATATATCAGAAAAGTCGAAATACTTTTGCCAGCGCTTTTCAGATTGAAAAGGCATGAAATTTCGGTTATATATATACCTACCATCAGAGATGCTCCGACATAATGTGGTGTTCTCTCCCGATCTATCAAGACTTCCAATGGTATACTTTTTGGAACCTTCTTTAAATTGACCCAATAAAGCATTTCCATCCATATATTGAGGAGGCTCAATACCAGCCAATGACAAGACTGTAGCCGGTAGATCGACAAAATCTATCATAGCATCTGTTACGACCTGAGTCCCCCATGGTGATAGGTGCTGATACATCTTGGGAAAGTATATGATAAAAGGTACCCGGTAGCCCATAGCTCTCGGATAAGTTTTACCCCATGGCATACCCTGCCCATGATCGCTAAAACAAAAGATGATGGTACTATCTTTTAATCCTTCGGATTCTAATCTCTTTAGAATTCTTCCAAAATGTTGGTCGGTTAATTGAATGGCATTATATATTCGAGATAAATCGTTTCTCATCTCTTTAGTGTCATTGAAAATAGGCGGAACTTCAATCTCATTGCCTGAGATTATATCATCATTATTTAGTGAATCCAGTATCTGTTCTTTATACTTCCACCATGGATTAGTCATAGTACGGGATTGGTGACTATGAAAACTATTAAAAACAGCAAAAAATGGCTGACCTGGTTGTCTCTTCCACCATCCTGCTTTATTAGATGATTCATTCCAACCTGTTTTTATAAAATGATGTCGCTTTGAGGTATTATAATCGGTTTTACTATTATTTGAAGTATAATAACCGGCATCGCGCAGGTATTTAGGAAATGCTTCAATAGAATCACCGACTGGATAATAACTACGGTGATGTCCGGTAGAAAAACGGGTGGTTCTACATCCTGTAATTAACGCAAACCTACTTGGAGAGCAAACCGTTCCGGTTGAGAACGCTGATGTAAATCGAATCCCTTCAGTCGCTAACTGATCCATTACCGGAGTATGTGCCTCTTCATTCCCATAACAACCGATAAATTGAGGCGAAGTATCCTCGAATGTTAACCATAGTATATTAGGCTGTGTAGGCTCTTTCTCCTTGGTACAGGAAAGTAACATCATCATTAGCATGCCTAGAACCAGGCAAATACGATTACAAAATAGCATCTTATTCATCATTATTTTATTTTTCAACGAAAACGCCCATATTAATTAAACAATTGCCTTAGTTCCTCCACTGATATTTTTGTCTGAGGATTAAAGGAATCTCCTGCCATATATTTCTTCAGACTATACAGCATTTGACGCGCTTCTGGTCTTTTATCTAATGTCGATTGAAGATCAACACCAGTCATTATAAGTTTTCCTTTACCAACTTTAGCCTCAAAAACCAAGGCCAGGTTTCGGTTAGTCACCCAATCATCAATGATACGGACAATAGGTTCTGGCGTATTTTCAAATCCTTCAATATTGATGGCATTGGAATGGCTCATTGCATCCCACCATTGCCAATTCGAATGATACTCTGTTGGAAAATTTGCCAAGGCTGGATGTGTTGGATCACATAAAATGCCTAAAGTATGCGGTTTTTGACCATTGGTCCAGGCTGTATTCCAAAACATGCTGGAGAAACCAACAGCCACTTCGCCGCCTTTATCTTCTTTGACACTTCCTTTTTCAATTGTTAATAAAACGCTCCCACCTTTTTCTAGATTAGCAATTGCCACTTCATTTAAGCTTGACACAACCAATACATCACTTTCTTCTGTTGGTAAGTTAGCAGGATAAACCCAAAAGTCCCAGGTATTGATAAAACCTTCTACATCAACTTGCAATTGAAATTTCGAAGCCTCTGTTATATCAATAAACGCACTAAGTGATCCTAGTTGAATATTGTGCCCCCAACTAATATCTATCTGGCTTAATGCTCCTTCTTTAACTAAAACACCTTTGGCATCAACGATTTTCCAGGTAGGTATTACTTGTTTTAGTTCCTTCTCTCCGTAATGCGCTACTTCAATATCACAAGCTATTTCTTCATCCGATGTAAATATCATTTTTTTGAAGCGCGCAAGAGGTACTGTCACATCGCAAAATTGCTTAAACTCCTCAGGTGCGACATAGCCCTTCTCTTCGTAAAATGGGTCTAGTATTCCAACCAAAGCAGTACCCTGACCGGTAAAATCACTCAAATCCAATAACTGAAATCCACCAAAACCTTTTGTTCGCAGGGCTGCTTCAATATCCGCCTTGTAGCATAGGGTTTGCAACCTACCGGATGCCTTTACAAAATCGTCTGCCAAATGCAACATTCCATGGGCTTCCAGGCTTTTTTGGAAAATCTCAAAGTTGGTGGCTTTTAAAACGCCATCATACTTCGCCATTTCTTTGAAGTTAGGATATACGCACCACTGACCAGTTTCGTGAGCAACCATTGGGGCTTTTAAATGTGCTACGGTTTTTTCCCAATCATAATCACTTCGTGGCGCTTCTCGATTGATGACACTTTTCAAGTTTTGATTCCAACCCTGAATACGAGTTCCCTGATGGGTATTATGGAAGTCATTTTCTGGAATAAGCGGCCAGCCTGCGCCTGTTGTATAAATTCTACGCTTATCATCTTTGGCTTTCCAATACTTTACAAAATCAACTAAATAAGCTCTATGATTTTTACCATGTGGTTCATTACCGTATGGCATCAGGCAAAACGATGGATGATTTCCATATTCGGCTATCATTCGCTCACTTTCATCGTAAATCCAATGATCCAAAGCTGTACTATCCCCCAAAATTGTAGCCCATGCAGAGGCTTCAACCTGGTAATAAAACCCTAGTTTATCGGCAGCTTCAAAAGCTGCTTTCGGAGGACACCATGAGTGAAAACGGATATGATTTAAACCGTGTGCCTTACATACCTTGATAATTCGTTCCCAAGGCTCTACTGTAGTTGGAGGATAGCCTGTTTTAGGAAATACGGCACAATCCAGAGTACCACGTAAATATATCGGACGACCGTTCACTGTAAAACCCTTACCTTCCGCTTTAAAATCGCGCATTCCAAAGTTACCTTCCCATTTATCGCTCGCCTCATCGGTTTCCAATTGCACAAAAAGTTGATATACGTTGGGATTAAATTCGTCCCATAACAACACATCATCACCCATTTCGTAAATTAACTCAAGCGTATCCATCTCCGCCTCTACATTAAACGCAGTAGTCATGGAATTAACCTTGTGAGGTGAATCTGTATCAAGTGTTTCTGCTCCAACCCGAAGTTGACCCGATTGCAATTGACCAGTAGTATTCTTTACCAGAATCTCCAAACGTGCCGTTCTATTTTTTATATTAGGGTATATCTGCACATTCGTAATAAAGATTTCATCTCTTTTCACCAATTTAATATCGCCAACAATGCCATTCCAGTTACTCTGCGTATTATCTGATATACTATGAGCATCAATACCGACATTGATGTCTTTGACGCGATTATCAACACTAATAGTAACTTGATTGACACCGGGTTGAATATACTTACTTATAACATAGCGATGTGCCATACCCAAAGCATTTTGAAGCCCGACATATTGACCATTAACCCATACAGAAGTCTCCCAATGAGGACGCTCCAGATATAGTTCAATACTCTTACCTTGCCAGTCTTCAGGCACCATAACTTCTTTTTGGTACCATGCTCTTCCAACATAGTGATAATCGGAAATTAACCAAAAAGGATATCTGAATTTGTCATTACTCAAATATGGTTTATAGTTTTCATCATCAAACCACGACTTACCTTCCGGATACTGTTTCCACATATTGCCTGTAAATTGCGTATCATAACCTACTGGATGACCTATATTCTGTTCGGGCATTGAGCCAGGCAACTTAATAGTGCCTGGCAGTTGTTTTGCAAACCACTGTTCATTTACACCACAATCCAGACTATCAATCTGAAACATCCATGGTCCGGACAGGTCTATTTCATTGATTTCATTGGGTGAACAGCTATACAATAAGAATGTACAACATACCAATAGGTAAGAAATGATGTTCTTAATTTTTTTTTCTATAGCCATATCAATATTTTCTAAAACTATACTCTGCTTTTACATTTTTGACTTTTCAGCTACCTTAACTTTTTTGATTATTAAGGAAAATCATTGAAAAGCATTACTGAACCATAACTTTTTGAGTACTGTTATCAACCTGTACAATATAAATACCGGGGTTTTGTGTTTGATAGCTAAAAACATTGCAGTGAGCAGTGTAAAGCACTTTTCCGTTAAGGTCAAAAAGCACCACCTTATTCATCTCATTATTGAGCGATTCAAATTTAATAGTGCCGTACTTATTCGTGGTAATTATATACTTTTTTTTTACGTCTATTTCGGTAGTCGCTGTTGCCACTTCTGTTCTGGGTTCAGGATTATTATTTACCACAACCTCATCGATGTAACCAAACTTATCAACATTATCCAAAACAAAAGAACCCGTTGGCGAATTATCAGTTATAAAGCGTATGTTGTTAACTGCTAATCCCAAGCTACCACCTTCAATTATGAAAACTAAGTCTTGCCACTCACCAATATTTGTATATTCTTGGATGGGTCGGAGATTTATTTCATTTCCCATTTGATTTGGCCTGACAACAACATCGGGCTTTGCAGGATATTTTGCCATAATATGAAGATACGCGACTTCATTGGACGGAATTGTAAAATCACATGGAATATCAAGAAGCTCCCACCAAAGTGTTGAAGTTCTCTTAATTTGTCCGCAATTATCAGTTTGATTAATCCCTGATTTAAGGGGATTTCCTACGATATCAAAGGCTGCACCACCAGCTGTTGTGATACTAATTGGTGTTTCAAAATCTGTTATCGTCTGTGGTGTTAATGTTGAAACAATTTCATCATCCATAAGAAACAGCTCTGCTATTTTATTAGCTACTAGTTGATGCCCTGTTGCATTTACATGGTTATTCTGAGCCATATAAGGAGATAATGATTCGCCTTTTTCTACAAGTTCCTTAAAAATTGCATAGCTGTCGATAAGACCTACATTGTTGTCTATTGCCAATTGCCTTATTTGTGCTGCGTGTTGTGCCAATGGCGCTTCATCCGACAGTATATCTTCATTTGTATCAGGTGTAGGTGTTAATAAAAACACCTTGACACCATGTACATTTCCATCTCTGTCGGTAAATGTATGTCCTAACGCGGCATCAATCATTTTCTGCCAGGCCACTTTTGCTCTTTCGAGTCCAATACCGCGGTCGTTTAAGGCATAATCTATGAACAGAACATCAGGTCGCATGGTAAGCACCTCATTGGCAAAGCGCGTTTCACCTCTCTCTGCCTGCTCACCACCAATAGAAGTGGTGATTGAATTGACTACAGCATAAGGATATTTGCCTTTAATCTGCTCCAAAGTATAATGTGGATATGCACCCAGCTTGTAAACATTTCCAGCCGTGTAGTAGCCTGTTGGCACTGAATGCCCGTGAAAAACCAAGTTGATGGTTCTGTTATTAGGCCATTTTATTTTAAACTCATCTCGTATATTTCGTAGGTAAGATTCATCAGCTTGAGCTAAAGCATTGACTGATGCAAAAAGTAAAAGTGAATATAGAAGAGCTGTTATTGCTATATTTTTATTTTTCATGTCTGAGTTATTTACTGTACAAATATCTTTTCAATAGCATTCCCAATCCTGACAATATAGATGCCCGATTTAGGAACGCGAAAATTGTGTATGATTTTATTGGCAGAGAAAAGTCTCTTCCCTGAAAGGTCATAAACCTCAAATTGTCTATTTTGACCTGTATGGGATTGAAAAGTAATAAATTGATCACGAGCGATTAGACTATAATCCTTCTCAATCTCCACTGTTTTTGTAGAAGTAGAAATGCTCCTTCGTGCAGAACTATTGTTGACAATGATTTCATCTATATAGCCAAATTTGCTCAGGTTATCAAGAACAAAACCTGAAGGTGAGTTTTGAAAACCACAATCGTCCATATACCTTATATTTGTCACATTAAGACCACTACTGCCACCTGGAAGAATAAATACCAGGTCTTGCCACTCGCCCAAAGCATCGTATTCGTGAATTGTACGAAGATTCATCTCGTTCCCCATACTATTTAGCCTAACTACAACATCGGGTTGTGCCGGGTATTTGACCAAAACATGCAAATACGCAACTTCATCTGCAGCAATTGAAAAGTTACATGGAATATCAATTAACTCCCACCAATTGGTGCTCGTCCGCTTTAATTGTCCGCAGTTATTGGTTTGATTGATGGCTGACTTCTCTGTATTCTGCACTACACTAAATGCAGCTCCTGAAGCCGGAACAACATTAATTGGTGTTTCAAAATCAGTTATTACCTGTTCCGTAATAGTTGATGCCCCATAATTAAAAGCAAAATTTTCTGCTTTTAAACGGTACATTAAAACATCAGCACTTGCCCAGGTTGCCCAAAGACTGCTTACCCCACTAGTCTCATTATATACTTTTAGAACATGGTCTCCAAAATCTTTAAAACTTTCCATGTTTTGAATAAGTTCTATAGCCATTAACGATAAATCAGGGTCAGTCGATAAACTATAGTCTTCCAGGATTGATTTAGCGGTTTCGCTTTTATTGTTTTCATAAATGGCTGCGGCCAGGTATATTTTTGCCGGCTCATAACTATCATTTAGGTGTGTTGCCATCACTTCTAAATCAGCTGATGACAAGACGGTTTGTGACATAAGACCAACAGCAGCCCAGTAACGTACCAAATCATTTTGATGACCTAAGAATTGTAATTGTTGTTGCTTAACATCATCTCCTGTAAAACCCGATAGAGATGCTGCCTGCCAGATTTCATTCATATTATAAGCCGCGGTAAGCCGGTACTCATATGGTGTTGTACCTCCTGGCAATCTTTTATAATCATATTCGGGTGCCAGCATTATATCTTTCGATTGAAGAATATTTTGCTCAAGAACTGAACGCATTTGTGCTATCTCATCAGCATAAGCAGGATCATCAATGAGATTATTCATTTCCCACATATCATCGTTTAGATTATAAAATGCTTCCGGAGTTCTCTTTTCAAACAAAAACGACTGTTGAGCTGATAAGTTATCGCTTATAAAATCTTCATACATCAACTTACAGATTTCGCCTTTAATAAAATAATTGATATAGCGTTGCTCAGGCTGAAATGGTGTGAAATTGCGTACATATATAAGATTCTCCTTAATAACAGCGCGGTTGACATTAACGCCATTATCCACCCGGTCGTTCGACACAAACATATATTCGGGCGCAGCCGCACGATGAGTACCTAAAAAGGCACGTCCATCAAAATATTCGGGAGCCTCAATGCCGGCAAGGCTTAGTATAGTAGCCGCCAAATCTGCAAAGTTAATCTGCTCTGAAGTAACTACCCCTCCCGTTCCAAATGGTGATAAATGCTTATACATTTCAGGAAACCAAACAACAAACGGAACTTTATAGCCTTGCCCAATGCCATTTGTTTTTTGCCGTGGCATCCCTTGCCCATGATCGGCATAAAAGAAGATAATAGTATTATCTTTCAAACCGGCATCCTCTAATGCTTGTAATCGTTTTCCAATATTATAATCGGTCAGTGAAATACCATTGTACATTCGTGCATATTCCATACGCATCTCCGGTGTGTCGGCAAGGTATGGCGGCATGTCAAAATCATTTTCTCCAACTTCAAGATGATCAGGCAGCACGTCTAATACATTTTCCACATAATAATCGTACGACTCGGTCATTGTCCGCGACTGATGCGAACTAGCATAATTAAACACTGAGAAAAATGGCTGGCCTGCCTGGCGGTTCCACCAACCGGCAGAATTTGAACTTTCATCCCATGAATTTTCGATGATAGTTGCGGCATTTGACGTATTATAGTCTGTTTTTGAATTATTACTGGTATAGTAACCGGCCTGTTTTAGATAATAAGGAAAGCCTTTTATCATATCAGGTATTGGGTAGGTTGTTCGCTGATTACCGGTGCCCATCTTGTAAGTTCTAACCCCGGTTATGATAGTGCTCCTACTTGGAGCGCAGCTTGTTCCGGTACTGTAAGCATTTGCAAAACGAACGCCTTCGGCTGCCAATTGGTCAATATTTGGTGTATTCACAGCGGCGTTCCCATAACAACCTATATTTTGTGGCGAAGTATCTTCAATAACCAACCATAAAATATTCGGTAAATCATTACTTTGGGCATTCATTCCCAGGAATGCCGTGACACAAAGCAGTGTCAACACTATAAACTTTAACCTTTTAGTTTTTTTCATTTTGGATACTCTTTTTACACCGCACTATAAGAATGGTGTACTTTGTTATTTATAATTAGTTAAGCATTAGGCCTGAATCGAGAATTTAAAGTTTACTCACTTGTTTAATCGCTCTTACCTCCTTACCAATTAGCTCAATAACATAGTTACCACGTTTTAACATGGCAATGTTCAGTAATAATTGATTTGTACCTAGCTCAACCTTTTGTTCATTAATCAAACGTCCGTCCATCGAATAAATATGACAGAGATTAAACTCATTGGACTGTTCCCAAGCGAGTTTCAGCTGACCTCTAAATGGATTTGGATATGCTGAAACCTTCACCATTTTTAGCTCATCATGAATACCTACCTGCTCTTCTGCATATTCGCCCATGATATCAATTTCGGCTGCATTTGTGAGGGAGTTATTGTTGACTTCAGATAAAGCCACAAACTTGATGTATCTACCAAAAACAGTATTAGGAAACTCAACGTTTTTTTTATTGCTTTCTGCGTCAAATGTTCCTGAAGCGACGGGCTCTCCCCAAGAGTCTGTGTCTTTTGATATGAAGAGTTCATATTTTGCCACATTTCCATTCGGATTCTGATCCTGGCGAGGCAAATAACTAAACCCGCTACAGTTGGCAGTTTTACCTAAATCAATTTGTATTTCATGCGGGTGAGGTATATGATTCTCTTTCCAGGCTGAATGCCAAAAAGTAATTGGGTTACCATCAATAGCATAGCTTGCCAGATTGTTACCATAGGTATCTTCGGAGTTAGTTGATACTAAGGCCCAACTATCTTTATTTAAAAGGCGTTCATCTGCTGGCGTAACATCTTTCCAAACACGGATATAATCAACTTCTGTTTGTGTTAAAAAACCAACTGGCAAATCCTTAAAATATTGGTCACCTGTTAAGCCGAAACTGGCACCATTTGAGAGCCACAAAAACTCAGGACTTTGTACCACCCATTTAGGATCTGAATACCGAACCTTAAAGACTCCATCGTAATAAATATCCATGAAGTATTCTGTCCAGTGAAAGCCCCATGTATGAAACCCATCGTGTATGCCCGGTGTGTCATATTTTTTGGTACTAGCCTGATGATCATCACCATAGCCATCGATATGAACAACCGACTTGGTATAATCGCCGGTCCAGGCTGTTTCAAAAATATCAATCTCTGCTCCGTCATTGGCCGTACCATCAACATTGCTCATATTAGGTCCTTGAAGCCAGAATGCAGTGTGGGTTCCTTTGGCCGCATCGCCTACTTTAATGCGAGCCTCAAAATAACCATATTGGGTTGTATACTTGGTGTGACTTTGGATGGAACCATTGGTCATTGAAGTGCTATTAGTCTTGTATACTTTTAAGATGAGGTTGCCATTTTCAACTGACACATTTTCTGGCTTCCAACGCCAGTCATAGATACCAATCCCCGGACGTGCAGCTCGCGATTTAGTGCTATTGTCAATATTCCACTTTACTGTGTTGACTACACTTCCATTAAATTCATCACTAAAGTTTAAGTCCCATTGCCCCCCAATCACATCATTGGCAGGCTGGACATTTTCTGGTGTTTCTGCATCAACCATCTGGGAGTAGGCAGTTGATGTGATAAAGAAAAGAACAGTTATGAAGAATAATAATTTCATTATGTATTTTTTTGGATTTCTATTTGTGCGCTAACTAATGAATATCGGTTTTCCCTGGTTATCTTGTAATCATCATGTTTACTATTAACACGAAAGGTAAAAGTATCATACTGCAATCTTTATTTAAATGGACAATAATGTTATTGTTTGGATTATTCTATTTTTACCAATGGAGCATTAGTTAAGAAAGTACGCAATATGAAAAAAGCCTGAATGATTAAGTCCTTCAGGCTATTAATATTTGTAAAATCACATTATCTAAAGTTTCGTGCTTTATTGAAAAATTAGCATACAAGATTAGCCAAACACAACTCGCGGTATTTCTTCTATTTTTTAATTATCTGCTTTGATACAGAACCATTCTCTCCCCAAAGTTGAATAATATAGGCACCTGTTTGAATATTTTGAACTGGAATAGTTATCTGATTAGCATCTCTGGTAATGGTTCCCCTTTTCATTGTTCTTCCGGACATATCCAACAGTCGCCATTCCGAAAACAGATTATGGAGGCTGTAGTTAATGTGCAATACATTCTCAACCGGATTAGGATACACTTTCAAGTCCTCTTCATCAATCAAGTCAAATATTCCCACATCCGAGAAAGCTTTCGTTCCAATTGTAATGGTATCTGAATACACTGAATTACCTACATTATTAAAGGCATAAACTCTAAACCAATAGGTTTCGTCTTTATTTGTGTTCAGAATATTATAGCTTGTTGCATTTTGTGCAGATGTATAGATTGCCTTGAAAGAATCATCAACAAATTGTTCGACTACAAAACCAGTTTCATCATTAGACTTATCTTGCCAAATTAATTCAATTTGTGTGTCAGTAAGTCTTCCGCCTTGTACAAACTGTGGTGCATTTGGTACGGTAGGTTCGTTTTTTTGTGTTAATATCGACAACTCGGCGCAACTCGCAAACTTGGTTCCATTATAACCCGATAAGCCTACTAATTTTATGTATCGCGCCGTTTGGCTAACACCAAAAAACTCCTCTTTTAATGTGGTTGAACCATCATTCCATGAACCACTACTTACTTTTGTCCAAGAGGTGTTATCTGATGAAATATAAAACTCAAAATCTTGAATGGTTCCATCGTTTTTCCCGTCCTGACGAGGCATATAGCTAAATCCAATGAAACTTATCGTTTCATTCATGTCAATAACTATTTCATGAGGATACGGCGGTTGTGCTCCCGACCATTGTGTAAACCAAAATGTTCCGGGGTCGTCATCAAAAGCGAAAGTACCAAGCTGAGGATTTACATAATCCTCACTGTCAACACTTACCAAAGTCCAACCATCTTTTGGAACCTCACCTTCTGGTAATACTTTCACTAAATTATAATTGGAATAAAACGAATCGCTAGTGGAATTAACCGCTTTAACCCGATATTGATATTTACTTCCTTTTGCAGAAAAATCCGAATCGGTATAAGTTGTCTGATTAGCAGGAACTATGGCAATTTGTGTAAAGATGCCATTATCAGTACGCTCAATCACAAAGTTATCTTCATTATCTGAATTATCGTCCCATTGTAAAATTACTTTTCTTTCGCTCGTAAGTTGTGACCTTAGATTGTCAGGATAAATCATTTGTTGATATTCACTGTTGATGCGAAATGTCAAAATTCCGTTTCCAAAAGTGGCAAAACTTACCGCGTTTTCTTTATCTATAAACTCAACATCCGTGAAGTTTACATAAGGTACTGGTGCATCATTCATTTCGTACCACACATCATCATTAACTGAATACACCCAGATTCCGGCGCCACCACAAGCTGCGTATATGTATTTCTCGTCGGATGAAAAGTCAAAATCTCTAATGCGATATACATCCAGTCCGGCTACATGATTTGTAAACGTCTTTCCGCCATCTTTACTGATTAAAAACACGTTTCCAATACCTGCATAGTAAACAGTCTTCTCATCAATATTTGATGCCCTAATGACATGTTGGTTCTTATGATAATTATATGACTGATCATTGGCTTTAGGCAAGGTTCCTGTATAATCAGATTTTGTAAATGTTTGTCCGCCATCTTCCGAATACATAAAAACACCATTTTTTACTGAAACGTACCAACGTTTAGGGTTAACTTTAGAGTAGCCAAAACCAGTGATTTCACTACCTGTTTCTACCCCAAAGTCATAATAATGAGATGTTTTTATAATTTCACTTTGTTCCGGATTATACGTTAATTTTGTTAACTTACTTCCATGTGCCAAATAAACTGCATCTTCATTCTTATTAGGAGAAGGAATCATTGGCGCAGCCCACCATTTTGAATTTGAATAATTTATACTTGCCAAACCTGAAGTACCTGTAGCAAAGTTCGTTTTGTGAAAAATAGAACCATAATACATCCAGGTCCATACTGAAGCATCTTTATTACTCAATGTAACTCGTAAACCATCTGTCGTCTTAACATCTACCGTTGGGGCCTCGTTCTCCGAGTTAAGAAAACCTACTGTACCTCTATCCTGATTAGCTGTAAACGAGCTATAATAATTCTCACCATGCTCTGCATCGTAACACATTTGTGATGGTGCTTTATTGTTTAACGATGTATAATCTGACCAGACTTCAGGATTATCTGAAATATAACAACCGAAATCTTTTCCCAAGAAGAAGAAATAACTACCGTCTTTTCTTTCGTAAAACTTCATATGATGGACGTCCCAACCTAACCGATGCCCAAAATTTGAAAATGATGTACCGTAATTTGTCGAAACATTCGCATCTAAATATCCTCTGAAAATTACATTCGGTTTGGTCGGATGTACATCCCGTACATTAGTATTTCCACTTTCGGAAGCAATCTGTTTTAATGACCATGTAGCACCTTTGTTAGAAGAATAATAGATATGTGTATATTTAGTACCTACATAAAAATGATAATTGCCATTAGCATATGTTCCAAAAATATTATCTAGGCTTACAAATGTATTTGATGAAGTATTAACTAATGAGAAATTATCGTCATTTAAAGCATGTTCATAAATGCTAACTTTTGAGTTTGAATAATCATAAACCGCTAAAAATACCGATTCGGAATTATCAACTCTAAATAGTTTAACGTAATAGCTATTTGGGTTAAAACTGGCAGCTATAGGCTTGTAAGTAACACCATCATCGTCAGAAATATAAACTTGTAGTTTCGTAGAACTCGTTTTAAGTAGTACAAATACTCTATTGCCACTTGCTGTTTTTATTACTGCCCCTTCATTCGATTTTTGAATAGATGCAAGACCTGCTACATCTATCCATGTTCTACCCTCATCGTCAGAATATTGCATCCCATAATCTGAAGAGCGTATCATTCTGAACGAGCCATCGGCTTTATTCAAACCATCAATATAAGATGTATTGAAATTGTGTTTATGATTCATCAACTCCCAATCGGTGTTGGAATCGTTGCCTTCTTCTCGATTAATTTTCCAAATATGACCTGGATCTGAAATTGCATAAAGTATATCGTTGTTTTGGTCATAGATCGAACCAACGGTTCTAAATCCATATGGACTACCCTTATAAGTTAAAAAACGGAATTGCTCCCAAGTGCCTGTAATTTGCCCATTGGCATATGATGACATGTCGGATGTACTTTTTAAGGTATTACCAAGTATTAAAGCTCTTTCCTGACACCTTATATTAACACTTTGCTCCTCAGCAGAAATAAGTACATCGGGTCTTTCTTCGGCATCTTCCTCTAAAAGTACTCTTGAATCAAAACTATTTGATTGTGTTTCTAAAAGTCCGCTTAATAAATACACGGTAATAAAAAGACAAAAGCCAGCTAATAAATATTTGTAGATATTTTTCATGTCAATGTTTATTAATTTTTGTGCCCCTTTAAATCCATCTTCTCCACTTGCTTGAATTGGTAATTTTTATGATCTTGCTTCATATCATTCAACCACATGTCAAACTTCATTTGCAATTCTTCGCCTTTACGGGGCAACAAGTCAATTAGATTATTTTGCTCCTCTATATCTGTGTTAAGATTATAAAGACCCACTTGACCACTATTAACTCCAAGTCGTATTTGTGAGGTAATAGGTCGCCAATGTGGCTTATAATCCTCGGCATAAACTAGTTTCCAACCATCATCAATAATAGCCCACTGCTTACCAAATTGAAAACAAAGGGGGTCTTTAGCTTTATCAGACGGCATATTTATAGCGATTGGTTCAATAAGACTACATCCATCAAATTCATAATCGCCATGCATATTTACCCCAGCTGCCTCAAGGCAAGTAGGCATAATATCCATAGCGGATACACGGTGTTGATACAATTTATTTTTAGGCAATCCTTCTGGCCAGGAGATAATGAAAGGCACCCGTATGCCACCTTCATGCATCGTATATTTTGAACCCGTCAATGGCAAATTGTTCGCCCCTGTTAAAGGCTCACCTCCATTATCGGAAATAAGAAGAATCATGGTATTATCTAGTATTTCAAGCTTCTCTAAAACATTGAGCAATCGACCAATATTATCATCGAGACAATTTAAGTTGGCCAAATAAAGTTTTCTTTTCCCCTCATCAGTTATATCACCTACTTTGGTATACTTATAATAGTAATCGTTATATGTTCCCATAGAGGGATCGTAATTGGGTATTTTGGGGGCATCCCATTTTTTACGGTATTCTTCGGGTACTTGATGGATTAATTCATGTACTGCATTATAAGATAAATCAAGAAAAAAGGGCTTGTCTTTGTTACTTTCAATAAACATTAAAGCCTCATCTGTATAAAGGTTTGTGCTATAAGTATCTTTAAATCCTACTTTAACTTTATTTCGAAATATTCTGCCAAGTGAAGCGCTCTCTCCATATGGATCAGGTGTAGCTTTTTCAATGTCTTCATCTAATAACCAAAAATCGTGAGCATGAGCACTAAAACCAATAAAACTGTCATAACCATGATTGTTAGGAAAATCGCGCGCTTCAGGATTGTGATAATTTTTACCAAAGTCACTTTTTCCTACCTTACCTGTCACATAACCATTTTTGTTTAGTATTTCGGCTATAGTAGGAACATTAACAGGTAAACCTGGTGCCCAACTCATGTTGTGATCCCACCGTTCTTGATACTTGCCTGTATAGATAGCTGCACGAGATGGACTACATACTGGTCCTGACACATAACAATTATCGAATAAGACACCATTTTTGGCAATCCTGTCCATATGAGGTGTCTTGCAATGGGCCGAAACATGTTCATAAGCACTAAGATCGGCATACCCCTGATCATCTGTTACTATCAATATGATATTAGGAGGCTGAGTCGCAGTTGATTTTGGACTCTCTGAGATATTACACTGCGCTGTTAAAATAGCAACTAACATCAGTACAATAAGTTGCTTCATGTTTTTCTTCATATAATCTATTGTCGTTTGAACCTCATCACTTCCCGATATCATTATTGTGAAGCCCCCAACTTCAGTGCTTCAGAATAAGAGTTGATACAGATCTTTCAGAAATCACTATTTCATTATTCTTTACATCAACCTTATCGAGACTGTGTGCATTATCTGTAACATACATTTCAATGGTTTTAGCTTTAAACCCATTAATATCTATGGTTTTTTCTTGTTCTGAATGATTAATTAAAACCATCGTGATACTTCCACTCCCTAAATCCTTATAGGCTGACACCTGTAAATCCATTGCTCGTTGTTCAATGCTTAAATCATTTTCAATTTTAGCATCGATACGAACCATGCCTGGTCGAACAAAGCGCGAGAAATTGCCAAAAGCCCATAACAACTTTGTTTCCTGAATTTGCCCGTCATACATCAAGTCATGATTCAACTGGCTGGTATCACTTTTGACTCCATTACAATTTCCATCATCCAAATGAATTAAGCCATCTTTAAAATTAAACTGTGATAATGCCGTCCACCATTCCCATGAGCAGGCATTGGCTATCGTCAAATCTGAATGAATAACACGAGCCACATATAGGGCGGTTGGCATGTTTAAATCTCTTTCCCAGCCGCCTGTTATCTCAGGGTTCTTCTCCAGGATACAAAACTCAGTTTGTAGATATTTTAATCCCGGATTAATTTCGTTTATCCGTCGTGCCAATCGTTGCCTCGATTCAACTTGCTTCTTTATTGGCCAGGTAGTAAAATAGGAGTGAGACGTGATAGCATATTCCATGTTTTTTAACTCACCAATATACAATGGTGAGGAAGGATTCCAGAAAGCATTGATTTGATCGCCATTATTGTTTTTACCCTTTTTCTCATATAAATAATCAAGCTGCCCGGCTTCTCCTGGTAAAATTTTCGTTGATAAACCTCTTGACGATAATTCATCTGAAAGAAGACGCATATAATTGTATAACTCCTCATTAGTAGCAGGAGTCCCCTCTTGGTTGTTCTTATCCCAGGCCCACTGAGGTTCATTAAAAGGGCTTATATAGTTGAAGTGTACTTGTTCATGCTTCTCGAAATATTCCAGTACATCCACAAGGTACTTGGCATAGTCATCGTAATACTCATTCTTCAGGTTAAAACTCAAATCACCTTTAGTGGCATGCGCCAAACCATTTTTTGTATAAAACACTGGTGGTGAAATAGTATAGGCAGTAAACTCATCGACGCCGCGAGCTTTGGCCGCATTTAAAAACCAGCGTTGTCCTTTATACTTACTCCAGTCATATTGTCCATGCTTATCCAAAAAACACTCTGAACGTCTCCATAAATTCTGAATATCTGACGCATCACCTTGTTCTGCAGAACCGGCTCCCAGATAAAATCGCCAGTTTGAAAGACCAATCCCTCTGGGATTGCCGGTCTTATCTATGTCCATACTAAAAAGTAATTCAGCGATACGATTACGTTTCTCAATAGGCCAGTTTTCTCCAACAAATTGAACCCTCCACGAATCTGAAGCACCAAAGCTCTGCATGATTTGATACTGTGTCGTTTCATCAACAAGGATTTTTACTTCTCCATTTTTTTGTATGCAAGATACACCTGCTATACAAACTATAAATAGTAATAAATTCTTCATCCTAACTCAATTAGTGTGATTTTCTTAATTGCCAAAAACAACTACTTTCCTGGTCAATATTGTCTGTCTGTTAAAGCCTGATACCAAATAAGTTCCACTACTTAGTTGATTAGCACCTATTACAAGTTCCCTCTGCCCTTTTCGAACCATTTTCTTCGCTAATAAGTTACCTGTTATATCATACACTCGTATTTCTTCCGGTTGATGCCCTTCTGACAGCTGAACAACAAGCTCTTTAGTTCCAGAATTTAAAAAGACTTTAAAATCCAATTCTACAGTATTGTCTGACACCGATACATCAGGTGATAAATCGGCTGTATAGGTTACTATAGATTGAGCAGGTACAGTTATATTATTCGTTGCCAAACCAATCTTTTGATTGGCAAGACTACAATGCGCATTACTTAGAAACAGTTGCTCATTTTCCACCTTTTTATCCCCATTTTCAAAACTTATATTAACCTCTTTGGCGTGATCGCTAAAATTAACAGCCACCATCACCAGCTTAGTTTGGTCGGCATTGGTATAGGCTGAATACATGATATCATTCGCTTCATTATAAATGTTTAAATTATCTGAACGCGAATAAGTCAAGCGAGTCATGCCAGGTCGGATAAAATGCGAGAAATGCCCCAATGCATAGAAGAGTTTATTTAGATGATAAGTACCATCTGACATAGCTGAATTGGTAATGGCTTCAATTAAACTAAACCTCGATTCCCCTCCATGTTTTCCTTTTTCAAAGGTGGTCCACCATTGCCATCCTGTAACATTAGCCACATTTAAATCAGTCATAATCACACGTGCCAATGATAAAGCACACTCCATTTCGCTAAGTTTATACCCATCCGGATAACCTTGACGATAACCCGTTCCCAGCATAGAATATTCGGTCTGCCATACCTCTGGTACTGTTGCAAGATTCTGAATTTTACTATTCAACTCACTTCTAGTGTCAATCAAAGTTGCTCCATGGTCTTTCCAATAACTATGAAAAGATACAATATTGGCCAAGGATGATTTATTATTAAGTGACAGAGAGGAGTTGCTGTTCCAGAAATTATACAGCTGATTATCTGCATGTCCTGTTCCACCGAGATGATGTGACACAGACGCTGCCTCTGTAATAAATAGTTTTGTATCGACTCCTCTTGCACTAAATGCATTATCGATGGCCGACACAACATCGTGTATCTCTTGATTAGTCCAGGGAGTCCCTTCTTGTGTTACCGTTCCACTAAACTCTGAGGGCGACCATGAAAATTGTGGCTCATTTAAAGGACTAATGTAGTCAAAGGTGATACCTTCACCTTCGAAATGCTCTGAAACGTCAGCAAGGAAATTGGCAAACGCATCAAAATACTCTCTTTTCAGAATGGTGGACATGGAAGCCCCATATTCACGGAACCCAAGGTTGTACTTGGTAAATTGAACAGGTGGGCTATTCTGCCAACCGATAATATCATTAACCTTGTAATCGATGGCTGCCTTTCGCAAAAACCATTGCTGTCCCTGTTGTTTGTTCCAGTTATATGTTTCGCCATCTGCATTAAGAAATCCTTCAGTTCTTCGGTCTTCATTTGAGATTCTACTGGCATCGCCTTGTTCTGTAGTGCCAGCCCCAATATTAAAGCGCCAGGCTGACAAGCCTATTCCCTTGGGATTGCCTTCTGCATCTTTTTCTGTACTAAACAACAGCTCAGCCAATTTTTCCTTTTTTTCCTGTGGCCAATATTTTCCAATCTTCTCGGTATTCCAACCATCGGATGCTCCAAAGTTGCGTATTGTTTGCTTCTTATCTGTAAGGTCGATGGTTAGTTCAATGGGATTGCCAACTGATTGCCAATTCGTTGCTTCATCAATTGATTCCGGAATCTCTTTTTCCTGAAATAATGCCGACACCTGATTTGATGCCAAAGCTTTATCAAAAATCTTTAATTCATCCAACCGGGCAGATATGTAATAATTATCAGAGCGGTTTGGGTTTCCTCCAAGGTATAATGTTCCATTTTTGATTAACCCTGGAGTACACATCAACTGACCACTATTAACCATGGTTCCGTCAATGAAAACTTTCACTTGCTTTCCTTCAAAAACGATAGCTATATGTTTCCACTGGTCTTGTGGTAGTTGATCTCCATTAACGACCTCATATAAGTTATAGTCCTTGTTATCACTAACCAGCGAGCTCAATTGACCACTCCAGCCATTTTGAGGTGTAAAAAAGAGATTTGTATTGTTTGTAGCATCATGTAATTCGAAGAGTTGATGCCATGAAGTAGCGTTGGAATTCTCCCAATAAAAGAAGAATGAAATGGTACAATTATCTGAATCTAATAATTGCTTATCAAATACCGCATAACTCTTGGATAAAGCAGAGAAACGTAAAACCGAACCTCGCTTTGAGTCCTGATACAGTGTTGTTTGGTTGAAAAGCGAAAGATTTGAGTAGCCGGTCTCATCAACAACTGTATTGTTCGAAAATGAATAATCGACTATTGGACTAACCGCATCTTGTGCGATAGCTATATTTAGTGGTATAAGGAAAAGACCAAAAATCAGGAAGGAGATAAATCGAAACTGCATAGTAATTGCTTTAGGTTGAATAACAAACCCTTGATAAGTAACGTAATAGAAAAAGGAGATCCTTCTTAAAAGAATCTCCTTTATTCAATTGACAGACTATTTAATGATAACTTTCTTGCTTTCTACGATTCCATTTTCACTTTTGGTACGTACGATATACATACCTTTCTGAAGTGGAATACACAAGTTATTGGTTACCGATGTTTCTTTTTTAACTAAAACTCCAGAAATAGAATAAACATCGCACACAACGATATTCGCCGATGAACGAATATTAAGGTTCTGATTAACTTGCCAGAATACAATGTTATTTTCCTTTGAACCAATATTCTCTGATGCACTCTGTCCTCGAAAAGCAACTGATGGCGTAACGTCTACATACTCCGGTACAATGGTTTTCATGTTAACTGCAAACTCATCAAATACCACCCAACGTCCTGCAGGTATAGTATTCCCATCACCAGCCCCTCGTATCCCAAAACGTAGTGTTCGATCTGTAACTTCACATGTAACAGTATTTTTAATCAATTCACTGGATGCTGGCAACAACACGGTTGATTCCACAGCTTCTGATTCACCGAACAACACAAATAAATCATCCATCTGTGCATTAATCATGGCACTGATTTCATACGTACCATTATAAACATCAGTTAAATATTGGTAGGTTGAAGCATTATAATCAGAACCTTTCCACATCGTCACACTTTTAGAACCTCCAACGCCTTTTGTGCTCATATAAGGAACACCTTCTGATGCTTCACTAATCCAACCATTTAAATCATCCTCAAAATCACCATTCTGGATGGTAAAAACCCCTTTCCACTTAATCTCAAATTGGTCGAATACAACCCAGTTTCCGGCAGGTATTTCGTTATCAGTTCCTGTACCTATAATACCAAACTGCATGGTACCATTAGTTACTTCCAACTCAATAACACGTTTCGTAATGCCACCTTCATTAACCAACGGTAACTGACTACTATTAACCCCATCTTCAGCAAATATGGCTATGGTATTGGTTCCGTTAGTATGAGCATAGCAACTCACTATGTAAGTACCATTGGGTATATTGCTGATGGATTGATAAATCTTCATTTGGTAGGCTGAGCCATTCCATGTAGTAATGCTACGACTACCGTCTACCCCTTTGTTTTCAGGATAAGCGGCTCCTGGTGTCGGCGATTCTACATTCCAGTCGCTTAAATCATTTTCAAAATCAGCATTCGTAAGGACAAGTGCCGGATTTCCTGCTTCTAAAGCCTTTTTAAAGGCTTTTACGGCATCATCAACTTCAACTTTCAGTGCATTTAACTCTGATATCGAAATGGCTGAATTACTAAAGGCAGTAATAACATTTTCAATAACAAGACGAAGCTCAGCTTTTGCTTCTTCAAAATCTGTTGTCGATTCAATTAAAGTTTCGGCTTCTACCAAGGCTTCAACCAAAGCTTTAGCATTTGCTATCTTATTTTTTACGCTTTCTATTTCCGAATAGTTTAAATTATCGGCGTTTAAAAACAGTTCTGCCTCTTCAACAATGGCATTAAAGGCATCTTTAACAGCCTGCTTTGCTGCTGAATTAGCAATGAATAAACGTGCATCTGCAATGATAGAGTTTAGCCCCAACGCTTCACTGAACTTTTTTATGGCCTCGTCCAGGTAGGGTTGTAAAGCTAACATCTCACTTTCGTTACCAAACACTCTTGTTGCTCTGGCTTTTTCAAGCACTTTAAAAAGTTCTAGTCGCACAGATTCTGACACATCAGGATTATTATCATATAATTGCTGACCACGCACAATCGTCTCCAAAAAGAGCTTTAATGGGTCAAACTCTTCGAATCTGAAGACTTTATTCACCATGTTATCCGCAGTAATGTCTGCACTTTTAACATCTCTAAAAGCCACATAGCCTTCTGGTTTTAAATTTAAAGCATCGGCTCCTGGCGTGTAGGGTTGATTGTACAAACCAGCAGGTTTTTCAATGGTTTCTAAAGCATACCAACCGTCACTCACTTCTACAAAGCGATACTGCATTTCCAACTCTGTCTTAGGATCTCTGTTACTGCCCATATAGGCATGCCAGCTCCACGACATTAAAAATGAATTTTCTGCTAACTCTTCATCATGGTTGATAACACTAAAATAACCTGGATACATTTCGGTTGCCTGAAAAGACCAAAGTTGAGGCATAGAACCGTCAAAGACATCAGCCACCTGAATTTTTGTTTTCCAATCGCCATGAGCACTATTATTAAACAAGACCTTCTCATTCGTTTCGCCATCATATACTTTGATGAGGTACTTTGTTGTTCCATCCGCTTTAATTGGCACATTACCTTGTGCAAACGTAGAAAGCGAGATAAAAGCTGCTATAATAAAACTTAGATATTTCATAATTTCATTGTTTAGTATTCGTTATAAATAACTACCAACCTGCATTTTGAACCAATCCATTATTTACTTCCCTTTGTGGAATTGGATATAAATTCATGTGGGTTTCAAAATACCTATCTTCTAACATCTGCTTCTGGTAATTGTATGAACCATCAACACTTTTTGTCACTTCCATTTTATAAACCGGCTGACTAAGCACCTGTGGAGCAATTCCCCAACGACGTAAGTCCCAGGCACGCATATTTTCGAATGCCATTTCAATAAAACGCTCTTCTCTCAATCGTTCTCTGAACTCGCTTTGTGATAAACTATTCAATGGAATCTCAGGCAAACCTCCATGACGAACAACAGTTTGGTTTAGAAGCGTTATTGCAGTCAAATAAGATTCTCCTAAAGTAGATGGACCATATAGCTCATTGGCTGCTTCTGCCCAAATAAGCACGATATCGGCAAATCGGAATATTGGCCATTCTCTGTTTGACACCTGACCTTGTCTAAGGTCCAATGTTGGATCCAAATACTTTCTTAGATAATAGCCTGTCTTGGTACCATAGTCTCTATCCATCCCATCACGGCCACCTCGGAATATTTCAACAGTGCGCGAAGAGGTATTTCTTTCGTCCCAATGACTGCCATTAACTATAACAGTATGTAATAGTCTTTCATCTCTGCCCGCATAAGGATTATTTGGGTCATAACCAGAACCTGCTTCATCAATCTTCATCCCGTTAGCCATTCGGTAGGCGTCTACCAAATTCTGAGTAGGACAACTACTTCCTACGGTATTAACTCCTTCGCAGCCAACAGGGAAGTTAGCCTTCTCAATATAGTTAATTTCCTTTTGACGATACCCTAAGATAATTTCAGGACTTGTGCCGTCAAATTGATCATAAGGTCCGAATGTAAATACTTTATCAAAAGCGATCTCTTGTGCTAAGTCCAATACTTCTTTCCAATAAGCCATTTGCTCTGCAGAGCCTTCAGTTATGGACATATTATAAACTGTACTGGCTAATAATAAATTAGTTTTGCAGGCTATGGCTTTAACAGCTGTTCCATTTGGTCGTCCCTGATCAGCTCCTTCATCTAGCAAAGGCAATAACTCATTATCAATTAAATAATCACATTCACTTAAGATATACTCGGCACAGTCTGTGAACGATGAGCGACTGGCGTCAAAAGCAGGTTTATCTAGCTCTTCCATTAATTGAATAGATTCATCTCCGATAAGAACAACGCCTCCATAATACTTGATTAATTCGTAGTAGAAAAGAGCTCTTAAGAAACGCGCTTCAGCTTTATAATACTCCAGTCGTTGAAGAAAAATATCTCGTTGTGACGGAGTATAGGTTTCATAGTTTATATCCTTAGCTTTCTCAAGGAATAAATTGACCTTATAAATACCTCTGTAATATTTGTTCCAGGCTTGGTTGGTATTCGTTACCGAATTCCAATTGCCGGTATTCATGTTTTGAACAAGTGCCGTGGCGTTTGAATTTTCTGCCTCATCGGTGGCATTGGCATAAAATATACCGTTGCCAAACTCTTCAGGTTTAAAACCATTAGGCATTGTACTAATTAAATCCACCACATATCGGTCAATGTACGACGGATTGTTCCACATTAAATTATCATCGACCGCTGTTTCCATTTCCATATCCAAATCCTGGCATGCAGAAAAAAGGACTACAAGGAAAATGAAGAATGTTGATATTTTATATTTATAATTCATATCTATCAGATTTAATGCGCTTACTAAAAGTTAATATTAACACCCAGGTAATAAGTCTTCATTGGAGGATAGCCAATCCATGAAAATTCAGGATCAGTATATTTCCAATCGCTTAGTGTTAACACATTCATACCTCTAAAAAATAATCGAACCTTATCCATTCTAACTCTGCTGCTCAGATGTTCTGGTAATGAATAACCCAACTCCACGTGGCGCAACTTGACAAAATCTGCTTTGCGAACCCAATACGATGAGCTTTGATAGTTATTCATATTAGTCAGGCTCAGACGAGGAAATCCATCTTCTTTTGCTATCTCAGTCACTCCATTTCCTTTAATAAACGGCTGATACATGGCATTATCATGGATGGTTATGTCACGATTCATTTGTCCTTGAAATAGAGCTTCAAAATCGAAATTCTTATAGTTGAATCCTATCTTTAAACCTAAATCAATATTTGCCAATCGATTACCAATCATTGTCATATCGCGCTCGTCAATAATGTTATCACCATTCAGGTCGCGGTATTTTAAATCACCTTCAGCAACTGGTCCAAAAGTTTGAATTGGCGCCAAAGTAGCATCTTCCCCAGCTTCATAGTACCCTTCAACTTCATAACCATAAATGGCATTGTACGGGTCTCCGGTTTTATTAAGGTGCGATAAATTGCCTTCACTCAACGATTCGCCCATCTCCTCAATGCTATTATCGAAATAGGATAACATGAAATCGGCATACCAATTAAAGTCGCCTGGCTTGGAAACAAATCCGATTTTAGTATCAAAACCAGTATTATGAATCTCACCTATATTTTCAATTGGTAAGGTTGCACCGGTAACAGCTGGTCTGCTGTAATCTATATAAAGTACATCAGTGCGCTTATCCATAAAATAATCGAAGGTGAACGATAATTGTTTGATGAATTCCAAATCAACACCTACGTTTATTTTCTCAGAAACTTCCCATTTTGTATCAACATTCGCCAGTCTTCCGGGCTGTAAACCATACATCATCTCCCAATCCTGACCAATTGGGAAAGAACCACCTCCGGTATAGAATTGATTGTATGGGTATCGACCACTGGCATATCTGTTTAAGCCGGTAATTCCATAAGATGCTCTTAGTTTACCAAATGAAAGTAGTTTTGAATCTTCAAGAAAACTCTCGTTTGAGAAAACCCAACCGGCAGCTGCTGATGGGAAAAATCCATAGCGATTACCTTCAGCATACTGGTCAGACCCATAGTAGCTGGCTGCAGCCTCAAACAAATACTTGTTGCCATAAGCATAGCTCAGACGTCCTCCAACACTATTCGTCACATAAGGCGTTAAATCAGTGTTCGCCTTCGATTCCTTATCACTTTGGAATCGTGCCATAAACGTTAGTTCATGCTCGTTGGATGCTGGCATTTCATATAATACCTGAGCATCAAATACTGAAAAACGCGTACTTGCAGCGTTGCTCCAGTTATTATATTCTGTATTTTCTCTGTACGAATAATACTCGTAATTATCATCATACCCGGGAGCAATTTGCTTCACTTGAAAATATCGCCAGGTTCCATCAGAGTTATTAGCACTATGGTCTAGCACATAACCAATGCTTGCAGATAAACCTTGAGTAATAAAATCAAAATCCTGTGTCAGCTTAAAACTTGCATTCAAATACTGATCAACCACTTTATTACGGCCTGATGTTTCCAACATTGCCACCGGATTGTTCAATAAAAGTGATGTTCCGCCATAACTACCATCTGGGTTCTTAATGTTAAAAGCATTTGCCGGTAAGGTATATAGTGCGTTCCAGATTTCAAATGTATTATTAGCAGGGTATCCTTTATTATCAAAGTTTCCGGCTAAATCCATCGAAAAGATCGTATTCTTAGTCACTTGTAAATCAAAATTCGATCGCACATTAAAACGTGTCATATTGGCATTGGAATTCATATCCGGGTTTTCCGGCTTATAAATGCCATCATTGTATAGAAAGCCAAAATTGACAAAATACTTTATAAAATTGGAGCCTCCGCGTATTCCAAGATTGGCCTTAGAAACATTTGTCAATTTCTTGATCACTTCGTCTTCCCAATTCACATCGGGAAAACGAGGGCTTGTTCCGGCAGAAGCAATATCCTCAGCAGAATATTTTGCAGACAAACCATCATTAACAGCCGCCTGATTATACATGGTCATATATTCTTTTGCCCCCAGCACATCAACAGTTTCGTATGGCATCTGCACACCTGACTGAACAGAAAAACTGATTTGTGTCTTCTGCTCCAAACCGCGCTTAGTAGTTACAACAATGGCTCCATTAGCACCTTTCATGCCATAGATGGCCAACGCTGCTCCATCTTTTAAAACTGAAATAGACTCAATCTCTTCCGGGTTGATAAATGATAAGTCACGTTCGTAACCATCAACAATAATCAAAGGATTAACAGATGCACCTCTGATTCGTAACCAGGGTAAATCCTTCCCTGGCTCACCACTCGCCTGAATGACAAATAAGCCAGGTAATCTTCCATACAATGAATTTCCTAGGTTAGTAGCAGAGCTTTTTTCTAACTCCTCACCACTAACTGTTGATATTGAAGATGTCAACTCGCCAAAGCTTTGTTGCCCATAAGCAATATTCACCTTCTTATCGATTTTTTCTGAATTAACATTCAAGCTGTCTGTTTGCGACCATCCACTTATGCTTATGGCAAACAACATTAAGAATGAAAAGTAAATTATATTATATTTTCTCATCATATTTACATTTAAGCATTAATAATAATGTTTACCAACCAGGGTTTTGGTATAACCCTTCTGTATTATTCACCCAATTGCTATGGAATGGATGGAAGTACATTTTTTCGTTGAAAATTCGACTAAAATTAATGTTGATACGCGATACAGCACCATTATTGATAATGACACCTCCCATATACGTTGTTAGCTCATCTCCTTCTTTCCAACGACGTAAGTCAAAGTAACGTTGTGCTTCAAGGAAGAACTCAACTTTACGCTCATATTTAATCGCATTATGAAACTTCTCTTTATCGGTGGCTCCCTTATAATTTGCAGCATCATAATTAGGCATTCCAGAACGACTTCTAACTTCGTTTAAGTAAAAAATGGCATCCGCTGTTGGTGCTCCATTGTACTCACTCAATGCCTCTGCATATAAAAGATAAAGATCTGCTAAACGTAATATTGGATGTACCGGTTGATAAGTAATTGATTGACTCTCACCAAGAGCTTCATTCACAAATTTACGTGTCATAAAACTGGTTTTAAACTCAGCGTGGTCACCATGTGTCCGATCAGGCACTGTTGGATCGGCATCAAAATTGATTAGCTTATCGTTATAGTTTTCTCCGAATTTTGAGCCATGATACACAACATTCTGATAAAATCGTGTGTCACGATTGGCATGATAATTCTGGTCAGTATATCCGGCATCAATACCAGCCTGTGAGATAATTGGTTTTGTTGGATCATTATTTTCGTATCCATCAATTGGAAAAGCTCCATTGCTCAACTGATAAGCATCGATATGCTGAATAGTTGGCTGATACATCACATCGGTTCTGTTATACCAACCAATACCATAAGGCCAGTTCATCATATTATTACAATACTTCCATCCACCCTCACTATTGACAGTCTCAAAGGTTTGATAGAGTATGTGCTCATTCGTTAATTTTATAGCCAAATCATAGATATTCTTTTCTTCACCTGACCCTTTATACAATCCATAACCTGCTGCATGAGCAGCATCAATGGCCTCTCTACAAGCATCAGCTGCCCGCTTCCATCTTTCATTACTAAATGAACCATAACCCAATACTTCTGGATGTTCATAACCGGAAGCATAACCTGGTGTTTCACCATTATACAAAGGACTGGCAGCATAAACCAATATCTTTGCTTTTAAAGCCTTGGCTGCTACACTGGTAAAGCGTCCTTGCCAGCGATCTTCCCATTGTTCAGGCAACAAATTAGCTGCCACATCCAGGTGAACAACCATACTATCAACAAAGTCTGAGAAACTAGGTCGTGGTATCACATCTTCACTACCATCTAATCGCTTATTGACCCAAGGCACCGTTCCCCATAACTTCATTGCTTTGAAATACTGATAGCTCAGGTGGGCATGTGCCTCCCCTGTCATTTTATCCACATAGGCAGCATCTTCTTCTGAAACAGTAGGAATTGTTCCAGCCTTTTCAATAAAGGTATTCGCACCTCTTACAGCAAAATACAACCAATTGAGTCCATACATCTGGTTAGATGCTGAATTGACTGAACCGGCAATATAATTTTTACTATTTCCCAAACCTTTATGAGAAGGGTATAAATCATCCCCAATCTCAGACCAACTAGCATATCCTTGTGGATTATCCCACCAATTGAGTGCAATATTATCAGCACCAAAATAATCGTCATGGTAGAGTAAAAAGATGGACTGTTGGGCATTACTTGTTGAAACAAAGACTGTATCTATTGTAACATCTGAACCGGCAGGTTTCTCTAAAAAATCACCTTCACAAGCTCCGAATATTGTCGCCAATACAAGTACGAACCCAACTATTTTAAAATATTTTATCATATCATTTTTCATATCAGATTCAATTAACTATTAAAATTGTACACTTACACCAACGTTAAAAATTCGAGAGCTAGGATATCGTAGTTCTCCATTGGTTGTTTCCGGATCGATATATTTTATATCGGTAAATGTTAGTAGGTTCAAACCGTTTGCATATACTCTTAGGTTATCAAGACCTAGGCTTTCAATAAATTGATTGTTTTTATCAAAGGTGTAACCTATCTCTACACTCTTAATCCTTAGGTAAGTGGCATCCTGATACCAGTAGGTTCCATTAAAACTCCAGTTATCATTAGTTTGCGTCAAACGAGGATAGTTAATCGTTTCGCCTGCTTCATACCTTTCAGGTGTATAGCGTTCCAATACATAATTCATAATAGAACCTTTGGTCGGCACAGGACTATAATTAGTGCGTGAATTGATTGAATAATTCGTAGCACCCTGCAGCAGCACTGACAACGAAATATTGTTGAATTGTACACCTGCATTTAATGCAAAGGTAGATTCAGGGAAACTAACCATATCAATGTAACCGGCATCCAGGTTGTTGATAACCCCATCATTATTTCTATCAATAAACTTCAAATCCCCGGCCGAGACATCGCTTCCGGTATTAAAAATTTCATAAGCCTGATAAGAACCTTCATCTGCACCTGGATTCAGTTCACTGTAACGTTCCCATAATTGTTGTCTATAAGCGTTTGCTTCCTCAACTGTTCTAAAATAATCTTCTTGCTGGTAGCCCCATATCTCACCCACGCGTCTTCCGGTTTTAGCTCTATAGTCAAACTCTTGCTCCGGTTCGTCCATCTCAATAATCTCATTTCGGGCAAAGGAATAATTCATATTAACCCAATACCTTCCACTATTTGTTGGCTTGTTCCAACCAAGCTCAATTTCATAACCTTTGTTTTTAACTCGTCCAAGGTTTAGTGCCAAAGCACCCGTCTGCTGATAAATGGGAACTACATTTTGATTGATTAGGATATCCTTGCGATCTTCCGTAAAATAATCGGCCTTTAAGCTAATCAATCCTTCTAAGAATGAAAGGTTGATACCATAGTTGATTTTAACCGCTTTTTCCCAGGTAACATTAGGATTACCCGCTGCACCCTGATAGGCAACAGGGTATTTTTGCACCTCTCCCGGAACTCCAAAATTAATTCCTAGTTCTCTCCATCCTGTATAATTATATACATCCATATTATACTTATCTGGTAGGTAGAGGAAACGTTGATTCATCTTATCATTTCCAACCGTACCATAAGAGAATCTGAACTTACCATAGGATAATATTTTTTCACCGATTAGATTCTTAAGAAATGGCTCCTCTGTGAAAGTCCAACCTGCTGAATATGCAGGAAAGAACCCAAACCGCTTTCCTTCAGCAAAGTTCTCTGAACCGTTATAACCAAGGTTATAATCCACCATATATCGATTCTTATAGTTATAAGCTACACGACCAACCATACCTAAATAAGCACGAGGTATTTCATTCCAATAAGACTGTGAAAAATGTGACTTTTCAGCATTAAATAAGACTAAGCCGGTGAATGAGTGGTCGCTATTAAACGTTCGCTTATAATTTAAAGCTCCCTCATAATACTCTTTCCTTGATTTACCTTGACTGGTTGAGTTATATGGTAAAACATCTTCGTTGTTCTGATAAAACACAACTGAACCATCTGCTTGTACATCTGGTTTCCAAACGGGTATTTTCTTCGGATCCTTACTTCGATTAATGTAATTTCTGAAATAACTTATGACTGAAGCAGTACCTTTAAAAGATAGTCCTTGAGTAATAAAGTCTAATTTCTGTTCTAGAATAAGGCTATAATCAGCTGTATTTTGTAATTCAATATTATAACCCCTGATATCACTGTTGAGCAATACTGAGTTGGCGTTATCCTGCAACATAACTACTTTTCCATCATGCATATAACCATCCCACGGTGCCGAGTGGTTGAGCATGTTCCAGTAATATGAACGAGATGGTTCAGACCCTCCCTGACCTAAACCTACATTTCTGTTATAACTACCGCCAATATTTATTTTTGCTAACGTTGTCTTACTTATGCTAACGTCCATATTGGTTCGGTAATTGTAACGCTCGTAATTGGTTGTTTCATCAATGTTAGGATTCAGATTTTCGAACAAGCCACCTTGTTGGAAATAACCTAATGAAGCAAAATACTTTACTCTCTCTGTTCCGCCGTTGATTGTAAAGTTATATTGCTGCTGCATCGCATTATCCTTAAACATTAAATCTTCATAGTTAGTACTGGGATACAAATACTCGTCTCCTGCCTGTACAGGTGAACCATCAACCACGCCTTTGAATCGTTCTCTTACAGCCTGTGGATAAGGAGCTGACGGATCAGTGGAATTACCAGCGAAACCTAGGTATTCGTTTGCTAAAGCAGTTTGCTGGTAACTATTAATCAAATCATAATCCACTGTTGGTTGGACTAACGCTACATTAGCCTTAAAGTTAATTTTTGCAGGCCCAAGTTTTCCTCGCTTGGTTGTTACCAAAATAACACCATTAGCACCTCGAACTCCGAAAACAGCAGTAGATGAGGCATCCTTAAGGATGGACAAAGATTCTATTTCGTTTGGATCTAAGTAGTTTAAAGCTAATTGATCCCTCTCTATTCCATCAATTAATATCAATGGATTTGAACCAGCTCCGGCATCCAATGTTCCAATACCACGTATCTTAATAGTAGGAGCATCTTTGCCTGGGCGTCCTCCTGCTTGATTAGTTATCAGACCTGGTAAGCGCCCAGCTAAAGCCTGAGTTACTGTACTAACAGGCTGCGCAACAATCTCTTTGGATGAAACAGTTGACATAGCACCCGTTACAGTTTCTTTCTTTTGAGTACCATAGCCAATCACCACTACCTCATCCAAATCCTCTGTATTCTCAAGCATAACGATATCATACACAGAAACACCACCTGAAATAACGATTTCTTGTGTCTCAAAACCAATATATGAGACGATGATTGTACCTTGGTTTGGCACGTCTAAACTATAATTACCATTTATATCGGTAATTGTACCTGTTGCTGTACCCTTGATAATGATACTAACACCAGGCAACGGGGCATTTGTTTTATCAACAATTACACCTGTAATTCTTGTAACCTGCTGACTTACTCCTCCCGACTTATTCTTTGCACTTGATGCGTCTATAGCCGTTGCACCTAAAAAGAACAAAGCCAGGAGTAATACTTTAATAGGCATTAAACCTATACAGTCTAGATTTTTCCTGTTCCTAGATTTCATATGATTTAGTTTAAATTAACTTTTACACACTTTAGTTAACATTGCAAAACTATCCTAACAGTAAGCAATTTCAAATGGATATTTAATGCTAAATATGGACTATTTAATTATTTGCATTAATTGTATTCAAAAAAATGAAAGTTCCTTATTTATTTGCATGCAGATATGATTCCATCATAGTTTAGTAAAAAAAAACTTTAGTTCGGAACACCTAATACTCAAAATAGAAAAAGCTAAATAGTGATTCAAATATCATATCAAATACTATTATTCCTAATCAATACAGATGATTTACTATTTGGAAGAATAAAATAAAATGAAATAAAAAATTAGTAATCCAAACTATAAATAAGCTGCAATCTCATATATATGCCTGTTATTTTCTAAACCTTATTAAAACAAGACACATAAAAGATAAAACGAAAAAAGAGAATTAAGATGCAATACAAATAGACTATTAACTTATAAAATGCAATATTAACTTACCGTTGCTATCAATGAGATTTCGACCATTGCATTCGATGGTAATGAAGAAACACCAATAGCTATCCGACTCCCAATACATTTCACCCCAAACTTTTCTATCAAAGCATCTGTTGCATAATCTGCTACTATTGCATGGTATAAAAAATCCCTCTCTGCATTTAAATAAACATTAAGTCGAAGTATTACAGACAATCGTTCTCCTTCATTTAAGCATGACTCAGCTGCTGCAATCGCATTTGACGTGGCAAGCTGCACAGCCTCTTTATATCTATCAATTGGTTTATCTGCTTTTATTTGCCCGATAAATTTCAGTTTTCCTGCCTTTCGCGGTGTCATACCTGAAGTATATACCACATCCTTGTGACGTACAGCCGGTAAGTATTTCCCTTGGGGTATCGGTTGTACTGTAATAGTACTCATAATCGATAAATCTCTACCATTTTAACAATTCGTTTAACAGCCTCAGTAGCAACATGATGCTTCTGTGAAAAATTCAAGCGAATACTATTTGTACAAAGTGGTGCAAACTCTGTTCCCGATGTAACAATAACGCCTGCCTGATGGCGTAGTAAGCGCACAAAAGTTGTTAAGTCAACTTTTAACTGCGGCAATTGTGGAAACAAATAACTACCTGCCTGTGGTCTTGCAACCTTTAGTCCTGCCGATCTGAAAATATATAGCAAATCATCCCGTATAGCTTCATGCTCACAAATGCGATTATCCAGCCAACCATCGGGCTCATTAAACCATTTCCTTAACACTCCCTGGTTATAACCTGCTGCGCGCAAGGAAACAATCGCTTGAAGACGTTCCATTCTATCAATTATCTCCGGTGTTCCGACTGCCACTCCCAAACGAAACCCACTTAATGATTCTGTTTTTGATGGACCCATAATGGTTATCAAGTTATCTGGCTGCACATCTGCAGATCGGAGATGAAAAAAGGATTCTCCACTATATAGCATCCTTGAATAGAGTTGATCAACAATCAATGTCACACCATACATCTTAGCTAGAGTTGCTATTTTCAGAACAGTTGCTTTAGAATAAACATGTCCGGTTGGATTATTTGGTGTAGAAAACACAAACACCTTAACACCGCCCTTAAAACTCTCTTCAAGTATTTTTAAATCCAATCCATTTAAAGTTTCTTCTTCCAGGTAATTAAGAGGTATAGCCACCATATCTCCTCCTAAGAACTTTATTAACTTCCTATTGGCAAAATAGTCTGGCTCCACAATAGCAACTTTTACCCCTTCTGTAACTGTAGCAGCTAATGCAAGAAATAAGGCTCCTTGTGTTCCTGGAGTAATAATCAGCTCTCGATTGGCATCAATTATTCGTCCGGTAAATTCGGCAAGGTTTTCTGATAGTTTGCTTCGTATCTCGCTCAATCCTCGATATTCAGTATAGGCCTGTGAACTACCCTTACTGTAACTCTCCATCCATACTTTAGCAGTTTCAGGTATGGGAGTAAAAGCATCAATATCTCCATGCGAGAAGTCAACTGCTACGCCGTCTAATTTCTCACCTAGCATAATTGAATCGAGATTTATTTCATTCTGACGCATTTCCTGACCAGGAGCATTTTCTGCATCAATAGCTTTAAATTTTTCATCAAGTAGTATCATATAACCCTTATTGGTTAATTTTAGAAGAGAATATATACATCCATTTTGCAAAATTACCCTCTAAGACCTATTCAGCTAAACTGATTTAAAGGTTTTTTATTAATTTCACCATTGTTTCAATTAAATATTAATCATATATCAGTTTATTCAATGGCAGACACAATAGACAAGCAACTACTAAAGATACTAAAAGAAAACTCCCGTCTTTCTTTTGCCGAATTAGGTAGGAAAATAAACCTGTCGCCTTCGGCTGTAAGAGAGCGAGTTCAAAGACTGGAAGAATCAGGTATTATTAAAGAATATACTATTATCATTGACAATAAAAAGCTCGGAAACACATTAGAAGCATTTATGTTGCTCAAAGTCTTTCCTGGAAAATTGAAACACGTCATCGAAAAAATAACTCATTTCCCAGAAGTAAAAGAAGCACATCGCATTACCGGCAGTCAGAATATACATCTTAAAATCACGGTTAAAAGTCAACTTCATTTACAAGAGTTGTTAGATAAATTAATGACTTATGGAGACACAACAACTTTCCTTATACTATCAGAAATTTAGATTTTATGAATAACATACTTTTCTTGATTTTGGGCGTTCCCTTCGGTCAGGCTTTCCGCACTCGCTTTCCGTCTATCGCCGCAAGAGCTCAAACAAATGCTCCAATCCTTAACGCAATCCCCACACCAAACAGTCTCACGCTATAACTTTTACATTCTTTTAACAGGTCCATCGGTGTGAGTCATCCCTTGTCAGCAAAAGCTCATGCCAGGCTTTCGCAGCCCTATTTTCCTTATTTATTATCAAAGGCATTCAAATAGCGCTGCTCACTAAAGTCAATCTCTCCGCTCTAACCGACATTACCCGGTCATCGAGCGAAGTCGAGATGAGCCTGTCATGCCCTTTGCAGTTCCCACGGTCTTCCTCACGGCAGCTCTCCTTGTGTCTCGGGCACATTGTCATCTCAGCCTGGCGTTCCGCCACTTCGTTGGGCGTAGCGTCACGCTACGTCTGTTCTGCCAATAAACCCTCACCACAACCGCTGCCAGTGTTAGGCTCGCCTGCTAGTCGCGGCGGGCATCGGGCTGCTACGCCCTTCGGGTCATATTATTTGCTCTGGCCTCCGTTCACACTCCGCTCCCCAGTACCTGCAGTCGCCTCACCTCATTCGCATTTACCCGGCTCATACTTCACCTGGTAACCACTCACTCGCCTCAGCCACTTCGCCACCCCACGCAAGTATGCACTTCTAACATCTTTCTGATATTATAGTCACTATATATGCAACCAACCGGTCACTGAGCGGAGTCGAAGTGCACACTTACCTTTCCCACGTTTGGCTTAGCGTCCCGCTACGTCGCTCTCCGCACACTCCATATTCACTCCACCCACAGCAAATAATCCGCCAGCCCTCGGCTTGTCCGTTCCATACTTCCACTGCCAAGCTATGGCACTTTCCACTTCCTTTGGTCGCTCTCAATCTGCCACCCTTGCTCCACTCGCAGTCGGCTCGACCCGCCATTCCACCGCAAACCACTCATTTGTTAGGCTTAGCGTCCCGCTACGTCAACTTCATTCGTTCATTGCGCTTCCATCCCCACGCTAGCCGCAGGCGCTTGTCCCTATTCGTACTGAAACTTGGAATGTCGCAAATATTTACTAAAAATGCGACATAATTCGTTTGTTAAAAGAAAGGATAGCGATGTATTAAACCCACATCAATTGTCCTGATTATTAACACGCTGTACTTAACACTTTATAAGTCTTTTGCAATCTTACAGTTATTTCCGGCTTAGTTTTTTTAATCGGGTTAAATACGCCTGTTCGTAGTTGCGTTTCAATTTATCAGACAGATAAGAGTGGCTAATTAAACGAAGGACTTCATCCTTTTTTGACGTTAATAGATTAAAAATTTCATCAATCAATTTTGCCGTTATTCCAGCCATCTGCCCAAGCTTATAAAACTGCTCATTCACTTTTCCAATCGCTTGGGCAGGAGGCAACAAGCCATCGTCTAGTGCAAAATCTTTATCCTCAATATGGATGCGGCTATTTAGTAAGTCATAAGCCGGACTCAATTTATAATCTCCGAACTCAGTTTGTATGAGTGAAAAGTTTTTGAAGTGTGCATCTCCATTTGAAAACAAGTAATTAAACAATATAATCTTTAGGAGCTTAGGAGCTTCAATATTGTAGGCTGGAACAAATTTTTTCATGATCTCAAATAATTCAAGATAGCTACCCAGATATTTATAGTTTGTGCCATGTGTTTGTGGTGTTCTTTGTGCTAACGAAGCAAAATCTTCTTGTGCCCACTTCGTGTTGTCATCTTTAACATCAAATCGTTTTGTAATATATGCTGGTTCTCCATTCCTAAAAAAAATGAGTGCGTTCTCGGCAGTTTCTATATTAAAAACCTGCCTGGCTATCTGCATCGTTAAATGCTCATTGGAAGGCATCATTTCAGGATGCTTACCTGCACCTGGTTGAGGCTTCAGAATGTATTGTCCTTGTTCACCTTGGTTAATGAGGCGTAATTTGTTCTTGTCCAACAAAACAGAGAACTTTTCTTGTACACCTGAAATAGACATCCTTTTTCGATTATCCTCAAACAGTTCATCTGTTACTTCGTTGGTAGCTGGCGACTCATAAGGTAGTATATGACTGACCTTTTTCCCTTTAAAAACTCGTTTTAAAGCGGTTGATGAATAGGTTTTATTCCCTTCTTTCAATGTGCCTGGGCAATTTTGGATATCAGGTAAACTCATGTATTATCAGTTTTAATCAATATGATTCCTCGAGGCTTGCCTCGGGGTCCGCTTTTTTCTCCCTTGAATTTCAGGGGAGATGGCCGATTTATATCGGTCAGAGGGGTTAATAAAAGAAAACTCGGTTTTCTGCGATAGCAGAAATAAAGTCGCCGAAATACTCCGTAGGCTTGTCTCGGGGATAGGTGACTTTAAGAATTTTCTTTAATAATTCTAACGGCACCAATGGTGTCATAGCTCGCAGTAGTTAGTAATAAGCCAAAATGGTCTTCTTTATCAATTCTCATGGCATGACAAACAATTTGTTTATTAGTCCCTTCTGGCAACATATTATAGAAAAACGGGAACAAATACTCAGACTGATATTCTTGCAGATTTTTAGGCAGCGTAAGACTTATAGGTGGTTTATCCGTCGCATTAAACCATGCATCATGGTAACGATACACAAATGTTCCATTATCCAGTTGAGTAAGCAAACCTGCCTCCTCATTCTTATAAAGAACCTTAGCTTGTCTCATTTATCAGGATTTAGTTGTTTTACTTGTAATGTGAGTTCTAAGCCTAGTGCATCAGCTAATTTACTAATCGTCTGCAATGTGGGATTGCCTTTCCCACTCTCAAACTGTTTTAATGTTCTAAGACTTACACCCGATAGTTCTGCTAGCATTTCCTGGTTGACCTGCAGCATTTCTCTACGAGCTTTAATGGTTTTTATTAATTCCGAAAAGTGCAACATAATGCTCTATTTATGCCAAAAATAGAGAATAATTTAATTACACACAATAAAAGAGCATTAAACTGCACTATTTATATGATTTCGCATTCCTAATTGTATTTTCCGGTATAAAAGTGCAATAAACTACACTTCGAAAAGCAAAAATAAACCATCACACTTCAATCTCAACCTGACTCCCCAGCAGCACCTCACACCGAACATCATAAATCTAACATCGTATATCTCACATCCAGTACCCGCCTTCAAATCCTTAAACAAAAATCTCCCAGCCTAACAAATAGTAAAGGTCAAGCCCTACGGGTTCGGGCTACGCCCTCAACCTTGACTTATTTGCCAGGCTGTAAAAAAGGTGGTTTAAGGGTTTAAGGCTAGATGTATTCAAGTTTCAATTAATATCACAAACTTGCAGATAGACTGAGTCACCATTAATTAGAGCATCCCTCATAACAGCATAAACCCGATTATACGCCATCGTACTACTCCCGATAAAACCATCCTTTACCTGGTTATTATTAGCACTATCCCCAACAAGTAAACATCCAGCCGTATCGTCATCGTCATTGCCTTTATGAATCAGTATATCTGTAAAACCAGGCACATCCATAATCTGCAGCATCCCCTTATGAAAATCTGCACCATATTTTCGCAGATAGCGCCAATGATGGCCTCCAAAAGTTCGCAATTCAACCTGATAACGCCCTGCAGAAATTCGGGTTTCACCCATCACCTTAACCGCCCTGTGCTCATCCTCCAACGTATAGCAGGCAAACACCCCATCAATAAACAACAGCCCCAAAGTACTCTCCTCAGAACTACTATATCTCACAACCTTTAATTCCATAATGTAATTTTTAGCCATCCTGTAAATCAACTCTGATATCACCAATGTAGATGGGGCCCCACTGGAAAAAGCGAAAGAAAGAAAAATTTGATACCAAGCTGCTAATCCTTTAAATTTTTCCTGTAGCGTTTGCATAGTGGGTCATCGAATGGTGTAATCAGCGGACTTTTTGCCAACTTTTTTGACTGTAGAAAAAAGTTGGAGCCTTTGCGGCTTGAGCAAGCCCACCCGGCAGGGGATTCATTTCTTCTTCATCATTTCACTCACCAACGGCGCCACATTCTTCACTGCCCGTTCCCCAAACAAGAATCCCAACACCAAAAAATTAATAATCCAAAATGCCGATTCAAGTTTCTCATTACCCTTCAACGACCAGTTACCCGCAAACACCATATAATCCATATACGCCACAAAATAGCCCCACAAAGGCCGTTGAGCACCACGCATAAACAACACCAACTTACCCAACCACCCCGATTGATGCAGGTCCTTAGCCGTGCCCTCCAAGTCTTTTATACGCTGATTAAACTCCTGCTCTGCCTCTAGGGATAGTCTCACAGCCTCCACCTCATGCCGGTGCTGTAGTTCCAAAAGCTCCGTTTTTATCTGCCGCTTCTCAGCGCCGGTCGTCACAAATCGGTCGATGAGCTCACCCACATCCTTAAAAACACTATTTCCCAACAAAGCCGTCACCTTCTCTAAAAACTTCATCTTCATCTCATTTTAAAATTTACCCTTCTGATATCACCAATGCAGATGGGGTACCCACTGCAATAAGCGTAGGAGAGAAAAATTTGATACCAAGCTGTAAATCCTTTAAATTTTTCCTGTAGCGTTTGCATAGTGGGTCATCGAATGGTGCAATCAGCGGACTCTTTTGTTTACTTTTCTCGACTGTAGGAGAATTGAAAATCGTGAATACAATAAACAATTAAATATATCATGAACAAAAGTAAAAGCCCTTGCGGCTCGAGCAAACCCGGAGCGAATAGTCCCGATACTTCGGGAGTAAGACAACTACTTAAAAAAGGCTCTTGAATCCAACAATCCAAGAGCCCTCCAACACACACTTTATCAACGACCGTTGTCGCCAAAACCAACCTGCCCCGAGTTCGAGAATCTTGATTTTGTTATCAAAATCTTAGATGAATTTAATCGGGAAACCTAATCGATAAAACTATGAATCTTTCCTTGAGTGATTCTTCAAAAAATACTTCAGCAACCACGATACACCAAAACTCACCACCGTCCCAAGTATCGTATAAAACACCGTCTCCACAACACCCTCAAATGATATCCCATTCAGCACACTAATTAAGGTGCCACCCAGGAAACCAACTTTCCCACTACCATTCAATGAAGCCTCACTCATATTAAGTCTTTTTTAAGCCAAGCTGTAAATCAACTCATGTCTAATCTCTATAAGGTGGTTACACCTTATCCACCTCCACAATCGCCATTGGATTATGCGTCTTTGTCTGAATCGGATACATATGACCATTCACCTCCTGATGGTATTCAACACCAACCACGATAAATACCGGATGAGGTAAATCAGCAGAAATCGCACTATCCAGATTGATAGCAGCCTGCTCCAATGCAGATAATTCCACATCTGCACTATCTTTCACATCCACTTCGTAGCTCTGGTTGCCAAAGTCAACCGCAGCTGTCGCCAGAATGAAACGAACATGTGTAGCTCCCTCCACTTGTGGAATCTCTTCACTCGGATTAAAAGCATCAATAGCCAACTG
>NZ_JAFMVC010000024.1 GCF_025499605.1 Carboxylicivirga litoralis | reverse complement strand
GGTCACTTTGGAGCGTCAAAGGGTGGTCAATTTCGTTCGTTAGACCTGGTCAATTTAAATCGTTAAGAGGTGGTCAACTTCAGCGTTTTTTCCATTCAAGGGGCAAGGTGATTATTATGCACCCAACCTGAATATTAACGGCGAACGCGTTCAGTACGATGAGGATACTTATATCACTGATTTGCTGACAGAACATGCTTTGGAATGGTTGGATAACCGCGACAAAGAAAAACCATTCTTCATGTACCTGTCACACAAGGCCGTACATGCTTTATTTAAACCCGCCAAGCGCCACGATGGGGTGTATGATGGGAAAACGATTGACAAACCGGCCACATATTCGCAAACCATTGACGATGATTATAAAGATTTGAAATGGCCTGAATGGGTGAAGCAGCAGCGTCATAGCTGGCATGGTGTTGATTACATGTATCATGGTAAAAACGGCACCTTCGATGAGAACCTGCAGAAATACTGTGAGACGCTTTTGGGTGTTGATGAGAGTATTGGTTCGGTTATGGAATGGTTACGAGCTAATGGGTTGGATGAGTCTACCATGGTTATATACATGGGCGACAATGGATTTAGCTGGGGTGAGCATGGTTTAATCGATAAGCGCCATTTCTACGAAGAATCGGTGAAGGTACCCATGTTAATTCGTTGCCCGGAAATATTTGAAGGAGGTAAAAACATTGAGCGCATGGTGCAAAATGTGGATGTGGCACCAACCATTTTCGAATGTGCGGGAGTTAAGAAACCGGATTATATGCCGGGTAAGTCAATGATTCAATTATTAGAGGGGAATGAAGAAGGCTGGCGTGAGCGGGTGTATTATGAATACTTCTGGGAATATGATTTCCCGATGACACCAACAGTATTTGGGGTGCGCACCGACCAGTATAAATACATGCGCTACCAGGGTATCTGGGATCAGAACGAACTGTATGATATCATTAACGATCCGGATGAGCAATATAACCTGATGGGTCAGCCTGAATATGCGGATGTAGCTAAGCAACTGGCATCCGATTTATATGACTGGCTTGAGGAAACGCACGGAATGAATATTCCATTAAAACGAACAGTGAAAAATCCTTATGGCGACTACCGTCATCCGAATCAATATTAATTATGAGATCAACCTTTTTCAGAAGTTAGAAAAATTACCATCAGAATTATAAATGATAAAGCATAACCACTAAGACTCGAAGAACACTAAAAGTTAAATTTAGTTTTCTTGGTGTCTTAGTGGTATTTTTTAAAACTATTATAACTCTTCCACTTGAAAACTATAGATTTCTAAGGGAAGTAAAATATTGGAGACAAACTCGATTTTTACATCTTTCTTATGCGATTAACTAAAATACTATTTCTGGTTTTATCAGTAAGCTTTTTAAATGCATGTCAAGTTCCGAAAGAAAAGAAGGCACCCAATATCATTTTCTTTCTGGCCGATGATTTAGGTTGGGCCGATGTTGGCTACAATGGGTCGCAGTTTTACGAAACGCCAAATATTGACCAGTTAGCACAGGATGGGATGGTTTTTACTGATGCGTATGCTACTCATCCACGTTGTGTACCGTCACGTTACTCCATTATAACGGGTAAATACCCTGCCCGAGCGCAAATACCAGGGCCGGGAGAGGGGAAGCTGAATGTTCGCCCGGGTGATGAAGGTAAACTAAAAGCGGATGAACAAACCATTGCATCAGCGCTTAAAGATGCTGGTTATGCTACACTATTTGTTGGTAAATGGCATTTAGCAACATCGGGCACCATGCCTCTGGATGTTGGTTTTGATGTTAATATTGCCGGTGGCCATGCCGGTTCACCAATTTCTTATTTTTACCCCTACAACGAAGGGAAACAAAAAGGTAAAAAAGCACCCATTCATGGATTGGAAGATGGGGTAGAAGGTCAATACCTTACGGATCATTTAACAGATAAAACCATTGACTGGTTGAAGCAGCAGCATGCCACTAAACCGGAACAACCATTTTTTGCTTTTGTGTCGCATTATGCAGTACATGAACCTTTGCACGGTAAACCCGAGTACGTGAAGAAGTTTAAGCAGAAACTAAAAAACATGAGTTATGAGGGAGAACCATTTATAAAAGAAGGAACCGGAACTACCAAAATGCATCAAAACGATCCAGAATATGCCGCTTTAATATACAGCATGGATGAAAGTTTAGGGCGTCTTCTGAATACTGTTGATGAGATGGGAGAAACAGAGAATACAATTGTCATCTTTTTCTCAGATAATGGAGGTTTGTCAAACAGGGGTTTTAATCCACGCCGGGTGGCTACATCTAATCAACCACTGCATGCCGGAAAAGGGCATTTGTACGAGGGTGGCGTGCGTGAACCCATGATCGTTAGCTGGCCTGGTATTACCGAAGCAGGTTTCATAAATAGCAGTGTCATTATCGGTACTGACTTTTTTCCAACTATGCTTGAGATGGCAGGTGCTGATTTGTTGCCTGAAGCTCATAAAGATGGAAGAAGCTTTGTTCCTGCCATTAAAGAGAATGAGCAACAGTATTCTGACAGGGCTATCTTTTGGCACTCACCGGTCAGCCGACCGCATGCAACAGGCGATATAAACTGCTCAGCTATCAGGCTTGATAATTATAAGCTCATTGATTTTTATGATGAAAAACGAGTGGAGTTATATGATTTATCAATTGATTTAGAGGAGCAAAATAATATAGCGGATGTAAAGACTGAGAGGGTTGGAATTTTATTAAAGCGTTTGGAAAATTGGCGTAAGGAAGTAAATGCATATATGAAAGTAATTGATAAATAATTATTGAGTGATAATAACTCTAAATTCAATCACCTAATACCGTTTACTAATCAAAATGCGCCTTTATAGCGCTTCGCTTTAAAAGTCACTTTGATAATGTATCGGCATTAACCAATGTAATTAGCAAAATGATCAAGGGTCATTTTGTAATACATTTGGTATAATTAATTGATTGCTCCAGTTTGTAATCAGTTGTACAGGGTGTCACCTGTGATTTAGGTGGAACTAGTAAAAAAATCGAAGCAGATAGAAATATGGATAAAACTTAAACAGTTTCTAGAAAGTAAGGAGGGCGTCGACCCTCCTTTGATACGACTATTTGCTTGATGTCAGATTTTTGAATTTCACCAATGCTTCGAGGTAGTAATAATCGGCATAGTTAATCGGCACATCAACCTCCGAATTCGATGGCAGGTTACCAACACTGTGCTCCAAAACAAAATACTTGTTACTAGTTGAACGGTAGTGCTGGCTCAGATTGTGTAGAAGCCGTTCAGCAAACTGGTAGTAGTCAGCACCTTTTGTTTCACTTAACTGACTAAGGTCGAATAGCGCCGCACAGGTAATGGTGGCGGCCGATGCATCGCGCCATGCTTCAGTTAAAGGAGGCAGCTTCTCAATCCATGTCGGATAAAAAGTCGTGTCCTTAGCATGATAATCCCATAGTGGTACTTTATCAGCGGGCAGGTTGGGGTGATGCATGATGTAATCAGCGATGTGCTCGGCCTGTTGTAGAAAACTGGCATCACCAGTTTCGCGGGCACACATGGTGTAACCATAAAGACCCCAGGCCTGTCCTCTGGCCCATGAGGATTCATGTGAGAGGCCCTGATGTGTGTAGCGACCCCTTATTGCTCCTGAAATTGTATCGTAATCGACCACATGGTAGGTGCTAAAGTCATCTCTGAAGTGATTTTTAATGGTGGTGTTAGCATGTTGAATAGCGATGTTGCGATACTTCTCATTACCAGAGAAGTCACTAGCCAGGAAGAGTAATTCGAGGTTCATCATATTGTCGATAATAACAGGATACTGCCAGACGTGACCATCTTTGGTCCCTCCTTTAAAATCCCAAGAGCGAATGACCTTTGTGATGCTGTCATAGCGTGTGCTTAAAGACTCTGCACCATTGATGAGAATCGTTTGGTAATCAGGGTTGTTGGTTAGACGAAAGCCATTCCCATAACTACAGCTGAGCATAAATCCAATATCGTGGTTACCTGTGAAATGTTGTATTTTTTCCAGCCAATGTGTGGTGCGTTGAGCTTCCTGCTTCCACTGTTCGTTGCCGCTTAGCTCGTACAAATACCACAAGCTTCCCGGAAAAAAACCACTTGTCCAGTCGTAGGCGCCAACAAAACCTACTGTCCTGTCCTTTTTAATGGAACGCGGAAACTTGCCGTCTTTTTCAATGGCATTCACAGCATTATTTAATTGCTGTTCGGCAAATTGTACATTGTCTTCAATAAATGCTTTGTCGGTGTTACAACAGCTTTGTAACACGATTAAAATAATTGCTGCAAATAGGATAAATAGTTGTTTCATAATGATTCTTTATGGATCTGATTGTCGAATAATTTCTGTTGATTATTCAATTGTAAATTCCCCTTTCAAACGGATGTCCTGTGATGAAGCACCGATGGCTATATTGAATAGGCCAGGCTCCGTTACTTCCTGCATTTCGTTATTTAGCAGCGTCAGATGCTCAGGTTTGAGCGTAAAGCTAATCTGCCTGGTTTCTCCAGGAGCAAGGTGTATGCGGTCAAACCCTCGCAATTGCCATTGGTAGGTGATGACCGAGCTGTAGGTATCCTCAAAATAGAGTTGAGGCACTTCATCGCCGGCATAGTCACTATCGTTGGTAATTTCGAAACTGATTGTTACTTCGCCTTTTGTTGTGGTCATTTGGTTGTCAACCTGAAGGTTAGAGTAGGTGAAGTTAGAGTATGACAGTCCATGTCCGAAGGGATATAATGGAGCCACAATACGGCTTTTGCCTGTGCCATGAGGCCCTTTCTGAAATTGACCTGCTTGCGAGAACGGTTTGTAGGGGAAGTTGATGGGTATCTGACCAACTGTAGCTGGCCAGGTTGTTGATAGTTTGCCTCCCGGATTGTATTCGCCAAACAGTACATCGGCCAGCGCTTGTCCGCCAAATTCACCCGGAAACCAGGCCGTTAGTATGGCTTTGCTGTGCTTATCGGCATAGTTAACAGATAAAGGACGACCGTTGATTAGCACCGTAATAACCGGTTTTCCAGTTTCTATCAATGCTTTTAGCAGTTGATTCTGACGACCCGGCAAATCCAACGAGGTGCGGGAAAGGTTTTCGCCAACCATGCGTTCATCTTCCCCTAATACTGCTATGATTACATCGGCCGATTGTGCTTTATTCACAGCTTCGTCAATTAAGCTTTGTTCTTCTGATGTTATTGACTGAGGTAGTATCTCAGAGTAAGGCCATTCCTTGTCAACTATTTCACAGCCTAAAGCGTAATCAACATCCATCTTATCCTTGGCATATGCACGAATGCCTTCCAGTGGAGAAATAATATCTACGCCCAAAGCCCCGTATCGGCTGATAGAGCTCTTCTTAGCGTTTGCATTGGGGCCACACACCAAAATCTTACTTATTTGGTCTCTGTTAAGAGGAAGGGCGCTGTTCTCGTTCTTTAGTAAAACGATGGACTCACGCGAGGTCTTTAATGCTAGGTTTAAATGGGCTTCAGAACGAACAATATCATCAACTTTTTTCTCATCGCGGTAAGGCGCATCGAATAACCCTTCTCTGAACTTCACATACAAGACGTCCTTGACACGCTGGTTAATTACCTCCATTGATAGTTGTTTGTCATTAATCAGTTCGCGCAAGGGATTGACAAAATTTTCGGGATGATTAAAGGTGGTACGCACATTCAGGCCTGCTTCTACCGACTGACGAACGGCTTCTTTGTACGTGTCGGCAACTTTGTGTCGGCTGTAAATCCAGATGACCGCATCGCTGTCGGATACCACATAGCCTTTGAAACCGTATTGCTGACGCAGCAGGTCAGTTAAAAAATACGGACTTGCCGAAACAGGTATGCCATCGTAGTCGTTGTAGGAACTCATAATGCCCAATACTTCCGACTCCTGAATGGTGCGTTTAAATGGATACAAATAGATTTGGTGCATCTCACGTGGTGCAATGTGTGGGTCGAGACGTACATTGCCGTCGCGCCCGCCTTTGGGAGCGGAGTAAACGGCGAAATGTTTCAGCGTGCTAACAACACCTTGTGATTTCAATCCATTCACCAGGTTGATGCCATACTCCGAAACCAGGAAGGGATCTTCGCCAAAACTCTCTACGATTCGCCCCCAGCGTTGATCGCGTGCCACATCAAGCACCGGTGAATAGATGTTGTTGTAGCCTAAAGCGTAACCTTCGCTGCCAATACATTTGCCAATTTGATGAACCAGATCTTTGTTCCAGGTACAACCAATACCAATCTGAGCTGGAAATGAGGTTGCTTTAATGTGGTTCAAGCCACGGATACCTTCGTTGGTGAATTCCACCGGTATGCCAAGTCGTGTTTCTTCAACAAAAAACTTCTGAATCTCATTTAGTGCCCACACATGCTTACTATGTGGATAAGCATATTGAGCTTTTGATGAAACACCGTTGGATGCTTCATCAATATTACCAAGGCCATCTTTCCAAAGCTCCTGTTTCCAGCCTGACGTTGGTAGTTCATCTTTGGCTACTCGTCCATAGCCGTAAAGTGTCACCATCTGGCAGGTTTTTTCCTCCATGGTCATTTGAGAAAGTAAATCTTCCACACGTGACTCTATTGACAGACTTGGGTCTTCGTAGATGTCCTTTTGCCCATTTTTGTTGAAGTCAATCCATTTTTTATGGTAAATGGTCTTAACTGTACTGCTAGCTTGCGGTTTATTCGATTTAGAAGTCCAGCCTAAAGCCATCAATGCTGCTATAATTAATATTGGTAGATAATTAACTTTCATAGGGTGTGTTTTACCATTAGTACTGCTTACTTATCTATTAGGTAGTTAATCTGTGTTTCATAATTAGTGTAGTGGATGTATTTTTTATTGGTCATCCATAGCACAACCGGCGTATCTCGTCTCTTCATGTTTTTGGGTACAACTGGCCTTACATTGTCAAATTCAGAGTTTTCGGTGATGGCCTCAATGTCCCAGGTGAGTCCGTTATCGTGCGTGGTACGTTTCTCAATTTCAAACACACCATTAATCTTGCGTGATAAATAGACTGTGTTGGTTTTAACCGGATTTAGACTCATGCCGGCAGAATAGTGTGGTTCTGGCTCTTTCTTTCCTTCTGGGGTTTGAGGGAACCATCCGCCTGCGTCGCAAATTTGGTTGTCAATCCATTTTTGACCATTATATACTGCATAATGATATAAATGGCTTGATTCATAGGGGTAGCGGGCGTATAACACCACCGGGTGTCCTCTTTTATTGGTACCAATATCATATATCCAGGCTCTGCCATTTTCTTCATCAGCCTGATAGATTACCGTTGCATCTTTGGGTTCAAAAGGGATGTTATTCATGTCACATATTTTTGTTGCATCAGCCCGCCAGAAAGCACCTTTCTCATAACAAGCATAGTATACCGAGTTGGTTGGTTCATTTCGTGGGTGTCCATCTGTAAACAGAATATGAATTTTTGATTTTCCATCGGAGTAATACAATACATAAGGGCGGTTGTTGCCGTCATACGGGATGTTTGTTATGAATACCTTGCTTTTTACGAATGACTCGCCAGCGTCGTCGGACCATGTAATATTGGGCTTATATCCAGTCCACCTGCCAAAACAGTATATGCGGTTATTTTCTTTTGACAGCATAAAAGGGTTGGCATACGTTACGCGTTTGTAGGGGTATTTTTTGAGTTCAGCCTCATCGTAGATGTCGTGTTCTTTTGTTTCGGAGAAGTTTAGTTTTGTTTCATCTACGGATAAGCGGTTAATGCGTACCTTGTGATCGTAGTGTTTGGTATATACCATTAGTACGTCTTTATCAGATAACTCTGTAAATGCCGGATTTGCATGATCATCTTTTTCTAACTTAGGAGTAATGGTTTGTGTTTGAGAGGTCTTGTTTTTTAGGTTAAGCAGCCCTGCTTCAAGTGCTCCGTCTTTGGTGATCCAGCCAGTTACAATTTCGGGTTTGCCGTTGTGACGATAGATGGCACGTGGACTACTGAACCAACACCAGGCACCATCGGATGTTAGTGTCTTTATTTCTTTTTCTTGTCCATTCATTGTAGTCAATACAAGAAATATACAAGCCGTGAATATTAAGCTTTTCATTGTAACTATTTTGTTTAGGTGATTTAAATTCTTCATCGATGATTTTACTTGGCTTATATTAAAATTTACATCTACACTATTCTGAGTACGCTTGTTATCGTCAACTTCCGTTTAACGGTATTGTCATAGTGATAATATGGCGTAATGAATTTATAATGTGAATCATCATTTTTGTGTACTTATTTTAAACACCCAGGCATGCTTGCAAGGAGGATTCTTTTGAGCATCCTTAGGTATAATCACTTTAAAACCTGTTCCAACTTTTTGCCATTTAAGTGGTTCTTTAAAGCCAAGTAGTGTGATGCTTGCCTGCTCATCTGGCTGAAAGGTTGACATCCAAATTTCGGAAGGCATTACTTCTTCATTTTCGTCTGCCAGGTAGATGGCATAGATGGTGTTGTTATGTCTGTTTTGCGTTAATGCTACTTTTCCTTCCTTGTAAGGAGCTAGTGGCCTTGTGAAGTAAATAGCTTCACTGTTAAGGTCCATCCATTCACCTACTTCATCCAGAAGATTAAAGGCTTCCGCGTCCCATTCGCCGTTAGGATCCGGTGCAATATTAAGTAGCAGGTTTCCTCCTTTGGATACGACATCAACCAGGGTGTGAACGATCTGTTGGGTGGATTTGTATTGCTTAATGTCACGCCATGACCAGCCATCAATCGCACCCGTCAAACAGGATTCCCAAGGCACTAGCAGTGCTTTATCAGGCACTCGGTTTTCAGGGGTGATGTAATTTTGGTTAGGCCCTTCTACAGCGCGATCAACCACAATTAAGCCCGGTTGTTTGATTCGCGCCTTTCTGGCCAATTCACTCATTTTTAAATCCTGACTCTGTAGGTTAAATTGTTTGAAGCCTTTCATGCTGCGATAGGCCCATAGCTCTTGTTCAGTATAAGGTTGCACCCAGCCGCCATCTAACCATAGAATATCGATTTGTCCATAGTTAGTCATAAGCTCATCCACCTGGTTATGGGTGTATTCAACGAATTGGTTCCAGCGCTCAGGGTAGCGTTCAATTGAATAGTTCGGATTGCGGTCGGCGGTGGCATTGTCTGGGGTCCAAAAATAGGGAGAATGCCAATCGGGCTTAGAGAAATAAGCACCTATCATAAAACCTTCTTTCGAGAACTCTTTGAAGATCTCTTTAGTGACATCCGCTTTTTTGTTGGTATAGAAAGGCGTATTGGGTGACGTAATTTTGAAATCGGAATATTTTGTGTCATACATGGCAAAACCATCGTGGTGCTTGGTGGTGAACACAACGTATTTCATTCCGGCTTTTTTTGCCGCTTTAGTCCATTTTTCGGGTGCGAATTTTACTGGATTAAAGGTGGTTTGCAGGTTCCAGTAATCTTTTTTGTATTGTTCGTAGTTGTCGTTGTTACGAAAGCGTTTAATCCATTCCTCATCTTCGCCACAAACGGACCATGATTCGATGATGCCCCATTGCGAATAGATGCCCCAGTGCATCATCAGCCCAAACTTTAAATCTTGCCAGTGCTCCAGCTTCTCAAGAACCAGCGGATCTGATTCAGGGTAGTATTTCTGTTTTTCTTCCTGCGCAGAGGTATTTGTAGTCAACGAATACAACAACGTGAGTATGATATACACAGTGAGGTAATGATTGAATTTAAAAGTCATCTTATTTATTTGATTTTAGGATATTTAAAGAAAACTAAAGATTTAGTAAAGAAACACTGTCAAAATTACTAATTGGTGTACAGATGTTTATAATTGCTATTTGTTAATTGAGTTTTTCTCAATATTAGATGATGAAGTGTATAGAATCTATTAGCAAATGGTTAATGAGTAATGAAATAGAAGTTTAAAAAGGAGTATCATGCTTCTTTTTTTTTAGCAGTTATTTGAATTTGGCGGCATCGGTTTAACGGTTGGAGGGTTTAAAAGAAATAAAAGTAGACATGTTATTTTTTATAGCACCGTTATTTTAAAAAATAATTGTAAATTAACAGTGTAAATGTTCGAAGTCATACAGTGCAGGGTCATTTAATATTCATCTTTAAATGATAGGTTATGACACGTAGACAAATTAAAGAGCTCAATGCTGGCTCAATGGCAGATATCGCCTTCCTTCTGTTAATTTTCTTTTTGGTTACTACAACTATGGATTCAGATTTAGGCTTGGGAACTGTTCTTCCTCCATATATCGAAGACATTGATGCACCACCAAAAAACGATCGTAATGTGTTTGAGATTTTGGTGAATTCGGATAATCAATTATTGGTAGAGAAACGACCAATGAAGTTGAACTTTTTAACTGAGGCCACTAAAGAATTTATATTAAATCCTTCAAATAAGGTCAATTTATCGGCTAAAGAAATGAAGGATATTAGTTTATTAGGCATCATGGAAGTGAGTAAAGGTATTATATCATTACAAACGGCCAATGATACAGAATATCAGACCTACCTGATGGTTCAAAATGAAATCGTGCGTGCATTCAATGAAATGAGGAATGAAATGGCTTTACGAAAATTTGGTAATGCCTTTAGTGATTTAACTTCGCAAGAGAGAGCCGCTATTCGTGAGGCTTGCCCGAAGTTGATTTCAGAGGCTGAACCAGTTAAGATATCAAGCCGGTAATTATAAAATAGAGAAGCCAGTTATTAATAAACTGGCTTCTTTTCAGTATTTATAACGGAATATTTCCGTGTTTTTTAGGTGGATTGGCCTCACTCTTATTTTGAGACATCTCTAATGCTTGTATCAATTTAAAGCGCGTTTCTTTGGGTAAAATAATTTCGTCAATATAGCCCAGTTCAGCTGCACGATATGGGTTTGCAAAGTTTTCACGATAATGATCTACTTTTTCTGCTTTAGCAATTTCATCGGTTTCGCCTCTGAAAATAATGTTGACAGCTCCTTCTGGTCCCATCACCGCAATTTCAGCTGTTGGATACGCAAAGTTAATATCGGCCGCTAGATGCTTGGACGCCATAACATCATAAGCGCCACCATAGGCTTTGCGTGTGATGACCGTTATTTTTGGTACAGTAGCTTCGGCGTAAGCATACAGTAGTTTAGCCCCATGTTTAATAATTCCGCCATACTCCTGAACGGTGCCCGGTAAAAAGCCAGGAACATCAACAAAAGTAACCACCGGAATATTAAAGGCATCGCAGAAGCGAACAAAACGTGCACCCTTTGCTGAAGATTCAATGTCGAGCACCCCAGCGAGGTAGTTGGGCTGGTTGGCCACAACACCAACTGTTCGACCAGCCATGCGACCAAACCCAGTAATGATGTTCTGCGCATAGTGCGGCATGACTTCAAAGAAGTGTTGGTTATCCACCACTTTGCCAATGATATCGTGCATGTCGTATGGTTTATTGGGATCGGCCGGTATTAATTCCTGCAGCTCTTCACTTTCGCGTTTGATATCATCCGTTGTTGGCAGAACGGGAGGATCTTCCATGTTATTAGAAGGTAAAAAACTCAAGAGCTCACGAATCATCATCAAGGTATGTTCATCGTCATCGCCCATAAAATGAGCCACACCACTTTTGGCATTGTGTGTCATGGCACCGCCTAACTCTTCTTTGGTGACTTCTTCGTGAGTAACGGTTTTAATTACATCAGGACCTGTTACAAACATGTAACTGGTATCTTTCACCATAAAAATGAAGTCAGTGAGGGCAGGAGAGTAGACTGCTCCACCCGCACACGGTCCCATGATGGCAGATATCTGTGGTATAACACCTGATGACTTGACATTCAGAAAGAATATGTCGCCATAACCGGCCAGGCTTTGCACACCTTCTTGGATGCGTGCCCCACCGGAATCATTCAAGCCAATAAGAGGAGCTCCCATCTTAAGTGCTAATTTCGATATTTTAATGATTTTATCGGCATTGGTACGACTCAAAGAACCACCAAACACCGTAAAATCCTGAGCAAATACATAAACCAGTCGACCATCAACTTTACCATAGCCGGTTATGAAACCATCGCCAGGAAATTGGGTTTTTTCCATCCCAAAATTATGGCATTGGTGTTTCATTAATTTATCCAGCTCAACAAAAGTACCGGCATCTAAAAATAGCTCAATCCGTTCTCTTGCTGTTAATTTACCACCCTTGTGTTGCTTTTCAATACGCGCTTCACCACCACCGGCTTCGGCTTTCTTGTTGCGAGCTTCAAACTTTTTATATTTTTCTTCTAAACTTTGCATCGTTTCTGATTTACAGGTTATTCAATTTCAATTAATGGCTGATTTCCTTCGACAGCATCGCCCTCGGCAACATGAACGCACTTGACTTCACCGTCAACAGCTGATTTGTATTCACTTTCCATTTTCATAGCTGATACAATAATTACTGTCTGACCTTTTTCTACCTGGTCACCAACCTTAACCGGGATTTTGACAATTTTACCTGGCATTGGTGTAGAAATAACATTACTACCCGAATCAAGTGACGACTTAGAGGCATTGCGATAACGCGTTGCAGCATCTATCACTTCTATTTCGTAATAATTATTGATGGTGTTGACTTTATAATGATTGAGGTCTTCACCTTGAATCATCTCCATATTAACGGACTGACCATTGAGTAAAATTGAATAAGCATCAGACTCTACTTTGACTAAGTCAAGGTCATAGATGCGATTGTCAATATCTACTTTGTATTGAGTGCCATTATGTTCGAGGATTTTTATCCGGGCACGGCGAGAATCTATTTTTAGTTCTATTGGCATATTAGCTGATTTAGTAGCGAATTACATTTTTACGACGTGAATATTCTTTCCAGGCCGATTGGTTTGGTGTAGCCACATTTGATTTATCAGCGGCTTCACGAAGTTTTTCATTGTAATCAAGATAAGCAACAAACAGGGCAATGTCTTCACAATAGTCTGAACAGTCATCTTCCTCTGTCATCAGAAAATCCATATGCTTCTCAATAAAGTGTGTGTCATAATTACCTTCTATAAAATCGTTTGCTTCCATAATTCGTGATACAAAAGGAATAGACGTTTTTACACCTGTTATTTTGTATTCATACAAGGCACGTTTCATACGTTCAATAGCTTCTTGACGACTTGGCGCCCAAGAGATTAATTTAGAAATCATTGGATCGTAGTGGAAAGGAATTTCATAGCCTTCGTATACGTATCCATCGGTTCGTATTCCTAATCCCATTGGTTCGGTAATGTTTTTAACCACACCAGGACAAGGCATGAAATTGTTTTTATGGTCTTCGGCATATATGCGACATTCAATAGCATGTCCATTTTGACGCAAGTCTTCTTGTTTAAAGTCTAATGGAAGACCATTAGCCACATTGATTTGAGCTTTAACCAGGTCAACGCCAGTTGTTCGTTCTGTAATCGGATGCTCTACTTGCAGGCGAGTATTCATTTCTAAAAAGTAGAAGTCGAGGTTGTTATCAACCAGAAACTCAACCGTGCCAGCTCCAATATAATTCACCGATTTTGCAGCTGCGATAGCTTGCTCACCCATTTTTTTGCGTAATTCGGGTGTCATCAACGGGGAAGGGGTTTCTTCAATAACTTTTTGGTGACGTCGTTGCACCGAACATTCGCGCTCAAATAAGTGTACATAATTACCGTGCTGGTCGGCCATTATTTGAAACTCGATATGGTGTGGACCTTCAATATATTTTTCAATATAAACGGCATCGTCACCAAACGCCGAACGTGCTTCAGATTTTGCCATTTCATAGGCATTAGTCAATTCTTTTTCTTCGCGTACCAGTCTCATGCCCTTTCCACCACCTCCGGCACTGGCCTTAAGCATAATTGGATAACCAATCTGTGCGGCTGTTTCTTTCAGTTTATTCGGGTCTTCAATATTTTCTTTAGTGCCTGGAACAACTGGGACGTTCGAGTCTATCATCAATTGACGAGCCGTTAATTTATCGCCCATAGTGTTAATGGCATGAATGGAGGGGCCAATGAAGATTATTCCTGCTTTGTCAACTTCTTCAGCAAAATGAGCATTTTCGGATAAGAAACCATAGCCCGGGTGGATGGCATCTACCTTGCTGGTAATAGCGACGTCGATGATTTTATTAATGTTCAGGTAACTTTCTGTGGAAGGAGCAGGGCCTACACAATAGGCTTCATCTGCATACCTGACGTGCTTGGCTGTGCGATCGGCTTCTGAAAAAATGGCTACCGATTTGATGCCCATTTCACGACATGATCGCATCACACGAACGGCTATTTCACCTCGGTTGGCAACTAATACTTTTTTAATCATAATGGAATAAAGATTTCATTTATAAAAAATTAAAAGTCAAAATGTTTAAACAAATACTAAAAGACCTTAAAATCCGATATGCAAAAATGACGTTTTTTGCCAAACTACCAAACGGATTGAAGATTTTGTTTGGAATCGGTATAAATAAGAATGACACTAAACACCTGCTTATGTTGGTGGGTTAATATATGTATCTTTGTTTTATAACTTAATATTGACTGTTATGCTTAAGAAAAAAGTAGAAGAAATACTGATTAATCAGATCGAAAAAGAAGCGTATTCATCTAATCTATATTTGGCAATGGCTGTTTGGGCCGATACAAATGGTTATGAAGGGACGGCCAACTGGTTATATGCTCAGGCAGAAGAAGAGCGCTTGCATATGATGAAGTTTATCAAGTATGTAAACGAACGAGGAGGAAAGGCTATTATCCCTTCAATTGAGCAGCCTCCTGCAGATTTTAAGGACATTAAAGCAGTGTTTGCCAAGGTATATGAACACGAACAGTACGTTACCGAATTAATTAGTGGTATTGTAGGGGTGTGTTTAGAAGAAAAAGATTTTACGACACACAATTGGATTCAGTGGTTTGTAACTGAACAAATCGAAGAAGAAGCTTCAGTAGCTGCTATTAATGATAAGCTGAATTTATTAGGAGATCACAATTTGTATATGTTTGACCGTGATATTATGGGTATGCGTGGACAAGCACCTGCAAGTGCCGAATAATTGGACAAAATATTATAAAATACGAAAGCCGGCTTTTTGCCGGCTTTCGTATTTTATAGGGTAAGTACTTTTTATTTTCTACGGATAGAAGTCATTATTTGCTGCTCTTTCGAAATTTCGTCACCGGCTAAAGTTATAGCTGTTTCAATAATGGCTAAATGTGAGTAGGCTTGTGGGAAATTACCCAACAAACGACGTGTTTTAAAATCCAAATCTTCACTAAACAAACCTAAATGGTTTGAGTAGGATAATAAAGTCTCGAATTTACGTGTGGCCTCATCTTTTAAACCAATTTTGTATAAACTATTAATTAACCAGAACGAGCAGATGGTAAAGGCCGACTGTGGCTCACCAAAATCATCCTCATTCTTGTATCGATACATTAGGCCATCGTGCTCCAGTTCTTTCTTAATCGCAAGAACTGTTTTTTTATAGCGTTGATCATCAGCACTAATAAATCCATACGATTCCATTAGTAGCACTGCTGCATCTAAATCATTCGAACCATACGATTGTGTAAAGGTATGCTTCTCTTCAGACCAGGCATTTTTGTGAATATCGGCAGCAATTTTCTCTTCCAATTCTTGCCACTCGTTGGCATAATCATCGCGTTTTAGCAGACGAGCAATTTTTTGAGCTCTGTCAATGGCTACCCAGCATAGCACTTTACTAAAGGTGAAATGTTTGCCTTCGCTTCTGATCTCCCAGATCCCTTTATCAGGCTCCTGCCAGTTTTCATCAACAACTTTAACAATGTTTCTTACAATGGTCCAAATGTCTTCGCTATTGCCAAGGGTTGTTTTAAATAGTTCAAAATACTGCAACATCACATCCATCAAAATACCATAGATGTCGTTTTGTTTTTGAACATAGGCGGCATTACCAATTCTTACAGGTTTACTTCCTTCGTAACCAGCTAAATGTTTAAGCTCAATTTCGTGCAGGTTTTTCTCACCATGAATACCATACATGATTTGCATTTTCTCACCTTTGTCTGGCATTAAAGAGATAATGAAATTCATGTAACGCTCAGCAATTCGTTCATGACCTAATTGCGTCATAATCTTTACAACCATAGAGGCATCACGAATCCAGCAGAAACGGTAATCCCAATTGCGAACTTCGCCAATTGTTTCGGGTAATGAGGTGGTTAGTGCTGCTAAAATAGCGCCCGACTTCTGGTAGTTAAGCAATTTTAGCGTTAATGCACTGCGATTTATTTCCTTCTCGTATTTCTTAAAGCTCGTCGTTTTATCAGACCAGTTTAGCCAGTATACTTTGGTGCGCTGATGCTTAAGGTATGAGCGATTGGTTGACTGTTGGAGCAGTTTTTGGTTATAACTCAATAGCAAATATTCGTTTTGCTTAATGGTAACCGGCAACTTCTCTTTTATGCTCTTTTTATTGAAAGACGAATACAAGTAAATAGAATCATACTCGCCATTAGTCGTATAAGCTTTTATATATTCCTCTTCAACATCTATGGTTGTATTAGGCTGGGCATATTCCAGTTTAGGCTCAAAATTGATGACAACATCAACCGAACCAGAAATATGTTTGATATAACGAACAATATCTGGTGGGGTGTAATAAACACCGTCTTCATTACGGTAGCGTGGCATAAAATCGTGAAGCTCAAACACCCCGGAAGCACAAATGAACTTGGTTACTAAAATGTTGGTGCGAGCGATATAGAATTGCTCAGTTTCATATTCTTCTATAGGCCTTACACTAAAGAAACCGCCTTTTTCATCATCCAGAATTTTGGCAAATGTTGATGGTGAGGCAAAATGCGGGAGACATAACCACTCAACCGAACCGGTTTTAGAAACCAACGCTGCACTCCGGCAGTTTCCAATGATACCGTAATCAAGGTTCTTCATACGCAAATTAACTTATGAAAATCTAATAAAAACTTCTTTTTCTCAAACAATGATATAATCTATAAAGATGTATATTTGCTTAATAGTGCAAAAAAAAAGGTATTTTTTCAATAATACTACTATTTGAGGTTTTCTTTTGTAAAATCATTTGATAATAAAATAGTGCATAAAGCTATGTGTCTGAACGGCAGCCAGGAAGCTTTGTGTTTTTGTACTTGATCCTATTGTAAAAAATAATCAAAAATAAGCCTATGTCGAAATTGCATATTGTGGCTAATAGATTGCCTTATAGCCTGGTAAAAGAAAATGATAAATACAGTTTAATTGAAAGCGTTGGAGGATTAGCTACCGGAATGAAGTCGGTTTATACTGAGTTTGGGGGTAAATGGATTGGTTGGTCGGGAATAAATTCTGACGATTTAACTAATGAAGAATCTAAAACTGTTGATGAGCTGTTGTTAGACAAAAGCTGTGTTACTGTACCATTGAGTGAACAGGAAATTCTAGAATACTACGAAGGTTTTAGTAATAAAACGGTGTGGCCTTTATTTCACTATTTCACTCAGTATGTGGATTATTCTCCCGAAAACTGGGAAACCTACAAGCGCGTCAATCAACGATTTGCCGATCGTGTGTTGGAAGTAGCTGAAGATGGGGATACGGTTTGGGTGCACGATTATCAGTTGTTGTTGGTGCCGGAAATGATTAAGTCGGTGAAACCCAATGTAACAGTTGGATTCTTTTTGCATATTCCTTTCCCCTCCTACGAAGTGTTCCGCATTCTCCCCTGGCGAATGGAGTTGTTAAAAGGTATGTTAGGTTCCGACTTATTAGGCTTTCATATCTACGATTACGAACGTCACTTCCTAAGTTCTGTGCGTCGCCTATATGGCTACGAAATAGCCTTTAATGAAATTCATGCTGAAGACCGAATTATTAAAGCTGATTCGTTCCCGATGGGCATTGATTATGAAAAGTTCCAAAAGACATCGGCAGCAGTGATGCAGAAAACCATTCAGGAGCGTTCTGATTTACATAAAGAACTGGAAAAATACTTTATGACATCGCCCGACAGACGTTTAATTCTGTCGATTGACCGCCTGGACTATACCAAAGGAATACCACAACGTCTTAAAGCTTTCCGAAAATTTATGGAACGCTATCCTGAATTCCATGGTAAAGTGACTTTGGTGATGTTAGCTGTGCCTAGCCGTGGTAATGTTGATGAGTACATGATGCTAAAGAAGGAAGTGGATGAATTGGTGGGTAACATCAACGGTACCTATGGTAACATTAACTACACACCGGTTTGGTATTTTTACCGTGCTATGCCATTCGAAAATCTGGTAGAATTGTACAATATGTCGGATGTGGCACTTATTACGCCATTGCGCGATGGTATGAACCTGGTGGCTAAAGAGTATGTGGCATCTCGTGGTAATCAAACAGGTGTAATTGTATTGAGTGAAATGGCGGGTGTGTCTAAAGAAATGGGAGAGGCCATTACCATTAACCCAATCAATGAAGATGAAATTGCAGAAGCTCTACATCGTGCTTTAACCATGCCTTTAGAAGAGCAAAAGGAGCGAATGGGATATCTGCAAGAACGGATCCAGCGCTATTCTGTGTTTAAGTGGGCCGGTGAGTTTGTGGAATCTTTAGAAAAAGTAAAAAAGATTCAGAAAGAGTTCTTGGTTAAAAAGATTTCTTCGAGTGTATTTAATGAAATAAATGCCAAATACAAGAAGGCTAAAAAGCGGGCCATCTTCCTTGATTATGACGGTACTTTGACGTCATTTCATAAAAATCCGCAAGAAGCAACGCCTAACAAAGAGTTATACGATATTCTTAATCGTTTAATTGCTGATAAGAAAAATACGGTGACTATTATTAGTGGACGCGACCGTTATACACTAGAGAAATGGTTCGCCGATGTGCCTATAAATCTTATTTGTGAGCATGGTGTTTGGTTGCGTAAGCATGGAGAAGAGTGGCAGACGCTAACTAAAGTAAATAATGAATGGATGCCAATTATTCGTCCTGTCCTGGAGCGATTTGTTGACCGCACACCTGGTTCATTTATCGAAGAAAAGAATTATTCGCTCGTGTGGCACTATCGTAAGGCAGAACCAGAGCAGAGCTTAATTAGGGCAAATGAGTTAAAAGACGAACTGCTTGACCTGGTTGGAAATCTTAACCTGGAGATTATGGAAGGTAGTAAGGTTATTGAAGTGAAGAGTGGTGGAATCAATAAGGGGATTGCAGCTAATCAGTTTATTAATAATGAGCAATTCGATTATCTGATGGCCATGGGCGATGATTGGACTGACGAATATATGTTCAAGGAATTACCTTCAGAAGCGATAACCGTTAAAGTTGGTATTCAGCGAACCAGTGCTAATTTTAAACTGGAATCGGTCGGTGCCGTCAGGAAGTTTTTGAAGAGTTTAGGTGAATAAATACGAAAGGCGCTCCATGGAGCGCCTTTTTTGATGTATTAATCTTCTATCCAATTTTTACATTTCAATACTTCCCTTGAATACAAATGTTGCCGGGCCTTCGAGCCAGATGTTTTTAAATTGCCTATTCTCAGTATCAAAAGTAACTTTCAGGTTACCACCTAATACTTCAATATTGAATTGGTTATATTCAGGTTTTTTGAGGTGAGCAGAAATGGCACTGGCAACAACGCCTGTACCACAGGCAAGTGTTTCATCTTCCACACCACGCTCGTAGGTGCGCACTTTGATGTTATTCAAATCTTTGAACTGAACGAAATTAACATTTGTACCGTCAGGGGCATAGTGCTCTGAGTACCTTACTTCCTTACCTAATTTATAAACATCCAATTGTTCGATCTTATCAACAAATTCGACATGGTGAGGCGAACCAGTATCAAGGAAGGTATGATTGGGCTGAATTGAAATTGTATCAACATCAATCATCTTTAGATTGACAGTTCCATCGTTATAGGAAGCTTGATGTTCGCCATCAACAGCCATAAAAGTAAAATTGTCAGGTGTTTCAATAATGCCCTGATGAACTGCAAAAGCTGCTATGCAACGTCCACCATTGCCACACATAGATGCTTCACGGCCATCAGCATTAAAGTAGCGCATGGTAAAATCCATATCAGAATGATTTTCCAATAGCATTAAACCATCACCGCCAATACCAAATCGCCTGTCACATAGTTTTTTGATTAAGCTGATGTTGTCACCATTAAACTGCCTATCTCGATTGTCGATAATTATAAAATCATTACCGGCTCCCTGGTATTTAAAGAATTCAATCCTGCTCATTTTAAGTGTTTTGTTCGATGATTGAAATAAACAAAAGACAAATCGTCGTGTTTTGCTTACAAAAGTACGCTGATATGGCAGAATATCCTTAAAGTTTGGCAAAAAAACGTTAAGGTCACGTTAAAGTCGTAATGAGGTATCATTTTTGATTGTTTAGTTTTTGTATATTTCAATATCGCGATTTAAAATTTGTTAAAATCTGAATACAAGTAGTATATTGATTAGTATCAGATAATACCTAACAATAACTTATAAAACAGTTTAAGTATGAATGCAAAAAAAGTATTTTACACATTTGCAATCGCTGTGATAAGTGCAGTGACAGGCGTCTATGTTTATTCACATATTAATAAAAGTGAACCAAAAATAATCACGATTCAAGAAGAGGTCCCTGCTGTCGGACAGTTTGCTTCAACGCTGGTGCAAGCCGGTTTGCCCGACTTAACAGTAGCAGCTGAACGAAGTGTACATGCAGTGGTACACGTCAAAACGCGCAGTCGAGGTAAAGATGTTTATTCCGGAAATCCATTTTATGATTTCTTCTTTGGTCCTGGTAGTGGTTATCGTCAACAACCACAGCCTGTGATGGGGGCTGGTTCTGGTGTTATTCTAACGAAAGATGGATACATTGTTACAAATAATCATGTCATTGATAATGCTGAAGAAATTGAAGTTACACTAAATGACCGTCGTACCTTTTCTGCTACATTGGTAGGAGCTGACCCAACATCAGATATTGCTTTGATAAAAATAGAAGCTGATGAATTGCCGTTTGTTCCTTATGGAAATTCAGATGATTTAAAAGTTGGAGAATGGGTATTGGCAGTTGGTAATCCGTTTAATTTGACTTCAACGGTTACGGCTGGTATTGTTAGTGCCAAAGCCCGTAGTATCAATATTATTGCCAACCAGAATCAAACGTTGGGGGTTGAGTCATTTATTCAAACCGATGCGGCAGTCAATCCGGGCAATAGTGGTGGCGCATTGGTGAATCATCGGGGAGAATTAGTAGGAATTAATACCGCTATTGCATCTCGTACAGGTTCGTTTACTGGCTATTCATTCGCAGTGCCCGTGACAATCACCAAAAAGGTAGTAGCCGATTTGATGGAATTTGGTGAAGTGCAACGTGGTTTATTGGGAGTAAGTATTATTGAAGTAAATAATGTGCCTGATGAGTTGGCGGATGAATTAGGTGTGACCATCGAAAAAATAGAAGGCGTATTCATTGGAAGCGTTGCTCCTGATGGTGGGGCAGAAGAGGCAGGATTAAAAGCCGGTGATATTATATTATCAGTTAACGGAGAGGCTGTTAATTCGGTTCCTGAATTACAAGAGCGCGTTAGTATGCATCGTCCTGGTGAGAAAATAAATTTAATCGTAGTAAGAAATGGAAAACAGAAACCTTTTGAGGTGACTTTACGTAATATACGCGGAACAACCGGAATTATATCTTCCAATACATTTGATGAAACACTAGGAGCAAGCTTGGAAGCTGTATCTTCGAATGATTTACGTCGTTTAGGAGTGCGTTATGGCATACAAGTTGTAGAGGTAGGAAATGGTAGTTTGCGTCAGAGTGGTGTGAAAGAAGGATACATTATTACCAAAGTTAATAGTGTGCCAATTAAAACCATTGATGATTTTAAGACTGCTGTTAGCGAGGCTGAAGATGGAATTTTCCTAACGGGTATTTATCCAAACGGTCGCGTGGTCTATTATGCTGTGAATTTAAATGATTAAACGTTTTTCGACTTAAAGGCACGAAAGGTTGGAAAAATAAGGAAAATGTAGTACTTTTGTGCCGGATTTTTTTTACGGAATATGAGACAACTCAAGATAACAAAGTCGATTACTAACCGCGAAAGCGCCTCTCTTGATAAATACTTACAGGAAATTGGACGAGAAGAACTAATTTCTGTTGAGGAAGAAGTAGAGTTAGCTCAGCGTATCAAAAAAGGTGATCAGATTGCTTTAGAAAAGCTGACAAGAGCCAACCTTCGTTTCGTTGTATCTGTTGCGAAACAGTATCAGAATCAAGGATTGAGCTTACCTGACTTAATCAATGAGGGAAACCTGGGTTTGATTAAAGCTGCGGAGAAATTTGATGAAACAAGAGGTTTTAAATTTATTTCGTATGCGGTTTGGTGGATTCGTCAGTCTATTCTGCAGGCATTGGCTGAGCAGTCTCGTATTGTGCGCTTGCCGCTTAACCAGGTAGGTTCTCTAAATAAAATCAACAAGGCTTATTCAAAGTTTGAGCAGGAAAATGAGCGTAAGCCATCTCCTGAAGAACTAGCGGATAAGTTAGAGTTGCCTGCTGAGAAAGTGGCTGATACCATGCGTGTTTCTGGTCGTCATATTTCAGTGGATGCACCATTTGTTGAAGGCGAAGACAATAGTTTATTGGATGTTTTAGTGAACAGTGATTCGCCTAATGCCGATAAATCATTGATTAATGAATCGTTGGCTCGCGAGATTGAAAGAGCTTTAGCTACTTTAACAGAGCGCGAAAGTGATATCATTAAATTATTCTTCGGTATTGGTTGTCAGGAAATGACATTGGAAGAGATTGGTGAACGTTTTGGTTTAACCCGTGAGCGTGTGCGTCAGATTAAAGAAAAAGCGATTCGTCGTTTGCGTCACACATCAAGAAGTAAACTGTTAAAGTCTTATCTGGGATAGATTTTATTAAACTTATATATGAAAGCCTTGAAATTATTTCGAGGCTTTTTTATTGAGTAATTCTTCCAATCGTTTAATCTCGTCACGATACTGAGCAGCCGTAATAAAGTCAAGTTCTTTGGCTGCTTTTTGCATTTCCTTTTTCGTTTTCTCAATCGTCTTTTTAAGTGCGTCAGAACTCATGTACTCCACTACCGGGTCGGCAGCAATATTGGTATTTTCAGGTTCAACGTAAGCTTTAGCATTAGACGAGGTCTCAATAATAGAAGTAAGCTGCTTATTAATCTGCGTTGGTGTAATGTTGTTGTCCTGATTGTATTTTAATTGTTTTTCGCGTCTGTAGAGGGTGGCGTCAATTGTGGCCTGCATACTTTTTGTTATGGTATCTGCATACATGATGACGCGACCGTTTAGATTACGAGCGGCACGACCTGCTGTTTGTGTTAATGAGCGCTCCGAACGAAGGAATCCTTCTTTGTCAGCATCTAAAATAGCAACAAGCGAAACTTCCGGTAGATCCAATCCTTCGCGAAGCAGATTGACGCCAATCAATACATCGAAAGTGCCTAAGCGAAGGTTTTCCATGATTTTAACACGTTCTAAAGTATCAACATCCGAGTGAATGTATTCACACTTAATGGCCAAGCGTGTGAGGTATTTTGTTAATTCTTCAGCCATACGCTTCGTTAGCGTAGTGACCAAAACGCGCTCTTTTTTCTCAATTCGGTCATTTATCTCATTGATTAAATCATCGATTTGGTTTTGACTAGGTCGAACTTCTATTTCAGGATCGAGTAGTCCGGTTGGACGAATTAATTGTTCAACAACAATACCTTCCGATTTTTCCAATTCGTAATCAGCTGGTGTGGCACTAACATATATTATCTGGTTGACAAGTGCTTCGAACTCTTCAAACTTTAATGGGCGATTATCCATTGCTGCTGGCAGTCTAAAGCCATATTCAACAAGATTTTGCTTGCGAGATTTATCACCGCCATACATGGCTCTGATTTGAGGTATTGTTACATGGCTTTCGTCAATCACAATAAGGTAATCATCCGGAAAATAATCTAAGAGACAGAAAGGACGTGTTCCGGCGTGGCGGCCATCGAAATAGCGCGAGTAATTTTCGATGCCGGGACAATAACCTAATTCCCTTATCATTTCTAGATCGTAATTAACCCGTTCGTCCAGACGTTTAGCTTCCTGGTTTTTCCCATTTTCTTTCAAGAATGCCAGATGACTCGTCAAATCATCTTGGATTTCTTTAATGGCCTGTTGGGTGCGCTCTTTTGATGTAATAAAAATATTAGCGGGATAAATGGTGATTTTATCCATCGATTCAATGCGTTTGCCATTTTCAGGATGAAAAATCTCAATGTCCTCAATTTCATCTCCCCAGAAAATAACACGACAGGCGTGGTCGGCGTAAGCCAGAAAAATCTCAACGGTATCACCTTTGACCCTGAAATTTCCTCGTTCAAACATTACTTCATTGCGAGAATATAGACTATCAACCAACTGACGTAAAAAAGAATTTCTAGAAAGTTGCATTTCTTTCTCAATTGTAATGACACCCGAATGGAAGTCTTCAGGGTTTCCAATGCCGTATAAGCACGATACTGAAGATACAACAATAACATCACGTCGGCCTGATAGTAGAGCGGAGGTGGCACTTAATCTGAGTTTCTCAATTTCATCATTGATTGATAGATCCTTTTCAATGTAGGTGTCTGTAACGGGTAGATATGCTTCTGGTTGGTAATAATCGTAATACGAAACAAAATACTCCACCGCATTGTCCGGGAAAAATTGTTTAAACTCACCATATAGCTGAGCTGCCAATGTTTTATTGTGAGATAAAATAAGTGTTGGTCGTTGTACCTTTTCGATGACGTTAGCGACAGTGAAGGTTTTTCCAGAGCCGGTAACTCCTAATAATGATTGGTGTTTTGAATTATCATCAATGCCATTGGTTAACTGCTTTATGGCTTGTGGTTGATCACCGGTTGGGGCAAATTCTGAAATTATTTTGAGATCCATAATAGTCGGCTAAATGTATTGTCAATAGACAAAAAAAGAGCTGCATTTGCAACTCTTTTATCTATTAATTATTTGTCTCTTATCGTCTTTTTCTTCGCTTCTTGCTAATTGACTTCAGGTTCTTTTTAGATGAATTTTTGTATTGAGAGCGTGTTTTTAAGTAAGCTTTTCTGTTGTACTTAGGTTCGTTCTTCCAGCGGCTATCGTCAATTAGGAAGGTGAGACCGACCGAGGTGACGTAGTAAAAGTCATTATTTTCTGTAACAACAGTGCCTCCACCGGGTAATTCGTACGAGCTGTGTGCGTCCAGATCATCAGTGAATGGCACGGTGCCAATCGCCTCGATGTTAACACTCCATTGAGAATTAATCCAGTATGAAAGGCCAATACCTCCAGATGCTGTAGCAGTTACTTTACTTACTTCATTCCAAACATCGCCATATTCAACACCAGGGAAGTTATTACCATATACGCCCCAGTATTTGGTTGCGCTAAAATACAAGGCACCAACGTTTGCTACCAGATATGGGTTAAAAGCACGTTGTTTATAGTATCCTAATAATACGTTTAAAGGTTTGAAACTTACACCAGCACTTAGTTCTGTAAATGTGTTTTCGAACCAGCCGTTTTTTGTGCCAGCTGAACTGTTTTGCGTTCCACTCATTTTTCCACCCATTAACGAAAGGCGTCCACCGAGAAAAGTGTTTAGTTCTTTTTCGCCAACAAAACCTGCAGCAAAATGAGTTTGGCCATCGTCAACTAAATCTCCAAAATAATGTGTCGCTCCAACACGACCTGTTACGCTAAAACCCTCCCATATTTTTGGCTTTCTTCTGCGTTGTGCATTCGATTCGGGTAGGATTGTTGAAAGCAGAACAATAAGTACAATAAAATATCTTAATGATAACGGCATTCGAATGTGCTTTAATTACGATGTAAAAATGTAAAAAACTTTACGATTACGAAAATCAATTGTTTCTAAAGTTGTAATAAAGATGCGTTATTGAAAAAAAAACTTTACAGAAGGCATTATTTTCTTAGTAAATGTCGTGATTTATTACATATAAATTTCTTTAGCAGCTTTAATTGTATCCTTAATGACATCAACATCGGAAAGATAAATGCTAAATTCGGTTAAACCAGCGATCCCTCCCATGTTAATAGAATTGTTTTTATATTTCATTTCCGATTGCCTTTCAACACGACCCGAAAAATGAAATTCACAGGCTTTGGTTTCTACAGCAATTTGGGCAATGTTGTTTGGTTTGACACCAGAACCGACTAAAATGGTAATTCGGTTATTGGCCTGTTCGATAAATTGTTTAATTGCCTTACGACCCAAAAGAGCCGTTTGTTGCATTCCGGATGTTAAAATCCGCGCAGCTCCTAGTTCAATGAGCTGTTCAATGGCTTCGTTGGGCTGGCTGCACATATCAAATGCCCGATGAAAGGTAAATGGAAGTTCACCGCAAGCTTCAATTAGCCTTTTAGTGTTGAGCGAGTCAATTTCACCATTTTCAAGCAAACAACCCGATACAATTCCATCGGCACCTAGCTGTTTAGCAATTTCAATATCAGCTAGCATAACTTGTATTTCTTTCTCTGAGTATAGAAAATCGCCTCCTCGTGGTCGGATAATGACAAATAGCCCAATATTTGGGGCTTCTTTTTTTACTTGCTTTATCATCCCTGCACTTGGTGTTGTGCCTCCTTCGAATAAATTATCGCATAGTTCAACGCGATGAGCGCCTGCTTCCTGTGCATTAATAGCTGATTGAACAGAATCTATACAAACTTCGAATTTCAACTCCTTACTCATTCTCTAAATATATTCTTAAATTATTAATGTTTGTTTCTGATATGAAATTTTTGGCTCCGGGGGTGTAAAGATAGTCTATCTCGTTAGAAAAATGCTCTTCGACCTTTGGACGTACTACTTTCATCGTGCTGTTGAGAAGCTTGTTTTGTTCTGTAAAACTTTCTTTTAAAACCACTAATGTACTTGGTAGCCATCTGGCAGGAAAATTAAAAGTTTCCTTACTTTCTGATTTAATGTGGTCTAATTCAGATTGGATTTGTTCTAACACTTCAATTAAAGCTTCATCATTATCTATTGATTGCTTGCTCGATTTTAACTGCTGTTTTATTTTTTCTTTGTTGGCAACAATCAAGCCGCTGGTGAATGGATTTTGATTGTTGTGTAAAATAAACTGGTCAATATAAGTGCAATGATCGATTACGGCTTCTTCTATACCTTCCGGACTGTATTTTTCACCATCAGCACCAATTAGTAAACTTTTGAAACGACCTAAAACATATAGGTAATTGTTATTGTCCAAATAGCCTAAATCGCCGGTGTATAACCATTCATCCTTTATGGTTTCTTTTGTTGCATCTTCGTTGCGCCAGTAACCTTGCATAACATTTTCGCCTTTGATGACTATTTCACCTTTTTCACCAATAGGAAGCTGGTTGCCATCGCTATCGCATATTTTTATTTCAAGGTCATTAACGACTTTTCCAGAAGAACCAAGCTTGTGAAATTTGGGCGTGTTGGCCGAAATGATGGGTGATGCCTCACTTAACCCATAGCCTTGGTACATAGGTATTCCTATGGCATAGAAGAAACGTTGTAATTCGATGTCTAATAGCGCTCCACCTCCAATAAAGTATTGAAGATGACCGCCAAATCGTTCTTTAATCTTGTTGAATATAATCGTTTTATAGAGAGCGTAAATCGGGTATGTAAACTTTTTGAGTCCTTTGCCAGCATTTTGGCCATCGCCGTTGTACCAGTAGGCAAAGCTTAAACCCGATTTGAATAGTTTATTGGCTGTTTCGCCTTTTGCTTCGATAGCTTTTTCGATATTCTTCTTAAAGTTCTTGGCCAAGGCAGGAACACTCATTAAAATTTCAGGCTTTATTTCCTGCATATTGGTCACGAAATTCTTAAGTGTCTCGTGTTGATTACGACCAATTTGAACGCAGGCAATCGATGCACCTTTATGCATGAACGAATATAGCGATGCAGTGTGTGCAAAAGCATGATCCCATGGCAATACTACAAGGGTTTTATAGTTTTGCGGTATATTAATGTAGCTAAAAGCTTGCTCTACATTAGCTGTGTAATTGCGGTGAGAGAGTATAATACCTTTAGGGTCGGCTGTGGTTCCGGATGTATAACAAATGTTGGCATGTGTTTGTGGTGTAACATGTTTGATGGCATTTGCTAGTTTGTCAGGGTTTTGTGCTTGATGCTCTTTGGCTAATGAGTCGAACTTATCAATTGTATATTCATTATCTAGAGTTGATTCAATTGAATCTAAAATGATTATTTGTTTTAAATGGGTTAACTGACTTTTTACTGTTCGAACTTTATCCAGTTGATTTTTTGAAACAATAATGGTTTCAGCTTCCGAGTGGTTGAGACGAAAGATTAAGTCATTATCAGCTTCAAGTTTTGTAGAGAGGGGTACGTTAATGGCCCCAATATGCAAGATGGCTAATTCGCTCACCAGCCAAAGACGTCTTCCTTCGGATAGAAGTGCCACGCGGTCACTATTGGTAATATTTAATGATAAAAGACCATTGGCAAATACATGTACTTCATCTTTTATTTGACTATATGTATATGATTGAAAGCTGTCCGTTTCCTTTTCCCAAATCAGGGCATTATCCGGATAGTTTTTAACGCTATCTTCAAAAAAATCAATTAAACTCTTCATAATGGTGATGTTTTTAGCCTAATATAGTGTAAAAAAATGACAAGCAGGTGTTCGATTTCGCCCATGTGGTGTGTAAATTCGAACAGCTAAAAAAAGATTGTTTATTTATAATTAACTATTAATGAGGTATTAGTATTTAGTGGCAAGGAAGTTGATTGATTCTTAATACGTTAATTAAGTTAAACCTAATGACCATGAAGAGACATGCATTATTGATTTTGCTATTAGTTGGGATAATAGCCGGATCGTCGTATACCAATGCCCAGGAACAGAAAATGGATAGTATGGAATGTTTAAAAAACTATTCATTATATAAGGAAGCCCTCAAAAAGAAAATGTATGATTATTCAATTGATGCTTGGCGTGTCATGTTTAATCAATGTCCCGACGTAACCATTCGTTTATATGCTGATGGCGTTGAGATTTATGAGCATTACATAAAAAAAGAACAAGATGAGATGCGAAAGCAGGCTTTGGTGGATACCTTATTATTGATTTACGATCAGCGTATTAAATATTTTGGTTCACACCCTAAGTACCCTGAAGCATGGGTGCTTGGTCGAAAAGGCTTAGATATTGTGACTTATCGCAGAAATGATGTTGAAGCTCTTAAACAAGCAGTGGAATGTTTTGAAGTTTCATATAGTAAATTGGGTAATAAGATGGAACCCATGGTAGCTGTCAATTGGTTACAAGCCACCAATGCCTTAATGAAGAATGGAGATAAAGAACCTCAGGATGTATTAAATGTATACATGAATGTAGATGAGGTAATGGCTGCACAGATTGCGAAGCAATCTAATCCAAAGCGCAAGGCAATGTTAAACAAAGCCAGCATGTCGTGTGTAGAAATTGTAACTCAAAGCGGTTTTGATGATTGTGTGGCGCTTGAAAGTGCTTTGTTAGATAAGTTTCTTATTGTGCAGGATGATGCGGATGGCTTGACTCGATTGTTAAAGTTATTGGATGCTTTCGATTGTACAGATAGTGAATTGTACGCCAAAGCTGCTGAGCAGAATTATAACTTAAACCCGAATGCTGAAGCGTCGTATTTGCTAGCTAAGTTCTTTATCAGGCAAAATCAGTTTGATAAAGCCAAAGAATATTATTTAAAAACGATTAGCCAGGCTGATGATGAAGACTTGCAAGCCAAGTGTTTTTATGAATTGGCAGTTGTCACTTTCTCACACTTTAAAAACAGTCCTGAAGCAAGAAAGTATGCACAAAATGCTTTACAGAAAAAGAGCAACTGGGGTAAGCCTCACATTTTAATAGGAAATATATATGCTCAGGAAAGCACCAAGTATGGTGATAACGATTTTGAACATCAAACGGTTTATTGGGTGGCCATTGATCAATATAAGAAAGCAAAGTCTGTAGATCCGGACTGTCAGCAGGAGGCAGATAAGCAGATTAATTTGTATTCACAATATTTGCCAGATAAAGAAACAGGATTCTTTCATGGGATACAAGAAGGCGATATGTATACCATTGGTTCTTGGATAAATGAAAAAACAACAGTAAGATACCGTTAGGGTAGTGGATTATAAAATGAGGGCGTTATTCGATTGAGTAACGCCCTTAATTCATTTATATATCTGCTATTCCAAATTTATAAACTGTTGTTTGTCGGTAGGTATCACCAGGCTTTAAAACGGCACTCGGAAATTGTTCCTGATTAGGTGAATCCGGGAATTTCTGTGCCTCAAAACAAATGCCATAGTTTTCGGTATATTGCTGACCATCTCTTTCAAAGCTTCCATCAAGGTAATTGCCCGAATAGACCTGGAATCCTGGCTCTGTTGTATAAAACTCCAACGAACGCCCAGTGCTTTCATCTACCAAACGCGCACCAATATTTAAATCACCTTCATGTCCGTTAATAATAAAGTTGTGGTCGTAACCGCGGCCATCCACATCTGCTATTCTTTCTCCTATTTTGCGCGGTAGCAGAAAATCCAATGGTGAATCATGAACGGCAATAATTTCACCAGTTGGAATATCGTTTTCGTTTTTTGGGGTAAACCTATCAGCATACAGCACCATTAAGTGGTCTAATACATTGTTTTGCATACTGGATAAATTAAAATACGAATGATTGGTTAAGTTGATTACGGTGGTTTTGTCTGTTGTGGCTTCATAATCAATCACCAGTTCGTTATCGAAAGTGAGGGTGTACGTCATCTTGATATCCACTTTCCCCGGGAAACCTTCTTCCATATCATCGGAGGTGAGTTTTAAAACAACGCCAGTTCTTTTGGGTTCTTTAAAGGTCTCGATCTCCCATAGTTTTTGATGAAAGCCTGTTGGTCCGCCATGTAATGAATTAGGGCCATTGTTACAGTTTAGCTTGTAGGTTTTGCCATCCAGCTCAAATTTGCCATTCGCTATTCGGTTAGCATACCGTCCAATTGTCGCACCGAAATAAGGGCAGTCTTCAGTGTATTTCTTTTCAAGATAGGAGTCAACATCATCAAAGCCCAAGGCTATTTCTGCAAAATTGCCTCTTCTATCCGGTGTTTTAATACTCATTATGATGCCACCATAGTTCGTAATGGTTACCTGGGTGTGTTTCCTGTTTTGAAGTGTAATGATTTTTACTTCTTGATTAAGCGCGGAAACAAATTGTGTTTTTTCATTAATTATCATAGCGGTGATTGTGGATTATAAAGAACAAAAATAAGAAAAAACTTAATTTTAACATTTTATTACTTTTTTATTGTCGACAATTAAAAAAGTAGTAGTTTTATACCTGAAAGAATGAACATATCATTCATTGATTCAGGCTACTTTATCCGAAAGGATACTTAAATAAGCGCAGGTAGTTTTTTGGTTTTAGAGAGAAGAGGTTATTCATTTGAATGGCCTCTTTATTTTTTTCAACAATTTGTTTAAAAGTTATTCAATTAAGCGCTTATAACTGCAGGAAAACTACCGAACTATTATTAAATTTGTAGCTTATTAAAAACAAATTCAAAACATTCATTCATGGTTCTGTTTTTCAAGGGAAATTCAAGGCAGATTATTGCGGTAGGAACGCAAGCCGAACTTTCAGCTGATAACATCAGTAAATTGGAATGGCTATTTAGTGGGGCAAAGCTTTCTGAAAGTAAAACTTTAGAAGGCTTTTTTGTTGGTCCACGTAAAGAAATGATTACTCCATGGAGTACAAATGCTGTTGAGATTACTCAGAATATGGGTATCGATGGTATTATTCGCGTGGAAGAATTCTTTGAAGTAGATTCTGAAAAAGCAGAATTCGATCCAATGCTTCAGGCCATGTACAAAGGTTTGGACGAGGCTATTTTTACAATTGATAAAGAGCCGGAGCCAATTGTGCATATTGAAGATATTGCCGCCTATAATGTACAGGAAGGATTGGCTTTGAGTGAAGAGGAAATCAACTATTTAAATGAGTTAAGCGAACGCCTTGGTCGTAAATTGACCGACAGTGAGGTGTTTGGTTTCTCACAGGTGAACTCGGAGCACTGTCGTCATAAAATTTTCAATGGTATTTTTGTTATTGACGGTGAGGAAAAAGAAAGCTCATTATTTAAATTGATCAAAAAGACGTCGGAAACAAACCCGAATTACATTGTTTCGGCCTATAAAGATAATGTGGCCTTTGTTGAAGGTCCTAAAGCCATGCAGTTTGCTCCTGGTCGTCAGGATACTGCTGATTTCTTTGAGACAAAAGAGATTGATACCGTACTTTCATTAAAAGCAGAAACACACAACTTCCCAACTACGGTGGAGCCATTTAACGGGGCTGCTACCGGTAGTGGTGGTGAAATTCGCGACCGATTGGCTGGTGGACAGGGTTCATTGCCATTGGCAGGAACGGCAGTTTATATGACTTCTTATTCTCGCAGTGAAGAGGGTAGAAGCTGGGAAGAGAATATTCCTGAGCGTGACTGGTTATACCAAACACCGGAAGAGATTTTAATTAAAGCTTCTAACGGAGCCTCTGATTTTGGTAATAAGTTTGGTCAGCCAATGATTTGTGGTTCGGTGTTGACATTTGAGCACTTCGAAAACCAAAAGAAATTTGCCTTCGACAAAGTCATTATGTTGGCCGGAGGTATTGGTTTTGGCCGTAAAGAGCATGCCCTAAAGGCTGATCCTGAAAAAGGCGATAAAGTGGTTATTCTTGGAGGTGACAACTACCGCATTGGAATGGGTGGTGGAGCTGTGTCATCAGTAGCAACTGGTGAATACGATAACTCTATTGAGTTGAATGCTGTTCAGCGTTCAAACCCAGAGATGCAGAAACGTGCCATGAATGCTATTCGTGCTTTGGCTGAGTCGGATGAGAATCCAATTGTTTCTATCCACGACCATGGTGCAGGTGGACATTTAAATTGTTTGTCGGAGTTGGTAGAAACAACAGGAGGAACCATTCATTTGGATAAATTACCTGTTGGAGACCCAACCTTGTCGTCGAAAGAAATAGCAGGTAACGAGTCGCAGGAGCGAATGGGCTTGGTGTTGAAAGATAAAGACATTGAGAACTTAAAGAATATTGCAGCTCGCGAGCGTGCACCTTTCTACGAAGTGGGTGAGACAACTGGTGATATGCACTTTAAGTTTGAAGATGATAAAGGCAATGCACCAATTGACTGGCAGTTGGCCGATATGTTTGGTAATCCGCCAAAAACCATCATGAATGATGAAACTGCAGATGATAAGTTTGCTGCGGTTGAATACGAAACAACACAGATTGAAAAATACATCAGCGATGTGCTTCAACTGGAAGCTGTTGCTTGTAAGGATTGGTTAACTAATAAAGTTGACCGTTCAGTAACCGGTAAAGTTGCTAAGCAGCAATGTGCCGGTGAATTACAGTTGCCTTTAAATAACCTTGGTGCTTGTGCCATTGATTACAAAGGTGAAAAAGGTATTGCGACTTCGATTGGTCATGCGCCTGCTATTGGTTTGGTTGATCCTGCTGCCGGTGCCGTTGTTTCAGTGGCCGAAGCTTTAACTAACCTGGTTTGGGCACCGTTAACGCATGGTTTAAAAGGTGTGTCGTTAAGTGCCAACTGGATGTGGCCTTGTAAAAATAAAGGTGAAGATAGCCGTTTGTATCGTGCTGTTGAGGCAGTGAGCGACTTTAGCTGCGAGTTGGGTATCAACATTCCAACTGGTAAAGACTCTTTGTCGATGACGCAGAAGTACAAAGACGGTGATTTGGTTTACAGCCCGGGTACGGTGATTATCTCAGGTGCCGGTGAGGTAAACGATATCAAGAATATTGTAGAGCCTGTTTTAGTTAAAGATACAGATACTCATTTATTACATATTGATTTATCATTTGATAGCCTGAAACTGGGCGGTAGCTCATTTGCCCAGGTGGTTAACAAACTAGGTGCGGAAGCGCCAACGGTAACAGATGTTGATTATTTCAAGAGCGGGTTCAACGCTATTCAGGATTTAATCAATAAAGGTTTGGTATTGGCCGGTCACGATATCTCGGCCGGTGGTATGGTGACTGCCTTATTGGAAATGAACTTTGCTAATACATCATTTGGTGCCAAGGTTAACTTGAGTGATTACGAAGAGAAGGACCTAATCAAGTTATTATTCTCTGAAAACCCAGGTGTTATTATTCAGGTGAAAGATTTAGCAGTAACTTCAGCTGTTTTGGAGGCCAATGGTATTCAGTTTATGGAGCTTGGTCAGCCAGTTGAAGCGCGCGAGCTAACAATTGAAAACAATGGTCAGGTATTAAAACTTGACATCGACCAATACCGTAACGATTGGTACAAGACATCTTACTTATTAGACCGCAAGCAGAGTGGTGAAGCGTTGGCTAAAGAGCGTTTTGATAATTACGCCAATCACGCATTAGATTATAACTTCCCAACGGCTTTTACCGGTCAACTAGACCAGTGGAACCTGGCTTTAGACCGTAAAGAGCGTTCTGGCATTAAAGCGGCTATCATTCGTGAGAAAGGTGTAAATGGTGACCGTGAGATGGCTTACAGCATGTTCTTAGCAGGTATGGACGTGAAAGACGTTCATATGACCGACCTGATTAATGGTCGTGAGACGCTGGAAGACGTGAACATGATTGTGTTTGTTGGTGGTTTCTCAAACAGTGATGTACTTGGTTCGGCTAAAGGATGGGCAGGTGCCTTCTTATATAATCCGGCAGCTAAAAAGGCATTGGATAATTTCTATGCGCGCCCTGATACTTTGAGTTTAGGTATTTGTAACGGTTGTCAGCTAATGGTTGAGCTTGGTCTGGTTTACCCTGAGCACGACAAACAACCTAAGATGCTTCACAACGAATCGCATAAGTTTGAGTCGATCTTCCTGAATATGGAGATTGCTCAAAACGACTCGGTGATGTTAAGCTCCTTATCAGGTACTAAGTTAGGTGTTTGGGTGGCACACGGTGAAGGAAAATACCAATTGCCATACGCAGAAGACCAATATAATATTGTAGGTAAATATGCGCACGAAACGTATCCGGCCAATCCAAATGGTAGTGATTACAATACTGCTGCTATTTGCTCAAACGATGGTCGTCATTTGGCGATGATGCCTCACCTGGAGCGTGCTATCTTCCCATGGCAGTGGGGTTATTATCCTGCTGACAGAAAAGGGGACGAGGTGACGCCGTGGATTGAAGCCTTTGTGAATGCTCGCAAATGGATTGAAGCGAAGAAGTAATAAAGTAATTTAGGAATTAGTTACTTAGTGATATAGAAGCCTGGCAGGATTAAATCTTGCCAGGTTTTTTGTTTTTTAGAAAAATCATCATTACTTAGTTAAAACCTACTGATACTATTTTGTTTACGATATCTTAATTTTATTATAAATAATGAGAGTTTTAAGTATGATGCTTGTGGTAGTTGCAATAGCAATGCTAATTTTTCTAAATATCCCGAATGAATTATTTCATACAAGTATTACTAGTTTAAAGAAAGCTAGTGTTGTATTAGTTTTGATCGCAATTGTTAATGCATATTATCATTTGGAATATAAGCTTTTGCAAAATGCAACATATGTAACTAGTAGAGTATCTTTTCTGATTTCTTTTATTGTGCCAGTTGTTCATTTAACTTCTTTGTTGTGTTTTAGTATTTTGTATGTTTCTTATCCAGAAACTAATGATATAAAATATTTCTATTTGGCGATTTCGGGATTCTTTGCTTTTAACTCTTTGGTGTTTGGTCGAGGTTTATCAAACCACACTATAAAAAAAAGGGGAGATGTATTTTATTTAATTAGAAAAGGGAAATTAATAATTATAAATAATGGCACTGAGATATCAGTTGCGGATAGGCCTCTGAGAACTGTTAAGGTTCATTTTAGAGGTAAGGAGTTGTCAATTGATGTAAAAATCATTAAGCCATTCATAAGAGAATTCAAACTTTAACCCCTTCCAAGTCTTCCGTGCAAAAGCATTTGTTTATTACCTCCTTCACTGCAACAATGGGCAAAAAGTATTTGTTTATTGCTTCCTGAAATGCCGTAATGAGCAAAATACATTTGATTATTGCTCATTTCAACGTTGAAACGAGCGATAATTATTTATCTATTGCTTCTTACATCATTGAAATGATTAAAAATACTTTGCATTTAGCTTTTACAGCGATGAAATGAGCCAAATACATTTACTTTTAATTCTATGTCGTTCGGATAGGGTAAAATGCATTTGTTTATTGCTTTGCTAAATGGTTGAACCAACCAACAGTAGTGGTTTAACAAACAGGTAACTAAGTGCTATTGTCATTATTTTCACCTCTCCAGGGCTCACTCAGTAAGACTTTCGCTACTATCTGTAATACAGAGAAATGAAATTTAAGTGCAAAATACCGTAATTTAAATTGCCCGTTTTTGCCATTCTGTTTGTATTTTTGCGAATTAGCACTTTTCAAATTTGGATTGGGATTATGGCGGAAAGCGTAAAGGATTATATAAGCGGTGAGATTGATTTTTATGCATCAAATGATGTAAGTAGCGCAGGTACAAATTTGTACAAGGAGGGAAAGGTGTCGCTCCAACTGTATCAGAAAGCTTTAGATAATTGGATTTTCTCTGTTAAGGATACTAAAATGCACAAAGTGCAGATTCGTAACCTTAATAACCGACAGATTGAGACCATGTGTAACTGCTCCTATATTGGTGGGCGGTTTTGTTCACATACCATAGCGGCATTGTTGTTTGTGGCCGATATTGATGGTAACATTCAAATGGGTTTCGATAAACGTAACGAACAGAGTAGTCAGCGCGCCGTTTCTGGCCGTTCTGTTTTGGGTTTTGAATTGCCATCGTTCGAAAATATTACAGAATCATTTGTTAAAGAAAATACCACCTATTCTATTTTAAGTGCGGTATCTTATAGTTACCAGGTGAGTTATATTTCAGAGCTGATACTTCAGGATAATAGCCTGATTGTGCAACTGGAACAGAACTTTAAAAAGCATCTGCGTTTGATTTTTAAGTATGTTGATGATAAGATGTACATCACTCCCGAAGAGAAAACAAACCTACAATCCTTAACAGAGCCGGAAGTGATTTGCTTGTTGAAAATAGCTCGTTCAGCAAGTCCTGATTTATTAAAGCGTGTGTTTAAAAATAGCCTCGAAGGACTGAAGGCAGAAACACTCACCAAACATGGCATTGAATCGGGTGAATTCTCCACTTATTTTAGCATTGGCTTTGATGAAAAAGCCGGATTGGTTGCCAAGCAAACTGAATTTGCCAAGGGGCTTATGCCGATTGAAGACGACGAGAATAGCCTGGTTGAACAAATATTACACGAGATAGATGTTGAGACATTCCACCTCGAAACGCAAGAAGAGGTATTAAAACAGGAACGTGAAATGGGTTTTATACTGGAGCTGAGCACTACAAAAACCTATTTTAGCGATAACTATGTTATTGAGTTAACACCTATCATTGGTAAACCCAATAAAACGCGAGAGGCCTTAAGTTCGCATATCAGTGAATATGATGGTATGCACGAGGATTACCTGCTTAATATTAGCGAACATCAGAATGAATTACTGGAGCTGATTGATGAATGCAATGCACAGGTTAAGCCATCGGATTTATTTATCACGCATAAGCGCATTATGGAATTGCTGGCACAGGAAAAACATGTGTATGTCAACAATTCGAATAACTATAAATTACGCAAAGCCGACCTTGAGCCAATTGTAATTGCACCAGAAGCTATTGATGGCTTTTTTGAAGTGAAGGAGGATGATACCTTCATTTACCTTAATCCTAAACTAAAGATTGGTGATAGGGTATGTAGCGCTGAGGATATTGATATTGAGCAATCGGGGCAGTTTATTTATGTTGTTGATGGTGTTTACTATGTGACGAAAGATTATCGTGTTGCCAAGTTGATTGTTGAACACGATGAGCCAATTAAGATGGTGAAGTCGCACAAGCAACAGTTCTTCTATAAGGTGATAAAGCCATTGGCCAATAGTTTCGATATGGAGTTTGATAAGGGCATTTATCCATTAGAAACAGCCGAGCTGGACTTCAAGAAGAAACAAGTGTTTTTATCGGAGCGCGAGCAGCATTTATTAATATCGCCACAGGTCGAATATCATCATGGTGTTTCGGTGAAGCTGACAACCAATGGCAATGTACTGATAGAGGAAGATGGTAAAATCATACAGTACAAGCGTAATTTTGAATTGGAAGATGATTTTGCCGAGCAATTGTCAGCACTGCACCCTAAGTTTGAAGCTCAAAAAAGTAGCAAGGTATTCCACCTTCATTACAATGAATTTAACCACGATATGTGGTTTTACAAGTTCTTTGATGCTCTTCAATTGAATAATGTGGAGGTGTATGGTTTAAACGATTTAAAGAGCTTTAAATACTCGCCACATAAAGGCAAAATATCCACTTCTATTAGTTCAGGACAGGATTGGTTTGATATAAAAATTAATGTGAGTTTTGGCGATAACGTGGTGAAACTGGCCGATATTCGAAAAGCTGTTTTAAAGAAGCAGCGCTACATACAGTTGTCTGATGGTTCGGTAGGTGTATTGCCTGCTGAGTGGTTTCATCGCTTCGAAAAATATTTCCGTCATGGTGAAGTAAATGGCGAATCCTTGTCAGTTTCTAAACTACGCTTTTCTATTGTTGATGAGTTGTTCGACAATATTGATGATGCTACTGTGTTGGCCGAATTAGCAGAGAAACGTCGCAAACTGGCAGCTTTTACCCATATTGAAGAGACAGCTGTGCCGGCTTCAATTACAGCCGACTTGCGTCATTATCAGAAAGAAGGTTTGAACTGGCTCAACTTCCTGCACGAGATGGGTTGGGGTGGTATTTTGGCTGATGATATGGGATTGGGTAAAACACTTCAGGTCTTGACTTTTTTGCAGCATGTGCTGGAGAGAAATTCGCAGACCAACCTGATTATCGTTCCAACAACACTTTTATTTAACTGGGAGAACGAAATTCGCAAATTTGCCCCTTCGTTAAAAGCGTATTATCACTACGGTGTGCAGCGCGTGGATACTGTGCATACCTTTGACGATTATGACATTGTATTTACCACTTACGGTATCTTATTGCGCGATATTGAAATGTTAAAGGAATATGCTTTTAATTATATCGTATTAGATGAATCGCAGGCTATTAAAAACCCGGCTTCACGTCGTTATAAAGCAGCCAGTTTGTTGAAGGCCAACAGTCGACTGGCTCTATCTGGTACACCTATTGAGAACAGTACATTTGACCTGTATGCACAAATGAGTTTTGTAAACAGAGGTTTCTTAGGTGGAGTCTCTGCTTTTAAAGATAGTTTTTCCAATGCCATTGATAAGGAAGGTGACGAGCTCATTGGAGGCGAGCTGCAACGTCTGATTAATCCTTTTGTGCTGCGCAGAACCAAAGAAAAGGTTGCCAAAGAGCTGCCACCTAAAACAGAAGATGTTATTTTCTGTGAGATGGATACGGCTCAGCGTAAAGTGTACGATGCCTATCGTAATCAATTCCGCGATCAGTTGATTGGTAAAGTTGAAGAGGAAGGAATAGGCAAATCAAAAATGATGGTTTTGGAGGCTTTAACCCGTCTGCGTCAGATTTGTGATTCGCCTCAACTGATTGGAGGCAGTATTGACGAAACAGAGTCGGTTAAGATTAAAGAGATAATCCAACATATTACGGATAAAACAGCCAATCATAAAATTCTGATTTTCTCGCAGTTTGTAAAAATGCTCGGTCTGATAAAAGATGAACTAAGCCGTCGGGGCATTGAGTTTGAATACCTCGATGGTAAAAGCTCAACGAAACAGCGAGAGCAGTCGGTCAATAATTTCCAGACAGATGATGAGCTGCGTGTCTTCCTTATCAGTCTTAAAGCTGGAGGAACCGGACTTAATTTAACGGCAGCCGACTATGTTTATATTGTTGACCCATGGTGGAATCCAGCCGTTGAAAATCAAGCAATTGACCGTTGTTACCGCATTGGTCAGGATAAAAATGTTTTTGCTTATCGCATGATTTGCCGCGATACAGTGGAAGAGAAGATTCTTAAACTGCAGGAGCGTAAAAAGAAAGTAGCTGGTGATATTGTTCAGACCGACGAAAGTATTATGAAGAACTTAACGATGGACGATATTAAAGATTTGCTGGGGTAGATTATTTGTTGAACCGCTGAATTGATAAACTGTCGAATTGATGAATGATATAAGTTCCTGGGTATTTTTGGAGCTTGAGCAGTAACAAACGGATGTCATCTTTATTTGTTTCTTACATTAAAGATGACATCCGTCTTTTGGCACTGATCACTATGCACTAAGCACTATTTTTTTCAGTACATCGCTTCTATAGCTTCTTTATAAATCTCATTGACCTGCTTACGGCGCACTTTTAGTGAATTGGTAAGCATGGTATTATCAATGCTGAAAGGCTCCGGCAATAGTGTAGTGTGAATGATGTGTTCATGGTGGGGTAGAGCACTCTGGAGCTTGTCGATATCTTCTGTAATTATTTCGACAGCACGAGGGTGTTTAATAAGCGCTTCGTGTGAATCAACTTCAATGTTCTCTTTCTTTAAATTGCTTTTAATCAAATCGAAGGATGGAACAATTAAGGCTGTCAGGTATTTACGATTATCGCCAATTACGCATAGTTGTTCGATAAACTCACTCTCTGATAGTCGTAATTCAATTTTTTGCGGAGAGATGTATTTGCCTGTCGAAGTTTTGATAATGTCTTTAATCCGCTCGGTCATATGCAGTTTGTCAGGAGCTGGTATAGATCCTTGATCACCTGTATGGTACCATCCATCTTTAAGTACTTCTTTGGTCTCATCAGGCTTTTTGTAGTAACCAGTAAAGACTGTTCCGCCTTTAACCAGAATCATGTTTTCATCATTAACCTTGACGTCAATGCCAGGCATAATGTTGCCCGTATATTCAAAGTCATAATTCTGATGTGGCATGCACGACACTGTAGCTGTCGTTTCGGTAGCGCCATAGCCATAGCAAATGTAGAGGCCAATACTATGAAAAAAACGCAAAAGAAATTTATTTAAAGCAGAACCAGCACATGGCATATAGCGAATATTTCCCCCAAAAACCTGTCTGACTTTTTTGTAAACAAGGGCGTTGGCTATGTTGCGTTTGAGGTTTAACAGGGCTGGAGCCTTTTTACTATCTTTTTCGTATTCAATGTACTGCTGACCTGTTTTAACCGCCCAGTCAAAGATGGCTTTTTGTGCTTTGGGCCATTTGTTAGCCGTCTGCTGGATGGCATCGTATGTTTTCTCGAAAAAACGAGGAACCACACACATCACCGTTGGTTTAACTTTGGGCAATTCTTCAATGATGGCCTTAGGATTGAGGTTATATACATTGGTGGCACCACAATGGAGCAAATAATAGGTCCAGGTACGCTCAAAGACATGACTCAGTGGTAGAAAACACATCGATACATCATCTTCATCCAACTTCAGACGTTGGTCATGAATTTGAAAAGCATACATAAACTGTTGGTGAAGTAACATGCTTCCTTTAGGCTCACCGGTTGTTCCCGACGTGTAGATGATTGTGGCTAAATCCTCCTCCAAACCTTCAGATAATTGCTTTTTTAACGCTTCAGAATGCTTCGAATAATCGCAGTCTAATATTTCCTGAAAAGAGAATATCCGGTCATCATTGTTTGGTTCACAATCAAATGTGATAAGGCATTTCAGGTGTTCAGATTCATCCAGTACTTTAACAGCCTTATCAATTTGTTCGTTATCGCCAACAAAAAGAATTTCCATTTCTGTTTCGTTGGCAATATAACTTAGCTGCTCATAGGTTGCAGTTGGGTAAACGGGTACAACAACTGCCCTGCACGATAAAATAGCCAAATCAGCTATAGTCCATTGGGGGCGGTTTTGGCTATAAATACCAATGTTACTACTTGTGCTAATGCCCTTTTCGATTAAAAAATGAGCTATTTTTTCCGATTGCTGCCGGAACGAATTCCAGCTTATCGATTGGTATGTCTTGTCTTTTTTATATCTGAATACTTCACGTTCGCCATATTTCATGGCTCTGTTGCGAAGCATTTGTGCTACATGGGTTTCCTTCATGTTTCTATTGTTTTGGCGATCGTTTCCAGCGTTTGTGAGACCAAAGCCAATCATTAGGCTTGGTACTAATTATTTCTACCAGCTTATTTTTATATAATTCAGTGATTCTGCTGTCTGGCAATTCGTTGGGCTTATCGGTTAATATTGATAATTCAACTTCGTAATAGCCCCTTTTAACCCTTTGAATATCGATGTAAACGACCGGATAATTGTAGCGTTTGGCATATTTTTCAGGACCGTATAAAAATGCAGTTGGCCGATTAAAAAAATCGAACCAATAGGCATTTTCAAGCAGCCTGCCGCCACCAGGACTTTGGTCTGCCGCCATTAAAAACACATAGTTCTTGTTTTCATACTTTTTAAACATGTCCGATGTTTCTTTAATGGACACCAGTTCGGTATTGCACTTGGCACGACTTCGTAATAATATATTGTTAATGTATTTATTTCTTAGAGGTTTAAACAGCGCAACAAAATGGTTGTTGCATTGCAAGCTTCCCGAAAGGCTTCCCCATTCCCAATTAGCATAATGCGCTGTTACTCCAATAACTCCCTGGTGCTTTTCCAATAAGTTTTCTAACAATTCAGGGTTGATGATTTTATGACGCTTAATAATAGAAGATTGTTTCATGGTAAACGCCTTAAAGCTTTCAAGTAGATTGTCAGTCAGGTTTTTATAAAAGCCTTTGGCGATTTGCTCGATCTCCCTGTTTGATTTCTCAGGGAATGATTTTACCAGATTATCATAGATAACTTTACGCCTGTACTTTACCACTCGATGCATGATAAAGGCTGCAAAATCAGAAAAGCAATACAAAACTCTAAACGGCATGATGCTTACCATTGCAACGAATGATAAGAAGATGCATGTAGTTATTAAATTCATTAAACAGCGTGTTTCCTTATATATTCAGTTGCTTTACATAGCAACTAAGGCGAAAGTTACACTTTTGTTAATTTAATTGAATAAAAAAGTAAATTTAATTCCATCGTTTGTGCGCCTGTTTATATTGGCCTGGCGACATTTTAAACTCCTTTTTAAAGCTTTTGATGAAATATGAACTGCTATTAAAGCCCACTTTATAAGCAATTTCACTAATCTGATCGTCGGTGCTAATAAGCTTGGCAGCCGCTTCTTTTAGGCGAATGGTGCGAATAAAATCGGTAGTTGATTTATCGGTTAGTGCTTTAATCTTACGGTGAAGATTGCTACGGCTCATAGCTAATTCACGCCCTAAATCTTCTACGCTAAATGCTTCATCTTCCATGTTGTTTCTTACAACTTCAAGCGCTTTGGTAATAAATTGCTCATCAACCGAGGTAGACGTTACTTCAGAAGGCTGTATAAGTGCGTTGCCTGTGAATACTTCTTTAAGCTTTTCCCTGCCTTTTAGCAGGTTTTCAATATAAGCACACAATAAGTCAGGATTAAAAGGTTTAGGGACATAGGCATCAGCTCCTGTATTTAAACCTTCAATCTTATTCTCAACCGATGTTTTGGCGGTCAGCATAATGACCGGAATATGGCTTGTGTGAATGTTATTCTTAATTTGATTACAAAGTTCAATGCCATTCATTACCGGCATCATAACATCGGTAATTACCAGGTCGAATGATTTTTTCAAGAGTGAATCAAAAGCCATCTGTCCGTTATTAGCCGTTGTTACATGGTAGTTGGGTTCCAAAACAGAGCTTAAATAATCAATTACCTGAGTATTGTCATCTACAATTAGTAAGGAGTAATTGTTGCCGTTTAACGATTGATGTATCGTTCCAACTGCTACGTCAGTTTTATCACTGCTATTAAAAAATGTTTCATCGCTTACTGTTTTTTCTTCGGTAGATAAGCTGTTCATTAATGGGAGCGATACCGTAAATGTTGAACCAAGGCCTTTTTCTGATTCCACACTAATTGTACCACCATGCAATTGCACCAGCGATTTGGTTAGTGCCAGACCAATGCCAGTGCCAGTGATATGTTTATTGTCCTGCTTAAAACGTTTATATTGTTTAAATACATCGTTTGGATTGTCGCTGTTGATTCCATAGCCATCGTCACTCACTTTAATCAAAAGCAGTTGCTTCTCCATAATTTGCTCGTTGGTTACTTCAACAGAAAGGATTACTTTTCCATTTTCTTTTCCATATTTAAAAGCATTGGATAGCAGGTTGTAAATCACCTTTTCAACGATGTCTTTGTCAAATTGGATAATCAGTTGTTCTACCTGGCATGTAATACTAAATTGCATGTTGCGTTCAATGGCCATATGATTGAATGATTCGCTACACTCTTTAATATAAGGGATTATATCTGCCGTAGTTGCGTTAAGTTCTAATGATCCAGACTCAACTTTGCGAAAGTCCATTACCTGGTTAATAAGTCGCAACAGAAGGTTCGTATTTTTATGGGCAATATCAAATAGCTTTTGCCTATCTCCATCCAGGCGTAGTTGTTTTTTTAACGATTCTAAAGGTCCTGATATTAATGTTAATGGAGTTCTAAATTCGTGAGAAATATTCGTAAAGAACTGTAATCGCATTTGGTTGAGTTCTTTGATTTTTTCTCGTTCCATTACTTCAAATTCGAGTTTGCGCCTTAAGTCAATCCATAATATGGTATAACGTATGTAGGCATACATAGCTGCACCAATAATTAGGAAATAGGCCAGGTAGGCATACCATCTTTTCCACCAGGGAGCCAGTACTTTAATTTTTAGTGTTGTTTCAGAGGTACTCCATACACCGTCATTATTAGCTGCTTTAACTTTAAAAATATAATCACCGGGTTTTAGGTTGTTATATTTTACCAATCGGTTGGATGAAGGTGTACTCCATTGTTCAGATGAGTTTTCTAGCACGTAGCTATAGGAATTTTTTTCCGAGATAAAATAATTGATAGCAACGAATTCAATTCCAATATTAGCTTGATTATGGTATAAAATGATCTCTTCAGTATCAGCAATGTTCTCTGTTAGCGGGCTGTCTTTGTCACCGGCTTTTATTGGCGAGTTGTTGATGTAAAGCTCTGAAAACAAGACTTTAGGTACATTGTTATTGACTTTTATAACATTGGGATCAAATACGTTAAGGCCTTTTACACCTCCAACCATGAGCTTATTAGACTGGGAATATAAAAGGGCATTAAAGGTACTTCCCAATAGCCCGTCTCGGCTATCGTAGTTCTGAAAGCGGCCTGTATTTATTTCATATTTTGAAATACCTCCATGAGAGGCAAACCATAACACATTTTCCTGGGCCTCTTTAATGTCATACACCTGTTCTTGTACCAAGCCATCGTTAATTGTTAAGTTAACGATGTCACCATTTTCTGGGTTCAGGTTAAAAACACCTCCACCGTTGGAGCCAATCCATATTTTACCATCTGTAGTTTCGTATATGCACAGAATAGCATTTTTACCCACGCCGCTGTCATTTATCTGGTCAAATAAGTAACGGATATATTTCTTTTCATTATTGAGCCAAACATATATACCGTTGCTTGTGCCAATCCACAAATTGTTTTTTGAATCAACAAAAAGACTAAGGATATAGTCGTTCATCACCTCATTGAGTTGCGGATATATCTCATTTAAGTGAGTGAACTCATTAGTGCGCGTATCAAACTCATATAGTCCATTGCCGAGAGTACCCACCCACAGTTTATTGTCGTTTTGTTGACAAAGTGACCAAACTGAAATGGATGTGCTTTGGTTGTTAAGGATGTTATTCGGTGAATAGGCAATCAGTTCATCTGTCTGCTCGTTAAGCCATGCCAAGCCACCTCCATATGTGCCAAGCCATATGTTACCATTATTGTCTTCTACTATGCGTTTGATAACATTACTCTTAAGGTTCGAAGTTAGGTGGTTGTAACTTTTAAAAGTGCCGCGCTGGTAATCAAACAGATTTAAACCTCCACCGTCAGTACCTACCCATATTCTATCTTTAGAATCTTCTAATAATGACAGAATTGCGTTGTCACTGATGCTTTGTGGGTTGTGTAGTTGATGCGTGTAATGATTAAAACGGTTACGTTCGGTATTTATGATGCGAACACCTTTCCCTATTGTACCAACCCAATATAAGCCGTTGCTATCAATGTAAATGGAAAAAACCGCTTTTGTATCAAGATTGGCAAAAGCCTGGTTTTGCTCCTTGTTATTGGTCACAATCTTTTTTATTGGATCAATATTAATTATTCCTCCACCATCAACCGCAGCCAGGATACTCCCATCTTTGTTGAGTGTTAGCGAAAGAATAATATTGAGGTTCGTTTTAATATTACTTCCTTTCATATCAAACCGTTCGTATACCTTCATTTCTTTGTCGAAACGGTATAGTCCCATATTATCGGTCGCAATCCATATGCTGCCATTACCATCATCGAGCAGGGCATTCACCTGCATGGTTGGAAAGTCGAAATTAATAAAGAAATGCTCCTTCGGATTGAACATACTTAAGCCATTACCATAAGTTCCTACCCATAACTCTCCGTTATAGCCTTCGGTAATTGCAGAAATAGTATTAATATATATGCCTAATGTATCGTTTTGAGCAAAGCAGCTAAAACCGTCAATTTGTTCGTGATAATAGTGCAGGCCACCTCCCATGGTACCAACCCACATATGGCCACGGCTATCTATTAATAGGTCGCCTATTTGATTGTTAGTCAATGAGGCAGGCTGGTCTTCGTCGGCCCAATAACGTTTAAACCGCTCGGTATCTTTATCAAACTTGTTTAATCCAAATTTGGTTCCCACCCAGATATTGCCATTGTTATCTTCTGTTAATTTGGTGATAAAATTGCTTGATAAGGTTTCTTCTTTTTCCGAGGTGCTGTAGTATGTTTTTATATCGTAACCATTGTATCTGTTAAGACCATAATAGGTGCTAAACCACATGTAGCCGCGACTATCCTGAATAATGCAGTTAACAGAATTATTGCTCAAGCCATTTTCAGTATCTAAACCATTATATCCAAAGCGAGTGTTTTGAGCATCAGGTGTGTGGAGTATTAAAAGCAAGAGAGTGTATGTAAGTAGGATATACCGCCGCATAAGTGTCATTTTAGGGAAGGTGAAGATAGAAAAAAAACAGATAATCATCGTTTGCTTTCATAGAAGTTTAGGTGTATTTCATATGGTTGTTAATGCTCTAATCTAACTTTCAGATGATTTCTATTTTGGGTAGAGTATTATTAAAAGTGTTAGACGTTTAATAAATTATCCGGGGAATGAAATAATTAATACTTTTTAGTCTTTTTTATTAAACCAAATGAACTATTGTGTGTTTACACTTGAGTAAAAATGACCTTAATAGGGTTATTAAAATGAATAAACTGAATTGAAAATGGAAAAAGAAGTGCCAGTGGCTAATAAGATTAAAACTGATTTACATGAGATATTAGATATTCGTCATTTAACGGATAGTACCTTTATCATTCAAATTGAAAAGAAAGATATGGAGTTTGAAGCCGGGCAGCATGTTTGTGTTGGACCTCCAAATGGTATTCACACCCGCGAATATTCTATTTACAGCGCCGAAAACGATGATTACATTGAGATTCTGGTGAAAGAAGTGGAGAACGGTTTGGTTTCACCAAGTTTGAAGAAATTGCAAAAAGGAGGTTTTGTCATCGTAGAAGAGCCGGTTGGTTATTTTACTATTAATAAGGATCTGCCTGAAAATCAGGAATACGTTTTTATTGCCAGTGGAACAGGTATTTCGCCATTTCATAGTTTTGTATTGAGTAAGCCCGGGCTTAACTATACGCTATTGCATGGTGTGAAATATGCTGAAGAGGCTTATGAATCAGAAATATATGATGCCAGTCGATATGTATTATGCACTTCTCAAGAGAATAAAGGGGATTATAACGGTCGCGTAACAGACTATTTAAAAAAGAATCCGTTTGGAAAGGATGTACATTACTACTTGTGTGGCAATTGCAATATGATTCATGATGTATATGATATATTGGAAGAGCAAGGCGTTGGTACAGATAATATTCATGCTGAGGTGTATTTTTAATCAGTAGTGAATAGTGATTAACCACTAACCACTAACCATTAATCATTAACCATTAATAATTAATCATTTACAATTAATAAGTGAAATACCATTTAGTAACATTGGGATGTCAGATGAACCAGTCTGATAGTGAACGTGTCAAAAGAGTTTTGGAAGGGATGGGTTTCCAATGGGTTGATGACGAGAATGAAGCCAATATCATTGGAATTTTAGCTTGTTCGGTTCGTCAAAAGGCAATTGATAAAGTCTATTCTAAAATTGCAGCCTGGAACAAGCGTAAAGCTTCTGAAAACTTAATTACGTTTATTAGCGGATGCATTTTGCCAGCTGATAAAGCGAAGTTTTTAAAGCTATTTGATATCGTGTTTGCCATGCGCGAGTTGCCACAGCTACCGCAAATGCTTTCTCAATATGGCATTACAACACCTGCTGGATTAGAACGCAATAACCTGAACCCAAAGGAGGAGATGAGTTTCTTTTGGCAGGTGAAACCAAAATACAATAGTTCGTTTGAAGCCTTTATACCCATCCAGAATGGCTGCGATAAATTCTGTTCGTTTTGTGCTGTGCCCTATACACGCGGTCGTGAAGTGAGCCGGCCATCATCTGAGATCATCAATGAGGTTCGAAATCTGATTGAAAAAGATTATAAGTGCATCACTTTATTGGGGCAGAATGTTAATTCCTATGGTTTAGATAAAAAAGGTAATGAACTGACATTTGCCCAATTACTTGAAGAAATTGGTAAGCTGGGGCAGAGCTCGAACAAACAATTCTGGGTGTATTTTACATCGCCACACCCGCGCGATATGGGACGCGATGTGATTGAAGTGATTGCTAAATACGATTGCCTGGCTAAGCAAATTCATTTGCCCATTCAATCGGGCGACGATAAGGTGCTGATTAAGATGAATCGTAAGCATTCGGTAAAGAAGTACAGGGAAACGGTTACGGCTATTCACGAATTAATTCCTCAAGCAACCTTATTTACTGACATTATTGTTGGTTTCTCTGGTGAAACGGAAGATCAGTTTCAAAATACGCGTAAAGCCTTGAAAGAGTTTCAATACAACATGGCCTATATCGCGATGTATTCTAAAAGGCCTGGTGCAGCATCGTATAGCTGGCCCGATGATGTGGATTTAAAAATTAAAAAGGAACGTCTGGCTTTATTGTCTGAGGACTTAGCTGAAGTGTCAGGAGCGTATAATCAACGGATGCTTGGTAAAGTTTATCCGGTTTTGGTAAGAGATACAGATAGAAAAAGTGGCTTTTTAAGTAGCCAAACAGAAGGTAAGATTACCGTTCGTTTTGCATCAGAAGATAAATCACTCATTGGTCAAATAGTGAATGTTAAAATTACCAGTGCGAGTAATTTCTCTGTAGAAGGTGAGTTGGTTGAAGTGTCAGAGTTGGTGGGCTGAGATTAAAAAAAGCGTATTGTATTGATATTAGCAGGTAATGTGCTTTAAGATTTCGTTCATCCTTTCGGCCTCATTAAAAAAGGAATAGATATAGAAGCTGTTACTTAGTGAGACCGAGAAGCTGAGAACTTGTTCGAAGATCGCGCGGCCGAACTTAGTAACAGTAAATAAATCAATTACTTTTTTAATGTAGCCTAGACTTTTTTGTTTCGTTTTTGTGTCATGACAAAAATGAAAAGCCTGTCCGGCTTGAGGACAATTATTACAAAATTGTAAGTTTTGTTTCTTCATTGGTAGAAATAAAGAAGTGAAAAATAGTATTATACATGAATCGTAAAGTAGGTTTTAAAACTTTAGGTTGTCGCCTGAATCAATTTGAAACAGATGCTCTGGCTTCTAAGTTTGTGGGCTTAGGTTACGATGTGGTGGAAGGGAGTCAGGGCACAGATGTTTTTATTGTTAACACGTGCACGGTGACCAATCAGAGCGATCAAAAATCACGCTATGTGGTTAATAATGCCTTAAATCATGGTCATTCGGGTATGTTGATTATTACCGGTTGCATGGCCAATCACCATAAAGAAAAATTGGAACAGCGTTACCCTAATGCTTATGTGGTTGGTAACGAACAAAAGAGTGCAATTCCGCAATTGGTAGAAGCGCATTTTAACAAGGAGATAGTTCCATCGAACCAAAATAGCGGTGGTGTATTTAGTTATGCACCGGCTGCTGAAACGTTTCATACCCGCAGTATGATTAAGATACAGGATGGATGTGATAATTATTGCACCTTCTGTATTATTCCAAAAGTAAGAGGAAGAGCAGTAAGCCGGCCTGTGAATGAGATATTGGACAATATCCGCCAAGTAGTAGGCTTTGGCTATAAGGAAGTGGTGATTACAGGCGTTAATATCAGTCGATATAATCACAATGGCGTTAGCTTTTCGGGTTTGTTAAAACAAATTGTAGATATTGACTTAGATTTTAGGATTCGCATTTCTTCCATTGAACCCGATAGCTTCGATGAACAGTTCTTCGAATTGTTAAAGCATCCGAAAATAACGCCTCACCTTCATTTGTGCCTGCAAAGTGGTTCAGAATCGGTGTTGCTGAAAATGCGCCGCATGTATACCTATAAACTATATAAGCGTGTGGTTGCGCGTTTGCGTGAAATGGACCCTTTATTTAATGTTACGACTGATATTATTGTTGGTTTTCCTGAGGAGTCAGAAACAGATTTTCAACAATCGCTGGATGCTATTAAGGAATTACAGTTTGGCCATGTCCACACCTTCAAATACTCCAAACGCGAAGATACAAGAGCCGCCCGAATGACCAATGTGGTACCCGGAAAAGAAAAAACACGAAGAAGTGAGTTGCTCCGTAAAGAAGCCTTTGATGCCAAACTAAACTACCGCCAGCAGTTTGTTGGAAAGCAGCAACAGGTTTTAATTGATACGATTAAAGAGAACTATTCAAAAGGCTATGGAGAATATTATATCCCGGTTAAGGTAATGCAGGGGCTTGAGAAGAATCATTTATACACTGTTCGTATAAATGGGATAGAAATAGAAGGTGATGAACCATGTTTGATAGGGGAGTTGCTATAATTCTAAAAACAGATATTTCGATTTAAGTAAGGTGGGTTTTAACCCACCTTTTTTTGTACCTGTATATTTGGTTAATCTTCAATAGATGTAAAAAAGATAACACTTGTTAAGGCTTGTTTTTAAGGGAAATGCAACAATAGTTCAATACTGAAACGACAGTGCTATTTAAGTGTTAAAAGTTCTATCCTTTTCAACATTGGTTTAATTCTTCCTTTGGATGCTCCCATAGTTTTGTTGTCGTGAAACGAGCCTATTAGTATTGGACTCAAAGGAGATTTCAAAAAGCTTGTTCCATTGAGTAATCTACAAAATTAAATCAGATTGAAATTGACAATTAGTAACAGAGATAAACCATCGAGTATAAAGCATGAAGCACGCCGCTATTTTTTAATACGCAGCGTGCTGATTGTCCTTCTAATATTGATGCTAACCCTGTTGCTGCTACTCACATTTATTTAATCACATACATTAACAATTCCAAAATTAAACTCTTTATGAAAAGAAGATTTAACTGGTTTCAGAGAGGACTAATGGGAGCTATCATGTTACTGTTATCAGTAGGAATAGCATTTGCCCAGGACGTTTCAATTAGCGGTACCGTTAAAGGTGCTGAGGACGGCATGCCTATACCTGGTGTTTCTGTCGTACAAAAAGGTACCACTAACGGTACGATTACCGATATTGACGGTAACTACTCTATTACTGCGCCAACAGGTGCGATTATTACGTATTCTTTCGTTGGTATGAAAGCGCAAGAGCACACTGTTGGAACACAAACAACAATTAATGTAACATTACAATCAGAGTCGATTGAAATGGAAGGTGTTGTTGTAACAGCTTTAGGTATTAAACGAGAAGAGAAATCACTTGGTTATGGCGTATCTAAAGTAGATAGTGAAGAAATACAAGCTGCTGCAGGTAGCGATGTATTGAGTTCTATGCAGGGTAAAGTTGCCGGTTTAGACTTAGGGTCGTCTCAAGGAGGTTTAGGTTCTTCAAATCGCGTAGTACTTCGTGGAAACAGTTCTATTTCGGGTAATAACCAACCATTATATGTAGTGGATGGTGTTCCGGTAAACAACTCAACAGTTGAAGAATCAGCTGGTGTTTGGGATAGAAAAGACTTCGGTTCAGGTTCGATGGACATTAACCCTGATGATATTGAAAGTGTAACAGTATTGAAAGGACCAAATGCTGCGGCTTTATATGGTTCTCGTGCGCAGAATGGAGCCATCATTATCACTACTAAATCGGGTAAAAAAGGACAAGGGCTTGGTGTTGAAATTTCAAGTTCTAATATGTTTGATGTGGTGACAGAGCAGTATTTGCCTAAAGTTCAGAATAAATACGGACAAGGTAGTTATGTCAATAACGTACCAACCTACTCTACAACGGTTACTGACGATAGTTGGGGACCAGCTATGGAAGGCCAAAGTCTGCCATCGTGGAGTGGTTTCCAGGACAACCTGTCATATTCTCCACAACCTGATAATATCAAAGATTTTTTTGAAACCGGATTTAAAACAACTAATACAATTGCCTTGACCAAAGGTGGTGAAAATGGTTCATCTCGTTTCTCTTATACCAATTTGTATGGTAATGGTATCGTTCCGGGTAATGAGCAAAAGCGTCACAACTTCAATATCAGAACGCAGTATGATTTAGCTGAGTGGTTACGTGTAGATGCCAAGGCTAACTATATCAATCAGGAGATTGAAGGTGGTACTTGGTTAGGAGAAGGTAGTAGTAATGCCGTTTATGGCTTGTTCACCTTACCACGTAATACTAACTTAAATGAGCTTAAGAATTACAATTTTAATAATACGCCAAACGATCCGTTTATCGGAACGCAAATGAACCCATATTGGACGACTTTGCACGATAACATGATTAATAAGAAAGATCGATTAATCGGGTTCGTTAAGTTAGACTTTGATATCACTGAAAACCTTTCTGGTTTTGTTAGAGCAGGTACTGATTATACCAATAACTCAATTGAAGAGCGTTATAATTTAGGTCATAAGCAAAATAGCACTGGGCAATGGATTATGAATCAGTACAAGCGTCGTGAGTCGAACTTTGATGCTTTATTAAGCTATAACAAGCGATTTGGTGAGTTGGATTTTGGTGTGAACGTTGGTGGTAACATTATGAAGAACCAAAGTGAGGTTACCTATAACCGTGGTGATGATGTTATCTCAAATGGTTTCTGGAATATCCAAAACTACCTGAATAAGAATGCAAGTTACAATATCTACGAAAAGCAGGTTAACTCGGCTTATGCAACTTTAAACTTAGGCTACAAAAACTTCTTATACCTAGACGCCTCTTTCCGTAACGATTGGAGTTCAACACTTCCAAAAGAAAATCGCTCGTATTTCTATCCGGCTGTTTCAACAAGTATCCTGCTTAATGAAGTGTTGGAGATGGGCAATGTAAACTTGTTAAAAGTACGCGTAGGTTATGCTGAAGTAGGTAACGATTCAGACCCATATCGCCTGGCAACAACGTTTGGTGTTAACCCATTATTAGACCATAATGGCATTCCTTTGATGGACGTTGATGGCACACCTGGTGTACCAGATTTGAAGCCTGAGAGAACTGGTTCGATGGAATTTGGTGTTGATTTCAGAGCATTCAACAATCGTGTATTTGCTGATTTTAATTACTATACTCAGTCAACTAAAAACCAGCTTTTCACAACAAAAGTATCTTCAGCAACAGGGTATGTTAACAAATACCTGAATGGTGGCGATGTAGTGAACAGTGGTTTCGAAGTGTCATTAGGTGGTATTCCTGTTCAAACAGGTTCTTTCGAGTGGGAAACAACATTGACATTAGCTAAGAATACGACTGAAGTTAAAGAATTAGCTGAAGGATTGGATACACAGGTGTTGGCCGATTTAGGCAATATTGTTGGTGGTGTACAAATTGTAGCTAACAAAGGTAAAAACGGTTATGGTGTTATCATGGGTATGCCAGCTAAAGTTGATGGTGAATATCAGCTTGGTAACAACGGTTTCTTACCAGGAAGTGAGCGTGTGGAGCTAGGTAATTTTACGCCTGATGCGACTTTTGGATGGTTGAACACATTCTCATACAAGCGTTTTAACTTCAGGGCTTTAATTGATGGTAAAATTGGTGGCGATGTGATGAATGCTACTAAAGGCGCTTTAACGGCTAAAGGTATTACCGAGAATACATTAGACTACCGTGAAAATGGTGTTGAAGTATCTGGGGTTGACGCCGATGGAAACCCAACTACTGTGTTGATGAATGCACAAGCTTACTGGGGAGGTTTAGCTAACTATGGTGAGCCTTGGGTTGTAGACGCTACCAACGTTCGTTTGCGCGAATTAAGTTTGGGCTACAATTTTAAGTTAGACCCTGATTTCTTTATCAAGAACCTAAGTGTCAACTTCAATGCCTATAACTTATTCTTTATCTATCGCGATGAAGATGCAAAAGACATTGATCCGAATCAAACATGGGGTACAGGTAATGCACAAGGTTATAACTTATACAATGTACCTTCTACAACGTCTTATGGTTTTACTGTAAATGTTAAGTTTTAATCAAAAGTAAATTTAAACAGATGAAGATATTTAATAAATATATTTTAGTTGGTTTGGTTGCTTTGACAAGTTTCAGTTGTACTGATGACTTTGATGAAATGAACACAAACCCAAACTCACCTTCTGCAGATAACCCTGCGACGGAAGCTGTGTTGGCAAGCTCAATGCGTAAAGCATTTCATGAAGACCGTTACGAATTTTGGCGTGGTGTAGTTTTACACGCTGAACGTTTTGCCGGTCATGTTGATGGCGGTTTCACAGGTTGCTGGTGGGCCCCAGGTAACTCATACGATTATCACGAAGGCTGGACGGCTGCAGCCTGGGATTCGTATAACTCATCATCATTCGTTAATGGTTATGGAGGTGCTTTGTTTGCCAATACCAATGTGCTATTGAACTACTACGAGGAAAATCCGGAAGCATCATATGCTAAAGAGTTCACAGGTATTTGTCATGTATTGCGTTCGTTCCAGTTTTTGAAAATTACAGACTTGTTTGGTGATACACCATACTCTGAGCATGGTAATATTGATATTCCAACGCCAAAGTTTGATGCTCAAAAAGCTATCTACGATGACATTGAAGCTAAACTGAAAATGGTGGTAGAAGAAAACCTTGCCGATGATGTAACGATTGGAACTATGTCGAAATATGACTTGGTTTACAAAGGAAATATCAGCAAGTGGAGAAAATTTGCGAATTCATTGCGTTTACGTATGGCTCTTCGTCGTTCAAATGTTGATAGTGAAGGAGCTAAAGCAATTCTAGCAAATATTGTAAAGTATCCTCTTTTGGAAGGAAATGATGATAATGTGATGGTTGAACGTACCAAGTCATCTACCGACCTTCATAACCAGTATTATGGATTCTTTAAGACATGGCCTGGTGCAATGCCACATGGTTCATATTCATGGGATGCATTTAATATGGAGTGGGGTCCAGGTCCTGGCGCTTTTATTCCAGCGCGAGAAATTGTTGAAGTAATGAAAGGTAGCCCATTATTTGCGTCAGAAGTAAAAGACGGTGGTTCTGCTACTGAAGATATCAATGCTGTATCGGGTATTTACGACCCACGAATGGAGAAATATTTTATGCGCCCTAAAGGCGATGTGGCTGCTGAGCATAAAGGTCGTCCAGCACGGGCAGAATATTTCCTAAAGGAAGGTGTCATTACAAATATCCAAAACGATGATGTAGAAGGTGATGTTCACAATTACTCTTGGATGCACCCATCAATTTGGTACGATGGTGGTACATGGAATCCAGTTAGCTTAGATTATGCTGAAGTATGTTTAGCATTGGCTGAAGCAGTTAACCGAGGTCTGGTAACATATGGTCAGTCTGACGCCAACTTATTAAAAGCAGGTCTTGAAGCAAGTTGTGAACGTTGGGGTGCTGATGCTGGTAGTTTCGCAGATGATGTTGTAGCTAAGTTTAACGATGCTGATGCTGAAGGTAAAGAAGCTATTATTGCCACTGAGCGTTGGGTGTCGGCTTATACCGTTCCTCATCAGGCTTATTCTGTATTACGCCGAACAGGTCATCCAGAGTTTGTATATCTTGATAAGGACAGAACAATCACTGGTACATGGGTTAATCCTGATGGAAGCACAGAAACTCGAACCATTGAGAAATATGCTCAGGGTAGCACCAAATTTAAGTTGCCACAACGCATGCGTGTACCAGAAAGTGAAGTAGCAATTAATGACAATGTGCCAGAAGAAAATAAAGATATGATGAACAAAGTGTGGTGGGCCAACTACTAATATTCACTTTATAAATTAGTCTCTAAAACCAAACTATTATATAAGTGCGATTAATTGAAAGAGCTCTGCTTCGGCAGGGCTCTTTTTTTTGTATGACGGGTATGGTAATAAGCTATCAGAGTGAAAGTCTCTGTATGAGCAGGGTTAATAGGAGTATCTGCGATTAGCCAAGGTCATTTGAACTTAATTCTATCACCATCGACCATATTCGATGTAAAATGAAATTAAAATAAGAAATGTTTGTAAATAGTTGATAAATAGAATTGTATAGCATTAGTTGATAACATTTGTTACATCATTATTATACATTGTTACTACTGTCGTTATCATTTTTGGACATACTATTATCATTAATGTACAACTATCAATGCAAGCTCATGTAGATTTGTTTCGATATAATCCTCGAATTATTATTTAAATCTAAGTTTTATGAATGTAAAAAATGTGCGTAGTGCATTTTCGGTTGAATTTATACCTAAGGGTTTTAGGTTATTGGCCGTTATTGCTGTATTGCTACTGACTACAGTAGCCAACGCCCAAGAGCAAAGAACACTGACAGGTGTTGTTGTATCGGCTGTGGATAATGCACCTATTCCGGGAACAAATGTTGTAGTAAAAGGAACTACCACAGGTGGCATTACTGATATTGATGGTCACTTCTCCATTTCGGTTAAGGAAGGCGACGTTATTGTATTTTCTTTTATTGGTTTTAAACCTCAGGAAGTGCTAATTAGCAACCAAACAAACTTAAACATTGCTATGCTTGAAGATGTTTCTGAGTTTGATGAAGTTGTAGTGGTTGGGTATGGTGTCCAGCAGAAGAAATTAGTGACTGGTGCAACTGTACAAGTAAAAGGTGACGACATTGCCAAGCAAAGTACAACCAGTGCCTTAGAAGGCCTTCAGGGACAAACAGCTGGTGTGCAAATAACCTCTACATCGGGGCAGCCAGGCGAAGGTATGAACGTAAAAATCCGTGGTGTAGGTACCATTGGTAATTCAGGTCCTCTTTACATTGTTGATGGTGTTCAAACAGGTGACATCTCTTACCTTAACAATGCAGATATTGAAAGTATCGATATTTTAAAAGATGCGGCTTCCGCAGCTATTTACGGTTCACAAGCCGCTAACGGTGTAGTTCTTATTACGACTAAAACAGGTAAGTCTGGTAAGATGAATGTGAATTTTGATGCCTATTATGGAATTCAAAACCCATCCCGCCAGATTAGTATGTTGAATAGTAAAGAGTATGCTGTTATTATGAATGAAGCAGCTATCAACTCAGGTAAGAATGCACATTTTACTCAAGCTGAAATTGATGCAATGGGTAAAGGAACCGATTGGATTGATGAAATGATTTATCCCAATGCCGTTACTCAAAACTACTCAGTAGGCTTAAATGGTGGTAACGATGTTTCTATATACTCGATGTCGATGTCATATACCGGACAAGAAGGAGTAATGGGTGGTCCTGATGTGTCAGACTATAACCGTTATGTGTTCCGCGTTAATACCGAGCATAAGCTGTTTAATGATATTGTTAAAGTGGGACAACACCTGACATTTAGTTATGTAGATAAAAATGGTATTTCGGTAGGTAATCAATATAACAACTCGTTAAGAGGTGCTTTTAATACTAGTCCGTTCTTACCAATGTATGATGATAATGGAAACTTTCTCAACAACACTGCCGGGGCAGGCGTCATGTACCAGGGACAAGAATGGACTCCTTGGGCTGACGGGGAAAGTAACCCATATGCCGAAATGGTTTTAAACAACCAGAATGTTAATAATAACCAGAAGTTATTTGGTGATGTATATGTTGAGATTGCTCCGGCAAAAGGTTTGAAAATACGGTCGCGACTGGGAGTTGATTTTTACACCAGTGAAGGACGTTCTTATTCGCCGGCTTATGAGTTATCTATTTACTCGCAGCGTTTGTTTGATTCTGCCAGCCAGAGTATGAGTAAAGGTTTAGCCCTTACGTGGGATAACTATGCTACTTATGATTTTAGTGTAGAAGACCATGCATTTACGGCAATGGCAGGTATGTCGGCTTATGAGAATAAAGGCTCATGGGTGAGTGTAAGTAATTCAGACCTTACCATATCAGATTTAGACCATGCGTATATTGATAACACAACAAATACTGACCTAACGCGTCTTTCATACGGTGGTGCACCGTTCGATGAGTCAATGTTGTTATCTTACTTTGGTCGTTTCAGCTATAACTACAAAGAGCGTTATATGTTGAATGCCACTTTCCGTGCTGATGGTTCATCACGTTTTGCAGAAGGTAACCGCTGGGGTTATTTTCCTTCAGTGTCTGCCGGTTGGGTTGTGACCAACGAAAATTTTGCGGCAGGTCAGGACTGGATGGACTTCTTTAAATTACGTGCTAGCTGGGGACAGGTTGGTAATCAGAATATATCAGCATGGCAGTACTTAGCACCAATCAGCATTGGCGATGCCAATTATTATTTTGGCTCAGCTGATTTTGATGCATCAGGTAACTCTGTGGGAGCCTATCCAAGTCGTTTGGGTAATCCTGACATTGTTTGGGAAACTTCCGAGCAATTAAACATTGGTTTTGATGCTCGCTTTCTGGATGCTCGTTTAGGTGTTAACTTCGATTGGTACGATAAGCAAACTAAAGACTGGTTACTAGAAAAGCCCGGTTATGCAACTGACGGAGCTGATGCACCTTATTTTAATGGAGGTACGGTGAAGAATTCAGGAGTTGAACTGGCATTGAACTGGAACGATAACATTGGGCAGTTCAAATACTTCATCAGCGCCAATATTGCCAAAAACAAAAATGAAGTAACCGAAGTACCTACCGAGGATGGTATTGTTCATGGTAAAACCAATGAGCTGTACGACAATGCTGGTGAGTTTTACCGAAGAGCAGAAACGGGAATGCCTGTCGGTTATTTCTGGGGATGGTCAACTGATGGTGTTTTCCAGAATGAAGCAGAGATTGCCAATTATAAGAGCTCAGATGGTACAGTGATTCAGCCTAATGCTCAACCGGGCGATCTAATTTATGTCGACCGTAATGATGATGGCGTCATTGATGACAGTGACAAAGGAATGGTGGGAGACCCTAACCCGGACTATACTTATGGATTTAACTTAGGTTTTAGCTACAAAGGATTTGATTTTTCTGTGTTAGCCAATGGCGTTGCTGGTAATCAAATTGTTCAATCATACCGTAATCATGCCAATGGTGTTGCCAACTACACAACAGCGATTCTTGACCGCTGGCATGGTGAAGGAACATCTAATACCATGCCACGTGTAACCGAAACGAATGTTAACTGGCAGTTCTCTGATATATATGTACAGGATGGTGACTTCTTGAGAATTAGCAATGTTACATTGGGGTACGACTTCTCAAAAATCATTAACAATGGTTTGTTCAAGCAGGTTCGTTTATATGCTACCGCACAGAACTTATTCACTTTCACCAAATATGATGGAATGGATCCAGAAGTGGGATATGGGCTTGAAGGAGGTTCATCGGGCGTTGATGTAGGTTTCTACCCTCGTCCTCGAACTTATTTACTTGGTGTAAATGTTAAATTTTAATTGAAGGAGAAATGAAGAAATTATCATTATATATAGTTGCTTTAGCTGCCCTAATGGTTTCGTCCTGCTCAGATAGCTTTCTGGATAGCGAACCCATTACAGAAATAACAGAGGGTAACTTCTATAAAACTAAAGCAGACGCAGAAAAAGCCATCATTGGTTGTTACGATGGTGTTCAGGCCATGTATGCCTCAGGTGTGGCATTCCCTGTTTTATCTGAGGTTGTTTCGGATAATACTTTTGGAGCTACCGGAAACAACGATGCTTATAACTACCAGGTACTCGATGAGTTTGACATTAACCGTTCGCCGGGCGAAGTGGATATTTTAAACGATAACTGGGTAGCCTATTACAAAGCCATCTATCGCATGAATATGCTGCTATCTAAAATGGAACAGATTGATTGGGAAGAAGATGAAGCTTATAAAACAAATATAGAAGCACAGGCTCGCTTTTTAAGAGCTTATTGTTACTTTGATATGGTGCGCCTTTGGGAACGAGTGCCCTTATTAACAGAGCCTATGAGTGGTAATATACCGCAGGCAACCGCTGACGAAATATATAAAGTAATTGCCGAGGATTTGAAGTTTGCTGCTGAAAATGGTTCTGATTTAGTAGAAGCAGGACGCGTTAATCAATTTGCCGCTAAAGCGTTATTAGGGCGTGTATTCTTGTTTTATACAGGCTATTACAATAAGGCAGATCTTGTGGGGGTAGCCGATAAAGCATATGTATTAGATGGTTTAGAGGATGTGATTGGTGTTTCAGATTATGGTTTGGTAGATGAATATAAGAACTTATGGCCTGCCGCATCTTCTCAGATAAATACAGCAGGAGATGGTCTCGAAACAACTTATGCTGGTAAAGATAATATGGAAACCATCTTTGCCATCAAGCATAACATTACTTCCGACTGGAATGGAAATACGGATGGAAACCACTGGTTAGTAATGTTAGGTTTGCGTGCTTCTGAATACAATGTACCATATGGAAAAGGATGGGGTGCTTGTACGGTTCCAGCTGAGTTCTATGCCGCTTTCGAAGATGGTGATGCCCGAAAAGAAGCATCCGTTATCTCCATTGTTGGTGAAGGTTTGGCTTTCGATAATGGTGACCAGCGCGAATACACTGGTTATACAAATAAGAAATATACACCAATCGCCAGCCCGTATAAAGATGAGGAAACGGGTGAAATTAAAGTGGGTGACATTACGGACATTAATGGTGGTGCAAGCTTTATGATTGCTCAGTTTCAAGATTACGTTGTACTTCGTTATGCCGATGTGCTTTTAATGGCCGCTGAGTTAGGAAGTGCCAATGCACAAACATATTTTGACGATGTTCGCGGGCGCTCAGGATTAGACTCAAAAGCTGTTACAGCTGCTAATATTCTTGAAGAACGACGATATGAATTTGCTTTCGAAGGCGTTCGTTACTGGGATTTATTGCGTCAGGGAGTGGATGTGGCGGCTTCAGCCATCAGTACATCAACCAAGGTGTTGAATGGAGGTGTTGAAACCGATAAAGTTATTCAATCTGCTAAAATTACAGAGACCAAAGGACTGATGCAGATTCCACAACAGCAAATTACGCGTTCGGCTGGAGTATTGACTCAAAATGCCGGTTGGTAATCATTTAATTATAGGAAATTATGAAGAAAAATATATTTCAAATAATGATAGCTGTCATGGCGCTTACCCTTGGGTTTGTGGCCTGTCAGCCCGATGAATTTGAGCTGGGTACGTCCATCTCAAAAGACGCACTAAAATATAGTATCACACAAGATACAGAAGACCCGAATATGGTGTTGCTCGAAAGTATGACGGCTGGAGCACAACCACATTGGATAACGCCATTGGGGCGCTCTACTCGTGTTAAGGATACAGTTAAATTAGCGTTTCCTGGTATTTATGATTTTGCTTATGGCGTAATGAGTGAAGGTGGCTATGTGCAGGATGATACCTTGCAGGTGGAAATTACTACCACCAACTTTGATTATATCAACGATCCTCTTTGGGAGCTGTTATCAGGCGGTGTAGGGAATAGTAAAACCTGGTACCTTGATCTCGATGCTGATGGAGTAAGCCGTTATTTTGCCGGCCCATTATATTTCTATGGAACAGACAATGGTTGGTTAGGCGATTGTTATGGAGAGGATTGCTGGAACTGGAATCCTGACTACCCGGGGAATAGCTGGTTGATGGATGCCGGTAATTATGGTTCAATGACTTTTGATTTACAAGGTAATGCGAATGTGCATGTTGAACATTTAATGTTAGGGCGTGAAGAAGTGGGTACTTACTTCTTAGATGCCGATGCGAAAACTTTAACAATGAATGATGCAACTCCATTACATGACTCAGGTCGTGATGGGCATGTTGTTAACTGGGGAGACCTAAAGATTTTTACTTTAACCGAGGATTATATGCAGTTGGCTGCTTTACGTGATGAAGCATTGTCAGGAGAAGGACCATGTTTGTTGGTTTATAATTTTGTATCCAAGGATTACTTTGATAACTGGGTTCCAGAGGAAACAGAAGACCCGGAACCAATTTTGCCTGATGGCTGGAAAGATGATGTGTCGGCTACTACAAGCACTTCAATCAAATGGGTATTATCACCTGAAACGCCATTTAACTGGGCTAATTTAGATGGTTCTTTAATGAATACGGATTGGGTATCGGCTGATACTTATGCCGATTGGACTGGAATGAATGCAGATGTGCCAGCCACTTATGCTGATTTCTCGTTAACAATGAATTCAGCTGATAACACGGTTGCCATGGTCTTACCTGATGGAACTGAGAGTTCAGGTACATACGAGTTAGACGAGAAAGGTATTTACACCTTCACAGGTGTGAAGCCTGAGTTTGTTATATGTGGAGGATGGGTGACATTGAGTACAACAGCTGAAAATCAATGGCGAATTCTATCCATTGAAAAAGATGCTTTAGGTGGAGTTTCGGCTATGTGGGTTGGAGCCCTTGCTGCTGACAAGCCTGAGTACATGTGTTATAAGCTGGTTCCTCAAGTGGGAGGCGGCACCAATGCCCTGGAAGCCATTAAAGAACTATTGACGGCTAAAACATGGAAGTTAGATTCGGACCGCACACATGATGTGGCAACAGGCTATGGCGCAGAGCAAGGACCAGTTATGTTCTCTGATTTTGCTACCTGGGCATGGAATCCACTACCTGGCGAGCACTATGCATCTGGTGAAGCTGATGTTGATTATGGTGATATGAAATTTGAAATGGATGGAACGGTAACCGTTAATCAGCGCAAGCGTGTTTATACTTATGTTGATGCTGATTCCGGTGAAACATTAGAGCGTCATGGCTCACCTGAGGAGACAGATGTGTTAGCTTCTGAGGAAGTAGTGACATTAAATGGTTCATGGAGCATTGATTTGGATAATAACAAGTTATTAATGACTGTAGGAGCTGTTCACCCTTGGACTTGTGATTATTATGTACTAAACTGGGGTGATATCGATATTAACAAAATGGAAGATGGCGTGCTACTACTGCAAGTAATGCGCGATGCAGAGCGCTCTGGTGAAGATGCATTTGCCATGACTTATGTGTATGTGCCTGCTGAATAAATGAATAACACTATAACCGGAGGTGACCTGCCTCCGGTTAAACTTACCTTAACCAATTTAGAAGAAAGCAAAAAGGAAAGAGATGAAAATGAATTTTTTACTACTGATCGCACTATTGCCTTTATTATTCTCAAACTGTGGCGAATCCAGTGGAGGAGATACTCCAGTAGAACCTATACTGGAGCTGGCGGCAGAACCTTTAAGTTATGATGTAAAAGCTGATGGTGATGAGCTAACACTTTCTATAACGTCCAATACTATTTGGAAAATCAGCTATGATAACAGCTTATTTTTCCGTCCATCCATTACTACAGCCAAAGGCGATGCTACAATTAAGATTACGGTCGATGCTAATGAGACGGCTGAACAAAGAAACGGCAGTATATCACTTGTTGATAAAGATGAAACTTTGGACGCTTTTGAAGTAAGCATCACACAAGAAGCAGGAGACATCATTGTTGACCCAGAAATACCTGATTACATTGAAGCTGATATGTCTGGAGTAGAAAGCAATGCTGCTGAGTTGGCGGCTAAAATGATTGTAGGTTGGAACCTGGGTAATTCAATGGAAGTGCCGGGTGGCGAAACCGGCTGGAGTAATCCGGTGGTTACAAAAACATTAATAAATGGTGTAAAAGCTGCTGGTTTTAATGCTATCCGTATTCCTTGTGCCTGGGATAGTCATCTTGAAAACCAAACCGATTATACTATAAAACCTGCCTGGTTGGAGCGTGTTAAAGAAGTGGTTGATTATTGTGTTGACAACCAAATGTACACCATCATTAACATCCATTGGGATGGTGGCTGGCTCGAAGAACATCCAATGTATGAGCATCAGGAAGCAGTTAACCAAAAACAGGCTGCCTTATGGAAACAAATCGCCAAATATTTCCGCGATTATGATGAGTACCTGATTTTTGCAGGTACCAACGAAGTGCGCGAAAACTACAATAATCCTAGTTCTGAAAATATTGAAGTGCAGGAGTCATACGTTCAAACCTTTGTTGATGCAGTGAGAGCTACAGGTGGTAAAAATGCCTATCGTAACCTGATTGTTCAAACCTACAACACCAACATCGACCATGGTGTTAATTATCACACAATGCCTACTGATGAGGTGGAAAACAGACTCATTGTGGAGGCCCACTACTACGACCCCTATGAGTTTACCATTAAAACGGATGATGGCTTTAATACACAATGGGGTGAAGGCTACACCGATGTAACAAGCTGGGGACAGGAAGATTACCTTGAAGCACAATTTGAGAAGCTAAAAACGAAATATATCGATAATAATATTCCGGTAATCATTGGCGAGTATTCGGCGATGCTACGCGGCGATATGACAGATGAGCTACAAGCAAAGCATGAAGAGTCGCGCAATTACTATCACCAGAAAGTAAACGAAATCGCTAAGTCGAAGGAAATCATTACCTTTTACTGGGATAACGGCTATACCCATAAAAATGCCTCTGGCTTATTTAACCGTTCAACGGGAGAGCAAGTGCATAGCGAAGCAATTGAAGCTATCATTAACGTGTATAAATAAAATTAGATATAATGAACAGATTAAGAAGTGGAATAAAAAGTTTTGGAGCCTTGTTGGTTGTTGGACTAGTGTTGTTTTCTTGTTCACAAACAGGCTATGTGCGCTCAGCTGATGGTATTATTATTCATCCTTCAGATGTTGCAGCTGATGGAGCAAAAACTATTAAGTTACAGGTTGTGTCTGATGAAATCGTGCGCGTCACAGCTACACCAAAGGCGGCTATTGATGACCGGGAGAGCTTGATAATTGTGAAAGAATTTGACAATAAGGTAAAGTACGATGTTGTAGAACAAGATGATGAATTACACCTAAAAACAGCTAAACTGTTGGTAAAAGCATCGTTAAAAACCGGAGAAGTCGCATTCTATGATTTGGAAGGCAATCCTTTGCTTAAAGAGGAACAGGGAAGCCACAAGAAATTCACTCCTATCGAAGTGGATGGTTACGATGGTTATACTTTTGAACAAGTATTTGAATCGCCTGAAGATGAGGCTTTCTATGGTTTAGGTCAGCATCAGAGTGATGAGTGGAACTACAAGGGTAAAAATGAAGAGTTGTATCAGTATAACACAAAGGTATCAGTGCCTTTCGTTGTGTCTAACAAAAACTACGGAATCCTTTGGGATAACTATTCCTACAGTCGCTTTGGAAATTC
>NZ_JAFMVC010000023.1 GCF_025499605.1 Carboxylicivirga litoralis | reverse complement strand
GAAAGCTTTTTTATAACCCAACGTGCCTTTCCTCCAGGCACAAAGTTTTCAATATATTCCGTACTGAACACTAATGTTGTTTCGTTAGATAATGAATCAACTAAAACATATTGGTTAAAATATCCTTCGATATTAAATTGCCGAAAGACAATTGTACTTCGGGTTTTATCAAAACTTATAAAGCCTTTGTCGATATGATGTTCACCTTCCGGATTCTTTTCTGAGGGTTCGAATTTAGATTCATTGCTTACTTCAATGTAATTGTTATCCATAACCAAATTGAAACTGGATTCAATGACTGAATTATTATTACCGAAGCCGGAACCTGTTCCATGCCAATTCCCCAACAAAAATTCTAATTGCTTAAATTTATTTTCCTGGGCTATCGCTGAATGAATAACAAACAGACTAATTAACGTTAATATTATTTGCTTCATATTGTCGTTATGTATGATTTCTGAAATACACAAAAAATTCTTCATCCCCCTTTATATCCAGCCAGTGCTCATAATTTAAGCTTAAAGACTTATCAATAAGTGGTGCAGGAATAAAAGGTGCAATTACTTTTAAGATTTTTCCTGAATCAAGTTTCTTCAATAAAGCTAATACTTCATGCACAGGTTGTTCTCCGGCATTAAGCATTTCTCTTATGTCTATTGATTCAGAGATATTAGATACATAAAACCAATCAGGCTTTTCTGTAGTGTAATTGCGGTCTTCTGTTTCAATTGAGTCGGTTGCTGTTTGCCCTACTTCTGCACGAAGCTTGTTTATGAGTTCTTCAACTTTGATACCACCAATTACAGATGCCTGACTTAAAGTTGTAATCTTTGTAATGGTTTTTCGCAATACAGGATTCTTCAACTTTTTGAACGGTGGAGCAACAGCTATTAGCACATCCTCCAATTGAGGATATGCTTCCAACAAATCGAATATCTTCGTTTTGGGAGTAATTATCAGTTTATCCATTGTCTTTTTCTTTATCGTCTGTATATTCTAAAATTCGTCTTTCGCCTTCCAATGCCCTGTTTTCAGACAAGTCCTGAGAAACTTCAAGTGTACCCAGATATTCACCATCTTCCCCTCGTAAAGCAAAGTATTCTATCTTAATAAACTTGCCTTTCATCTGAATCCAGAACGGAGCATGAGAGGCTTTGCCCGATTTAAAATCTTCCAGAATTTTCTCAACAATATGGGTGCTTCCTGGAGGGTGACACAAACGGACATCACGATTAATAATTGAACGGTTGCGGACGAATATTCGCTCTTTTCCCTGGGTGAAATATTTTACTTTGTCGTTTTTATCTACAAAGGTCATATCGAATGGAACGGAATTTAGAATAGCCATTATTTCCTTTGCAGAGAAACTTCCTGATGGTAATTGAATGTTTCCATCAGAAGAAACTCCTGTATCATCTTTATCATCTGTTAAACCATCGGGTTTCCATTCAACTTGTGGGTCATATAGGCAAAAACCAAATTCCAGCGTTTGTTTATTTATGCTCCACCAATCCTCTGTAGTTAGCACATCCATACTCATAGGAAACAGAATTTCTTCCTCTTTCTGTACCATATCAATTACGGCTTGTAGAGTTGGAAAAAACAACAAATCAAGAGAATCAACTAAGTCTGTTTTAGTAATATCTTTCGTATTTAAAACCTCTATACACCCTTTTAATTGTTCCCTTATTTCGTCATGTTTGCCCCACATTACTTTGGGCGGGCCAGTAATCTCATTTTTCTCTAAGTGTGGAAATACAAGATACTCTTTACGAAGGTAGTGCTTGTCAACATCCATCAATTGATTAAACACTCCCTGCAATCCGAAAATAAATTGATGAAACTCGGAATCATCAACGGCACTTAACGCCTTTAGCAAGCCTTTTGCTTTTTCAGCTACTTTCTTTAGCTCAATATTTTCATTTTTAAATACATCAATCGGATGCCCGGCAGGAATATCTTTTGCTCCGCTTAAATCTACATTGCCTTCGAGAACTGAACCATGAACATCACATAATTTCAGGACTTCTTCTTCGGGTAATCCCTCTTGCATCAGTTCTTGCTCTACTTCAACAACTTCTCCGTATGGAATACTTTTTAGTGTTTCAACCAGTTCTTTTTTTACAGCTTCTGCCGATTCTCCTTCATGTAGTTTTAGAATAAGTTCTTTTAATCGCTCTTTACGATATTTTGAGTTATTAATAAGTTCGCTCATGACAATTGGATTTTAGTTTATAAAAGCTTGGTTTGCGTAGTTGGTTTTGGTGCTTTAGTAACCAATATTCTGGCTTGACTTGTTCCTTCGTTACTCAAATAATGAACAATATCAGCAGGACTTTCAATCAAGGTATCTTTTTCAAACACCACCGATTCATCACCTACATGTACCGTTGGAGTTCCCTCCAACACATAAAAGGTTACATCAACTGGTGTTTTGTGAGGCTTTAAAGTTTCGCCTGGTTGTAAGGTAATGTGCATTACTTGAGCAGATTCCTTATTGTACAACTGCTTTACATCAACCTTATGTGGATTCTCTTTCGATTCTTCTGTTTTATAGCTTCGTGAAATCATATTAATTTATTTTCTAATATTTATATAAGTTACAACAATTTACCGGGATTTAGGTTTCCTGAACTTCTTTCTCCAAAGCAAATATCCGCTCAATACAACCAGAACACTTACCAGTCCTGATAAGGGAACTAAGAGGATATAAAAATCACCAAGAAGAAAACGAAAGAAACGTCCTGTATGAATTTCGAGCGAAAAATTCCAAAGTGACATTTTCGATTCTTCAAGCACATTCTTAGGCATTTCAGGGAATAATTTATCGTGATACAAAGGAACTACACCTTTGTCGTAGTCAATCATATATTGCTTACCTACCAAATCCGTAACTAATCCTGTAACTTTAAAATCACCAATAGGTCTGCCTGTTGTATTGCCTACATGTAATTTACCCTGGGCATAATTATAAATTTCAGGATGAGCCGGATGCCATAAAAACAAACCACTGAACGAACCGATAATGTACGCCCCATCATTGAATGGCTCAAGCACGTTAATTCCCATAACACTTACAGGAGGCTGAATTTTAAAAGCAATTGGTGCAAGACGGTCTTTATCCATATAGAAGATGCCTTCCGAAGTTGCCAGAAGAAATTCATTTCGTTCACTTTCATATTTTATGTCCCTTAATTTATCGTACCAGGGATTAGGCTGGTCGAGATGAGAATATTTTACAGGGCTTACTTTTGAATACGCAATTGCAATAAGTAGCGGAGGGCGCAAGAACATACCTGTAAAAAACAAGACTATCAGGCACACAAATAACCAGGCTCCTGTTTTATTGTGCCACTTTAATGACCATCGGTTAGTCTTTACAATTGATGTGACTGATTTCGTTTTCTTCTTTCTTCTCTTTATCCATCTCGGGAAAAAGAAATAAATAATTCCTGTCAACGATAAGAAAATTGTAACTACTCCCAAAGCATCAACAAACAGCTTTCCGGGAATCCCAAAAATCTCTCCTGAATGAATCTGCCACATGGTTTCAAAAAGCGAAACTTCTTTTTTGTAATCTCGTGGTTTTTTGAGTTCAATTTTCTCAAATTGGGTATTTATTCCTTCCGACTTACCTTTAAATAAATAGGAACGATTTAAAACATAGAGCGTATCGTTGACACATTCAATAGCCACAAAGCGTTTAATGTCAACATCCAATTCAAACTTTATCCATTGCTTTTTTTCCTTACTAAAAGCAAACAAACCAAATTGCGTTGCTGTATATAGATTTCCGTCATTTGATTGATACAAGTCAAAAATCTTTCGGTTATCGCTTCCATTTGGGAAACCAGAATTGAATGAACTATAATCAGTAAGATTTGAATCGGTAAGCCATACCCCAATATTACCATATACTAAAATGCTATCGGCATTTAAAATAAGATTGCCTTTAACAGCACTATTATTCCAATTCTGATAACGAAATTCTTTTGGAAGGCTGCCTCGTGAAATATCAATACCAGAGAAAAATTCACGATGATTCATAATGATGCCTGTAACCGAGAAATATAAAAGCAGGAAGGCAATGATTAGCCCTGGCCATTTATGTAGTTTCTTATATAGTTTTCCCATAAAGTAAACTGTCTGTGAGTTTGTTTTTATCTAAATAACAATTGCTTATATGCCTTAAAAGATAAATATTGTTATTCCTGTTTCTTGAAAATTTCTTAAATTTATCTAATGCAATATTAAAAAACAGAAAAATTGCAAGCTGTAACATATGGTACAGCTTCTTTGTTCTTGGTAACATATATTTGCATTAGAAGGTTGAGTATTCATTGATTTGAAATAATGAATTTGTGGGGAGGATAGTTTTAATGTAAAAACGAATTTTGAGGCTATGAACATATTGAAAAAGATTTTACCTCCTGATAAATGGAAGATACCTGTCATTATCGTTTCAGCAATTCTGTTAGGTCTTTTTTTCTTTCTATTCTATGTCTCCAATGCATCATCTTATCTATCTGATGACCCAAAAACCTGCGTAAATTGCCACATCATGGCTCCGCAATATGCTACATGGATGCACAGTTCTCATCGTGAATGGGCAAACTGTAACGATTGCCATGTACCTCACAATAACGTATTCAATAAATATTATTTCAAAGGAAAAGATGGAATGCGACACGCTTCAATCTTTACAATGCGTGCCGAGCCACAGGTTATACAAATAAAAGAAGAAGGTCATCATGTAGTGCAACAAAATTGTATTCGTTGCCATAGTAACCTTATTACCGATACAAAAATGAATACCATTCATACCGATTTTCATTCTGACAGAACTGACAGAACTTGTTGGGAATGCCATCGAGAAGTCCCTCATGGCAGGGTGAACAGTCTTTCGAGTACGCCTAATGCTAAAGTGCCGTTACCCGAAAGTCCAGTACCCGATTGGTTAAAAGAAGCATTAGAAGAAACAGAATAATAACATAGAACTAAAGATATGAAATCATTCAGCGAACAAATCAAAGAAAAACCTTGGAAAGGTTGGGTTCTTTTCCTTGGAACTATTGTAGTTGTATTCCTTTTAGGATTATTAGCGTCCAGTGTTGTAGAAAGAAGAAGTGAAGCGGTGTTTGCCTATGCACCCAAAAACGATTTTTCTCAGTTTGAACCCCGAAACGAAAAGTGGGGAGCTAACTTTCCTCGTGAGTTTGAATCATATTATAAAACTTCCGACACAACATTTAGAAGTAAATACAATGGTGCAACAATGATTGACGAGCTTGAAGATGACCCAAAATTGGTAGTTCTGTGGGCTGGCTATGGTTTCTCAAAAGACTATAACCAGGGAAGAGGTCACTATTATGCTGTTGAAGATGTTCGCAATACTTTAAGAACCGGAGCACCTAATGACGAAGTGAAAAGTCCGATGCCAAATACTTGTTGGACATGTAAAAGCCCCGATGTTCCAAGAATGATGAATGAAGTTGGAATTGCAGAGTTTTATAAAGGCTCATGGGAAAAATGGGGAGCTGAGATTGTGAATCCAATTGGTTGTGCTGATTGCCATGATGTAAACACCATGCAATTACGCATTTCTCGTCCTGCTTTAATTGAAGCGTTTGAAAGACAAGGAAAGGACATTGCAAAAGCTACGCATCAGGAAATGAGAAGCTTGGTTTGTGCTCAATGCCATGTGGAATACTATTTTAATAAAAAGAAAATTGAAGGAGTTCCATATCTAACATTCCCTTGGGATAACGGTATGTCTGTTGAACAAATGGAAGTTTATTACGATGATATGGAATTTAAGGATTGGACACATAAACTGAGTAAAGCCCCAATGTTAAAAGCTCAACACCCTGGTTATGAAACTTACTTAACAGGTGTACATGCAGAACGTGGTGTATCTTGTGCTGATTGTCACATGCCATATAAAAGCGAAGGTGGTGTAAAATTTACCGACCACCATATTCAAAGTCCTCTTAATAATGTCGCCAATTCATGTCAGGTTTGTCACCGTGAGGAAACAGGCAGACTAATAGCCGATGTATTCTCTCGACAGGATAAGATTAAAGAAAATGTTACCATACTTGAAAATTTATTGGTTAAGGCACACGTTGAAGCGAAAGCTGCTTGGGAGAAAGGAGCAAACGAGGAACAAATGCAACCAATACTTATGGATATTCGACATGCTCAATGGCGTTGGGATTATTCCGTTGCAGCTCATGGTGCATCATTCCACTCACCTGTTGAAACAGGTCGTATTGTTTCATCAGGTATCAATATTGCCCAAGAAGCAAGAATTAAACTTACTCGCTTATTAGCAGACCTTGGTCATAATAAAGAAGTTGAAATGCCTGATATTTCGACAAAAGCTAAAGCCCAGGAATATATTGGTTTAGATATGGCTAAACTAAATTCTGATAAAGAAGAATTTTTAGGGACTGTAGTTCCTCAATGGCTTGAAGAAGCCAGTCAAAGAGAATCGAAATATTAGAATAAATTACCTTGCAAAATACTAAAGAAAAAAAGAGCTTATGGGTACTTCCCTGGAAGTATCCCGAAAGCTTCTTAATAGCCTTTGCCTTATTTTTGGCATCATTAGGGATTGAGTTTATAACAGGTACTACAGCTCCGAAAATATCTTGGCCAGTCAACCTTATTTCAATAGCATTATTAGCAAACTTATCATTATTGCTATACCTGTTATCAAAAAAAAGAGCGGTTTTCAAATGGTTTTATAGTGTTCCTGCATCAATTGCCGGGGTGACTTTATTCGTAGTACCTTCGTTATTGTTAGCCTTAATTCCTCAAAAACCATCAGATTCCTTATTCTTTCTGTATGATGTTACATCGAGCTGGACTTATACAATTGGAGTAGTTTTCTTTTTAATCATACTTGGAACAGTAACCATTAAACGCATCACAAAGCTTTCCAAAAGGAATATCGGTTTCTTTTTAAACCATTTCGGTTTGTGGTTGTGTATTGCGTCAGCTCATTTAGGTGCAGGAGACATACAAAAACTGAATATGTATCTTGAGGAAGGTAAAACTACCTGGTATGGAATTGAAAACGGAAATAGAACAGAAGAATTAAATTTTGCTATAAAGCTAAGAGACTTCTCCATTGAAGAATACCCTGCAAAAATTGCTTTTGTGGAAAGCAGTACAGGAGAAATAATCAACCAAAACAACAAACCCTTAATGATAGACCCACATGAGGGTTTACAATTCAACTATCAGGATTTTGATTTTAAAATTGATAAACTATTAATGAGTTCAGCTCCTGTTATGAATAGGTTTGAACCTGTTCTGGGGATGGGTGCAACTCAATCCTTAAAGATTCTAAAATCTTTTAATGAAAAGGTTGATACTATTTGGATTTCAAGTCCAAGCATTTTGTATCGTCAGGAAATGTATCAGATTGATTCAAGTACAATAATGCTAATGACCAAACCCGAAGCAAAACGCTTCCTGTCTGAAATAACGGTTTATGAAAAAGCCGGAGCAGTATATGATACCATCATCGAGGTAAATAAACCAAACAAGATTTCCGGATGGAAGATTTATCAAACAAGTTATGATGAAACAATGGGACGTTGGTCAACGAAAAGCATTTTGGAACTGGTTAAAGACCCTTGGTTACCGTCGGTATATTTGGGATTCTTCTTACTCATTGCAGGAACTTTCTATCTGATATGGACTGGTAAAAGGAAGGAGGAAGTGTAATGTGGCATAATTTTGAAATATTCGCAATTATTTCGTTGGTAGCATGGATTTTGGCTATTGGCACTTCACTTTCTGACAAGATGGGCAAAATCGCCAATTTGACTGCAATCCTTGGTACTTTAAGCTTGGCTGTATTTATCGTTTTACTTTGGACAAATCTCCAACGCCCACCATTAAGAACTCTTGGAGAGACAAGACTTTGGTATTCATTCTTCCTGGCAATTTCAGGTTATGTAATATTTAAGCGATGGAAAATCAAGTTAATGCTTATGTATTCACTTGGTATGGCTATTCTATTTCTATTATTGAACTACCTAAATCCAGATATTCACAGTAAAACACTAATGCCAGCATTGCAAAGCATTTGGTTTGTACCTCATGTAATTGTGTATATGATTGCTTACGCCTTATTGGGTTTATCTGTACTTTTCGGATTGCTTGGATTATATGCTATTAGAAAAGATAATCTGAAAGAGGATTTTGTACTAAAAACAGATAACATTGTTTATATCGGCTTTGGCTTCCTTACGTTAGGACTTATTTTTGGGGCTTTATGGGCAAAAGAAGCATGGGGGCATTATTGGACATGGGATCCCAAAGAGACATGGGCATTTCTTACATGGGCTGTTTACTTGATTTATATCCATTTCAGGATAAAAAGTAATTTAAGCCACAAAAGCGTTTTTCTGATTTTAATGTTAGCTTTTGTTGTTCTGCTTATTTGTTGGTTTGGTATTAACTACCTTCCGTCAGCACAAAATAGTGTGCATGTTTATTCGAGTTAATCTAATAAAAGGAAAACATATATTAATATTACTCCAAAAATGGTTATGTATAAATCTGAATATCATATAGCAAAAATGGACTGTCCTTCTGAAGAAAACATGATACGGATGAAGCTTGATGGTTTAAGCGTTATTAAAAAGTTAGATTTTGATATTGAAAATCGCAACCTAACAGTTTTTCACACTGATGAAGATAAGGAGATTTTAAAGCGATTGGAATCCCTGAATTTTGGTGCAAAACTCTCCAATACTGAATATTTTGATTCAAATGATATTCAATCTGAAAGTTCAGAGGTACAATCAAAACTCCTTTGGTCGGTACTCATTATAAACTTTGGATTCTTCATAATTGAAATGACAACAGGGCTTATATCAAAATCAATGGGTTTAGTTGCAGATTCGTTGGACATGTTAGCCGATTCCTTCGTTTATGGTTTAAGTCTGTGGGCTGTTGGCTCTACAGTAATTAGAAAAAAGAAAGTAGCTCGACTAAGCGGATACTTCCAACTCACTTTGGCTTTATTGGGAATTATAGAGGTCATTCGTAGGTTTATAGGTTTTGATGCAATGCCAGATTATCGGATAATGATTGGTGTATCTATCTTGGCATTAATTGCAAATGCTCTTTGCTTGTATCTACTGCAAAAATCCAAAAGTAAAGAAGCCCACATGAAAGCCAGTATGATTTTTACCTCAAATGATGTTATTATTAATGCAGGTGTAATTCTTGCTGGAGTCTTGGTTTTGCTTACTCAGTCTAAATACCCTGATTTGATTGTAGGAGCAATTGTTTTTCTAATTGTAGTGAGAGGTGCTTTTAGAATATTGAAATTGGGAAAATAGAAGAAATAGTACTATGATAAAAACTCCCGACCGAATTAAATCAGTCGGGAGTTTTTGTGTGCCCAGGGCGGGACTCGAACCCGCACGTACGTAGTACACGCGGCCCTCAACCGCGCCTGTCTACCAATTTCAGCACCTGGGCTGGTGACAGTAAAATTATCTTTTTACAGAATGTTTCCGAATTGTTTCCGAATAAATTCCGTATTTTTGTTTCAAGTTCTTTTAAAACCTAGTATTAATCGGCTATTGCAGCTCTTTAACACTAAATTTTCGTAAATGCCCCTCAACCTTGCGTGTCTACCAATTTCACCATCTGGGCAATCTTCGATTTTCTTTTCGAAAAAGAAGGGACCTAATATCGGCCCCCATGAGCGAAAAACGGGACTCGAACCCGCGACCCCGACCTTGGCAAGGTCGTGCTCTACCAACTGAGCTATTTTCGCATTTGCTGTGCAAAAATATAAAAAAATAGGGATGTTACGCAGGAATAGCGCAGATTTTTATGTCTTATTTTTGTACCAAAAACAAGCACTTCAGATTGAATGGATTAAGAAACAAATTACTTGGTTGCCTCTGCAATGAAGGCTTTTCGATAGGATTGTTTACTAGCTAATACCTGGTAAAATGAGTCTACAATCTTAAGGCATTCCTGCCTGGTAGTTAAATCCAGATATTCAAATTCGAGGATTGTGTTGATTAACTCTGACTTCTTGTCTTTGTAGTGGGTCAGTGCATTTTCCAGGGTTTCTAGTGGTACTTTCTTCCCTTTGTATCGATTCTCCAACAGTTCGCGCCCCATATAAACATGCATATAACACGCATCAACAAACTCGGACATATCAAAATCGTATGGGACAGCTACCGGTGGCGCGTGTCTGTTTTGACGGAACAATGCCACATTGTGCAACTTAGGTATTGACCAATCGGTATTACCAATCATATAATTAAAAAGCGCCAGCTGAACAATATTATCCTCAACAAGCTGTTCTTGTTTCAGGTTCGCCATCTCTACTTCCTCAAGCCCGAGACGCTCGGCCATCTGATCAACCGACTCCACAAAAAAAGCATACTTAATGAGTTCATCGCCATATACAGTATCTTCATATTTCACCTTCACCAAACGAACCCTTAAACTCTTATCGCTTACCGCATTATACATTTTATAGACGAGATATTCTCTCAGCATTGTATTTTGCATTGTCTCACTCGTATCGCGACAATGAGTGACAAGCTTCAGTTTTTTCTGGCCTTCAAAAACCGTATTCAGCACTTCCCGGGTTTTAAATTTAAATCTCAATGGTGGAAAATCACAATTCTCAGACTTTAACCTGAAGTTTCCCCGGGTTTTAATTTTTACCGGTATCTGTAACTCATCCCCATCATCAACCATAAAAATAGTTGCCGGATGATACTCATTGTTTGTGCGATCCCTGTCTTCTCTAATACTGGTAAAATCCGCCTTTATTGTTAACTCAATAATTTCGTCATTCTCAAAAAAACTGATGGCAGTTTGCTTGACACGCTCTTTTGTTGCTGCATCTAATTCGTAAGAATTAGCAAAAAGAACGTTTGAAAATAAGAAGCTTAAAAATAATAATGACAGTCTCATCCCTGATAACAATTTAAACAACCATTGCTAGTTGTGAATGTTCTTGAGCAATTAATTTTTCAACTTTCCTCAATCGTGGTTTAAAACGATTGTATTTTACTTCATTATTAAGAGCAATTGTTCCCAAACAATACTTACTGATTGACATTGGTAAAACACCTTTTGATTTCAATGTACGGGCAAATGAAGAGTAAACATTTTCTTTATCGCGTTTAATCTCAATTATTGCACAATTACCTAATGAATAATTACATTGTTTCTCATTGGTAAAACGAATATTCAAATCAATAGTAATTCGCTCGCAAGCCTTTTTATTAATTAATGTAATACGTGTAAAATCTGTTGATAACTTAGGTTCTAAACCACTGGCCTGATAAGGCGTGCAATCATGCACTAAACATTCTAAGCCTTTGGCGATAGGATAAGTAAACTGATCAATTCTTAATCGCTGCTTAACGGTGCGACTTTTAATTTTCTCTTTTACCTCAATAAATTTATCACCTGTTTCTTTATACTGACGGTAACGAACTTTGTAACGATGATTTTTACCATTGTGATGTTCTTTGTACATCGATAGTTCATCGGTATCGAAATATATGGTGTTATAGGACAAATCTACTTTCCCGTTAACAGCCAACACCTCGTAGTCGTTGATATGTTTTGACAGAGCTTTGACTAATACAGCCGGAGACACAATATATTTTGTGTCTAACCTATTTAATAGCTTAACCCTACTCATCTCCTCTAAAGATGTCGTATCGAAAAAACTAACTAACTGTAATAAATCATTCATGGTTCGTAATTAAAACTGTTATATGCTTAACAAGTCATCTCAATTTCGCTGCAAAAAACACACTTTAGATTTTTAAGATATATGACCGAAATCATGTTTTTTATAAGCAGATAAAAATTAACACTATTTTAATGTTATAGAACACAAAATATATCCTATATATCTATGTTACTGATATTTAAAAACACTTACAATTTTCTACAAACAAGACTAAAAATTGTTAATAATCTTAAATAATCCAGCAAATATCATTCATCATGTGTGAATCTGTAACAAAATTCTCATCGTTATAAGTGTTACACATGAAATGATTATTCAACTATCAAACCAAAAAACATTACATCCTCATTTTCTGAACCTTAGTACTTTACCCAACAAATACAAACCGTTCATATCCGTACAATATCATGCTATTTACGAACACCTATTACTTTCTGTAAAAAATATTGAATAAACAGTAAACTTTATTGAATGAAACGCGTATGATACCTACTAAACGCCCAAAACTTAAAATTAATGGCACTTTTTTCTTCAAAATATCCAAAAACGGCTAAATATGAAGCCAGCATTAAACAGCTACATGCCGACTTTGATCGTTTTAATGCCTACATCGAATCGGATGAGTTAAAACGTATTAAAGAACTAGAGCTTCTTATTAATTCAACTGAATTTAAAAAGAAAGTTGACAAGCTAAAAAACGAACGTTTTAAAGATACTGCAGAACACAGGCAATTAGATAAATATAATACCCGCAAAAAATCGAGTGAATTCAAGAGGTATTTTAAATACCAGGCATCTGGAATGCCTGAGAAGATAAATTCAATTAAAGAATCGGCGAAACTAACCGAACTAACCGATTTAAGTGAATATATCAGAAGCAGTGAGTTTTTAAGCGCAAAACAACAAAAAGGTTTCAAAAAGACGGAAGCTTTCCAAAAGTTTAAACGCTACAAAACCCTATCGAAAGACGCAGATATTAAGCTCTACAATAAACAGGTTAAATCGACTAATTATAAGAATTATCTAAACATGCATGATTCTGAGCGATTAAAAACCTATCATGAATTAGAACACGAGGTTACTTCTGAAAAATTTATTCAATTTAAAAATTGGATGGAGGATAAAAAGAAGTTCCAAAAGTCGGAGGAGTTTAGCCTGATTCAGGAGCACTCGAAACTCTTAAAATCACCGGATTACGACTGGTATACGAAAACCGAAAAGAAGAACGCCTTTAATACTATTGACAAATGGGAAATATCATTTGAAGATGAATTCTCAGCCAAACAACTAGACAAAGGAAAATGGATTACAGGCTATTATTGGGGCAAAGCTCTTCTCAATAAAACCTACGTTCTCGAAAATGAAAACCAATTCTTTACTGATAACAATATTAGCATTAATGGAAATGGACTCAACATTAACACTAAAAGTGAAGAAACTGAGGGTTTAGTTTGGGATACTGAAAGAGGATTTATGCCGAAAAAGTTCAATTTCACATCTGGTCTAATTAGCACAGGTCAAAGCCACCGACAAGCATATGGAAAAATTGAAGCTAAAGTAAAAGTCAATCATAACAAAGCCGTTACCCATGCATTTTGGATGGTGGGCGAGAAAATGGCACCGCAGATTGACATCTTCCGCTTTAACAGCAAAAATGCCAAAAGTTTTACTTCCGGCCTTCAATTATTAAATGGAAGTGCGCCACAATTGGTTTCCAAAACTGTTAATGGTGCCAACTTTGAAAGCGATTATTATATTTATTCTATCGAATGGAATAAGGAGAAGATTAGCTGGTTTATTAATGGTGTAAAAGTTAATGAACAAAGCAACAATATTCCTGATTCACCAATGTACCTTGTTTTCAGTTCTCACATTACTGAAGACATTGAGCAATTAAGTTCGGATGCCAACATCCAGGTTGAATGGGTTAAATGTTACCAATCAAAAAATTAAAATACATCTATCAACAACGTAAAAAGGGGATTTAGCCATTGAGCAAATCCCCTTTTTACTTTCCTTAAACATATCCCTTTATTCTGAAGGCAAACTGAAACGACTCCAGAAATCTTTGTTTTCTGCTTTATCGGTATAAAATGTTTTATCAGTTCCCGATTTAAAAGTTGCATAGTCATAAACTACCCAACTCGCTTTTAAAGAAGTTCCATCACCCTCACCTTCGTATCTGATTTTGCTTAAAGCATATTTGTTATTTGCGGTTTTTCTGTAGTTCACGGTTACTTTACAGGTATAATCATCACCGTCAGTATTGCTACGATAGGCGTCACGTCCAGCATGGAAAAAACCCTTCGAGGTATATTCCAGTTCGTTCGTCACAATTGAATAGTCGTTTTGACGAATAACAATAACACCAGCGTACGATTTGCAATAAGCATCACCGGTATTGGCCACATTCGGAGTATTAAGTTTGTAATTGATTACCCAAACCGAATCTCCATTAACAACTGATTCCTCTGCAAGCGTCAATTCATAGTCATTAACAAAAGCAATATCCAAAACATTACCACGCTGACGCACAATATCGAAGGCAAGCAAATCATTGGCGTGAATCATGCCTTTTTTAATAGGCGACACCTCATAATCGCGTCTTACTTCCTTTACTTCAAAACCACGACTTTCATATACCGATGCCAGTGAGCGATTGCCATACCCCTTCTCATCTGAGTAGCGAATAACAGCCTCTGTTTTTTCACCGTTCATAACCTGTTCAAGGTAAACGTTGGCAGAATAGGCATTTTCATACGAATCTTCAATGATATTAGCAGCCGTTTTAACAATGCCATAAAGACGCTTCGAATCGGCTTTTACATCAACAGCCTGAATACCGTATGTCTGGCTGAACAATTTTATTGATTCACCATTCAATACATTCAACTCATCTACCGTAAACTCCTTTACTTTATAGCCAACAGCAGAAATTTGGACCTTAAAATTAGCGAACTCCTCTCCTATACTTAACTGGTAGTATCCATCAAAGTCAGATGCCGTTCCCAGATACGTCCCAACAACTCCAATGTTTGCAAACTCAACCGGATTGTTAGTTTCAGCATCAACGATACGACCTTTAATATCAATATTTTGAGCCAACACACCCGAGCTTACAAATAGCATGGCCATTAGAACTAAACTAGTATTAATCTTTTTTAAAAGCATATTATTAGTTTTTAGTTTATTCCGAATCACGTTAAATTAGTGGTTAAGATACTATTTTTCTTTTGCCCGCGAACATAAACAATAATCGTTCCTAAAATTTAATAACTACATATAATACCAATTCGTCCCTAATCAACCTAACTCATCATTTTAGGCACAGATTTTGATTGTTCACCCCTTGGTATTTTAAATATTAAATTTGAGAAATGATTTTTATTCAACGAAGGATTTCTGTTCTTTTAAGGTATATTTAAAGTCAAATACCTGCTTAAATTATTGAAATTACATTAAAACGATGAAATATGACTAGAGTATTATTTGTGTTAACAGCACTCGTTTTGTCATTGAGTAGCTGCGTTGTATCGAAAAAGAAATACGACGCTCTTTTACTTGAAAACAGCCAGTTAGAAAAGGACCTTGATAAAAAAACAACCGAAAGCCAAAAGTTACAAGTCAATCTTGAAAATGCCATATCTGATTATGAAAGCATGAAAGATGACTTTGGCAAAAGCAATGCTTTAAAAACGGATGAAATTTCGGATTTGATGATAATGGTTACCCAACTTAAGGACGAAAGTGAAGAACTGAGTACTAAGCTGGACCAGACGATGAAGAATTTCAAAGCTAAAGAAGCCGACTCGTATTTAGCCAATGAAGAATTAACTCAAACGATGCGTACCGTTAATATTCTTAAACGTGATACCGCGAGTTTAAACTACTCTTTGCAACTGGCTAAAGAGCGTAATAAAATATTACAGGACGAATTAAGAGAATCGCAGAAAAAAGCCAGTTCTGCCGGGCTTGAGCGCGTTGAAATTCAAAAGCAACTAGACACTCAATCGGCACAACTTAAAGAAATGGAACGTCAATTGGTAAAAAGCCAGCAAAACATGTCAGAAGTTTCAAAAGCCTTTGTCGAATTGCGCAAAGAAATGCTGAAAGCTAAGAGTAGCAACAAACCAATCGATCCTAATAAAAGTAAACAGGTAGATAAAGTGGCCAAGCTATTGGGCCATTATTAACCCGAGTACCACATAAAATTATTAAAGGCTGTTCGATAATACGGGCAGCCTTTTTGCTATGAGAATAATTCATTTGGGAAGTACATATAGCTTAATATTGCTATTGTAACCACCATATAGATAATGGTAAGGGGCAGGCCAATCTTAAAGAAATCCTTAAAGTTATAACCACCAGGACCATACACCATCAGGTTGGTTTGATAACCAATAGGTGTCAGGAAGTTAGCTGCTGCCGCAAAAGACACAACCAAAACAAATGGCATTGGGTCATGGGTCAGGTTTTTGGCAGCTGTAATGGCAATTGGAAACATAATAGCCACCGCTGCTTTATTGGTTATATACGCCGCTAAGAGGGTTGTTATCAGGTATATTCCTACCAATAACCATACGCGCCCGAAAGGTAAAAACACCCGAATAACGGAATTGGCAATCATGTCGGCCACACCAGTTTTAATCATGGCTGTACCAAGCGCCAATGACAACGCAATGATAACACCCAGATTATAATCAATGCTTTTAGGTAAGTCTTTAGAGGAAACCACCTTGAGAATATTAATCATGGCTAAAACAATCAGCAACCCTAGAAACAATGGTACCAACTTAACCGCTGCTAAAAATATTGCCATGAGCGTACCTCCAAACAATGCCCATATTTTGTATTTCTCCGGTTTTCGTAATTCTTTCACACGCGAGATAACATAGAAATCAATCTCGTTTTGGAGATGACTGGTAAAGTTATCACCAGCTAACAATAGCAAAACGTCACCTGCTTTTAGTTTCACATCATCGATGCCTCCTTTTATTCGTTCACCATTACGGTGTATAGCCAACAGCGCTGAATCATATTTTCCTCTAAAATATATATCTTTTACCTGCTTGGTAATAAGCGAACTATTATGGGAGATAACGATCTCAACAATTTGCGAACGCTTTAGCTTTGACATCATGCCCACCGACGGCACCGTTAAATCACTGTTTTCAGATAATAAACCAGCTATATTATTTTGCTCACCTGCAAAACGCAAGACATCGCCTTCACGCAATACAAAATTCCCCTCTCTTATCTGAATAATTTGTTTACCCCGGCATATTTCAACAACTAATAATCCATATTTACCCTTGAAATCCACGTCCTTAACAACTTTCCCAATCAACCCTGAATTACTTCTTATTTCAGCTTCTACCAGATACTTCCGCTCAGAGTCATTAAAATCCTCAAGAGCCGATGCCCTGCTTGGCAACAGCTTATAACTGAAGATATACAGATACAAGAAACCGATGACCAACATAGGTAATCCAACCCAGAGAAAATCAAACATCTCCAGGGGTGCCATGTCCGGAATTATGTCTTGGTCGATAACCATCCCACTAACAATCAGGTTGGTTGATGTACCAATTAGTGTGACACAACCACCTAAAATAGCGGCATATGATAAGGGTATAAGAAGTTTCGACGAAGAAATATTATTGCGCTTACTCCATTGATGCACATAGGGCATCATCACGGCTACAAGTGGTGTATTATTCAGAAATGCTGAGAAACCGCCTACCCATAACATCATGCGCGCCAGAAATCCTTTGTAAGTAGATGATGCTGGAAAAATCTTCGCAAAGAATATTTCAATAACAGATGTTTGCCGAATAGCATCACCAAGCAACAGCAGCATAATTATAACGGCAATCTGCTCATTGGCAAATCCAGCCAATATTTCGCCTGGTGTCAGTATTTTAAAGATACCCAGAACCATTACCGCAATAAAAAATGTAAAAGCAGCACCCATCCACTCGCGATAAAGCGAAAGAAGGATAAAAGCGATTACAACAAAAACAACAATTACGTCTAAACCTGGCATCTGATTCGGGTCAAATAAATATGTTACTTTTGCACACACATGAGCAAATAGTATCAAAGCAAAAATATAAATTATAACGTAAATACCCATTCAGGTCGTATATTAAGCTAAATAAAAATCAATGAACAGCCCACAATACAGAACAATTGAACTACTTTCTCCGGCAAAAAATCTGGAATGTGGAATGGCAGCTATTAAGCATGGTGCAGATGCTGTTTACATTGGAGGTCCAGGCTTTGGCGCTCGCAAAAATGCAGGTAATTCATTGAGCGATATTGAAGAACTCATTAACTATGCGCACTTATTTGGCGTTAAGGTTTACATTACACTTAACACGTTACTATTTGACCACGAAATAGATGAAGCCAATCAACTGATCCATGCTATTTATAAAATAGGAGCTGATGCCGTCATTATTCAAGATATGGGCCTACTGGAAACAAAACTCCCTTCTATTGAAATACATGCCAGCACGCAAACTGATAATCGAACCGTTGAAAAGGTTAAGTTTCTGGAGGACGTCGGTTTTTCGCAAGTAGTATTGGCCCGCGAATTATCAATTGAACAGATAAAAGAAATCAAGCAGGACACCTCTGTTCCCCTTGAATATTTTATTCATGGTGCTTTGTGCGTTTGCTATAGTGGACAATGTTATATGAGTGCTTCCATTAATAAACGCAGTGCCAACCGCGGCGAATGTGCCCAACCATGTCGTTTAAAATACAGCCTGAAAGACAAGAATGGCATCAACATATATAAGGATAAACACTTGCTTTCACTCAAAGACCTTAACCTGACATCACACATTGAAGCACTGATTGATGCAGGCATTACTTCTTTTAAAATTGAAGGGCGACTGAAGGACAAAGATTATGTGGCCAATATCACAGCGCATTACAGACAAATCATCGATTCCATTCTGAAGAAAAGAAATGATATAAAACGAGCATCGTCGGGTTTATCACATACAAGTTTTAAGGCAGATGCCACCAAAAGCTTTAATCGTGGTTTTACCAACTACTTTGTTAATGGCCGCGAAAAAGGCATCTGGTCCATTGATTCTCCTAAAAACATAGGCGAAGAACTGGGTCAAGTGAAATTTGTTGCCAAAGACCATTTTGTAATCAGTTCAAACGAAAAACTGACTAATGGTGATGGACTCACCTACTTCACAAAAAACAAGGAATTAAATGGTGTTTTAATAAATAAGATAGAGGGCAATAAAATTTATCCCAACAACATGAAAGGTATTGCAAAAGGCATGTTACTTTATCGAAACTTCGATAAGGCATTTACTGATGCTGTTGCAAAAAATAACAGTCAACGCACCATTCCCGTCGATATTCTTTTTGTTGAAAAAGACAATCAATTTGAGCTATCAATAAGAGATGCCAACCAACTTGAAACGAGCATTATTTGCGATTTAACTCCGAGCACCGCCAATAATCCTGAACGTGCACTAGACCAGATAAAGATACAAATAAGCAAACTGGGCAATACGGTTTTTCATCCTGACAATGTTCGAATTAACTTAAAAAACGATTGGTTTTTCCAGGCCAAAGAACTGAATGCAGCAAGACGACTTTTAATCGAAAAGCACGAAACCAAACGACGAATGCATTTCAGGCCAAAAGACACCGTGTTCAAGCCTAATTCTGTGCCTTTTCCTAAAATAGAATTAAACTACACGGCTAATATCATCAACGAAAAAGCTCAACATTTTTATGCCCGTCATGGTGTTAAAAAGAGTGATTGGGGCTTTGAGAAACAAACCAATATAAAAGGCGCTGAACTGATGCGCACCAAACATTGCGTGTTATACATGAATAACCAATGCCTTAAGGAACATCCAGAAGTACGTAAGCTCTTACCACTAACGCTTTATAATAAAAAAGATAACTATCGCCTGGAATTCGATTGCAAAAATTGCGAGATGATAGTAAAGCGGGAAAAGTAAATGTCTACAAAAAACCCGTCTGACTATAATCAAACGGGTTAGTACAATTGTCTGCTTCTATTTTTATAGGTTCAAACTAACTCGAACTCCTGCTTTAATCCAGCGCCCTGGCTGCACAACATTACCCAAATCGTAATATTGCTCATCAAACACATTGTTGGCATCTATAAATATTTTATATGTATCTGCCGACCACTGCAGGCGCACATCGGTTAGCCAAAATGGTTGGTAGCTGGTTGGTATTTCATCATAAGTACCATCGGTAAAAGCAATGTACTCTCCTTCTCTATCCTGATACAAAGCATTAACTGATAAGCCTAGACGGTCAATCAATCGGGCATGAAGACCAATATTTAATTTGTGCTTTAAATAATCCTCCACATAGGCCGACTCGTAATTATCGGGCATGGTTTTATCCTGGTCAATATGGGCATAACCTACTTCCAATGTATTGAAAGGGTTTCGCCCAATTAGTTCAAAAATATTAATGCGCCCTTGGACCTGAAACCCAAGCGAATTTACATCAGATAAGTTTCGCGTTGAATATTCGACATCACCAGGTAATCGTCCCCAGTCAATCAGGTTTTCGCCCTGGCGGTAGTAAACGCTGGCCTGACCATTTAACCAATTGTTAACCGTCTTAATACCCGCCTCGTATGTAATCGCCTCTTCAGGCTTTAAGTTTGGGTTTCCGATATTGCTTGGCCCATCGTAAAACAAATCGGTAAACGTAGGCATGCGTAGTGTTTTATTGGCACTACCAAAAACCTTTACTTCATTGCTCACCCAATAACTCACATCAAGTCCCGGAAAGAAATCCGCTTTAAAATCCAAACCTGTGTTATAGTTGATTAATAAACCTCCCGAAATTGAAAATCGCTGGTAAGTATATACATGCTCAATAAAAGTTGATACATTGGTTCGCTGGTACGACTTGGTAAACTGTGCATCTTCACCCGGTACATCTTTAGGCTCATCCATTTCATAGCCTAACACATTACTCCAGACATTTTCGCTACGCACCTCGCCTCCAACAGATGTTTTTCCGGCCTCCCAGGGAATCACCGCATTAAAACTTCCACCAAATACATCGGTTAAATGATAGTTATGACTGGTGTACCACGATGCCGGGTTATTACGAAATAATTCAAATCGATCCTGATGACGACGCCAATACATTGCCGGCGTAATTTTTAATTTATCACCAGCTGTTAACTTTATGGATGCAAAGGTGGTTTTGTTTTGCTCAAACTGATTAGGGTACTTAGGTGTGTAAAAAGCATTGGCCCCAAAAGCCTTATCATTATGCCCTATCTGGACATCTAATTTTTCCTGTCCAAAATTTAATTGCCCTTGGTAGAAAATGCTGTGATTTTTGAAGTCGGTATTATCAATATACCCATCACTTGAGGCGGTGCTGGCAGCTACGTAGTTTTTGAGCTTACCGGTTTTAACTGTAGCATTGACCGAAGCATTATATAAACCATGTTGTCCTGTTAATACATTCGCAGTTATATTATTCTTTGTTTTAGTGCCGGTTACAAAGTTAATGGCGCCACTAAAAGCACCGGGACCATAAACACGGGCTCCTGGCCCTTCTAATATTTCAACGCGTTCAATACTTTGCATGTCAACCGGCAGGTTTAAACTCAAATGGCCGGTTTGCGGGTCGGTAACATTAATACCGTTAAAGAGTATCATCACCTGGTCGAACGAACCACCGCGGATGCTTACATCGGCTTGAATACCTAAAGGGCCTCGTTGCCGCACATCCACATTCATGGCATACCTGAGCAAATCCTGAACGCTATACACCGGCAGTGCTTCTATCTCCTTACGCGGGATAACATGTAACACCCGCCCTACCTCGGAATACACCGATGTTGTTCGGCGAGCGGAGACCTCCACCTCTTCGAGATTTATTTTTTTATTGATTGAAGCTGTATCTGTTTGTGCAAATGTTTGATGAAAGCCAAAAACACTTAGATAAGTAGCTGCCAATGCTCCTATTTTCATTACTTTTTTAAGGCTGTTAAAAACAGCATAATTCTCTCCATTCCAGTGCTTAAAGCAAAGATTACTTCTATTAAACAAATTGATTGTCTTCATAATATGATTAGTAAATTTTAATAAATCGCAAAGGTATAAGATTTATCAGGCTAATAATGTTTACAGAACCCTTTTACAACAATCTTTTCGCAGATTTTTAAAGCAAGGCGATTTTGATTAATTTAGCCACTACTTTAGTTTAAACAAGACAGACAGCATAGCCTTTATTAAAAAGGAAGCAAAATACAATTAACAAAGCCTTGACATGAAACGACTTTTAATTATTTGCATAATAACTCTTTCGATAGTGTCCATAACTGATGCCCAGTATTATAATCGTCATACAAGCGAAAATACGATTGAGCTTAAAAACGGAGAACCCCTCATAAAGGAATATGGAACAAAGCAATTGAATGAGTTAAAACTGAATAACAAGCACGGTTTTGTTAATGTCAGCACCTGGGATAAAGAAATGATTCGACTCGAGGTTATTGTCAACATCGAAACGAGTAACGAATTTGAAGCAGAAGAAATTCTAAAATTAATTGAGTTTAAAGACCGTACTTATTCCCATAAACTCGATTTTAAAACCGTTTTTCTGGATGACTTCTTTTCTAACTATCCGTTTACAATCAATTATACTATCACTGTACCTGCTCGTTTAGATTTAACGATTAACAATTCTATTGGTGATGTGAAGATTGAGAACTCATTGGGTCAGATTAATTTGACCCACAGCTATGGAAACCTTGAACTAAAAAATATAGCAACAGATAAAAAGCACCAAATGAACCTTTCGTTTGTCGAAGGGTTGATTGATTCTTTTGGAACGACCATTGCTGATTTTTCGAACTGCACATTAAACATCAACAATGGACAGAAGGTAGCCGGTAGCACGAGCTATTGTATGGCCTCCTTTAACAACATTATGTCAGCTGATATCAAATCATTTACCGACAGACTAACAATCACCAAATCAGATAGCATTAAGCTGATAGGCTCACAGTTCATTGGCAAAATTGAGCAGGTTAAAACCTCTGTTTTTTGTGAGCTAGATAGAGGTAAACTGTTGGTAGATGCCGATGAAAGCATTAAAAAAATTACGATTTCAAACAAACGAGTAAATACCACATTAATTATCCCACCTACGATTTCTTACCTTATTAATGGTGAGGTTTTTAATGGAACATTCACTCATCCTACGCCTCAAAAACTACAGCTTTTCAAAGAAGATGACAATGTAACCTTTTCAGGACAGATAGGTATTGAAACCAATGAACCTGCCAACATTATCCTTTTTAATAAAGAAGCATCTATTACGATAAAAAACTAAGCATATGTCAACGCCAGATAGATTATTTAAGCTAAGAAGTCACATGGCCACACTTGGTGTGGATGCCTATATTATACCAAGTGCCGACCCGCACCTTAGTGAATACCCTTCTGAACACTGGAAATTCAGAGAGTGGATTTCCGGGTTTACCGGTTCAGCAGGCACAGTGGTTGTCACCAACGAATCTGCTGGCTTATGGACTGATTCACGCTACTTCCTGCAAGCCGAAGAGCAATTGGAAGATTCGGGCATTGACTTATTTAAGATGGGTGAAGCCAATGTTCCTGATTATAAAGAATGGCTAAGTGTCCATTTGAATGCAGGATGCGTGGTTGGCATAAATGGTAAAACCATTACCATTAATGAGTACCGAGAGTTAGCGAAAAAACTGAAGAAGGTTGACATTCGATTAGATGGCAAAGTATCGCTTGATGATGATATTTGGGAAGGTCGTCCTCCTATGCCGGAAGAAGATATTTTTGAGCTGGATACAAAATACTGTGGATTGAGCCGAACAGATAAGATTGCTCTTATCCGAGAGAAAATGAAAGCACAAGGAGCCACACATTATATTATTGCGTCGCTGGATGAAATTGCCTGGGCTTTAAATTTCAGAGGTAAGGATATTCTGTATAATCCATTGTTTCATTCCTATCTCATTATCACTGAGAATCAGGTAAACCTGTTTATCGATCCACACAAGCTAACATCGTCGATTGGCAAACAACTGGCTATTGAAGATATTAAAGTCAACTTATACGATGATTTTTACGAGTTTTTGAAAGACATGCTGCCAGATAGCATTGTCCTTATCGATCCGGATAGAACCAACAGCACCATATTAAGTAATTTACCATCACAGTCGGCTAAGATTGAGCAAGTAAGTTTGATTACCAACTTTAAAGCTCAAAAAAATGAGGTAGAAGTAGAAAACTTCAGAAAAGCCATGGTGAAAGATGGTGTGGCAATGGTGAAATTTCTGCATTGGCTGGATAGTACGATTGGTAAAGAAACCATCACCGAGTTTTCTGCCGCTAAAAAACTAAGCGCCTATAGAGTCGAACAGGAGAATTATCATGGAGATTCGTTTAACACCATCAGCGGATATGCCGGTAATGGTGCAATTGTGCACTATGCAGTGCAAGAAGCAACTGCTGCAGAGCTTGAGCCTAAAGGATTGTATCTAATTGACTCGGGTGGTCAGTACTCCGAGGGCACCACAGATATTACCAGAACCATTGCATTAGGCTCATTAACAGATGAAGAAAAGAAAGATTTCACTTTGGTATTAAAAGGGCATATTGGTCTGGATAATGCTGTATTCCCAACAGGAACCAGAGGTGTTCATATCGACATACTGGCCCGTCAGGCTATGTGGCAACACGGTATCAATTATGGCCACGGAACAGGCCATGGCATTGGTCATTTCCTTTGCGTTCACGAAGGTCCACAAAGCATTCGCCCACAAGACAACGGAGTTGAGATTAAAGAAGGAATGATTTCATCAAATGAACCTGGCATTTACAAGTCTGGTAAACATGGTATCCGCATCGAAAACCTGATATTAACCAGTAAAGCCAAGGAAACAGAATTTGGCTCATTCCTTAAGTTTGAAACCTTAACTCTTTGCCCTATTGACACCAGAGCGATTGATATTTCATTGTTGAATCAAACAGAAATAGATTGGTTAAACAATTATCATCAAAAGGTTTTTAACTTATTAGCTCCATTCTTACCTCAACAGGAAAAAGAATGGTTAGAAAATAGTACTAAGGCTATTTAAAGAGCATGCTGAGCATTTGTATCCCTGTATATAATGTTGATGTTACAAAACTGGTTCATGCACTTATAATGCAATCAAATGAGCATCAATTGGAAGTCGAAATCCTAGTTTTTGATGATGATTCAAATGCTCATTATAAAGCTATTAATAGTCCCATTTCACAACTTAATAATGTTACTTATAAAGAATTAGATAAAAATATTGGACGTGCAGCAATTCGAAACTTAATGGCGAAAAGTTCTGTATATCCCAATTTACTCTTTATTGATAGCGATTCTGAAATCAATAAATATTATCTACTTAATTACAAAAATATTCTTGGTAAATATAATATAGTGTGTGGAGGGAGGGTACATCCAAGCAAATTACCCGTCCCCTCAGTTTCACTCCGCTGGAGTTTTGGAAGAGCTAGAGAAGATTTTGATGCCGATACACGTACTAAAAATTCAAATACCGGGTTTATTTCCAATAACTTTTTAGTAAAAAAAAGCTTGTTCCATCAAATACAATTTAATGAGCAAATTACACAATATGGTCATGAAGACACTATGCTTGGCATTGAAATGGAAAAACTTGGAATTACAATAACACACATTGATAATCCTGTTACCCACATAGGTTTAGAGGAAAACAAAGTTTTTGTTGAAAAAACAAAGGTTAGTATTACGACTCTTTTATTTCTCCTGAAAAATTACCCAAATGAAGCATTATTATTTAAACATATTAAACTTTTAAAATATTTTAATTTCATCAAGTCATTCAGATTGTTAACTGTTTTAAACTATATATATCATACTTTTGAAACCAGAATGGTTAAAAACTTTTATTCCGAACATCCCAATTTAAGGTTATTTGACCTTTATAAACTTTGTTACCTTTCTGTTATATATTTAAAATATCCCAAATGAAATATATCTCAACACTCATAATTTTAGTATCACTACTTTGCGCAACAAGCAATATTAAAGCGCAAAGCCACACTATCAATGTTAAAATTGATGGAGTTAAAGATTCAACCTTGATTCTTGGTTATTATTTTAACAAGAAGATGTTGGTGAAAGACACCACCTATATCCAGCCCAACGGAGGATATACATTTAAAGGCAATGATAAGCTGGAAGAAGGCTTATACATTGTTTACCTTCAAGACCAAAGCTATTTCGATCTATTAATTGGCGCTGATCAACAATTTAGCGTCTCTACATCGAAGGCTGATTTGCTAAATAATATGAAAATTAGTGGGGCTGATGAGAGTGCTGACTTTCTAAATTATCAGCAATATTTAGTGAGTAAACAAAAAGAAGCTGGCCCTATTCAGAATGAAATAAAAAACGCCACAGATGCGGAAACTAAAAAGCAATTACAAGCTAAAATAACAGCACTTACTACCGATGTTAATGCAAAATATAACGAACTCATTAATAAGCATCCTGGCAGTTTTCTGCAAACTTTTTTAAGAGCCACCCAAGAAATTGAAGTCCCCCAAATGGCTGCCCCTGTAGGTTGTTCTAATCCTGACTCCGTTGTTCAGCGTATGCGCTACGACTATTACAAAGCGCATTATTTTGATAATTTTAAAATGGATGATCCAAGGCTGCTTCGCACACCCTTTTTCACCACTAAACTCGACACCTATTTTTCCAATGTATTATTACAAATGCCTGATACGATTATAAAAGAATCGCATCGTGTTATTGCGATGGCCAATGGCAATTACGAAATGGAGAAGTACCTGATTCAACACTTATTTAACCGCGCCAATGAAAGTAAAATAATGGGAATGGACGCTGTAATGGTGAGCTTAGGCGAAGCTTATTACCTGAGCGGTCGTGCAGATTGGGTAGATGACGAGTTTATTAAAAATCTGCAGGAACGTGTTGATAAAATAAGTCCCAACATATTAGGTAAAACGGCTCCGGATTTTAAAATGCAGTCCTATACCGATGAGTATTACAAGTTAAGTGAAATACGCGCCGATATCACCATTCTTGTTTTTTGGGAGCCAGAATGTGGCCACTGCGAGAAGGAAATCCCTAAGCTCAACGAAGAGGTTTGGAAGAAGTATTCTAACCAAAGTATCAAAATGGTGGCCGTATACACACAATGGGAAAAAGAACCATGGGTTGAGTTTATCCACAACCATGAGCTGCATGAATGGATTCACCTTTACGACCCTTACAACCGAAGTAACTTTAGAAATAATTACGACATTTACAGCACGCCTGTAATATACATTTTAGATAAAGACAAGAAAATATTGGCCAAAAGAATTGGAGCTGAGCAAATTCCAGGTTTCTTAGACCATCATTTTAAACTAAAATAGAATGACTAAATACATATACCTACTAGCAACTTTAGCCTTTATTGTTACATCTTGTCAGAACGAGGAAAAAGTTATTCCATCGCCTGAAATTTATTTACAAATACCAGAGGGCGGTTTTGATTTTGATACGGACAGTGCTGAAATTATTGAGCCTAAAATCACCTATGATATCAACTCTGTTTATGCCTGGTTTGAGGATGGCGTTCAGTTTCACGATGAAAAAGATTTGACCATTGAAAAATTACCTCTTGGTACATATAAATACCAATTTACCGTTCTAACTGACTACGGTGACGACACAATGAACATCACGGTACATTCGTTGCACATTAACACCTTTGAAGAGTTTAATAGTTTTAATGATGACGGTTATTTTAACAACCCAGCAGAAGGTTACCATGAGTTTAAAGGCTACGTACAGTACCCTTGCCTCTTTAACGAAGCCACACCTGACGACTGGAGCGGATTTGCGATTAGTGAAAATGCAAGTACAAGCAGTTCAAGTGCTGATAACGAATTTAGTGTATATGGTAAAAGTGCTGCTGATGAATCTGATAACTTCACCATCTTCAAACAAATGGAAGGCATACCTAACAACATAAAGTTTGATGATGAAGGCAAAGCACATGTTGTAAAAAGTATAGCTGTCAACAACTGCACAAACAGCTATTTATATATGCTTAGTAATTTCAATAAAAAGGAAGGCAAAGACTATTTTCTGCTTAGTATTTCAGGATTAGATGAAGCAGGAGCGGTTATCTCCGGTCCTATTGAGCATTTACTGGCGGATTATCGTCCTGAAGCAACAGCTTATAAATACATTCAATCCGAATGGGAGCAAATAGATCTTAAAGAGCTGGGCGCGGTCCATCAATTAGCGTTTCAGCTAACTTCCTCGCGTGATGACGAGGCTGATTTTGAACTACCAATGTATTTCTGTCTGGATAACCTACAGATTATTGAGTAGTTACTTATTAATCACCACTCGCTTTACAATTGATTTATTCTTAGAAGAAAAGCGAATCAAGTATAAACCGGCAGGTAAGCTTCTAACCGAGAACGAACCTTCGGTAACACCTGCCATATTTACTTGTTGCAGTTTGGAGCCGTTGATACTGAAAACTTCAACACGTTCTAAAAAGCCAAGGTTGGTTTTAAAGCTAATCTCTCCCGTTTTAATCGGATTATTAACAATTTTAACATAGCTATCAGAAATCGAAGTCGGCACATCATCAATACCAACAAACACAGCATCAGAAGCCAAAACATCTATCCAATAGGTACTCTTATTACCTGAAGGATGTACTGTATTATATTGTACCCACTCTCCATTAGCTTGCTTGATGAAAGCTCTGTTATTACCTTCTTCAGCTGAGATATCACTCATATATACACTAAACGTATCAACATTTGCCGAATAGGAAAGCTCAAAACCTGCAAAAAACGAATTATTGACTTCTAATGGGCTAGATAATTCAAGTAAAGTCTCTCGGTTTGCTGAAAAATTCATAATGGGAATATTATTTTCGCTCCACAAAACATCTCCTGGTACTCCATTATTATTGTCCCAGATTATAACGTTAACAGTTTGAGATGAATATTCAGCTTTGCTCGGCACAACATAAATTCCACTTATTTTAGCACTTTCAATATCATAGAACGAGCTGGCATAGGCAGTGTAGTTTCTTTCATTGTGACCAGACCAACTACCTGTAAATTCATTATCGTATAACAACTGCGCTGATTTTTCGTCATTCAGGTGAGATATACGTTTAAAATCAGACAACTCACGGCCACTTAATTCATTAACGGTTACATCATCAGGCGACAACCATTGTGACAAGCTCTTATCTTTTTCACTATTATTGGCCCAAGCCTGGTTAAAGCGCACATAGTAATCATCAACGGGATTACCACAGTATGCAGCTCCACCCGACAGATTACCAATTAACAACTGGTCTTCGGTAAACAATCCGGAGCCAGATGAACCACCTTCTGTCACCCCTCGTTCCCAATTTGCAATATGCCAGTGTATATTTTCTAAAAATGATACACCTCCGTATGAATTCGCATTATAGGTTCCATTAACCGGAGCTGTACTTGATATGGCTATTTTCTTAACGTCCCCTTGTGGATGGTGAACTGAGAAAACAGGATTGGTAATTGTTTCATCGCGTGTCCATCCTGCCAGATAAGGTCGGTAACTATCCTTAGGCATTTCAGCCATACGTAACAGTGCAAAATCCATATTTTCGACATAAGCCAACAGCTCTGCTCCTGATACTGTTTGTGCATCCGTACCGTTTATTACCGGATCGCAACTTGGCGATTCATAGTTAAAGTAAAAGATGATGGTTTGAGCTGTGTAATCAACTAATGAACCACTTGGGTAATTCGTTGCGCAATGACCTGCGGTTAAAAACATTGGGTTCCCAGTTTGATCCGAACTATTAACCATCGTTCCAGAGCAGAGCATTGTACCGTCAGTAATAATTTTACAAACTGCACGTCGTACTTCATCAGAACAGATACTCTCACATGATGCATTAATGTTACAATCACCTGAATCGCCAAAATCACTCTGCCTTTTTAAATACTGATGCACCCCAAGGAAATCATGATTAACAGCGCTCACATTCAGTTCGTGCATGTAATCAATTGAAAGCTTTGTTTGCAACTCAATAATAATTTCATCACCAGCAACAGGTGCTACAGCAAATATTTTCGAAGGTTTATTATTTTCTTTTGTAAAAGCGCCTAGAACATGAGTACGTTCCGGGTTATAAACAAATAACTTATCGTCCTCATTAAGGTAAAACTCATCGAATATTAAGTTGAGACTCTTTGCCCCTTCTGACTTAATAGCCAGACGCCACACGTTATAACCGTTTACATTGGTTTCCCAGCTTCCACTATTCTGAGGTGTAAAGTTGGTATAAATAGGATCGGCAAATCGCAATGGCTGAGTTGTTTGTTTACCAACCATTGTACTTCGCACTGCCACAGAGGGCCTTGCTACCTGAACCTGAACTGATTCCAGCCATCCAGATTCCGGCATTGGCTGACCGCCTCGTGATATTTGTCCATAGCTAACAAGGCTAAATGCAAATACTATAATTGTGATAACGTGTTTAACCATACTTCAAAATACTCAATCCAATTAATTTTGTTTCATTTTGCGCAAAGCAAGTTCTACAATTTATTTTTCCGCTTTAACAATCCTTTTCCTCTATCTACAGCACGCTTAAACGAAATGTATCGTTTCATACGCCCAACCTTACCGAAGCTATCTAATACCAAAGCCCATGCCATAAATAAACTTGTAACAACAATTGATAATAACAGTATTCCTAATTCAAAATCATTAATTCGAAATTCTTTAGGAATAGCAAAGAAGAGCAATATAGAAATTAAACCACGAGGAGCAATAAAAACCTGAGGAAAGTAATTGCGTTTAAAGAGAAATTTAAAAACAAAAAAACGGAATGAGAAAAGTCCGAAAATAAAATAAAGCGTTAATAGCAGAATATCAGGTACAAATACACCGGCCAATGTGATGGACATCCCTAATATAAAAAAGAAAAAGGTGCGAACAACAAATGAACTTTCCCGCGTTATCAACTTAAAATCAACTAGTACACGTTTTACATTATCTTCATCTAGATACTTACGTAAAAACCCGCTAAAGAACAGCATGCGGTTTTCAAGCACTAATCCAAACACCAATATCATTAGTAATGATGATAGGTGGAACAACTTACCTATAGCATAAAACAAAACAAGTACCGCAAAAAACAAGAAGAGTTTCACATCGGACTTTATTCGCTGAAAGGCAATTATCATAGCATAAGAAAGCGTAACACTCAACAGCAGGGTTCCACCAATGTTGGAGATTACATTCAATCCAACCATTGTGACTCCGTTGGTATCAAGATTTTCAACCAAAAGGTAGAAAAACATGATTCCTAGAATATCAGAAATTGTACTTTCATATATTAAGAATTCACGTTTAGATTTCTCAAGCCCATTAACACTTGGAATCACAATTGCACTGCTGGTTATGGATAAAGGGATGGCATAAATAACCGAGGTAAGTAAATCGAGATTACCAATAAAATACCGGATACCAAGTGCTAAAAAAAACGTATTAAAAAATAACGACAAACCTGCTACCAATGTCGATTGTAAGATTAGTCGTAATTTATCTCGTTTTAACTCTAAATCCAGTGCTGCTTCCAGAACAATGAGTATTAATCCAACAATACCCAGCACTTCCAACGGCAAGAACCACTCATCTTCATTAAACTCGATTCCTAATAACTCTTTTGCAGCATATCCGGTAACAATCAGCAATATAACACTTGGGATATTTGTCTTTTGTGCCAGTATATTATACAAATATGACACAATAATAATGAGAGCGGCTCCTATAACTAAATAATAAGCACTAATTCCTTCCATAGGTTGTTGTTAAGCTTGGCATAAGATATAAAAAATCCCGCTCGAAGCGAACGGGATATATTTAAAACAGATAATACTGTTAGATTATTCGTAAGTCTTGCACTGTGTTTCGCCATTTAGAACAGCTAAACCATTTTCAGCTAAAGCCCACATTTCATCCTCACCCGGATATACTTTAACCGGAGCAATCCAGCCTACCATATCTTTAAGGTATTCGATTACAATTTTATCGTAAGCTATACCACCGGTAATAATGATTCCATCAACCTTACCTTTCAACACACCAGCACATCCACCAATTGTTTTACCAATTTGGTAGGCCATTGCCGAATGGATTAATTTAAAATGAGGATCGCCTTCTGCTGCTTTTTTCTCAACTTCATGCGCCTGGTTAGTACCAAGGTGAGCCACTAAACCGCCTTTACCATTCACAATCTTACGCATTTCTTCGTAAGTATGTTTTCCGCTAAAGCAAGCATCAATTAAAGCACCCGTTGGCAAAGTACCAGCACGCTCGGGAGAAAATGGACCATATCCGTCTAAAGCATTGTTGACATCAACCACTTTACCTTTAAGGTGAGCTCCAACAGAGATACCACCACCTAAGTGAGCAACGATTACATTGATATCTTCATATTTCTTTTCAATTTCTTTCGCATAACGCTTAGCTACAGCTTTTTGATTTAACGCGTGGAAAATTGAACGACGTGGCATATCAGGATGACCTGTTACACGAGCAACATCCTGTAACTCATCCACAACGACAGGGTCAGCAATAAAAGCACGAGCGCCTTCAATGTTTTTAGCCATATCATCAGCAATTAACCCACCTAGGTTACTGGCATGCTGCCCTAATACACCTTTTCTAAGGTCGGCTTTCAAAGCTTCATTTACTTCGTATACACCTGATGAAATTGGTTTAACCATTCCACCTCGGCCAACAATAGCATCGAAATCATCAATTTCAATATCAGCCTCTAATAGCTCTTTAATAATTGTTTCTTTTCTAAACTCAAACTGAGATGCAATGTTCTCAAACTGTCCAATCTCTTCTGATGAATGTCTCAATGTTTTCAGAAAAACAGACTCTTCTCCACGGTACACAGCAATCTTAGTTGATGTTGAACCAGGATTAATAACAAGGATTTTCTTCTTGTCCATGGTTTGTTCTTAAATTAATCGGGATTTTTCACAAATTATATTCTCATTCGGCCCAATGGGCAAAGCAGAACTGCTAAACATCAGGCCTTCAAAGGCCTGATATTACAATTACCCCATTGCGGCTAATAAAATACTATTGTACTTCGATTCTTCTGAATCGCTGCGTGATGTTAAAACAATTGGTGCCGATGCTCCTAAAATAACTGAAGCCACCTTAGCTTTCGCAAAAAATACCAACGTTTTATACAACACATTACCTACTTCAATATCGGGCATTAACAGAAGATCTGTATCGCCGGCAACTTCACTCTTAATACCTTTGTGTTTAGCACTTTCGAAGCTTACGGCATTATCAAAAGCAAGCGGTCCATCAATGATACAATTCTTGATCTGATCGCGCTGATTCATTTTTGATAGTAATGCCGCATCAAGCGTTGCCTCCATGCTTTCATTTACCATTTCAATGGCACCAAGTACTGCCACTTTGGGCTTAGCAATACCCATTTTGTTCATGTAACCAACTGAATTGTTAACAATGCCAATTTTGTCTTTTAAATTAGGTGCAATATTCATGGCAACATCAGTTACGCCGATCAGTTTATGGTATGTGTCCACTTCGAATAAAGCAAAGTGAGACAGCAAACTACCTGTACGAAGTCCCCATTCTTTATTTAGCACTCCTTTTAATAAAGTTGGAGTGGCTACTTTTCCCTTCATAAGGATGTCTGCTTTATTGTCGTGCACCATGCGCACGGCCAATTCAACCGACTTTACCTCATCAGGTTCGTGAATAAATGTAGCTCCATTAAAATCGAATCCTTTCTCCTCAATGATACGCTCAGTATCTGGACGAGAACCGATTAAAATGGGCTCAATAATACCATTTTTAAAAGCCGTGTGCACAGCCTCTAATGAGTGTGAGTCTTGCGAAACTGCAAGAGCTAGCTTCTTCTTAACCTTATTTTTTTCAATAAGTTTCTGAAGATCAGATAAGGATTTAAACATTTTATATTGAATCTAAAGATTTAGTCAGCTTTTTAGAATCCAATTGGATTTTAATTTCCACGGATACCGCTGACCTTTGCAAAAATCAGCGTCATCCGTGGATTTATTAGTTATTAACGATTTGCTAATTCTTCAACAATTTCTTTGGTATCCTGTGCAATAACTAATTCTTCGTTAGTTGGCACTACCATTACCTTTACTTTGTTTCCTTCGGGGCTAATTACAGCCTCTTCTCCGCGCAAACCTTTGTTCAGCTTAGGATCAATTTCGATACCAATAAATTCAAGCCCTTCACATACTCCAGCACGTGTACTATCGCCATTTTCTCCAATACCTCCTGTGAACACTACGATATCAACACCACCCATTGCAGCAGCATATGAACCAATGTATTTTTTAATGCGGTAATCATAAATTTCAAGACCTAAAACTGCACCATCATGTCCTTCTGCAGCGGCGCTCTCAATCTCGCGCATATCCGATGAAATACCTGTTAAGCCTAGCATTCCACTGTGCTTGTTAAATAACACGCTTGCTGAACGAGTACCGATTAATTCTTTATCCATGATGTAAGTTACAGCACCTAAATCAAGGTCTCCGGCACGTGTCCCCATCACCAAACCTTCTAGTGGCGTGAAGCCCATAGATGTATCAACTGACTCACCATTTTTGATGGCACAGATAGAAGCACCATTACCTAAGTGACAAGAGATGATTTTTTGACTTTTGTAATCGACACCTAAAATATCACAAGCACGTTTTGAAACGTATCGGTGACTAGTACCGTGGAAACCATAACGACGGATACCATACTTTTTATACAACGACTGAGGAATTGCATACATATACGCTTCCTTAGGCATTGTTTGGTGAAATGCAGTATCAAACACCCCACACTGTGGTACGCTCGGTAACAATTGAGTAATGGCCTCAATACCTTTTAAGTTTGGTGGGTTGTGTAGCGGTGCCAGATCGATGCACTCTTCCATTTTACGCACTACATCATTGGTGATAAATACACTTGAATTAAATTCCTCACCACCATGTACCACGCGGTGACCAACAGCATCAATTTCTTCCAATGATTTGATACATCCGTGACGATCGCTTACCAAAACGCCTAGAATATAATCGATACCTGTTTGGTGATCCAGAATTTCTCCTTCCAACAAAACTTTTTCATTACCTTCTTTCTGGTGCTTTAAAAAAGAGCCTTTCAGACCTATTTTTTCAACAACACCGGCTGCCAACACGCCCCAATCATTATCGATCATGTTGAACAGTTGATATTTAATGGATGAACTTCCGCAGTTCAATACTAAAATTTTCATTTTTAATGTCTTTTTGATGATGAGCACATCATCTGGTTCGTTAATGCTTCTAATGTTGATTAGGCTTTTTTACCATGAATCGTTTCATCCTCTAAGATGTTTCCATCCTGATTGTAACGGTAGAAACCAAAACCTACATGGCTACCCAAACGTTTCGCCCTAACTAATCGACGAATCAATGGTGATGGTGCGAATTTTTGGTTGCCAAATTCCTCATGAAGATTTTCCATCCAACGAACCACTTTATCTAAACCGATTACATCGGCCGCTTTAAATGGACCAAGACGCATACCTAAACCAATTTCCATGGTTTTGTCGATATCACGCATAGTTGCAACACCTTCCATCAATGTTGCACACGCCTCATTTAGGAGTGTTACATATAACCGAACACTTACAATACCTGCTGATTCTTCAACCGGAATAACATCGCGATTAATCAATTTAACGAAAGTACATACGCGCTCATAAACTTCGTCAGAAGTATAAAGGCCTTTCACGACTTCTATAATCCGAGCTTCAGGTGATGTTACAAAGAAATGAAGGCTTGCACAACGCTCGCGGAATTGCAGCTCTGAAGCTAATTCTGTAACAACAATAGTCGTCGCATTTGTGGCGATAATGGCATCACGACTTACGACTTCCTCTACTTTTCTGAATACTTCCTTACGCGCATCTATACTACGCAAGCCGGTTTTTTCATCTGCTCTGATTGCTTCAATCACAAAGTCACAATCAGCTAAATCATTATAGCTGGTTGAACCTTTGATACGGCTCATGATAGCACGTTTTTCACTACCGGTCAATCCCCAGTTTTCGATTCTGCTATCTAGTTCTTTTCCGATGTTATCAAGAGCCTGCGCAATTTTTTCTTCGTTAAGCTCAATGAAAACAACTTCCATTCCATGCCAGCTGGCGATGCGAGCAATATTTTGCCCTTCTTTTCCACATCCTACAACACCAACTTTAGAAAACAATGTTTTTCCTTTTTTCTTTTGCCCTAATGAGTATTGTTCAATAGGTTCTACAAGAATTTCAGCCATTTAATCTGTTTTTATTCCTAATGGTTTTTATACTTAGTATTTGCACACAAAACAAAAAGCCGGCATACACCGGCTTAGTTTTTTTACATATTACCTGCTGCCTGATTTGCAGTGATAGCAACCAGATTAACAATATCGCTAACTGAACAACCGCGTGACAAATCGTTGATTGGTGCCGCCATACCCTGCAATACAGGGCCAATAGCTTCGGCATGCGCCATACGTTGAACTAATTTATAAGCAATATTACCTGTTTCTAATGTTGGGAAAACCAACACGTTTGCTTGTCCTGCAATTTCTGAACCTGGTGCCTTTTTCTGACCAATTTCAGGAATAATAGCAGCATCAGACTGAATTTCACCTTCAATTTTTAAATCTGGTGCCATTTCTTTAGCCAACTTGGTTGCATTTGCTACTTTATCAACCATTTCATGCTTAGCAGAACCTTTTGTTGAGAAGCTCAACATGGCAATTTTAGGTTCGAAACCTGCAATAGCTCTGGTCGTACGTCCTGTTGCAACCGCAATTTCTGCTAATTCTTCAGCTGTTGGGTTTGGGTGAACAGCACAATCGGCAAATACCATCATACCATCTTCTCCAAAGTGCTTATCTTTTAAAATCATGATAAATGCACCAGAAACAACACTAATACCAGGAGCTGTTTTTACATACTGAAAAGCAGGGCGCAACACATCACCTGTTGCATTATCAGCACCTGCCACTTCGCCATCAGCATCGCCGGCTTTAATCATCATAACAGCCAAAAACAATGGATTCTTAATCAACTTAAGTGCTTCTTCTTTTGTAAGCCCTTTGTTTTTTCTGATTTCAACCATCATGTCAGCGTAAGCATTCATCTTTTCATGGTTTTCCGGGTCAACAACTGTGGCTTTACTAATATTATCCAAACCAAAGTTTGTTGCAGCATCTTTCACTTTATCAGGGTTCCCGATAAGAATAACTTCTGCAAAACCTTCAGTTAAAATAGTGTTAGCCGCACGAAGTGTACGTTCTTCTAAACCTTCAGGCAATACGATACGTTTTTTGTTTTCGCTAGCCCTCTGCTTAAGTTGTTCAATAAATTCCATATTTGTCTTTAAAAGTTATAATTAACAAATTGCTGCAAATCTACGGTGAAATTCGCATTATTTACATGTCTTTTATCATTTATTTAAGATGTTTAAAAACAGAAAACAGCGTCAAATTATCACTGTTTTTTTCATTGCTTTCAAATTAATATTTAACACCTTATTTAACCGCTAAACATCAGCACAAAAGCACACTTTGAGGCCACATAAAATCACACTTACTTACAAATAGTAAGCAATTGCACAATGCATTATTCTTTCTTAACTTAATAAGAAAACAGTTATGCGACATTATAAACATCTTTTCGAACAGTTGTATTCTGATTATTCACGGCTTAATCCATCAGTTAAAAAAATCAATGAACTCTTTAAAAGTTGCGGCGAAACGATTGTAAACGATCATATTGCACTACGCACCTTTAGTTTTTCATCATTTAATTTGGACTCATTAGCTAAACCATTTCTTGAAGGAGGCTACAAAGTAAAGGGTTTTTATCGTTTTAATGAAAAAAAACTAACAGCAAAACACTACGAACATGAAAAAGATGCATTAGCTCCAAAAGTTTTCATCAGTCAACTGGAAATTAAAGAACTGCCGAAAGAAATTCAAGTAATAATATATAATGAGATACTTAACCGCATTAAGCAAGTTCCAGCTGCCCATAATTTAATACATGCAGGACCTCTTTGGGGCACACCTGATTACAATGTTTATTTAAAGCTCTTAGCAATTTCGGAATATGCTGCCTGGCTCTATGTGTTTGGATTCAGGGCTAACCATTTCACCATACTGATTAATCACCTCAGGCATTTCACTGACATTACCATGGTCAATCAATTTTTAAAACAGAATGGATATGTTCTCAATACTATTGGTGGAGAAATTAAAGGATCAAAAGAAACCTATCTGGAGCAATCAAGCACCTTAGCAGATAAGATAGAGGTAGAATTTAAAGACAGGAAACACTTAGTTCCTTGTTGTTATTATGAATTTGCCATGCGACATGTGATGCCTAATGGCAAACTTTACACTGGATTCAACACCGATTCGGCCAACAAAATATTTGAGAGTACTAACACCAATCAAACCGACTAGTAAAGCGGAGGCGTTCCATTCTTAGAAGTAATGACAACCACACCATTTTCAGCTCTATCACCATATAGTTTAATTGCTTTATCGCCCTTGAGAATCCTGATTGATTCAACATTGTAGTCATTAATCTGTACCAAACCATCGATTAGCTTGTTATCAAGTACAAACAGAGGCCTTTTCCCTTGCTCATCCAGCGACTTAATTTGCTGAGCCAAACGTCGTTCAGTATTGGACAAAGTAAATTGAACAGGAACACGCATTTGGGTATTAACCGGCTTTCTATTGACCTCTCCTGGCTTCCACTTCCTCGTTCCTTGAACAGCTTTAATCACCTCGGCGTCTAATGCGGCATCAACCCCCTTCTCCACTTCAACTTGAGTTACTTCTCCTTGCGCGGTAACAACAAAACTTACCCAAACATCGCCTTCAATACCCTGCAATTTGTATGCATCATCATAGCTGATTTTCTTACGCACATACTCACCAACATCTTTACCGGCACCTTTTAGTCGCGGCATTTTATCTACTGTAGTATAAATATTTAAATCTGAAACTTCATCCTGAGCAACAATTGAAGTTCCAATAAAGGTGAAGATTAAAAATAAAGTTGAAATAACTGAAGCTTTCATGTCTGTATGTTTTTAGGTTTGACAATCCACCTTGTTTAATAAATATCTCTAATAAACCAACCTGATGGAAGACATGACAAATGAAACAATAATTATACCACAAAATCAAATGGATTTATAAAATCCATTTATTTTTTTCGCAACGCTTCAATTTTGCTAATGACATCTTTCAAGCTTTCTTCTCGTACCTTAGCTGCTTTCTTCCTCGACTCTTCATCTACTTCATATGTTTTAGGAGGTTCTGTAAGAGATGGTTCCTCTCCATGCCCAGGCGACATACTCCAACTTAAGCATAGGTTATCCAACAGTTCTGCCATAAACTTAACTTTATCTTCGGGTACTGAAACGGTAAACATCTTCATATAAAATATATTTATTTGTTATCTATAATTGTATTCTAAAGTTACAATAAAAACCTTCGTCTAACAAGCCTTCGCACCAATAGAATACACTACTCACCTACCGCCCTTTATCTCAAACAAATCACCATCGTTTAAAACAGGAAACTTAGCCCTGAACTGCATTAACTCAACCTTCTTCAAAACAACATAAGCAATAGCATTATTATCTCCCATATCCAGTTGAATACTACCCTTAGCGTCGATAACCTGGCTATGCCCATTGTATGTTAGCGATTTATCATTTCCTATTCTATTGACACCGATTACATATGACTGATTTTCTATCGCCCTGGCTTTTAGTAAAATATCCCAAACACCAATCCTACTTTCGGGCCAATTAGCTACATAGATCAATAGATGATATTCATCTTCTCCCTTGTTTCTGCTCCAAACCGGAAACCTTAAATCATAACAAATTAAAGGACATATTTTCCACCCTTTTACATTCACAATTAATCTATTCTGGCCTTTTTTATAATGCAAATGCTCTCCTCCCATGGTAAATAAGTGTCGTTTATCGTACCACGATACCTTCTCTCCATCAACCACATACAAACGATTAACAACTCCATTACCTTTATCAACCACTACACTTCCCATTATAGTAACATCATGCAGTTGTGCCACAGATTGCATCCATTGCAAAACCTGTCCTCTTTCTTTTTGTGCCGTATTCTGTGTCGACATACTAAAACCACAATGAAACATTTCGGGCAAAACCACTAAATCCGTATCTGACGACAAATCTTTAAGGCAATTTGTAAGATACTTTATATTACCTTCCGTATCCTCCCATTTTATATCAAACTGAACTACAGCTACTTTTAAATCCATATAATTATCAAACTTAATCATAAAACACAATGATAAGTTTTCATGCTTAAATATTCAATGGTTCTTTTGTTATTATTTTAACACAATTAGCATCTTTTGTTATTTTTAATTTTTCATTATCGTGAAAGTGTTTAAATTTGCGCCCGCAAAAAATTGAACAAACAACCATATTAATCACTTAAAAATTAATTCTCCCAATGATTAAAATTGCCACTCAACTTTATGGTGAAAGTATAAAACGAACAATTTTAGACTATGTGCTTATCATTACAGGTGCATTTATTCTTGCCGCAGGTTTCGTTTTCTTTATCAACCCATATAATATCGTTCCGGGCGGCGTATATGGAATTGGTATTGTTGTTCACCACCTCATTCCGGCTATTCCAGTCGGTACATTTGGTTTAGCTCTTAATGTGCCGTTGACCATTTTAGGAATAAGAATCCTGGGAGCTCGCTTTGGCCTTAAAACAGTTATTGGGATGGTATTAACGACCGTTTTTATGGACAGCCTCACCTATATTATTGGGGAAAACGATCCTTTAGGTTTAGCTGATGATTTATTACTTTCCAGTGTATTTGGTGGCATTGTCATAGGCTTTGGTTTAGGCTTAATCTTTAAAGCAAAAGCCACTTCAGGCGGTTCTGATATTGTCGCCATGATTTTTGCCAAGCTGACAAAAATATCCGTTGGACAACTGTTGATTATAGTTGATTCAATCATTGTGCTTCTGGGACTTATCATTTTTAAAGACTGGAAAATTCCATTGTACTCATGGATTGTCATTTTTATAACCGGCAAAGTAATTGACATTACAATTGATGGCTTAAACTACGAAAGGGCGCTTGTTATCGTTTCGGACAAACATGCCCTGATTAAAGAAAAAATACTGAACACACTTGAACGTGGAGGCACCTACCTAAATGGCGAGGGCATGTATAGCGGCAACGAAAAACGCGTAATTTTCACAGTGGTAACCCGACGCGAAGTTTCGGCTCTGCAAGCCATGATAAAAAACATTGACCCCAAAGCTTTTATGGCCGTAATGGAAACATCTGAAATTATTGGCGAAGGATTTAAATCACTTGAAGAAAAAAGTGCATAAAAAATAAGTTTCCGGCAAATAATATGAAGCTCATCCATATAAGGGTGGGCTTTTTATTTCTCAAAATTTGAAATTATCTTTGACAGCACAAAATCGCCAATGATGAATAAAAAAACCATCTACACCACAATATTACTTTGTGTTCTGTTTCTTAATGCCTTTTCTCAAAAAGACTCTACCTACCGGAAAGAAGGCTTTACCTTGGGTTTGTTACCAGCAATATCGTATAGTGCCGACCTCGGCTTTCAATACGGAGGCTTGACAAACCTATATTGGTATGGCGATGGCACTAATTATCCTAACTATAATCACTCACTTTACCTGGAATACTCAGAGTATACGGCAGGTTCAACCTTGATGCGACTATATTATGACTCACCCGTTATTATTCCGGGCATCAGAACTACAGCTGATTTTACTTACTTTCGAGATTTAGCCATGGATTTTTATGGTTTTAATGGCAGAGATGCCGTTTACAACAAAAACTGGGAAGACGATTCATCGGCGGAATATAAATCACGCGTTTTTTATCGACACCACCGCGAAATGTTTCGGGTTATGACCAATTTCAAAGGTTATATTGACGTTGAGAAACCAGAGTGGCAATGGATGGCGGGTTTAGTTTATTTCAATTTCAACATTGGCCCGGTAAAAATTGACCGTTTAAACAAACGTAAAGACGATGACGATAAACTACCGCCGATTGACGGCATTTACGATAAATACCTCGATTGGAATATTATTAGTGAGGAAGAAGCCCAAGGTGGCCAGCATGCTTATTTAAAGGCAGGATTATCATACGACACACGAGATATAATTGCCAACCCAACCAAAGGAATGTGGACTGAAGTTTTTTTGGCGCATATGCCGTCTTTTCTATCGAGTCACTCAGGCAGCTACACCCGCCTTAACCTCTTTCATCGACAATACTTTGCACTCACCAACAGCAGAAATCTAACCTTCGCCTATCGTATTGGTTACCAACATAAACTAGGCGGCACCATTCCATTTTACTTATTGCCGCACATGTCAACAAGCATATTAACATCGGCCACATCACAAGGCCTTGGTGGTTCAAAAACATTACGAGGCATCAGTCGAAATCGCGTTGTTGGCGAAGGAAGCCTGCTTAGTAATATTGAGTTACGCTGGAAGATATGGCGCACCAAACTATTCAAGCAAGATTTCTATTTGGGCACCAACTATTTTGTTGATATGGGGCTAATAACGCAAAATTATAAAATAGACAAATCTCAGGTTCCGGCAGATGAATATGATTGGTACTTTAATGACAGCAGTGACAAACCACATATTAGCTATGGACTTGGACTGAAAGCAGCGCTAAACGAGAACTTTATTGTATCGGCCGATTATGGTATTGCTACAAGTGAACAAGATGGCACATCGGGTCTTTACATTACACTAAACTACTTGTTTTAATAATAAAGTCATCTATCTCCCAGGCAAGCCTGCAGAGTATTTCGCCAACTTTATTAACCCCTCTGACCGATATAAAACAGTCATCTCCCCCAGAATTTAACAGCGAAAGAAAAGCTGGTCCCAGAGGCAAGCCTAAGGGAATCATATTGATTAAAAATGGCTTAGCAACAAAGCCATTAGAAAGCCCAGGTAATTTCCGAGGGCATAACCTATTAACCCTATAGTCAATCCGGGAACGATAACAGAGCGATTGCGCAAAGCACCGGCCACAACTGGCACAAATGGAGGGCTGCAAATTAATGCAGCAGATGTAACAATAACGGTATCTGCATCTATTTTCCGAAAGCGCGCCAAAAACACATGAAGCATTAAGCTGACAAAAACAACAAAGGTGATGTATCCGAAAATAGACGGATTTATATTACTCAGGCCCTCTATCTGCACTTTTGAAGCCACGACGATACTAAAAACCAATATCAGGTACATACCCAAATCAAAGGAGCCTCTGGTTTTATTAATCCATTTTAAAGAAGAACCCCAAATACCTCCGGCTGTAATCAAAAAAATAAAAGTAACCATTTGTATACTTTGCGGTACCAGCATCATAATGCCTCCAGCAGCAGCAACCATCGCAAGTGTAACCAGAAAAACCTTAACTAAGCTCAAGCACAATACACCTGACTTAACAATGCCTGACAAACCTTCATCAGTATAAGTGTCTATCGCAACATCATCATTTGATTTAAATTTTGGCAAAACAAACTGAAACACCCTTTGTCCCAATCCCATCAGGAAAAACAAATACAATGCACCAATGGCCATATCGTAGGAATGTACGGCCAAGTATATTTCTTCATCAACATCAAGCATCATCTTCAATGAAGCCAGGTTAGGTGTGCCACCCGAATAGATGCCGACCAACAAACCTCCCACCTTATTGAAGTCTGCAATATTGTGCCCGTTAAAAAGAGTAAATCCGGCAATGACTGCAATAAAAACGGCAAGCAGGGCAAATAACAACGAATAAAAGGGTTGCACAGCCAGTTTTCTCCACTCGCGCACATTAGACGAAAACAACAACAATGGAATGGCTAACGGCACAGTGACAGACATCAACACTTCTTGCACCATATAAAACCGCTCATCAGACAATCCTGAAAAACCTAACAGTAAACCAATTGCATACGCCAACACAATTGCCCCAATACGATTTAAAAACTGGTATTTATGACACAAAAAAAGCACCATTGCCGGCAATCCGACATATAATAAGGCAACAACACTATTAATCATCACTAATTATTTAAATCAGTAAACAGCTCCAGTTAATTTTGAAGGATTACCTCTTTCATCAACCGTTCCATGTTTGCTCTAATTGTTTTATAAGGTTCCGTAAAACGATTGGCCATCATACAAAAAGCAACAGTCTTGCCTTGCTTAGTTGTGATGTAACCACAATAACCCAGCACCCCATTTAATGAACCACTTTTACCGATAACTTTACCTTTAAATTCGTTCTCTCTCAAAATACTTTTCAAAGTACCATCCACACCAGCAACTGACAACGATTGCTTAAACACTTCTGATTTCTCAGAAGCATCCAGATAGCGAAGCACCTCCACCATATCGCGTGCACTAAACGCATTAAACGGCGATAGCCCACTACCATCAAAAAACAGTCCTGAGAATTCAGGAATTGCTTCGCTCCAAAACTCATGAAGACTTTGTACTCCCATGTCCCAATCAGCTCGTTTATATTGCTCATAGGCGAGTTGAAACATCAGATGATCTGCCCAAAGGTTATGACTTACCTTATTAACAACCGTTGCAATTTCTTTTAATTCAGGTGAATAATGAATGTAAAAAGGCTTCTTTTCGATTACATCCTCTATAGCACCAACTTCAAACCCATTCACTTTAACACCATTGTTATTTAAGTAGTTATAAAGTTCTTTGGCAAACGTATTTTCCGGATGTGGCAATGCTCCCTTAATAGTAAAAGCATCGCGATTTTGCGGAATAGATCCACTTACATACCACTGGTTAGCATCAGAATAGCCATAAATATAAGCACTATCCTTATTATTATCTGCGGTTTTCACCAGGCAGTTTAGTTCAACATCTACATTGGGCTCAGTCTTTATAATTTCTGCTGGCTGACCAACTCCCGAAGGTGATTTCATGGTCAGGTAAAACGTATTCTCCCGATAGGTTAACGCATTTGGAACGGCTCCATAATAATTACCAATATCTTCCCACAGGCGCTTTGATGGCAATTTAATACCAGAAATAAAAGTGTTATCTACGATAATACTATTAATAGATGTGATACCAGTTTTTTGCAGTTTCAACAATAATTGATGGAAGACAAATTCAGGCTTTGTTTCATCGAATCTGTCGGAACCTAATGTTGGATCACCCTTACCTTTAACAATTAAGCTCCTACGTCCATCTTTTTCCCGGATATAGAATTGTGTTTCGAATTTAAAATCAGGTTTAATAACACTTAAAGCAGCACCAGTGGTTATCACTTTAGTTAATGAAGCAGGTGTCATGCGTTGCAATGGATTATGCTCAACAATAATTTCACCACTTTCCACATCAACAGCCAAAAGCGAAATGGCACCATATTGTGTTATATCTAATGAATACGAACTTTTTTTACTATTAAAATTTGAAAATTGCGAGAACGAGTAAAAGTGGTTAACTAAAACAATTAGTAATGCTAAATAGACTTGCTTCATTATTAGTATATATTAGTTGGTTATTTTATTGAGGCCCCAATTGTTCATCTAACTTCTTCTGATCGCGATACCGCCTGACTAAATCAACATACAGCTCTCTGGATGTACGGCGTTCTTCTGCATTACCAACTACCCCATGCGTTTGAAAAGCCTGATAGCTTTTATAGGCCCATTCCATGGCCAGGAAAAACTCCCCTCTGGCCTCCATTGATAAGGCAATATTATTAGCTGCTTTACCTTTTTCGCGCGAATTACCATGTTCATATACAAACCCCCATAATTTTTCAGCTTCGTAACGCTCGTCTTTACTCAACCACTCAGCAGCATTAACAAATTGCGGATTTCCTGAGATGTACAACTTTCGTGTTACAGGCTCCCAATAAGGCACCAGTTTATCAACAAAGGTTGCACCAAGATAATGCCCTACCTCCACTGTCGCCTCCTTTAACGATGGAAAAGAAGACACTGAGGACTGAACATCAACTCCTACCCCATTCCAATATAGGGTGTCTTGCTGCGAAGTTTGATATAATGCCTCACTTGAATATCCGTCAAATAAGTGCCAGTTAACAGCACTGTAAACATCCATGGTAGCGTAATACTCTACTTCCATATCATGCACCTCTATTTTTGTCCCGTAAACGGCAGCATCAAGCGACAAAAGAGCATCAGCATTGTGTTTATTACAAATATCGATGATCTGCCCCTGACTTAACTGTTGCATAGGTTTACCAAATTCTTCTGTATTGTATTTAAGTGTATCTACATACACCGTATCGAAAAAGCGACGCAAGTTTAAATCTTCATACAATTGATTAATTATAACGGTTGTAATTGTATCAACACGTACTGTATCCAACCGTACGTCCTCGCCCATAACCTGTGCAATATGTGCATTATCAGGATTAAAAGGATAGGCATTATCTACAATTACTATGGATTTTATTTGAGGAGGAACTGAATAATTCGCCGGCCGAAGTACATCGTAATGCATTAACTCGTAAGATTTGCACGACACTAATACCAGTAAAAACAATAAATAAATGGAGCACTTTTTAATCATATTGCGTATAGAGTCTTAGGTTAAAAGGGCAATCTTTCTTTTTGTCTAGAACAAAGACGCCCACAACTTAACCTTTCTTAACAAATTTAATGCCAATTGTATTTTTTTATAAAAATAAAAAAGGGTGGTTAAAAAACCACCCTTTTCAAAATATTCTGCAATAATTTTTTTTACATATTCATACCACCACAAACATGGATAGTCTGACCACTTACATAAGCAGAAAGGTCTGAACCTAAGAATACACAGATGTTAGCCACATCTTCTGGCGTACCACCACGCTTCAAAGGAATCTTCTGTTCCCAGTCTTTCTTCACGTCTTCTGGCAATTTACCAGTCATCTCAGTAATGATAAAACCCGGAGCAATAGCATTACTGCGAATACCACGCGAACCTAACTCTTTAGCGATTGATTTAGTGAAACCAATCATACCTGCTTTAGAAGCCGAATAGTTAGCCTGCCCCGCATTACCGCTTACACCCACAACCGAACTCATGTTTACAATAGAACCTGAGCGCTGACGCAACATAGTTGGCTGAACAGCTTTCGTGAAGTTAAATACCGATTTCAGGTTAACATTGATAACAGCATCCCACTGGTCTTCTGTCATACGCATTAACAAAGTATCTTTAGTGATACCGGCGTTATTAATCAAAATATCGATAGAGTCGAAATCTTTAGCAATCTCAGCCACTACCTTCTGAGTATCTTCAAAATTACTCGCATCAGAAGCATATCCTTTAGCCTTCACTCCTAAAGCTTCAAGCTCTTTTTGAGTTTCTTCTGCTGCTTCGTTAATTACTAAGTCAGTAAATGCAACATTACAACCTTCTTGTGCAAAACGCATAGCAATAGCCTTACCAATGCCTCGTGCAGCACCAGTTACAATGGCTGTTTTTCCTTCTAGTAACTTCATATTGTTTTATTTATAAGTTTTGATGAACATTTTTCAATGACCGGCTCATCATTACAATAAATTAATGTGTTAAAACTGATAGCGAAGTCTCCACTTCAACTATCTATTTTAAACTTAACCGGACAAAAATAGAACAATTCTTAGCTTTTCGCTATTTTTTTTGTTGAAATACAAAAATGTATATGTCCACGATGGCGATATAACTGGTTTACAAATTATTCATCAATACTTGGCTTGCCTATCATCAATTAAGCACAAAGAATGTACTGTCATCGGTTCAACCTCGATTCCTAAAGCAGACTCAGAGAAATCAGCAACTCAACTTAAACTGACTAAACACCGGTCAAACTCCTTTTTTTGTACAGAGAGAATCCAGCATTACAATTCGATTACCTATTAATAACATATTAAGCACAGTCTCTAAAATTTAATAATCACCACGCAATATTATTAACATTTATATAATATGTATCAATTTATTAATATCATATATATTTTTTTTAATAATAAAAGGCTGCCATCAACCTAATGATAACAGCCCATTATTAAACCAAACCTTAGCTACCAAGTTTGCTATAAATCAAAATCTCCCGAATAAGAATCTACATACGAAGGTGCCACATTTAAACCTTTGTAATAGGCCCAATCTTCCATATTATCGATTGCATATTCGCAATCAGGTTCTAAATAAATATATCCAACCTGGTCAAAGCCTTGCATCATATAATAGGTAAAAACACCATTCTGCATATAATAGTCACCATCGTAGGCATACAAACTTCGGTTAGAAGCCACAGCTACAACACGACCTGTTGCATTTAAATAAGAAGCCATAGCCCCAATCTGACAGGCATCAAAACAAAACATCATTTTTGTGCTTGTTGCATTAGAAAAAGTTGTTCTGAACCATCGTGCACTGATGTAATATAAATCTGCAGAAATAATATTACCTCTACTACCGTGACCGGAGTAACAGAAGGCAATTTCATTACCAGCCGAAGATAAGCCAGCCAGGTTATTCACAGCATTTTGAATGGCGGAGTATGTCGCATTTTGATCCAACAGTAAAATCACATTGTAACCTTCTGCTTCCAATCTATTTTTCCAATCAATTGCATCGTCATCGCAATAATTTAAATCATTCGATGTGCCGTAGTAGTCTGAAATACCAATGACTAAAGCATATTTACCGCCTGTTGACTTAAGCGTTTTAAGCGGTACTTCTGTTGCTTGCTCTTCAGTAATCTTGTGCTCTGCAATAACCTCTGCTGGTCGCATATCAATTGTCGCAAAATCAGGGCGTACAGCAAATTCTACATCCTGAACTTCTTGAATAGGCATATCATCGTTCTGACAACTTTGCAAGGCAAGCACACCAACTAAAAGAAACATAGGGGCTTTAAACATCCAATTTGTTTTCATAGCATTTTGTAATAAATAGGTTAATAATGATGATTTATTAACGCAAACATAAAACCTGCTACTCTAATTTTTTTGGAGTGTGTAATTAATAAGTATTTTTTTTTGAATCGCAAGCTCCTATCATTGGTCCGAAAACAATTTCAAATGGTTCGGCCAGGACATAACTTTGCTTATAAGAACAATATTCTATCCGAGCTCCACACTCCTTTAGAACTTTCATAAGTTCATATAACATGCTCTCCGAAACCATTAGCTTTTCGGCAAATTCTTTTGGCGTTCCTGTCGCCTCTCGTTTTATCATTTCGAGGATACGTTCATAACGCTCCACCTGCTCAATAAACTTCATAATAAGGTTAAGTAAGGACCGTAATTAATAACTAATACGCCCACAAAACACCTATTATCCCTTTTCAAAAAGTCGATTCCTAAATGGCGATGTGCTAATGTAATAATTTAACAAATAATATTCAATACATAAGCAATAATATATCTCTACGTCAAGTTCACTAATACACAAACGATATTTTACATCTTTACCAAACCATATCACATGCAATTCTTCTATCACTTATTGAACTGCATTCGTCAAAGAATACATGGATAGTATGGACGGAATTATATTTTTGTATTGGAATCAAAATCTATGACAAAATACCTAATTAACAATGAAGCTTAATCTTAAGAAAAAGCTGGCTAGCTTTACTATAGTGACCGTTGGTGCTGTTTTCTGCATCTTTTTAACCGTGTCATTATTATTTATCCAGCGCTCGTTTACTGAATCAAATGAACACGTACTGATTGAAGAAACAAAAAAATCTGCTGAAGAAATAAACAAGCAGTTATCGACCCACATGGGCCTTGCACGAGGTCTTGCAAAGACCTTTCAATCGAGTTATGCCGCTAATTGGAATTTTATGGCTCCCTTGTTCAACGAGTCGATGCGCAAAGTGGCAGAACAAGAACCATCGTTTCTGGCTGTTTGGAATTGTTTTCAATACGAGGCAATTGATAAAAATTGGGGCAAAGAACCCGGTCGATTAACTTCTACACTATCCAGAGAGGAAGGAATATTAAAACATAAAGAAATCATTCGCGATGTGGATGGCATAAAACCTTCGGTATATTACGACATCCTGAAAAGTCAACAAGAAACGTTGGTAGAACCATATTGGTACCAGTATGGCGATCATGAAGATGATAAAGTATTGGAAACAACATTGATTGTTCCAATGATGGACAAAAACATTGGAATTGGAGTGGTGGGCATCGACATGTCGTTAGAAGCATTCCCTGAATATGTCGCTAATATCAAACCATTTGAAAGCTCAAAAGCCTATCTATTATCGAATCAAGGAATTATTTTAGGCAGTGAAGAAAGTAACTTACTTGGAAAACCTTTAAGCGACCTTTTTACCACCATTGATGCAACAAAACTAAGTAAAGCCAATACGACCGACCTTTTATTTGAGCATCTGTATGATGGAACAAAGTATGTATTTACAGTTGCCCCAATCTATGCAGGCAAAAGCAAAACCCCATGGTATGTACTTGTTCAAACGCCTAAAAAAATTCTTACCGCAAAAGCCAACTGGATTATTTTCATAATGCTAATGATTGGTTCGTCTGCCATTATTATTATTGCAATACTGATGTATATTGTGTCGGGTAAAATAACAAATCCAATTGTGCAGTCAACAAAAATAACGTCTAAGATTTCATCAGGTGATTTAACAGGTGAGATGATATATAAAAAAGAAAAAGATGAATTAGACATTCTTAATAATTCGTTACTGGACATGCAAGAAAAGCTGTCAGTAGTGGTGAAAATGATTCGCGAAAACTCAACACAAATCCAAGAAGCATCCACACGATTAGAATCCGATTCAAGCACATTATCTAACGCAGCCACCACAATGGCATCATCATCTGAAGAAGTTTCTTCAGCTATAGAAGAAATGACCGCCAATATCGAGCAAAATACTGAAAATGCACGAATGACATCAGAGCTTTCTCATTCGGCACTAAAAAGTGTTCAAAACAGTAATTCTTCTACGCAACGTATGCGTGAGGCAATGGGCTCTGTAGCCGAGCGTATCTCAATTATCCAGGATATTGCGGCACAAACCAACATATTATCACTTAATGCAGCCGTTGAAGCAGCACGTGCCGGCGAATCTGGTCGTGGTTTCTCAGTGGTTGCTGCCGAAGTAAAAAAACTGGCTGAGCGCAGTCAGAATGCAGCTTCTGACATTGAGAAACTGTCGCGCCGCGCCTTAATGATTTCAGAACGCGCCGGTAACGATATGGAAGAATTGGTACCAGAAATTGAAAAGACCTCATCTTTAGTCGACGAAATAACAGCGGCCAGCATGGAGCAGAACATGGGCATACAGCAAATATCAAGTGCCTTGCAGCAACTCAACAATGGCACGCAACAAAATGCCTCTTTAGCCGACACATTAGCCCAAAGTGCTGATGAATTAAATGCTTTTGCCAATGAGCTTCAACGACAGGTGGCTTATTTTAAAGTTGGAAGAAATTAAATTGTAAGTGATTTACAAGCACAAGAAGACCTTAAGGTTTTGAAAACCTTAAGGTCACATTTATTTAAACAAATCAACTTACTTTACTAAGGCTTTAACTACTGTTTCGCCTAAATCGGCGGGTGAATCAACTACATGAATTCCACATTCACGCATTATGGCCATTTTAGCAGCGGCCGTATCTTCTTTACCTCCAACAATTGCACCAGCATGTCCCATTCTGCGCCCCTTAGGAGCTGTTTGTCCGGCAATAAATCCAACAACCGGTTTAGTTCCATTCTCTTTAATCCACCTAGCTGCATCGGCTTCCATTGTTCCACCTATCTCTCCAATCATAATAATAGCATCCGTTTCCGGGTCATTCATAAACAATTCAACGGCTTCTTTGGTTGTTGTTCCAATTATCGGATCACCGCCAATTCCAATAGCTGTTGAAATACCCAGCCCGGCTTTAACAATTTGATCAGCTGCTTCATAAGTTAATGTTCCAGATTTCGACACAACACCAACTCGTCCTTTTTTAAACACAAAACCAGGCATAATTCCTACTTTGCATTCGTCGGCAGTGATAACTCCCGGACAGTTAGGGCCGACCAATCTAACGTTACGCCCGGCAATGAAGTCTTTAACTTTCACCATGTCGGCCGTTGGTATACCTTCGGTGATTGTTACAATGACTTTAACACCAGCATCGGCGGCTTCCATAATAGCGTCGGCAGCCAATGGCGGTGGAACAAAAATAGCTGCAACATCAGCGCCTACCTTATCTACAGCATCGGCAACAGTATTAAATACCGGTAAATCTAAGTGCTTTGAACCACCTTTTCCTGGCGTTACACCGCCTACTACATTGGTACCATATTCTATCATCTGAGAAGCATGAAATGTACCTTCACTTCCGGTAAATCCTTGTATAATAACTTTTGATTTTTTGTTAACTAATACGCTCATAGGGTATAATGATTTTAATTAGCGATAATGAGTATTGTTTATTTCTTAATGTAAATAACCGATAGCTTGGCTATTTGTTTTGAAAGCACAAAATGATTGTTTGTTTAAATTGGTTTAGAGACTTTTGAAACCATATATCATGACATTTATTCGATATTTACATGATGATAATCATTTCGTTATTACCTCTACTGTTAATTATAAAAATTTATTACAAAACACACCACTACACTGTATTTCAGTATCATAAAGACTCAATACTCTAAAGTCATTTATACACCATTTAAACTGCATTTAACAATGGCAAAATAGATGTAACAATCTGCAATGGCATTTCGTTTGACCCAAACACATATATAGGGAATTCATCAGGCTAAGCCTGAAAACTATTTGGGAAATGGGAAACATTACAATTCGGCAAAAGCTAATAGGACTTATTGTAGCTATTGGTATGGTACTTTTGATTATTGGCTCAATGACATACCTGTCATTTAAAAAGGTAGATAATCTGCACCTTCATTCTACTCATGCTAAACAAATGCACGAAAACATGCTAACCATGCGTAAAGCTGAAAAGGACTTTATGCTAAGGGACCTTGTTGATTACGAGTATTTTGAAACTGAGCAGAGTAAATACGTGGATGCTTTTAATGAGGTAATGAAAAGTAATCAAAAAACCTTGGAAACCTTATTAGAAAGTAGCTTTATTGAAGAATTTGAGCTCAAAAACAACATGCTGACGTTAAAAGCTGATTTTGAAGAATATGGCAAACACTTCGAAAGCTTAGTTCAACTCCTAACCGAAAGAGGCTTAAAGGACTATGGACGTATTGGAGAAATGAGAGCTGCTGTTAAAGCTATGGAAGAAAACTACAACGATGCCTCTTTCATTGCTGCACAACAATTACTATTGCGTAAGCATGAGAAGGACTATTTACTTAGAAATGATATTTCGTATCAGAAAAAATTAAATGATGCTGTAAATGCCTTTAGTCAACAGATTAGAAAGAGCAAGCAACTATCAGAAAGTAAAAAAGACATACTGATTATGCGCCTGAAAAATTATCAACAGGCCTTTAATAATATAATCAGCATCGATGAAAGAATCGGCTTAACCGAAACCGAAGGAATTAAAGGTCAATTGCGCTCAACTATTTACAAAACAGAGCCAGAAATTGATAATCTAGTCAATACCATTAAGAAGGAAAGTGAAAAATCAATTAAAACCACCATCCGCAACATTATCATTCTTATTGTTTTCTTTTTAATTGTAACAATAGCGATACTAATGGTTATTCTTTCAACCATCCAAAATGGCTTAAAAGCCGCCCAATCGGCTGTAAACGCTGTGGCGCATGGTGACTTTTCGAAAAATGTGGAGGTTAAAAATGAAGATGAAATTGGAAAGCTGCTTCAAGATGTACAACTTATGATTACTAAATTGCGAAAAAGCGTAACGGTTGCATCTGAGGTATCGAAAGGTAACCTCCTCGTTTTGAACTCGATGAATAAGGATGAGTTTGAAGGCGAATTGGATGAAGCACTTATCCAGATGGTTAATCGACTAAAAATCATTATGGAAGAAATAATGATGGCATCAGATAGTTTTGCCACTGTAAGTAACCAACTAAGCACGTCATCTGAACAGTTGTCAGCCGGTTCAACCGAACAAGCTGCTTCAAGTGAAGAAATTTCATCATCAATAGAAGAGATGACAAGTAGCATCTCTCAGAATGCTGAAAATGCAAGACGCACAGAGTTGATTGCCAACAAAACTGCCAAAGAAATGAATGAGGGACAAGAGGCGGTGGAAGAGTCAAATAAAGCAATCAAACAGATAGCAGAGAAGATATTTATCATTAACGACATCTCACATAAAACAGACTTACTGGCCATTAATGCTGCTGTGGAAGCAGCAAGAGCAGGAGAAAACGGGAAAGGGTTTGCTGTGGTTGCCAGCGAAGTCAGAAAACTGGCTGAGCAAACACAACGCGCGGCTCGTGAAATTACCGAATTGGCAACTACGAGTGTTAATATTGCCGAAAAATCAGGCAATATGTTAAGAACATTAGTCCCTGAAATCCAAAAAACAACACAGCTGGTTGAAGAAATTAATATTTCGAGCAAAGAGCAAAGTGCAGGTGTAACGCAAATTAACACCGGCGTGCAACAGCTGGCCAACATCACGCAAGAAAACGCTGCATCGTCAGAAGAACTGGCTTCTACAGCTGAAGAGCTTTCATCACAGGCTGCACAAATGAAAGAAACGATATCGTTCTTTAAAATTAAAGATACGCCAACAATTCATTCTTCAGTTAAACCAGCTCCTTCAATAAAAACAGACAATAGTTCAACCAATAAAACAGAAAAAGGGATTCAGATTGACATTGAAGATAATATGAAATCATTAACTGACGATTATGAATCAATCTAAAAAGTAAACCTTTGTAAAAGCACGTTATAATCTAAGTGGCTGTTGTATTGATGAACAACAGTCGCTTTTTTTTGTATTTTAGATGCTCAAAAATGTGAATCATGAGAATCTACACCCTTCTGTTACTATTTTGTTGCTTTAATTTACATGCTCAATATATTTGTTCACTGCCCGACCAGTTCAATAAACGTATTTTACTGGCCCACCCCACTACTTCAACCATTGAGGTGATTGAAACCTTGTACCAACAAAAGTTACTAAATACTTCATCTATTGAGCTAGTGGGCATCTACCATAAAGATGAAAACTATGATTATTCAAAATCAGCATCGATGCTGGATACCTTAGCGCATCTGAATTTTAGCCTGGTAGAATTACAAGATACGCTTTATGCCGATAGTTTATTTTGCCATAATGCCAATAGCCAGGCATTTCAGCAGCTTTTTAACGAGAGTGAAGGAATTATCTTCTTCGGCGGCCCTGATATCCCACCTGCTATCTATGGCGAAAAAGCTCATCCGGCAACTAAAGTAACCGACCCATACCGACATTATTTTGAAGCCTCTCTTCTCTACCATCTGCTTGGTGGCTATCAGAACAATGAATATACGCCTTTACTTGAAGAAAACCCCAACTATCTGATATTTGGCATTTGCCTGGGCATGCAAACCATGAATGTTGCAAGTGGAGGAACACTTATCCAAGATATACCAACTGAACTGTTTGATAGCGAAGAGACCAAAGGGCTTAGTCATTTAGATGGCGAAGAAGTGCATCGTAACTTCTATGCAAAAATGAGAAAATATGAAAAAAAAGGACTAGCAGGTTCTCATTTTCATCGTGTTAGATTTAAAGACTATTTCTTCCCAAGCCTGACCAAATCAGATGCTGAATTGATGCCTTTAATCAACAGTTATCATCACCAGGCTGTGGAAAATTTGGGCAAAGGCTTTGTAGTTGGTGCCACATCAAGTGATGACAAAGTTATTGAGGCCATGTTTCATGCGCATTACCCTAATGTTTTTGGCGTTCAGTTTCATCCTGAGCGTTCTCAATTCTTTCATCAAACACGAAAATATCAATTTGCACCTGATACTGAAGGGAAGTTCTTAAATGAATACCTGGATGAGGAAAGTATGGCTTTCCATGTTCGATTCTGGCAGGCTGTTAATAATATTATTCAGGAGTTATAATAAAAATGCCGGTTAAGAACTATTTCTCAACCGGCTCTTTGCTACATTCCCCAATGTAACAGGTTTCCCTAATTCAGTCTTCTCGATTTTTTGCGTTTCAAAAAACCATCGTAATTAAAGCTTATCATTAGTTCGTGGCTTCCACTATTGTAATTGCCAAGATTAGACATTGAGAAATCGTAGGAATAACCTATCATCAATTGCTCACTTACCTGTACGTTGGCCATAAATGCTAAAGCATCGCCCAATCGATAGGTAGCACCCAACCAATACATCTCCTGGTATATAACCTGCGTAGAGATATCGGTTGAAGGCGGTGCACCATCCACAAACTTATTAATGAATGATGGGCGTATTTTAAAATCATCATTAATATCGAACAGATAACCTGCCATAATAAAATAATGTCGTTTTAAAACAGCCAAAGCATCCTCCTGTGATTCTTCTGTATTAATCTCTGATTGAAACAGCTTCGGAACCGATATTCCTGCATATAGGCGGTCATCATACACATAAACGCCTGCCCCTAAATTAGGCTGAAATTTTCGTTCTATCTGCCCCTGAAACGAAGGATCCATCTGGTTACCATCCAACAATAAGCCATCCAGGCCAACATGGTAATTATAAAAACCACCTTTAATCCCCATCGACAACCTCATATCATCTGTTAATTTAACCTGGTAAGCATAATTAACATTGAAATAGAAGTTATTAACCGGGCCTAACTTATCGGCCACCAGAGCCACACCAATACCCATATCGTATTGGGTAAAAGGCGTGTGAGCTGCAAAGGAATATGTACGTGGAGCTCCCTCGAAACCCGTCCATTGCAGGCGCGATAAAAAAACAGCTTCCAACCCATCCTGCGTTCCCGTATAAGCTGGATTGACAGACATGGCGTTAAACATATACTGCGTATAAAGTGGCTCTTGCTGTGCTTTAATCTTAGTTGTTAATACAGCAAGCAACACAACTATTATAACTTTATATAAATTATTCATCTTCATATCTTTTGCTGATTAACGATTTAAGTAAATGTATCCTTTAAGCGTTTGCTTGGTATCATGGATGGTTATGATGTAGTAATACGTACCAACCGGCAATTCGTCACCAATACTAAAACCGGCATTGGACTTGCCATCCCAATCATTGAGATACTTATCAGCTTCATAAACCACATTACCCCATCGGTTAAATATTTCGATGCTGACATGTGTAAACTGGTTTAACCATGGTATGACGTATAAATCGTTTATGCCATCACCATTAGGTGAGAATCCCTTTGACAGCGGATAATCTTCATAGCACAAGTCTGTGTCCAGATAGTTTGGCACCTCATCGTTATCGCAATCACCAAGACCTTCGTCTTTATCTAATTCACCGTCACCATCCGAATCTTCATCCAAATAGTTAGGCACACCATCGTTATCCGGGTCACCATCGCCTTCTACATCATCTGGAATCACATCATTGTCAGAATCTTTCACTACTATAGCGATTTCAACTGTAGCCGTTGTGCATTCACTTGGATCGCCATCGTCACATACCTGATATACAAATGAATCTGTACCGGTATAATCAGCATTTGGCGTATAAACAAAAGTACCATCGGCTTCCAGTACTACCGTTCCATTTGAAGGCCCCGAAATAGGTGTAGCGCTCACATATAAAGTATTTCCATCTTCGTCGCTATCATTTTCTAATACTGACGGAGCCGTAAGCACTTCGTTACGCCCTGTTTCATAGACATCATCTTGTGCAACAGGTGGCTTATTGGCAATTTTCTTTTCAATAACAACAATGGTCACCTGAGCCGATGCGCACATTGAAGGCGTTCCATTGTCGCACACTTCATAAGTAAACTCATCTGTTCCATGGAAGTCAGCATCTGGCGTATACACATATGTTCCATCGGTATTAATGACTAAGGTACCATTGGTAACATCTGCTACTGGTGTGGTTTTAATGGTTAATGCATCATCTTCCGGATCTGAATCATTGACTAGTAAATTATCACCATTAAGCACTTCGCCCTGATTAATTGTTGCAGCATCTTCGCGTAAAACAGGTGCATCATTGACTGCATTAATGGTGACGCTAACACTTGCTGTTGCACAATCGCTATCGCCATCGCAAACCTGATACGTGAACGCTACAACACCATTATAATTCGCTTCAGGCACCAGTTTAATCGTGTTATCCGCATTAACAGTTACAAACGCATTGGTTGGCTGTGTGCTAACACTTACCACGATGTTTCCATCCTCTAAACCAGTATCATTAGCCAATACATTCATGGCGTCTATCGTTATGTCTTCATCAGTTGTAAAGCTATCGTCATTAGCTAGCGGAATACGATTTGCCACCTCATCGTCAATAATAGTAGCCGTTGCTGTGGCTGATGCATCAACCAGTGCATTAACTGCAGAAAGCGTAAGCGTGAATGTTTCATTAGGATCAAGCTCTGCATCATCAATAGCATCCACTTTTATAATTTGCTCTTCTCCTGCCGTTCCTGAGAAGGTTATAATACCAGTGATATCTTTATAATCGACATCTGCTGTTGCTGTCACCGCACTCAATGCATAATTCAACTGAAAACCGCCTTCAATGGCCTTATCGGCCTTAACAACAAACTCTCCAGAACCAGCCTCTTGAATAGATATACCATCAACACCTACTGTTACAACGCCATCATTGTCGGTAATAGTTGCCTCAACAGTTACTGGGGCTTCAACCAGCACATGAGATTCTGACAGTTGTAAGCTGAATGATTCACTTGTTTCAACGAGTTCATCATCTTTAAGAACAATTGTTACAGTTTGTGATTCTCCACTCGCTCCTACAAAATTCACAGTTCCTGAGGCTTCCGTAAAGTCATCAACTCCTGCAGTTCCTGTATTTGTCTGGTAATTAACAGCCACTCCACCTGGCACCGCTTTATCCAATGTTAGAGTAAAGACAGCTTGCTGCGCTTCATCAATTGTAATTTCGCTGACCGAAATGATTGCTAAGCCTTCATCATCAACAATGGTTGCTGTAGCTGTTGCCGAAGCTTCAACCAGTGCATTAGCAGTAGTAAAAGCAACACTGAAAGTTTCATCGTCTTCAACAATCGCATCGTTTATAGCATCAACTTTAATACGCTGCTCCTCACCTGCAGTTCCGGCAAATGAGATGGTTCCACTAATATCAGTATAATCCACATCGGCAACAGCAGTTATTGCACTTAATGCATAATCAAGCTGGAAACCTCCTTCAACAGCTTTGTCAGCCTTGATGACAAATTCACCTGAACCAATTTCATCGAATGAAATATCATCAACACTAATGGTCACCACACCATCGTTATCGGTGATATTGGCCAGTGCAGATGCAGGCACATCAACAAGCGCATGCGATTCTGACAGTTCAATTGTGAATGATTCGCTGACTTCAACTATTGCATCATCATTTAATTCTACCGTCACTGTTTGTGATTCTCCAATAGTTCCGGCAAAATTCAACGTACCAGAAACAGTTGTAAAATCATCAACTCCTGCTGTTCCTGAATTTGTTTGATAATTCACTACAACACCACCCTGAACTGCTTTATCAAGTGTTAAAGTAAATATAGCTTGTTGTGATTCGTCAATGGTAATTTCACTCACTGCTATGCTTGCCTGACCATCATTATCTACGATGGTACCAATGGCTGTATCGTCATCTCCAACCAAGGCATCGTGACTGCTAAGATCAATTCTTAACTGCTCGCTTGATTCAATAACAAGATCGTCTTCAATTGTGATTGTGAATGACTGTGTCTCATTAGCTGTACCGGCAAAATTCAACTGTCCATTTGTAATTTCAACATAATCATCCACAGCTGTTGTACTTAGGTCGGTAATTGCATAATCAACAACAACACCTCCGGACACCGCCTTATTAAGCGTAACAGTAAAGGTCATTGATTCATTCTCATTTACCGTTACATCTTCAATGGTTAAGTTAGCACTGTCTTCGTCGATAATTGTTACAGTAGCATCAGCTGGCTTTTCAACCAATGCAATCGACGGTGTAAACTCAAGCGTAAAGGTTTCGTTACCTTCAACCAAATCATCGTTTTTAGCCGTAACAGTAACCTTTACTTCTTCATTAATTGTTCCATCGAAATGAAGCGGTGTACCAGCCGGCTCATAATCATCTGTTCCGTTCGTAGTTATGTCAGCAAAGACATAGCTCAAATCAAAACCACCTTGAACAGCTTTATCTAATGTTAAAGTAATATTGGCAGTACCGCCCTCGTTAACCGTTATGTTACTTACCGACACTGATGCTACTCCGTCATTATCTGTGATTTCTACAGAACTAAAAGCTGCAATTTGCACCAATACATTGTTAGATGCATAATTGACCACATATGATTCAGGTGTCTCGACAACTAAATCATCAATTGTATTGATTTCAATTGTTTTCGATTGACCTGCCGCCCCGTCAAAAGCAACAGAACCAACACTTGCACTCAAATCACTGTCAACTATAGCCGTTCCGCTGGCAGCTGAATAAGTAATTTCAAAACCATCCTGAACTGCTTTATCTACAGTAAGCGTAACAATAGCTTTTTCCTCCTCGGAAATAGTTATATCCGAAACACTAACTGTTGCAACCCCATCATTATTAGTAATGGTTCCAATAGCCGTGGCTGCATCATCAACCAATGCATTACTACTTGATAAAGTCACTGTAAATGTTTCATCATTTTCAACCACATCATCATTGGTAACGGGAATTGTTAATGTATGCTTTTCACCTGCAGTGCCAAGGAAGTTCAGCACCTGTTCACTATTGTCAAAATCAACACCTCCAGTAGCTGTTCCATCAACAAAGTTACATGTTACATTTGTTCCTCCTGCTACCGCCTGACTTAGGGTAATGTCAAATGAAATACTACCTCCTTCGGATGCCGACACATTTGAAATTAACAAGGCTGAATTATCATTATCTAAAATAGTTGCAATCGCTTTATCAGCGGTGTTAATCAACAAGTTATCTGAACTAAATGAAATTTGAAATTCTTCCGACAGTTCTACAATATCGTCGTCTTCAACAGGAATAACAATATCAATAACCTCATTAACAGCACCGCTAAAAGTTATGCTATTTGGTGTATTCTGATAATCTTCCACTCCTGTAGCCGTAATATCATTCAACACATAATCCAGTGTAAATCCGCCCTGTACAGCCTTATCTACAACCACTTTAAATGTTGCCGGACTGTTTTCATTAAATGAAATATCATCTACACTAATTGTAGCCTCACCATCATCGTCATTAACTGTAACTTGTGACGATGCCTGAACATCAACCAATAAATGACTTGTACTGAAATCGATTGTATAAGTCTCATCACTTTCTACTACATTGTCTAAAGCACCATCAATAAAAATTGATTGCTGCTCATTTAGCGTTCCAAGGAAAGTAACTATTGACGTTTTAGCTACATAATCCTCTCCCGCAATGGCACTTCCATCAACCGTTGAATAGTCAACTGTGAAGCCCCCCTGAACAGCTTTATCGACTTTCAGGATAACCTCAGCCTGTGCTCCTTCTGTTACAACCACATCGGCAATAGTAAGCAATGCCGGACCGTCGTTATCAATAATATTACCTGTTGCCTCATCCGAATCGTCGACCAAATCATTACTACTTGTTAACGAAACAGTGAAATTTTCGGTACTTTCAACTATAGCATCGTTGCTAATAGTAACATTAATTGTTTTCGATTCATCTTTTGTTCCTGTAAAAGTCAATGGCGTTGAAAGTGTTGTAAAATCTACTCCACCAATAGCCGTTCCATTGGTAAATGAATAATCAACCGTAAAGCCACCCGCTACGTTATTATCTAAAGTAACGATAAACTGAGCTGTTTGGTCTTCATTAACCGACACATCGTCAATAGTGATAACGGCAACATCGTTATCATTAATGGTTCCTGTGGCAGTGCCTGTTGCCATAACTAACGGACTCGCTGATGATAAACGAATGGTAAACGTCTCGCTTCCTTCAACTATTGAATCTTCTTTTCCATCAACCGATATGGTTTGTGACTCATTTTCATCGCCTAAGAAATTGATTGGCGTAATGGTATTGTCGAAGTCAACACCCACTTCGGCTGTTCCGTCCTCCAGGCTATAATTAATTGTATAACCGCCTTGTACTGCTTTATCGCTTCTTACAACAAACAGCCCTGTTCCATTTTCATCAAATGTGGCATTATCGATTGAAATCGTTGCTGTACCATCATCATTGGTAATGGTTGCTGTTGCGCTTGGTGTAACATCGACCAGGGCGTGTGACTCATTAAAACTGATGGTAAATGTTTCATCCGTTTCAACAACCAAGTCTTCGCTTGTTGATATGATTATATCTTGCGTTTCAAGCGCATTACCTGTAAAAACAACTGTTGTACTCTGAGCAGTATAATCCTCACCTGCCGAAGCTGTTCCATTAGCTGTTGAATAATTAATGGTGATTCCGCCCTGGACTGCTTTGTCTAGCAAAAGCGTAAATGTGGCATTGTCACCTTCATTTGTACTGGTATTGGTAACTGAAACTGTTGCACTACCATCATTATCATTGATAGTACCAGTAGCTTTATCATCAACACCAACCAATGGGTTGCTCGAAGCAAGAGTTACTAAGAAATCCTCGCTTGATTCAACTACATTATCATTCTGTGTATCAACCGTAAAATCATGATTTTCACCAGCTGTACCGGTAAAGGTAATCGTCCGATCAATGGCTTCTGTATAATCAACACCTTTAGTTGCACCACTATCCGCCAGGTTATATGTAATAACCACACCGCCTGCCACAGCTTTGTTTAAAGTTGCCGTGAACACAGCTCCCTCTCCTTCGTTAACCGTTACGTCTTCAATTGTTACAACAGCTGCATCATTATCAATGATGGTTCCTGTCGCAGAGTCATCTGTATTAACCAATGCACTTGGCGATGACAGATTAATTGCGAATGTTTCAGAACCTTCAACAATGGCATCATCTATACCATTAACCGTTATGGATTGCGTCTTGCTTTCATCGCCATCAAATGCGAGGCTTGAACCAACTACCGTATAATCCGTTCCCTCGGCAGCAGTTATATCATTGGCACTATAATTAATGGTGAAACCTCCTTGTACTGGTTTATCAAACTGAACAGTAAAGGTAGCTGAACCGTTTTCGTCAACTGTTTCGTCTCCTATAGTTACGGTTGCCTGACCGTCATTATTAGTGATTGAGCCCGTTGCTTTATCTGTTGCATCAATAGCCAAAACTGTTGTACTTAAATTTAAAATAAAGTCTTCTGTTTCTTCAACAACATCATCATCCAAAACAGGCACAGTAATATTTTGTGATTCACCATCAGTTCCGATAAACACAATTGAACCACTGGCATTGTTATAATCGCTACCACCGGTGGCTGAGCCATCGCTCATACTATAATTAACTGTTATGCCTCCTTGTACATTTCCGCTTAAAGCAACACTAAAAACAATCTGTCCGTCGCCTTCCGAAACAGAGGCATCACCAACAGTTAAGCTGGCATTATCATTATCTGTAATGGTTCCTGTAGCTGATGAAGGCGCAGAACCTGATGACAATCCATTTAGTGAAACGGTGAATGTCTCATTTTCTTCAACCACCACATCACCTGCAATCGGTACAACAAAAGTTGTTGTGTTATTTCCTGCCAATATACTTGCCGAACCCGATTCAACAGAATAATCTTCAGGGAATGTCGCTTCATTTTCGGCAACAGCGAAGTTAAAATTCAGTTCGTTAGCAACATTACTTGAAGCCGTTACTGTAAAGGTCATGTTTGAACTACCGGCATCTCCTTCTGTTATGCTGGCATTTGCAATGGTTAGTACTACATCCGAATCTGAATTTTGAACATCGATAGTAATTGTTACATCTGCAAATGAGCCAATAGCGTCTGTTGCTCTGACAACAACAGAATAACTATCTAATACTTCAAAATCAATTGCTGAACTAGTGTTGACCGCTATTTCACCTGTATTAATATCGACCTTAAAGGCATTGGATGTATTACCTGATAGTATTGAATACGTAATTTTCTCACCATCAATATCGTTGTCTGTACCCGTTAACTGATCGTTAAGGTCATGTACAACAAAATTATTGGCAGCATCTTCCAGAACAGACACAGTGACATTGGCAAAAGATGGCGAATCATCCTGAGCTGTAACCGTCATATTTACATTGGCACTAGCCGATGAGTAGGTAACACCATCACTCGCTTTCCACTGGAAAGAGGCAGCTCCATTCCAATTGCTTGCAGGCACAAAACGTAAGTTGCTTATATCTGCCGCAGCAATTTCCTGATTCAGCAATACCGGAGCTCCAGACAATTGTAGTTCACCACTGGCAGCATTTGGTATGCTTACAATCTGAATTTTCACCAAAGCTTGCCCTTCTTCATCTGTATAGGCTGATGTAAAATCAGATGATGCAAATACTAAGTCGTTATCTTCATCAACACTTAAAGTGACTGTAGATAAAACCGGCGCATCATTTATGGCATTAACAGTAATTGTTACATCAGCCGTTACACATCCATTAGGTGTTTGGTCGTCACATACTCTGAATGTAAAACTGTCAGAACCATTAAAATTAGCATCGGGCGTATAAGTAAAGTCGCCATTTGAAGCAATCGTAACAGAACCATTGACTGGTGGAGTCACAGGACTCGTTTCTGCTGAAAGAATACCTCCATCATCATCTGTAGCACCTGTTAAGAGGTTGCCTGAGTAGGCTACATCCTCATCGGTACTGATAACCTGAGAAGATACTGTTGGCAGGCTATTAACCGAAATGGTTGCCGAGTTAAGTAAATCAACTGTACAATTACCATTGTCACCACTTATTGTAAAGGTATTGCTACCAACCGATAAATCTGTCTCATTAACTGTCAGTATTAAATCTGCATCGGCACCTGTTCCGCTAACAATCGAATTGTTGCTTGCATCATAGGCGGTATAAACCACATCCTGCTCGGCTCCCACAATAGTAATGGTGCCTGAGCCTCCTTCAACAATTTGCGAACCTGAAACCGTTAGGTTCTCATCCAACACATTGATAACCGAAATAGTAAATGGGGCTGAAGCATTTGAACACCCTTCTTTCGAAACTTCCAGGGTATAATCTGATCCATTATCGGACAGGGTTACATCATCTTTAGTCAGCACTTTAGTCGACCCAATAGTTGTAGAACCTTTCTTCCAAATGTAACTCGTTGCCACTGTTTCATCAGCGCTTAATGAGAGCGTTTCACCCACACATAAATTAACATCGCCCGTGAAAGAAACTATTGGAGCGATTGAAACCTCAAACTCTTTGGTGATAGCACAACCGCCTTTTGACACTGATAAAGAATAGGTACCAGCATCAGCCAGCGTTAAATTTGAAATGGACAATTGTTGTGTTGTACTTAATACTGTTGTTCCTTTTTTCCAAATGTAGGCAGCGCCAACCTCTTCGGCAGTTAACGACAGTGCTCCGCCCACACAAACGGACACATCGCCAGTAAATAAAACCGATGGTCCAATGTGCAATGCAAATTCTTCGATGGCTTGAGAATAGCCATCATCAACCAATACATAAATAATGGCGTATCCCGACTGATCGGCAATTGGCACTACATTTAAAAAGCGATTAGCTCCTGTACCTGAAATTGTAATTCCTGAATTCTCAACTGCCAGCTGATCATGTGAATAAGCAATTACAGATAAATCATCAGCTGCTGTTTCAGCATCGCCGATGGTAATAGGAAAACTTATCAATCCTTCATTTGTACAAATGGTTTGGTCGCCAATGGCTGCAATTGTTGGAGCCGAGTTACTAACCAAATTAACAACATTTGACTGTAGGGCATAATTTGTCCCATTGGAAGCTGTAAAATCAAACGTATATTTTCCTCCAATCCCTGATGGTGGCGTATAACTTATATTATTGATATTAGCCGCACTAATAACTTGTCCTGCTGTAATCGTTACTCCTGAAAGCTCCAGAGAACCAGATGACGGCAAGTTTATAATTTGAATTTCAGTTAATGGCAAATCATTCGGATCGTAATACTTGTCCGTGAAATCGCTTAATTGAAAGTTTATCACTTCATCAATACCGGCCACTAAATGAATATCCCCTAAAACAGGAGCTTCGCCATTGACACATTTATCAGTACCCGTTGTCACCTCAAAATTTATGACTGGCATACCCAAATCAATAGCATTAAACCAGGAGTTCATTGTAGTACCTTCACCATTATAGGCATTATAATTATAGGTCCACACACGAGGTTTATGATTCTCGATTGTAAGTTGAGTTCGAACTGTTTCATCCATTGCACCCGAACCACTTGAATCACCCCAATAATCGATTTGTGAATCATCCCAATATAAGGTTGGCCCTAGTTTATTAAACGGACGAATAGAATAGGTAGAAATACCACTTAACGACTCCACATCATACAATGGGAAATGAGCAGGCCCGCGACCTAAGAAAGTTGCCGATGCTGAATATATTCCATCTTCTACTTCATCTCCATCATCCGTTGTAAAATCCCATAATACGTAGTTATCGCCTTGCTTTAAATCAATCTGCAACGCTTTATCATTTCCATCTGTAGAATAACCTCCCCCATCTAAATCCAATAACACCGTTGCAAAACCATCAATATTAGATTCAATCTTAAACATGGTGATACTTTCGAATGGGCATGATGCATTGTTTTTCTCCAACACGATTGACGGAGCTGCCAATGATAATTGCTGAGGCTCGCGATCATAGTCATAATCAAAAATCAGGTTATCGTCGAACCAAACTTTAACGGCCGGAGGTGGCAGGGCGGTATTTTGCCACACAGCACGATCTGGGTCATTTAAAAAAATACGATATTCAGAAATATCACTGGTATTGGTTAAATCACCATCCTGACTTTGTGCCGCCTCAATAACATTATCATCTGTACTTAGCGATACGCCATATGAATTAGCCACAAAATTAAATGAATAAGGCTTCATCTCGTATTGCACCTTATTTACAAACTCATCGGCTGTAAACACATAAAAATCGGCTTTCACAGGATAATCGGTGTAACTGGTAGTTGTAAAAGCCCAACCTTTCGACCAAAGGCGACCAGCTGACACATTAGGTTCGCCCGGGTTGGTAATAACATTATTACTGGCATCGGTTACTGTAACATCAAAAAAATCCATAGCAAACCTGCGTTTGCGCCTATAGTTACCACTTGTCCCATAATCATAACGCCAAGTTTCAAACTCGATATAATGATTACCTGTTGAAGTTGCTTCATAAACATATGGTGTATACCCGTCTGCATTAGAAATTGTCGAGCCATTTAAGATAACTCCCTCCGGGCCTTTAACAGCCTCGTTGTACGACGAAATATAACCAGTTCCTGATGAAGGAAAGCGTCTTTCTGAAAAAACAACGTTACCATTTTCATCCTTAATCCGAATAGATGTACGAGCGGAATTGCCTTCTGAGTAACTAGCCATCTTCATACCAAAATGCATTTTTTCACCTGCATTCAGATATATGTAAAGCTTTTCTTTGTCACTTGCACTTTGGGTCGCGAAATACTTATTATCACTCCGGTAAATTTCCAACCAAAGGCGGTCGGTTGAGTTAGGCATAAATTGCTTCGTTCCTTCTTGAGCGGCCCCCATCAATGGTAGAAAGAGCACCAACAAAAGCAGAGTTCTCTGCAATAATTTAATTTTCCTCATGTATGTAGGTTTATTATCACTTTAAGTCGTTTTTTACGGCTAACGTGAATAATAGTTGTAGACAGAATGGGGCTTTTAGATGAATCCCACAATCATTTAGACAAAAGAATTAAATTGCTTGACTAACGTATCAGCAAATAAAGCGTATTAGTTAATATTGAAGTTCTAATGACAGTTGAGAACCGTCTCATAAATGATTCAGAGGTATCTTCGAATCATGACATTAATGAGGCATCTATGTAAAACAAAAAAAGGAACACTGTAGCAGCATCCCTTTTTAAGCGGTCTGGACGGGACTCGAACCCGCGACCTCCGGCGTGACAGGCCGGCATTCTAACCAGCTGAACTACCAGACC
>NZ_JAFMVC010000022.1 GCF_025499605.1 Carboxylicivirga litoralis | reverse complement strand
TTTAAGCTGTGATGGAACGTAGATTAAAGGTTTAGTTGTGTGAGGAAGGGGATGTTAAAGGGCATCCCCTTCTGTTTTATATTTGTTTAGTATCGCTAGATAAAATAAATAAAAAACGTTAAATATTGTTATTTCATATTAATTCCATATATTAGTATTTCGAATACCTTAATTAGATGTTCGAATCGACGATTTTTTTATTAGTCAATAAGTGGATAAAACAATTCATACGAACTGATAAAATCGTATTAACTTAAACCAAAATCTAGTCCCAGTAGATTTTAATTATTCCTGCCATATTAACATGCGGCAAACCTATGGTTTAGCTGTAATGTTCAATGCTGAAGGTTTAATAGTTGTGTGAATTATAAAATACTAATTCTGCCTATACGGCACTTAACACAATTATTAATTAAAACCTTTAGTCTATGCGAAAAATTGCATGTTTACTGTTTGTCCTATTATTAATCGGACAAACGTCTTTGTTTGCTCAATCAACCATTACTGGTAGAGTTGTCAGTAATGAAGATGGAGAGCCTATACCGGGTGTATCCGTTGTAGTGAAAGGCACATCCATTGGTACCGTTACTGATTATGAAGGTAACTATTCTTTATCTACTCCAGCAGATGCGATCACGCTTGTTTTTTCATTTGTAGGAATGACCACCCAGGAAATTCCTATCAATGGTCAGACGGTGATTAACGTTAATCTTAAGGGCGATGATGTTGAAGTAGGTGAGGTGATGGTAGTAGCTTATGGTACTGCCAAGAAAGAATCATTTACAGGTTCGGCCGAAGTGGTTGGGGTAGAAAAGCTCGAAAAACGAGTAGCTTCAGATATTACAAAAGCGATTGATGGTCAGGTGGCTGGTGTTCAATCAACTTCTGGTTCGGGGCAGCCAGGTGAAGGAGCTTCCATTCGCATCCGCGGCTTTGGCTCCATTAATTCGAGTAATGCACCTCTTTATGTCGTGGATGGTATACCTTATGATGGGAACTTAAATGCCATTAGTAACAGCGATATTGAGTCGGTTACAGTGCTTAAAGATGCTTCGGCAGGTGCTTTGTATGGTTCGCGGGGAGCTAACGGAGTGGTTCTAATAACAACAAAAAAAGGAAAAAGTGGAAAGACTTCTATTGAACTCAAAGTATCTAGAGGTATTGCTAATCGGGCCATTAAGCCCTACGAAACGTTAAATGCAACCGAATATATCGAAACGGCGTTTCAAGGGTATAAGAACCAGTTGATTTATCAGAAAAATGTAGCACCTCATTTGGCTGGAGAGTTGGCGCTTGCTGAGATGAATGGCAATAATGGCATATTTGGTGCCAATGAACAGTACAACTTCTTTGATATGCCTGTTGCTAGTTTGATCGACCCAACGACCGGTAAGGTTAATCCGAATGCTAACCTGGCTTTTGAAAGTGACTGGCAGGATGAAATAACCAATGAAAATGCCATTCGGCAGGAATACCAGATATTGGTTAATGGCGGAACAGAGAAGATTCAGTTGTTTTCATCATTTGCCTATTTAGAAGAGGAAGGTTTATTAAAAAACACCAACTTTGAACGTTTCTCAGGACGTGTTGGTGCAGAGTTTGAAACAGAGCCATGGATAAAATATGGTGGTAATGTCAATTTTGCTAAAACAAAAACCGATTATCTGTCTGCAACAGCCACACAGTCTTCAAATGTTTGGTATTCTGCCCAGTTTATGCCATCGCTCTATCCGGTATATGAGCGTGAAAGAAACGGCGATTTAATTTTGTCAGAAACAGGAGAGAAACAATTTGATTATGGTATTAATCGACCCAGTGGAGCCAGCGCTAACTTTAACTCGGTAGCTAATCTCTATGAAGACGAAAGTGTTCGCCAATTCGATAATATGTCGGGGCGTTTCCATATTGATTTAATCGGAGATGGCATTAGTAATTTTGTCAGCGGGTTAAGCCTTTCAACCACCATTGGTTTCGATTTGGCTAACGAAAACCGATACCTTTATAACAATCCTGATTTTGGAAGTTTTGCATCAGCAAAAGGCTACCTGACAAAGTATAATATCCGCACTTTCTCTTATACCTGGAACCAGTTACTTAGGTATAACAAAGATTTTGGCGAACATAGTTTAGGTGTATTACTGGGGCACGAAAATTATGAATATCGATATAATTACATGCGTGGTGAAAAGTCAGGTTTTCCTTTCGCTGGCATTGTTGAGCTTGCTCCTGGTACAACTACCAAAGATTTAACCTCTTATGAAGATAATTATGCCATTGAATCGTATTTTACCAATATTACTTACGATTTTAAAGATCGCTATTACTTGAGTGCCAGCTTCCGTGCAGATGCCTCTTCACGTTTCCATAAAGATAATCGTTGGGGTAATTTCTGGTCTTTAGGTGCATCGTGGCGTCTATCTGAAGAAAGCTTTATGGCTGGTGTTGATTTTATCGACAACTTAACATTAAAGGCCAGTTATGGTCTCCAGGGAAATGATAACATTAATACGGTCGATGAGGATAACTATTATGCCTGGCAAACACTTTATGATTTAACCTGGCCTAATGCTACCCTGGGTGGTTCTCGTTTGGCCGATTTAGGTAATGAAGATATTAAGTGGGAGGAGAATCTGAACTTTAACATTGGTATCGAAGCACGTCTGTTCAATCGGGCTAATTTTACCTTTGAGTATTACAACCGTAAAACAATTGATATGTTGATGAAACGCCCAATGCCTTTGTCAACAGGTTTTGAAAATTACTGGGATAATGTAGGAGAGATGTCAAACAAAGGTATTGAGTTCAGTACTGCGGTTGAGGTTGTTAAATCAACCAACTTCAATTGGATAGCATCTGTCAACCTGTCAACGGTTAAAAACGAGATTTTAAAACTTGATGGGGAGAAAGATCAGATAATCAGCGGAATTCGTATTAATAAGGTCGGAGAGGAGATTAATTCATTCTGGCTGGCTAAGAGTGCTGGTGTTGACCCAACTAATGGTGCTCAGTTGTATCATGTTTTTGAAGAAGATGAAGATGGTAACCGTACTTATTCTATTTCAGACCAGAAGAGCGAAGCTGTTAATTCCAGTGTTATAAGTGGTAGCCGTATTCCGGATTTCTACGGTTCGTTCGGAAGTGAATTCACATTCCTGCGTAATTTTGATGCATCTTTCCTTACAACCTTCTCAGTTGGCGGATATGTTTATGATTATTTATACCAGGATTTGTTGAATCCTATTTATGTTGGCGCTAACTATCACAAGAATATCAAAAGAGCCTGGCAGCAACCTGGTGATGTAACAGATATTCCGCGTGTTGAAAACGGCACCGGGTTTGCCCGTGCACAAAATGATGCCGGTTTAATTGATGCATCTTATTTCGCAATCAAGAATATAACGCTGGGTTACACATTGCCTGAAAATGTAGTTTCATCAATCGGAATCGACAGAGTTCGCTTGTATATCACACTTGATAACATTGCTTTGTTTTCTCATCTCGATGGTTTAGATCCGCAATACAACTTCTCTGGTTCAACTGATTATGTTTATGCACCGGTTAGTACAACTCTATTTGGTATCGATGTTAAATTTTAAGAAAGAAAGCATGAAGAAATTAAAATATATTTTACTGATAGGCGCGGTGTTGGCTATAGCGTCTTGTGAAGACAACCTGGATACTTTTCCTACCGATCAGGCAGGAGGAGCCGAGTTATTTTCCGATGTTGATAAAGCAATGAGTACCATTAATGGTTTGTATCGGGCCATGTATGTTACCGAGTGGGGAACTGGTTGGGAACATGAGCAGTTTGGTCATATCGCCATTGTTCATACCGGTAACCTGATGGCAGAAGATATGGTTCAAGCCGAAATGGGTAGCGGTTGGTTTTATTACGATTATATGTATCAGGTAAAATCAGACTTTACGAATACCCGCGGTCGCCCATATTCAAGCTGGAATTTTTACTACACCCTGATTACCAATGTGAATTCTATCTTGGCCTCAAAAGAAACCCTAACAGGAGCTCCAAGTAAGATAAACTCTTTGATGGGGCAGGCATACGCTTTAAGAGCATTTTCTTATTTCTACCTCGCGCGTTTCTATCAACAGTCATTAGCAGTTGGTGGTGGTGAACTACCAGGCGTGCCAATTTATACTGAGCCAACCACTATTGAAACCGAAGGCGTTGGACGTGGCACATTAAACGATGTTTATAAGTTGATTAACGCTGATATTGACAGTGCCGTGATCCGTTTAGATCCGGATAAAGCACAGGAACGTGTTCATATTTCTAACCTGGATTATTATTCAGCGAATGGCTTAAAAGCCCGTATTATGCTTGAGCAGGAACGTTGGCAGGAAGCCTATGATGCAGCTGCAGAAGCCTTAAAAGGTGGTACATCTATGTTGGCTGGCGCTGATATATCTGGTGGATTTGCATTTAACGATGCTACAAAAAGTTGTGTTTTATGGGGTTTTGAAGTATTAGATGATCAAGTAGCAGAGGCTGGACGCGCTATGTTGTTTGGGCATATGGATGCTAGTGCCTCTGATTATTATGCCAGTCGGGCTCGTGTTTGTGTTAGTAAATGGTTATACGATCAGGTGAAGGTAAACGATGTGCGTAAGAACTGGTGGTACGGTCCTATTGCTGAAGAGCAGGCTACGGGTACACAAAAAAGTTATAATCAGTTTAAATTTCAGTTTGCCAATGTGGCCACCGGCGCTGGGGATTATATTTTTATGCGCCATGAAGAAATGTTGTTGATGCAAGCCGAAGCTAAATGTATGTTGGAGCAGTATGGTGAGGCTCGAACGATTCTTGAGGACTTAATGGAAGAGCGTCAGACTGATTATGATATTAGTAGCTTAACGGATGCTAATACCCTTACAACGGATAGCGACAACGGACCAACAACCCCATCGTCGGGTAGCATTACACTGATGGATGAAATAATGCTTCAACGACGCATTGAATTATGGGGAGAAATATCGCGTATTTATGATGTAAAGCGTTTAGGAACTGGCTTTACGCGCGACTATGCAGGTAGCAACCACAGCGAATTGATACCTTATATTGATTCAGAAAATCCGCTTTGTCCTGATTGGGTAATGGCTATACCTCAAGCCGAGTTTGACGGTAATGAAGCCATGGATGCCACGACGGATCAAAACCCATGGTAAGAAATTAAAATCATTTGAATAATTAAAGGAGAAAAAATGAAGAACTTAATATATGCTTTACTGTTTTGCTTTGTTGCACTTAGTAGTTGCGACCAAGACAACATACAAACAAAATTTGATGCAGGAGGTGTTGATTATGTTGCCGTTGGGGTAACAGCAGTGGACGCACCCTATAAGTTAAATGCTGATAATAGTTATTCGATATCTTTTCCAATACATCGTACGCTGAAGAATGTTTCTGGTACAGAGGCTAACCTGGTACTAAATAGTAGCAATGGTAGCGGACTTTTTGAATTGGAAAGCCAAAACCTAACTTTTGAACAGGGAAGTGCCTTGGCCTATGCTAAAATTATAGCCACCGATCCGGGAGCTATTGATCCAGCTACAGTTTATTCGTTCGAGCTGGTGGTAAGTGGTGATAATGCATCACCTCTGTACAATACGGCGGTTTTTAGTGGTCAGCTCGAGTTGAATTTTGAGATGCTTGGTACAGGAAGTTTTGCCAGTACCTGGGACGAGGAAACCCGCGATGTAAATCTTTATAAAGCTATTGGATTAGATATTTATATGGCTGAAGCCCTGTATGAAGCAGGTTTTGATGTACTTATAATTGCCAATGAAGGGGCTGCTACTGTATCTATACCTGAACAAAAAGGGTGGTTTCACACGGGAGTGGAATTGCCGGTACGCATTGCCGGAACTGGTACTATTTCCAATAATAATGAGGGTAAGAAAGTGTTTACAATGCAAATTGAACACTATTTACCTGAGTATGATCATACATGGGGTGCCTGGGATGAAGTGATAACATTCCCATAGTGTCCAGTGGTTTAGATTTAGTGATAATGCCTTCGGTTGCTGCCGGAGGCATTTTTCATTTCACCTCCATTGCAATACCTGAAACCATTAGGTAAACTTCGTTCGCATGTAAAGCAATGTGTTGATTCATCCAACCTTGTAGGTCGGTAAATTTTCGTTGAATCGGATTATCGGGCATGCCACCCAGGCCAATTTCATTGGTGACAAAGATAAAGGTAGCATCTTGTTTGATGAATTGCTCAAATTCTGTTTTTGCCTCAGTGAGTGATTGCTCAATATTACTGTCATTATCAAAAAAGAAATTGGTGAGCCAAAGCGTCACACAATCGATTAAAATAACTCTGCCTTCAAGCTGATGATTGGATAGTTGTTTCTCTTCTTCAATATTCGTCCATTCAGAGCCACGGTCAGCCTGGTGGCGTTTGATTCTTTGCTGATGTTCGTCGTCCCAAATACGAGAAGTAGCCAGGTAAACCGGATTTGGAGCTATCTGCAGTGCCAGTTTCTGTGCATAAGAGCTTTTACCCGATCGCTGGCCGCCTGTTATCAAAATGATTTTCCCCATTATGCAGTGATAAATTTTACTTGTTGATATTCTTTTGAATGGATGATGATTTTAACGATGCAACCAAAGGATAAATCCAGGCTAAAAATTTTGGTTGCTGGTATTTGCAGATACTTAACCAGAAATGCCCGAATAATACCTGAGTGCGTAATAACAGCCACTTTTTCGTCAGATGCCGTACCTAGTTGAGCGATAAAATCATTGGTTCGTTCAATTAGTTGACCAAAGCTTTCGCCATCAGGTGCAGTATTGTTGACATAATCAGCGCTCCATTGTTCCATCTCATCATGTGGAATGGATTTCCAAGCTAAGCCTTCCCATTGACCGAAATCAATTTCTTTAAGTCGCTTATCGTAGATGATTGAATTAGAAGTAGGCAGTTTATCGGCTAGTTTTTTACAGCGTACTAATGGACTGGAATATACTTTATCAAACTGAATACCTTCAACATGCTGTTTGATAAGGCCTGCTTCCTCAATAAAAGAATCTATTACATCTAAGTCGAGTTGACCATAGCAAACGCCGTTATCAACCTGTGGTGTGGTATGTCTGATGAGCCAGATTTCCATATTAGAAAATGCTATTTATTTGAACTTCAAATGAATTTTGGTGAGTTTGATAAGCGATAATTGCCAATATACTTAGATAAACCACCACTTCAGTTACTTGCTGTATGCTCCCCAGGCAATCACCCGTATAGCCGCCAATCCATTTTTTAAAATAACGCTCCAGCCAGAATTTAGCGATAAAGGCAGGAATTAAAACCAGGAAATAAAGTAAATCACCAAATAAAAACAATACAGGAAGAGAAAGGACAAAAGCCAGCAACAAATCCTTGCTTTGTAATGATTTTGTTATTGGCTTCGACTTGCTACTCTCATCTTCGCGCACGTAATTCAACGAATGCATCGTCCAGACAGCCATAAGACGGCTGATAACATGGGCCGAGATGATTGCTTTGACAATCAAGTTCGGCTGTATTTCATTGATGGCAAAGAATTTCAGGAGTAGTAACAGTAGAATGCCAATGGCACCATAGGCGCCCACTCTTGAATCTTTCATAATGGTGAGTATCTTCTCTTTTGTCCACCCTCCGCCAAAGGCATCACACACATCGGCAAAACCATCTTCGTGAAATGCACCTGTGAGTATTACCGATGTTATCATGGAAAGGATAACAGCAATGGAAGTGGTAAAAAGCAGTGAAGCACTATAAAACACCAGGGCACTAATGCTGCCAACGACTAAGCCAACAATTGGCAGATAACGATTACATCGGTTAAGGTTTTCTTGCGAAAAAGCGATGTTAAAAGGAATCGGTATCCGTGTAAAAAAGCCAAAGGCTGTTAAAAGGAGGTTGAGTTGTTGTTTCATTTTTTTGTAGTTTAAAGACGGAAGATGGAGGACTGATGACCGAAGGATGATTAGGATTATTTAATATTGTTCCGGAAGCTAATCATCATGTTCATTAATGAAAATGCTTCAGAATATAAGCGTTCAAAATTATTATAATCTGTATAACTCCTTAATTTAGCTTTGTGCAAACAAGTAATGACTTCGGCTAAAGAACGAATAGAATAACCTATAAATTTCTTTTGCTCAGCATTGGTTTGGCCAATAGAGCCTTCGGCAATATTTAAAGCAATTGAATCACCAGCTCGTCGTATTTGGGAAGATAAATTATAGAGCTCTTCGGCCGGAAATGTTTTGGCTAGCTTATTTATAGACTCTCCAAAATCCATTGCTTTTTGCCAAATAATTAATCTTTCAAATTTGAATTTAGTTTCTTCCATTTTGAATGCTTTAAGCGTTGATGACAAATGTCTTCCGACCTCAGTCTTCCGTCCTCCTTTCTACTTATACATTACTCACTCCGGCATCCTCAAAACTACTCATCTCATTCATGAAATTAACGGCCGACTGAACAATTGGAAAAGCAATGGCTGAACCGGTTCCTTCGCCTAAGCGCAAACCCAGATGGAGAATAGGTTCTGCTTTTAAGTGTTCCAGCATCAGTTTATGACCTTGTTCGTTTGATTCGTGAGCAAAGAGGCAATAATCGGTTACATTAGGATTGATGGCGTGAGCTGCAATCAATGCTGATGTGGCAATAAAACCATCGGATAGAATCACCATTTTTAATTCAGCTGCTTTTAGGATAGCGCCGCAGATGGTCGCAATTTCGTAGCCACCAAAACAAGCCAATATTTCTTTTGGGTCACTTATTTTTGCATGTAAGTTCAATGCTTTTTCAATGACCGATGCTTTGTGTTGGATACCTTGCGAATCTAATCCTGTTCCGGCACCGCTCGCTTCGTAGGGCGAATAATCAGCATATTTACATAGTAAAGCAGTAGCCGCTGTGGTGTTGCCAATGCCCATTTCGCCAAAACCAACGATGTTAGTGCCTGCCTGGTGCAGCTTTTCGATGATGGCTGCTCCATTGTTCATGGCTGTTTGACACTCTTCCATGGTCATAGCTGGTTCAACTGCAAAATTGCGGGTTCCTTTTCTGACTTTTAAATCCAGCAGTTGCTCCGATGGTTCAAAATCGTAGTTAACACCAGTATCGGCCACTAAAAGATTGATGTTGTGCTGACGACAGAATACATTGATAGCCGCTCCGCCACCCAGGAAATTCATCACCATCTGAAACGTTACCTCCTGTGGGAAAGGACTGATTTTTTCGTGCGTAATACCGTGGTCACCGGCACAAACCAAAATACTTGGTTGCTTGAGTTGAGGCGAAAGTGTTTCCTGGATTTGGCATACTTTAAAGGCAATTTGCTCAAGTGTACCTAATGCCCCCAATGGCTTTGTTTTTAGGTCAATTTTTTGCTGGATTTGATTATCCAAATCCGTTTTTACAGTCGTAATCGTTTGCTCCTGCATTGTTAAGTGTTTAAATGGTTTAACATGCTTCAGGAGGATAGATGAAAGGTATTAGCAGGGTGCTAACAATTTTCACTTTACCCCGAAGTATTAAAATAAGGCAGGTCTTCTGGCTTACCTCTGTTTTGTTGCCTTCCCATGCGCAGCGCGCGAATAGTGGCATCATACAAAACGTTTTAATGAGGCTTACAGCTACGGGGATAGCTCCGGACTTTGCATTGATGCAGCACCGGATTCCCTTTTTAAGCAAATGCACCTTAATGGTTGCAAAAATAAAAAATATCGGAGGTGAATGATGAAAAGCTAAAACAAATATTTATTTTTGTCATTCCATTATAAAAACAATTGCCGGAAATCCGCCCCATACGTTATCGCACGGCTTGGGAAGACAAAATCTATTACATAACAATCGTTTGACGTTAATTAACGTCGTTATCAACTTATTAAATTTTTTAATGAGGCAGATTGTTGTAATCAGATGGCAGTTGTAATTTCCATTTTTATAATATCGTTTTTTGTGCGCTGGTGACGACAATTTGTCTCGTGTTCATCTATTTATTGTACACGAAATGCTTATAAATAAAATTAATAGAGAAGAATTATACGACTTATTTCAGGTTATAAAATTACAGTCGCGTAATGCTTATATCTCCAAGGATAATGAAGTTAAAATAGAGCAGATTATTGCCTATTTGGAAGTGATTCATTCTGAATTACGTAAAACATCAAAGAAACGACCTTTGGTTTTAATCGATAGTGGGGCAGGTAACTGCTACCTTAGCTATTTGGTTTATTTCTTTTATGCGAATATAGAAAAACGGCCGGTGCGAATTCATTGTATTGATACCAACGAGCGTTTGATGAAAGTGAATCAAGAGCTTGCTCAACGACTAAACTTTAGCGGGATGCATTTTCATGCTGCTGACATTGATGCCTATACCGCCAATGAAAAGGTTGATGTGGTGTATTCGTTGCATGCATGTGATACGGCCACCGATAAAAGCATCTATTTAGGTCTACGTAGCAAAGCGAAAGTGATCTTGTCGGTTTCGTGTTGTCAGCATTCTTTATCAATGAAGTCGGAGCGTTTGAAGGCGATCTTCAGGCACAAAGCTTTTCGCGATAAAGCCATTATGATGGTTTCGGATTCAATGCGGGCATTGTTGCTTGAGCAGTGTGGTTATAAAGTCGGTATTTTCGACTTTGTTTCATCGCGCTACACCGAGAAAAATACCATGATTAGGGCGCGTAGGACTGAGTTGAGGCGTCAGCTGGATATTGATAAGGAATACAATGTGCTTCAACGCGAGTTTGGTGTTCAGCCATACCTCGAAACATTGATTGCTGAAAACACCTGTGATGAATAAGGGTAAAAAGGCAGTGTAACTGTCTTTTTATTATCAACTAAGAAAGCCTTTTATATGCAATTAAAAATTTACTTAATGTTATTGTTGACATCGATTATAGCTGCCGGAGTGGCAGCCCAATCATGGGAGTTTAAAGCCCAAGCGGGTATTTATGCGTCTCCCGTAATATCAATGAATTCTGTTTATTTTGGCGATACTGCCGGACACCTATATGCCATTGACAAATATTCAGGTGAGGAAATATGGAATGTAAAACTGAAAGGAGCCATTAAATCAAAGCCTGCTATATATGGCGATTTAGTTATTGTTTATGATGCTTCAGGACAATTGTCGGCATATAATAAACGTCATGGCCGTCTGCAATGGAAATACCAAATGAGTCAGGAAGTGCAGGTCGACCTATGGGACTATTACTTATCATCGCCAGTGCTTGAGGACAGCTGTGTTTACATTGGGTGTGGAGATGGTTATGTATATGCTTTCAAAGCACAGACAGGTCAGCTACTTTGGCGTTTCAAAACAGGCGGAGTAGTACATGCATCGCCGCTTATTCATCAGGATAAAGTGCTGGTTGGTAGTTTCGATGGTTACTTTTATGCGATTGACAAAGTTAGTGGGCAATTAACCTGGCGTTTCAAAACAGTGGGCGATGCTTACTTTCCAAAAGGTGAGATTCAAAGGGCTGCATGTATTTATAAGGATAAAGTGATTTTTGGTTCACGCGATTTTAATATTTATGCTTTAGATATTGAAACGGGCAAGGGTCATTGGAATTATAAGGAGCCGGGGAGTTGGATAATAGCTTCACCTGTGGCGCATGACAATGCCTTGTTCTTTGGAACATCGGATACACATAGTTTTTGTTGTTTTAATGCCGATGCTGGAACAATAAATTGGAGAAAGCAATTGAATATGCGTGTGTATTCAAGGGCTATTGTTGACAAGGAGCGCATTTATTTCGGGTGCTTTAATGGCAAGGTCTATGGTGTTAATTCCAAAAATGGAGCAACCGAGTTTGAGTTTCAAACAGCAGCAAGCAAAGCTGGTTACGCTGATTTGTTTAAGTCAGAAACTGCTTTTGCTGATGGTATTGAGCTGTATGGTGCCGATGCAAAAACAGTTGAAGAAAAGATTTTGAAGTTAGGCGCGTTCTTATCAGCACCCATTATTGATGGCAACTGCCTTTATGTTGGTGATGCCAATGGGCGTTTTTATAGTTTAGAACTTCCATAAAATAGAAGATTACCACTGGGTATCCAGCATGTACTCTTTTTTAGCGTTGTCTAATTCAAGAGTTGAAACATAGATATCTTTATCTGGCATTAATTGTTTCAGCTCTTGATATAAAATTTTGGCCGGCATGGCATCTGTCGAAAAATCATTCATATAATGATAGATGGAGTAGATGTATAATGAATGGCCTGTTGCTTTTAGCATGTAATAATCAATTAGAGAGCCTTGGTTAAAGCGGATATTATCTATGGCCTGACTGACTTTTATTTTGATATCCTGCGGTGTTTCAGACGAAAGTATCAGTCGTTTATTTCTGGCTGTAGTATGTGTTTTTGTATCCTTTGGCAGGTAATCGCTGTGTTGGTTAACTTCCTCGTTGTAGCGGATGATAAAACCATCTTCACAATCGTAGCGGTGTGCTTTTGATTCATCACGTAACACTTTATCCACAATGTGTTTGGCAGGATAAGGTCTAAATACACGGAAATGAATCGAATCGCCTAACTCTAAATCCTGGCCCATCACATAATCTATTTTGTCAAAGTAGGTGATACCATTGTATTGATAATAATATTTAAGCGTGTATATTTCGTAACGACCACCATTAAAAGTGCTTTCGCCATATACTTTACCCGGAGCAATGGCATTAAATACCAAGACGTAATAATAGAGGTAGATGCCCAGCACATTTAAAACCAGTAATGATGATATAATGATTGTGCGCAGTTGAAATTTTCTGCGTTCTTCTTTGGTACTGTATTGGTTCATGGGTTTGGTAGGTTAATTGGGTTATAAAGGTTTAAAAAGTGGATGTGTATTTAGTTTATCTTTATCAATAGATTCGCCGTTGTTATGTGCCACCAGCAAGCCTTCTTCCATCAGAAATTCATTATTAGTAATGCTTTGTTTTTTCAAGCCTTCGGTAAACCCTTCATTCATCATCTGACCGGCACGAAGAGGAAACTCCAGTAGGGCCGGATAATTTTTTTCATCTTCCGGGTGGTCGTGATAATTCTTACAACTTTCTTCCGACATCGACAGGTAAATACGGCAGGCCATGGGGCGGGCGACATAAGCGCTGCAAGCTCCATTGTTTAATAATGGACAAGGTAGTTTACTTCTCTCCAGTTCTTCCTGCGACAAGCGGCCGCGTTTCTGGTAGTTGTCAAAGGCCTTTTGAAGTACTTCCTTCTGTTCTTCTTCGCTCATATTGAGCTGAATGAACTGCCACAGATAATGGAATTCGTGTGCTACACCGTAGATGGGCTGGTGGCAACACCAATTGCAGCCCTTCCGGCAATCAATTGTCACATTGTGTTTTTTTGCTTCTTCTGACAGTGCATCAATAAGGCCTTCCATGGCATCTTGTTCTTGCCGTGTGGCTTGCCACAGCTTCTTTTCTTCTAATGAGTCAATAATGGTATCTGCCAAGTGTAAGCCATCCTGAAAAAAGGCTTTATCTGTATCTGAAAGTTCTGATTTGTTCATTGTGATAATTTACTTATTACAAAAGTAATAATTATTCAAAGCAAAAGGGTGACCAGCAAAAATGCTAATCACCCTTTTAATATGTTGCCTATGGGTTATTTAATTGGTGCCAAAGGGTATGTGCTAAATAATTTATTGATTATTTTATTAACAGATTCTTCCGTTAGCTTTTTGCCATTTTTAGCGGCACCACTGGCCCTGCCTTGCCAAATCAATTCCTTTTTCTTTCGATCGATAATGTCAATGATAATGGTTCCTTCGGTATGAGTATCGTAGTTAACTTTGCTAACGCCAGTATTTATTCCCCATCCATATGGATAATAAGTACTTCCCCAGTAAAAGTTATCATTGCGCTGTAGTGATGTTGTTTCTTTAGTTTGTGTTTTAATCATCACTTTGACTAGCAAATCAGGACTTTTTGTTTCGTTATATCCTCTTTGCGTCATTTGCTGCTTAATAGCACTGTGCAGCCATTGTTTAGCATTATCTTTAATCGGCATTGACTTCATATGCTCCAGTACCATAAAGTTGGTATAACTGTCAAATTTTGCATTGGGGTCAAAATCAGAATAAACCTCAGTGGTTTTACAGGCACTGAGGGAACCGATGATTAATGTTATGAATAGTAAGTTCTTTAATTTCATTTGATTGTGTTTTAAGTTTAACGGCCAAATGGAACTCACAAATAAATTTAATTACCTCTTCGTAAAGTCTGGTGATTAAATTAATATGCTCGTTTCATTTGTTTGAGTTTTTGGTTTAATTTAATTTTCGTTTTCACTATTCTTACCTCTCCAAAAAATAAGTATTGCTAAAAGTAATACTTTTAAGCAAAAAAAGACGATTGTTCATAAATAAGGTGTTTCTCTCTAAGTTAAGAAGTCTATTATGTTAAAACGCCAAGAGCACAAAGAGATAAGAACGTGCGTGATTCATCTTTGTGTACTTGGCGTTATACTTTTTGCTCTTTGCTAGAGTTGTAAGCGTTTATGTATTCAGTTATCTACATGTTGTAGAAGGTCGCGAATGCTTTCATTACATATGTGTGATCATTTGTGCCTCCAAGCTCACGTACTGAGTGCATACCCAACATCGGGTTACCAATGTCAACGGTGCGGATATCAATTTTACCAGTTGAAACATTACCTAGTGTAGAGCCGCCAACCATATCGGAACGATTAACGAATTTTTGAACCGGCACATCGGCTTGTTTGCAGATGGATTCGAAGATGGCACCGCTTTCACCATCAGTCGTATACTTCTGGTTAGCGTGGATTTTAATAACAGGACCAGCATTCATTACCGGATGAAGAACCGGATCGTGTTTTTCAGGATGATTTGGATGAACTGAGTGAGCCATGTCAGCCGAAATCATAAATGATTTGTAGATGGAACGTTGGTAATCTTCTTGTGATTTACCCAGTTTCTCCATAATGCGCTCAATAATGTTGCGCAATACTGGCGATCCTGCTCCCTGCTTGGTAACACTGCCTACTTCTTCGTTATCAAACACACAAAGAATATTGGTTGATGCTGAATTATTGCTTGCCAATAGGGCTTTTAAGCCGGCATGCACCATAGCTAAATCATCTAGTTTAGGCGATGAAATAAACTCCTGATTAGGGCCAACTAAACAACCCTTCTCGAATTCATATACAAATAAATCGAAGTCAAGAATGTCGTCTGTGTTAACGTTTAATTGTTCTGCTATAAGTTTTAGTAAGTAATTTTCCTTTTCAAGCGTATCCTTCACAATGGTCATTAAGGGTAACATGTCAACCTGCTTGTTCAGCTCAATGCCATCGTTAACACTGCGGTTAAGGTGAATAGCCACACTTGGAATAATTAATAGCGGTTTTCTGAAATCAACCAATGTGTGTTTAGGATTTAAGGCATCTTCTCCTTTAAGCAAAACACGACCAGCTAATGATAATGGACGATCGAGCCAGCTCATTAAGATAGGGCCACCATACACTTCAGTGTTTAATTTCAGATATTTGTTGTCAACCAACATCTCTGGTTGTGGTTTAATTTTAAAACCAGGCGAATCGCTGTGAGCGCTGATCAATTTTAAACCGCCATTTTCTGGCTCATCAGTACCAATCTGAAAAGCAAATAAAGCGGAGCTACTTTTGGTAGTGTAGTATTTTCCACCTTTATCAATGTTCCATGGTGAGGCAATGTCCAGATATTTATACCCGTTTGCTTCCAGTTCCTGCGCGGTGTTTTCAACCACATGAAAAGCGGTAGGACTTTGGTGGATAAAGTCGATTAATTCCTCTGCCAGTTTAATTTCTTTTGCCATTATTGTATGATTTTATTTGTCTCAAAAGTGGCAATATAGAAATTTTAAGCTTCGGATAAGATGAGAAAGGTCATTTGTTGGAGCAGGTGATAAACAAAAAAAGCTGTTTCATCCGAAACAGCTTTTAATAATCTCATTAAATACAAAACCTAATCTATGCTAGTTTTACATTTACCGCGTTTAAACCCTTACGGCCTTCTTGAAGCTCGTAAGTAACTTCGTCGTTTTCTTTGATTTCGTCAATAAGACCTGTTACGTGCACAAAGTACTCTTTGTTGCTTTCTTCGTCTTTAATGAATCCGTATCCTTTTGAATCATTAAAGAACTTTACTGTACCTTTATTCATTTAAAAAAAATTGTGAGGCGTTTTTGTATTAAGGAGCCTCTTGTAAATAATTGTTCGGTAACAAATGTAGGAACATTTTTTACATATGTTCCTCTTTTACCAAGTATTTAAATTAAAAAAACACAATTTATTAAAAAAGACCCAAAAACGCATAGAATAATAATGTTTTATTAAAATTCTTTTGCTTGGTTGTCAATGAATTATTTTTATTTGTTGATAACTCATTCCTTTGGCTCCAAGGGATTTTTTTTAGGAAATAGTATATTCGCTTTAAATTCCCACAACAAAGAAAGGACATCGATGATAGTATGTATTGCTGAGAAACCAAGTGTAGCCAATGAAATTGCGCAGATTGTCGGTGCAAAATCAAGGTGTGATGGTTATTACGAAGGCAATAATTATCAGGTGACCTGGACCTTTGGTCATCTCTGCACCCTAAAAGAACCACATGAATATCTATCTGAATGGAAACGTTGGAGCTTGGGCTGGCTGCCGATGATCCCTTCGCGCTTTGGTATCAAGCTTATCAGTGATTCAGGTATAGAGAAACAGTTTAAAACCATTGAAAAGCTGGTGCAAAATGCAGATGAAGTGGTTAACTGTGGTGATGCCGGGCAGGAGGGAGAGCTGATTCAGCGTTGGGTATTGCATAAAGCAGGTACTAAATGCCCCATAAAACGTTTATGGATTTCATCACTGACTGAAGAAGCCATTCGTGAAGGTTTTGAAAAATTACGCTCCAATGATGAGTTTAACAACTTATATGCAGCAGGTAGTTCACGCGCTATTGGCGATTGGTTATTGGGTATTAATGCCACTCGGCTTTATACCTTAAAGTATGGTCAGCAAGGACAGGTTTTATCGATTGGTCGTGTGCAAACACCAACCTTGGCTTTGATTGTAGAGCGACAAAAAGCCATTGATAACTTTAAACCTGAACCTTTTTGGGAGTTGAAAACCAAGTACCGTGACGTGGTTTTCTCAGCTACCAAAGGACGTTTTACCCAAAAGGAAGAAGGAGACGCTTACCTCGAAACCATTAAAGCGACAGAGTTTGAGGTGAAAGATTTCTCGAAGAAAAAAGGGAAAGAAGCGCCACCTCGTTTATTTGATTTGACTTCTTTACAGGTTGAATGCAATAAAAAGTTTGGTTTTTCAGCCGAGGAAACGCTGAAAACAATACAGTCGCTTTACGAGAAGAAACTGACGACTTACCCACGTGTGGATACCACTTTTTTGAGTGACGATATCTATCCAAAAGTATCAGGTATATTAAAAGGTATGAAAGATCATCAGCATCTGACTGAAACCTTATTGAAAGCCAAGCTTAAAAAATCGAAAAAGGTATTTGACGATAAAAAAGTCACGGATCACCATGCTATTATTCCGACAGGCGTGTATGCCAATAATATGAGCCGTGATGAAAAGCTGGTGTATGAATTAGTGGCACGTCGGTTTATTGCCGCTTTTTATCCCGATGCTACTATTTCGAATACGCAGGTTTTGGGAGATGTGAATGGTGTAGAGTTTAAGGCAACCGGTAAGCAGTTGCTGGAACCGGGTTGGCGTATTGTCTTTATGGATGGTAAAGAGGCAGAAAAGAAGCAGGACGATATTATGCCTGAATTTACTGTTGGTGAAAAAGGACCACACGAACCATTATTGATTGAAAAAGAGACACAGCCACCCAAGCCTTATACCGAGGCTACTTTATTGCGAGCCATGGAAACGGCAGGTAAGCAGGTGGACGATGATGAGTTGCGCGATGCGATGAAGGAAAATGGTATAGGTCGCCCTTCAACACGAGCTGCTATTATTGAAACCATCACACGGCGGAAATACATTACCAAAGTTCGTAAAAACCTGCATCCGACAGTGACTGGTATCCAGTTGATTGATACGATAAAAAATGAGTTGCTAAAGTCAGCAGAACTTACCGGTGTGTGGGAGAAGAAACTGCGCGAAATAGAGAAAGGGCAGTACGATGCCGGTGAGTTTATGAACGAGCTAAAGCAAATGGTGTCCGACATAGTTTTTAATGTCAAGCAGGATCGGAGCGATAAAAAGATTGAGATAGTTAGCGAAGAGGAAAAAAAGAAGAGTGCTACTAAAGAAAAGAAAGCATCAGCATCTAAAGAGCTAATCTGCCCAAGATGTAAGGATGGAGTAATGCTGAAAGGGAAAACGGCCTGGGGCTGCTCAAAATATAAAGACGGTTGTAAAACACTTATTCCTTTTGAGTTTATGGCGAAGAAGTTAAGCGATAAACAAATTGAACAGCTCATTATAAAAGGACAGACAGGTAAAATAAAAGGATTTGTTGAAGGTGATGGCAAGGTGGATGGTGTGGTAAAGTTCGATGCTGAGTTTAAATTATTACTTGAAAAAGCGGATGCTGCCGTTTGGGTTTGTCCGATTTGTAAAAAAGGCACCGTTGTAAAAGGAAAAGCCGCTTATGGGTGCAATAATTTTAAAAATGGTTGTCGTCTGCGCATTCCTTTTGAATTTATGGGTAAAAAGCTAACGGAGAAACAGGTGGAGGCTTTGGTGTTAAAACAAAAAACGCCTGTTATCAAAGGTTTGGTCAATCCTGAAAATAATGAGGCAATCAATGCTCGTATTGTGATAAATGATGCCGGACAATTGGCTGTTGAATAGGAATTCCATTTATTTACTCTCTTTTGAACATTCATATCTGTCAGCAGATAACAACTTACTGCATCTTTGTATAGTCTAATCAAATTAAACTTTTATGAAGAAGGTGTTTTTTATATTGCTGGCGATGATTTGTGTCAGTGTTTCTGCACAGGATAAGCCGCATATTTTTCTTATAATGACCGATCAGCAGAGAGGTGATTGTATTGGGAAAGAGAATTCAACTATTATTACGCCTAATCTGGATAAACTGGCCGAAGATGGCGTGTGGTTTTCTAACGGCTATTCGTCGGTGCCCAGTTGTACGCCCGCACGTGCCGGTTTGTTAACAGGCATGTCGCCCTGGAATCACGGTATGTTGGGCTATTACAAAGTTGCTGAGAAATACAAGTACGAGATGCCACAGATGTTACGCGACAATGGATATTACACCATTGGCATTGGTAAAATGCATTGGCATCCACAGCGTAATCTGCATGGTTTTCATCAAACCATTTTAGATGAGAGTGGGCGAGTGGAATCGGACGGTTTTGAAAGTGATTATCGAAGTTGGTTTAGAACGCAGGCTCCCCAGTTAAATCCTGATGCAACTGGTATTGGATGGAATGAGCATCGTGCCGGAACCTATGTTTTGGCCGAGAACCTTCATCCTACCTATTGGACAGCTCAAACGGCCATTGATTTTGTGTCGGATTATGATGAGGATAAACCGTTGTTTATGAAGGTGAGTTTTGCGCGTCCGCATAGTCCATATGATCCACCAAAGCGCTTTTTGGATATGTATGACGGTGCTGATATTCCAAAACCTTATATGGGCGATTGGGCCGGAGGTTTTGCTAATTATCCTGAAGATAAAGACGCAGCTTTTGGTGATTATGGAGTGGAACATGCGCTTAATTCCCGACGCCATTATTATGCTGCTATAACTTTTATAGATGAGCAGATTGGCCGTTTTATAACGTATCTGAAAGAAAAGGGTATGTATGACAATGCTCTGATTATCTTTGTGTCTGATCATGGCGACATGATGGGCGATCATAATCATTGGCGTAAAACCTATTCTTACGAAGGCTCTACACATGTTCCTTTTGTTTTAAAATGGCCGGCTTCAGAAACGGCCAGTGTCAGTGTAAATTCAGAGCTGGAGCACCCTGTTGAACTGCGTGATATTTTGCCTACGATGTTGGATGTGGCTGATATTTCAGAAGTGAAAGAGATGGATGGGAAGAGTTTGATGGATATTGTGAGGGGAGATAATGGTTGGCGTGAGTATATTGACCTCGAGCATGCTACTACCTACGATAAACATAACTACTGGTGCGCATTAACCGACGGTAAGGTAAAGTATGTTTGGTTCTTTCGGACAGGAGATGAGCAATTGTTCGATTTAACAAGTGATAAAGGTGAAGAACTAAACTTAGTGGATAATTCAGATTACAAAAAGGTGCTGAAAATATGGCGAAGACGAATGCTTGATCATTTGAAAGAAAGAGGCGAGCCGTATGTGAAAAAGGGGAAACTGAATGTGTTTGACCAAAATATTTTAGTTAGCCCGAATTACCCAAAGTAGTCCGACAGACTTAAAAGGAATATTAATTGCGGTGTTACTTTGTTTGGTATCACCGCTTTTTTTATTTTTGAGCTTTCATCTTGTTAGTTACCTTAAAAATATTAGGTAAAATAAATTGAATGAGATGATTGTATCAATCTGACTAATGAAACATATGAAGCATTTTGCAATCGCCCTGATAAGTCTATTCGTTTATTTTTTCACTTCCATGAGTATTGAAGTGAACGCCCAGGAATCTATACCTGGGGGGACTGAAAAAACGATTATCGATGGGAAAGAGTACTATTTGCATAAAGTACGAAAAGGAGAAGGGCTATATCGTATTAGTGTCTCTTATGGTGTTTCTCAAAAAGAAATCCTGGAGGTTAATCCATCTGCCGCTTATGGGCTTAAGCTTGATCAACTCATAAAAGTACCTGTTATAAAAGGACGAAATAGTACCGAAGCGCAGCTTAATTCTGAAGAGTTTATTTATCATACAGTCGAAAAGGGACAGACTGCTTATTATATTGCTAAGCGTTATCGTGTCGATTTGCAGGATATCTATGATAATAATCCGGGAAGTGATCAGCAGTTGTTGGTTGGAGCCATGATAAAAGTTCCCAAGAAAGAAGTCCGGCATGTTAATTATACCGTTTCTGAAGATGGCTACTATGTGCATAAGGTAGAACCGAAAGAAACCTTATATGGCATTGCTAAAAAGTTCCGATTAGAGATAAGTGATATTTTAAAATATAACGAAGGGCTTGAGTCTGGCGTGTTAACTGCCGGTTCTTACATTCGAATACCTGTAGATGTAGTAGAAGAACGTGCGCCTGCTCCGGTAGAAAACCTCGATGGAACTGAAGATGCACTCTACCTCTATCATAAAATCAAAAGTGGTGAAACATTGTATAGTATTGCCGATAGTTATAATGCCAAGCATCATGAAGTGGAAGTAGCTAATAAATCCATTCATGCGAATGATTTACCGATTGGCTATATTCTGCGCATTCCTAAGTCGAGCATCAAAAAGTCGAAAGAGCCTAACGCGTTTGAAGATGCTGTTTTAAGAGATCATAAGATTAGAAAGCGCGAACATTTATACGATGTCGTCGAAAAGTATGATATCCCATCGGATATTATAGAAAAAGTAAATGCGGCTGCAGGTATTGACCTGACTAAGTGGGAGAAGGGCATGATTATTAAAGTGCCGACTAAGAAGTGGGTTGAACAATATTATGAATCAGAGTTTCAGGTACAATTGGATGAACCGAAAGTTGACCCGGCTTCAATTTTGCCTTTTGATAAAAAAGAGTGTGATACCTATGATTATAGCCTTACAAAACCGACACTAAAAGTTGCTTTATTATTGCCTTTTAATGTTGAGGCTACCCGCAAAATGAACTACAAGAATGAAGTAGTAGATGGTGAAATTATTGAGGTAGAAAAGGCTAAACGTCGATTATCGATACGATCGAAAGTATTTGTAGAGTTTTATCAGGGAACGCTTTTGGCATTGGACAAGCTTAAGAAAGAAGGTGTTAATGTTGATTTATTTGTATACGACACATCACCGGATAGCACTAAGGTGAAGACAATTTTGAGTAAACCTGAAATGGAATACATCGACTTGATTATTGGGCCCGCCTATTCTTCTAATCTTAAATATGTATCGGAGTTTTCGAAAAAGCACGATATTCCAATGGTATTTCCTTTGTCAACAGTGAATCGTCAGATGGATAATAACCCGCTGCTATTTCAAGCGAATCCATCAGATACTTTGATGTTTGATATTATGGCACGTCGGATTATTCAGAGTTCTCGTGGAAATCGGTTGGTAATGATACGAACTGAAAATGAGGACAATGAATTTGAACAGGGACTAAGCCAATTGATTCGTGATAAGGTCTATTGGGAAAGTTTCAAGAATGGGGAAGTGCCTGATTTTGTTGAGTATAAATTCAAGCAGGATGATTTGGCCAGTTTGGAGCGCATGTTTGATAAAAACAAAGAAAATACAGTGTTGATTCCATCGATGGAAGAGGCGCAGGTTAACCGCATTGTCACTACCGTTAAAGGGGCTGCTGATAAAACTAAAGCCAATGTGACATTATGGGGCTTGCCTGACTGGATGAAGTACAATACCATTAATCCAGAGGATATTCATAAACTAAACGGACGTATTTTTAGCTATTATGCCGTCGATTATAATGATGAGATAAATGACGAGCGCATCAAAGCCTATCGCCATTGGTTTAAGACTGAACCAATAGCCATTTCGCCATTTTTTCAGACGGCTTCTGTGCAATCAAACATGAGTCGTTATAGTTTATGGGGCCATGATGTGACTTATTATTTTATCACAGCTTTACGCGATTTTGGCCCTGATTTTCCATATTGCATCCAGCATCACCAGCCGCATACCATACAGTCAAAGTTGAATTTCTTGCGTGTCTCAAACTGGGGTGGATTCTATAATCATGGCTTGTTTGTGTTGAAATTTAGTCCTGATTTTAAATTAGAAATTGAAGAGGTACAATAGTATCCGTATCATCAAATGATAGGAAGCTGATAGCAAACGCTGTCAGCTTTTTTATGCTATCTTTGCACAAATTTTAATGAATGGTTTCAATTAATCAGTTAACAGTTGATTTCGGAGGCTTCAAGCTTTTTGAAGAGGTGTCATTTTTAATCAATACAAAGGATCGCATTGGCTTGATTGGTAAGAACGGTGCTGGTAAGTCAACGTTGCTAAAAATAATTTCAGGTCATCAGGAACCAACATCCGGAACGGTAAGCATGCCTAAAGGAGTTAAGATTGGCTATCTGCCCCAACATATGAAGTATGACGATACACGCACTGTTGTTGAAGAGGTGGAGTTAGCCTTTGCCGAATTGAAAGGCCTTGAGAATAAAATAGCAGATATAAATTCGGAAATAGCAGAACGAACTGATTACGAGTCGGAATCGTATATGACATTGCTTGATAAGTTAAATGAGCATACCGAGCGATTTAACCTCTTAGGCGGCAGTAATCACGAGGCTTTGATTGAAACCACATTGAAAGGCTTAGGCTTTGAGCGAAGTGATTTCGGACGAAACACCGGCGAGTTTAGTGGCGGTTGGCGCATGCGCATTGAGTTGGCTAAAATTTTATTGGAACAACCTGATATTTTCCTGCTCGATGAGCCGACGAACCATTTGGATATCGACTCTATTCAGTGGCTTGAAGATTTCTTAAAGACATATAGTGGGGCGGTAGTGCTTATTTCGCACGATAAAGCATTTCTTGATAATATTACCAAACGTAGTATTGAAATTTCGTTAGGTCGTATTTATGATTATAAAGCAAGCTATTCAAAGTTTATTGAATTGCGTAAAGAAAGGCGTGAGCAGCAGCTGAATGCTTATACGAATCAGCAGAAGAAGATTGAAGATACCGAAAAGTTTATTGAGCGATTCAGGTATAAAGCAACAAAAGCAGTACAGGTACAGAGCCGTATCAAGCAACTTGAAAAGCTGGAGCGTATCGAAGTTGATGAGTTTGATAATTCAGCCTTAAACATTAAGTTTCCGCCGGCGCCGAGGTCAGGGGCTGTTGTGGTGAAGGGTGAAGAAGTAAGCAAGTCATACGGTGACTTATTGGTGCTGAATGAGGTGGATTTAACCATTGAACGCGGTGAGAAAGTAGCCTTTGTAGGTCGTAATGGTGAAGGAAAAACCACCATGGCACGTATCATTATGAGCGAGTTGGCGCACCAGGGTAAGCTAACCATGGGACACAACGTTAAGATTGGCTATTTTGCCCAGGATCAGGCAGAACGACTGGATGAAAGTCATTCTGTTTTTGAAACAATTGACTTGGTAGCAGTTGGTGATATCCGCACAAAAGTGCGCGATTTATTAGGAGCTTTTATGTTTTCGGGTGAAGAGGTGGATAAAAAAGTTTCTGTCTTATCTGGTGGTGAGCGCACCCGATTGGCCATGGTGAAGTTGTTATTGGAGCCGGTTAATCTGCTTATCCTCGATGAGCCAACCAACCATTTGGATATGCGATCTAAGGATATTCTCAAGCAAGCTTTACGCGATTTTGATGGAACTGTAATTCTGGTTTCGCACGATCGTGAATTTCTGGATGGATTGGTTGATAAGGTTTACGAGTTTCGTCATAAAAAGATTAAGGAGCATTTAGGAGGTATATACGACTTTTTGGAGAAAAAGAAGATGGAAAGCTTGAATGAGCTAAATGCTTCAATTGCTTCTCAAAAAAATGAATCGTCAAAACAAGAAAGTTCAAAAGGGAAATTGTCATTTGAAGAACGAAAAGAGCTGAACAAGAAAATAAAAAAGGCTGAGCGACAGGTGGAGCAAAGTGAGGTAAATATTGCGCAACTTGAAGAGAAAATTGAAGAATTAAATGCAAAGATTAGTTTGCCTGAGAATGCTTCTGACACCTGCTTGTTTACAGAATATAAAGAAACAGAAACGGCGCTCGAAACAGAGATGATTGCCTGGGAGGAAGCGCAGGAGACTTTAGAAGAACTCCAACAACAAAAAGCTAAATTAGATTAGAAGTTATCACTGATAAAGATAATTAACAATTCAACTAAGAGTTATGCCAAAGCAAGAGAAAGAGCAACAGATGATATTCGGCATTCGCGCTGTACAGGAGGCGATTGCAGCAGGTAAAGAGATTGAAAAGGTAATGATAAAAAAAGGCCTTCAGGGAACGCTTTTTCAGAGTTTCTTAGATCTTGTTCGTGAGCATAATGTGCCGTTTCAATTTGTGCCAATTGAAAAACTGAATCGGGTGACGAGGCAAAATCACCAGGGTGTTATTGCTATGATTTCTCCAGTGGCTTATCAGGATGTGGAGCAAGTAATTCCGATGTTGTTTGATGAAGGGAAAGATCCTTTTGTTTTGGTGTTAGACCATATTACTGATGTGCGAAACTTTGGCGCCATTGCCCGCACAGCTGAATGTGCTGGTGTAGATGCGATAATTATCCCGGATACCGGTGCCGCCGCGGTTACTTCCGATGCCATAAAAACATCGGCGGGAGCCTTGCATACGATTCCGGTTTGTCGTGTTCGCAGTCTTATTTCAACAGTTGAGTTTTTGCAGGGTAGCGGATTAAAAGTGGTTGCTGCGACAGAAAAAGGAGCTATCGACTATGACAAAGCCAATTATCGAGGGCCAATCGCTTTGGTAATGGGAGCTGAAGATAGAGGCGTGAATCCTAAAATATTGGCTGCTGCAGAGATTAAAAGTAAGATACCGATTTTAGGTGAGATAGAGTCTCTTAATGTATCGGTAGCTGCAGGTATTTTAATGTACGAAATTGTAAAAGTACGCTAGGAATTTAATCATTTTGTAAGTTTAATGTAAACTTAAGTGAAAATTTAACATTTCCAGTGTTTGTAGCTTCAAATACCTGTAAACACAAGGAAATAGACAAAATATTTGCTGGTTTTTAATCAGGTAAAACAGGCCTTTCATCCTGAAAAATTTGATTTTTATCATATCTTTTCTAAATTCGACAAGTTTTGCGATGAGAAAAATCAAATTTTTTAATCAAAAGCAACGCTTATGATTCACAAGGAAAGAGTCCTGATGGCACTGAACCACGAACAACCGGATCGAGTGCCACTTTTCTACTGGGACGTCCCCGAATTTGGTGCTAAGTTGATGGAGCATCTGGGGTTTCAGAATCGTGATGAATTATTGGATTTTCTGGATGTTGACTTTCGTTGGGTTGAGCCAGATTATGTAGGAAAAAGTTTAGTGGAGGAGAATGGTCTATCAAAGACCGATATTTGGGGAGTTGGTTATTCAAAAGTTAAAAACGGTGATTTCTCATTTTGGGAAGCCACTAAGTTTCCTTTAGAAGGACAAACAGACCCGGCAGTATTGGAAGATTATGAGTGGCCTACTACCGATTTGTTCGATTTTGATTCGTTACCAAAGAAAATCGAAAAGTACAAAAACTATGCGGTGATGTCTGCACCAGGGTATTCTTCACCTGGTTTATTCCGCATCATTCAACGCTTACTGGGGCGCGATGCCTTTTTGGATGTGGTTATGTATCACCCAAAATTCTTTGAAGCATTAACCCATAAAGTTAGTGAGTTCTATCTGGAGTTTATCTCTCAGTTTTTTGACAAGGCCAAAGGAGGAGTCGATTTTATCAGGATTGCTGATGACTTTGGCTCACAAGCAGGCTTGGCAATTAGTAACGATATTTGGGAGCAGTACTGCAAGCCGGCTATTGAGTCTTTTGTGCGCGTTCCACGCGAAAAAGGGGCTAAATTTTACATGCATTCATGTGGCGGTGTGCGTAAGTTGTTGCCCGAATTTATAAGTTTAGGAGCTGATGTTTTGGATCCGATCCAAACGCGGGCAAATGGGATGGAACCGGGAGGCTTGAAGGAAGACTTTGGAAACTACATTACGTTTTCAGGGGCTTTAGATGAAGAACTATTGTTGCGACAAGGAACAGAGCAGCAAGTTAAAGATGGTGTCAAGCATCTGCTCGACACAATGGCACCAGGAGGCGGTTTTATATTAGGGCCTTCGCATAAACTAAAAGTGGAAACACCTGTTAAGAATGTGGTAGCTATGTATGAGGCTGCCAGGGAATGGAAATATTAGTCATTGAATAATCGCATTACTAGGCCTTGTTTCAAGAGTGGTGAAACAAGGCTTTTTTTATATTCACTTAAAAAGAAAGTTTTTGTGTTAGTGGCATTATTTCTATCTTTGCGGCCGCTAATTCGTTATCCTATTATGACTGTTTGATAAACAGTTAAATCCCCATATTTTATTTTAGATTACCTGCATTGTTTACAATGCTTTATTGTGCTGTAATAAATTTAAATAACCATACATGAAATTCGTCAAAGAACTAACACAAGGGTCTAACCTTAAAAATGAAATTCTATCAGGAATAACTGTTGCTATTGCTTTAGTGCCTGAAGCAATTGCCTTCTCATTTATTGCCGGAGTAGATCCGCTAATAGGATTGTATGCGGCATGTATAATGGGCTTCTTCACCTCTTTGTTGGGTGGTCGACCGGGCATGATTTCGGGAGCTACCGGAGCTATTGCTGTTGTAGTTGCGGCTACGGTGCAGACCTATGGAGAAGCTTATTTGTATCCAACCATTATTTTGGGAGGAATGATACAAATGGCTGTTGGAGCCTTACGTTTGGGTAAGTTTATTCGACTGGTGCCACATTCGGTGATGTTAGGATTTGTCAATGGTTTAGCGATCGTCATTTTTATGGCGCAATTTCCCATGTTTGGTAGTGAAGCGTCAGGTGTGTTTGAGTATTACACCGGTTCAAAGCTCTTTACACTATCTGCTTTAGTGGCTTTGACCATTGTGATTATGGTGGTGCTTCCCCGATTTACTAAAGCAATCCCATCTGCCTTGGTTGCTATTTTGGTTATTGCAGGTCTGTCGTTTATGCCAGGCATTGAAACACCAACTGTGTTAAACCTGTTAAAAGGAAAATCGATGCAAGGAGGTTTGCCATCAATCTTTACAGATTATCCGGCTGACTTATTTAGTATTTCTACTTTAAAAATTATTTTCTTACCGGCCTTGAGTGTGGCAGGTGTTGGATTGATTGAGAGTCTTCTAACGTTAACAATTATTGATGAGCGTACGGATACACGAGGAAGTGGAAATCGTGAAAGTTTAGCTCAGGGTATTGCTAATTGTATTTCAGGTGTTTTCGGAAGTATGGGTGGTTGTGCTATGATTGGGCAGAGTATGATTAACATCAATTCAGGAGCTCGTGGTCGTCTGTCTGGATTAGTTGCAGCACTAACTCTTTTAATGTTTATCATGTTCTTATCGCCAATTATTGAGCAAATTCCTGTTGCTGCCTTGATTGGTGTTATGTTTATGGTCGCTTATGGAACGTTTGAGTGGTCGAGTATCAAAAATTTCAAAAAGACACCTAAAGATGATTTCCTGATAATGATTATAGTAGCGGTTGTGACTGTGGTATTCCATAACCTGGCATTGGCGGTTGCCATTGGGGTAATATTATCTGCTTTAGCTTTTGCCTGGGATCATGCTACAGGTATTCATGCTCGTCGTCGTACTGATGAGAATGGGATTAAGCACTACGATATTCATGGTCCATTATTTTTTGGTTCGACTACCGCTTTTGCTGAAATTTTTGATGCCAAAAATGATGACGATCGGATTATTGTTGACTTTGAAAGTAGTCGTGTGGTTGATCAGAGTGGGATAGAGGCTATCAGAAAGTTGAACGAAAAATACCAGGAACTGGCTAAAGAAATTTCGTTTGTGAACCTGTCGTCCGGATGTAAAGACTTATTAGCTACTGCAAAAATAGATATCTCAATTGACCCTGATAAGCGTAAGTTTATGGTGGTTTATGATGCCTAATTGAATTAGAATAGACATAAAATAGCCGGTGGAATGATGCTTCACCGGCTATTTTACATTTATATCTAATAGATGACTAAGGCTAATTAATATTCGAGTAGAGACTCTTCTATTTGCGTAAGTATGCTAATAGGTGTCATGTAAATTTGTGACTTGTACTGCTTGTAATCGTCTGAAGCATCAGAATCGTGCAGAACATAGTCGGCCCAATGGTACAGGTATTGACCAAATCCTGCAGCAATCGTCAGGCTATCTGTATAATGCTCTACTTGTTTTTTCCCTTTTTGCGATAAATATTGGACGCCGCGTTCCATTACGCCCGTAACTTTTCTGCTTTCATAATCGCGTATATGCATTAGTTCATGAGCAAATAAACCGATGCGTGCGTCAGATGGTACATCTTTCAGGTGAACACCTTCAAAGGTTTCTTTCTTGTTAACTACAATAATATACCGTCTGTTATTTTTACCTAACAGTAATGAAAGGAAATTAGGACGCGCGGCCATGGTAGTTTTAATGTTTTTGCTTTTGACTTTAATCTTGCAATTGTGCAAATCAGCAAATTCCTGGTATGGCACCATGAAGTCTTTCAGGTAGGTTTTATTAAAGCTTGTGTCTACCTTAAGGTTGCCAATTTTGTTATACGTCTTGATTTTTTGACTAACCGTGTTTTGTGCGGCTACTACTGAAGAAATAAGTACACCTGTTATTAACCCAAACAATTCTTTCAACACCATATCCAACAAGTTTTTGGTTAGTGTTTATGTAATTTATTACCGAAATGTTACGTGTAAGGTGTTAAAAAATGTAAATGGTGTAGTTAGTGTATTGAAATGCAGAATTTTGTTATTGCATCTATTTAGGTACAGAAAGCTAATGGCCATATGAAAATAGCCATTAACTTACAGTTTTTCTAGCTCATTTGCATCGAGTGAAGCTTTTTATAAATACCATCTTTTTCAATTAACTCATCGTGGGTGCCGGTTTCAACAATCTGTCCTTCGTTAAACACACAAATTAAATCGGCATTACGAACCGTGGAAAGGCGATGTGCAATAACCAGCGAAGTGCGGTTCTTCATTAGGTTTTCTAAGGCATCTTGTACCAAACGTTCCGATTCAGTATCAAGAGCCGAAGTCGCCTCATCTAAAATTAATATCGGAGGGTTCTTTAAAATAGCGCGCGCAATACTTAATCGCTGGCGCTGTCCTCCAGATAACTTGCTTCCGCGGTCGCCAATCACTGTTTGATAGCCATCTTCTGAAGCTTCAATAAACTCATGTGCATTGGCCACCTTAGCGGCATTAATCACTTCTTCAACTGTGGCATGCTCAACGCCAAAAGTAATGTTGTTGTATATGGTATCGTTAAACAAGATAGCCTCCTGGTTAACGTTGCCCATCAGTTCGCGTAGGTCAAATAGCTTAATATCTTTGATGTTAATGCCATCAATGTAGATACCACCGCCCTGTACATCGTAGAAACGAGGTAAAAGATCAACGAAGGTGGTTTTACCACTTCCCGACTGGCCAACTAATGCCACTGTTTTGCCTTGAGGAATGGTTAAGCTGATGTCTTTCAATACATTAATATCTTCGTAGGCAAAAGTAATATTACGGTATTCTACGTTACTAGTAAAGGCTTTAATTTCTTGCGAACCGTCGTGTTCTTTAACGTCCAGATCGGCATCTAATATGGCCTCAATACGTTCATAAGCGGCCATCCCTTTTTGGATACTGTAGGCTGCCTGGGAGAAGGCTTTAGCCGGGTTGATAATCTGGTAAAACATGCCCAGGTACGTCATAAAAACAGCCATGTTTAATGAGTTGTCACCATTAAGAATTAGTGATCCGCCGTACCAAAATATCATTACAAAAACGATTGTTCCTAGAAACTCGCTTGTAGGATGGGCTAAATGACGTCTTCTTTGCAGCTTGTTCATGGTACGACGATAGCTTTCCACTTCTCCGTTAAAACGATGTTCCATGCGCTTTTCAGCGTTAAAAGCTTTAATGATTCGCAATCCCGACAAAGACTCTTCAATGATTCCTAGAATGAAGCCTAGTTTTGTTTGTCCCTCACGCGAAGTTTTTTTGAGGCTTTTGCCAATTCTTCCAATAACAAACCCAGCAATTGGAAGAACTAGAAAGACAAAAAGTGTTAGCTCAAAACTAACGTAAAGCATTGAAATTAGAACAACAATAATGATGATTGGATTTTTCAAAAGCATGTCCAATGAAGACATAACCGAAGCTTCTACTTCTTGCACATCTGCTGTTGAACGTGCCATCATATCACCTTTACGTTCGTTACTATAAAAACCTAGTGGTAGTTCAATCATCTTGTTGTATATGGCTTTACGTATATCACGTGTGATGCCGTTCCGTATGCCAGTTATTGTGTAGGAAGCCAAGTAAGTGAAGCCTGTTTTCAATAGAGTGGCTATCACACCAAATATTCCCAAGTATAAAAGAGTTGTGCCTGGTCCGTATTGATTTTTAATCGATGTAATGTAGTAGTTGATGTTATTGAAAAGAACATCTTTATCTAGGGACCATGCTAATAAGTCATATACCTCTTTATCATCTTCAAGAATAACCTGTAGCATTGGAATCATTGAGAGCATTGAAAAAACGATAAAGAAAGCCGCTAGCAAATTAAAAATGAACGTTAATGCTAATTTGGCTTTGTAAGGAGGCAGATAAATGCGCAGTACTCTAAAAAAATCTTTCATTCTTGATTTATTACTTTAATGTCATTATGACAGTTGTTCACCGTCGCACACGTAAGTCAATCTTCTTGCCATAAATGCAAAACGGGCAATAAAAGTATGCTTTTACTGCCCGAATCACAAGTGCTTTGTGTGTTATTATATCTTAAAAATGCCAGTATATGAGTGAGGTGTTAAGGCCCTCATTTCTTCTTTAACCTCTTCCGAAACATTTAAGGTTTCAATAAAAGCGGCCATTGTTTTGGCGTTAATCTCTTCGTTGGTACGTGTTAATTCTTTTAGCGCTTCGTATGGGTTTGGATACCCTTCGCGGCGAAGAATGGTTTGAATACCCTCAGCAACTACTGCCCAGTTAGCTTCCAAATCGCGTTTAATAGCATTTTCGTTCAATAACAATTTACCTAAACCTTTGGCTAATGAACGAATAGAAATAACCGAGTGTGCAATAGGTACACCAATGTTACGCAATACAGTCGAGTCTGTTAAGTCGCGCTGCAGGCGTGAAACAGGTAACTTCTCAGCTAAGTGTGAAAAGATAGCGTTCGCAATACCTAAGTTGCCTTCAGCATTTTCAAAGTCGATTGGGTTCACCTTGTGAGGCATCGCACTTGAACCAACTTCACCCTTTTTAATCTTCTGCTTAAAGTACTCCATCATGATGTAGGTCCAAAAGTCGCGCGATAAATCCAACAAGATAACATTGATGCGCTTGAAATTATCAAAGCTGGCAGCCATGTTATCGTAGTTTGAGATTTGTGTAGTTACCTGCTCGCGGTCAAGCTTCAGGGTGTTGTTCACAAAGTTGTTTCCAAACTCAACCCAGTCAATTTGTGGATAAGCAGCGTTGTGGGCATTAAAGTTACCGGTAGCACCACCAAATTTAGCAGAACAAGGAATGCCTTTTAATAGTGCCAGTTGCTTGTTCAAGCGCTCAACATATACCTTCATCTCTTTGCCCAATCGGGTAGGAGAGGCTGGTTGTCCGTGTGTTTTAGCCAACATAGGAATATCTTTCCATTCAGTCGCCAATTCATCCAATGTTTGAATCAATTCTTCCAATAATGGATAGTAGATATCGTGCACTGCATCGCGCAAAGAGTAAGGAACAGCAGTGTTGTTAATATCCTGAGATGTTAATCCGAAGTGGATAAATTCTTTATATTTATCCAGCTTAAGCGCATCAAATTTTTCTTTGATGAAATATTCAACAGCTTTCACATCGTGGTTGGTTACCGACTCTATTTCCTTGATGCGGTCAGCATCTTCTAACTCAAAGTTTTTATAAACTTTACGCAAATCTTCGTAAAGCGCTTTATCAAAGTCGGCCAACTGAGGTAATGGCTGCTCGCAAAGTGCAATAAAGTACTCTATTTCAACAAGTACACGGTAGCGAATTAAGGCGTACTCTGAAAAGTAAAGTGCTAATCCATCTACTTTGTTTCTGTATCGTCCGTCAACCGGCGATATGGCAGTCAATAATTGAATATCCATCATTTTTTCTATTTGATTTTTTGGCAGCACAAAAGTAGTAAATTTTACTCGAAAAGCTTAGTTTTGGCCTCGTGTGATTTCAAAAAGAGAGACAATTACTATGAATTATCGTCAAGGTTTTCAGTTGGGTTTAAAAACGTATTCAAAGGCAACCGCATTTATGTTTCGAAATAAGCTGGGATGGTATTTTATCTTTCCGGTACTGTTTAATATTATACTTTTTGCTGCTGGTTTTTGGTCAGTATCTTCCTTAAGCGATGGAGCCATCACATCATTAAACGAGTGGATAAATATTGAGGACTGGGATTTCTGGGGTTCAGGTTTTCTGGTGGCGATAATTAAGGGTTTTATCTGGATTGTTTTACGACTACTATTCTTTATTATCTATGCCTACATAGGTGGTTATGTCATTCTCATTATGTTGTCGCCAGTTTTTGCTTTCTTATCGGAGAAAACGGAAGAAATTATTTCTGGAAAGACGCTCCCTTTTAGCTTTTCTCAGTTTATGCGCGACATTTTGCGTGGTGTTTTATTAGCTATTCGCAACCTTTCTGTTGAGCTCTTTTTTACAGCATTGTTATTTATTCTGAGTTTTATACCAATAATCGGTTATCTTACACCGATAGTATTGTTTTTAGTGTCGGCCTACTTTTATGGTTTTTCTTTTTTGGATTATACATTTGAGCGGCGTCGCTTTAAGATAGATTATAGTATTCGCTTTATGCGAAGCAACAAAGGTTTGGCCATTGGGAATGGTTTTGTCTTTTCTCTGGTGCTGCTAATTCCATATGTAGGCGTGATGTTGGCAGGTTTTATTTCAATTGTGTCTGTTGTGGCCGCTACCTTGGCTGCCTACGAAGTGATAGAAAATAATAAAGCAATTGCCTGACAAAAATAGGTTCTATCAATGATATAATTCACTATTAGGGGTGATTTTAATGTCATTAATCCTGTCTAGCTTTGTGCTGTAAATTTTATTTATCAAACACAACTTAATACAGGATGACATCTAAAAATATTGCTATTCTTGGCGGTGGTAACCTCGGTTCGTCAATTGCCAAAGGCATTGTTAAAAGTGGCTTAATGAAAGCCGAACAAATCACCATAACAAATCTCGAGCTTGAACTCATTCAACATCTTAAGGATGAGGATGGTTTTAATATTACAACTGATAATATTAGCGCCATTAATGGAGCTGAAATTGTCATTATTGCCGTTAAACCAACTGCAGCACGCGCATTGTTGGCGCAGGTTAAGGATACTTTAATAGGGAGTAATCATGTGGTAATCTCTGTTATTTCAGGCATTAAGATCGATGATTTAGAAGCCTTTTTGGGCGATATGCCGATAATTCGCGCCATGCCTAATACCGCTATTGCCATTCAGGAGTCGATGACAGCACTGTCGTTTAATGAAAATGGTCTGAAATTCAAGGAAGAGGTCGTGAATATTTTTGACCAGTTGGGTTCCACCATGGTTATTCCAGAAGCTCAGATGCCTGCTGCTACTGTTTTGGCTTCATGTGGTATTGCCTTTGCTTTACGTTTCCTACGTGCAGCATCGCAAGGTGGTATCGAGATTGGTTTTTCTTCGAAGCTATCGCAGGAAATTGCGGCTCAGATAATGAAAGGCGCCTCGAAGTTGATTATTGAGAATAACTCGCACCCTGAGCCTGAAATTGATAAGGTAACAACACCACTAGGAGTGACTATTAAGTCTTTAAATAAGATGGAGTACGAAGGGTTTAGCTCTTCTCTGATTCAGGGAGTAGTGGCTGGTTATAACAAAATTCTGGAAACAGAATCATAAAAAATAAGCCACCTCAATTCGTTTATTGAGGTGGCTTATCAAACCAAAACTTTACCAAACTATTATAGACTAATTACTAACTGTTTCTCTTCTTGGACACGCCGGAAGTTTTACCTCGTTTTCACTGCCTTCATAACACGACTCCATGCAATCTTTCGGGTCACAGCAGGTATGGCATACGCGTTTGTAGGCTGCATAACTATGAAGCTCAACGCCGGTTGATAAGAAATCGCCTTTAACAGGTTCTTCATTCATGAGGTCGGTGCTCAGGTATTTTTTATTATCATCGGCAAATACTGTAACAACTACGGCATCCGGACCCAGTTCTTCCTGAACTTTAAGCGCTCCTAAAAAGTTGGCGCCACTTGAGATGCCGACACCCAAACCAAGTTCGGCACTTAATTTTTGTGCCATAATAATTGCATCGCCATCATCTACACTGACAATCTCATTCAGTTCATCTAATTTCACAATGGAAGGAATAAACTCATCTGAAATGCCCTGAATTCGATGTTTTCCAACTTTATAGCCCGTTGTCATTGTTGGAGAATTGGAAGGTTCAAGCGGATGAATTTTAACACCTTCAATTTTTTCACGCAGATATTTTCCAACGCCCATTACAGTTCCGCCTGTTCCTACACCTGCAACAAAGGCATCGGGCTCAAGCGAGCGAAACTTTAATTGCCAGTATAACTCAGGGCCAGTGGTGGTATAATGTGCTTCACAGTTATCGTAATTCGAAAACTGGCGAGGTAAAAAGGTATTTTCATTCTCTTCGGCCAATTGGTTGGCCATGTTGATACTACCTAAAAAGCCGCCTTCCTCTGGTGTTACTAAACGGATATTGGCACCAAAGCTTTTAATCAGGTTTTTGCGCTCCTGGCTCATCCAGTTGGGCATAAATATCGTTACAGGATGGCCCAATGCTCTTCCAACGCCCGAAAAAGCGATGCCGGTATTACCACTGGTTGCTTCTATGATCCTATCACCCGCTTTAAGCTGTCCCTCTTCATAGGCTTTACATAGGATGTGATAGGCCATACGGTCTTTGATGCTTCCGGTCAGATTTAAAAACTCTGCCTTAGCGTATATTTTTCTTCGAATACCTTTATACTCAAACTCGATGGCCAATAGTGGCGTATTCCCAATTAAAGTTGATAACCCCTGGATTCTTTTGAATTGTTTTTCACTCATGTTGTTAATGGTCTAATAAAGGATTTAGCTTATAATTTGTAACTTTACCTTAAGACACTTAAACAGGAGGTTGGGGTGACATCTAAGGTGCAAAAATCTTATTTCCCCTAATGATTTTTAAAGTTGCGATGGAGTATATAGGTAAATATGTACCAGTTAGCAACTTTTATCTTACTTAAAAATTTAGCCAGAAAAATTTCATCTTAACTTGAAGCAATAAAAAAGCTCAACTGAAATAAATTCAATTGAGCTTTTAAATGATATGAAATTAATTTAGTTCATTCGTCCTCTATGCATTCTGCCCATTTGTTTTTGATCGAACCATACTTTCTGTTCGTCCGTTAATTTGCTTCGAACAGCCAACTTGTGTTTGCTCTGGTTTTTAGCTATCTGAAGCTTGATATTTGCTTGTTGTTCAAGGTTTTTGTCTACCTTCTTCATGTCGACAGATTTGCCGCTTGTTAATGTTCGATACTGAGCTCTCAGTTCGTTTAATTGATTGTTAAGAGGCTGTTGCTGTGTCATTAGCTCCAGACGAGCTGTTTGAAGTTCTTGCTGTAACTCATCGGATAGAATACACTCGCTATTTCTGCCATAGCCTTGTCCGCGTCCACCTTGTCCTTGGAGGTTGTGCTGGTTTCTATTGCCTTTTCCGTTGCCTTGGCCTCTGCCACTATAGTTACCCTGTCCAGAACCTTGACGACCAGCCTTTCTTCCCTTCATTTGCGGGGCGCCATTCGCCTGACAGTCGAATTGTCGATTGCGGCCTTGGCCTTGTTGCCTACCCATGCCTTGTCTATTACCAAATTGATTATATGCGAGTACTTGCTCATCTGTCAAATATGATTTAATAGTTTGTTGATGAAGAGCACGCTTTTTTGCCATACTCGTTTTTACTGTATTAATATCAGTTAGTATTTTGTCAAGGTTTTTCTGGCTAATTGGCTCTGTTGTTTCAATTGTGCGTTTTTTAGCTAAAAGCTCACCAAGTTGGTTTTTCTCCGCTTGAATTTCTGTTTGGAATTTTACCCTTTCCTTTTTCAGGTTTTCCTGTTGTTCATCTGTTAAGTTATTAATTCGGCATTCTTGGGACTGATTGTTAATAGCCCTCTTTTGCATTCTTTGAGCCGAGATGGTTGTAAATGAAAATGAAATTAACATTACAACTGCTGTAAATACATATCTATTTTTCATGGTCTTATTATTAATTGTTGTTTTGTAATTGGATATAACATTCCCATTCTTAGCAAGCGCGCATATGCTAAGTGAAACTATATCAGATTTATAATATTGATTTAATTGCGTCTGTTTCGGTGACCTCTATATCGCCTTTGCTGATGTCTGTCCACTATCTTTGAGCGAAACATTTTATCTAATAGTTCTCGTTGTTCGTCTGTTTCGCAAATACGTCTTATTTTTCTATAATGGTAGAAATTGGCTTCCTCAATCTGTAATTGGGTATTAGCTATTTCTGTAAATAATTCCTTAACTCTTATACTGTCAGGATTATTACTAAAGGTTTCGTTTTTCAGTATTTGTCTTAAACTATCTGTGTTTTCCTGGAGGGAATTCATATACTTGGCGTGCTTTTTCCAAAGAGCAAACATGTCTTCAAATTGCTCTTCATCTATGCCTGCACTTTTGATAAAGTGTTGACGCATTCCTTTATGGCGTTCTTCTTTGCTTAATTCTTTTTTCTTTTCAGCACTGTCCTCATCCATCCACCAAAAGCCTAATAATACAATATTACCAAGTAGGAACAGGGATAGAATAATCCAGCATATTTTACAAGGGCGTTTCATATTATTTATTTGTTTGGTTATTGGCTAAAAATGTGTCGTCGTTATCGTAATCAAACCAGTTGGCAGTGCTCTTTGTTTCATATACCGACGCCCAGTCACTGGTTTCTGAATTATTAAATCCGAGTGATGATAGAATAATAAATGCATTGGTAATAAATACCAGAATAGCACATGCAGCTGCTAGCTGAAATCCTATTCTTAGAAACCTATTGGGCTTTTTAACTTCATCAAGGTTTTCAATCCTCGACATAAGGTCATTTACAAAGCCTGGTGATGGTTCGTAATCGTTAACTGATACCTGGCGAAGTATCTGGTCAACATCAATTATATGTTTTTCATTGTCTTTCATAACTAACACTCACTTATATGACGATAAAAAAATATTATTCCTGCGTTAAAAAATTTCTTCTTTGTGCTTAATCAATAATTCTTTCAATTTACGTTTGCCTCTTACCAGCAATGATTCAACCGAAGAAATGCTAGTATCCATAATGTCTGCAACTTCTTGCTGTTTCAGTTCTTTTATTTGCGATAACAGCAGCGCTTCTTTCTGTCTGTCCGGAAGTTGGTCAATAGCCATGTAAAGCATCTTTTTTCGTTCTTCTTCTTCAATTGTATCGCTAGCCAGCTGTTTATTGGTAATGTTCAGTTTCTCAATATCCGCCTTGTCCATCGAGCTAACTTTTCCACTGCCTCGTTTTAGGCGTTTGTTTTGTCTGATGAAATCCAACGATTTATTAACCGCTAAACGATATAGCCAAGTTGAAATGCTGGATTCATTTCTGAAGTTTTTAATTGAACGATACATTTCGATAAAAACCTCTTGGGCAATGTCCTCAGCATCTGTTGCGTTTCCTGTATATGACAGACAAATGTGTATGACTTTCTTATGGTTTAATTCAACCAGTTTTCGAAAGGCATCGGTATCACCATCCACAACCCTATTTAAAAGTAGTTTTTCGTCAGTCATTAAATTCAGTCTTCATACTATTGACGGCAAGTAGAACATATTCCTGCTAAAGTGCAATAGAAAAAAATAAAACTACAGAAAGTATTGATTTCGTCTTCTTTATTTTTTCTTAATATTGACAATAACTGGTAAGTGGTCACTGACGCCACCAATGTATCGTGGTCCAGCATAGGTTCTGCGAGGTTTCAATCCACTGTAAGTTTTATCATCTTCCAGTAAATTTGGGAGATTGACTATTTTATGGTCAAAAGAATAGGCGGGGTTACTCAGCCAGTCAGCCGACAAGAATAGGTGATCTATCAATGACCAATGTCCCAGGTATTTGTGAGAACCTTGAATTGCATCGGTTCTAATACTGCTCAACTTAAGCTTAGTGTCAAGGTTGGAGTGTGCTAGCAAGTATTTAATTGAAGGAGCGTTGAGTTCGGCATTGAAATCTCCCAGTACAACCAGTTTTGGCGCCTTTTCTTTGCTTCTAATTGAGTCAATTTTGATGGTAACCGCTTGTGCGACTCTTTCTCGTTTAATTTCTGATGCCAGCTCACCGCCTCGTTTCGACGGCCAATGGTTAACAACGATATGTAATGTATCTGTAGCAATAACTCCCTTGACATAAAGTGCATCACGTGTATAAAAATGATTGGTTGAATCAGATTGAGGGATAGGAGCAGAGCTTAACAAGTTAAAGATGCCTTTTTTGTATAATAAAGCGACATCAATACCCCTTTTATCCATAGATTCGTAGTGGATATATCTGTAGCCTAAGTTGGATAAACCAGTGCTGTAAATCAATTTCTTTAGTGTGTTTTCATTCTCAATTTCACAAAGCCCGATAATGGCTGGGCTATTCCATTGGTTTGCGGCTAAAATGGTTTTACTGATGCCTTTTATTTTGTTGTATAAACGATAGTTTGACCAGTGTTTGTTACCATTTGGTAAAAATTCTTCATCGAATTTCAAACTGTCATCCTCGCAATCGAATAGGTTTTCAACATTGTAAAACATGATGGCATAATCCGCTTGCGCCAGAGATTCGCCAGTAAATACAATTAGAAGTAGTGTAATGTAAAGCAGTCGTGGCATTATTGTTTTTCATAGCGCTCGTAGGCACCCAAGTCAGGGCCATCGTCTTGTAAACGATTAGTGCCAAGAATATCAAGAGGGAAGGGTTCTGCCAGCTTAAAGTTGCCTACATCTTTAGCGGTGGATAGGGTGTCAAGTTGATAATTATATTCGCTAATATTCATAAATGATGGGTCTTCATTTTGTAGAATATTAATAAACTTACTTTCGTCAGATAGGTCAAAGTCGTCAGCTAATTTTATTATAGCATGATTAAATAAGTAACGAGCATCCAGTTCGGGTGCTTCTTTATTGCTGTATTTTAGGTCAAAGCCTAATTCTGAGTAATTGTTTCCGTATATGATGCAATTGTTAAAAGTAGCTTCTTTCAAAGGTACAATCTGTTCATTGTCATTGGCATCTACATAATAATTGTTGAGAAAAACAGCAGGATTACTTCTGAATGTCCAATCAAAATAATTAGCAAATGTACACTGGTTAAATTCGTATGTTCCTCCTACAGTTAATGCCGCAGAACTATTTCCGCAATTGCCAAATACACTGTTTGAGACTTTTAACGATGACGTTTGCGCTAATAATCCAAAGGTACTTATGTGCTCAATTTTTGTATTGTTTATTGATATTGGTGCATTATTAAGACCGACTGAATCGGCCAAAATCCCCATCATGCCATTTTTAATAATACAGTTGTTGAACGTTGATGCACCTGATCCTGGCAGAAGGTGGATATATCCCCATTGCCCGGGTTTATCCTCATACCATTCTTCTTGGCGATGACCTGCAAAAATTACTGGCTCTTCATTTGTTCCATTAACATTAAGAGTGCCGAGTACAAGCATGCTTGCGTCTTTGTAAAAATATAATTTAGCACCAGGATCTATGGTTACTGTTTCTGCTGAATCAACAACCAAATAGTCGTAAATTAAATATGGTTTTTCATTGGAGAGCGTTTGTGTTTTTAACCACTCCTTTTTCATCAAAACAACGTCCTGGCCATAAGCCACTAATTGTACTGTTTGTAGTTTGCTTTTAGTTCTAAAATAAATAGAATCAGTAACTACAAAAGGCGTGTTGCTGCCCACCGGGTCAATGGTGACTTCAACAAAAATGTAGAGGCTATCTTTTGCTCTGATTCGAATTTCTTCAGCATAGCTGTCCGGATACCCATTAATATTCAGGCGAAAACCACTTTCTTCACCACCTGCCAATTCAATGGACTCGATAGACATATCTTCGCTATAGGGGTTGTAAACTCTGAAATTCTTTGTGGTCGATCCAATAGAAGTGAAAATAGTGTCAAACATGATGGTGTCGGTGGAGAAGCTTAGACCTTCTTCGCCACCTCGGTATACAAACTCACGCTCACAAGCTATAAATGCTAGTGTGCAGAATATTAGTAATATATAGCGGTCAATTCTATTCATGCGCTACCTTTGGTCTTTACTATCGGCTAAGTTTTTTAGTGGCTGATAGAGTTATGGTTATTATATGCAAAGTAACAAAAGCTACGTCAAAAAACAATACATATTTTTACATTTGAGCAAATAAAATTCACAAAAATTAACTAAATATTGAGGTTTTGCTCTTATACACTAACGTAGCGATGAACTATTTATTTTCTTCAAATGTGGTTTTGCTTAGTATTTTATTATTTTGGTCGCAAAATTAGAAAATATGCAACAGTCACAACCTCGCCCATATACATTTGATCGTGTGGTACGCATGATTTTAACAGCTCTTGCTTTTGGGGCCATTCTATATGTGGTTAACTTGCTTAAAAATGTTTTAGGTCCTTTTATAATTGCCATCTTTATTGCCTACTTATTGGATCCAATGGTGAATTTTGTTCAAAACAAAATTCGAATCAGGCATCGGGGATTGTCTGTTATCTTAACTGTTCTGGTTGTTGGTACTAGCTTAACTGCAGTTATGTTCTTTTTGATTCCGGCATTTATTCAGGAGATGAATAAGATGGTACAGCTAGTAAGAGTTTACATGCAATCAGTCGATGTTAAAGATGTCTTACCATTTAATTGGGAGATGACTATAAAAGACCTTATCCATGAAACCAATTTGGTTTCGTATTTAAATGTGGATAATATTTACGAAACCATTAAAAAAATACTACCTGGTTTTTGGAATCTTTTTTCAGGTTCGATGCGGGTGGTAGCGGGTTTGGTTGGTATTTTGGTTGTTGTGCTATATACAATCTTCATCCTGATGGATTTCCAAAATTTACGAAAGTCTTTACTTGGGTTGCTTCCTGGCCGATACCGTCAGGTATCTTCTGAAATAGTGGATGATTTGGCACATTCAATGGACTTGTATTTTCGTTCACAAGGATTAATCGCATTAATTGTTGGCATTCTTTTGGCGATTGGATTTAAGATTATTGGTTTACCAATGGCCATTATACTCGGTTTGTTTATTGGAGCTTTAAACATTGTTCCCTACCTGCAGATTGTTGGATTAATTCCGGCCTTATTGTTAGCTCTTTTGAAAGCAATGGAATCGCATCAAAGCTTCTGGGAGGTGGCATTGTTAGTATTGGTTGTTTTAGCAGTTGTTCAGGTTATTCAGGAAACGATTCTGGTACCTCGTATTATGGGTAAAGCGTATGGGATGAATCCGGCCATTGTGCTTTTAGCATTGTCCATTTGGGGCAGTTTAATGGGCTTAATAGGTATGTTATTAGCGCTGCCATTGACATCTGTACTAGCTTCTTATTACAAGCGATTTGTTTTGCACGAGGATGTGGAGAAGGAAATAAAAGACTCTTCTGAAGATTAATTTTGAACTTTTAGAAACTTCTATTGAGTTAAGTATATTTTTTGTCGAAAGGAAAAATAAGGTCGTATATTAAAAAAAGAAATAAAATATAGGATAATAGAAAGTAAATGATAACTTTGTTGTAGTTTTTAATATAATCAGCTATGGCAATTAATATCGAACAGGTTGTTGGTCAATTCAAAATTGAAGGCACCTATAGTGAAGCAAAGATTTTTGGTGATGGTTTAATTAATACCACTTACAAAGTAAAAACAAGTGAAAATGATCAACCTAATTACCTGCTTCAAATCATTAATCATCACATTTTTAAAAATGTACCTGAGTTAACAAAGAATATTCAACGCGTTACGGATCATTTACGTTTGAAATTAGAAAATATTGAAGGAAGTGATTTAAAGCGTCAGGTATTGACACCTATTGATACTTTCGATGGTAACGGATTTTTTAAAGATGAGGATGGTAATTATTGGCGCATGTTTTTGTTTATTGAAAATGCCCGTTCTTACAATCAATTGTCAAATGCTAATCAAGCCTATGTTGGTGGAAAGGCTTTTGGGCAATTTCAGAGCCGTTTAGCTGATTTACCTGGAGGACCGCTTTATCCGGTATTACCCGATTTTCATAATACTGAAATGCGTATTCTTAACTTCCAGGAGAGAGTAAAGCAAGATCCTGTAGGCCGATTAAAAGAGGTTAAAGAGGAAGTTGACTTCTTAATGCAGCGTTCGGAAGAATATAAGAAGATAGTTCAAATGGGCCGCGAAGGTCTGATACAGGAACGCATTGTTCATCAGGATACAAAATTCAACAATGTATTGTTAGACGAAAAGGATGATATACTTTGTGTGATCGATTTGGATACCGTGATGCCAGGGTATGTTTGTTACGATATTGGCGATGCCATCCGTAATGGTGCTAATACTGGTTTGGAAGATGACAGAAACCTGGACAATGTGAGCATGAACATCGATCTATTTGAAGGTTTTATCAAAGGGTTTTTAGAAGAAACAAAAGAAGTGCTGACACCTGCAGAAATAGACACATTGGCTTTTGGTGCAAAGCTACTGACTTATGAACAAGCTGTTCGTTTTCTTGATGACTACATTGATGGGGATAATTATTATAAGGTTATTGCACCCGATCATAATTTGGTACGTACACGAGCACAAATAAAGTTGCTGCAAAGCATGGAGGAGCAGTATGAAAAGATGGAGTCTTTAGTTCAGAAATATTCATCTTAATATATACGAGAGACAACTTAAAATACGAAAGCCGGATATTTTTAATATCCGGCTTTTGTTGTGTTGCCACGTAATTTTATAAGCTTACGTTAAATCCAACCAGGTATAATCCTGCCATTTCATCGGCAAAACCAAATTGTCGTTCTTTGGAGTTGAACAGGTTTCTGGCATTGACAAAGATTGAACTATTCTTATATATTTTATAAGAAACTTTAGCGTTCACAGTTGTGTTTGCTTTTACTTCAGCAACACCCGATCCCTGATCGGTTAAAAAGTGGTACTGAGAAAAGGCATAATCATGAGTATAAGTTTGTTTTGAATAATAATTCATTCCAACAAAAACATTTAACTTCTCAATAGGACGGTAATTAGCTGTCATTCCACCAAAGAAGCCTGGAGTATGTTTATGTGTTTGATCGACTAATTTATATTGAGGATTTTCAAAAATTCCACTTTCCGGTAATATCATCATTGGCACTTCTCTAACTGATTGGTCTTCCAATTCGGTTTTTTGAACTGTACCAAATGCCTTTAATTGCAACTTAGTTGATGGTGCATAAAAAACAGATGCTGTTAAACCAGTTTGTGTAGCCTTAACGCTTGCATTTTGATAATTATAGGCCAAATGCAAATACGGAAGAGGATTGTTGGCATCAGTTGGAGAACCTACGATGGTCGGCTCAAAAGTAGAGAAGTTGTCGGTGGTAGAGTAGAATCCTTCTATATCGATCTGAAGTTGCTTTGAAAGCTGGCTTCTGTAACCCAATTCAATAACATTACTTGTTGATAAATTCATATCCTCATTACCAAGGTATTGTATAAATTGGCCACTAGTCGGACTTCCTTCTTCATAGTTGGTGAAGAAATCAACAATTACCGGACCTCTGTTGGCTTTCGAGAATGAAGCTCGTAATAAGTTGTTATCGTTTGGTTTATAAGTCCCGATGAGCTGATAGGTGAAATAATTATCTTTAGGCTTATTATAGTGATCCATGCGCAGTGCAGCAATTAATCGAAGCTTTTTAGTGGCTTTATAATCACCACGCAGGTAGTAGGCAAAATTAGAAAGAACAGCTTCACCGTTTATAAACCCTCTCTTACTTTCAGGTGTTGGCAGGTATTCAGAATCATCGTAAGCAACGCGCTGATAGCTTACTCCGGGACGTAAAGTCAGGTCACCTAGTGTCCAGTCATATTCTAAAATGGCGTCGATGTTATTATAATCATACTTAGAACTGATGCCGCTACCTTTATAAACATCTTGTGTGCCAAAATTACCAGAAAATTGCAAGCTTATGCCATGGATATTACTTATGGTGTTAACGTAATAGGACTCTGATTCACGAGATGTAATAGGAGTTGTCAGTCCTTCCATAAACACTGTTTGTGCCGTTGAGTTTTGCAGACCTGCAGAAAGGTTAAAATCAACTTTCTTTGAGGCTTTATACGACAGCCAGGCATTCACACCATACTTATCTTTGGCAAGCTCCGGATTTTCGTAGGTCGGATGATTGGCCCCTAATGTTGTATTGCCGGCCGGATTGGTAGGATCTGCATCCATATAATAGACCAGGTCTGTGTATGGAACATAGCTGCCATTCACCCAATTATAGTAATCCTCGGTATGTCGATCACGTTTTTCAAAGTTGGCACTAATCCGTGTTTTTAACTTGTTATCTGCAAATGAGTTGTTGATAGCAAAATCGCCAATGGTTGATGAAGCGGTTCCTGTCATAAGGTTTCCATCAATGGAAAAAGGCTTATCCTGCGCTTTTTTTGTAATGATATTAACAACGCCATTAACAGCATTTGGACCGTATAAAGCTGTTGATGCTCCTCGGATAATCTCAATTCGTTCGACATCTGTTAAACTAACGGGCAATGATTCCCAAAAAGTACCACCATTCATGTTGTTAAATACTTTACGTCCATCCACCATAATAAGCGACATGGAGTTTTCGGTAAAGAATGTGAAGTTACCTGAAGGAATGTTGTCATTTCCACGAATATGAATGTCGTAATTGCCATTTGTTTCTTCCCGAACAATAAATCCAGGCACTAAGCGAAAGGCCTCTTCAATTGTTGTGGCTCCTGAATTAATAATTTCTTCTTTTGTGATGATTGAAGACGATAGTGGCGCGTCGAAGCTGTTTTCGGCTTTTTTTGATACAGCAACAATTTCCATGTTCATCAAATCTTCAAGCGACATGTTAAAGTAATCAATGGTGTCGTTACCCATCGATTGTGCATTAGTTTTTGTCACACCCAATGCTAATGCTAAAAGCATAGCAATCCCAATTCTACATTTCATAATAAATATGAGTTTGTTAGATTAATAATCACTTTAGCACGATAAATGGCTAAAGAGTTTTGAATAATGTTTTAATTAAATGCAGGTTGATATAACCTTTTTGAAATACTAATTATTGACTGTTTGATACAGACAGTTCTATCCCAATACAATATCAATTGTTTCTTTTTAATTCTTCTGAATGTTGTTTTCAAATTCCCCTTATTTTGATTGCTTTTGCCGGACAACCAGCTACTACTACGCCACTGTTGTGTAAAAGTTTCAATAAATTATTATAAAAAAGACAAATTGGTATTTATATATAGCCAGAATTAATGGTGTGTGGTGCAGGAAGTATACTTGGTTGTTTTATACAGAATTATGATGTCATTAAAAGGAAATAGAGTTAGTTCGTCTATTTCTTTATTTTTACATGATTAAATAACGTTTATGGCACAAGTCTTACTCATCACACCTCCGTTTACACAACTAAATACACCGTATCCGGCAACAGCCTACTTAAAAGGTTATCTAAACACTTTAAAGGTTGATTCATTTCAAGCCGATTTAGGTATTGATGTTATTCACCGATTGTTTAGTCATCAAGGATTGAGTCGCTTATTTGGTCAGGTTGATGAACGAAACATAGTAAGTGAAAATGCGCATCGTATTTATTGGTTAAGAGAAGAATATGTAAACAGTATTGAGCGTGTGATGGAGTTTTTGCGCGAACCAACAGTGTTGGACGCGCAAAATATCACTCAAGGGAATGTTTTGCCCGAAGCAAGTCGTTTCAATCATTTACAAGATGAAGCTGATACGTTTGGTACAATGGGATTGCTAGATAAGGCCAAGCATTATTGTACGTTATTTCTTGAAGATTTATCTGATTTTATTGTCGAAGTTGTTGATTCTAATTTTGGTTTTAGCCGATATGCAGAGCGCCTGGGGCGATCGGCCTCATGCTTCGATGAACTGTATGAAAGACTGCAAGAACCGCTGAGTTTCATAGAAGAGATATTGGTGGATGAACTTCGCTGTTTGATGCAAGAATTTCAGCCTGAGCTGGTTTTGTTATCAATTCCATTTCCGGGTAATTTATTAGGTGCTTTAAGAGTTGGTCAGTTTATTAGGAAATACCATCCTCAAGCTAAAATTTCTTTGGGAGGAGGGTTTGTAAATACTGAATTGCGCGATTTAAAAGATGAACGTGTTTTTCAATTCTGCGATTATATAACCCTTGATGATGGGGAAATGCCGATAACATGCCTGCTTGAACAGATAGAAGGGAAACGTAAACAATCAGAATTAAAGCGCACTATTGTTTGTACAGCCAAAGGAGTAGAGTTGATCGACGGGGCAAAAGAACCTGATGCTTCGCAGGTAGAGCTTGGAACTCCAGACTACTCTGATTTAGATTGGAACAAGTATATTTCGGTGCTAGAAACAGCTAACCCCATGTTTCGTCTTTGGTCTGACGGGCAGTGGCTTAAGCTGACGCTTGCACATGGTTGTTACTGGGGAAGATGTACTTTTTGTGACGGTTCCCTGGATTATATCAAGCGGTTTGAACCCAATTCGGTCAGCATCATTGTTGATCGTATGGAAACCCTGATAGAGCAAACAGGAAAGCATGGTTTTCATTTTGTTGATGAAGCAGCACCTCCGGCTTTATTAAAAGAGTTGGCTATCGAGATTATAAAGCGCAACTTAAAGGTGGTATGGTGGACGAATATTCGTTTTGAAAAGAGCTTCACTGCAGATTTATGTCTTTTGTTGAAACAGAGCGGTTGTATTGCAGTAGCGGGAGGGTTGGAAGTCGCATCGGACAGAATATTAAAGTTGATTAAGAAAGGAGTCAGCATTGAGCAGGTCAGTAATGTAACAGCCAGCCTTACAGAAGCTGGCATCATGGTGCATGCCTATCTGATGTATGGCTTTCCGTCGCAAACAGCACAAGAAACGATAGATTCGCTTGAGGTAGTGCGTCAGTTGTTTGAGTTAGGCATCGTTAACTCAGGTTTTTGGCATCAGTTTGCATTAACGGCGCACAGCCCGGTTGGCCTCAACCCTGATGCCTATAACGTTTCGATTACAAATGGCTTAGACGGGACTTTTGCTAATAATGATTTGGAGTTCATTGATAAAGCAGGTGCTATTCATGAGCAGTTTGGAGAAGGCTTAAAAAAAGCCCTTTACAACTATATGCATGGCCTTTGTTTTGATTGGCCATTATCAGAATGGTTTGAGTTTAAAGTGCCAAAAACAACTCTTCCGGCAGATTATATTGAGAGTAAACTTTCGGATGATATTCGCATCAAAGAAAACAGCAGAGTTATATGGTTAGCCAAAGAGCCATTGCTAAAGCCATTCACAAAAAGAAAAGGCAAAAAAGAAGTGCAAATGACTGAGCTAATTTTATTCTCAGCGAAAACGCATGTACAGCTTACAACAAAAGGGTCATTGGGATATTGGTTAAAAAACATCCTGAGTAAAGCTTCGTTAGGTGAAGAGCCACTCAATTTCAAATCGTTTCAACAGGATTATGAAGCTAATCAGTTGGGTAATTTTAATAAGTTTATCAACAGTTATACCTTTTCGCAGTTGAAAGCAGCAGGCTTAGTAATCGTTTAAATTATTCAAATTCGACCTTAGCCCTAAAGGCTACTTTATTCTGTGCTGGGTTAAAACCTTCGCATGAATGCATATTTTCATTCACTTGACATGAAAGTGCAATGGTTTCACCAATCATGGTCTCTTTCATGTAGTTAATAGAAAGTGATTTAGGGTAGTGGTCTTTGTGGAAATCAACAGATAAAGTATCCATCATCCAGTCGATGTAGCGTGTCGATGTAACATGCTTGTTTAGGTCAATATCAAAATATGTAGGCGTTACATTGTACTCAGACTGCTTTTCTATTACTCCAAGTTTTTCAGGAGAATAATCCAACGCATTTACCTCTTTTAATGCGGTAAAAACATCCATTTTCTCTTTGTTGAAATTCGAAGGGCGTTTGGTTGTCAGGTCAATGGCCAGCCAGGCCGAACTGGCTTTTGCAACGATGTTGTTTTGAGCATCTCTCACCACAAAATCACGAATATAAAAGATGCGTTCGATGTTTTTGGGCCATGTTTCTACTTCAATTTGTTCATTCCATTGAAGCGGACGATATATCTCAACAGTCAGTCGGTTTAATACCCAAAATAAGTGTTCTTTTTTTAGCTCGTTAAATCCAAATCCTAAATCTTCAGCAGAGTTTATGGCCGATTGAATCAGGTAATTAACCAAAGCACTTGGTCGTAATCTGGAGAACATATCTGTATCGGCAGAAGTAACCGTGTACTTCATTTTTAGTTGTGTCGACTTCTTCATGACTGCTATTTTAGTTAAGGTATTTCGAGCGATAAATGTAGTTATTTTATCATAACTGTAGGGTAAAGAGTCAATATTGATGATTTTCTGCAAACCTTTTCGGAACGACTTTAAGTTCCAATTAACAAGAGGAGTTGTTTATGTAATATTCAGAAAATCAAGTGATAGTGTGGTTTGTTATTTTTTCTGAGATAAAGATAATGAGGCAAGTGTGAATTGCCTTTCTTAATTTTACATGAAACTAATTGAAAAGATTATGAAGAGCCTATTTACGCTATCCTTATTGGTAGCACTTACCATTACTTCATGTTTAACCAAAGAAACTACCAAGGTTACGGAAACAGCTGAAGTGCCTTTTGTTTGGGAGAACGCAAACATTTACTTTTTGTTAACCGACCGTTTTAACAACGGCAATCCTTCAAACGATATGAATTTTAATCGTAACGAAGAGACTGGTACATTGCGTGGTTTTATGGGAGGTGACTTAAAGGGAATCACTCAAAAAATCAAAGAAGGTTATTTTACCGATTTAGGTATTAATGCCATTTGGTTTAGTCCGGTTGTGGAGCAAATCCATGGTTCGGTTGATGAGGGAACAGGTGTTACTTATGGTTTTCATGGTTATTGGGCCAAAGACTGGACAGCTTTAGAGCCGAATTTTGGAAACGAAGCTGAATTGAGTGAGTTGGTTCAAACGGCACACGAGCATGGAATTCGAGTTGTGTTAGATGTGGTGATTAACCACACTGGCCCGGTTACATCGCAAGATCCTGTTTGGAGCGATGGATGGGTGCGCACCGAACCTCAGTGTCGTTACCAGGATTATGAGTCGACTGTTACATGTACTTTAGTTGAAAATCTGCCTGATATTTTAACGAATAGTACCCAGGAAGTTGAACTGCCAAAAGCGTTGATGGATAAATGGGCCGATGAAGGTCGTTTAGAAAAAGAAATGGAAGAATTGGATGCTTTTTTTAGTGCCACTGGTTATCCGCGCACACCACGCTATTATATTATTAAGTGGTTAACCGACTATATACGCAAATATGGTATTGATGCCTTCCGTCTTGATACAGTAAAACATACCGAGGAGGATGTGTGGTCTGTCTTGTGGAAAGAAGCGGTTAAAGCGTTTGCCGACTGGAAAGCAGCTAACCCTGATTTGGTGATGGATAACAATGACTTTTATGCTTTTGGAGAAGTATACAACTATGGTATTTCAGGTGGACGTTGGTTCGACTTTGGTGATCGCAAGGTGGATTACTTTGCTCATGGCATGCAGGGGCTAATCAACTTTGAGTTTAAGTACGATGCTACTAAATCATACGAAGAGATTTTTACAAAATACAGTACAGCTCTTAATGGTCCTTTAAAAGGGCAGATAATAGTTAATTATGCCACTTCACACGATGATGGTGGACCATTTGACAAACAACGAACTAAAACCATTGAGGCTGGTACAAAACTGTTGTTATGTCCAGGTTCATCACAGGTGTATTATGGCGATGAAACAGGTCGTAGCCTGGAAATTGATGGAACGATTGGTGATGCTACGCTACGTTCGTTTATGAATTGGGAAGAGCTGGAAGCTAATAAAGAGGTGAACGGCGTGCCGATGAAAGCTATTTTGACACATTGGCAAAAGCTTGGCCAATTCAGGGCTGCTCATCCTTCAGTGGGAGCTGGTTTTCATCAGATGATAAGTGAAGAGCCATACTACTTTAAACGAGAATACGCATCTGGATCTTACAGCGATAAAGTGGTTGTTGGCCTTGATTTAGCTAAAGGTGAAAAGACGGTTAATGTAGCTGGAGTATTTGCCAATGGAGATGTTGTAAAAGATTACTACTCTGGCAAAACAGTTGAGGTCAGAAATAATGAGGTGTCTGTTTCTACCGACTTTGATATCCTTTTGCTGGGTAAATAATATTGATTAATGGTTCATAAAAATGGGGAGACTGTCATTGTTGATAGTCTCCCCATTTGTTTTTAGCACAAATTCTATTTTATTCTTTTTCTTTCTTTTCTTCCAGTTTCGATATTTGGCCACTATAACTGATGCTACTGCGGTTGTTGCTAATAATGTTGACCGAAGTATTGCCGCTGTATGAAATATCCATATTAATACGGAATGTATCATTCTCGCCCTGAGCTTCAAAGCTGTAGGAGATTCTCATTTTCTTCTCATTTAGCTCAACCTTTTCATTTTTAATACTGGTTTTATCGAATTTTATACCGCTACCGCTACCATATGGTACGGAAAAACCACGCCCGAAAAATGGCATGTCACCTTCGGTTTCAGAGCCCATGACTTTAATGAAACCATAATTGGTTGTCAAATCAATGGAACGCCCTCCCTGAGGAAAAGCTCTGTCGGGAACGAAAATAAAAGCCTTGCTATCGAATAATTTTTGTGTTTCAGCAAATTGCTCCAAACGTCGCTCTTTTTTGTTTTTCTTTTTTTGTTTTTGCGCATTCATATTCTCCAATGGTATGACCATTAGAGCTGATAATACGAGAAGATTAATAAGCGATTTCATAATTTCATTATTTAAGGTTAAAACATTGTTATTTAAAAATATGACTTCATCAGGAATAATCCTGCTTTAATTACATATTTCTTTATTTCGCACATTCAATTGAAATGTTATATTTTTGTAAACAGTTTATTTGTAACCAAATAATATGCCACAGATATCAAATAATAACAAGTTGTTTAAATGCTTTGTTTGTAATGCTGCTATTCACGATGATAAAGTAAGCTATCATGAACAGGTGAATTTGCCTGTTTGTCAAAGCTGTAAAGGCTCTGATGAAGAGAATGAAAAGGCAAAAGAACTGCTTGAAGGTTTAGCCGACGGCTTTGTTTGTGGCTGTATTTAATCCTACTGCTATGAAAAATGTTAATGTTATCGCATTAATAGCTTTGCTATTTACCATTCAGCTTGGTGCTGTTGCGCAAGAGGTGAAAGATGATGAAAGAAAATCATTTAGGGATAAGTTGTTTACCGGAGGCAGCATTGGTCTGTCATTCGGCGATTATACAAACTTAATTGTCAGCCCGGTTATTGGAGCGCGATTAAACCCTAAAGTGTATGCAGGATTGGGGATTGAATATCAATATACCAAAGATAAAAGATATGATCCGTCTCTAACTTATAACCAGTATGGAGGTCGGTTGTTTGCACAATATAACATCAGACCAACCGTATTTGCGCATGGTGAGTTTGCAGGTTATAGCATGGAGCGCTACGTAACTTTAGCAACAAAAGAAAGAAACTTTGTTCCATTTATTTATTTTGGTGGTGGCTATCGTAAGATGATAAGTGAGCGTAGTTTCTTTTCCGTTCAAGTTTTATTTGATGTGTTACAACATCAGTATTCGCCTTACAAAGCCTGGGAACCGATCTTAAGCGTTGGTTTTGGAGTAGGGATCTAGAAGACGGAAGACAGAAGACAGAAGACAGAAGACGGAAGACGGAAGAGGCGGGTAGCTTGTAAAGAGGTCGTTAGATCAGAAGGTCATTAGAAGAGTAAGCTCTAATAATCTATCGACCTAATGCTCTATTAGCCTAATTAACTTAAATAAATCCTTTCAGCTTATACATCAATATTCCCATCCATTCTTTTAAAATAAGAGGCCACAACTGAAGAGTGGAGAGTGATGGCATGAAGTAATCGGCTGGTTTAAGAGGCTTGTAGTTGCTAAGTATATGTGTGGAAACGGCATCTACCTGGAAGCCTTGCTTTTCAAAACAGGCTTTGGCGCGTCTCATATGAAATGCTGAAGTAATCAGTGATATATCTTTATTAATTGACAAACTATCGAATAAAGCAGCAGAGTAGAAGGCATTCTCGTGTGTGTTTCTCGATTGCTTTTCAAAGAGGATTTTAGTTGAATCGATACCAATGCTAACCAGGTATTCCTGCAAGTAATCAGCTTCAGGACGTTCTTCAAAGTAAATTTCTGCCGAACCTCCACTGATAATAATCAAGCGTTCCGGATTCTTTTTTTGAAGCAGTACTGCTTGCAACAAACGGTCGCTGGCTTCTTTGAAATGAATCCGCTGCGTGGCATCTTCATAATTTGATAAGCCGCCTAAAATAAGCAAGGGTTTTGTTTGGGTTTGTTCATGCTGCAATGATTTTGCCGTGTATTCCCAGGCTTTCAATACTTTTTGAAATAAAAAGGAGTTGGAAAATATGAGGAAAATGATGGTGGCAGAATACAATGCCTGTTTTTTTGTGCGTTTTGATTTAAAAATGATTGCTACTAAAATTAACAGCACGCACCAATTAAATGGAATCAGTAAAAAGCTTAATATTTTAGATAGTAAGAAAAACATTTGTTTTAGCTAAAATTTGGAAGTTACACCAGTCCTTTTAATTTTGTTGTAAAGAAAAGAAAAACTAAGTAAGCAATCGAACAAAATCCTGTTTTATGCATTTTAACCAACTACTTCGTGAGCGTTATTCCATCAGGGAATACAAACCTTTAAAAGTTTCTAAGGCTTTAGTAATTGAAGTTTTGGAGGCAGGGCGAATGGCGCCTTCGGCTGCCAATAGGCAGCCTTGGAATTTTATTTTGGTATCGGATGAGAAGAATCTGAGTCAGTTAAAAGAAGCGTACGACAGGGAGTGGTTTAAAAATGTGCCACAAATGATTGTTGTTTGTGGTAATCATGAAGAGTCGTGGAAACGCTCGATGGATCAAAAAGACCATTGTGATGTTGATGCAGCCATTGCTATTGACCATATGACATTGCGCGCAACAGAGCTGGGGCTGGGTACTTGCTGGGTGTGTCATTTTAACCCTGACATAGTACGTAAGGTGTTACAGTTACCAGAGCATATTGAACCCATAGCCTTATTACCTTTAGGTTATCCGGTTGAAAACAACGCACCAGCCAAAAAACGCAAAGCATTTTCAGAAGTTGCCTTTGAAGAGGTGTTTGGTACACCGTTAAAAAAGTAATATGGCATTAAATATTAAAGCCCGAAACAATGGATGCTTCGTGCTTTAATAAGTATATAGTGTTTTCTTTTACCTGAAGTTGATGCCTACACCTGCAGTAATCACAGAGTATTCGCCAACCGTATAATCGGCATGCAATGAGATAATTGCTAAGCGAATGCGCATGCCGGCATTAAAATCGAAACCATTGGTATTGTATTCCAATGCAATAGGGTCAGGTGTAGTGTCTGTGTCATCTCCAACTCTAAAGTCTCCTTTTAAGTCAAAATTACTAGTGGTAGTTCCATAGCCTAATCCGGTGTAAAAAGATACTACAGGAATATTTACACCAACTAATAATCGGCTTGTAAATGCACCAGCGCTGGTTTCTAAATTACCATTTCCAATGCCCGCTTCATTTACACTTAATTTGGCACCAAAATCGGTATAAGCTGCCAAAACAGAGGCTTGTAAAAATGGCACGCGCTTAATAAATGGAATGTAATCCTTAATGGAATGCTTTAAGCCAAGCCCCCATAACCCCGCTTCACCAAAATCGCCATAATCAACCGTTGGCATAAAGCGACCCATAATTTCAGTGTGGAATGGTAGACCTATAGCGGCCTGGATCATTGGATTAACAAATACATCGGCGCCGGCCCCCTCCATCGTAATGACTGGAGTGTTTGTAATCTTATCATTAAATGTCATATAGGCATTATCACCAGCAGCCATTGTTGGAGCATATCCATCAGGTAAACCATTTGAAGTTCCTGGGGTAAGAGTCTCAAGTTCTCCCGGTTTAAATTTTTTCTTACTATTCGGTGCTGTTGTGTAACTGGCTGATATGGTTATGTCAAAGCCACCAACTTTATGAACTTTAGCAGCGTTATACCAACCACTATTCAGGTTAACGCCCAGCATCTCGCCATAAGGCAATAGGTAAGCTTGCGATAGAGCATTGGCATCGGCCTGTCCGGCTTTTAAGAAATCAACAATCTGCCCTTGTCCAAATACTTGCGCGCTTGTAGCTATTAGCGCAATGCTAAGTAATAATCTAATTTTCTTCATGTATGTGATGTTTGTAGTTTGTTAGTTTATAGTTAGTGTCGATAAAAATGTCTACTAGCCTAAAACCTATCGACCCAATGGCCTGGTAAGCTAATGACCTTTTATGATTCTCCGTTGAGCAAAGTCACTGCTTCTTTAACCGAAATACGCTCGTTTTTGTTGTAGGCCACAATAAAACCTTTGATGTTTTCGGTTTTCATATCGGCCTTGGCTTTTTCAAGCGATTGGTATTTACCCACCGAGTATTTAAACCAGTCGTTAATTGACATTTCTATAACTTCTTTGCTACCCTTGTAAACACTGCTAATCTGCTCATTTGTTGCTTTCTTTTTATCGGCCATTATCTGGATAGTAAGGAAAATATCCGGATTGACTACAATCGGTTCTTCTACAGCGATCGGTACTTCAGGTTCAATCACTGTTGGTGCTGCTACTTCCTCTATTAGAGGGGTTTCGTTTTGTGCTGTTAACGTTGAATCAGCAGGTATTGGCATTGCGGTCATAGTTACCGGAGCCACAGCCAGAATAACAGGAGCTTTAACAACAGGTGTTTCAGCTGGAAGTTCAGTCATGACTGTTGTGGTGTCTTGTGCAATTGGAGCAACTTCAACAAGTGCTGGTTCAATCAGGGTTGAGTCAATAGCTGTGACTTCTTCAGCCATAAGTTCAGGCTCCGTTTCAATCGGTTCACTTAAGCTCAATAAACATTTGGTTTGCAGTTCAATGGCTTCTTGTTGATTTTGCTGAGCCAATTCTAACAATTCAACAGCTTTTTCGGGCGACGATAAGTTTTCAGCTTTATTGTATTGCTTACGTGCTTTCTTCTCCAGGTCTCTACTGTCTCTTCGTGTTTGTTTGGCTTCTGAGTTACCTGATTTTTCCAAAGTTTTTAATCGGTCGTCCAATACGCTGATGTATTTCTTATAACCATCCTCATAATACAGGGCAGCCTTTGCTTTTATTTGAGCAATCTTTTTATTGTACTTGTTGATTTTACCAGTTTTAATGCGGCCATCGGCATTTTTTAATTGCTCCACCTCTTTTTCCAGGTCTTTCGTTTCTTCAATAAAAACATCCCCTTTAGCAATCAGTTTTTCGGCCGATTCCAAACGTTTTAACTCTTTTGAATTTAATAGTTCTTTAAATTCATTGCTGAATGCTTGTATTGGAGCAGTGAATAATGCGACGACTAAAAGTATATGGGTGAATCTGATTGAATTATTCATTGTATGTGTTTGAGTGTTTGTTGATTTTATTTTATTCTGCAGGCAGAAATATAATTAACTGCCCTCTATTAACGATTTTTAACGAACGTTATTGAAAAAGGTTTGTTGTTAGAAGAGATAATTTCTTCCTAATCCTGATTACTTTTGTGTTTCATAAATAAATAGACAATTGGATATAAATTAGACAAACCAGAAGTGTTTGTTACTTATAGGCTACTAAAAGATATAGACAGATATGACAATTAATATTCTACAAGAACCGTTTAAAACACCTTTTCAAACACCGCCTTTTGAGTTAATAACGGAGGACAATTATTTGCCGGCTTTTAAGGAGTTAATAAACAAGGCGAAGGATGAGATTAATGCCATTGTTAATAATTCAGCAACTCCTGACTTTAACAATACCATTGTTGCGCTTGAAAAATCGGGAGGGCAGTTAGGCGTTATCAGTCATGTATTTTTTAATTTAAATCATGCCGAAACAAATGAGCAGATTCAAACCATAGCTCGTGAGGTGTCGCCATTACTGACCGAGTATTCCAATGATATATGGTTGAATGATAAATTATTTTTAAAGGTAAAAGAGGTATACGAAAATCAGGATCAGGCGGATTTGAGTGCGGAACAGCAACAGTTGCTCAATGAAACCTATAAAGGATTCGTAAGAAAAGGAGCTTTGTTGGAAGGAGATGCTCGTGAGCGTTATCGCAAAATTACGACAGAACTGTCTAAGTTAACGCTTCAGTTTGGTGAAAACTTACTCACCGAGACCAATTCTTTCCAGTTGCATGTAAGCAATGAAGATGAATTGAAGGGCTTGCCTGAAGGAGTGATGGATGCTGCAGCTGCATTGGCAAAAAGCCAGGAAAAAGAAGGTTGGGTTTTTACGCTTCAATTTCCAAGTTACATGCCGTTTATGAAATATGCACAGAATCGTGAACTGCGCAAACAAATGTACAGGGCTTACTCAAAACGATGTAATAATAACAATAAGCACGACAATAAACTGCTGATTCAAAAAATTGTTTCTTTGCGCGTTGAAAAGGCCAAACTTCTGGGTTATGAGAGTCACGCCCATTTTGTTTTGGAAGAACATATGGCTTTGCATCCCGATAAAGTAAATGGTTTTCTGGCTGAGTTATTGGAGGCTTCGATAGATGTGGCAAGACAGGATGTGAAGGATGTTGAAGCGTTTGCTAGCGAGAATGGTTTAGAAGGTGCCTTGCAACGTTGGGATTATCCTTACTATGCCGAACAATTGAAGGCAAAGAAATACGGTTTAGATGATGAAGCCACACGTCCTTACTTTGAGCTTAAAAAGGTAGAGCAGGGTGTTTTAGGATTAGCTACTAAGCTTTATGGTTTGTCGTTTAAAGAAAACTCATCTATATCCGTCTATCACGATGAGGTGAAAACGTATGAAGTTTACGATGAGAAAGGAACGTTCCTGAGCATCTTTTATGTTGATTATCATCCACGAACAACAAAGCAGGGAGGTGCCTGGATGACCAGCTTTCGCGACCAGCATCATGATGACGATGAGGATGTTCGTCCGCATATCTCCATAGTGTGTAATTTTACGCGGCCAACTGAAACAAAGCCCTCATTGTTGACTTTTAACGAGGTTCAAACCTTTTTGCACGAGTTTGGTCATGCTTTGCACGGCATGCTGAGTCAAGTAAGCTACGAAAGTTTGGCAGGTACCAGTGTGTATCGCGATTTCGTTGAATTGCCTTCGCAGATAATGGAAAACTGGGCAACGCAGAAAGAATGGTTGAAAGATGTGGGAGTGCATTACCAAACAGGGGAGGTGATTCCTGATGAACTGATTCAAAAGATTATTGATAGTGAAAATTACCAAAGTGGTTATGCAACGGTTCGTCAATTAAGTTTTGGTATGAACGATATGGCCTGGCATTCATTAAACGAAGCTTTTGCTGGCGATGTGGTTGAATTTGAAAAACAATCAATGGCGGCTACTGAGTTATTCCCATTGGTGGATGGTACAGCTTTTTCAACAGGCTTTGCTCATATTTTTGATGGCGGCTATGCGGCTGGTTATTATGGTTATAAATGGGCCGAAGTATTGGATGCAGATGCTTTCGAAGCTTTTAAAGAAAATGGCATTTTTGACAAAGCAACAGCTCATAAATTTAGGACCGAGATACTAGAAAAAGGCGGAACGGCGCATCCAATGACTCTGTATAAAAACTTCAGAGGCCATGAACCATCTATTGAACCATTATTGAAGCGAAGTGGATTGAAAAAATAGTTATCAGAGAATTACGAAGAATGAACCACGAGGACTAAGAATACTAAGAAAAGACTTGGTAACCTTTGTGGTAAAATAGCTAAAACGAAAAAAAAGCTAGGGAGCGGAGTTGTTCTTATGCATACTCCGCCCTATAAGCTTTTTTTAAATAGTCGAGCAAAATCGTTATGCTTTTTCAGATGGTTGTAATAAACCTTCCAATCGTTCAATCTGGCTTTGTTTATTAACCTCTCTTAAATTTCTTGCCGTCTCAGTATAATACTGATGTTTTCGAATAAAACTAAGCTGCATCTGGTTCCATTCATCAATGGTTCCAATCATATTGCGTTCTTTCAACTCCTGAAACAAGGTGTTTGAAACAGGAATAAAATCATTACGCCCCAGGTAATCCAAGTCGGAGTCACAAATCACCTGTTCCAATATATCTTTTGGTTCAGGAGGATATTTGGTAGACATTATTAAACGACAAACGGTTTCAATCTGGTCTTCAGGATAGCTGTAGTTGGTTAATATGTCGCGTGCTATCTTGGCACCATGCATTTCGTGTTCGTGGTAATCAATGGTGTGGCCGCAATCGTGAAATAGGCCAGCTAGTTTTAAAATCAGTATTTCTTCTTCTGCTAAACCTTCTGCCCAGCCAATTAGCTCAACTTCAGTCACTACGTCAATAGTGTGTTTAACGTTGTGATAATACAGGTTTTCAGGCAGTTTGTGTTCCAGTATGTCAAGTAAATCCTCTTGGATATCCATGAATTGAATCAGACTGTATTTCGTTTTGAAATTACGGTTGGGTATCGTGCATGCTTCATTTTCAGCAAGCTTAGGAAGTATGCCATCGACTTTAAACATGTCAAGGAATCCTTTATATTTAGCTGGCATCTTACCGTTTTCGTCTACCTTGAAAAACTCTTTAACCAGTTCGTAGGTCATCACCGAAATGTTGATGTCTCCATCTTTACAAGCCATTCCCATGCGGGATGCAATATTTACACTTTCACCAGTCAAAGTATAGGGAGAACTTTTCTTGCCGGTTAATTCACCCAAGACCGGTCCTGTATGAATGCCGATGCTGACCTTCCAGAAAGGTTCATTGTCTCCATTGATAATGCACTTTTTTGCTGCCTCCTGCATTTCCATAGCTGCATTAACCACATCAATTGGGTTGGTGCGATTCTCTTCGAGTATACCGCCTGCGAATAAAAAGGTGTCGCCAATGGTTTTGACTTTAAGAACACCATATTTTTTAGCAATATCATCAAATGTCAGGTAGAGCTCGTCAAGTGCGTCGATCAATTCCTGAGAATGAGCATGGCCATTTATCCTGTCAAAGCCTTTAATGGTAGCGTATAAGACCGATACCATTTTAAAACGCTTAACACGTTTCTTTGATGGCATTTTCAAACGTTCCTCAATTTCCTCGTAAGAATATTCAGAGAGGAGGTTCAGGTATTTTTCGTTTTGTTTTTGAATTATCTCATAGCGTCCCACAAGGCCCTGTAACTGGTCGTTCAGTTCCTTATTTCGATTCGCTAATTTGGTAATTCTTAAAATATAGTCTTCAATGCTCTCCATTGTTTGGGTGTTTTAGATCAGCATTAAAAATAATGCATTATCAGTACAATAAAAATAGACAACTAGTATACAGAATTAACGTCTGTGTATAAATCGTCTGTTTACAGTACGTTGTTAAATCTAAAAATGTTATTTTTATTTATAATTGTTTTAAAACTTTAGATAAACGTTAATAAAATGACAATGAAACATCTAACTCTACTTATTTTTATCATGCTTTACCATGGTGTTTTCTCGCAAGTTTCGGTGTCGTGGGAAACAAAAGCTGAACTTGAAGTGCCCGAGTCGGTGAAATATTATGCCGAAGGAAATTGTCTCTTTGTATCTAATATTGCAGGTAAGCCATCCGAGAAAGATGGGAATGGGTTTATCTCCAAATTGTCAACAGAGGGGCAGGTAATAGAATTAAAGTGGCTCGAAGGACTTGATGCTCCTAAAGGGATGGCGATTAAAGATGGCATTTTATATGTGTCGAATATTAATGAATTGGTGCTGATTGATATTGCATCGGCTAAGATAATAAAGCGAGTTTTGCAACCTCAGGCAAATTTCTTGAATGATGTGACGATAACACATTCAGGAGATGTTTTGGTGTCGGATTCAGGTACATCAACTGTTTTTGTTCTGAATAATGATCAATTGGATGTGTGGTTAAAAAATGATGACTTTGGCCGGGTTAATGGATTGTTTGCTGAGGAGGATTACGTTTTATTAGGTGCCGCCACGAGCATCGTAAAAATTGATGTGGCAACAAAAAAATACAGTGTTTTTCTTGAAACAAGTGGTCAACCTGATGGTATAGAGGCGGACGGCGAAGGCGGTTATTATTACTCTTTTTGGCGTGGCGAGCTATTTTATTTCATACCTGGTCAGGAGCCTCAGCAACTGTTAAATACGGTGGATGACAAGGTGCAAAGTGCCGATATTGGGTATATCCCAGAGACTAAAGAGGTACTGGTGCCAACTTTTTTATCTAACCAGGTGGTTGCTTATACAATGGATTAAGCTTTTAGAAGCTCTATTACACGTTCAACACGATTTTCAATAGGTTCAAAGGCGTCAACCCAATGGATATTGGCGCCTTTTCGTTCCATGCCTCTGAACCAAGTCATTTGGCGCTTGGCAAATTGGTGAATGGCTACATTGAGTTTGTCAAACATTTGCTTGTAAGTTAGTTCGCCGGTCACGTGCATGGTCAGGAATTTATATTCCAACCCATAATAGATGAGGTCTTCAGGGGAAACACCGCTATCTAATAACTGTTTCACTTCATCAATCATACCTTCTTCGAGTCGTTTCCTGAGGCGTGATGTGATTTTTTTTCGGCGTGCTTCACGGTCGATGTTGACACCAATGATTAGTGGATTAACATCCGGCAATTCAACTTCTATTTCCGGATTTTGTTTGTAATATTCTTCAATCTCAATGGCTCTGATGGCTCGTTTAACAGTATCTGTATCTGTTTGGTTATGCAGAGATTTGTAGCTTGCCAAAATGTTTGACAGCTCTTCACGATTTTTGCCCTGCAGGCTATCGCGTAGCTCTTGATTGACAGGTACATTAATCAGCTTGTATTTTTTTAAAACCGATTCGATATACATACCAGTGCCACCACACATCACTGGCCAGTGTTTGTTGGCTTGCACTTTTTCAAAAGCCTTAAAGAAGTCAGCCTGGTATTCAAATACATTGTATTTATAGCCGGCATCCACAATATCGAGCAGGTGATGGGGAATGGTGTAGTCATCAATGGTGTAATCTTCAATATCTTTACCTGTTCCCAAGTCCATGCCGCGATAAATCTGTCGTGAGTCGGCACTGATGATTTCCCCATCAATTTTTTTTGCCAGATGAGCTGCGAATGTTGTCTTACCTGAAGCTGTAGGTCCTAAAATGACGATTAAATTGTATGGAGAATCCTGGTATTGCATGACGTAATTTTGCTTCAAAGCTATTAAATAGTTTGGTAGAATTTAAACTAAAAGTGATTGTTTCTTTTACTTAGCTTCGGTTCTAAGTTCGAGCAAGCCATCATTTGATTCACTAATGAGTTCATATTCTTCCATCCACCGAAGTACTTTTGATATCTCTTCCTGCGGCATGTTTAGTTTGATTATTAGCTCATCATAACTTAATGGCTTGTTCTCAAGTTGTTCTGATATTTGATTCTGAATGGTGTCAAAGTTATCAACTGAAAGTTCTGTTTTCTTCATGCTCTGACACACGTCGCATACCCCACAGTTGTCTCCACTTGCTTGTCCAAAATATAGCAATAGTTGTTTGCTGCGGCAAATATGATTGGTTGTACCATAGTCAATCACGCTTTGGATACGGTTTTCGTACTTGTCTTTCCGGTCTTTGTAAACTTCTTTGCGCAGTTCAATGTACTTGCTGTCTTCACGTGATGTGGTGTAAGTGATCAGTGGTGTTTTCTTCGATGGAATGTATTTTATTACCCCCAATTGGTTAAGTTTGACTAAAAGCTGATAAACCGTATCGCGATTCGTGTTCATTCGTTTAGCCAACAGCTCTTCATTGATCGGAACATACTCAGTAAACAAACCCGTGTAGGAGCGGAGTAGTAATTTGGTAAAACGGTCGAAGTCTTCGTTGGCCACCTGGAACTTATATAAATCATCGCGGCGCATAATAAAATGGACTTTAGCAGACAGTTGTAGTTCTTCCGTAAACTCAATATAACCGGCTCGTTGTAATATTTTCAGGCTATTATAAACCGTCATCAGGTTCATGCGATAGTTTTTGCAGAAAAGTGTCAGGTTAAAATCATAAACCCGATTAAAACCGCTGCCCACTGCTAATTGAAAGAAATTGCCCAGTGCTTCATATACGGCTAAAATCTTATCTTTAGTTGGGAATGAAACAGAGACACCTCTCTTTAATCGCACTTTATCATTATTAGACCATAATAGAACCGCATAGGCTTTTTTACCATCACGCCCGGCGCGTCCAGCTTCCTGAAAGTAGGCTTCCAGTGAGTCGGGCGCATCCATATGGACAACAAATCGAACATCTGGCTTGTCAATGCCCATTCCAAAGGCATTGGTCGATACAATCACTCTGATATCACCATCGGTCCATAGCTTTTGACGTTTATCTTTTACATCTTGCGGCATTCCTGCATGAAACGAACTGGCCGAAATGCCATTTTTTACTAATAAATCACTGTATTCCTGTGTCTTCTTGCGGTTTCGAACATAAACAACAGCACTCCCAGGTACTTTGCTGATAATATTTAATAACTGTTGCTCTTTGTCCTCAGCTTGTCTAACAACGTAAACAAGGTTATCTCGCTTGAAACTTTTTTGAAAAAGGTTTTTCTTGTCAAAGAGCAGGCGATCCTGTATATCATCGGCTACCTCAGGCGTTGCAGTTGCTGTTAATGCTAAAACCGGCACATTGGGTAAAAGCTCACGAATGCTTGCAACTTTCAGGTATGAAGGTCTGAAGTCATAACCCCATTGCGAGATACAGTGCGCTTCATCAACGGCCAGTAGGTTAACATTCATTTGTTTTACCTTCTCCTGGAAAAGGTCAGTACCCAAGCGTTCTGGCGAGATGTATAAAAATTTAGTGCCTCCAAAAATACAGTTGTCAAGCGTGATATTTATTTCTTCACGCGAAAGCCCCGAATAAATAGCAGCCGCCTTTATGTCTCTTCGTTTTAGGTTGATAACCTGATCTTTCATCAAGGCAATAAGCGGGGTGATAACAATACAAATACCTTCTTTAGCCAATGCCGGCACCTGAAAGGTAAGCGATTTACCTCCTCCTGTTGGCATTAGTCCCAAGGTGTCGTTACCATCTGCCACTGATCGAATAATGTCTTCTTGCAGAGGACGGAACTTTGCGTAGCCCCAATATTGCTTTAATATATGATGAAAAATATCCATGTATGAGCAAAGGTAATGTTTGTTGTTAAAATGGTTAACTGTCGAATTGTTAATTTGTCGAATTGAATAACTGCTAAATCGAACTCAGGATAATGCGTTGATTTGCTTATTCGTTAAACTGTCAATTAAAAAGGATGCCAGTTTTTAGTCAGGTTGTTTCATTAAAGACAGACACAAAACTGTGAACACGAAACTTAAAACCGGAAACTCATAGCCAGAATCGACACATATGACAGTGTTAACGACTTCTTGTTAAATAAATGAAAAATTGTGGAGTTACTATTTTGAATATGAGTGGTGTATCTTGCTTATTGAAAAATAACTTAGTAATATTCCATAATTAAAGTTGGTGTGAATAATTTTTTACTACTTTTGCCAAAATTTTTTAATCCATAAATAAAGGTTCCATGTCATTTCTTGAGGATAAAATCGTATCGGAAGGTTTAACATTTGATGATGTTTTACTGATTCCTGCTTACTCGCAGGTATTACCACGTGATGTGAAATTAAACGGTCGTTTTTCGAAAAACATTGTGTTGAATACGCCTATTGTATCAGCTGCAATGGATACAGTAACTGAAGCTCGTTTAGCAATTGCCATTGCGCGCGAAGGGGGTATTGGTGTGATTCATAAAAACATGCCAATTAAAGATCAGGCTAAGCAGGTAGAGACAGTAAAACGTGCCGAAAATGGTATGATTTACGACCCGGTGACTATTTTACAAGGTAGTACAGTTGGTCAGGCTCTTGACTTGATGAAAGAATATAAGATTGGTGGTATTCCGGTAGTTGACCAGTATGGTTACCTGGTTGGTATTGTTACTAACCGCGATTTACGCTTCGAACCAAATATGGCGCGTTCGATTGATGAGGTAATGACAACCGAGAATCTGGTAACGACCAACCAAACAACTGATTTGGAAAAAGCAGCTGCCATTCTTCAGCAATATAAAATTGAAAAGTTACCTGTAGTTGATAATAACAACAAGCTGATTGGCCTGGTAACATATAAAGATATCACAAAGGCAAAAGACAAGCCGCATGCATGTAAAGATGAGAAAGGTCGTTTGCGCGTTGCGGCTGGAGTTGGAGTAACTGCTGATACTTTCGAACGTATCGATGCTTTGGTAGAAGCTAATGTTGATGCCATAGTGATTGATACAGCACACGGACACAGTGTTGGTGTATTGGAAACATTGAAAAAGGCGAAGGAAAAATATCCTGAGTTGGAAGTGGTAGTTGGTAATATTGCAACGGCTAAAGCTGCTCTTGATTTAGTAAAAGCAGGTGCCGATGGTGTTAAAGTTGGTATCGGTCCTGGCTCTATTTGTACCACACGTGTGATTGCCGGTGTTGGTGTTCCTCAGTTATCGGCCATTTATGATGTGTCAAAAGCGCTTGAAGGAACTGGAGTTCCTGTTATTGCTGATGGAGGTATTCGTTATTCCGGAGATATTGTTAAGGCTTTAGCTTCTGGTGGACATGCAGTAATGTTAGGTGGATTATTTGCAGGTGTTGATGAATCGCCAGGTGATACAATTATTTACAACGGACGTAAATTTAAATCGTACCGTGGTATGGGGTCGGTTGAGGCTATGCAGCAGGGTTCTAAAGACCGTTACTTCCAGGATGTTGAGGATGATATTAAGAAATTGGTGCCAGAAGGGATTTCGGCACGTGTACCTTACAAAGGAACGTTGTACGAAGTTATTTACCAGTTAATTGGTGGATTACGTGCGGGTATGGGATATTGTGGCGCAGCTAATATTGAAGAGTTGCACAAAGCACAGTTTACCAAGATTTCGAATGCGGGTATGAATGAGAGTCACCCACATGATGTGACCATTACTCGTGAAGCACCAAACTATTCTAGATAATTAGTTGGAAACACATATCAGAAGAGGCTTTTCGAAAGAGAAGCCTTTTTTGTTGAAATATACAGGCTGTAAAAGCACTAAAAATACAAATGAATTTCTTTGTGTTTTTAGTGCTTTCTTTTTGAGTTAGATACTATCGTTAATAGTACTTTTCTTTTATCGTATAAGCTCTGTATGTTATATCAATATTTTGAAGAATCTTAAGTTTAAGATGCTCTGGATATTCAGGGTTATTATTTAAAAATTGATTAGCCACATCATAAGCTGTTTGCGATGAATGCCCACTAAAACTATTGCGAAGCCACCCAATAGGGAAGAAGATGTCGCCTGTAAGCTGAATTTCTTCGAGCAACTCAAGAGTGTTATGTAGGTAATGAACAGAATGTTCAGCTCTCAATGGATGATGCAGGTTGGCTAAAGCATTCTGTACCCAACCTTCTTTGCTGCGGTTTTCAACTTTTGATAACGACAGAAAGAATTCGTCTCTATTGGCTGCATTATCTGACAATGACGGAAGAAGAAACTCTAACTTTTCTTTATTATGCTTGCTTTTTAGCTTTTGCATTACAAGAGCTTGTAATTCTTGAGCCTGTGAATGATTTTTAATGCTCAATTGTGTTACTAATCGAATCAAATCGTTGTCGCTTAGGTTGATGCCGTCGAGTGATTGCTTGCCTTGTAGAAATTCTTTTAGTGTTTCATTTGCTTCTGTACTGAGGGCAATGTTGCTCCATAGTCGGAACAATGTCTTTTTATTGGCGATATTTTCTTCATTTTGGATGCGCATATAAACATCTTTCTCTATTATTGGAGCTTTATCTGTGCGAACATCCTGTGGAATGAATTTCCAGTAAATGCTTTGAAGCTGACTGCTTAATTGGTTTAAAATAATAGGATTGGCTTCCTGTAGGATGTTTTTTTGCAAATAATTTAAGAACGCATCAGGGTGAATACTGCCATCAAGGAAATTCTCATACAGATTAATAACCAATCGTCCTCGTAATAAGTCATCTTTGGTTGCTACAGTATGCTTTAGCCAATAGTCCAACTGAGGCTGTGTCAAGCGAACCAAGCCATACCCTACATCATCGGCAAAAAACAAAGAGTTGGGTTCTTCCAGATTATCATGAATATTAATTTTAGCGTCATACATCTGGTATTGTAGATGTGAGTTGTTTTGTAAAATATTGATCTCTTGTGGCCAATAGGTGTTTTTAGATGCCAAGTTAGTGTGCTCTGGTATCTGTTTTAGTTGCCAGGTCTGATTGTTATGCTCTGAAGGTTCAAAATATAATATAGGGCGTCCTGGTTCAAATACCCATGCATTGCTCCAAACTTTAAGGTCGGTTTCAGTGTATTGATCAATGCAGGCAATTAAATCATTCCATGAAGCATTGCCATAGGCATTTTCGGCTACATATTGCTGAATGCCTTTTTGTAGATTTTTGGTGCCGGCAATGTTTTCCAGTTGTTTCATCACAATGGGTGACTTGTGATATATAATACTGCCATATAGTGTACCTGCATTTTGCAGGTTCTTTAGTTTTTGTCCGATAGGGTTGGCTCCGGTTGTTCTATCAACTGCATAAGACGATGGGAAGTGGGCCATTAAAAAGCGTAGCTGGTGGTTCATATCCTGAAACCAGGGTTCGGTAATTTTATCAGCCATAAAATTGGCAAATACTTCTTTGAGCCACACTTCATCAAACCAGGGCATGGTGACTAAATCGCCAAACCACATGTGTGCGGTTTCGTGAGCTATCAGGTTGGCACGACTCAATTCTTCATTTCTTGTTGGGTTCTCATCCAAGAAAATCTTTTCGGAACGGTAATATGTGGCTCCCGGGTGTTCCATGCCACCAAACTGGAAAGATGGAATAGCTACCAGGTTATAGGTTTCAAATGGATAATCAAAGGCAGTAAAATCTTCCAGCCAATCTAATGATGCTAATGTTTGTCTGAAAATCTCGTCAATATTGCGCTTGTATTTGATACTGTCGTCTACCATGTGGTACAGTCCAATGTTTTTGCCTTTCCACTTAACTGAATCAAACTGGTAAGTGCCGGCTGTAAACGCCCACAAGTAGGTGCTGATTGGTTGCGAGGGTGCAAATTCTAAAATCACCCTGTTGTTAATAGCTTGTTTGATGGTTGGTTCGCCATTGGCTATTCCCGTCCAGGTGTTTGGCAATTCCATTTTTACAGCAAAGCGACCTTTAATGTCGGGCTGATCAAAGCAAGGAATAGCTGTTCTTGCACGGTCGGGAACAAAAAGTGCATAGAAGTAATTGTCATTACGATTTAAAGCACCATCACCAAGGATGTATTCGATCTTGATCGCATTGCTGCCTTTTTGTAAATATGTTGCATCTAACTTAATGTGTTCATTAACAATAGCTGGCTGATCTATGTTAGTTTCGTTAATAGCCAGACTTATTAGCTGTTTGTTGTCAGCTTTGAAATCAAGATAGATGGTTTCTTTTGATTTTAGGTCAAATGTAATGTTTGAGATACCATCAATCGGTTCATCTTTATCATCAGGCACTATTATAGAAAGATGATAATTTAAATTGCTGATTTGTTTAGCGCGTTGCTTAGCCAAGCGTTGACTAACACCCGTATCGGGTACAGGTTTTTCGTAAATATTGCAGGCTGATAAAGTAATGGCAATCAGAATTGGTATTAAGTATTTATGCATCGTATTATTATTTTGACTTCTAAAGTAATGAAAGGAAACAAATGTTAGCTAATGGATGATGCAATTCATATAGGTAAAAGACTAAAACTTTCTGGATATGCTTTTGTTGTGATGGTAAGTAAAAATTATCTTTACAATCATTAATTAAACCTCTATTAGAAAATGAAGACATTTTTAACCCTAATTTCGTTCGTTGTATTGTTTACAAGTTGTTCGAGTATTAAGACAGTTTCTGATCATGACCCAACGGTGGATTTTACTCAATTTAAAACTGCTGAATTTTATGGTTGGGATAAGAATACCACAGAAGATTTAAATTCATTTGACCGTAAACGTATTGAAGCGGCCTTTACGGAAGAGTTTAAAAAGCGCAATATTGAAATTGTAGAAAAAGGCAGTGGCGGCGATTTGATTATCAGCCTTTATCTTATTAACGAAGAGAGAACCGAGACAAGATCAACAAGTACTTACAGTCCAAATGTACATGTGTATGTTGGTTTTGGTGGCTATTATGGTTATGGACCCGGCTGGGGATACGGGCCTGGTTGGGGCGGCTATAGTACTACGTATATAGATGAGGTGGATATAAATGTAGGAACTTTGGTGTGCTCGGTTTTTGATGCCAATAAAAAGCAATTGATATGGGAGAGTGCTGCCAGTAAAACCATTGATGAAAATCCGCAATTGCGCAAGAAAAGTATTCCGTATGTTGTCCGCTCGATTATGCGTAAATATCCTAAGAAGTAGGATTATTCTTCTGAAAAGTATTAAACCTGTCAAATATATTGATGGGTTTTTTTATGTCTGTAAGTCACGAATAATAAAGGAAGTAGTTGTTTGTAACTTAAAAATAAATAATAAAACGTAAAAATAAGTTGACAAACGTAAAAATAAGTTGTAGGTTTGAATTGCTGATTAACTAACTTAGTATACGATGGTAACTTTAACAAAAGCAGAAGAGAAGATAATGAAGCTTCTTTGGGAGTTGGAAAAAGGTTTTATCAAAGATATAATTGAAAAAATGCCAGAACCTAAACCACCATACAATAGCGTGTCAACCATTGTACGTGTGTTGGTAAAAAAGGAGATAGTAGGTTTTACCAAATACGGCGGAACATACGAATATTACCCTCTTATATCAAAAGATGATTACCGGAAAAGTCAGATGGGGAGTCTGGTGAAAGGCTATTTTAATAATTCTTTTTCCCAGGTGGTTAACTTCTTTTCTGAAAACAAAAACCTAAAAATAGACGAAGTTAATGAAGCGATAAAAATGCTTGAAGAACTTAAAAAGAAAAAGCATGAGTAGGTTCTTGATATATCTGTTTGAGAGTGGTTTATGTCTCAGTTTGTTTTATTTGGGCTACATCCTGTTTTTCCGTAAGGAAACCTATTTTACTTTTAACAGGATTTACCTGGTGACATCCATGGTTATTGCCTTGCTATTGCCCTTATCAAATGTGTCATTGTCGTTTGATTCGAGTGAGCGATTAGGTGATGCTTTTGCCAGAATTAGCGAGTTTCGTAACTATTACGAAGAGCTGATTTTAATGACAGAACCTGATTTTACGGTGGCTAATAATCAGTTAACTCCGATTGATGAGCAGTTGACATCACAGCCCAAAGTCAATGACCAAATGTCATTGCTTTCTTCTTTTTCATGGTCAAGCCTATTATTTTATACTTATATCAGCGGTGTGCTCTTCTTCACACTCCGTTTGTTGCTGCTCATCTTTAATCTCTATCGAATTATCCGGCGAAATAAAATTATACATAGCGAGGGTTTTAATATCGTTTTAATTAACGACGATATGCCATCCTTCTCATTTATGAACTGGATATTTGTGAATAAAGAGGTGTTGCAACCTGAAGAATTTGAGCAAGTTATTACACATGAAAAAGTTCATGTGCAACATAAACATTCTGTGGATTTACTACTGGCTCATATCATTACGATATTTCAGTGGTTTAATCCGCTTACATGGCGCATACAGAAATCGATTAAAACATGTCACGAGTACATTGCCGACCGGCAAGTGATTGACCAGGGGCATGAGTTATTCGATTATCAGTCTCTATTACTGAGTCAGTTAATCAGCATTCGCTCAGTAGAGCTGGTCAATAATTTTAATTTATTGTCAATTAAAAAACGAATAGCCATGATGAATAAAATAAAATCAGGAAACAGTGCAAAATTGAAAGCCTTATTAGTGATACCGATGGTGGTATTTGCCTTTTTCTTTTTTGCCGATATGACAGGGAGAACACTTATTGTTGATAACAATAATGAATCAACTACGATGGAGTTTACGCCTGTCCTTAAAAACCATACAGCAATAAATAGCATTAAAAATGAAGCTGTAGAAAAACAAGAAGTTGTGCCCGAAATTGATGACTCGGAAGAGGTCATTACTTTGCAGAAAAATGAAAAGTTAGAGTTTATAGAAGGGCATTATGCAATTAATTTACTAAAAAAAGAAGGCTCAGGTAGTTTGAGTATGGAAGAGTTACCAATTGTAAAACTTCCCAAAGCAAGCGCTGCAAAAGTATATGATGAAGCTTATGTGCTTTCCAAAATAGTTTTGACAGGAGATAAGTGCTTTGTTGGAGGAAAGAAAGTGGATATTGATCATTGTAATGCAGTAATGCATCAGCTTTCGCAAAAGGAAAATGGCAGGAAGTCGATTATTCTTGAAATTGATGTTGAAACACCAATGAAGGAAGTTGATAAGATTAAGCATGCTTTGCGATTAAATGATTTGTTAAAGATTGGCTATGCTGTTGAAGCTGAGAAATCGCTTGAACTTATAAGTAGTTCGACTGCTATTGTGAATCTTCTTCCACCCAAAGAAGCTAAAATGCTTTCTAAAGAAGAAGCTTTTTTTGAGGGTATTAAAATGTTTACAATTGGTACAAACTCAAATTTAAAAAATGTTAGCAGGCGTTTGCGCGATCATATCGAAGACTCTAAAAAGTATGTGATACTTTATGAGTACAATAATTATACGACGTATAACGATTATATTCAAACACTCGATATGATATATTCAACGGTTTGGAAATTAAGAAGGGAATATGCTTTTAGTAATGGCATTGATTACGACAACATGACCAAGGAGCAAGAAAAGAAACTACGTAAAAAATACCCATTAACCCTAACCATGAGAAATGTAGATAGTGACAATTAGGATATAAATGTATACATTGTTAAGCCTGGTATTTTTGCCGGGCTTTTTAATTGTTCGTGTTATAATAATGTAATTAGCATTTATGGATGCCGCGCGATTTGAAGAAGTGAAATTATTAAAGACAATGGTTTTAAGAAGTAGTAATACCGTTTACTAATCAAAAAGCGCCTTTAAAGTGCTTCGCTTTTAAAGTCACTTTGGTTATGTATCGGCATTAACCAATGTAATTAGCAAAATGAATAAGGCTCATTTTGTAATACATTTGGTATAAAATATAGACTTCAGAAAAAACTAATTATTTTTACTTTCATAAATGGTTGACTGCAAACATCCAAGCAAGGAGGTTAGATAAAAACTCTATTTCTATTGAAAAAAAGTATTGCAAAATAGAAAAGAAGACTTATCTTTGCATCGCTTTCAGAAACAGGGGTACCCAATCAAAGCGGTATTATTAAAGGAAAGCAGGCGATTTTCAAACGGAAAATGGCTAATAAAAAAAGATTGAAATGAAATTAAACTGGTCTGGTAGTTCAGCTGGTTAGAATGCCGGCCTGTCACGCCGGAGGTCGCGGGTTCGAGTCCCGTCCAGACCGCTT
>NZ_JAFMVC010000021.1 GCF_025499605.1 Carboxylicivirga litoralis | reverse complement strand
AGCGCCGATGGTACTGCGTAGAAGTGGGAGAGTAGGTCGCCGCCTTTTTTTAGAGAAATCCGATATTCATTTGAGTATCGGATTTTTTGCGTTTAAGGGATTCTGATAAGGTTTTCATTAGTATAGTGGTACTGGAAACAAATTCTGACTTCAGCATAAATTTTTAAAGCCTTTAAAGGAAAAACTTGACATCTGTTACGCATCTAAATTGTCTTCTGAAGTCTTTGATTTAAGTATTGAATGACTTTACAGAGTCAGCCATCAAAGAAATTATAATAGTGTCACGATTTGTTTCAATGGTTCGTCTAACTTTGGAGAGAATATTTAATGCTACCTATTCAATGGTATTAATATAATGCGCTCACTTAGTTCTTGCAATATCGTCGTTATCACCGAATCTAAAGTTTGATTATTTAACTTTTCGGGTAGGGTTTTAGATACTTTTGTTGGAAGGAATCAATTTCTTATGGTAATTCTAATGTTGAATTAGTGCCTATTAAGAAATCTTGTTTAATAGACTTTGGAAGAATTTCAGTCGGGCTATTTATTAAAAAAAAAGAGGAGCTTTTAGCTCCTCTTCTCTTTTAGTTATTCTATTTCTTTATATCAGGATACTCAATTCGGGCATGATATATATTCTTCAGCTTATTCTTAAATACTTCTTTAGCTTCACTAATTTCCCGGAAAGTGATTGGTGCATTAATAAATTGGTCTTCTTCAATCTGAATGCCGATAATTTTTTCTACCAGTTTATCGATTTCATCATCAGAATACTGTTTCAAGCTACGTGAAGCAGCTTCTATTGAATCGGCCATCATTAATATGGCTGTTTCCTTTGTGAAAGGGGTTGGACCCGGGTATGTAAAAGTACTAATGTCGGGTGTTTTATCTGGATATTTATTGATATAGGAGTTGTAGAAATAACGTGTTTTAGTGGTGCCTTGATGTGTAGTGATGAAGTCAATAATTTGTTTAGGTAGATTATGCTTCAATGCGAGCTTGACACCATTGTCGATGTGATTGATGACTATTTTAGCACTGTCTTCAAATTCTAATTCAGTGTGAGGATTTAGGCCTCCTGCCTGATTTTCGGTGAAAAACATAGGCGATGCCATTTTACCAATATCGTGATACATTGCCCCAGCTCTGACCAAGGCCGGATTGGCATCTAACTTATAAGCCACTTCCTGAGCCAGGTTACCTACCTGAATGCTATGCTGAAATGTACCTGGAGTCGCCTCAGCCATTTCTCTCAATATTGGATGGTTAGTATCGGCTAATTCAATCAGAGTAACATCAGATAAAAAGCCAAATAATTTTTCAAATATCCAGATGAGTGGGTAAACCATTAAAAGCATCACGCCATTAGCAGCAAAATAAACGTACATAAATGGATTGACATTAATCAGCGTACCTTCTTGCCATAAAACAAGTGCCGTGTAAATTAACGAATAGGTAAGGATTATAAACATGGCTGCTCTCACAATATGACTACGGCGTGTCATGCGAAATAAACTAAACATTGCTACCAACCCGACAGGTATCTGTATAAATACAAACTCAAAGCTGTTTTGTGCAAAGAATGCACAGATTAGAATAGTGATGACATGCATGAAAAAGGCCAACCGACTATCGAGGAATGTGCGTATGATGATTGGAAGAATGGCAAAGGGAATAATGTAAAATGGGAAATGAATAAAGAATTGTTTCAGACTGGCAAAAACTACCATTAGTAGGGTTATCAATAATATAAAGCTAATGGAGCTGATGGATTGATAAACATCGCGGCGGAAATAAAACAGGAACAAATAAATAGCTGTAAATAAAAAAGCAATTAATAGAAACTGGCCTGCCAGAATGAAGTAATAGTCTGTTTCAGAGGCAATGTTGGCTTCGTATTTTCGACGTAGCGAGTCTATTACTTTTTCAGTTTCTATAGTAACGATTTCACCCTGGTCGATAATTCGTTGTCCGGCCAGTACACGACCCGATGTTAAAGAAATATTCTTTTTCAACAACGCGAGCTCAGCGTTACTTCGTTCCTGGTTAAAAAGTACGTTGGCTTCAATATATTTATTTAACTGCAAGGCATCAATAAATTGAGACGCTTCGGCAATCATCGCATCCTCTTTTATCGGTAATTCGGCAGCAATATTACTAAGCAGCTTTTTATAGGCACTTGTGCGTTGTTCCAACTCTGATAACTCATAAGGTTCAACATATGAACCTTTAATCAGCATTAGTTCAAAACTTGAAGGTGCATCGATATTTTCTTCAGGTAGCACTATTATTCCTTTAGAATATATAGTGCTCAGGTTAGCTGAAATAGTATTCTTTATCACTGAGAAATACGTGGTATCATTTGAGTAAATGGTATTTAGCGATTGAAAGTTATCTTTATTTTTTTCAATATATTGGTCAAAATCGTTGTTAAAACGCTGCCTGATATTTGCGGCCAATAGCGTATCCATTTCAAAATAAGGGCGGTGATTTTTACTGGCCGCATTTATTTCATTGTTTAGCTCTGTTTGTGTTTTATAGATTGGAAAATCAAATGGTGCAATAAGCGTTTGGTGCTTCCAGGGAGTTCCGTTCTGGTATTCGTATGCAAACTTTCCTGTTTTAGGCAGTAGATAGGTGATAAGTGCGATGCTTGTTAAAAAAAGTAATATCCGCGCAAAGGGTTTATAAAATTTACTTTTGAAACGTGATAATTGTTCAAGCATAATCCTGATTTTTATTAATGGCATGATTAATATGACCAAAGATAGTTAAAGCTAAGTTTTTTTAGCCCAAATTTGTCACCGATAGTAATTGAAGCTATCAATACTTTTTTCAATAGATTAAATTACACATGGAGAAGTCGATATGTACATATGGTTTTATACCCGTACGAAGTGAAGCAACAGAACGTGCTGAAATGGTGACTCAGTTGCTTTTTGGAGAAATATTTGATATTGTTGAAAAGCAAGAAGCTTGGTGCAAAATAAAAGCACATCACGACCAATATGAAGGTTGGATTAATTCAAAGCTGGTTGTCTCATTGATGGATAAAGAAGTTGAAAACTGGATAAACGCTGAGAAGTGGGTTGTGCCTGCTCCTTTTATTAGGGTGGTTTCAGAGCCGGACAAAACGACTCATTTACTATCGGGTGGAAGTACTATCTATTTTAATGAATCAGACCGAAATTCATTCAGAATTGGGAATAAAGAATATTATTTATCAGGCAACTACAGTGCGAATAAACCCGCAGGCTCTATTGCTGATAATGCGACAGCCTTCATTAATGCGCCCTATTTGTGGGGTGGAAGAAGTTTTTATGGGATTGACTGTTCCGGGTTAACACAAAACGTTTATAAGATTGCCGGTTTTCAGTTGCCTCGCGATGCCTCGCAGCAAGTAGAATTAGGTAGTATTGTCAATTTTGTGGAAGAAGCTGTATTAGGCGATTTAGCCTTTTTCGATAATGAGGAAGGTGTGATTACGCACGTTGGGTTATGTTTGGGTAAAGGTGATATTATTCACGCATCAGGTCGCGTCCGCATCGATAAATTGGATCATCAGGGCATATTCGATGAAGAAACTAAGTCATATAGCCATAAACTGCGTGTGATTAAACGACTGTTGTAATGAGTTATACTTATGAGTATCCACGTCCGGCTGTCACTACCGATGTTATTTTAATAGCGATAAAGCCACATCCTCAGGTATTATTCATAAAAAGAGGGAAGGAGCCGTATAAAGGTTGTTGGGCTTTGCCAGGTGGCTTTGTTGATATGGACGAAGATTTACCTGCTGCTGCCATGCGTGAGCTGGAGGAAGAAACAGGTATTAAGGATGTTATAATTACACAGTTTAAAACCTATGGTAGTGTCAACCGCGATCCACGTCATCGCACTATTTCGGTTGTGTATACTTCAATAATTGAAGCGCCCATCAAAGCAGTTGGAATGGATGATGCTGCTGATGCAGAATGGTTCTCTGTAGATGAGCTGCCTCCATTAGCTTTTGATCATCAATTAATAATGGAGGAAGCACTCCATTTATTAAAAAAGGATGGAATCCTTTAGGATATCATAAGTTTCAGGACCTTTGCTAAAGAGTAAATCTATCACACTTAAATTCGGGATAAACGGGTATTTGTCAGAAAATACCTGTCGATACTCTAATTGTTTATACAACTTATCTTCTTCAGGCTTAGCTTTGGGATGAATCAATCGTCGGATATCATCGTTTAGAACATCAGGGCGTATATATTCATCGGTCAATTGGATGTCAATCTCTAATTCCAGCTCTTCCAATATAACCTGAAACAAGCCCATATTGAAGTCAACCAGGTACTTAAATTCTTTCTCGTAAAAAGGAGCAAAGTCATCGGCATAATACTCGAAGAATGGAGAACTGTTATAGGCCGAAACAATGGAGCGCCAGTGCTGTTTTTGCCAATCAGTGTCGTAACTTATTTGTGTGTCTTTAAGGCTTACTTTTTCATTTTTAACATTAACCACAGGTACAGCCAGACTTAAAGGACCGTTAGCACCTGTAATAGAACAGCGGTTGCTGTATGTTTTGCGTTGATAATTGGCATATTGCTCTATCGTTATCTTAGAACTATTAACCACATAGGCAAACACATGTATGGGGCCTAAATACGTTAAAGGAATAATTTTATTCTGAAACATCTGCTTCACTCGATTCTTCTATTATTTCTGGTTCTGGTTTTGGCTGTTTCTTTATTTTTGACTTGATAAAAAAGTAAGAAGCACCCGCTATAACACCTGTTAGAAACACTATGATTAGTAGTATAGCCAGAGAAATTTCAACTTGGCTAAAGAAAATATTAACATCAACGGGTTCGGCATTCTGAACAGAGAAAATCACTAAAGCAGCGGATAGTATCAGAAATACCCAAAATGATTTTTTCATTATTTATTGGTTAAAAGTGAATATGCTGCAAGATAATTATTTTATCTCGTAATGGTTATAATTTTTCTACACGACCAATAATGTGGTTCTCTGGTACAAACCCCCAATAGCGGCTGTCAAACGAGTGTTTTTTATTGTCGCCACTTACCCAGTAATAGTTGAGCTTGAAGGTGTACTCGTTCGTTTTTTTCTTATTAATAAAAATTTGGCCATCAACTAGTGATAAAGAATTTTCTTCATAAGCTTCAATAATGCGCTTGTATAGCGGTAGGTTGGTTAAGGTTAAGCGCACTCTTTTACCTTTGGTGGGCATGATGACAGGGCCTAGCCATGATGCATTCCATAAATAGTTGGCTTTAAACGGAAAAACATTAGTATTGGGCATGTTCATTACTTCTTCTGCCTTTTCAAGGTATTGATTCCAATTGTTTTTATTGATGATGCTAGATTGTATTTCAATAACTTGAGAGCCATTTTCACGATAACTGGTAGCAGCTGCTTCGAGCATTAACTCAAGCTGTTGTGATGGGGCGCTATTCAGTACTTTGTATCGGGCAATTGCCGTTTTATTAAAATCACACGATTTATTATTGATGTAATAGTCGCCATTGCTAATGCGAAGTGTATCGCCCGGAAGAGCAACTAAACGTTTGATATAAACCTGGCGTTGTGTAACGGTATTACTTTTGACTTTGCCATCGAGAATGGGGTTGTAATTGTGTGTTGTTTCGTACTGTCTTTTAATAAAATGATAGTCCTCACCTTTAAAATCAACAAAACTGGTATCACCTTCTGGAAAATAAAAAGCAATAATATCGCCATTTTGTATTTTACTATAACCGTTTAGTCGTTTGTAGTTGTTCGTGTTATTGGAATGAATAGCAGGCCCATAAGCTAACTTATTGATGACAATCAGCTCGTTGTTATAAAACGATGGCAGCATGCTGCTGGCTTTAATTGTATAAAAAGAAAAGAAGTAAGCATTGATAAACCAAAGCAATAAAAGGGCAGAAGCAATGGCCAATAGCCATTCACTAAATTTGATAACAAGGGGCGAGGCATCTTGTTTTTTCTTTTGAATAAAGTGAAATAGCGATGGCTTCCAAAAGAATAGGCAACATAGCAATAGAATGGTGCTAACCAGCCAGCTCTGACTCCAGATGGACAGAAGAACCAGGGTAATTACTACCAAATATTTAATGACTAATTTGACCACAGCAATAAAAAAGGGTGTTTTAGAAACAACGTTCGCTCATCGAGCGGAGTCGAGATGAAATACTTATAATGCTACTTGTTAGCTTGTAATCACTTCGACACCGCTCAGTGAACGGTTTTTTTATGTTTCTAAGACACCCTTAAAAGTATCTATTTATGAACAATTTTAAAAAAACGGTTCCAACGTATACTGGCCGGAAAGCCTTTATCTTTATCTAAAGAAAGCCACACCAGAATAGGTTTACCAACAATGTGATCTTCCGGCACAAAACCCCAGTAACGAGAGTCAGCTGATTTATGGCGGTTATCGCCCAGCATAAAATAATAATCCATTTTAAAAGTGTAGCAATTTGCCAACTCACCATTAATGAATATCTGATTATCTTTTACCGTAAGCTTATTGCCTTCATAGGCCGTGATGATACGCTCGTATATCACCAGGTTGGTCATGTTTAGCTCAACTGTTGCTCCAGCTTCCGGCATTTTTAATGGGCCAAAGTTATCACGAGTCCAGTTGTATGCGCTACTGTATGGGAAAGCCTGGAAACCGCTGCCATCAGGTTTCTCCTCTTCGATTTCAATGCTTTTTATAAACGACATGGCTTTAACCTGCTCTGCTTTTTCTTTGTTAAGTGGCAGATAGTAATTGGGAGGAATACCACTTTGGTCGTCTTTAGAGATGCCCAATCGTTCGTAAAAGCGATCATTTAAAACAGTACCATCGGTTTGAATGCGGTAATTGTGCTGAATATCTTTTGGATTTTCAACAGCTTCTCCATTAATGTATATCTGGTTACTTCTGATTTCAAATACATCACCAGGAATGGCCACACAGCGCTTCACATAGTTGTCGCGGCGATCAACCGGGCGATAGAGTACTTCACCAAAAGTATTCGGGTCGTTGGCTATTACTTCACGCCCGATATTCATTAGGAAATGGTTGCGTTCCCAATCAGATGTAAATGCTTGCTTTGGCAATAGTGCGTTGTTACGTAAAACTTGCGACTTGCCCGCCTCCATCATTAGATTATAATAATCAGGATTGGTTTGACGGAATGGCACTGTATCGCCTGCCGGGAAGTTGAACACGACAATATCGTCACGCTTCACATCACCAAAACCTTTCAGACGTTTGTAATCCCAATGTGGCCAGTCGGTATACGATTTACTGTTGGTGATTGGAAAGGTATTCTGAACCAATGGAAATGCAATAGGTGTATTGGGCATACGAGGGCCATAGCTTACTTTGCTTACAAATAGATGGTCGCCCACTAATAACGATTTCTCAAGCGAACTGGTAGGGATTTTATAGTTCTGAAATAAGAAGATGTTAATCATGTACACTGCAAATAGGGCGAAAATAAGCGCATCGGCCCATTCGATAAAAGCGCTGGGCTTTTTACCGTCTTTAGTTTTCTTCCAGAAATCCCAGGGGACTTTTTTGGTAATGTAACTATCAAAAATCAATGGGTACAAGAAAAGCAACCAGTAGTTACCAACCCATATCACCCATAAAAGAAACACAAGGCTTGCAATGCCAAGTTTAATCCATCTGAATAAAGGAATATTCTGCATTAGATATTATTTTAGCTTAGAAGTTAAGTAAGTCGTTCATTGATAAAAAGCCTGAGTTTTTAGCGGCAAATTCAGCAGCCAACACAGCGCCTAATGCAAATCCTTTACGCGATTTAGCACTGTGGTGAATAATAATCTCATCTACTGACGATTCGTATTTGATAGTGTGGATACCAGGAACCTGACCTTCACGAATAGCTTTGATAGCAATATCAGAAGCATCCTCTTCGGCATCCAGTTTCCAGTCTGATTTTTTGTCAATATTGTCAATCAGGCCTTCTGCCAAAGTGATGGCTGTTCCGCTAGGTGCATCCAGTTTTTGTGTGTGGTGTACCTCTTCCATCGACACATTGTACTCGTCCATTTTATTCATGATACGAGCTAGCTGCTTGTTGAGTTCGAAGAAGATGTTGACACCTAAACTGAAGTTAGAGGCATAGAAAAATGTTTGCTTGCCATTTTGGCAACGCTCTTCTATTTCAGGTAATTTATCCAACCAGCCGGTAGTCCCCGATACAACAGGAATATTTGCTTCGAAACACTTTATGTAATTGTCGAAGGCAGCTTCAGGTCGTGTAAATTCGATGGCTACATCGGCCGATTTAAATCCCTGGTCGGTAAATGAGTCTTTGCTCGAAACATCTATTTTACTGACAATCTCGTGTCCGCGGTCAATTGCAATTTTCTCTATTTCCTGACCCATTTTTCCGTAACCGATAAGTGCTATCTTCATCTTATAAAATCTTTTCAATACGTATTGTTTGTATAAATCTTCACTAAATAACTCCATTTATTGAAGAGTGAAGTACTGTTGTTGATTGTGTTTTAAATACAACAGTTGAACAAACTGCTCGAGCAAAGATAAAAAAACTGTAAGTAAGTAAGCGAAATATTGGTTTTAATGGTTTGTTTTAGGTTGACTTTAACTATTCCTTAACCATTGTGAAGTTTAGAAGGCTAAGAAATCACGGTATAATATTTGAAATGGTTCGATGATATTTATAGGATTAGTGTGGACGATAAAGGGATAAGTGATAATTATTCATTAAAACTAACGTTTATTAAACTGGTAGGCGTTGGTAAATTTTTATCTTTGCCACAGCCTGATACACATAAAATTTAAGGAATGAAGCAGTTATTATTGACCTTGACAATTATAGGATGGAGTTTAAGTACCGCCCTGATGGCGCAATCGTATCGTAAAAATACGACTCCTGAATACATCGATTTATACAAAGATTTGGCCATTAAAGAAATGAAGCGTGTTGGTATTCCTGCAAGTATTACCATGGCGCAGGGTATTCTTGAATCAGGCAATGGTAACAGTACTTTGGCACGTAAATCGAACAACCACTTTGGTATCAAATGTCACAACGACTGGAAGGGTAAACGTGTTTATCATGATGATGACGCTAAAGGTGAGTGTTTTAGGAAGTACAAGACCGTTTATGAATCATACATCGATCATTCTAAGTTTTTGGTGGATAAAAAACGCTATGCCAGTTTGTTTGAGCTTAAAACAACTGATTATAAAGGTTGGGCGAAAGGCTTGAAAAGAGCAGGTTATGCTACAGATCCTAAGTATGCCCACCGCCTGATTGATATTATCGAAAAGAACAAGTTATACCTGCTGGATGAAAACAAATACTGGAAAAAACCATCTTCAGCAACCGGAGATGATAACTTTGTGATTACCACCTATAATACCCATGTGATTGATTATAACAATGGGGTGAAATACATCCGAGTGGAAGAAGGTGATTCCTTTGAATCGGTATCAGAAGAGTTTGGTTTACGCCCTTGGGAATTATACCACTACAACGATTTGCCGAAGTCGGCTGACATGCAGGAATACCGTTATATTTACATCCAGGGTAAAAAAGGTAAAGCGCATAAAAAACACGAATACCATGTGGTTAAAGAGGGAGAGGATTTACACTATATCTCTCAAAAATATGGTGTGAAAATGACCAAGCTGCGTAAGTTTAACCATTTGGGTGAACGAGGTAAAGTTAAAGCTGGCGATAAGCTGAATTTGAGAAAGAAGAAGAAATAGAATGATTTTCATACAATTAGACCTTAAGGTTTCAAAAACCTTAAGGTCTTTTAATTTACAGAATGCCCTGGATTTGTTCTGTGTCAAACCCGCGCAATAACTCATCGATAGACATCCGCTTTTTGCCAGCCATCTGTAAGTGAGTAATATTTAATGCGCCTTTGCCAGTACCAACGCTAAGGTAGGTTTTATTGTCAGACTCAAATTGACCAGCTGCTAGTTCTTTACCATCGATTCTTTCAGCAAAGAAGACTTTACAGCTGATTTGTTTGCCATTTTTCATTGCAAATTCCGTCCATGCTGTGGGGTAGGGAGAGAGTCCGCGGATGTGATTGCGAATGGATTCAGCATCTTTCTGCCAGTCAATGCGACAATCATCTTTAAATATTTTTGGTGCGTGTTTCAGTTGGGTTTCGTCATTACTTTGTGGCAAAGCTTGAACGGTTTCGTTTTCAATGGCTTTAACCGTTTTGATAACCAGACCAGCACCTAGCACCATCATCTTATCATGCACCGTGCCTGCTGTGTCATCATCAGTAATCGGCATCTTTTCCTGATAAATGATGTTACCGGTGTCAATTTCATGCTTTAAAAAGAAGGTCGTTACACCAGTTTCTTTGTCACCGTTGATAACAGCCCAGTTGATAGGGGCAGCACCACGGTAGCGAGGTAATAGTGAACCATGCAGGTTAAACGAACCTAAGGGCGGCATACTCCAAACAACTTCGGGCAACATGCGGAAGGCAACAATTATTTGCAGGTCAGCCTGAAGTGCTTTCAGCTCAGAAAGAAATGTCTCATTCTTAAGCTTTTCAGGTTGTAAAACCGGTATTTCTGCCGATACTGCATATTCTTTAACTGGCGATTGCTTTAATTTTTGTCCGCGTCCGGCTGGGCGATCGGGTGCTGTTACCACACCAACTATATTGTAATTATTTTCAACCAATGCTTTTAAACTCTCAACAGCAAAGTCGGGCGTGCCCATAAATACGATTCGTAAATCCTTTTTAGTCATAGTAATAATCAGTTATCACTTATTCTTTTAATTCTCTGTTTCCTTTAGTATGCGGAGGAAAATAAGGACAATGTTTGCATCCGTTTCCACAACAATAACCTCTTTCTTTAAGGTATTTCTCCGTCATCACTCTAAAACCTCTTGGATCCATGTAGAAATCGACATTCTCTTCAAGAGGTGATGACCTGTAAAAATCGTCAAAATCCATTATTGATTATTTTGATTGACAAAGATAAAGGGAATTGTTGGATGATGACCTAATAAAAGGATCGCATCTTTATATTCGACATTGAAATAAAGATGCGATCCAAAATATATTAAAGAGAGAATTACTTTTGACTAAAGTGCTTCATAAACTGAACACGTAAATAACCCGCAGGATTCGCAGCATTGGATTGACTTAGTGAACCCTGGAAGTCGGCAATTGTATTGAAATTATGTTTATCCATCCACTTTTCAATCTCATGATTATAGCGCTCGATATAATCAACCCCATTTTTATAAAGTGCACTGGCCATTTGTACAACCTGAGCTCCTGCCAGCAACATCTTAATTGCTGTTCTCGAATCATGGATACCTGTTGTAGCTGCTAAATCACAATCAACGCGGTTGGAAGTAATGGCAATCCAGCGCAGTGGCATCGTATATTCATATTCCTGGCTAAAAATATGAGTAGGAATAACTTCCAGATTATCTACATCAATATCAGGGGAATAAAAGCGGTTGAATAAGGTCATGCCTGCAATGCCTGTTATTGATAAACGAGTTATCATATCGGCCAGGTTTGAAAAGTAATGGCTGATTTTTATAGAAACCGGAATGCTAACTTCTTTTAAAACCGCTTTAATAACATCAAAATAAACCTTTTCAGTATCTTCTCCTTTGCGATCAGTGTCCGATGGTAAAGTAAAGATGTTTAGTTCAATGGCGTCTGCACCTGCATCTTGTAAAGTGCGCGCATAGGATGGCCAGTTGTGAGAGGTAATACAGTTAATGCTGGCTATTACCGGAATATTTACTTCCTTTTTGCAGTCTGTCACTAGTTTCAGGTAATCACTTAAGGTGTTTTCTACATCAAAGGTATCGTAATAATCCATTGTTTCAGGATAGAGATGGTTCTCAGAGTGCAAGCGATGTAAATCGCGCTCCATTTCTGTTACAATTTCCTCTTCAAAAAGCGATTTAAGTACAACGGCCCCCGCACCGGCTTTTTCAATTTTCTTAATGTCTTCTAATGAATTGGTCAAGCCGGAGCTTGCTGCAATTATCGGACTCTTCAATTTAAGTCCTAGGTAAGTGGTGGTAATGTCGGGCATAATTTTAGAATTTTTGTTGAAAAAAGGGTTTTCTAAATAAAAATCTTCACACCTTTAAAGGACTGAAGACAGTTTGCCATGATAAAACAAATAAAGAATTCGTATTGTTGCGTTGGATTAATGTCAGGGACTTCATTAGATGGTTTGGACATGGTTTTATGCCAGTTGGAGAAGCGTGATAATAAGTGGGTTTTTGACATCAAAAGGAGTGAAACCATTGACTATTCAGCAGAGTGGAGAGAACGATTAAAAGGGTCTCCGAATTTATCTGGTAAGGAGTTGATGTTGTTGCATCGTAACTATGGCAAGTGGCTTGGATCCGCCGTACATGATTTTCTTAAAGATGAGAGTACACCGCCCGATTTGATTGCCTCACATGGTCATACCGTCTTTCATGAACCTCAAAACCAATTTAATTTTCAATTGGGCGATGGTAATATGATTGCTGCTATTACCGGCGTTTCAACCGTGTCTGACTTTAGGAGTCTTGATGTTTGCTTAAATGGGCAGGGAGCACCACTGGTACCTATTGGTGACCAATTGTTGTTTTCAGAATACGAGGCCTGTGTTAATATAGGTGGATTTGTTAATGTATCGTGCGATATCGATGGAGTGCGCAGAGCCTGGGATATTTGTCCGGCCAACTTTGTCATTAATCGCCTGGTCGGAAAAATGGGTTTGTCAATGGATGAAAATGGTGCCATAGGCCTTCAAGGAAAGATTATTCAAGTTTTGCTTCAAGAGCTTAATGAGTTGCCTTATTATCAACAAACCGCCCCAAAGTCGTTAGCACAAGAGTGGGTTGATAATTCATTTTGGCCCATCGTAAATAAGTATGATTCACATGATTTGCCAGATGTAATACGAACTTGCTATGAGCATTTTGCCCGGGTTATTTCCAATGATTTAAACCGATATACTAGCAAAGGGACCTTACTATTTACCGGAGGAGGCGTGTTTAATTTGTTTTTAATGGACTTAATAAAACAGCATTGCAAAACACAGGTTATCATCCCCGAAAAACAATTAGTGAATTACAAAGAAGCCTTAATATTTGCCTTGTTAGGTGTGTTGCGTTACAGGGGGGAAGTTAATTGTTTAAAAACGGTTACCGGTGCCACGCATGATGCTTGTTCGGGAGTCGTTATTTTGAGATAATTTGATTGGGATAAAGGAATGGTTCAGTTACTATTTATAAGAACTTTTTCAATCATTGTTTCACCTCATTTTCATTTCATATGGTCATATGTTTAAAGCGTATCAAAGCATTTGATGCGAATGATCTAAGGTGTTATATTGCTAAGTATACGCTCCATTGAGTTGTAAGGCGTAGTATGATGCCATTGATAAACAAACATATAAACAATGAAACAAGTATTCTTTCTTCTGTCGCTTTTACTGCTGAGCTCTGCAGTACAGGCTCAAACACAAATCATTAATACACATGATAGAGTAACTATTGTCACCGATCCATCGCAAGGGTGGAAGAGCTTTAAACAATGGGGCGAATTTCCTTCACCTGACAAAGAAGTAAGGCGGGTTATGATGAACCTGACACTGGCTTATCCGGAAGATCGTGCTATAGCTCATTGGGATTATATGGATCGTATTAAGATTCTACGTCAGGGAGGTGAAAATGGAAAAATGCTAGACTATGAAATAGGTCGTATGTTAACGCCTTATGGCAGTAACTTTAAAGAGGGCTGGAATTATACCTGGAGCGTTGATGTAACCGATTTTCAGGCCTTTCTGCGTGATAGTGTTGAAATAGAATACGTCCATTCGGGTTACGAGTCGCCCGAGCTGGGTTGGGATTTAAGCATCAACTTTGAGGTTTTGTACGGTCCTCAAGTCGCTGATTTTGTGAAGCTGGATAAATTATGGACAGGTGGTTTTCAGTATGGAAACCCTAAAAATGATATTGAGAAAAGCCTCAAGCCAATAACGATCAAAAAGGAAGCTACCAGTCATTTTGGGCGATATAGAATTCAGCAAACGGGTCATGGAATGGATAAGGAGAATGGCTGTAGCGAGTTTTGTACCCGTTGGCGCGAGATGTTGTTTGATGGTGAGGTGGTGGACCATCGTAATTTGTGGAAAGAATGTGGTGATAACCCTTTGTATCCACAAGGAGGGACATGGATTTTTGACCGGGGTTATTGGTGTCCGGGTGATTTGCAAACGCCTGATATTGTGGATGTACCACTGGCCCGTAAAAAGCACTCGGTTGATTTGAGAATGCAACCCTTTACCGCCAATAACATCAATCAGCCAAAGGAACAAATCTCCTCTTTCTTTATTCAGTATGCGGCTCCTAATCATAAGCATGATGTGGTCATTGAGGAGATAATTGCACCGAATCGGAAGGATAATTATAATCGTTTTAACCCAATCGGTTTTAATCCTATCATCAAAATTCGAAATCTGGGTAGTGAAGCGCTTCTTCGTTTAATTATTGTTTATCAAACCAAAGGATTCGAGTCGAAAACCTATGAATGGACGGGTGAATTGGATTTCTATGAGGCCACCACCATCACCTTACCGGGAGAGGTGGATTCAAAGGAAGGCGTCAATGAGTTTTCGGTTGTGTTGAGCGAGCCCAATGGTGAAGAAGATGAATGGGAAGGCGATAACAGTATGATGTCTGAATTTATGCCAATACCAACACTGCCATCCAGTTTTGTGGTTGATTTTAAAACGAATAGGCAACCAGAAGAAAATGCTTTGTTCATTGTGAGTAGTGCCGGCGATACCATCTATAATAAGCAGCCAATTGACTTGAAGCCAGACACCACCTACCTGGATACATTAAAGCTACCCGAAGGTAAATACTTTATGCAATTGACCGATACGGCCGGTACAGGTTTGGAATTTTGGTATATGGCAAAGGCCGGTTATGGTCGCCTGCGTTTAAAAGATGCGGAAGGTAATTTGATTAAATTATTTGAAAGTGACTGTGGAAATGGATTGTATTATGCTTTCCAAACCAAGGATGATTTCCAGGTGGATACTACTCGTTCGCACCTGTCAGTTAATATTTTTCCACGTATGGTTGAAGAATTTGCCACTGTCTATATCACAACGAATGTGGTATCAACCATGACTTTGCGAATTATAAAGGATGGCAAGTATATTGAAAAGCATGAATTTACAGACTTAAAAGATACCCAAAGAGGACTTGACTTGCGTCATCTTGAAAACGGCCGTTATGTGATGCAGATTTACATTAATGGCGAGCACAAAATGAATCGTCGATTTAATAAGGTGATCAAGGGGAGTTTAAAGTATTGATGAGATAACTAAAAGAAACTGGTGGAGCCAACATGATCATTTTCAAACTTATCACTAATCACACCCATGAATGATCATATTACTTGACCGCAGAAATAAGTAATGGCTACCACCAGCACCTCTTATTTAATGAAACACATCAACTAAAAATATGTTTACAATAGGGCATAAAAAAAGGAGACGTTTGTCTCCTTTTAAGCTTAATAACGCTGTTTAGTCGTTATTTTTATTGTATTTAAAGAACTCCAGGTTATGCCCCATGCGTTCTTTTTTGGTCTTCATGTAAAACTCATTATGTGGGTTTGGTGTGATTTCGATAGGTATATTTTCAACCACTTCCAAGCCATAACCTTCTAACCCAATTCGTTTAATCGGGTTATTTGACATTAAGCGCATTTTGCCAACGCCTAACTCGCGCAGGATTTGTGCTCCAACACCATAATCACGCTCATCTTCGTCAAAGCCCAGCTCAATATTAGCATCCACTGTATCAAGGCCTTCTTCCTGCAGTTTATAAGCTGCAATCTTGTTCATCAGGCCAATGCCACGACCTTCCTGATTCATATAGACAACCACTCCTTTGCCTTCTTTTTCAATGATTTCCATGGCTTTCTGGAGTTGCTCGCCACACTCGCATCGTAAGGAGCCAAAAATATCGCCGGTAGCACATGATGAATGCACACGCACTAAAATAGGTTCATCTTCTTTCCACTCACCTTTAATCAAGGCCACGTGCTCCAAGCCATTCGATTTTTGTTTAAATGGAATCAGATGGAAATTACCATGCGTTGTTGGTAAGTTCACTTCAACGCCTTTAATGATTAAGCTTTCTTTTTTCAGACGGTAAGCAATCAAATCTTTGATGGTAATAATTTTCAGATTGAATTTTTCGGCAATCTTCACCAATTGAGGCAAGCGAGCCATGGTGCCGTCTTCGTTCAAAATCTCAACTAACACAGCTGCTGGTTGTAGGTCGGCTAAACGTGCTAAGTCAACGCCTGCTTCGGTGTGACCTGCTCGGCGTAAAACACCTCGGTTTTTAGCTTTAAGTGGGAATATATGTCCCGGACGACCCAGCTCTTCCGGTTTAGTATCCGGATTCGTCAAAGCTAAAATGGTTTTAGCTCTGTCAGAAGCAGAAATACCAGTGGTACATCCGTATCCTAATAAATCAACAGAAACAGTAAATGGAGTCGCATGACTCGCCGTGTTTTTACCAACCATTAAGTCTAACTCCAACTCCTCGCATCGCTCTTCTGTTAATGGTGTACAAATTAATCCACGACCATGTGTTGCCATGAAGTTTACCTTCTCTGGCGTCATTAATTCTGCAGCTGCAATAAAATCACCTTCGTTTTCACGATCTTCATCATCAACCACAATTATTAACTCACCATTTTTAATTGCTTCAATAGCTTCAGGTATTGAATTCAATTTTAGCTCTTGTTCTGCTGACATTTTATATAACTATTTTGACAGTGTTGCCCATTATGGGACTGCAAAATTAATGAATTTAAATACCAAAACAATGAAATGCCTCAGGTCTTAGCGGCAGATTCATATGATAATGGACAATTTTAATTGTTCAAGTGGCTTTAATTCAGCTTTTAAATGAAAATTAGTGCTTTACGCTTCAATTTTTCTTTCATCCTCTTTCTCTTTGTCTAGTCTGTTTTGCAGGTCGAATTTTTCACGCTTAAACAATTTTTGGAAGAAAATGATGTAAGCATCTGCATTCAGCAATGTAGAGTCAGTAGCCGACTTATAGGTTAAAAATGCACCGAGTGGGAACAATATGGCTGACGATAACCACATACCCTGGTATACCTGCCAGGCACCTTCTTTGGCAAACTTAACGCCCAGTGTATCGACTATGTAGTAAAAAATAAAGAACAAAACAGAAATAACCACTGGCATGCCCAATCCTCCTTTGCGGATAATAGCTCCCAGTGGGGCTCCAATAAAGAAAAAGATAAAGCAGGCAAAGGAAAGGGTGAACTTACGATGCACTTCCATGTAGTGCTTGGTTATTTTGTTTTGATAATTACGATAACGACTTAATTTACCTTCCAGCTGGCTGCGGTTATCCTGTACCTGTCGTTTGGCACCTTCAATAGCAATCATTTGCTGGTGTGTGCTCATCGATTGGAACAACGAGTCGTAGTTAAGTACTAGACTAGAGTCAATAGAAACCTTTGGAGCTTCCTTATTGCGACGTTGGTAATAACGACGTTGTTGAAAATAGAAGTTATCAGTTTGTTTACTAATACCGCTTACAACCTCTCCCTTCTGATAGTTTAAGGTATCTATGCCATCGCGCAGCTGTGCCAGGTTTTTCATCCGGTCGTGGCTGGAAAAAAGTTGCTCGTCTGAACGTTCCAGATTATGACCTTCCATCTCGAATAAAGCTGTCTGTCGCTTAAACTTATCCTTTCTGAAGCGTTGCTGTGCACGATTATCCAGGCGTCTGTTTTGGTTTTGCACGTTTTCTTCAAAGCGTACACCATCCATCAGGGTAAGCTTCATAAAGCCATTGTCTTTGGCGATTTGTAGTTTGCCCGAATCAGCTAAGGTAACATTGGAATTGGGATTTCTATTGTCGCGATGATCATAGATCATGACGTCTTTCATCAGACCTGTTTCCGGGTCTTTACTGCTAATCTTTATTCTGAAATCTTCAATGCCATCGTAGAAAATCTGCTCTTTAATCTCTAATTCAGGTTTCTTTTGTTTTACCGACCATAAGAGTGTGTATAGTTTTAGATTGGCCCATGGCAGCACATTGTTTGAGAAGCCAAAAGCCAGCACCGAAATAATAATAGTCACCCAGATTAGCGGTTTCATTGTTCGAAGCAAGGATACCCCCGAAGCTTTAATAGCTGTTAGCTCGTAGTTCTCGCCTAAGCTACCAAAGGTCATAAGCGATGCTAACAAAATAGCTAAAGGCAAAGCCATAGGTATTACCTGTACCGAGGCATAAAACAGTAATTCGCCCAAGGTGAAAAAGTCCAGTCCTTTACCTACTAAATCATCTACATAACGCCACAAAAACTGCATTACCAGGATAAATAAGGATATAAAGAAAGTCATGGTCAAAGGACCCAAATAACTTTTTAATATGAATAGGTGTAACTTCTTCATGCGCTCTGAGATCTCATACACTATAAATTGTGTCTGACGGCAAAGTTAGTTGAATCCTTTAAACATCCATACAATGTGATTTAGGTTTTTACTTTAACTGTAGATAACATTGTATTAAGCGGTGTTTTAATCACTGGAATAGGTTAGTTTTTATGCTTTAATGAGATTTAATTTACGCTTTATAATAACCTTTATGTCATCTAAATTGAGAAGACTGGAGTCGGTTGATGATTGATAGGTTAAAAATAAAGCAATTAGTAATAGTACCCCTGAAGATAGCCACATGCCTGTAAAAACGGGAAGAACCTCTTTTTTTGCCATGTTAGTACCAAATGAATCAAGCATATAGAACGCTATAAATAGAACTATTGCCATCACAACTGGCATGCCAAAGCCTCCTTTACGAATAATGGCTCCGAGTGAAGAACCAATGAAAAAGAAAATAAGACAGGTAAAAGGAAGTGTGAATTTACGATGAAATTCTACCAAGTGAGCAACCTCTTTTTTACGGAAGGAACTAATTTCATTTATCTTGTTTTCCAGGTTTAATAATTGATTCTGAGTTTTTCTTTTTGCCTTTTGTATGGCTATTTGTTGCCATGAAGTAGGTTGATTGTAGTAAAGTGATTCTATATTAATACTGGCTGATTCTGGGCTGATAGTGACACCTTGAGAATAAACGGCTTTGCTTATCTCCAAGGCAATTGCTTGTTGCTCATGTTTGTATTGTTCAATGTCTGTTTTGAGCTGCTTTAAATTTTTCATTCGGTTGAGGCTTGCAAAACCAGTTTCATCAACCTGAAACTCTGTATCCTGCATATCGATTAAAGCGACTTGCTTTTTAAACTTATCAACCCGATAATATTGTTGATCTTTAATCGTCATTACATGCTTTTTGTCTTTGACATTTCCCTCATACCTGATGCCGTTATGAAGTGTTATACGCATCATGTTAATATTGTCATCCATTTTCAGAAAGCCAGTCTCGGCAACGGTTGTATTGGTATGCGGATTTTTTGCGTTACTGTGATCGTAAATCATTAAGCCATCAAGAGCTCCTGTTGTTTTGTTTTTATTTTGAGCCTTGATGCTGTAATTACCCATTTTATTAAACTCTTTTTCCTTAATCTCAAGTTCTGGTTGGTACGTTTTTATGGAGTTTATTAAAGAATAGAACTTAAGATTGGCCCATGGTGTTACATTGTCAGAAAAGGCAAAAGTACCAATGGAAAGTATAAATGTTAGTATTATTAAGGGTTTCATCACTTTAAAAAGAGAAACACCCGATGCTTTTATTGCAGTCAGTTCGTAGTTTTCTCCCATATTTCCGAAGGTCATTAACGAGGCCAGTAAAATGGCTAATGGCAATGCCATTGGCATTACTTGCAGGATTGAGTAAATAAGCAGTTTAGTGATTGTTATAAAATCAAGCCCTTTGCCAACTAAAATGTCAATGTATTGCCAAAGAATCTGCATTAATAGTACAAAAAGAGAAATGAAAAAAGTACTTATTAATGGACCAACAAAGCTTCTTAAGGTAAATAGATGAAGTTTTTTCATGAAAGAGAATCGTAAATATTACACTGTTTATGACAATTTAAATAGACTATTCTCTTACATATTAAAGCAAAAAAAATCCGGTCAACTTAAATGACCGGATTATAAATGTTATTATCAATCGTTTTAAACTGAACCAAGACCGTGCTTTAGTTCGTCAATTTGCTGATTCCATAACTCAATAGAGTCTTCTTTTTCGTCTGGTTCAGCAAAGTCGATGATAACCAGAGCTGTCTCACCAGTCAGGTCATCCACATTAATTTTAAACTCAAAGTAAGCTTTTTCATCTTCGTCGTCTAACCAATGGTAACGTACCATTTTGTTCTCCTTACGAAGTACTTGCTCAGCTTGTTGTTCCGAACCTTCCCATACAAAAGTGTATATTTTACCTTTTAAATTGACATCGTCAGCAAACCATTCAGATAATCCGCTAGGACTACTTAGGCGTGCAAATAAAATAGACGGAGAAGTCTTGATAATATATTCAAGTTCGAACTTTTCTTTTTGAGTAGGCATGTTGGTATTTATTTAGTGATCTGTTATGGCTTACAATATAATAGATTTCTTTATAAAATTAAAACCAAGTTAAACATGGCTTAACGCTTTATGGCTTTTGAAATATTTTTCACTTGGATTTTGCTCACACATAGATAGTTTAGTGAAGGAGGTGAAAAAAAAGGAAATATTTTTATTTTTTTTGTTGGTAGGTATAAACTTTTGCCCTACATTTGCAACCGCAAAAACGGAGAAACACAGCGATGTTACGAACTCCAAAGCACAATGCCGAGGTAGCTCAGCTGGTTAGAGCGCAGGATTCATAATCCTGAGGTCGGCGGTTCAAGCCCGCCTCTCGGTACTAAAGCCTTCAAGATAATTCTTGGAGGCTTTTTTATTAAACTTCTCTTCACTGCTCGGCGTAGTTTGCAATTACGAACATAACTAGTAGTTTGTAACAACATTATTTTAGTGCCAGGAATTATGCAGGTTTGTCTTCAATGTTAGATATTGAACCATTAATTTTGCCCGTTATAACAATATAGTAGTCGCAGACTACTGGAGTAGTTCGACAAAGTTATAAACTTCGCCGAGGGGGATGATAATATGCGCAATGGCACGCAAACTGTCTGCGCATAGTGACGCATGTTTCTTGCGCTACCCTACGCAAGGTGTTTGCGCTTACTAACGCAAGTTGTATGCGTGGTTAAGGTATGCTCCAGCTTAGGGTAGAGCAGCTGATTCACGTCTCATCAAACAACAACAATCAGGTTAAAACCGATAACTATCCATTTGTCGATCGGATCATTATTGTATTTTAAGCACCTCCCGATCGGCTTAGACATTCACTGTTATCAGAGTTAACTGGTGATTGTGTCCGAAAGTTAAACGCTGCTAGATAAAAAAAGCGGTGCGCAATTCAATGAATCGGGCACCGCTTTTTTTTTGTAATCAGTATCTATATTGCCTTACTGCTGTCAAATAGTTTAACGGCTTCTTCCAGCTGAAGTGATAATTGCTCTAGTGAATGCGCTGCATTATTAATAGAGTCGGCACTGGCTGCATTACGTTGAGTGATTTGATTCAATTGTTGGAGAGCACTGTTTATTTGTTCTACTCCACTCAATTGCTCCATTGATGCTGTTGAAATCTCCTTAACGAGATGAGCTGTTTTTTCTATTTCAGGGGTAATGGTATCCAACTTATCTTTAGCTGTTCGCGACGAATCAATGGTGTCTTGTGAGGCCGATGTAATTTCATTAGCAGCTTGCTGACTTCGTTCGGCTAATTTTCTTACTTCAGCCGCAACCACAGCAAAGCCTCTTCCTTCTTGCCCGGCACGGGCAGCTTCAACGGCTGCATTCAACGATAGGATGTTGGTTTGCATCGCAATGTCGCTAATGATGTTGATTTTTTCTGCAATCTGCTCAATGTTATCACTGGCGATTTTTGATGCCTTGTTGCTATCGGCTATTCCTTTCGATGCTTGGTTGGCAATTTTCTCCGTAGCTCTTGAGTTGTCGGTGTTTTGCTGAATATTAGCAAACATTTCTTCCATTGACGATGATACTTCTTCTGCTGAAGATGCTTGTTGTGTTGCACCGTCGGATAATTCGTTGGCGCCATTCGACAATTGGGTGCTTGCACTTACTATCTCATTGGCGCTGGTGCTAATTTGTTGAACCATATTTTTAAGGTTGCTAACCATTGTGTTGAGCGCGTTGGATAGTTTACCTACTTCATCATTACGATCGGAGATAAACTCAACCGATAAATCACCGGTGGCCAATCGTTGTGCTTGTTCAATGCTTTGTTCAACAGGCTTGGCAATTGCCTTTGATAGGAAAAATACCAGGCTAATCCAAAGTAAAATAATAACTACTAAAGAATAGGTAAGTATATTGCGTTGAGATACAATGATCTGTTCACTTTGATCACCCATTTTCATCATTAAATCCAATCCAACATCAGCTGTAGCGCCAACTTCCCACATGATACTTTTGGCCAATTCAAACTGCTTGAGCTCTTCGTTTTTTAGCTGACGTAAAGAGCCTATGTAGCTATCCAGCGATCTGGTGGCTTCTTCTATGAGCTCATTTTCTGTTGTATTGAAATTTCTGGCATCTAATTTCCGTTGTGCTGTTTTTAGATGTTCGGCCATTAATTCAATCTTACTGAAATCTTGCTTCACTTCGTTATTGTAAATGTTCACAATAAGCTCAGAAAAAATTTGATGGGCCAGGTTTGAATTATAGCTATTTAAAGTGCGTAATTCATTGACTGTCTCTAAATAATCTATTTTGTTTTGGTTGGATTCGATCAAAAGAGAATAATACTTCGAAGTTGTTTTCTGATATTGTTCAACCTGGGCAATTAATAATGACATATCTACGCCGGCATCAGTCATTATCACTAAGTCGTTATCTAATATATTTTGTATTTCTGTCAGGGCAGTCGTCATTTTTTCAAAGCTCTTTTCTGCCCTGTTTTTGTAATATGTATTGCCAGTGAAGTCAAATGAGCGAGCAAATTCGCGGGTTTCGTGCCAGTAGCGATCAAGTCTGGCAGCCTGTCTGACAATGGGAATGTAGGTGTTTGTTAGTTCTTTGATGCCCTTATTGATATTCAATAAGTTAGTGAATAATACTATTCCTACAATTATAATGACTGACATGATAAGGGCAAAGCCACTCCCTATTTTAGAGCGAATTTTAAGATCCTTCCACTTCATACTTGTTGGTTGTTTTAGTTGCTAATACTTTCCGAAAATTGTGAAAAAAATCATGTTTTAAAAACATTTTTGTCATAAAATATTAATTTTAGCATTTTAACCTGTCATTTAAAATCAATATAAATATGCGTAACATTAAATTATTGATACTATTATGTGTTGTTGCATTTTCAGCATGTCAATCAGATAAGTCAGTTAAACTAGGATTTATTTATTCGACGCCTAATACTGAGCGGTATATTCAAGAAGCTAATTTTTTTAAAGAGTATGCCGAAAAAAATGGTGCTACTGTGTATGTCGAACATGGGGATGGAGATGAAAATATTCAGTACCAAAGAGCTATCGAATTGTTTGATATGGGGATTGATGGCCTGGCAATTATTGCTGTTAATGCAAACACAGCTGCAGCTATAGTTAGAGAAGGACATGAAAGGGGTATTAAAGTGATGGCCTATAATCGATTAATTAAAAATAGCGAGGTTGATTTCTTTGTTTCTGGCGATAATGTTGAATTGGGTAAGATGATGGTTGACGAAATAATCAAAGTTAAACCAACAGGAACGGCTATTATTTTAGGTGGTGACAAATATGATAGAAATGCTGTGGGATTATCCACTTCTATTCACGAGCATCTCAAACCACACATAGAATCAGGCAATATTGATCTTTTGTATGATACGTTTATTGAAGACTGGAGTGATGTTAATGCTGCTTTTGAATTGGAGCAGTTTATTTCTCTGTCGGGGCAGGTGCCCGATATTATTTTTGCCGGGTTTGATGGCATGGCTGATGGTTGTATTAAGGCGCTCGAAGAAATGGGGGTTGAGAAACCTGTATATCTTAGCGGGCAAGATGCTACCATTGATGGGGTTAAAAATATTGTAGCGGGCAAACAGCAAATGACGGCCTTTCATCCTTTAAAAGAAGCAGCCAGTCAGGCAGCTGAAGTGATGTTGATGTTGGTTAGGAATGATAGTAAAGTGAGTAGTTTAATTAATGATACAACAAATAATGGACAAATAGATGTGCCTACTCTAAAGGTGCCATCAATAGCTGTCACAAAAGAAAATGTAGATCAGGTTTTGATTAAAGAAGCTAAGTTCTATACGCGTGAGCAGATATACGAGTAATTATTAATTACTGGAAGAAGCAATACGACGTTCTACTTTAGAGGCAAAATTGCTTTTAAAGTGGACGTCAACGTAATTGTCGATGCGCATACATACTTCTGATGAAAACTCAATGGCATAGGCTGTAATATGCACCCAATCTGCTGCTGTTAATATGAGTTGATTGTTCTTTTTTAGTATTTGAAAATCAAGCAGTGCTTTAATAATACCTGCATTGAAGTTATCACCTGCGCCAATGGTGCTAACCGGATTGATAATTGGAACATTAAAATGATGATGGTATGAAGTGCCAAATGCGTAAACCCCTTTAGAACCTGCCGTTATTATCAGGTTATTGCAATGAGCAGCCACTCGTGCATATACTTCAGTTGGATTATTTAAGTTGAAGATATTTTCAAAATCTTCGTCACTACCACGTACTATGTCAGCAATTCGGAAATTCTCTTCGATGATTGGAATGAGTTTTTCGCGATTTTTCAGGTGGTGTTTCCTAAAATTAGGGTCGTAAATAATAAGAGAACCATGGTCTTTGGCTACTTTTAAGTATTCAAGCAGGCGAGGGCGGACAGCAGGATTTAATCCAAAATAAGAGCCAAAAATAACAATGTCATTTTCATTAAAATCAGGAATGTTTCCAACAAGGCGTTGTTTAGGGTACTCTTTAAAAAATTCATATTCGGCATCGTTATTGTCATTGAGGTAAGCCAGTGCTAAAGCAGATTTCCCTTCTGTGAAGCGGCAGATGTAATCAGTGTTCAACTTGTTGTCGGTTAAAAACTGCATGATGTTTTCACCCACTTTGTCTCTGCCAATTTCGGTAATGAAATTAACCGGAACATCTACTCGCGCCAACGAAACCAATGTGTTTAGTGCACTTCCTCCGGCTTTAGCTGCAACTGGTTGATGATTTTTAAAGATGATGTCCAACACCGTTTCTCCAATCCCAAAAACTCTTCTCATACTCACTTCTCTTCAATTATCCCCAATAAAAAAGCCACCTTGTTAAAGGTGGCTCGCAAAATATGTATTTTCAATTACTTAACCAATTTACTGATGGTTTTAAATGCATCAGAGCCAGCAATTCGGCATAATTCAAACAGAATTGATTCGTAGCTGGTGATTATTACACCTTCCTGACGAAAACGCTCCATAGCAATGCGCTTGTTTTCTTCAGTTCGAGAGCTGACACAATTTTCAACAATAACAGGTGTGAAGCCTCTTGCTTTCAGGTCAACAGCTGTTTGAAGCATGCAAATATGTGTTTCCATACCGGCCAGGATAACAACTCGCTTGGTACTGGTCTCTAATGCTTCCATAAAAGCAGGATCATCGCAACAGCTAAAAGCCATTTTTTCGAAGTGTGGGTCTTCTTTTACTAATTCCTCGATGCCGGCAACAGTATCACCCAAGCCTTTTTTGTATTGTTCAGTTACTAAAAAAGGAACATCAAGGGCTTTTAGTCCCTGAACTAATATTTTGGTGTTATGCTCAAGTTTTTCATTCTCATTGATATGAGGAAACAATCTTTCCTGAATGTCAACTACAACACCAATTACATTCTCCTTTAATAATCTCATCTCTATCTGTTTATTAATGATTTTAAGTCTAATTGTTCAAAGTTCTCAAAGAACGAAACCAGCTCTTTTGCAATTGCTTCTACACCGCCTTCATTATCCGACTCAATATTTAGAGGAATAACCGGATCGTGTAGAGATAAGCGTAGCAGGAACCAACCCTTTGTGCCATTGCTTTCAATGCTCACTCTAACGCCTTCGTAATTATTAGGAACCAATTCCCAGCCATTTTTAGCAGCTGCCAGGTGACCTAATTCGCTAATTACCTTTTCGCCATAAGCTTTAAAATCATTAGCCTTTATGTTGATTCGGAATTCCTTACTTTCTGCCGGAGCAGGCATTTTCTCAATCAGTGAAGTCAATGATTTACCTTCTTTTTTTAATTGAGCCATTTTGATGACACACTTGGTAACAAGGTAAGCACCGTCATCTAAAAAGTAATTCTCTTTTAATGCCGCATGGCCCGATGTTTCAATTGCTAACCATGACTCTTCGCCTGTTTCATTTAAACGAATTGCCTCATTGATAACATTCTTATAGCCACGCTTAAAACGATGGTGTTTTCCTTTTAAAACATCACTGATAAACCAGGCTAATCCATCAGAGGTGATGGAATCAGTAACCACGGTTGAGCCCGGGTGCTCTTCATTAACGATGGCGGCAGAAAGTGCGACCAATTCATTTCGGTTAATAGGATTACCATTCTCATCAACAATAGCAGCGCGGTCAACATCGGTGTCGAAGATGATACCTAAATCGGTTTTGTGCTCTTTTACTGCATCGCAAATGGATTTCATGGCAATGGCATCTTCAGGGTTGGGCACGTGATTCGGGAATTTCCCATCGGGCTCCAAAAACTGACTGCTGCTCACATCTGCACCAAGTACTTCAAGTACTTTACTGGCATAAAAACCGCCTGCACCGTTTCCGGCGTCAACGGTCATTTTAAAACCGCTTAAAGGTTGTTCGTAGTTATCTTTCGAGTTGACTTCTTTTCTGATTTTCTCAACTAAGATATTGGAGTAGATATCGATAAAATCAACAGTATTAACCGAACCATTTTTCTTTTCAGGATTGTCTGGCAATGCTTCTGCAATGGCAAGAATGTCAGCGATGTCTTGTTTTTCCAAACCACCTTCTGGCGTGAAAAACTTTAAACCATTGCGGTTGAAAGGCAAGTGGCTGGCAGTTAACATGACACCGCCATGTGCATTGAAAGGTTCGGTAACTGTAGTCATAAACATGGCAGGTGTTGAAGCCATGCCACAATCCATCACTTCAGCACCGGCATTCACCAAAGCTTCAATAAACGCTGCTTTCAAATCAGGACCCGATAAACGCGAATCCATACCAACAGCAATTTTTATTGTGCGATTATTTTGATTACGTTCTGACAACCATTGAAAAAAGGCTGTTCCCAACTTGGCGACAACATTAACGTCAAGATTCACTTCCTGACCGGCAATGCCGGTTAATGCCACACCACGGATATCAGAGCCGTTCTGTAATTTCTTCCAGTTAAATTCCATGCTTACTTGTTTAGTCCTGCTGCTTCGCGTGATTTGTGTCCCAGGTAGCCACCATGGTGACGCTTGGCATAATCTGAATTTGTGAAATTTATCTTTTTCATTAAAAGAACAACCAATACATCGCCAATAACTGTCATGGTTGTGGTAGATGTAGTAGGTGTTAAACCCAGAGTGCACACTTCCTTGGGGTTGCCTGTGCTGATGCAAACATTAGCTTCCTGGGCTAATACTGATTCGGTATTGCTGGTAATAACAACAATGGGAATATTGGGACGAAGACCACGCGCTAAGTCAATCAATTCAATGATTTCTCTTGTTTTACCAGAGTTGGATATCATCAGCAGAACATCGTTTTCCTGCACCACACCTAAATCGCCATGTTGAGCTTCACTTGGGTGTAAGAAACAAGAAGGTGTTCCTGTGGAACTGAAGGTTGTTGCCATGTTAATAGCAATCTGTCCGGCTTTTCCCATTCCCGATGTAATCAGCTTGCCACCTTTTTCGTGAACATATTGATGGATTATATCAACAGCTTTAATAAAATCATCGGTTGCAGGAATATTTTTAATGGCCTGCGCCTCGTGTTCTAATATGTTTTTTACGTCTTCTAAAACCATGGTTATAATTTTTAGGCTACAAATGTACCAATTTAATTAGGAATAAGTTTTGAGCTTTATCATCGAAAATCACAAGTGAGGATTCAATTTACTATTCAATTATGTATTTGAGTTGAGTCAGCCATTTCTGGTACAGATCTGGCTTATTGTGTTTTTTGAGTTTGCGCAAATAACGCTTTAACTCTTGGTTAGCTTGAAGCGGATAATGCCAAAAAGTATGCAGGAAATTAAATGCCTGATTCCAGTCTTTATGGTAATTGGTAATCAATTTGTAATAGTTATCATGAAGCAGGAACAGCTTATTAGTTTCTTTTGAATCATTAATAATTTCATCCGATAAACAGGGCTTTGTTAATAAGCCTCTGCCTAGCATCAGTCCTTTAACGTGTGGAAAACGTTTGGCGATGTAGTTAGCATCTTCAGGCGAATTGATATCACCATTAGCAATTATTGGATGTTTTGATAATAAACAGAAGGTTTCAAATTCATCCCAATTAACCTCTCCGCTATATTTTTGAGTCACCAGTCGTGGATGAATGATTAGCTCTTTAATAGGGAATTGATTGGCCAGTTTAACAATGGTTTGTCCTTGCTTCGGATCATCAACACCCAGTCTTATTTTCAAAGATAGCTTCGTGTCAGTTGTCTTTGAAAAGAAGTTATCCAGGAGTTGCTCTGTCATTTCGGGCTGAGCTAACAGTCCTCCTCCTTTTTTACGCTTCACCAACATGGGGAATGGGCATCCCATGTTCAAGTTGATTTCATGATATCCCAGTTGACTGACTTTTTTTGAAAAGTTAACCAGAAACTCACTGCTATTGGTTGCAACTTGTGGAACAACACTAAGGTTTTCGTTTAATGAAGAAAGTAACTCCGGATGCTTCTCCAAAGTGCCAATATCGGTATCAGCATCTTCAAAGAATGGAGTGAAATACTTGTCCATTTTAGTATAGGTCAGAGCATGTGCCTGTCGATAAAAGGAGGTGGTGTAGCTCTGTAATGGAGCCATGTATAACTTCATTGTTCAAGAAAGCTTAATGATGGGTATGCTTTTATGGCATTACGAAAGTAGATTTTGTCAATTACTTCTTTAGGTAATCCAAGGCCTTTAAAAGTTCCATAGACTTCCCATGTGTTCTGCATGTTGGTTTGAGTGAAAAACTGCCACTGACTTTTCCAGCGCCTTTCTAATTCATTAAACTGCTCTTCTTCACTTTTACTATCTGTAAAAACCATATCGGAGCCATAAATGAGTCGATCCTGGTATTTAATCATAAAGTCATATACTTCCTGATGATTCTCAATGGCCTGGTGCTGAAGGTGACAGACGCGTTCGGCTAAATCCATATTCATATTTGGGTATTGGTCAAGTCGCCTGGCAATTTCAGTAATACTATATTCACTGCTTCCAAGGTGTGCACCTATGAAGTTGAGCTTAGGATGCTTGGTGAGCATATGGTTACATGCTTCTATCTGTTCTTTATGGCTTGGCATTTCTTTATGTAGGAACATATGAAATTCAGGGTGCGAAGAATAGTATTTTTTATCTGATTCAACCGTCATTTCTGATAGTGGAAGCCAGCAGTTGCGCGGTTCCCCAAAATGTCCGAGTAAAGGCAGTTTTGTTGTTTCTAAATGTTCCAGAAGTGGAGTAAAAACAGGATTGTCAATCATCACTAATTGATCTCGGTATGTGATTTTCATGCCAATATTCTTCCATATTTTAACACCTATAGCACCATTTCTTTTTTCTACATCAATCTGTTGGCAAGCATCTTCTATTACCGAGGGTGTAATGGCTGGCTTAAAAGGTATGGCGTCGATAAATGAGTAGGAGTCAGAATGTTTTTCCTTTAATTGGCTGGCAATTTCTTTTTGTTTGGATAAAGGAAGCCATTCATCTTCCATAAAATCAACGTTTATTGATACAAGATGCACCTGCTGTGTTTTTGCAAATTGCGCAAAAGCGTCATTGCTGGTGTAATAATGCAGGTGTGCATCAATTTTTTTGATTCTGCTGAAATCATCCATCGAATAGGAACAATCCTTTTCCATATCTTACATATCTCAATTAGTAAAGACAAAATAAAGAAATAATAGTCAAGCAAGATGAGGTGTCAACTATTTTTAAAATGAAAGGTTGCGTATCCTTAAACAAATAATAAGATTGCTTTCGAATTAATCAATTTGAAAATGATAAAAAAGTAGTTTGTCTTATTATTGGATCATATTTAATAATGAATGATAACTAAATTGCTTTCATATGCTTACTGAATAATTTTTTTGCTTATTTTGTAAAAAATAACACAGCGTTATAATGATTTAAAGGCTGTTTAGTACAAAAAGAAAGAAATAAATGAACGATTTTGATCCGAATACTACAGTTGGCCGTCGTGGTTTAATACTTAAACTATTAGATGAAAAAGGCCAGGTAAATGTTCACGAATTAAGTGAGCAATTTAATGTTAGTGAGGTAACAATTCGTAACGACCTCACCCAATTAGAGCATAAGAACCTGTTGATCCGTGCACGAGGTGGAGCTATCAAGACGGATAAAGTGACACTTGATATGAAGTTGTCGGATAAAAAGGTGAAAAACGCCAAAGAGAAAGAAGCTATTGGCAAACGTGCTGCTCGTTTAATTGAAGAAGGTGATACGATTGTATTAGATAGCGGCACAACCACCAAAGAAGTATCCACGCACTTAAGTAAGTTTAAGAACCTTACGGTTATTACCAATGCACTTAATATTGCCGGGCCATTGGCCGAGTTGGAGCAAATAAACGTGATTATGCCTGGAGGTGTGATGCGCAAAAAATCGTTGTCATTGGTTGGTTCAATCGCTCAAAATAGTTTTAAAAACTTCTTCTGCGATAAACTGTTTATCGGGGCAGATGGCATTGATGTCAACCTTGGTTTTAGTACACCGCACCTGGAGGAAGCTGCACTTAACCGAACCATGTTGAAGATGGCCAAAAAAGTGATTTTGGTAATGGACTCGAGTAAGTTTAAGAAGCGTAGTCTGGCAGTTATTGGTCAAATTAATGATGTTGATATTTTAGTGACCGATAAAGGGATTACAGAAGAAGATAAAGAGAAGCTTTTGAATGCTGGTGTTGAGGTGATTATCACGGAATAGTCAACGAAAATATTATAAAAATGGAAAGGACTACGCTGGTGGTCCTTTTTTTGAATGCATCAATGAACCATTGAATTCGAAGAATGTTTTAAGCATTAAAAACAGATAAAAATATGCACATAATAATATCACCTGCCAAATCATTGGATTTTGAAACCCAGGCACCGGAAGTTAGCCTGACGGACATTCGATTTCCAAAACAGGCAAAAACGATAGTAAAAGAGCTGAAAAAGAGAAAGCCAGAAGAATTGATGACACTGATGAAAATAAGTTCGCAATTAGCACAATTGAATCATCATCGTTTTCAGCTTTGGCAATATCCGTTTAAATCAGAAGATGTAAAAGCTGCATTATTTGCTTTCAAAGGAGATGTATACACTGGACTTGATGCGTATTCACTGAAAGCAGATGAGATAACATATGCCAATGATAAATTGCGAATACTCTCTGGTTTGTATGGATTGGTTCGTCCTTTGGATGGCATTCTGCCGTATCGCTTAGAAATGGGAACAAAATTGTCAGTTGGAACGAGTAAGCAATTGTATCAGCTTTGGGGCGATGAGATAACAAAATTGTTAGAAAAAGATATGGATGAGCAGGAGTCAGATGTGTTGGTTAACTTGGCTTCGAATGAATATTTTAAAGCGATTAACAAAAAGGTATTTAATAAACGTATAGTCACCCCTGTGTTTAAGGACTGGAAGAATGGTGAATATAAAGTGGTTAGTTTCTTTGCCAAAAAAGCACGAGGATTGATGACACGCTTTATTATTCAAAACCAGATTGAAGCACCTGAAGACTTGGTTGCCTTCAGCGAAGGAGGTTATTATTACAAAGCCGACATGTCGAAAAAAGATGAATTAGTGTTTGTGCGTGATCATGAAGGCTAAAAACAATTGTAGTGTTTGATTGCAAACGTTTTTTTTAATAACTTTTATAGGTGACAAATAAACTATTAAAACGGAGGTTAAACAATTTAAACACACATCTATGGGTGCAAAAAAAATTATTTTACAAAGGTATGGCAACCTCCTGAAGCAGGAGTCGTTGGTAACCATGCAGGACAAGATTCTTCCAAATACATTCGTATTGGAAGCGCCGGAACCCTTTCCCGGGTATTTTGGCTATTACAGCGATATCCCGTCTGATTCGAAACCATTATATATTTATTTGGTCCTGAAAAAGCTCTACACACTAGAAGAGGTGACCAGAGCGACTCAAAATATAAAGGAGTATTTTGGAACAGATTTCAATGCAGCAGCAGGTAATGTGCATCTCTACAATAAGAATTACGATGTTATTCGTGTGCGTCATCTCGATTCGTTTGATCAAATCATCGATTTGCAGGCCGGTTACATTGATGGAGGAATAGAATTTAAAAAGAAGCCGAAGAATATTACAGGACAAGCCATCATTCGCTTAAAAAAATTCTTTACACTTGAGGAGATCGGAGAAGGTGTTTATTTCGATTTGGATGAAAAGGATCATGGGTATTTTACAATTCCGCATAAGTTGCCTTGGAAATATTTTGAAGATTTAACGAAGAAGGTAAAAAATAATTGGGATTATAGTAAGTTTGATGCGGCTATCGGTCATATACATCAGGACTTTGGTGTGGTTGATATGGTGCGCATCTACAATCCTAATATTGATAGAGAGTATTTGATGGGTATAAGGAAATTGTACCTCGAACGGATTAAATAACTAAGTAATTATAAAGGCTGCCTTATGGCAGCTTTTTTTTTGATCATTTTAAGAATCGATTGTGTTCTTTAGGCTTTAAATTTTCATAATATTTTAATGTCAATCTTAAAACCTTTTTGTAACCTTGTGCCTTATTATTCTAAATGATTTAATCCTGAACGACATCAATGAAATACATTAAAATGCAATTAGTCAGTGTTTATGTTGCTACAATGTTTTTGTTTTTAGCATGCAACTCTACTGATTATACAATAAAAAATAGCACAAATAAATATGTGATTATCGACAGTTTGGTCGGTGAGGATATCTTGCTGGCATCTATCATCCAACCTTATCGCGATAGTTTGCAGGCAGAAATGCAAAAAACGATTGGAACGGCCAGGCAAGAATTGACTGGAGGATTTCCAGAGAGTTTATTATCAAATTTTGTTACTGATTTGGTTCGTGAAGAGTGTAACCGTTTGGATGGTTTTGAACCTGTTGATGTGAGTGTTGTTAATGTTAAAGGCTTGCGTATTCCTTTGCAAAAAGGCAATATTACGGTTGAAAATATATACCAGTTAATGCCTTTCGAGAACGAAATTGTGTACCTCTCCATGACAAAAGAGCAGATGGAGTTACTTTTTGATTTTATGGCCAGTGTAGGTGGCGATGGAATATCGGGAGCTAGCTTTGGAATTAAAAATGGCAAAGCTGTCAATGTAAGGGTCAATAACCAACCGTTGACAGAAAGAACGTACATTGTTGCAACATCCGACTACCTGGCCGACGGAGGTGATCACTTTGAAGTATTTAAAAAGGCCCTTAAGCGCGAAGGGACAGGACTTAAAGTGCGCGATGCAATAATCAAACATATTAAACGACTTTCGGTTGAGGGAAAAGTTGTTAATAGCGAATTAGACAAAAGGATTTATCATGCAGAGTAGAAGGGATTTTATTAGAAAAACTGTGATTGGGGCATCTGCATTAGGAATGGGGCCTTTAATGAAAAGCTGTACTACACCAAATACCAGCTTAACAATTTTGCACACCAACGATGTACATAGTCAAATCGATCCATTTCCATCGAATCATTCAAGATGGCCTAACCAGGGTGGTTTTGCCCGGCGGGCACAATTGATTAATGCGATTAGACAAGAGCAGGAAAATGTAATTCTTCTGGATTGTGGCGATATCTTTCAAGGGACGCCATATTTTAATGTGTATAAAGGCAAGCTGGAGATTGAATTGATGAATAAAATGGGCTACGATGCTGCAACGCTTGGCAACCATGAGTTTGATAATGGAATAGATGCTTTGGCTGAAAATGTTGCGAGGGCAAAGTTCCCATTTGTTTGTAGTAATTACGACTTCTCTAAATCGGTACTCAAAGGATTAACTTCCCCGTATCAAATTATTCAGAAAGGTTCTTTGAAAATTGGGGTCATCGGTTTGGGTATTGAACTGGCTGGATTAGTTAATCCAAAATCCTATAAAGAATCTGTTTACAATGAGCCTGTTGAAGTGGCTAATCGTTTAGCCGGACATCTAAAGCAGAAAGAGAATTGCGATATCGTTATTGCTTTATCTCACCTGGGCTTCAAGTATAAGGGCGAAAAAGTTTCGGATGTGATTGTTGCTCAAAATGTGCGTAATATTGATGTGATACTTGGTGGTCATACACACACGTTTATGGATGCGCCAGAGCGTATTATCGATTTGGATGGTAAAGAAGTAATCGTAAGTCAGGCTGGTTGGGGCGGCCTTCGTTTAGGGCGGTTAGACCTTAATCTGACTTCAAACCATAAAAAATCCGTAGCTTTGGTCAACTCAATTTATCATGTCTGAAACAATCAATTTATCTTATAGCGGAATAGAAGCGTTAAGGCAACGCATGGAAGGTAATGCGCCATTTGAAAATATTGCTCTGCCACGTTTGAAATTTATTAATGCCATTAAAGAACAGATGGCAGCGCACGATAACCTGGAGTGGAATATTAAGTTATCACCTGTTAATAGAGCAGAAAACAATGTCACCATTTCTTTGGTTGATGACCGAAAAAAGTTTCATTTCTTTTATGTTATTCCACTGAGTTTGCGCTTAAATGTTCATTTGTTTTTAGGCGACAATACCTTCAATTTTTTTGAAGCACACCCTTTGTTATTGAAAGCCGGTGTTATAAAAGAGGGTGAATTTCCGGTGGAGGTAACGATGAATACCCTTCCTCATTTGGTGCTCACTACAAAAGCCGATAAGTTTGAAATGTCGAACCTCCATAAAAATGAATTGACACTCGATGAAGTAAAATCATCAAGCTTATATCAATTGCTGGAAAAAGCTTTTCAGCGATTTAATCAGCCTTTATTTGATATTATAAACGGAACTCACCAATTATAAAAAAAGGCTCCCAAGCAGGAGCCTTTTTAAGATATCTTAATTCAAATAATTAATCTATAGGTAATTGTCTTTTAAAACTTTCATCCAATGAGATGATGGTTTCAGTAGCCGAAATACCTGCTATGGCTTGCAGCTTGTCGTGCAAAATTCGCTTTAGGTGCTCGTTGCTTTTAGCATAAATCTTAATGAAAATAGCGTATTGCCCTGTAGTGTAATGACACTCAACAATCTGAGGCACCTCTTCCAGCATTTTAACGACTTTATCAAACAAGCTGGCTTTCTTTAGGAAAATACCCATGAAAGCACAAGTGTGATAACCAATTTTGGCAGGGTTAATAATAAATTCAGATCCTTTGATAACTCCCATGTTCATCAAACGCTGAATGCGCTGGTGAATAGCTGCACCTGAAACTTTACATTCACGTGCTACTTCAAGGAATGGGATTCTCGCATTTTTTGTGATAAGTGATAAGATCTTCTTATCTAAACTATCGATTTGTAAACTGGTCTCCATGCTCTATATGACAAATGTTAGGAATCGTAACTAATTATACTCTTTTATTAATAGTTTGCTACGAAAATAAAACATTATAAGTAAATATCCAACGAAATTTAACGGGCATCCATGTAATTATTGGCATAAGCCTTTTAAATTCAAACCTTAGCAAAAGTCTTAAAAAGTTCTAATTAACAATTAATTACAAATAGCACCTTATTTTAAAGCTGTAATAGTCGCTTCAATTTATAACGATTATAAAGAATTGTTTCTGTAGTTCGTAGGATTGAAGTCGGCCCCACTTGGCAATTGATATACTTTTAAATCAAACTCATTAATAACTGCCAGTATATGATCAAAGATATCGGCCTGGATAGCTTCGTAATTCGTCCATTCCTGGTCTTTGCTAAAAGCATATATTTCAATGGGCTGGCCTTTCTCGGTTGATTGTAGCTGGCGTACCATAAAAGTCATGTTATTCAGTGTCATAGGATGTTCGCGAAGATACTCCTGTAAATAACGACGAAACACTCCCAGATTAGTCAGGCGTCGGCCATTGGCAAGACTTTCGGAAGCCGATTGTCCCTCAGTTTTGTTGTTATGATTGACCAGCTCTTGTTCTTTTTCGGCTATGTAATCTTTTAATAAACGAATTTTTTTAAAGCGCTCAATCATTTCTGCAGAGCAAAATTTAACCGTCTGCATATCAATGTTAATGGAGCGTTTAATGCGACGACCACCCGACTGCTCCATGCCTTTCCAGTTGATGAATGAGTCGTCAACCATCTTGTATGTGGGAATTGTTGTGATGGTCTGATCCCAATTCTGAACCTTAACTGTGTTTAGTGATATGTCGATAACAGTACCATCAGCTTTATAAGTTGACATAGTAATCCAGTCGCCCGTCGCTACCATTTTGTTGGCCGATAGCTGTATGCTCGCAACAAAACCCAGTATGGTATCTTTAAAAACTAATAGTAGAATAGCTGCAGTAGCACCTAATCCGGTTAATATTTTTGAAATATTAATGTCGAACAGGATGGAGATGATAACGATGACTGTTAGAAAGGAAGATGCTATCTGCACAATTTGAATCATGCCTTTTATAGGCCGTTCTTTGGCATACGAAAAAGTGTTATAGATATCGTGAACGACTCCAAGCAAGGCTAGAAACGTCCACAGAATAATAAAAACGATGATGCTGCTTAGCAGTTTGTGCAGATGTTCTACAATATTCGTTTCGGGAAAAGCTTCGAAAATTACACCAATCATCGAGTAGATGATGATAGCAGGCACCAGGTTGGCCAATCGGTCAAATACATTTCTGTCCAGCAGCAAATCGTCATATTTCGATTTGGTTTTCTGAATGACCTTTTTTATTAAAGTTGCAATGTATTTTTTGGTTATCAGGTTGGCCAGCCAGCAAGCAGTAAGCGTGAAAATAAGCCAGGAGCCGGTTAAAATGTACTTAATGTAGTTATCGGTAACACCGGTTGACGATAGGTATTCCTGAAAAAGTTGGCTTAATTTATTTAATTCGGTAACATCCATAATGCGAAAGTCAGATTTAATGTGTCATAAAACTAGTATAATTGCAAAGAAAAATAATCTGTAATAAATTGACAGGCGTAGAGAATAAAAATTTTAGATTAAAACGCCAGAACAAGTTAATGTTAATTCATTTGTATGAGAACAGCACTATTTGGAATCATCAGTTTTTTGCTATTTGCAGCCTGTAGTAAGGCGCAGTCAGGTTTTGAGAAATACTTTAAAAATCAGTCGATGCGGGTTGACTTGGTTTTAGCAGGTAATAAACACATGCAATCGGCTTATTTATTAGAATTGAAGCAAGAGCCATATTGGGGAGGTTCAACGCTTAAGTTGGTTGATGAATTGGGTTACGGCGAGTACCATTTTACAATTAAGGATAAGGCCAGCGATGAGATTATTTACTCGAGAGGTTTCTGTACCCTTTTTGAAGAGTGGCGCACAACCGAAGAAGCTAAATCAATCAACAAAGCTTTTTATCAAACCGTTACTTTCCCTTACCCTAAGGATGAAGTTATTTTTACGCTGAATGAGCGCAAAAAAGATGGGACCTACAGTGCTTTGATAACCATGGTTATTAATCCAGATGATACCAATATTAGAAAAGAAGCTGTGCCGGATTATGAAGTAGTGAAAGTTGTTGATAATGGGGAAGCAGCTAATATGGTTGATTTTACTTTTATTGCCGAAGGCTATCAACTGAATGAGATGGCTAAATTCAAAGCAGATGTGAAAGAAATGGCTGATTATATTTTGTCAATGGAACCTTATAAGAGCCAGCAGCATAAATTTAATTTCTGGGCGGTTTGCTCACCATCCAAAGATTCTGAAACAGATAATCCAAGAAAAGATAAATGGGTGAGTACGGCTGTTAATTCATCGTTCAATACGTTTTACATCGATCGTTACCTGGAGACAGGAGATGTTATTTCAATTCGTGATATTGCGGCCTGTGCGCCATACGATCATATTTGTGTGTTGGTCAATACAGAAAAGTACGGAGGAGGTGGTATTTACAATCATTTTTCCATTGGCACTTCAGACCATCCGAAAGCTAAAGAGGTAATGCTTCACGAAATTGGTCATGGCTTTGGTGGTTTGGCCGATGAATATTACACCTCAGATGTGGCCTATCAGAATTTTTTTGATTTAAATGTGGAGCCTTGGCAACCAAATATCACTACCTTGGTTAACTTTGAAAGTAAATGGAAACATTTGGTCGATGAGAATACGCCCATACCAACCCCGGTGAATAAAGAATATGAAGATGTTTGTGGTGTTTTTGAAGGTGGTGGATATGTTGAGAAAGGTGTTTATCGTCCTGCCGTGAATTGTCGTATGAAAACCAATGAAGCTAAAGGCTTCTGTCCGGCATGTCAGGCGGCATTAACTAAAATGATTGAATTTGTAACAGATTAAATAGAGACTATGAATTATCAAGCTTCAAACACCAGGTATGACAAAATGCAGTATAATCGATGCGGACGAAGTGGTTTAAAACTGCCGGCTATTTCGCTTGGCTTGTGGCATAACTTTGGCTCCGAAGATGTGTTTAGTAATGCCCGCGACATCTTGTTATATGCTTTTGATAATGGTATCACACATTTTGATTTGGCCAATAACTACGGACCGGTTCCAGGCTCGGCCGAGGAGACATTAGGAAAGGTGCTGAAGCAAGATATGAGTGCTTACCGTGATGAGTTAGTGATTTCGTCTAAGGCGGGTTATTTGATGTGGGATGGCCCTTATGGAGAATGGGGTTCTAAGAAGTACCTGGTTTCAAGTTTAGATCAAAGTTTGAAACGCATGGGCTTGGAGTATGTGGATATTTTCTATCATCATCGTCCCGACCCGGAAACACCGCTCGAAGAAACCATGGCAGCTCTTGACTTAATTGTTCGTCAGGGGAAGACTTTGTATGTTGGTCTGTCGAATTACAGCGCCGAAGAAACGCAAAAAGCGGAATCGATATTACGCGAGTTGGGCACGCCTTGCCTCATTCATCAACCGCGTTACAATATGTTCGACCGTTGGGTGGAAAATGGCTTAACAGAAGTGCTTGATAAGCGAGGCATTGGCTGTATTCCGTTTTCACCATTGGCTCAAGGTTTGCTCACTGACCGCTACCTAAAAGAAATACCTGCGGATTCGCGCATGGCTAAGGCACATTTTCTAAAAGAATCGGCTTTAACCGATGAAAAACGCAAAGCTATTGTGGCGTTAAATGAATTGGCTCAAAAACGAGAACAATCGCTGGCGCAAATGGCCATCGCCTGGTTATTGAGTAACAAGACAGTGACATCGGTATTGGTTGGTGCATCGTCAACGCATCAATTGGAAAATAATTTAGTTGCCTTAGATAATTTAGCATTTTCCACTGAAGAGTTAAAGGCTATAGAAGAAATTTGTCTTCCTGTTTTGCAGTAAAATAATATACAAAGATAAAGTTAGGCCTTAAGGATTTAAAACTCTTTAAGGCCTTTTTATTATCACTAAAATCTTCCCGCTTCAACCATTCTACAATTCACTACATTTTTACAACAACTCACTACTTTTCGTTTTTCTTAGGCACAGTCTTGTCTTAATATTGTAGTATCAAAAAATGTCTATGAACAACTAAATGATACACCTATGAGAGCGAAATCTACACATCAATTTAAATTAGGATTTGTTGGGGCAATGGTAGCTGTAATGGCTATGCTTTCGCAGCCAACAATAGCCGATGATAATAAGCACAAAAATAATGTGCGAGTTGAGTATCAGAAGATGCGCAACGAAGTTCGAAAAGAATACTATAAGGCCCGGGAAGAATATCGTGAAGCAGTAGCCGATTATAGAAAAGCAGTTTATAAGAATAGAGCCGACATTGTTGCTTCATCCGCTGATTTTCCTTTTGATTTAAAATACAAAGGTGTCATTGAATTATCTGGGGATAATAAAATGATTACCGGTATTTCGGCCAATGGGTTCGTTGAAATTAATAAAACAGCTTTCGGTAACAATCGCCGTTTGTTCATCCATGCCGATGATAAAGGAACCATTACTTATGAGTACTATGTAGGAAAAACTGAAACGGCATTTAATCCTGAAGGTAAAAAATGGCTGGGCGAGGTGTTGCCTGATATTGTGAAGCGAAGCGATTTAGGTGTCGAGTCCAGAGTTCGTCAGTTATATAAGACAAAGGGTTTAAGCGCTGTATTGAGTGCAATGGAAGATTTGCCATCGAGCTCAACCTATACTTATTCAAGCGAATGGAATGTATTTACCATTAAAACATCATCGTATAAATCGGGCAGTTCAGCTTCGAAAAATACGTTTTTAAAGACCTTGGTTTTTGATAATCAGTTGAAGTCACAAGATATTGTTCCTGTTTTTGAGGCGATTGAAGAAGTGCGTTCCAACAGTACCAAAGGTTCTCTCATTCGGCATATATTAGAAAATTACAAACTAAACACCGAGCAACTGGCAGCTGTACTCGATGCAACCTCAACACATGATTATAATACAGAGCGAGGTTCAACATTACGTATCTTCAACCAGTTTTATACCGATGAGTTTGCCATCCGAAAAGGTTATTTCGATATAATTGAAGAGATGGAGATTAACTCAGAAAAAGGTAATGTGCTGAAGCATCTGGTTAAAACCACAAAGCTATCGAGCGATAGTTGGATTAGCATGCTGCAAGCCATTGAAGAGTTTTCGTCGGAAAGAGAAAAAGGTGCCCTTTTATTGTATTTAATCCCTCACTTGCCAAAAGACGATGTGGTAATGGATGCATTCAGGGAAGCGTTGGAAGATATGTCGGATAGTTATTATATTTTGAAAGGTGAAATAACGACTGCCTTGTTGGATGCAGCTCTTGAGTCAGGAGCCAGAAAAAGCGATAAAACAACGTTGTTGAACTATTTAAAAACGGCCAGAGGCATTTCTTCCAATAGTCAACGAGGCTTAATTTTGCGTAAAGCCAACCGTTTGTTTATTAACGATGAAGAAGTGGTAGATGCCTACTTTGAAACACTGAATGGTTTGGATAGCGAAATGGAGATGTATAATGTGATGCTCGACCTGTTAAATAAAAACAAGCTGGAAGAAGCAGCTATGTATCGTTTGCTAAAAACATTAGACAGGTTAGTGGACGATTTTCAACATGGCACAGGAGCTGTTATGCGCGAGGTGGTAGCACAGTTTCCGTTATCCGATAATAATTATAATCAGTTCTTCCGTTTGATTAACCGTATGGACCAAAACAGCACAATCGAAGAGTTGTTGCGCTATGTAATTGATAGTCCTGTGATGAATGATGAACTGGCGGCTAAGGTTATTGAATGCACCCAGCAGATTGATGTAGATGTGGAGCGGGCAGCTGTTTTAGTGCGATTGAGCCCTCATATTAACAATAAAAACTCATCAACGGCTTATATTTTTAAATCGATGGCCAAAGATTTAGAAACAGAATATGAAAAGAACCGTGTATTGCGGACTCTGAACTAAAAAGAGAAAGATAAGGTTGTCTAAATAAGACAGCCTTATCTTTTTTTCATTGACAAAAGCCTTTTTGAAATCTAAATTAATGCTATAACTTAGTATTTCAATGACAACCAACACCCAATTATATTCTTCAAAAAAACTGGTAACACAAATACTGGTCAGTACATTGTATGGTGTACTGATTTTTCTGTATTTGTTCTATAGTGAGAATGGCAGCTTACCAGTGCTTTCCGAACACATCGATTCCATCTCATTTTTTACATTAAGCTCATGGCTTATATTCGGAATCCTGTCTCTGGTAACCCGTCTGCTAAACATTATTTACCCCTGGATAAAAGGAATGCCTTCGCGTTTTTTCATTCAGTTTGTTTCCAATTTCATAGTGGCCGCTATTTTTCTTTGGGTTTGTGTGAAACTCCTTATTGCCATTAAGTATGACAACATATCCTTTGCACTGTTTATGGAAGAAAAGGGAGATGTAACCATTAAGTTTTTCATCATCTTTCTTCTAACCAACCTGATTTTTATTTTGGTCGATCTGTATCAGTACTCGTTTACAAGCTTTATTCAGGCGAATATTGAAAGTGAGAAAATGGTGCGCGAACGACTTAAGCTGCAATATGAAATATTAAAAAGTCAGCTGAGCCCGCACTATTTATTCAATACGCTTAATACCATTGCATCGCTGATTCATCGTGATGCATCAACAACGGAGGGGTTTATCAGAAAATTTGCGCAGACTTTCAGTTATATACTCAATAGTCATCAAAAAGAGCTGGTGCCAGTCCAGCAGGAGGTTGATTTTATTAAAGCATACTACTTTCTATTACGCATCAGATTTGAAAAGGCTTTGGAGTTAGAAGTAGATCTTGATGTGCAAAGCAAAGCCAGTTATATTCCGCCGATGACCTTACAATTGTTGGTTGAAAATGCGGTGAAGCATAATCATTTTTCTGAAGAGAGGCCTTTGAATATTTGTATCCGTTCCAATAAAAGTCGAGGAATTGAAGTGGTAAATAACTTTGAGCGAAAGCCCGGTTTTATTGAAGTAGATAATCAGCTCTTGAAGAAACCAGAACGACATGTGTCGCATAAAATTGGTCTGGAGAATATTAAGAAGCGCTATGCTTATTTTACAAAGAATGAAGTGGAGATAACTAAGGACGAATCGTTTACGGTAGTGTTGCCTTTGTTGTTGCAGCAGAAGCTTATTAAGTACTAACAAAATTAGGATGAAGACATTTACTTTAAATAATCAACAAAAGTGGCTTCGCTTTCTGCTACCATTCCCAATCGGTGTGGTAGTTTATATTTTAATACTGTTGGTGTTTGATACGCTCAATCAGTTTAGTGCCAACTTTTTTAGTCAGGAAGTAGCAGTAACCATCTTGCTTACCTTTATTCTGTTTGAATGTTTGCGAGTGATGTTTGTGATAATTGATAAACGTTTTCCATTATTAGAGAAGCTGCAAATTGAGCAGCAGGTAAGTTCAAAAGAGTCTAACCACTCTATGCGGGTCGTGTTGGTTCCTTTTGTTAGCTTGTTGCTATCCATTATTGTTATCAGTTTATTGGTGAGTATCTATTTTCGACTCGTGCTCATCATTAGTGATTTTGGCACTGAGCTGATTGTATTTAATGGTGTATATGGGGTTGTGGCTATTTTATATGCGGTGATTCATGTCAGTACATCGTTTCTGGCCGTGCATAAACAAATACATTACAAACAAGAGAAAGAACTACGAAAAGGGATGGAGACTGATTTGGAGAAGTTTAAGATGCAGATCAATCCCAAATTACTTTATGATGGATTGGAAAATCTTATTTCTATCGTTCATGCGCAACCACGATTAGCCGAACAGTTTGTTAATCACCTGTCAAAAATATATCGATATAACCTGGATAACCGTCACGTTGAGTTGGTTGACCTTCAGCAGGAGCTGATTCTCAGTCAATCGTTATTACATATTCTCAATGTAAAATATAACAACACCATCACCTTTGAATCTAAACTGCCCGATGAGTGGTTAAGTCGACAAATTATCCCTTGTACTATTTCGGCATTGATTCAGGAGCTGGTGAACCGCTCAATTGTGAATGAATTTCAACCTTTACATATTTGCCTCGAAAATAATGGCGAGCAACTTGTTTTGTCAAGCAGGCATAATCCCAAAATTGGATTGAATGGCAATGCAGAATGGAATTTATCGCTTATCAACAAAGCCTATTCTTTTTTTAGTGACAGTAAGCAACTTGAAATAACCCAGGATAATCAACAATTACGCATTAATATACCTTTGTTTGAAATAGAGGAAGAATAATCTAAACCAACATGAGAGTACTTATTATAGAAGATGAAAAACCCGCCGTTGAAAACCTGAAACACCTTTTAAATCGCTACGATAGCAGCATTGAAGTTGTGGGCGAACTGGATTCTGTAGCTGCCAGTGTTGAGTGGTTTTCAAATCCATTGAATACCGTCGATTTAGTTTTTATGGATATTCATTTAAGCGACGGACTGAGTTTTGAAATATTTAATAAGACGCAGCTAAATCTGCCGGTTATTTTCACAACAGCTTATAATGAGTATGCCATACAGGCTTTTAAAGTCAATAGCATCGATTATTTGCTGAAACCACTTGATTACGACGATCTGTTTAGAAGTATGGAGAAGTTGGAAAGTCTGCGTGAAAACCTTTCATCGGCCAGCCAACGATTAAAGCTGGAGGAACTAAATGAAGCCTTACTGCATTACCGCAAAACCTATAAAGAGCGTTTTATGGTTAAGCTGGGTGAGCGCATTAAGTCGGTTACTTCCGATAAAATTGTTTTGTTCTATGCAGAAGGACGCAACGCCTTTATACTTACTTCGAAAGGGAATCGCTATATCATCGATTTTAAACTTGAGGAGTTAGAAGACATGTTGAATCCGGCTACTTTTTATCGAATTAGCCGTTCGTTTATTGTTAATATCAACTACATACAGGATGTTTTGGTGCATTCTAACAGTCGTTTAAAGATTCAGTTTGAACAGCCTTTTGATAAAGAAGTGATTGTGAGTCGCGAGAAAGTATCCCATTTTAAAAGTTGGTTTAGCGGATCCGGGATTTAGGGTATAGGGTTTAGGATGTGAGATGTGTGGATTTATGATGTTAGGTCAATAGGTCAATAGGTCAATAGGTCAATAGGTCAATAGGTCATTAGGTTGTTAGATGTTTCGGGTTTTGAGTTCTTAGTTTCCAATTTCAACTATTAAACTTCTAAACTTTTAAACAATTGTTTGCCATTTTAACGTTTCGACAATTCAACGGTTCAGCAAATCCTCAATTATTAGCATTATGCTATATAACACATGTGTGTATATGCTATTTATCTGCATGGTTTTTCTTTTTTTTATATTTTCGGCGATTCATAATAGTAAAACTTTTATTGTATGGGCACAGTCGTTAAAAAGAAGAAATCATTTGTTGATATATTTCTAAATGGAGTAGAAAGAGTTGGGAATATACTACCACACCCGGCTTTATTGTTTGGGATATTTGCTGTTGTAGTATTGTTGTTTTCGGGCTTGTTTGCCTGGATGGGAGCTAGTGCTGAACACCCTACGACTGGGGAAGCCATTAATGTGATCAACCTCTTGTCGGTTGAAGGTCTGAATCGCATCCTGACAGAGATGGTGAAAAACTTTACCAGTTTTGCACCAATGGGAATTGTTGTGGTGGCGATGCTGGGTATTGGCCTGGCCGAGAAATCCGATTTAATTGGCGCTTTAATACGTAAGCTGGTTTTAGCAGCTCCTAAGGGATTGCTAACCTTCGTCATTATTTTGGCTGGTGTTATTTCCAATGTAGCATCAAGCGTTGGTTATGTACTTTTGGTTCCTCTTGGTGGTGTGATTTTTCTGGTGGCCAAGCGTCATCCTTTGGTTGGTATGGCCGCGGCTTTTGCAGGTGTGTCAGGTGGTTTTAGTGCTAATCTGATTATCGGAACCATTGACCCACTATTGGCAGGATTAACAGAAGAGGCGGCTCATATTGTTGATAAAGCATACACTGTGAACCCGGTAAGTAACTATTATTTTATGGTGGTGTCAACTTTTATGGTGGCACTGGTTGGTACCTGGGTGACAGAGAAGATTATTGCCCCTCGTTTTGGTGAATACAAAGGAGAAGTATCAGAAGAAGAAACCCGCCTGGAAGAATTGTCAAAAACAGAGAAAAAAGGATTGCGCTGGGTTGGATTAGTATCGTTGGCTTTTCTAGCCATTATCGCTTGGGGTTTAATACCTCAGGATGGATTCTTAAGAGGTGCCGACGGTCATTTGTTAACATCGCCATTGTTGAAAGGTGTGGTAGCAGTTCTGTTTATTTGGGCAGGAACCTGCGGTATCGTTTACGGTAAAATCACAGGTACTTTTAAAACCGATAAGGATATTATGGGCGCCATGGGAGAGGCAGCTAAATCATTAGGACCCTACCTGGTGTTAGTGTTTTTTGCTGCGCAGTTTGTGGCCTATTTCAATTGGAGTAACCTGGGATTGGTGATGGCTGTTAATGGAGCAAATATTATTCATGACCTGAATTTGTCGGTTGTTCCTTTGATGTTGCTGTTTGCCTTGTTCTGTGGTTTAATCAACCTGGTGATGGGAAGTGCATCGGCCAAATGGGCACTGTTAGCGCCTATTTTTGTGCCCATGTTTATGATGTTGGGCTATTCGCCTGAATTAACACAGGTGGTGTATCGTATTGGTGATAGTGCAACCAATATTATTTCCCCGATGATGAGTTTCTTTGCTTTGATTATTGTTTATTTTCAGAAGTATGATGAAAAGGCCGGTATTGGAACCATTGTATCCACCATGTTGCCTTACTCCATGGTCTTTCTGTTCTCATGGATGATTTTATTGGCTATTTGGTTGTTAAGCGGATTGCCGCTGGGGCCAACAGGAGGTTTGCATTATAGTATGTAGATATAGAATTAGTAAAAAAAAACGCGGGAATTATCAAATATGATGATTCCCGCGTTTTTTTTGTCTCTTTACTTTTTGAGGTATTTTATTGCTTCAGCGACACCACAAGACTGGCATTCCCTGTTTTTTGCTTCTCAACTAACTGTCGAACAATTAAATTTTTTGTTATCTGGCGTCCCAGCGATTTTAAATCAATGCTGGCCTTTAATATTTCTTCAGTATTGTTGGTCATCGTAAAGGTGGGAGAAGGAATAGTGCCCTTTGTACTGCTTTTGTATTTGTCAGTCACTAAAAAACCACCACTGTAGTTAAAACGAACAGGTATATTTTTAGCTGGCCTGTCGAAACAAGTTACGGTAAGCCGACTTGTTTCTTCCGGCACTTTAGTCAATGCTTTGATACTCATACTTTCAGTGTCGTATGTAATCTTTAATCCGCTAATTAAATCGCTTAAAGCATCTTTGTTCACCTCAAACAAATCAATGTTGCCAGCCGCTGTCTCAAACATCGTCTGCTCGTTTAAGTAGCCACTCATGGCGTCAATGCCCGCTGCATATTGCTCCAGCGCCAGTATAAAATCATTGTTTTGCTGAGCCATCTTAGCTTGTTTATATTTTTGAAACGATAGCTCTAAGGCTTCCTGTTTACGTTTTGCTTTAAGCGCATAAAACTTACTTTTCGACAATCGGTAATACGAATAACAATAATCTAAGTCTTCCCATTGGTCAACAAACTCATAACCTTCCAAAAACTCGTTAGAAGTGGCTTTTACACGACTCTGGATGTACTCATATACACCTTTATTATCTTCCATGCGATATAAACTTTGCTCGCTTTTAATTTTGGTATTGATCTGTTTTGATAAGTCGGCCAATGCTTTTTCTTTGGCTTGCTCCTTATAATAGCTTGTGCCACCAACCTTTGGAGTGGTGCCAATGCCATAAAAATACGTTGATGAAACAGGACGCTCTTTCAGCCATTGTGGTTTTGATAATTCAAGTAATTCTGCTTCTTTCTTCTTTGAAGAGCAGGCGCTTAAAAGTACAGTAGCAAGAAGTATAATTGGAAGAAACTTCATTAAATATTAGTTTTCAGGTTTGTAGTCAGTTAGGTTTTTCGAAACGTGTTGAGCGCATTCCTTTAACAGATTATTCTCCAGCGAAGCCAGTGATTGAATGTCTTTTTTGTTTTTGAATAATGCGCGTAATTGACGGTTCGCTTCATCTGAATCATACACTTGGTCGGTTGATGATTCTTTGTCGATGTATTTCCAGGTGCCGGCTACTAGTTGTTTGTAATCACCATCGAATTTGGCATAGTGGACTTTGTCTTTTTTCTCACCATAGTAGGTGTCGGCAAAAGCCTTTTCGTCTTTGTCGATGCGGTCTAAGTCGTAGCTCAGCGAAATAGCTACACTATTTTCCTGCTCATACTCGTAGTAGCGTACTTTGGTGTACTTCACCTTTTCTTCCTTAAGTTCGGTTTCCGGGTTGGTGACAATAACGAGCTGTTTGAGATAGCCCTTTTTTTCTTTTTTTTGCAATTGGCCCTGTGTCTTTTTATAGACATCAATACGGGCCGATAAAATTGTTTTGGCTTCGAAATTGGTTCCGAACTGCTTGGCGTATTTCAGTGCCAGGCTTGGGTCTTTTGTTTTGGTCCAGTCGGGTAAGGTCTGAATTGCTTCGTCACTAACTGTCTGATAAAATGGTGATTTTATTTTTGATATTTCAGCAACCACCGATTCCTTCACGGTTGATGTATAATTTCGATAGTTTCTGTATTTATAAGAAAATGGTAGAACAGCCACCGTTACTTTTGCCTTATCCAGGCACTGGTTTTGAAGCTCAATACTGTTTTTATAACCTTTGGTGCCCGTGTTAATGGTATTGAAATCGGCATAGGCACTTCTAAATTGTTCTGATTGAATCAATTCATTGCCATGGCGGTAAATAGGTTCGTATTTAGCTGTTAACCATTGGCTCTGTACATCTTTAAAGTTTTTGTCAATGGAAAGAATCTCTGAAAACTGGTTTTCTGCATTTTTAAACTCTTCCAGGTTAAGGGCTTTCATGCCATGCTGATAAAGGATGTCCAGATACTTATCTTTTACCTCCAGGTAATATTCTTTTTGCTCTTCTGATAGTATTAATTTCACCCCAAGAGCTGATAGCTGATTGTAATAACTTTCGGCTTCCCTGTATGCATATACAGCATCTTTAGCTGTTCCGTTGTTGTATTGGTTCTGAAATACTTCAACCTTGTCCTCTAAAACAAGTTGCCCTGTGCGCTGCAAACCCAGTTTAGCATCAATGTTATTTTTATTGGATTTGAGGGATTTATAGTACAGGGTTGCGGCATCGGTGTATAAACCGGCTTCGTCAAATTTCTGGGCCTTATTGTAGTTGCGTTTGCTGGCACATGACGATAGTAGTATCAGGCCAATTAATATTGGTAATAGTTGTTTCATTTGCGATTCGAGTTATTCTATTTTGAGTAGTTGAACGTGAATTATCAAAAAGTGTTCCGATTTATAAAGGATTAATTTAGATTTGTTAATCTAACCAACTGATCAATAAAAATGGGAATGATTAAGCATTTAGATACCAGGCAAAATTTTAAGCAATTGATGAGTAACTGGGGATTGCTAATTATTTTATGCTTTACGATTTTCGCTTTGCCTTTATTTACGGCCTTTCTCAAATTTCGACTGTTTGAAATTTTCGTTACGCTTATTGTGTTAATATCGGCTTATGCGACCAGTGAAGAGGGTAAGCCTAAAGTGATATTGCAGGTGCTTGTAGCGTTTGTTGCCATCTGGATAACCAGAATCGCAGATTTAGAGGTGATTAATTACCTGGCATCAATTTGGTTGGTTGTGTTTTTTATGTTGCGTGTTTTGAAGTTTATACGCCAACTGTCACGAAAGGAAGATGTTAATGCTTTGGTAATCATTGAGGCCATAAATGGTTATTTGTTGATTGGAGTTGGTTTTGGCATTCTGATCAATATGATTACCAACCAATTCCCGGGAGCATTTAATTTTGCGACTGATGCTTCAGCCGGTCACATCTACGATTCTTTTTACTATACTTTTGTGTCGATGACAACATTGGGATATGGTGACTTATTGCCGCATACTCCAATGGCCAAATCGTTGGCTTTAATGATTACTTTGTGCGGACAGTTCTACCTGGTTATTATTATGGCTCTTCTTGTGGGAAGGCTATTAACAGGAGCAGACAGGAAACATTAAATTAGCATATTAATGTACTCGCCTTCTGTTGTCGCGTATTTTTTTATGAGATTAGCTGTCAGGCATGAGTGAACGGGAAGGATAGCAAGCATATCGCCAATATTGATATTGCTAAAGTGCTCTTGAGGCATTTTAATAATCCCATGTTCCTGCGATAATTTAGAGATATATCCTAATTGTTTCGAAGTATCCCAGTTGCGATCATTTAAAGGGTGCGCAGTGCCATATTGTGGTGTTCCGTCATTGATGATTTGGTCTTTTGAAAAATGGACAGCGCCACCATGGATAACAATTTCACCGCGTTCCGGATGTTTGGCGACAACGGGGCAAGCCATCGCCACGGCAATATCATTAAGGTTGCAGGAGCCGATATGAGCTTGCATAGCATCATAAAAAGCAAAGTTACCTGGTCGAATCTCGTCGAAGCCTTCAAAATTATCAGATAGTGAGCATGAAGGCGTGTCGCCATATGAAATTTGTATCAATGGAAAATCGTTGGCCATAAATGTTTTTAGCGCTAGCAATTGTTGGCGCGATGAATCCATAATGTTGATAATTTCCTCTTTGCTATTGGTGTTGTATGTATGTCCGGCATGACAAAGGAAACCAATGAAGATAAGGTTCTTACATGTTTTTAGTTCTTTCAATAGAGCCTGTATGCTTTCATAATCCTCGGCGTTGATGCCGGTACGTCCGTAGCCGGTATCAGTTTTAATATAGGTGCCTACCGGATTCGTCAAATTTCGCTCCAGTGACTGAATCGTATCAATTGATTCGACAACAATGTTGAGGTTAATTGTTGAAGCTAAGTCATTGATGGTTGACCACTCACGAATATTGGCCGGAAATGCAATGGTAATATCTTTCCAACCGTTCTCTGCGAAATAAACTGCCATTTTAACTGAAGAAACGGTGATGCATTCTACTTCATACTCGCGAAACCAAGAACCTACTTCGGCCGATTGGTGTGTTTTAAAATGGGGACGAAATAATACATTCGTTTTTTTTGCTTTTGTGGCCATTCGTTCGATGTTGGCCAGACATTTAGCTTTGTTGAGTAGTAATGTTGGTTGTGTCAGCATTGTCATCAGTTTAATGCAAATATAGCTATTGAAAGAATATTCGTTTATTTTTAAGCCATGGAGTATCCCAAATTATTTAAAAAAGCAGCCAGCCAGGTTTTATACTATTTCTATAAATTTTCAGGCATTGCACAACAAAAAGTATTGGTCAAATCAATTAAAAGTGAAGTGCGGTTTAATGATAAAGTATTACCACAACGCGAGTTTTATGCATTGAGCAAGCGTGGAAAAGAGATGGCTTGGGGGAAAGTGGTGCTCGGTCGTTTTTTAGAGTATAAATACCACTATTGTATTTTTAATGGGACTGTCGTACATCCGTTATATAGAAGACGAAATCTGGCCTCAAAGCTGGTAAAAGCCCGGGTTGATTTTTGTCGAAAAGAAAACTTTGAATACCTACTGGTTCCTGTTGAATCAACGAATATGGCTTCCATAAAAACGATGGTGAATTGTGGATTTAGTTTTCCTCCAAAATCAGAATGGACCAAGTGGATGAAAGCAGAGCTTGAATTAATGCAAGGCAATGATTTAATGGTTGGCGTCATTGATTTGAAGCAATAGAAAGAGGCCAATCAAACGAAAGGCCTCTTCTATATTCTGGGGGCATTCAGCTTCTGCCTTCAGCCTCATTGTATTTTAAACTAATGTCGTTACATAAACACAAATTTCAATATAAATAATACAGCTAAGATATAAGCGACAATTGAAATATCTTTGTGTTTACCTGTAAATAGCTTCAGAATCACGTACGATAAAATACCAAATACAATACCTTCTGCGATAGAGAAAGTCAATGGCATCATTATCAATGTGAAGAATGCAGGAATAGATTCCGTGAAATCTTCTAAATCCAGATTCTGAATAGGAGTCATCATCATTACACCAACCAATACCAATGCCGAAGCAGTTGCTGCTGCCGGAATCATCAGGAATAATGGTGATAAGAATAATGCAAAAACAAACAAGCCTGCTGTTGTGAGCGCTGTCAGACCAGTGCGTCCGCCTTCGGCCACACCCGATGCTGATTCAACATAGGTCGTTACAGTTGAGGTTCCCAGGGCAGCACCAACAGTAGTACCGATAGAGTCAGCCATCAGCGCCTGTTTTACATTGGGAATACGACCATCTTTGTTGATCATTTTGGCTTTAGTCGAAACGCCAATTAATGTTCCAACGGTATCAAACATATCCACAAATAAGAATGTGAATAACACAGTAATCATGGTGAAGATGCCTTCGGCTGTGTTAAGCCAGCTCCATTCAAATTTCCAGGCAATGGATGAAATAGAAGGCACTGAGAAATCAAAGTGTGGCATTTGAGTAACACCCAGTGGAAGGCCTACAATGGTGGTTACCACCATACCTATTAAAAGAGCGCCTTTCACTTTAAGCGCCAATAAGGCTCCTGTTAGCATAATGCCACCTAAAGCTAAAAGTACACCAGCTGACTTCATATCGCCTAGGTGCACGAAAGTGGCATCGTCAGCTACTATGATGCCGGCATTTTTCATCCCGATAAAGGCAATGAATAAACCAATACCCACTGAAATGGCATTTTTGATACTTCCAGGTATCGCATTGATAATTAACTCACGAATATTAAAGGCTGTCATTAAAATAAACAGGATACCTTCAAGGAATACAGCTGTTAAAGCAAATTGCCAGCTCATGCCCATGCCAATACATACACCAAAAGCAAAGAACGCATTAAGTCCCATGCCAGGAGCTAAGGCAAAGGGCAGCTTAGCCCAAAGAGCCATTACTAAAGTACCAATAGCAGCTGAAATAGCCGTAGCGGTAAAAAGAGCACCTTTATCCATGCCTGTTGCTGAAAGAATATCCGGGTTAACAGCAAGGATATAAGCCATTGTCATAAACGTTGTAATACCTGCGATTACTTCCGTTTTTACAGTGGTCTTATTTTCTGATAATTTGAAGAATTTTTCTAACATGATCGTACTAAGTTAAAATTAGAAAGTCCACTTAACAGCAAGGGTTGGATTAACAACAAATTCGTCTTTAACGAAATTGTTGCTCATTTCAATTTCACTACCGAAAGAGAAGTTTTTGCTGGCATTATACCAGATTTGTGGTTCCATCAAGAAGCGATAATCTGTATCCCAAATCATTTCTTCTTTCCAGAAGTCAGCAAAGCCGGTAAATGATAATTTTCTGTCCATGAAATGCAGCCCCCAAACAGCAGTAAGCTGAAAAGATGCATCTTCTTTATCTTTGATGTATTTGTAGTTAGCTTGAATCGTTAATACCTTAGAGAAATCAGCATTGTTAAAAGTATATTGACCACCTACTAACCAGGCATTTTCTATAACGGTGAATGGTAGTGGGTCATTAAGTTTGAAATTACCACTGTTAAACTCAACTCTTGGTTCAAATTTCTGATTTTCGTTCCATTTAAAGCTGCGCGCAATCTCCCAATAAGCTAACGAAACACCATTGTCAATGCCTCTTGTGTCGTTGCTGTAATCCATATCAACAAAAAAGAAAGTACTACCATACTTATCTGGCTTAAACATTTCTAAGGTTGTGGTAATTTGCTTGCGCTCGTCACCAAAATCATAATGTACTTGTAAATTTTGAGCTTTTGCAAAAGCACTAAAAGCCATAACGGCAACCAATGAAAATAGAATTCTTTTCATAAGTGATGTGTCTTAATAGTTTATACAAATGTTATCGATGGCGCAAAAGTAAGGATATTTTTGCATCGAATAATGATTAATTTCGGCAATTGTTTGATGAATAGCTTATTTAAAGTGATTAAAAGAAAGTTCAGATAAATGTGATTTATCCTGTGTTTAAGTGTTCAGAATCATTTGCTTTTCACTATACCAACATCTATATTTGTAAACTTTTTAAAATTTAGGGTAAAATATTGAATTAATGAGCGCAAAATTTCCGGAATATAAAGGATTGAATTTGTCACAGGTTAACAAAGATGTTTTGAAAACCTGGGAGGAAAATGGAGCATTTGAGAAAAGCATCACTACCAGAGAAGGTAAACCGACGTTTGTGTTCTATGAAGGGCCACCGTCAGCCAATGGTATTCCTGGTATTCACCACGTGATGGCGCGTACGATTAAGGATATTTTTTGTCGTTTTAAAACACAACAGGGTTTCCATGTCAAGCGTAAGGCAGGATGGGATACACACGGTTTGCCTGTTGAGCTTGGTGTGGAAAAAGCTTTAGGCATCACCAAAGAAGATATAGGTAAAACCATTACTGTTGCAGAATATAATGAGGCTTGCCGGAAGGATGTAATGAAATACACCGACTTGTGGGAAGACTTAACACATAAGATGGGTTACTGGGTGGATATGGACGATCCATATATTACCTACGATAATCGCTATATCGAAACATTATGGTGGCTGTTAAAAGAGCTGTATAAAAAAGGTATGCTTTATAAAGGTTATACCATTCAGCCTTATTCGCCAGCTGCCGGAACTGGTTTATCAACGCACGAGTTGAACCAGCCGGGCTGTTACCGCGATGTAAAAGACACAACTTGTACAGCTCAGTTTAAGATTGTGCGCAATGAGGTGTCGGAAAAGTTATTTGAAGGCGATGAAGATTTGAGCTTTTTAGCCTGGACAACTACGCCATGGACACTGCCTTCTAACACTGCCTTGGCAGTTGGACCTAAAATTGAATACGTAAAAGTCAAATCATATAATCCATATACTGGCGCACCGGTGTCGGTTATTGTGGCTAAATCGCTGGTGAATAATTATTTTAATCCAAAAAATGCTGAGTTGGATTTTGATGCTTATCAGCCAGGTGATAAAAAGATTCCTTTTAAAGTAGTGGCTGATTATGTGGGAACTGATTTAGAAGGCGTTCGCTATGAGCAATTAATGCCATGGGTGAAGCCTGATGGTGATGCGTTCCGTGTAATCTTGGGTGATTATGTAACCACTGAAGATGGTACCGGTATTGTGCATATCGCGCCTACTTTTGGTGCGGATGATGACCGTGTAGCTAAGGTGGCAGGCATTGCGCCGCTTATCTTAATTGACAAAGAAGGGAAGCGTCAGCCAATGGTTGATAAAACTGGTAAGTTCTTTAAGATTGAAGACCTGGACGAAGCTTTTGTAGCTGAGTTTGTTAATAAGGAAGCGTATGGCGAATATGCCGGACGTTATGTGAAAAATGATTACGATGCTTCTTTAGGAGCTGATGCGCCAACTTTAGATGTTGACTTGGCGGTGATGCTAAAGAAAGAAAACAAAGCATTTAAGGTTGAGAAGCATGTTCACAACTATCCACATTGTTGGCGTACTGATAAACCGGTATTGTATTATCCCTTGGATAGCTGGTTTATTAAGACAACAGCAGTGCGTGATCGCATGATTGAGCTGAATAAAACCATCAACTGGAAGCCAGGTTCAACCGGAACCGGTCGTTTTGGTAAGTGGTTGGAGAATTTAGTAGATTGGAACTTGAGTCGTTCGCGCTATTGGGGAACGCCATTGCCAATTTGGAAAACAGAAGACGGAACTGAAGAAAAGTGTATTGGCTCTGTTGAAGAGTTAATGAATGAAATAAATAAGGCTGTCGAGGCTGGTTTGATGGAGAAGAATCCATTTGAAGGCTTTGAAGTGGGTGATAATTCAAAGGATAATTACGAGAAGATTGACCTGCACCGTCATCATGTGGATGGTATTGTATTGGTATCTGATAGTGGACAGCCCATGCAGCGTGAGGCAGACTTGATTGATGTGTGGTTCGATTCAGGAGCGATGCCGTATGCGCAAATCCACTATCCGTTTGAAAACAAAGAAGGATTCGACCAGGTTTATCCTGCCGACTTTATTGCCGAAGGTGTTGACCAGACGCGTGGATGGTTTTTTACCCTGCATGCTATTGCCACCATGTTATTCGATTCTGTAGCTTTTAAAAATATCATTTCTAACGGATTGGTATTAGACAAGAAGGGTAATAAAATGTCGAAGCGCCTGGGTAATGGTGTTGATCCATTCGAAGTGATTGAGAAGTATGGTTCAGACCCATTGCGTTGGTACATGATAACCAATGCGCAACCATGGGACAACCTGAAATTTGATATCGCCGGTGTGGATGAGGTGAAGCGTAAGTTCTTCGGAACCTTATATAACACCTATTCATTCTTTGCACTATATGCCAATATTGATGGATTCTCAGGCAAAGAGGCCTTAGTGCCTGTTGAAAAGCGTCCTGAGATTGACCGATGGGTGATGTCGCTATTGAATTCATTGGTAAAAGAAGTGACAGAAGCCTATGAAAGTTACGAGCCAACTCGTGCGGGGCGTGCCATCCAGGATTTTGTGATGGAAAACCTGAGTAACTGGTACGTGCGTTTGAATCGTAAACGTTTCTGGGGAGGAGAGATGAATGAAGATAAGTTGGCTGCTTACCAGACTTTATATGCATGTTTGGAAACAGTAGCTTTATTGTCGGCACCAATTGCACCGTTCTTCACGGACCAACTGTTTATCGACTTAAATAAGATGTCAGGTAAATATGCCGATGTGTCGGTTCACCTGGCCGAATTTCCATCGTTTGATGAGAAAATGATTGACAAAGAGCTGGAAGAGCGTATGGAATATGCACAATCTATCTCTTCTATGGTGTTAGGTTTGCGTCGTAAGGTGAATCTTAAAGTGCGCCAGCCCTTGAATAAAATCATGATTCCTATTCTGGATGACGCTTTTGAGCATCAGCTGGAAGCCATAAAGGATTTGGTATTGGCAGAGGTGAATGTCAAAGAGATGGAGTATCTGAAAGAAGATGCTGGCATCTTGGTGAAGAAGATTAAACCAAACTTTAAAACCCTTGGGCCAAAGCATGGTAAGAACATGAAAGTAATTTCAGGAGCAATAAATGCCATGGGTCAGGAAGAAATTGCTATCTTCGAGAAAGAAGAACAATATACACTGGATGTCAACGGACAATCCATCGTTCTAACACTAGAGGATGTTGAAATCATGTCAGAGGATATTCCGGGCTGGTTGGTTGCCAATGAAGGTAAGATAACCGTAGCTATGGATATTAATGTGACAGATGAATTGCGAGAAGAAGGTATTGCACGTGAATTTGTTAATCGCATCCAGAACTTGCGTAAAGATTCAGGTTTTGATGTGACCGATAAAATTAAATTGCAGATACAACGTCACGATGCTATTAATGCAGCAGTAGAAAAGCATGCAGGCTACATCGGTGCGCAGACGCTTGCTGTGGAGGTGAAATTAGTGGATCAATGCAATAATGATGGTGTAACAACCGTTGAAATTGATGATGAAATAACCACTGCTATGCAAATTGAAAAGGCATAAGTGGTTTGTTTGATAACTAAAATTGAGTCATTATGGCTGAAAAAACACGTTACTCAGATGAAGAGCTTCAGGAGTTTAAAGAAATTATCCTGAAGAAACTTGATAAGGCCAAGAAAGATTATGAATTGCTGAGAAATACCATTACTCACCAGGATGGTAATGATACGCAGGATACGTCACCTACTTTTAAAGTGTTGGAAGAAGGGGCGGCGGTGCTGTCGAAAGAAGAAGCAGGAAAATTAGCCCAGCGTCAGCAAAAATTCATTCAGCACCTTTCCGCAGCTTTAGTGCGCATTGAAAACAAAACTTACGGCTTGTGTCGTGTAACCGGGAAATTGATTCCTAAGGAGCGCTTGAAAGCTGTGCCACATGCTACTTTAAGTGTTGAAGCTAAGCAGGGGCAGAAGTAAAAACTGTTTGATTCAATTTAGCATGTAATAAAATAAGGTGACCAATGGAGAAACTTTATCCATTGGTCATTTGTGCGTTAAATCGGATCGGTTAATTTAGCTTAAAAGACGAAACAAGAAGAGGTTTCGCGCGTAAGTACAATCAACAATTGTTATAACACCACAACTATGTCAGTATTAAAAAAATCATTTCTAATTATATTTATTATTCTGCTGGTTGATCAGCTTAGTAAGTTCTACATTAAAACGCATATGATGCTGGGTGATGAGATACCTGTTTTGGGTAATTGGTTCATCATTCATTTTGTAGAAAACAACGGGATGGCTTTTGGGATGCAATTGGCTGGTAAATTCGGGAAAGCTTTTTTAAGTATTTTTAGGATTGTTGCCGTTATTGGTATTGGCTGGTATATGGTGAATCTAAGCAGAAAAGGAGCGCCTAAAGGTTTGGTGTATTGTGTTGGATTAGTGTTGGCGGGAGCATTGGGTAATATCATCGACAGTGCCTTCTATGGAATGATTTTCGATCATAGCTATGGTCAAATAGCCACTTTTTTGCCTGAAGCAGGAGGGTATTCATCTTTCTTGCACGGTAAAGTAGTCGATATGTTATATTTTCCATTGATAGAAGGACGCTATCCGGAGTGGTTTCCCTATGTAGGAGGTAATCCGTTTATCTTCTTTAGACCTGTTTTTAATATTGCCGATTCGTCAATAACTATCGGTATTTTTATAATATTATTTTTTCAAAAGCGTTTTTTTAAGGAGTAGTTGTTTAATAGGTAATATGTGGCATTAATTCTACTTATTATTATGTTGAAAAACTCTTTTTATTATTAAGGGATTATGGGTTTTTATCCATAACTTCGCGCCGTCTTTTGCGTAGTAAAAGAAGGTGTTTTTACTGGGCTCTGGAGCTCAGTTTGTTAAGCTTTCTGCTTCTGGTTAAATATGTAGATTTAATGGGAGTCAGGAAGCGTTAGCGTATCTAAAATTAACAAGTGAACACCCAAATGTTCAAAAACTAACACGAATGAGATTAGGTTGTTTATTATTCTTTTTAGTGATTGCACTGAGTGCCTTGAACGTACAGGCACAAAGCATCGATCCGAATTCTGTAGATGTTAAGTCAGTTAATGTAGACGACTTAAGTGATGCTCAGATAATGCGTATGATTCAGGAAATGGAGAAACGTGGTTTATCAGAGCAGCAAGTGATTGCATTAGCCCAGGCGCGAGGAATGAGTCGTGAGCAAATAGCAAAGATGCAACAGCGCATTAATGAAATAAAGCTAACTGGAGGAACAGCTGCTAATCAACAAACAAGTGGTACAGGCATGACTGATACATTTGGTATGACTGAATCCATTAAAATGCCAGTCGATTCAGCGGTAGTGGATCAACGTATTTTTGGCTTCTCATTTTTCAACAATGAAAACCTGACCTTCGAACCAAATATCAACTTACCAGTGCCTCCGTCGTATGTATTAGGGCCTGGCGATGAGATATTGATTGATGTTTGGGGTGTTTCTCAACAGAGTTACAACCTGCCGATTGATAAAAATGGCTCAATTAACATTCCTAATGTAGGACCAGTTCAGGTGGGTGGTTTATCGCAAGAAGCCGCTCAAAAACGCATCTTTAGCAAGTTAACGTCTATTTATAGTGATCTTAAATCATCCAACCCGAGAACGTTTGCCAGTATTAATGTGGGGACGGTGAAATCCATTAAGGTGAATGTGATTGGTGAAGTATTTTTACCAGGAACATATACACTGCCCGGGACAGCCACTGCTTTTAATGCCTTATACTTATCAGGAGGACCTAATAAAGAGGGGTCGTTTCGTAATATACAAGTCATACGAAATGGTGAGCTGGAAGCAACGTTAGATGTATATGAATTCTTAATCAGAGGGAAAAGCGATATCAATGTGCCATTAAGTGATGGTGATGTGATTTTGGTACCTACTTATGAAAAACGTGTAAAGGTAGGTGGTGAATTTAAACGCAATGGTATTTTCGAAGCCAAAGGAGAAGAGAAGGTTAGTGATTTAGTGGAGTATGCCGGAGGCTTTACAGAAAATGCCTATACGCATCGCATCGAACTCTACCGCACCACCTCGCGTCAACGTGCTTTTAAAGATGTGTTAGCCGATAGTTTCGATAAGATTTTAGTTCAGAGTGGAGACAGTGTTTTTGCAGGCAGTGTATTAGAACGTTTCGAAAACAAAGTGAGTATTGAAGGAGCCGTGTATCGCCCGGGTAATTATGAATTAACAGAAGGATTGACTTTAAAACAATTGATTGATAATGCCGATGGTGTGCGCGAAGATGTATTCCTTAACCGGGGCTTGGTGACTCGATTGATGGATGACCTGACATTGCAGAATATCACGTTTAATGTGGGAGAAGTACTGCGAGGAGAAAAAGATATCGAGTTAAAGCGCGAGGATATGGTAACAATCTCCTCCATAGATGATTTACGAGAGATTCGTACAGTAGAGATTTATGGCGAAGTGCAATATCCTGGTGAGTTTGATTACAATGAAGATATGACCTTATCTGATTTAGTCTTTAAATCAGGTGGTTTTAAAGAGTCGGCATCAGAGGCATTTATTGAAATATCCCGTCGTTTATCTTACGAGGAGGCTCAAAAGGCAGGTGACAAGATTGCACATGTTTATCAATTTACCATATCGCGCAACTTAAAAATGAATGGCGAAGATGCTAAATTCATTCTGAGTCCATACGATCAGGTATTTGTGCGACAGTCACCAGGATATGAAGACAAGTCAGTGGTGAATGTAAGGGGTGAAGTGAACTACGCCGGTCAGTTTAGTCTGACCTCAAAAAAAGAGCGCGTTTCAACCATTATCCAGCGCGCTGGTGGCTTATCGCCTAACGCCTATGCCAAAGGAGCCATGTTAACCCGTAAGGTAGAAGTGTCACAAAAGGTAAAGCGCTTACGTGAGCAATTAGTAGCTTCAGATACATCATTGGTTTTTGATGATTTGGGTTTTGATGTTGTCAGTATTGACTTAGAGAAGATATTAAAGCATCCGGGAAAGAAAGATGATATTTTCTTACAAGATGGTGATGAGTTGGTTATTCCGAGAGAACTACAAACTGTGAAAGTGACAGGGGGTGTTTTGAATCCATTATCAGCCTCTTATATTGAAGGCAAAAGTTTGAAACATTATGTGCGTTCTGGTGGAGGTTTCAGTCTTAGAGCGAAAAAAGGAAAGTCTTATGTGATTTATCCGAATGGAGCTGCTGCATCAACTAAAAGCTTTTTATTTTTTAGAAGCTACCCGAAAGTAATGCCAGGTTCTGAGGTGGTCGTTCCTGAGAAACCACAAAAAGAACCATTACCTGCAACAGCCTGGATAGCCATGGCCAGTGCTTTAGCGTCACTGTCATTAACGATTGTAACGATTGCAGATAGAATGAAATAAAGACGTTTAAGAAATATTAAACGCTGAGAGCTATTAGCAATTAGTTATAAACGATGACTAAAATAAGAAAGAGGGAAATCTGGAAAATATCAAACAGGATTAATATAGAACCACAAAGTCACTAAGAACACTAAGTCTTTTTTTCGTGACCTTCGTGCCGTTAGGGCTAAACAAAAACATTCATCTGAAGAAAATATAACAGTTCATTAAATGAATATAGAAAATACAAAGGTTAACCTGCAAATAATCAAAGATGACGAAATAGACCTCATCGCTCTCGTCAAAACTATCTGGAATGGTCGTAAAACAATTTATTATTCTATTGGAGTAGCTGTTTTTATTGGTTTAATCATTGCTTTTACCAGTCCGGCTAAGTATGAGGCATACTGTACATTGATTCCATCTGAGGAAAAAAAAGGAGGCATGGGTAACCTGAGTGCCTTAGCAGGAATGGCGGGTATTAACCTGGGGAGTATGATAGGACAGTCATCAGGTATTCCTGCTGAAATCTATCCGCAGGTAGTGAATTCATACCCATTCAAAAAGGAAATGGTCCATCAGAAGTTTCACTTCGAAGATTATGCAGAACCAATTTCTCTGTATGAATATGCTGTGGCTGATACGATTGAGTCTTTAGGCGGTAAAGTAGTTAAATACACTATTCGTTTACCCTGGACAATAAAAAATGCATTATCCAATTCAGACTTGGGAGAGGAGGAGGTGCCTGATTATGGTGTTTTAAACCTTTCTGAAGAAGAATTAATGGCCATGGGAGCTGTTGAAGAAGTTGTGCTGATTGAAGTGGATAAAAAAACAGGACTAATCAATGTATCAGCGGAATTAGGTGAGGCGGTATTAGTTGCCCAGGTGGTACAAAAAGCAGTGGAACTGTTACAGGGTTACATTATCAAATATAAAACGAAACAGGCCCGTGAACATTTAGAATTTATACAGCGGCAGTTTGATGATAAGAAAATAGAATACGAAAAAGCACAGCGGACATTTTACAGCTACAAAGATCAGCATCGCAATATGGTGTCGGAGCGGGTTAACCTGGAGTTTCAGCGTTTAAGTGATGAATACGATATGTCTTCAAGTGTTTTTAAGGGTTTGGCTCAACAATTAGAGCAGGCTAAAATAGCAGTAAATGAGCAAACACCTGCTTTCACCATATTAGAGCCTGCTAAAGTGCCTATAAAGAAGAGTGCGCCTAAGAAGAAAATAATACTGATTGTAAGTGTATTTTTGGGGGGCTTTTTAGGTCTTGGCATTGTATTTGGAAAGTTGGCATGGTCACATATAAAGAAGAATTTTTAAGCTAGTATCTTAAGTTATGATATAATGAACATTCCTGAAAAAATTACAAACATCTGCTGCATCGGTGCCGGATATGTTGGAGGGCCAACCATGGCCGTGATTGCACAAAAGTGCCCTGAAATAAAAGTAACTGTTGTTGATATTAATGCACAACGCATAGCCGATTGGAATGATGAAGATCTGGATAAGCTGCCAATTTATGAGCCTGGTCTAAAAGAAGTGGTTCAGAAAGCGCGTGGTCGTAACCTGTTCTTCTCCACAGAGGTGGAGAAGTCGATTGACGAAGCACAAATGGTGTTTATTTCGGTGAATACACCTACTAAGACCTATGGAGTTGGTAAAGGTATGGCAGCCGATCTGAAATATGTAGAGTTATGTGCCCGAAGTATTGCCAAAGTAGCTTCTTCAGATAAGATCGTGGTTGAGAAATCAACTTTACCAGTTCGTACAGCTGAGTCAATCAAAACTATTTTAGATGCCGAAGGCAAAGATGTTCAGTTTAAAGTTTTATCCAATCCGGAGTTTTTAGCCGAAGGAACGGCTATTGATGACTTGCATAATGCTGATCGTGTCTTAATTGGAGGTGATCAGGATAAAGATGGGATTAAAGCAATTCAATGCTTAGTTGATATTTATGCTCATTGGTTACCAAAAGAAAGGATACTAACCACGAATGTTTGGTCATCTGAACTTTCCAAGTTAACTGCTAATGCTTTCCTAGCACAACGAGTATCATCTATTAATGCTATTTCAGCACTATGTGAGAAAACGGGTGCTAATGTAGATGAAATAGCCAATGCGATTGGAGCAGATAGCCGTATCGGTAAAAAATTTTTAAAAGCTTCTGTTGGTTTTGGAGGTTCTTGTTTTCAAAAAGACATTTTGAACCTTGTGTATATTGCTCGTTCCTATGGTTTACAAGATGTGGCTGATTACTGGGAACAAGTTATTAGGTTAAACGATTACCAAAAGAGACGTTTTGCAGAAAAGATTGTAAAAACATTGTTTAATACTGTCACAGGCAAAAAAATAACGATGCTTGGCTGGTCATTTAAAAAAGATACAAATGACACAAGAGAATCAGCAGCAATTTATGTGGCTGACTATTTGTTAAACGAGCAGGCCGAGATAGTCGTTTATGACCCTAAGGTAAAGGAAGAACAGGTTTATGCAGATCTCGATTATTTAAACACACGTTCGGAAGAAGAAAATAAACGATTGGTGCAAATAGTTAATGATCCATACGAGGCTATGGATGGTTCGCATGCCGTTGCAATTTTAACTGAATGGGATGAATTTAAGACTTATGATTGGGGAAAAGTTTATCAAGGCATGAAGAAGCCTGCTTTTGTGTTTGATGGTAGGAGCGTCATAAATATGACTTTATTGGATGAAATAGGGTTTAAATTATATACAATTGGAAGGGTGTTAAACGATTAGATGAATTATAGTGACATTGGATGTTGCAATCAATACAGATAATGATAAGGTTTAAATATAGTAGCTTGAGGAATTACAAGTATAGACTTAATATAAACCACTGGAAGGTATTTGATCAACACTAAAAGTCAATAACAATCAATATGAACGAACAAATAGACTATAATATCTCTCATTTAAAAGAGCTCGAAGCAGAAGCTATTCATATTATTCGCGAGGTGGCCGCCGAATTTGAAAATCCAGTGATGCTTTATTCCATTGGTAAAGATTCATCGGTTATGGTGCGCCTGGCAGAAAAAGCATTTGCTCCAGGAAAAGTACCATTCCCATTGATGCATATTGATTCGAAATGGAAATTTAAGGAGATGATTGAATTCCGGGATCAATATGCACAAGAGAAGAATTGGGATCTTATTGTGCACCACAATGAAGAAGGCTATAAATCGGGTATCGGCCCCTTTACTCATGGAAGTAAAGTGCATACTGATGTGATGAAGACACAGGCACTTTTAGAAGGACTTAATAAGTATGGCTTTGATGCAGCTTTTGGAGGTGCGCGTCGAGATGAGGAGAAATCGCGTGCAAAAGAGCGTATATTTTCTTTTCGTGATAAGAATCACCAGTGGGATCCTAAAAATCAACGCCCCGAATTATGGGATATCTACAATACAAAAGTACACAAGGGGGAATCAATCCGCGTATTTCCAATTTCCAATTGGACAGAATTGGATGTTTGGCAGTACATTCGCCTAGAAAATATACCTATTGTTCCACTTTACTATGCTAAAGAGCGATCAGTTATTGACGTAGATGGTAATTTAATTCTTGTGGACGATCAACGTATGCCAAAAGAATTGGCCGACAAAGCAGAGAAACGCATGGTACGCTTCCGTACTTTAGGGTGTTATCCTTTAACAGGCGCGGTAGAATCTAATGCTACATCCGTAGAGGATATTGTTGAGGAGATGATGACAGTAACGGTTTCAGAACGTACAACACGTGTCATTGATTTCGACCAAGATGGGAGCATGGAGCAAAAGAAACGAGAAGGGTATTTTTAAGAGATTCACGAACTCACTATAATAGAATAGACTATAGGAGATTTGTTAAAGCGATTTCCTGATAATTAGTGAGTTAAATATTAATAATAATGCTAAACGAAGCAACATTAAATATAAAAGAATTTCTCGCTCAAGATGAGAAAAAAGACTTACTCCGTCTATTAACTGCAGGATCAGTTGATGATGGAAAGTCGACATTGATAGGTCGCTTATTATTCGATAGTAAAAAACTCTACGAAGATCAGCTCGATGCCTTAGAGCGTGATAGTAAGCGCGTTGGTAATGCAGGTGAAGAGATTGATTATGCATTGCTACTCGATGGTCTAAAAGCTGAGAGAGAGCAAGGTATAACAATTGATGTGGCTTATCGCTATTTCTCCACCAATAAACGAAAGTTCATTATTGCGGATACCCCAGGGCACGAGCAGTACACTCGTAATATGATAACGGGTGGATCTACCGCTAACCTCGCTATAATTTTAGTAGATGCGCGTACTGGAATTATCACACAAACCAAACGACATACCTATATTGCATCGTTGCTTGGGATAAAGCATGTAGTTTTGGCCGTTAATAAAATGGACTTGGTAAATTATAGCGAAGAGCGTTATTTGGATATTTGCCAAGACTATGCTGCATTTGCCAGCGATTTAAATGTTGAGAATTTTTATACCTTCCCACTGTCTGCCTTAAAAGGAGATAATGTTGTAGATCGATCAAAAAATACACCATGGTATAAAGGAGTATCCTTACTTGCTTTCCTTGAAGAGGTTGAGATATCAAAGGATCGTAACTTTGATACCTTGCGTTATCCTGTTCAGTATGTCAATAGACCAAATCTCGATTTTCGTGGCTTTTGTGGTAAAGTAAGCTCTGGGATTGTTAAGAAAGGTGATATCATAGTAGCGTTGCCATCAGGTAAAAGCTCTATCGTAACGGGAATTCATACTTATGATGGCGAAGTGGATAAAGCATTTCCACCCCAGTCGGTAACGATAACCCTGGCTGATGAAATAGATATCTCACGTGGTGATATGATTGTACATCAAGAGAATCAGCCCGTAGTAACACAAAAAATTAATGCAATGTTGGTCTGGATGGATGAGAAACCTCTCAATAAAAGGACACAGTTTTATCTGAAACATGCCAACAATACCACTAAGGCGATCATAACATCTATTCGCCACAAAGTTGATGTTAATACTTTGGAGACAAGTACGGTTGACAGCCTTGATTTGAATGCCATCGCATCGGTTGAAATAGAGACAGTACGGCCACTATTGGTAGATAAATACCAAGACATAAAAAGCTCAGGTGCTTTTATATTTATCGATCCAATAAGCCATAATACAGTTGCAGTCGGGATGATTAGTGAAACTCAGGCTGTACTTAAGGATGATTTTAAAATTAAAGGGGAGGTTTTTAAGGTCAAGACAGAGAGTGAGCTAGAGATTAAAAGTCAAGAACTAAGAGCTAAAGGCAGCAAGCCAATAGTTTTAAAACAAGAAGAACTTGGACTTACTAACGACCAACTAGAAAATGTTCTAGGATGTCTTTCTAAACAAGAATTTTGTGTAGTTTTTTTGGATAATTTGGAACAAAACTAAAGATTCTTATAATTTTATATGGATAACAAAAAAGTATTTGTAACACAGCCGGCATTGCCTGATCTCGAGGATTTTATTCCATATATAGAGGAGATTTGGAATAACAAGATATTGACAAATAATGGCCCCTTTCATCAAAAGCTAGAAGAGGAATTGGCTAAACACCTTAATGTTCCCTATGTTTCACTATTTGCGAACGGTACGCTTGCTTTATTAACAGCGTTGCAGGTTTTGAGGATAACAGGAGAGGTGATAACAACTCCGTATTCCTTTGTAGCAACATCGCATTGCCTATTATGGAATCAACTAACACCTGTGTTTGTTGACATTGAAAAGGAATTTTGTAATATAGATGCCGAAAAGATAGAGCAGGCAATCACGCCCAAAACTTCGGCAATATTGCCTGTACACGTATACGGTAATCCTTGTGCTGTTGAACGCATTCAGGAAATATCTGATACCTATGGTTTAAAAACCATATACGATGCTGCGCATGCCTTTGGTGTGAATTACAAGGATACCAGTATCCTGAATTATGGAGATTTGTCGATACTAAGTTTCCATGCTACCAAAGTGTTTAATACCATTGAGGGAGGGGCTATTATTAGTCACGATTTAACGACCAAAAAGCGCATTGATTATCTGAAAAATTTTGGTTTTGCCGGAGAAACAAAGGTTGTGGCTCTTGGGATTAACTCAAAGATGAATGAGTTACAAGCCGCTTATGGCTTATTACAGTTGAAGAATCATGACCGCAATATTGCTGAAAGAAAACGTGTGGCTGATACTTATCAAAAACTGTTAAATGGAATTACGGGAATTCGACTGTTAACAGAACAAGTACAGACAGTTGGCAATTATGCCTATTTTCCAATTTTTGTGAATGGTGATGCTTATGGTAGTACAAGGGATGATCTTTATGAAAAGTTAAAGAAGCATAATATATACGGGCGAAGGTATTTTTACCCACTAATTAGTGAGTTTCCGATGTATAGAGGGTATGATTCTGCAAAATCTCATAACCTTCCCAATGCAACGGAAATTGCAGAGCAGGTGATCTGTTTGCCGATTTATCCAACTTTAGAAGAAGTTGAAATCGAAAGAATATGCAATATAATTAAATAATAGTCCATTGAGTTCAATGTTAAAACAGAGAGCTGTCAAAGGTGTGGTGTGGAGTGCGATACAGCGCTTTTCTTCGCAAGGAGTACAGTTCGTACTTGGCCTTATTCTTGCACGCCTACTTGCGCCGTCTGATTATGGACTTATTGGGATGCTGGCTATATTCATAGCTATTTCGGAAACTTTTATCGACAGTGGTTTTTCTACCGCTTTAGTGCAAAAAAAAGATTGTGATGAATTAGATTATTCCACCAGTTTCTATTTTAGTGGTGCTGTTGGCTTTTTATTCTACGCCCTACTTTTCTTATTTGCACCGTTTATAGCGGATTTTTATGACGAACCTCAATTGGTTCAACTAACACGAGTTGTTGGTTTGACCTTAATCGTTAACTCTTTAGCGATAGTACAAAGAGCCAAGTTTACCATTAATATTGATTTTAAATCGCAAACAAAAGCAGCGGTAAGTGCGATTACTATTTCTGGTGGTGTGGCCATATACTTAGCTTATGCGGGATTTGGTGTGTGGGCTCTAGTGGTCCAAAATATACTTCGGAGGACCTTAGACCTGATTATACTGTGGTCTATCTCCAAATGGATGCCTCGGCATGGCTTTTCGTTCCTGCGTTTTAAGGGTTTATTCTCTTTTGGGTCTAAACTATTAATCTCTGGTTTACTTGATACGGTTTTTAAAAATATCTTTACGATTGTGATAGGGAAGGTATTTTCGGCTCAATCACTTGGCTTTTTTACGCGCGCCAAACAGTTCTCAGAGTTTCCATCGTCTAATATCACTACCATAATACAACGCGTAACCTTTCCGGTGCTGAGTGTGGTGCAAAACGATGATATTCGCCTACGCGAAGGCTACCGTAAGATTATTCGTCTGGCAGCTTTGGTCGTTTTTCCCTTAATGATGGGGCTGGCTGCTTTGGCCAAACCTTTAGTGATTACGATTTTGACGGCAAAGTGGACTGAAACAGTGTGGATGCTACAAATTATGTGTTTTGCCATGATGTGGTACCCTATCCATGCCATTAATCTAAACGTGATTAATGTCAAAGGACGATCGGATCTTTTCTTGAGAGTAGAGGTGATTAAAAAAGTGATTACAACTATTATGTTAGTAATTACTATACCAATAGGTATAAAGGCTATGCTTATTGGCCAGGTGGCAACATCCTTGTTAGGATTGTCAATTAACACGTACTATACTCAACGAATAATTAATTATGGCTTTTGGCAGCAGATGAGGGATATTGGTCCCGTCTTGTTGTTAAGCCTGATGATGGGAACTTTAGTTTATTTGACAATAGGAATGACTAGCTCAATGCTTTGGCAATTAACCATTGGTACTTTCTCTGGCTTGCTTTTTTATGGAGGAATAGCATGGGGCTTTAATGTCGGCAATGTTCGATTGATTAAAGATGTTATCTTCAAGAATTAAGTCATTGTTGTATCTTTGCAAAATAATAAAATAACTAAATGAGACTAAGTGAAGTATTGGACAACGAACAGCTTGTAAGGGATGGCGAAATAAGCTCCACTTATTCACCACATTACCCAACGAAACAGTCCATAGCTTATGCTACAGATGCATTAGCTATCGAGAAACTCAATAAAAATGCTCAGGTATCTGCTGTGATTACCAAGGAAGATCTTATTGACCTTGTAGCCGAAGATATGGGATTGATTGTGAGTGAGGATCCACAGAAGTGCTATTATGAGCTGCACAACCGTTTAGTCAGGATAGAGAAGCTCCAATTAGTCACGACAGCTTATATCGACGAAACAGCCGAGATTCACTCCACGGCTATTGTATCACCCAAGGTGCAAATAGGTAAAAATGTAAAAATTGGTGCCGGTACCATTATTAAAGATAATACGATAATAGGCGACCATTGTGTGATAGACGACTATGTCATAATAGGCTCTGGCGGCATGCAAAATACCACTGTTGATGGCCACGTTTTCTTTTTGGAAACTGCCGGTGGTGTTAAAATTGAAAAAAATAGCCACATCCTTACCGGAGCTATTATCCAAAAGCCCTACCATGCCTTCTTTACCCATGTTGGTGCTAATACAAAGATTAGTAACCGTTGCGTTATAGGCCATGGTAGCCAAATAGGTGCAAATGTTATGATAGCAGGATCTTGCCAGATTGCCGGCAATGTTAACATTGGTAATTCTGTGTGGATAGGTCCTTCATCTACCATTAGCGATGGTCTTACAATAGGCAACAATGCCAAAGTGCGTTTAGGGAGTGTGGTAATAAATAACGTTGTAGATAATGCAGATGTGTCGGGCCACTTTGCCTATAGTCACAAACGTAATATGTTAAACTTTCTAAAAGCAAAGAAATGAAGAAAATTAAATTAAATTTCTCGTTTAAAGGCAAGAGAAACTATGTGCAAGGACCAGATATTTTTGATGCGGTTGTTGATGCATTAGAATTAAAGCAAGAGTCGGTAAAAAACATAAAGTACAGTGCACATGATTGGATTAGAAACAATGCAGCACTAATATTAGACCCAGAAGAGGGGATCGAAAAATACAGTTCTCTCATAACTTATTATGTCGATGATGTATTACACAAGGCCTACGTGGTAGATACTGACGTAAAGATTGACAAAAGAACTGATTATTCTGAGGACTATGTATTCAGAAATTCAAAGATTAATGGCGATACTATTAAGCTTAACTACAATACCCAAGGTTATACTTTTAGCGAGCTGGTCGTATCCATGAACAAATGCTACATGCAAGACATGCACAGCGATGGCAAATGGATTGTGACCAAGTTTGAGTACGCTACCTTAGAAGGTATTTGTGATTACATGGCGAAAGATGTAACGATACAGTTACAAAAGAACCTAAATAATAAGTTAACAAAGAGTGAAATCTCGATCGATAATAAGCCAGTCGGTTATATTTATTTTTCATTAGTTTAAAGTTATGCTGGGAATACAAAACATAGGCACTTACTTGCCAATTGACACAGTGTCTAATTACGATTTAAAAGAGAAGTTTGAGATGGATGACTTCTTTATTCAAAATAAAATTGGCGTAGAATCCGTTACACGTAAAAGCGATGATGAGGATAGTTCTGACTTGGGAGTAAAAGCCTATCGCAATTTACAAGAAAAAGCGGGCTTTGCATCTGAGGAACTCGAATGCCTGGTGGTGGTCACACAAAATCCGGACCATAACATACCACATACTTCTGCAATGATACATGGTAAGCTTGACCTACCAGAGAGTTGCGCAAGCTTCGATGTGTCACTAGGCTGTTCCGGCTTTGTCTATGGTTTGTCTGTTATCACTGCATTTATGACACAAAATGGCATGAAGAAAGGTGTACTGATCACTGCCGATCCGTATTCAAAAGTACTGGATACAGAGGATAAAAATACCTCATTGCTTTTTGGGGATGGAGCCACGGCAACCTTGATTTCCGATACCCCGATTTTTACCAGTGAGCGTTTTACTTTTGGCACATCCGGTAAGGGGTACGAAGGATTGATATGCCGTAACGGACAGTTATTTATGAGTGGTCACGCCATCTTTAATTTTGCAGCTAAGATCGTGCCTAAAGACGTAAAGAAGCTGCTAGAACAATGTAATCACAGTACCGATAGTGTCGATCGCTTTGTCTTTCACCAAGGGAGCAAGTATATAGTTGATACTTTACGAAAGCGCCTTAGAATTGCTGAGGAGAAAGTGCCGTTCAAAATCAATGCCTATGGTAATACTGTTTCATCATCTATTCCCTTTATTTTGGCTGACATGTTAGAAGACACAAGTATAAATACCTGTTTGATTTCAGGATTTGGAGTTGGCCTGTCCTGGTCAAGTGCATTGTTGAAGAGATTATAAAGTTTAAAAACGATAATAAGATGAAACTAACAGAAGAAAACATTATTGAATTACTTAAGAAAGAATTAACTGGACATGTTGATTTCAAAACTTTTAAAAATGACATCCCCATGACAGATCAAGGGGTTGACTCCCTTGATAAGCTAACTCTTTTTTTGGGTATTGAAGAGCACTATGGGATTAAGATCGAAGAAGAAGATATAGACAGAATTAACACGGTTAATGAGATACTAGCTTTTGTCAATAAATAATGTCAATCTGATACTCATATTATTTAGAGCAGGTGTAATGTTGCAACTTGTAGTGCCTAAACCTGCTCTTTGAACTGCGTATTTCATTTTGTCCAATAGGGATAAGCTTATTTTATAAGAAAGAGATGAATCACAAACAAGTAATGGTAAGCATTTGTTGCCAAACCTATAATCATGTCGGTTATATACAGGAGGCTTTAGATAGTTTTCTAATGCAAGAGACAGATTTTACCTTTGAAATTTTACTGAGAGATGATGCCTCTACAGATGGTACTGCAGAAATCTGTAAAGATTATGCAACTAAACATCCGGATAAGATAAATCTATTAGCATACGATGAGAATCAATATGTGAAAGGTGTTAGGCCCTTGGTAGACAATATAAAACGTGCTAGGGGTAAATACATAGCCCTTTGCGAAGGGGATGACTATTGGACAGATCCAAACAAGCTGCAAAAGCAGGTTGATTTTTTAGAAGAGAACGAGGAATACTCAGGTTGCGGACATCAGGCAATACGAATCAACGAGATAGAGTTGACCGAGAAAGTGTTTTTTAAAAATGTTGCACCTACCTTACATTTAAAGGATATTTTATTTCATAGGAAATTTCATACAGCCTCCTTAATGTTTCGCTCATGTATTACGAAAGAAAATAAATTTCCTTCAAATATATTTTCAGGTGACAGAGCTTTAAACTTTCTTATAGCTTCTAAAGGTCCTATATCTTTTTTAGCAGATACAATGTGTGTTTACCGAAAAAATGCTGGAGGTATATCCTCAAAGGTAACTGTTGAGATGTTGAAAAACGATTTTAACATGATTCCTTGGCTTTATAATATTAATCACAATTTTCCAAGAAACACTTATAAATCCATCATTTATAAAACCTTATTTGAATATCCTAATCATATTGGATTTTGGAGCTTTATTAAGTATTACTTTTTATACCTATTTTATTCATTTTCTTATTTTCCGAAAAACATCATGCCTGTTGCGAAGTTTACAGTTGGCAAGATATACGATGCTATGAAGGAGATTATTAAAAAATAATTCATAGAAAAATGTATAATGATTCTATCTCATGCGAAGGTTATTTGTACTTATAATGATAAGTACATATCGCAGATATAGATAAAAAAGAATAGATGCAGAAATTTCTTTTCAATATAGAATGGTTTTTAGAATTAGCTTTTCTCTAATACTCAACTATCATCTATTCTGTAATATCCTATAATTCTTGAAAATTTATAGGGACTTACGATTTTAGAAGTTAAAATTGGATGTACTAAAGTGGTATATCTAATTTAATATTCATTTAAGTAAAGTCATAAATAGTTAATAGTATTCACAATCGATTAAAAGCAACGAATTATATTATAACACAACTACATGAATACATTTATAATACTACATTATCAAGTTTATAAAGATACTATTGAATGTGTAAATTCAATTTTTGATTCGAT
>NZ_JAFMVC010000020.1 GCF_025499605.1 Carboxylicivirga litoralis | reverse complement strand
TTTTTTTACTGAAAAACGAGGGTGGTCACTTTGAATCGTTACAAGGTGGTCACATTAAATCGTTTGAGGGTGGTCAATATGGCCGTTATTTCCATATGGGAGAGGGCTTTTAATCCGGACTCCAGCGGTTGATGACTTCTCATGAATGCTTCAAAGTCGCAAATGAACTGGTAATCTATCTGCTTGAGATAAATATCGTCAACCTTCCGTTTTTCATGAAGAAATAATCTCAGGTATTTGGCACTTGTTTTATAATGTGCCAGAGTGTGCTTGTTTAGAATATCTTTCTGAGTAATGTAATGATATTCGATAATGCTGGTTAAAGTGCGTGCAGTTTCAGTGTTTCCTAAAAAGGCATTTTTAATGGTCGTGGGGGTGATGAGTTTTTCCTTGTTACGAAAGTCTTGATAAATACTCTGAATCTTTGTTCTGATGTCTTCAATATGGCGATTTACCTGCCGATAATTAAACTGGCCATCGGATTTTACCCTTTCTTTTCTAGAATCCCATAACTTTTTAGGGCATTGTAGTTTGGTGGATAATTCCATTTTTTGCCTGTTGACTGTGATGCGCAGATAGATACCTGCCATTCCTGTAAGCTTGCTTTTTTGACGTACAATAAATTGTAATCCAAAGGTTGGTGTGTTGTTCATCGTTTTTGATTTTGGTGTGTTTTAAATGTGTTTGATTTCGAACAGACCTCCTTAGAGGTCACAGAAATTTCCAAACAGAACCAAAATCAATCAGCTATAATTATTTTTGACTTCCTTTGAAGTCCTTGCTGCATCTAATATAGCAAAAAATCTGTGACCTCACTGTTAAATAGAATGAAGAGGTCACGGAATAGGTCACAAAAAATATGTATTTGTATGCTTTGTTTTGAATTATTACGAAATGATTAAAAACAAAAAACCTTGCAAACTGTACGATTTGCAAGGTTTTGTACTATTTTGATAGCGTAAAAAGTGATCCCGGCGGGATTCGAACCCACGACCCACAGCTTAGAAGGCTGTTGCTCTATCCAACTGAGCTACGGGACCATCCTTAGTGCTTTTTCTCAAAAGCGATGCAAAGATAGTTATTCAGCTGTTTTAATCAAATATTTTGTAACCTTTTTGTAGGATTATAAATCTAATGAAAGTGAATGCAGGAGCTAATTACCAAAGATTCAATAAATAAAGAATATAGTAAAAAAAATATCGCCGGAAATGCCTTTGAATGTCGTCAACTAAATAGCAGCTTGTATAGACAGTTGTATATAAAAATTGGGTTGTGTTCATATTCGAACACTCTTAATGAATAATTGGAGAGCTGCATAAATAGAAAATAATAGAGCTAAAAAGTGTACGATATCGAACTTTTCATTATGAAATCGGACACTTAAACAGTTTGTTTATTTTTCTAAGCACTTTACAACTAGCGAAATGATTATATTGGTATGTTTTTAGTTTCATACCCAAAACCTAAACTCAAATATTTTGAATATTCAGATTAAAGACCTTAGTCAGATTTATAAAAATGATTTTAGAGCACTGAACAAGGTTAACCTCGAAATTAATTCAGGAATGTTTGGCTTGCTGGGCCCCAATGGTGCAGGTAAGTCAACTTTGATGCGCATACTCGTAACATTATTGCGACCAACCCATGGCGAAGTACTGGTGAATGGTATGCCCTTATCCAAAAACCGGTCGGAAGTCAGGTCGATGCTTGGCTACCTGCCACAGGATTTTCGTTTTTTTGCTAAGTTGCGGACCTGGGAGTTCCTTGATTATGCCGCTTCTTTGGCTGGCATTAAGCGAAAAAAAGACCGATTAGCTGCAGTTGATGATTTATTGGAACAGGTTGGTTTATTTGATGTAAGAAACCGGTATGCCAATAAGCTTTCTGGCGGTATGAAACGACGATTAGGCATTGCGCAAGCTTTAATAGGCGATCCTAAAATTGTAATTGTGGATGAGCCAACAACAGGCCTTGATCCTGAAGAACGAATTCGATTTCGTAATATACTATCCAACTTAAGCCAAAAGGAAGTGATAATTATTCTTTCTACGCATATCGTTGGTGATATTTCATCAACATGTCGTCAAATGGCGTTGCTTAACAGGGGGCAAGTACACTTTCAGGGCTCACCCGAAGATTTTATTAATCAATCAAGTGGGCATGTTTTTAAAACAAATGTATCGTTTGAACAGATGAAATTAATTAGTGAACAATACCCTGTTATAACGTCTGTTCCTGGTGCTAATGGTTACGAAATAGAATTTGTGGCGAATGAAGTTAATGGATGGGACACCACCATGGTAGAGCCTAACCTGGAGCATGCTTATGTATATTTTATGGAATATGTGGCTAACGAAAAATTCCAGTATCAATGATTTCATTTTTCAATATTTCAACTGTGGCTCGTTTCGAGTCAAAAACGCTCCTTAGGAGCTGGTTTTTTAGGATTTTCGCCATATTAATATTGGGATTTATTTTAATGTTCAACATATTTGGTGTTGCTGCAGTTGCGGATGGCGGTTGGCCTGGCCGTATACTGCCTTCGGGAGCACCTTATTTTAATATGTGGTTGCTCAATATTGCCCAGGCCATCATCGCTGTGTTTTTATCGGCCGATTTCTTAGGGCGTGATAAGAAACTGGATACGACAGAAGCTTTTTATGTGCGAAGCATATCTAATTTTGAATATGTGCTTGGTAAAACCTTTGGTGTATTAAAGGTTTTTGTGATTCTGAACGCTTTGGTTTTATTGAGTGCTCTCTTGTTTACGCTAATTGGAAATGAAGCATCTATCAATTGGACAACGTATATTATTTACCCTCTGATAATATCGCTTCCAACACTGGTTTTTATACTTGGCTTTTCGTTTTTTACAATGACCCTGATAAGAAATCAGGCGGTAACATTCGTGTTGCTGCTTGGCTTTATTGCTCTGTCATTGTTTTATTTAGGCAATAAATACCTTCGGTTGTTTGATATACTCGGCTTCTTTACGTCATTTATGCGTTCCGATTTTACAAGTTTTCAGGATGTCGTTGGATTGGTTCAGCATCGAATGTTGTATTTACTATTAGGGATTGTTTTTGTTCTGGCTACTATTTGGCGATTACCACGACTCGAACAACAAAAATTTAGCCGTCCACTATTGTTGATAGGAATGATTGTTCTGATGGGGACATCAGGATTGATTATTGGAAATATGCTTATTAAAGCAAACAATACCGATACACTTCAGCAACATATTACCGAATTAAACAAAAAGTTGCCATCGTCTGATTATGAAATAGATAAATATGATATAGAGTTGATACATCATCCAAATTCTATTGAATGTGTCACAAAATTAGAGCTTACTAAAATTCATAATGATGGAAAAGCATTGAAGTTGGTGCTCAACCCAGGTTTATCAATCACAAATTGTATTATTAATTCTAAACAAGTTGAGTATGTGCGCGATGCTCATTTGATATCAATCGATGCTAAATCGCTTCATTCTGATAAGTTTCAACTTGAATTGCATTATACAGGAACGATTGATGACGATGCGTTGTATCCGGATATAACGGAAGAAACCAAAATGGCTGAACATCGTTTGGATCCTCTTTTGGCTGGGAAGCAATATAGTTTTATACAAGCAAATTACCTGTTATTGACACGGGAAGCCTGCTGGTACCCGGTTATTGCAAACAAGCAATATTGGGTAAGCTATCCTTTTATTCCAATGGATTTGAAGGTTACAACAAAACCTCAATTAGAAGTCATTACACAAGGAACTCGCGATAGCTTAGGAGTTGGCATATATCAATTTACTGCCGATAAACCGCTTAATGCCTATGGTTTGATAATTGGTGATTATGAACGTCATACAACGCATGTAGACAGTATTGAATTTAACCTTTATCATCATAAGGATCATGGGTTTTATAAAGAGTACTTTACCGAATTAAACGACACTGTTCCGCTTGTGATTAAGAACATAAAAGATGATTTAGAACGTAAGCTAGGTGTCAAGTACTCGTTTAAGCGTTTTTCTGTGGTTGAAACACCAATTAACTTCTATAGTTACCTACGCAATTGGTCACTGGCCACCGAAAGTGTTATGCCCGAGATGGTTCTATTTCCTGAATCTGGTGGTGGCTTATGGCAGAATGATTTGGATAACGTTCGTAGAAGAATCGATAGAAGAACAGACCGTTCGAACGAGGAGCGTTCTGAAAAAGACCTTCAGGTAGAGGTATTTAAAAACTATGTTGGTGATAATTTCATTTCACCTTCTCGCTTTTTCTTTGGAAGGAGGCAAGAGGGTGAGCGCCATGTTGAGAACTGGGGACGCCATCAGGTATTTCCTTTGTATTTTTCATATACCAATAGGGTTGTAGAAGATGGATACCCTCTTTTGACAATCGCTATGGAAAACTACCTTCATCAGCGCATGAGTGAAACGCGTCGTCGCGATTTGGGTGGACTATCCAGCAATGATGAAGTGATTCTTAAACTGCGTAATAATAGCCTGAATAAGCTGATAGAGAAAGAGGATGTCAATACTTTAGGAAATGTGTTTGCATCTAAAGGAAGCCAGTTGTTCTCTAATTTAAAGGTTAATGTAGGCCAAACCACTTTTGATTCACAGCTTGATAAATTGATTGAGAATACACGGTTCGAAAACCTCAAGCTAACTGATTTTAATACAGAGTTAGGTGCCATTAGCAATACAAATTTTAATGAGACTTATAAAAACTGGTTGAATGAAAGCTTTAATGCTGCCTTTCTTTTTAGCTCGGTAGATGTTTACGAGGTCAAAGAAGGCAATCGTATCCGCTACTTTTTAAAGGTGACAGTAGCCAACAGTGGCGATGCAGATGGAATTATCAGCTTCACTGTTCGTGAAGGAATGCAGCGTGGCGGACGAGGACGATTCCGCTCTCGTTTTCAAATGGATGCAGAGCAGGATAATCAACAGAGTTATCAGCTTATGGCTGGTAAAACCTATGATATCGGGTTTTTATTAGATGAAGAACCACGGGATGTTACAGTTAATACTTTTTTGGCGGCTAATATTCCTTCTAATCAAACATTAACGCTAAATGATGTTAATCGGGATAACAAGAAGATTCAATTTTTTGAAGGATTACGTGAGTCTGGTAAAAAAATGCGATATAAGAATTCATCGGAGATAATTATCGATAATGAGGATGACGGTTTTAAGGTGAACAACACAGGTGAAAGCCGAACGGTTAAAGATTGGTGGGTGGCGATGCAAAATGAAGAAGAAGAGGATGAGACGTATAGTATGATTCGTTTTTGGAATCCTCCGGTTAGCTGGAAGCCGGTAGCCGGCGATCAGTTTTTTGGCCAATATCTAAAATCTGCTGTTTACAAACGAAAGGGCAGTGGCGAAGGGTATGTCAGTTGGAACGCTAAGCTGAATACTTCAGGTATGTATGAGGTATATGCCTATGTACCTAATGTAACAACACGTTTCAGGCGCCGTCGCGACTCTGATAACCGGGAAATCAACTATAACTTTACTGTTTACCACGATGATGGCGAAGAGCAGGTTAAAGTGATGGTTAATAATGATAATAATGGCTGGATGTACCTGGGAGAATATTATTTCTCGGAAGGTGCAGCCAAAGTAAAACTATCTGATGTTACCAATAACGAGTATGTGGTTGGTGATGCCGTTAAATGGGTAAAAAAATAACTTGACAATAATATTCCAATTCATGAAGAAGATACTAATTACCTCGGTAATAATACTGTTTGCAAGTTTGTCATTGGTTGAAGCGCAGCGCTTGATGACATTACCGCAGTCTGTTGAAGAGGCTCTGAAGAACAGTCCGCAAATTGTGCGTTCGCGACTGGGTTTAGAGCGAACACGAGAGCTGTTAAATGCACAACGTGCAGCTTTACGTTCAAATTTCAGGCTTAACCTAAATCCATATGTATATTCGAATAACCGACAATACGACGAATATAATCAACAATGGTATACATCGGAAAGTACTCAAAGTAATGGGACTTTAAGTATAACGCAACCCGTTATATGGACGGATGGAACAATCTCGTTAGATAATACATTTGGTTATCGCGATAATTACAGTACTTCATCGGCTAATTCATTTGAGGGATTCAGCAATAATTTGCGTTTATCAATCGATCAACCCTTATTTACATACAATCGAACCAAGATGACGCTTAAGGAGTTGGAGTTCGACCATGAAAATGCTAAGCTCAGTTATGCCTTGGAAGCTTTGAATGTTGAGCAACAGATTACGCAATATTTCTATCAGATTTACCAAAAACAGATGGAACTTATCACTTCAAGAGAAGAGTGGGAAAACCGGAAAAAAAGTTTTGATATTATTAGCAATAAAGTAGAAGCAGGCCTAACTGCCAAAGAAGAAATGTTGCAGGCTGAGTTGGATATGATGTCGAGTCAGTCTACCGTTCAGAACAATGAAGTGGAGTTGGAAAATATTAAGGATAACTTCAAGCAAATGATAGGTTTGCCATTGTCGGAAGAATTAATGGTTATCGCCGAAGTATCGGTGTTACCAGTAGATATTGATTTGAGTATGGCCACCAATTTTGCCTTAACTAACCGCATGGAAATACGTCAACGCCAAATAGATATTGAGACAGGTAAGTTTGAGCTGATTAAAACAAATGCAACCAATGAGTTTAAAGGTAATTTTAATGTGTCGGTTGGTTTATTTGGTGAAAGTGAAGATGTGAGCGGTATTTACGATAATCCAAACGATAATGAAGACGTGAGGTTTAGCCTTGAAATACCATTGTTCGACTGGGGCGAAAAGAAAGCACGCATGAGAGCTGCCGAGGCATCGTTAAAAACCAGTGAATACAATCTTCAGGATGAGCAAAAAAGCATTCGTTTAAATATTCGCAAGATTGACCGAAGTATTAAAAATACTTTAGTTCAGATTGATATTGCCCGTAAGAACGAGGAAAATGCCCAACTGACGTATGAAATTAACCTGGAGAAATATCGCAATGGGGATTTAACCAGTATGGATTTGAACCTATTCCAGAATCAGCTGACACAAAAGAAAAATGCCTTGACCAATGCTCTGATTAATTACAAGTTAGAGCTATTGAACATGAAGCTGCAAACACTTTATGACTTTGAACTACAGCGCAGCATCATCGATGATGTCATGAAATATGAAATGATACAATAAGCACCAAATACTAACTAAAATAAGAGACTACAGCCATGATATTTCACAAACAAACAATAAATTATTCAAAGCTCATCCTTTTAGCTTTGAGCCTTATTTCAATCGTTTCATGTCAAAACGAAGCATCTAATTTTAATACCGATGTGGCCGTTAATGTATCAGTACAGGAAGTGAAGCGTAAGCCCATTGAGCAAACATTAATTACAACAGGGTCGATAAAACCTGAGCTGGATGCTAACTTAAAAACAGAATTAGCAGCACATTATTACCTTCAGAAGAACCCACGTACGGGTAAGCTTTTTAAAATGGGTGATCACGTTAAAAAGAATGAGTTGGTTATCTTATTAAAAGACCAGGAATATACCAATAATGCCAATCTGCCTGGTGCCGAACTCGATATGGAAATATCGCAGATGGAATATGAAAAACAGCAGGCGTTGTATGAAAAAGGTGGCGTGACAAAAAGAGAATTGGTTAACTCGGAAAAGACGCTGTTGACATCGAAACAAACGTATGAAAATGCTGAATTAAGCATCGAAAAGTTAAGTATTCGTGCCCCATTTGCCGGGGTGATTACCGATTTGCCATATTTCTCACCTGGCATCAGGGTTGATAATGGTGAGGCGGTGCTGAGCATGATGAATTATTCAACGATGATGATGGATTTAAGCATGCCAGAGAATCTTTTGGGACAAGTGGAAACTAATCAGCAGGCCAATATCATGAACTATGCTTTACCAAACGATACGCTAAAGGGACGCATTACAGAACTATCACCTGCCATTGATACAGAAGCGCGTACGTTTAAGGGACGTATGAAAGTCAACAATCGCGATGAACTTCTCAAGCCAGGTATGTTTGTTAAAGCTGAAATTGTTGTTGACCAACGCGACAGTGCATTAGTAATTCCAAAAGATGTGGTGCTGACTGAAGGCAACAGAAAGGTGGTCTTTATCGCTAAGAACTCAGCAGCCCAAAAACGCTATATCCGCACCGGAATTGAAACATTAACCGAGGTGGAAGTGCTTGAAGGTATAAAGCCAGATGAACGATTAATTATCAAAGGTTTTGAAACGCTGAAGGATCGCTCAAAAGTGAAAGTAGTTAAGTAAATATTGACAAGATGTTGAGATTGATTTGTACATGTTAATAAACCGATGCTTATCTAATAGAAAATGGATAGTTATCGGTTTTAGCAATTAACGTGTACATAAGTGCTTCAGTCAACCATCATAAATCAAATATCAAAATATGAAAGCCATCTCACGCTTTTCAGTTAATTACCCGGTTACGGTGCTGATGATTGTTCTCGGCATTATTTTGCTGGGCTTTATTTCTTTATCGCGCTTAGGAACCGATTTATTTCCCGATCTGCAGAATCCGCGCATATACGCAGAAATTGTATCCGGAGAACGTTCTCCGGAAGAAATAGAGAAGCGCTTTGTTGAACAAGTCGAAGCTTTGGCCGTTCGTCAGAGCGGAGTGCTTAACGTATCATCGGTGAGTCGTGTAGGCTCTGCTATTGTAACCGTTGAATACGACTGGGGAAAAGACATAGATGAAGCGTTTCTGGATTTGCAGAAAGCGCTAACGCCTATTAGCCAGGAGGAAGATGTGGAAGAACTAAATATTACCCGTTTCGATCCTAATGCCTCTGCAGTTATCAAAGCAGCTTTTAGTAATGATGAAATTACAGATATGAATAGCCTGCGTAAGGTAGCTGAAAACTACATACGCAATGAACTGATTCGTATCGAAGGTGTGGCTGATATTCGTATCTCAGGAGAAGAAACAGCTGAAGTGATGGTGGTGGCCGACCCACATTTGTTAAGTGCCAATGGATTAACAACATCATCTATTCTGACTACAATAACAAATTTCAACCAAAATGTATCGGGTGGCTCCATCGAAGAAATGGGGCAACGTTACATTATAAAAGGATTAAGTTCATTAACAGCCTTGCACGATGTGGAAAATTTGGTGGTCAAACTCAACCAATCATCAAGTTCGGAGACCAACACTTCATCTTCTACGCAAGAGTCATCACCTGTGTTGCTAAAGGATGTTGCTAAAGTGAGGTTGGAGAACCGCGAACCAGAAAGCATTGTGCGCATAAATGGCCAACGTTGCCTGGGTATTTCTATCTATAAAGAAACACGTTACAATACAGTAGCAGCTGTTGAAAAACTGGAAGAAGCATTTGTTGATATTCAGCAACGATTACCCGGATACAAATTACAGGTGGTAAACAACCAGGGCGCCTTTATTCAAAGTGCCATTGGTGAAGTGGAAGAAAGTGCTTTGTACGGAATTATTCTGGCTGTTTTTGTGCTGTTCATTTTTTTGAGGCGCTTTGGCGTTACCTTAATCATTAGCCTGGCTATTCCTATATCTATTGTGGCCACCTTTAACCTTATGTATTTTAATGGCTTGACGCTAAATATAATGACTCTTGGAGGTCTGGCTTTAGGAGCTGGTATGCTGGTGGATAATGCCATTGTAGTGGTGGAGAATATCGTCCGGAAAATTGAAGAAGGCATTCCGGTTAAGCAGGCAGCTATTGAAGGTACGTCGGAGGTAGGAGGAGCATTAACGGCTTCAACGCTGACAACCATTGTGGTATTCCTGCCCATTGTTTATTTACACGGCGCATCAGGTGAATTATTTAAAGACCAGGCCTGGACTGTGGCGTTTTCATTATTGTCGTCGCTTGTAGTAGCTTTGTTGGTGATACCTGTGCTAAGTAAGTATGTATTCAAGAATGCAAAAAAACAGGTCGTTAAACCGAAAGAAAAAGGGTTTAAAACCTACAATGCTTTTTTAAACACAATGCTTGAAAAAAGAGCATTGGTTTTGATTGGTGCCATTATTGTGATTGTCTTAACAGCCCTAATTGTGCCGCGTGTTGGTAGTGAATTTATGCCCGAGGTTCAGTCCAACGAGGTTACTATTGAAACGGTATTTCCGGCAGGTACTTCCTTGAGCCGAACCGATGCAACTCTAAACCAAATGGAACAGATGGTGATGGATGCATTTGGCGATAAATTGAAATGGATTTATACACATGCAGGTCCCGAATCATCCGGAGAAACGGTGTCTACTTCGGAGCAGGGAGAAAATACCGGTTACATTAAACTAGTATTAAATGAAGATGTAAATGCTTCTTTTGCACAGATTGTTGCAGTTCTCAATGAGTTATACGGAGGCGTAAAAGATTTGGAAATGCGTTTTGTGCAGGAGCAATCGGCCATTCAAACATTATTGGGTACGAATGAAGCACCTCTGGTCATTGAAATTGAAGATAATAATATTGAGAATCTCGAAGAATCTGCTGTTATTCTGACAGAAGCCATTCGCCAGAATACGGAGATATACAATGTGAAAAGCTCATTTGAAGATGGTGCACCAGAAGTGAATGTGGTGATTGACCGGGTTAGAGCTGGTATTTTCAACCTGGATGTATCAACCATCATGAATAACCTTTCTGATTATCTGTCGAAAAAAGAGGGTGGTAGCATGGAGCTAAATGGTGAGTTAACCGATATTAAGTTGGAAACACCAGATGTCCGTTTAGACGAATTGGCTGACTTAAAAATATCTCAAGGCGACAAGGATGTACTATTATCTGAAGTGTCAACCATTTCGGTTGGCAAAGCCCCACGCGAAGTATTGCGTAACAATCAAAAACGTGTGATTCGATTAAGCGCCATGGTAGCGGATAAGCGACCTTTTGATCATTTTGTAGCAGATTTGGAGCAGTCAATCAATCAGATGCCTATTAATTCTACATCAACAGTTAAAATTCTTGGAGAAGAAGAAAAACGAAAAGATGCATTTGGAAACTTACAATTTGCTTTAATTCTGTCAATTGTTTTAGTGTACATGGTTATGGCATCGCAGTTCGAGTCATTCCTGCATCCGTTTACCATCTTATTAACCATTCCGTTGGCTGGTGTTGGTGCTGTTTGGGCCTTTTATTTGCTAGGACATACTTTTAACATAATGGCCTACATCGGTATTGTGATGCTGGCAGGTATTGCCGTGAATGACTCGATTATTCTGGTAGATGCCATTAATCAATACAAAAAGGCAGGACTAAAATTGAAAGAAGCCATTGTAGCTGCCGGGCAGCAGCGTGTTCGACCCATTTTAATGACGAGCTTAACCACTATTTTAGCCCTGGTACCATTAACATTTGGTTTTGGCGACAGTGCTTCATTGCGCGCACCAATGGCTATAGCCGTAATTGGAGGTTTGGTTACCTCTACCTTATTAACGCTGGTGGTTATTCCTTGTGTGTATTTTGTGTTCGACCGCTTTTTTCATTCAACCAAATAGCAGTAGACTATGAGAGAATTAATTAACCGTAAGGTGCTCGTCAGTATGCTGTTTGTGGCTTTAACGATGCTGGGAGTAATATCATATCGTCAGCTATCGTTTGAGTTAATACCTAATACTGAATACCCTTTACTCTTTGTGCGCATTCAGGCAAGTTCTGAATTAGATCCAAAGCACATGGAGCAGGAGGGAGTTATCCCGGTGGAGGGGCTGGTCAGCACATTGGAAGGTATTGAAAAAATTGAAACGCGTATTGGCCCCGGTCAGGCAATGATATTTGTTTATCTCACCAGGAATGTTGATATAAAATACAGCTACTTAAAGCTGGTGGAGAAAATTGAAGGAGCCTCCAATGTATTGCCAGATAATATGATGGCTCAGGTTTTCAAGGCCGATATTGAGCAGATGAACAGCCAGTTTATGACACTACAGATGCGCGGTGAAGGTGGGGTTGATCGCATCCGGAATATCTTTGAGCAGGATATTAAAGCCAAGTTGGAAAGCGTAGATGGGGTATCTTCCATTCAGGTATCGGGAGGCCGTCAGAAGTCGGTAGAAATCATCTGTCGTCAGGATGTATTGGATAGTTATGGATTGACAGCAGGCCGTATTCGGCAGTTGATTTCATCCGGACAAAATGAAAAATTATTTGCAGGAACTGTCGTTAACGGCCAAATGGAATATTACGTGACTGCAGAAGCCGATTATAATCACATTAGTGATATAGAAAATATTGTTGTTAAGTCGGAGGGGCCTGTTCTTTTAAAAGATGTTGCGCAAATAAACTTTAGCGTTAAAGAAGAAGATTCTTACAGTCGGGTGAATGGCATGGAATCCGTATCTATTTCCGTTGCCAAGGACGCCCAGGTTAATATGATTGATTTGTCCAATAATATCATTGATTTGATTGATGAAATAAATGACGAATACCAATCAAAAGCAGTTGAATTATCGGTCATTACCAACCAGGCCGAAACAATGGAAAGCAACCTTGACTCCATTATTGAATTAGCTTTCATCGGCGGTATATTGGCCATTTTTGTTTTATGGATTTTTCTCAATAACATTCCTTTGGTTGGTATGGTGATGTTATCGGTGCCATTGTCGGTATATGGAGCCTTTAACTTCTTCTTTGCATCTGATATTTCCATCAATATGCTAACGCTGGTAGGCTTAGCCTTGGCTATTGGTATGTTGCTGGATAATAGTGTGGTAGTGATGGAGAATATCTATCGTGTAGCTTCATCAGGTCGGTACAAAGGCGAAGAAAGTGTTGTGAGGGGAACCAAAGAGGTTTGGCGATCGGTAACAGCGGCTACATTAACGACCATCTCTGTTTTTCTGCCTTTTGTATTTTCGGAGGAGATGCTTTTGCGCGAGGTTGCCAAGCATATTAGTGTGTCGATTGTATCAACACTTTTAGTGTCGTTGCTGGTAGCATTGATATTAATTCCCATGTTGTCACATTTGTTTTTATCGGGCATTGTTCGTCATAAAATAATTGCGTTAGAAAAATTGGATTTGCATAACCGATTGGTCCAATACTATATCCTTTTGTTAAAGGCTACACTGCGACGTCCTGCAGTTACTATTATTGGAGTCATGCTTGTTTTCTTCGTGGTGCTTATTTTAAGTTTGGGCGTTAGTATGGCTTCACAGGAAGAAGTAGAGACAACCGAATTCAATATCAGTGTTGAAATGTCGGCTGGCTCCATGCTGTCAAACACCGATAAGGTTGTACGCGAAATAGAATCACGTTTAGAAGACGTAGAAGAGAAAAGGGATGTCGTTGTGCAGGTTTATGAAGATGAAGCAACAGTTTCTGTTATTCTAAAAGAAGACTATAAACAGATAGCCAAGCGCTCTATTCCTGAAATCAGGGCGGATATTCAGGAGCGTATCAGTGAAGTTGAGGGAGGAGAGATTAGCTTGTCGCAAAGTTCAACTTCTGCTATGGGCGGCTCAGGTGGTTTTGGTTCTAACCCAGGCTTGGGTATGATGATGTTTTTGGGTTTGGGCGAACAGGAGGAGAAAGTAGTGATAAAAGGGGAGGACTACGACCAGATGTTATTGGTAGCAAATGACATTAAATACTACCTCGAAAACAATATTGATAATCTGGAACGAGCTCGTATATCAACCGCCAATAAACGTCCTGAAATTCATCTGGGAATGGATGCTTATCTGATGGGATTATTAAATATTTCACCATCCAATGTGGTATCAGAGTTATTTACCTTTCGCTCCGAAGTGAGTTCCGGAGGTGAATTGAAGGTCGATAATGAGACTTACGATATCATCATGAAAACTGTAGACGATGATCAGCTGGATGAGATTCCACCTAAAACAATGGAGGATTTACAAAAGTTGAATATCACCAATAACCAGGGGGCTATTGTGCCATTACGCGATTTTTCTGAAATCAATTATGCTTCTGGTCGTACTGAGATTAATCGTGTTGACCAGGAGAAGCAAATTGAGGTGACCTACCGCTTTTCAGATGAAGTCAATAATTCAAATACATTGCTGGAAGATGCTCGTTTGCAAGTGGATGAGCTGGTGGCTTCTATTCCAGTATCTTCTAAGGTATCATTAAAGGTGGTTCATGAAGAAAACATGTTTGCAGAGTTTAAGTTTTTAGGGTTGATAGGCCTTCTTTTGGTATTTATGATTCTGGCTTCGGTATTTGAATCACTAACGGCGCCAATTGTGATGTTGTTTTCGGTGCCATTGGCGGCCATTGGCTCACTATTGGCCTTGGTATTAACTGGTAATTCATTATTAAACTTCAATACGTTTATCGGCTTCCTGATATTGTTGGGTGTGGTTGTTAACAATGGTATTTTGCTGATTGATTATTCGCGGCAGCTACGACGAGAGGGCTTTAAGCATTCGCGTGCATTAATGTATGCAGGTATTTCGCGAATTCGTCCAATTACGATTACGGCCATCACAACCATCATTGCCATGTTGCCTTTAGCCATGGGAAAATCGGAGTATGTAGGTGTTTTGGGCGCCCCATTTGCTATAACTGTTGTTGGTGGTTTAAGTTTCAGTACTTTACTAACGTTGGTGTTTATGCCAACCTTTGCCTTTGGGTTGGATTCTGCGCTTAATTGGATTCGTAGTTTACACTTTGGCCTACGCTCATTAATCATTGGCTGTTGGTTAGGAGGTAATACATTGGTTTACTTTTATTCAGATTCATCATTTGCCTGGCAGTTATTATACGGTGTGTTGATTATCAGTGGAGTTCCTGCTATTGTTTACTTTATTAAGTCATCGTTACGAATGGCTAATGCCAGTGTAGTGGCTCAGGATGAAGACGTAACTATTTCTATTCGAAATTTGGTGAAGGTTTACGATAGGGATAACCGTTTTACCAGAGAATATAAATCACGACGAAATAAACAAAAAGAGATAGAGCAACATAAACAGTTTTCTCGCGAAAAGTTTATCAAGCAGTTAGTTTGGCAATTGCCATTGCTTGGTTTTGCTATTTATTATACCTGGTGGTACCTCGATTCTGAAATTTGGGGAATGCTATTTACCATATTGAACTATTTCTTATTTATTCGAATATTTGATGATTGGTTTTTAATTCGCATTAAAAATAGAGAAAACAAGAAGCAATATTTACTTCGATTAAGAAGGGTGATACAATTAGTTTACCCAGTGTTTGGTGTCGTATTATTTGTTTTCAGATGGGATGAATTGCCATTGGCTATCATTGTCGGTGTATTATGGTATTTACTATTGATACTCACACACTCGGGTAAAAAGTTAAAGCAAGATGGTGTTAATATTGAACGTATTACCGGACGCTTTGCGGCCTGGCGTCGATCGTATTATCGTTTGCTTCGCAGCATACCAGGCATTGGCAAACAAAAAACGCCTTTTAAAGCTTTGAAAGGTATTTCTCTTGAGTTTAAAACAGGTATGATTGGATTACTTGGTCCTAATGGAGCCGGCAAAACAACACTGATGCGTATCATTTGTGGTATACTCGAACAAAGTTATGGCAAGGTATATATCAATGGATTAGATACCGAAGAAAAACGTGAAGAGTTACAGGGAATAATCGGGTACCTGCCACAGGAATTCGGCACTTATGAAAACATGACCGCCTACGAATTCCTGGATTATCAAGCAATCGTTCGGGGTATTACTGATGCCGAAATTAGAAAGGAACGACTTAAATATGTATTGACATCAGTGCACATGTGGGATAGAAAAGATGGCAAAATAGGCTCTTTCTCTGGCGGTATGAAACAACGGATTGGTATTGCCATGATTTTACTTCACTTACCAAAAATACTAGTGGTAGATGAGCCAACTGCAGGATTAGACCCACGGGAGCGTATTCGATTTCGTAACTTATTGGTAGAGCTAAGTCGCGAACGCATTGTATTATTCTCCACACATATTATTGAAGATATTTCAAGCTCGTGTAACCAGGTGGCTGTTATGAGCAAAGGAGACCTTAAATATTGGGGTGTGCCAAGCGAAATGGTCAATATAGCCAGTGACAGAGTGTGGCAATTTGATATTGAAGCCGATGAATTGGAACAGGTAAGCAAAGAGCACCTGGTTGTGCATCATATGAATGATGGTAATAAAATCAGAGTGCGATGTATTGCCGATGAAAAGCCAGATGAAAGAGCAGTTGGTGTGAGTGCTGTGTTGGAAGATGCTTATATCTGGTTGTTAAAAAACAAAAAGTAAAAACATGCAGAAACAAAATAATACAATTGCAGCAAAAACCAGGTTGACTCTGCAGTTTGTCAGATACAACCTGAAGATTGTTTTTGGTAATAAGTTTATCTATTTTCTGGGAGCTTCATTGATATTTTATCTATTAATCACATCCATCAATTTATTTGCATCCGATTCGGTAAGCATTGAAGGGGTGTATTTTCAATTGATGTTTCCGGCATTTCTACTCATTTTCTTTCCAACTACCTATGGGATACAAAACGATGAAGATGCCCGAATATTAGAAATACTTTTTGGCATACCGAACTATCGCTATAAAATATGGCTGGTTCGATTAGTAATGGCTTTTTTTATGGTGTTTTGGTTTATCTTCTTAATGGCCAATTTAAGCAGTGTTTTATTAATCAATGTACCTGTTTGGGAAATAACCCTAAGGTTAATGATACCAGTTTCTTTATTTGGTATGTTAGGCTTCTTTTTTAGTACAGTTGTGAAAAATGGTAACGGAACAGCAGTTATCGTTGTTATAATTGGTCTGATCGTTTGGTTATTCTCAGAGTTTTTAGCAACTAGTCCTTGGAATATCTTTTTAAATCCCTTTGAATTACCATCGGGCATGAGCGAAACGGTGTGGGCTAATGTTGTATTAAAGCACATGCGTACCTGGCTAATTGTAGCCCTTGTTGCAGGTTTGTGGGGTTTGCTCAACCTGCAGCATCGCGAGAAGTTTATAAAGTAATAATCGGGTTAGATTAAAATTAAACAGCTCAGATTTTATGTCGAACTCGTGTTGATACAGAAAGGGTAGTATCTTTATTCGCAAAATAACAAACAAAGGTGTGAGACTTAGTAATAAAAAAAAAGCGCCATCAGGCGCTTTTCTCGTATGTTGTGTTATACATTAACTTTGTGCAACAGGCTTTTCGCCTTCAATAATGTTGCGGGCCATTTCCAGGATAGTTGAGTCATCCAATTCTACAATTCCGCCGTCGGGTCCTTGCTCAAGATGTATCCCTACACTCTTCCCTCGATCATAGTTGGCACCGCCAAAGTAATTTCTTACTGTTTCTACGTCGAGGTTCAACTCTTCAGCAATTGTATGAATGCTTCCATCAGGCAGACTATCCTTAATCTTCCTGAGTTGATTAAATGTGATTGTTGTTGTACTCATATTGAAAAGGTTTAATAGTAAATATAAGTCTGTACTAAAAATAGGAAATTAAATCGAAAATTAAAATTTAGTTGATGTTAATTGTTCTTAAGTGCCTGCAATTGAACCTGGATTTAACTGCCTATATGGAGAAATTTTTATGCTTGGTAATTTGAAGTGAGTAAATGATAGGTAACGATTATAGTTGATTGGATTATTTATTCAGATATCATTATTTTTAATCTATCTAAATAAAAATACTAATTCTTAAATTTAAATTATGGCAACGATTAATCCTTACATCAATTACAATGGAAATTGTGAAGAGGCATTCCTTTTTTATCAAAGTGTTTTTGGCGGCGACTTTGAATATATGGGGCGCTACAAAGATATGCCATCTGAGGAACCAATGGCAGAGGAAGAGGCCAATATGATTATGCACATTTCATTACGAATCAGTAAAGAAACGGTTTTAATGGGCAGTGATACACATGAAGCTTTTGGTCCTCCGTGTGAGCTGGGCACTAACATCTCAATCTCTGTCAATACCGATTCAGAGCAGGAAGCCGAAACTCTATTTACAGGCTTATCGGCAAGTGGGCAAATAAATATGCCACTCGGTAAAACTTTTTGGGGTGCATATTTTGGAATGTTAACCGATAAGTTTGGTATTAGTTGGATGGTGAACTATGATTATGAGGAAAAGGATAAATGAATCGGCGCTGGATTAATTGGTGGTTTCGTTAAGAAAAGGTGCTTTTTGTGTTTGCAATGGCAGTGATACAGTAAACACAGAACCTTTGTTGAGTATTGATTCAACCGATATCGTCCCACCCAATGCTTCAATAATACTTCGCGAAATGGCCAGTCCCAATCCTGTTCCATCTATAACAGTATTTGGATTGGCTATTTTAACAAAACGATCAAATATATGCTCCATATCATCGGGATGAATGCCAATGCCCGTGTCACTAACACTAAACAGAAGCCTTTCGTCGCACATTTCAAAGCCGATAGATACATGACCCTTTTCGGTGTATTTAATGGCATTATTAATCAAGTTAATCAATACTTGTTTTAAGCGGGTTTCATCAGTTTGAAAATTGATATCGCAGTTGGTTTGCATTGGTACAAACAATATATCAATTGGGGTATGGTTGATTTTATAAACCTGTTGGATATCTTGCATGAAAGAACACAGATTGACAGTCTTAATATGGTATTTAAGTTGTTGAGATTCTATCATTGAAATATCTAATATGTTTTCAATGATATTAAGAAGATATTGACCATTTTGATTGATTGTGTATAAGAACTGATCCCTTTCTTTGGTATTTCTGTACATACCCTTTTGTACAATCTCTGAAAATCCACTAATAACATTTAATGGTGTTCGCACTTCGTGGCTCATATTTGCCAGAAATTTTGTTTTAAGTTCGTTGGCTTTATCAGCCTCTTTTTTAGCTTTCGCAAGCTGTTTTATTTTTTCTTTTAAACTATTTTCAAGAAGGTTGTGTCGGGTAATGTAGTTGTTAAGACCGTGCATCAACACCGAAAGTGGGATAGAAGTGATGGAACAAATCACTAGTGAATTTATGGTAATTGTTATCCATGTGGTGGTCGAATAGGGTAAATAGGTTACAGTATCGAACCAGTTTGAAGCTAAACCTACGCCAATAATAGTTGAAAAAACAATGTGAATAACAAGGCCAGCAATAGTTCCTTTAAAGCCAAGCAGGATGGATGCCAAAATAATAAAACCTAAAAAATAACTAAAACCAGCCCCTCTTGGACCCGCAATAATAATTAAAAGAACCCCCAGGATAAGCGGAAAACTAATAAGGAGTATGGTTTTGATTTTGAGTGTAAAAGGATTTTTTAACCACAAAAACAATAAAAGTCCATAAACGATTGTATCTGCAATTGTTATGGATATTAAATTGTGTTTGATACTTAAATAGATGCCAAAAACATAAGCAGGCAATCCGGTTATTGATATGATAAAAACGATACTTCTATAAATTCGTTCTCGCCAGTAAAATAAACCATCACTTTCCTTAAATTCCTTTGCTTCAAGCTGATTCTTAACCCATCCTCTAAACATAGCAGTACGTACGGATAAAGCTCTAAAAAGTTATTAAAATTGAGGTTAATCGGATGTTAAAGTTAGGTTGACACTTGCTAATTGTAGGCTTATACGAAACAGATTTTTTAAAATCAATATTTATTTGTCGCATATCTGCTCGAAAGCCATTACTTTTGCAGCACATTAAAACAAGTTGATTTTGAAATTTAGCGAATTAAATATAAATACCGTTCTTCTTAATGCGCTGGAAGATCTGGGTTACAGTGAAGCTACTCCTATTCAGGAAAAAGCTTTTCCGGTTATTATGTCTGGTAAAGACGTTGTAGGTATTGCACAAACAGGAACAGGTAAGACGTTTGCTTATATCTTGCCAATACTACGTCAGCTAAAATTTTCACAGCAACGTCATCCTCGCATATTAGTTTTAGTACCAACACGTGAGTTGGTAGAACAGGTGGTGGGAGAATTTCGTAAGCTAACCGAATACATGAGTGTTAGAATTGGTGGTGTTTATGGCGGTACTAACATCAATACTCAAAAAGAGTTGGTGTATGCTGGTTTAGATGTATTAGTGGCAACACCTGGTCGATTAATAGATCTGAGCCTGACCGGTGTTTTACGACTGAAGCATATTCAAAAACTGGTGATCGATGAAGTAGACGAAATGCTTAATCTGGGGTTCCGTTCGCAGTTGGAGCAAATTCAGGAGTTATTACCCGATAAACGCCAGAATTTAATGTTTTCGGCAACCGTGACAGATGATGTTGAAAACCTGATAAATCAATGGTTTTATAACCCGATAAGAGTCGAAGTAGCGGCTACAGGGACACCATTGGAGAAAATATTTCAATCGGGGTATATCGTTCCCAACTTTTACACAAAACAAAACTTACTGGTTCATTTGCTGAACGCTGATGAATCCATGGATAAAGTATTGGTGTTCGTTCAGAGCAAAAGCATTGCTGACTTATTATTCGATCTTCTATCTGCCGATTTCCCGGATGAGATTGGGGTCATACACTCCAATAAATCACAAAACTTCCGTTTCAGAATGGTGGAGGAGTTTTTGGAAGGGAAGAAGCGAGTACTGATCGCTACCGATTTGATTGCCCGAGGAATGGACATCAGTCATGTGAGCCACGTTATTAATTACGACTTACCCGAAACAGCCGAGTCGTACATTCACCGTATTGGCCGAACAGGACGTGCCGATGCTGATGGTTTATCCATTGCTTTTGTCACTGAGAACGATGAAGAAATTTGGACATCTATTCAGCGCCTGATGAAAAAGGATGTTAGCCTTGACCCGATGCCCGAATGTGTGAAGGTAAGCGAGCGATTACTTGAGTCAGAAAAAGAGGTGTTGGCGGGTATGAAAGTGATTAAAACTCCTAAGATCACTGTTCAAAAAGGCACTGCTTTTCATGAAAAGAAAGAGAAAAATAAAAAGACCAACCAGGGGGGCTCTTACCGTCGTAAGTTAGCAGCCAAATATAAAAAGCCCAAAACAAGAGGGCAAAAGAGAAAATAAGCTGATGTAATCTCCTACTATGAAGAATCGTGTTTTATTTATTATCAACCCCATTTCAGGCATAGGCAAGCAACGCACCGTTGAACAAGCAGTTGAAAGTGAAATTGACCATGAAAAGATAACTGTTTCTATTGCCTATACCGAATATGCTGGTCATGCGCGCGAATTAGCGGCTGACGCGGTTGGTAAATCTGACGTGGTTGTTGCTGTAGGCGGCGATGGAACGGTTAATGAAGTTGGATCGGCATTGATCAACACAACAACAGCATTGGCTATTATTCCTACCGGATCGGGTAATGGGTTGGCGAGGTTTCTTGATATTCCTTTGCGTGTTAATCGTGCTTTGCAGGTCATTAATCATATGGTGGTTAAAGATATTGACACGCTTCTGGTTAACGATCAGGTGTCGTTAAACGTGGCTGGTATAGGTTTTGACGGCCACATTAGCCATAAATTTGCCAAACTTAAAAATAGGGGACCTGCCGGTTATATGCGCTTAATCACCAGTGAATATGCCAAATATAAGTCCTCGGTGTATCGCATCTCAATTGATGGTAAAACCTATGAACTGCCTGCTTTTATGATAACACTGGCTAATTCGTCGCAATGGGGCAATAATATCCATATTGCACCCCAGGCAAAAATTGACGATGGGCTTATTGATGTTTGCATTATCAAAGAGTTTCCGATATACGATGGTCCTTCGCTGTTAATTAGTATCCTCGACCAAAGTGTTGACCAACGCCGTTATGATGTTGTAACGAAAGCCAAACATATTGTCATTGAAAGCAATAACAAACTGATTGGTCACCTGGATGGAGAACCGATTGAACTGGGCAAGCAGGCCGAAATAAAAATAAAACCGCTTTCACTTAGGGTGATTGTGCCACCAAAAGACTTCCGTAAAAACCTGCTGGATCCTTTAATGGAACTCAAGGAATTACTACCTCCTTTGCCAACTATACCAGGTATCCCCAAAATCAGGGGCGAGAGGGAGTAGACTTCCCGTCGCTGATGAAGTATTTCCCATCGCGAAAGTAACTGAATAGAATATACATGATTTAGGGAAACGCAAACTGGCATACATGACTCGCAAAGTTGATAAAAGACTTTTCAGAAAAAAAGCCGTTCTGCAAATGCAAAACGGCTTTTGTATATCTGATAACTTCCGTTACTTTTTCTTTCCCTTTTTAGCTGCCTGAGCTTGTTGCTTCTGCATGTCTTCTAGACGCTGCTGGAATTTAGACTTCTTAACAGGCTTCTTCTTATTGGCATTCAACTTAGCTAATAACGCATCCTCATCCACAAAACGACGGATTAATAAGGTCTGTCCAATGGTAATCAAGGTTGAGATAAAATAGTAGTAACTCAAACCTGATGCATAGTTGTTAAAGAAGAACAAGAACATCACCGGCATCATGTACATCATACCTTTCATACCAGGCATTTGCTGACTGCTTTGTGTCATTTCCTGGTTAATCTTGGTGTAAACAATGTTGGTAATGGCCATCAACAAACAGAATAAGCTTACATGGTCGCCATAGAATGGAATTTCAAATGGTAACTGGAAGATGGAATCATAAGACGATAAATCTTCAGCCCACAAAAATGCTTCTCCGCGTAATTCGATTGACGCTGGGAAGAACTGGAACATGGCAAACAGGATAGGCATTTGTAGCAACATCGGTAAGCATCCCCCCATAGGGTTAACACCAGCTTTGCGGTACAAGGCCATGGTAGCTTGCTGGCGCTCCATTGCTTTTTCCTTTGGTATCTTATTGTTAATCTCTTCAATCTGTGGCTTCAATACCTTCATCTTAGCTGTAGAAACATAAGACTTGTAGGTAAGCGGGAAGAGAATAAGTTTAATAAGAATGGTCAACAACAAGATGATTAAACCATAATTTCTGATAAAACCTTCGAAGAAGTGGAATACTTCAATAACACCAAGGTTAATGTAGCGTAATGGTCCCCATCCTAAGTAAACTAACTGACGAAGCTGATATTCTTCTTCATAAGGTTGAAGCTCTTTAAAATCATTAGGTCCAAAATAGAAATGAAAGCCTAAGTTATCGTTACCTGTGTAAGGCACGTTTAACTGAGCCTTAGCATTCATAATTAAACGCTCATTTTTGTCTTCAGGACCTTCAGTCGATACTTCGCCACTTAAAAAGTTGTCTTTGGCAATAAATACAGATGAGAAGAACTGGTCTTTAAAGGCGACCCATTGTACTTTAGTACTTAGTTTTTCAGTATCAGAGCTGGCTGCATTAATATGGTCAACATCTTCCTGGGCAAACTTAAAATACACACCTGATCGCTGACGCTCAAAATCAGGTGCTTTCTCCTGAGCATCCATACGCATGTTCCACTCAAGCCCCAGTGAACCAGTGCTTGTAGTCATGATGCTGCCCATATCGCGTGTGGTGATATTGAAATCGGCCATGTAACTGTTGTCTGGTAATTCATACGAGAACACCATTTCACCTTCAGCGGCCTTGATAACAAAATCGGCTTTATTAGATGACGATTTGGCTACATTAAAAAATAAGTCGTTGGTGTGGAAGTTACGGTTGCTGTGCGTAAAGTAAAAACCAAAGCGGTTTTGATCGCCACTCATTAGTTCAACCGGGTTGCCTTCAAACGTGTTGTATTCTTTTAATACAACAGAGTAAATACGTGCTCCTTTGGTTGATATCTTAATTTTAACCAGGTTATTCTCTAATGTTACAAACGACTGCTGACCCTCAGAGGCCTCAGCAAATAAACCATAACGGCTTGTTTTTTCAGCAGCGATCGTAGACGAGTCTTTTGTTGCTTCAGCTTTTTGGGCCTGTTGCTCTTTTACGAGAGCCGCTTGTGCCTCAGCTTCAGCACGCGTTTTTTCTACCATTGCAATAGAGTCACGGCGGTGTTGCTGTTGAGCCAATTGCTCTTCCGATGGTTTGTTAATCCACCAGAAGAAAGCCAGAATAACGGTGATTAGTATAATTCCGGTTATCGAATTTCTATCCATTTTATTTTTTTGAGTGTTAGATTATTCTTGAATTGCAGCTTTAATAAAAGCCATAAAAATTGGGTGTGGTTTTAAAACGGTACTACTGTATTCTGGGTGAAACTGAACACCAACAAACCACTTGTGTTTTGGAATTTCCATAATTTCAACCAAGCCAGTGTCGGGGTTGCAACCAGCAGCTTTCATACCCGCTTTCTCGTAGGCTTCCAAATACTCATTATTGAACTCATAGCGGTGGCGGTGACGCTCTTTCACGTCGGCTTTACCATATGCGTTAAAAGAGTTACTGCCTTCTTTAAGATTACAGTCGTATGCTCCTAAACGCATGGTGCCACCCATATCAGTTACATTTTTCTGATCCTCCATTAAGTCGATGACCGCATCAGGTGTGCGCTCGTTCATTTCACGCGAGCTAGCATCTTTAAGGTTTAATACATTGCGTGCATATTCAATTACAGCACACTGCATACCAAGACATATTCCTAAGAATGGAATGTTGTTTTCACGCACATATTTAATGGCTGATAATTTACCTTCAATACCACGATGTCCAAAACCAGGTGCCACTAAAACGCCATCTAAGCCATTCAGTTTTTCTGCCGCATTCTGGTCGTTTAATTCCTCTGAATGAATTAACTCAACCTTGGTTTTACGGTCGTTGTAAGTACCTGCATGATTTAATGCTTCAATAATTGACTTATAGGCATCGGCTAACTCAACATACTTACCAACTAAACCAATCTTAACAGTTTTTTCGGCTTTGTACAATTTATTAAGGAAGCCTTTCCACTCTTTTAATGCCGGCTTTTTATCAATAGGTAAATCAACTTTCTTCAAAACGATTTCATCCAATCCTTCTTCCTGCATTTTAACAGGTACTTCATAGATGGTTTTTACATCTATTGATTGAATAACGGCTTTGCTGTCAACGTTACAGAATAACGCCACTTTACGGCGGATATCCTGCGAAAGCTCATGTTCGGTACGCAACACCAATACATCGGGTTGAATACCGTTTTCAAGTAATTGCTTAACGGAGTGCTGCGTAGGCTTTGTTTTTAACTCGCCCGAAGCATTTAAGTAGGGCACCAGTGTTAAGTGAACAACGGCAGCATGATTGCCCAGTTCCCATTTTAACTGACGAACAGCTTCAACGTATGGCAAGGACTCAATATCGCCCACCGTACCACCAATTTCAGTAATGACAAAATCATACTTGTGCTTTGAGCCCAGTAATTTGATATTGCGCTTAATTTCATCGGTAATGTGCGGGATAATCTGAACCGTTTTACCCAGGTAGTCACCTTTACGTTCTTTATTAATGACGTTTTGGTAAATACGACCGGTGGTAACATTGTTGGCCTGAGATGTAGGAACATTCAAAAAACGTTCGTAATGACCTAAATCCAAATCCGTTTCGGCCCCATCTTCTGTTACAAAACATTCTCCATGCTCATATGGATTTAATGTTCCTGGGTCAACATTTAGATAAGGGTCTAGTTTCTGAATGGTTACTTTATAACCTCTTGCTTGTAATAATTTTGCTAATGAGGCTGAAATAATTCCTTTTCCCAATGAGGAGGCAACACCTCCGGTTACAAATACATATCTTGTTTCCGGCACAACAATAGTTTTATTAGTTTCTGATTACTCAATACGAGTCCTAAAATTACAAGCTACAAAGGTAGAAAAATACCATAAAAATCGACCAACTTCTTTTTAAATTAATCAGGATGTGTTTCTTATTAGTATTCGCTTAATAAAAGCTTAAAAAAATATAAAGAAATATTTCTTGATAGTAATACTCTTAAAAACATCTTATCTTTGTTTTTGTTATTAATTATTGGGTTTATCTTATAAATTATAAGGCAGCCTATTGATTATGTATTCAATACACAAACTAGAATCGTATTAGAATGAACCAAATTGAGAAGTCATACACAGAGTTGGTGGAGTTAAAGTATCAACTCTACAATAGCTTGTTTCTCACTCTACCATTACATGGGGTTCAGCAAACCGGTTTATTATTGCCATTGCTGAATGAGGCCTGTGTTAAAGGATTCGAAAATGGGAAATCGCCAACAACCATTATCAACGATTTTTTTAAAGAGCATAAACCCGATTTGTCTGAACGGGAGCGTATATCGTTTCTGTTTAAAATAATCCAATATGTTGAGCGCCAGATTGTTTTGATTGATGCTTTGGAAGAGGCGGCTTATACGAAGATTCATCGAATTAATGATTCAGATTCGTGGGGCAGGATTAAACAAAAAGTGGAGAACAGAAATCTGGAAGAGCAGATGGATGAATTGCTGGATACTTTTGGTATTCGAACAGTCTTGACCGCTCACCCAACTCAGTTTTATCCAGGCCGCGTGTTGGCCATCTCTACAGACCTGACTGAGGCAATTACAAATGATGAAGTTGGTTATGCAAGAGATTTACTTCAACAGCTTGGTAAAACACCATTTTATCGCAAAAAGAAGCCGTCAGCATATGACGAGGCCATGGCACTTAGCTGGTATTTAGGCAGTATTTTTTATCCGGCAGTTGGGGAACTTTTAGACCGTATTGATGAATTTTTTCCTGGCAAAATAGATCATAACAAAGAGTTGATAACCATGGGTTTCTGGCCCGGAGGCGATCGAGATGGTAATCCATTTGTTAAAGTGGACACCACATTAAAGGTGGCTCGCAAATTGCGTTTTACCTTATCAACCTGTTACCATGCCGAGCTTAAAGCCATTAAGCGTCGTATGAGTTTCGAAGGTGTTTATGATATTCTGAATGAGCTGGATGAGCGCTTTAGCGAAGAACTGACAAATGCCAACGGAGAGAAGAATGTTGACTTAAACTACTTATTAGTGCAACTTGATAGAGTTGAGAAGTTACTGAAAGAGGAGCATCAGAGTTTGTTTATCGATAAGGTGAAATCGTTCAAACGTAAAATTAAGCAGTTTGGTTTCTTCTTTGCCAGCATCGATATTCGTCAGGATAGCCGGGTGATTGGTAAAGCCTTTAATGAAGTGATGCGCATCAATCCTGAACTATTCCCTGAAAACATGTGGGAATTGCCGGAAGACAAACAATTGAACCTTCTTTTAAAGGTGAAAGGCCGTATTGATACCAGTGTGTTTGAGGATGAATTGGTGCGCGATACATTGGAGTCGCTGAAGGCCATTCGTACCATACAGAATGAGAATGGACAACGTGCAGCCCACCGCTATATTATCAGTAATTGTCGTGGTACCATTGATATTGCTAAAGTAGTGGCTTTGGCACGTCTTTGTAGCTGGGGCGATGAGTCCTTATCGTTGGATGTAGTACCATTGTTTGAAACTGTTGATGACCTGAAAGGTGCCGGCCAATCAATGAAAACGCTTTATAATCATCCGAAGTATAAAACACATTTAGCCAATCGTAAAAATCGCCAGACTGTGATGCTGGGATTCTCCGATGGAACAAAAGACGGTGGTTACCTGATGGCTAACTGGGGTATTTATCGTGCCAAGGAAGATATCTCGCTTATTTCTCGCGAAAGCGATGTTGAAGTGGTGTTTTTCGATGGACGAGGAGGACCTCCAGCCCGCGGTGGTGGTAACACGCATTTGTTTTATTCGGCATTGGGTAAAACCATTGATAGTCATCAGATTCAGTTGACTATACAGGGGCAAACAATTAGTTCGCATTACGGCATTAAAGAAGCAGCGACACATAATTTAGGTCACTTGCTTACTGCAGGTTTTGAGAATAATTTATTTAATCGTACAGCTTCTGATTTGAGCGAAAGTCAGCGTCATTTAATACAACAGATGTCGGAAAGTGGCTATGAAAAGTATGCCGACTTAAAAGCACATCCTTTGTTTATTCCTTTTCTTGAGGAGCGAAGCACTTTAAAATATTATGGTTTAGCAAATATTGGCAGTCGTCCATCGAAAAGAGGAGCCAGTGATAAACTGAAGTTTGATGATTTACGAGCTATTCCGTTTGTAGGAGCCTGGAGTCAATTGAAGCAAAATGTGCCAGGATTTTATGGTTTGGGGACGGCTTTGAAAGCACAGGAGGATGCTGGTAAACTTGAAGACTGTAAAGAATTGTATAATTCTTCTATCTTTTTTAAGGCTCTGATTTCGAATAGTATGCAGAGTATGAGTAAAACTAACTTCTCTTTAACGAAATACATGGAGAAGGATGAGAAGTTTGGTGAATTCTGGAAAATTATTCATAACGAATATCTATTGACAAAGGAAATGGTGTTGAAAGTGTCGGGCGACTCAGTATTGCTGGCTGACAATGCGCGCAGCAGAAACAGCATTCGTTTACGAGAGAATGTAGTTCTTCCACTATTAGCTATTCAGCAGTATGCACTGATTGAAATCCAAAAGCTTCAAAATAAACCTGAAGATGAACACTTAGCATTGTATGAAAGAATGGTAATGCGTTCATTGTTTGGAAATATCAATGCCAGCCGTAATTCAGTCTGATAAAATCTTTTATACTATTGAAAGAGCCGCCTTCATTACGAAAGCGGCTCTTTTCTATATTAATGCCGGAAACTTATTTAATCTTTTTTCGACTCATATAAAGTAGGCTTGAAGGTTAGCATCACCCATGCCCAATGATTGCCCTTTTCTTCGACTGTTTGTGCCGGATATTTAATGTCGTATAGTCCATCACCGGCAAACATGTGAGAGTAACCGAAGTCAAGCTGTACTTTTCCTTTGTGCGAATAGCCGCAGAATAAATCCACTTCTGTGCCTAGTCCTTGATTACCGCTTGCCACTTCGCCATGAGCACTAAAGAAGTGAAGGGCTGCGTTAAATTTGACTTTACCAGGCTTAAAATTGGCTTTGGCGTAAATGTCGTGCAATCCAACATTATCAATGTGGTTGCCAACATAGAAGTAGTCCATCAGGCCGTTAAATTTGTGATTGGTGCCAAAAAATGGATTGAATGAGTTGTTTTTGTCGGCGCCTACCTGGTCGGTACCGGATAATAATTCATAACCACCTCCAACATTAAAGGTCTCACCAAGTGCTGCGGTAGCATCAACTGAAATATTAAATGCCGAAACATCATTTCCGGCGACATCTTCGCCAAACTGATAATAGAAATTACCGGCCAGTTTAACACCGGCAAGTTGGGTTTTTATATGCGTTCCTGCTGTGCGCGTGCATCTAACGCCTTGATCAGTATTTACTGGAGCATCCTTAAAATAAGGGCGTCCCACACTCATAAACAAAAGACTGGCTGAATAAGAATCGCCTTCTCGGTTCAACCATAAATATTGCATGCGCTTGTAATAATCTGGTCCGATATACACATTACTGTTCAGGGTTGAATTGTTGTAAGCTAAACCGAAATGGACATTAAGACTACCAGTGTATTTAAACACAGCCACATCATGAGAGCGAGCCTGCTGAGCCCAGCCAACACTACCTAACATTCGGTGGTCGTCATAAACCAACTGCTGGCGACCGGCTTTTACCGAAAACGTTTGATTAATAAACCATTCGGCCCAAGCCTGATGTAAGTATACTGTTTCATTACCATTGGTAGTTAATTGCTTTTCTGCTCCCCAATTGCGAACATCCTGCATCACAATGCCAATGGCAAAATCTTCATTTTGGTAATCCAGGTTCAAACGAGTTCGCTGACTGGTGATTAAAGAACCATCTGTGTCGTCGGTGGCAGGCATTTTAGTGCCGTGACTGTACTCGGAACGAGGCCTTACTTCGGCTGAAATCTTTACTTGTGCGTATAATGTGCTTCCTGCTAAGAGTAGAATAGCAAGTGCGAATATATTTTTCAATTTCATAAGAGTTTGATTTAGATGATGAAAAGAAACGAGTCTATTAAAAAGATTCGGTCATCGAGTTGCTCCCTGAGCTTGTCGAAGGGGAGTCGAGATGAATATTATTTATTGTGATGCTTAATAGATAATCACTTCGACTCTACTTCGGCTTCGCTCAGTAACCATTCTCAGTGAACGATGAATATTATTTTATGATACTGTATCTTTTTTCATTTATTTCATAGAAGTAGCGTAACCAGCTTCACGCTTTTTAGCTTCTTCTTTCCACTTTGGCAATAAAGTTTTTAAGAATTCATCTTTTTCGCCCTGAAGTTTTTCAACTGGTAAGCCAATAAATTCCTGAGCTTTAGCTTTTGTGGCGATATCCGGATAAGGTACTTCTTCGTTATGACCTAAATCGGCAAGCAGACGAGCTAATTTAATTCGACCTTCCTGAGCAACTGTAATGCCAGTTGAAATGACACGCCCAATTTCAACCGGAGAGTGGAAGGAGCCCCCATGGCTGGCAGCTGCATAATCCCAGCGCCATTGTGCATGACGGATGTCCGTTAAGATGGCCTCCATCTGGTGTTCTTTAGCTCCTAAATCCCAAGCTAGTTTAGCTTCAACATGCATGCGTACGATTAATTCTTCCAATTTATCGCGGTTTTCAATAATCCGGTCCTGACGCTCATAAACATCTTCAATTAAGCTGGCCGTTTCTTCGCGGTGACAAACCTGGCAAGAGTTGGCTACATTATTTAAAGGGCTCTGGATATGGTGATCCGTAAACTTGATACCACCTTCACTTTTGTAAGGCATATGGCAATCGGCACATGACACACCTCTTTTAGCATGAACGCCGGTTGAGTATACTTCATAACCAGGGTGTTGAGCTTTCAGCATAGGCGCACGGCTCAGTTTATGTGTCCAGTCAGAGAATTCAATCTCATCGTAGTACTCTTCCATCGCTTCAACCGACATTCCTTTATCCCATGGAAAAGTCAAATAAGGTGATCCCGGGTGAGATTTCTTATTAAAATAATATTCTACATGACACTGAGCACACACTAATGAGCGCATTTCCTGGTGAGAAGCCTGGTTGATGTCTTTTCCCATTCTTTCAAAAGCTTCCACCAATGCAGGGCGTGTAACCTTGAGGTTCATTGTCTTTGAGTCATGACAATCGGCACAACCGATACTGTTCATTACTTCGGAACCTTTTTCGTCCCATGTGCCTTTGTAGAATTCAGCTGGCCCCATTTCTGCCATTAAACGTGGTACATCTGGACTTTTGCATGTCCAGCAAGTATTTGGCATCGGACTCTTTCTATCTTCTGTCGGACCACCTGTACGCAATGTGTTATGAATATCTTCAACAGCATAGCCGTGTCCACGCCCTTGGTTATAGTCTTTGGCAAAGCCATAACCGGCCCACAAAACTACTAATCGAGGATCAACTTCTAGCATATCAATCATGGCTGCACCGTTGTATTTACTGGCAAAAGTGGTGTCTTTGGTTTTCATATACGATTGGTACTCTTTGGGGAAGTTTTGTCCCCAAACTTCGTTGCGTGGTTCTGTTGGTGAATGTTTTACTTTAGGTGTATAGGCAAATACAGCCTCAGCACGTCTCTCCATTACAGATGAAGCTAATAGGCCTAATAGAAATACTACAACTATTGTAACGAAAAATAATACCCAGCCTAGCAAGGGTTTTTCCTTTATTTGTTCTCGTATAGGTTTCATATTATTTATAGATTTTTTTTGATTTAGGTTATTGATTATTTAAGTCTTTAAGCCAGTCGGGAAGAGGACTTTCGGGAACCGGCACTCGGGCATTAGGCACGCTCGATAAGCTGTTAACTCTTCCGTGGGGTGTTTCGCGGTGACAGTCAACACAGAGACGGTCGTCAATGTTACGGTGAATATTGGGCTTGTGTGCCAATAGTTTATCATCAGTAATCAACTGTTCGTGACAACGGATACAATTTTGCTGCACAACATTTCGACCTTCCTCCTGAATGAAGATGACCTGCGGTTCGGCTCTCATCGTAAAAACAGAAGCATGTCGCATTCCATCTTTTGCTTTGAAGAAATAGGTGTTAAAAACATTGTCTTGTGGAACATGGCAATCATTGCAAGTGGCCACTTCGCGGTGTGCACTGTGGCTCCAGGTAGCAAATTGTGGCGCCATAATGTGGCAGTTAACACATGTTTTTGGATTGTCCGATAAATAAGAATGAGCCCTAGACACGTAGAACACATAAAAGCTCAAACCAACGAAGACACCGGCAGCTAAAATAACCGGGACTTTCCAGTGTTCAGGAGGCTTGAGAAAGTCAATTAGTTTTTTATTCATACAGCATAGATTTAGATTAGTGAACTATAAGATACTTTGATTTAAAGGTTTTTTCAATTGATTGAAGTGATTAAATACTTATTAATATTTAATATAAATAACTGGAAGATAGGTGATTGCGAAGTGAGAAGCCTGCATCTTTTTCAAGATGCAGGTGCAACCATAATTATTTAGAAAATTCATATGAAAACTAGTTGATCCACTTTTGAATATCTTCTTTTACTGTGCTAATCCCTCCAATACCAAAGGTTTCAACCAATATTTTAGCCACATTTGGTGATAAGAATGCGGGTAATGTAGGTCCCAGGTTGATGTTTTTAACGCCCAGGTGCAGAAGAGCTAGTAACACAATAACAGCTTTTTGTTCATACCAGGCAATGTTGTATACGATTGGTAGGTCGTTAATGTCATCCAATTCAAATACCTCTTTTAATTTTAATGCAGTTACAGCCAAACTGTAAGAATCGTTGCATTGACCTGCATCTAAAACGCGTGGAATACCACCAATATCGCCTAAGGGCAATTTATTATAACGATACTTGGCACAGCCGGCTGTCAAAATAACGGTGTCCTGAGGCAGTTCATTTGCAAATTCGGTGTAGTAGTTACGGTCATTCATGCGACCATCGCAACCAGCCATTACAACAAATTTCTTAATGGCACCACCTTTCACGGCTTCAACCACCTTGTCGGCTAACTGCAATACCTGGTTGTGAGCAAAACCACCCACTATTTCACCTGTTTCGATTTCAGTAGGAGAGGCACATTTTTTAGCATGCTCAATCACTGCTGAGAAATCTTTTGCGTTGCCATTAACTCTGTCGGCAATGTGCACACAACCATCAAAACCAGATGCACCAGTCGTGTAAACGCGGTCTTTGTATGAGGGCTTAGGAGGAACAATACAGTTGGTTGTAAATAAGATGGGGCCATTGAAGGTTTCAAATTCTGAGGTTTGTTTCCACCAGGCACTACCGTAGTTACCGACAAAATTTTCATACTTCTTAAATTTAGGATAGTAATGAGCGGGTAGCATTTCGCTGTGTGTATACACATCAACGCCCGTTCCTTGTGTCTGCTCCAATAGCTCTTCCAGATCTTTCAGATCGTGACCAGAAATCAGGATACCTGGGTTTGTTCCAACACCAATGTTTACAGTCGTGATTTCAGGATTACCAAACGACTCTGTATTGGCTTTATCCAACAACGCCATTACATCAACACCAAATTTACCACATTCTAGTACTAAACCAACCAGTTCATTAGCTGAAATATCCTCAGAAAGCGTAGCTACCAGTGCTTTTTTAGCGAAGTGATAGATGGCTGCATCTTCATAGCCTAAATTCCAGGCGTGCTCACCATAAGCGGCCATACCTTTAAGTCCGTAGGTCAATAGCTCTTTTAACGAACGGATATCTTCGTTTTCAATGGATAAAATACCAATTAAAAGCGCTTTTGATTCCATTTCGTTTTCATTGGCTGCTCTGTAAGTAGCACAATCGTGTAAGTCAGAAGTGTCAATCTGAGCTTTTAACTCATCCTGTACCTTATAACCTTCTTTGATTTTTGCAATAATCTTGTTGCGATCGAAGTTGGCATTAGTAATCGTTATAAATAACGAATCGATAATATACTTGTTAGCAACAGCTGTGTCGATGCCTTTTTCATCGGCCAATTGACTAATTAAAGCCACTCCTTTTGTAGTGTATAGCAATAAATCCTGAAGATTAGCCACATCTTCGGTTTTACCACAAACTCCCTTAACAGAACAGCCAACACCCTTCGCTGCTTCCTGACATTGGTAACAAAACATACTCATGATTACTGGTTTTTAGTTATATTGATTATTAATACTTTAAGTTTTTAAAAAAAAGTGGGAAATGTCAATGTTAAGGTGACTACCCCGGAAAACTTTGGACGGTTTTGACATTTCCCACTGCTACCTAACCCAAATTATATTGTTGTTGGTTGTAAGTCAGTAGCTGGTAGTGGTGTTTCCCTTACTAATTTCCCGATTCACTACAAACTACTGACTGACTTACACCCACTCTTCACTCAAAATTTCACCTTCGATAGATACAATGGCTACTTTAACTGGAATTTTACGCGAAGCTTGCTCAACTGCTGTTTTTGCCAATTGTAACAAGCCTCCGCAACAAGGTACCTGCATAATAGCAACGGTTAGTGTATTAATTTTCGCATTATCTATCAAGCTGATTAATTTATCCAGGTAAGAATCTTGTTGACTATCTAATTTAGGACAAGCAATACCAACACTTTTTCCCTTTAAGAATTTACTGTGGAAATTCCCCATGGCAAAGGCTACACAATCAGCGGCTAATACCATGTCCGAATCGCGGAAAGACGGCATCATCGGATTGATCAGGTGCATCTGAACAGGCCACTGACGTAACTGTGAAGGTGCATCACCATTATTTACTGCTGCTGCAGCAAAGGTTGGCCGTTCAATGGTTTTAGGTGCAGAACCCGGACACCCTCCACCAGCAGTAGCAACGGATGGACGTTCAATAACACGAGGAGTTGAACCCGGACAACCACCTCCGGCATGCCCCATTTCCAAAACAGATGGCTTTGCCTGCTCTGCCTGAGTAGCTTCAGGTTTATGACCATGTACTTCTTTTATTACATCATTTAATGGAAACTCCAAATTGGTCTCATTTTCTTTTAACCAATTGACTGCTTGCTTTAAAAAAGTAAATTCATTATGGTCTTTTAGATGCTTTAAATGAGCAATAACAGTATTTATGCCTTTATCAACCATTATCTCCATCACTTTTATTTCATCATATGGCTCAGCTTCTCGTTTTTCGATGGTCATGGCATCTTGAGGACAGTGATTTAAACACGCACCTAATCCATCGCACATTAAGTCGCTTATCAATCGTGCTTTGCCATCGATAATCTGAAGGGCTCCTTCGTGGCACGAGGGGATGCAAACGCCACAGCCATTACATTTATCCTCGTCTATTTTTATCATATCTCTTATCATCGCAGATGCTTTTTTATCAATTTTACAATGCAAATATAGGGTGATGGAAGAGGGAAGGCTGTAACAAATGTTACAAAATCGAAATTAATTTATAATTTGGTACAAAATTACTGAATTCATGGAAGCATTAGTAAAGTGTCCTTTATTTAAAGGTATAGAGTATAAGGAAATATGTCAATTGCTTGAGAAGATACCTTATCAGATAAAAAAATATGAGAAAGGGCATATGATTGCTCAAAGTGGTGAAGAATGCCGCTCGTTAATGATTATGTTGTGCGGAAGTGTGAAAGGCGAAATGGTTGATTATTCAGGTAAAGCCATTAAAATTGAAGATATTGAGCCGCCCAAGCCTGTGGCTGTTGCTTTCCTGTTTGGTGAGAACAATACTTGTCCGGTTAATATTGTCGCCAATAATCATGTCGAGATGTTTCATTTGCCCAAAAAATCAGTTATTGCATTGATGCAGTCAAGTTCTGCATTTCTTAATAACTTTATGAATATGATATCGAGTAAAACACAGTTTTTAACCGATAAAATCCGCTTCTTATCTTTTCAGACCATTCGGGGGAAAATTGCACATTATTTACTGCAACTTTCCGGGTCAGTTGAGGGAGAAATAGTATTGCCAAAAAGTCAGGAAGAATTAGCAAATTTGTTTGGCGTTACCCGACCGTCGTTAGGAAGGGCACTGCGTGATTTACACAACGAACACATTATCGAAGCTAAAGGCAAAAGTGTGAAAATAATTAACCGGGAATTATTAATTAAGCAATTGAAAAAGTAAATGATGAATAACAAAAAGGTGGTAGTACTATCGTGTGAGCATGCCGGTAATGATATACCTTTTCAATATCAAAAGTTATTTCAAAACGCGACTAAAGTGCTTCAAACACATCGTGGTTATGACCTGGGATCTAAAGAGTTGTTTGATTTGATTAATTCGGACTATATTACACATAAACAAAGTGCTACGTCCAGTCGTTTGTTGGTAGATGTTAATCGTTCGCTCTATCGGCGAACCTTATTTTCGGAATTTACTAAGTGCCTGTCGAAAACGGAGAAAAAACAACTACTTGATGACTACTACTATACCTTTCGACGACCTTTTGAAGCTGAAGTGGAGAAACTTTGGCAACAAGATAAGACTGTATTGCATCTGTCCGTTCATTCATTTACACCTGAATTAAATGGGGAAGTCAGGCAAACAGATTTCGGTATATTATATAACCCCGAACGAGTAGAAGAAAAACAATTTGCCAGGCTTTGGAAAGCTGAATTAAATAAAATTCTGCCAGAATGTCGTGTGCGATTTAACTATCCATTCAGGGGAAAACCTGATGGTTTTGTGCGGCATTTCAGAGATTTGGAAGGAGAGAAATACCTGGGCATTGAGTTTGAGATGAACCAGAAATATGCAGGTGATACAGAGTTTAAAAAGAAAATAGCGGAAGCTTTTAAATATGCTGTTGATACTTGGATTAAGCAATAATATTTCCCGCTGATAGCACATATTTTCGCAGAGGTGTGAATGGTTTATGCAATTGTTTTCTGTGCTCATCTTCTTAATCTGTGTAAGCTTTTTATACTTTTGTGCTTCAAAATATTATTAAATGAACGCAGAACATATCTTTTACATTATTATAGCCATTGTTGCGTGGCAGTTTTTATTCGACCAATGGCTCGACTATCTAAATCACAAAACCGTTAATACGAAAATCCCTGAAGAACTGGAAGGTGTTTACGATGAAGATAAGTACCGCAAGCAACAGGATTATAAGAAAGCCAATTACAGTTTTGGCCTGCTTAGTGAAATAGTGAGTTTTAGCGTGATGATGGCTATGTTATTTTTAGGTGGTTTCGCTTTGATAAATAATTGGGTGACGGAGATAAGCTCAAATGTAACAGTACAATCGCTTCTGTTTTTTGCGGTTATTGGTGCTGGTTCGTCAATTATTAGTTTGCCATTTAGTATTTATGGAACATTTGTTATTGAAGAACGCTTTGGCTTTAATAAAACAACACCCAAAATATTTATACTGGATATGCTTAAATCAGTGCTTCTTTCTGTTGTGATTGGAGGACCACTAATGGCATTGGTGATTTGGTTATACAGTATTGCCGGCAACCTTTTCTGGTTATACGCCTGGATGGTTATCAGTGGTTTTACCATTTTTATGACGATGTTTTACACCTCACTTATATTGCCGTTGTTTAATAAGCAAACACCCCTGGAAGAGGGCGAGTTGCGCGATGCCATCGAATCGTTTTCGGTAAAAGCAGGTTTTAAGTTAGATAACGTATTTGTAATGGATGGCTCGAAACGAAGCACCAAAGCCAATGCGTTTTTTAGCGGTTTAGGAAGCCGTAAGCGCATTGTTCTATATGATACTTTAATTAAAGATTTGAAGGCAGAAGAAATAGTGGCGGTCTTAGCCCATGAAATTGGCCATTATAAGCTTAAACATACTTTATGGGGAACAATAACTGGTGTTATCCAAATGGGCATCATTTTGTTTGTATTTGGTTTGGTGGTGGGGTCACCATTGTTATCACAGGCTTTAGGCGTAAACGAACCTAATTTTCATATTGGTCTATTAGCTTTTGGCATTTTGTATTCACCAGTATCATTTATTGCCGGTATCTTTATGACGATTTTATCGCGGAAAAATGAATATGCCGCCGATGCTTATGCCAATGGTTTCGGCTTGGAAGAAGCTTTAATCAGTGGTTTAAAAACAATTTCATCAAATGCCTTAAGTAATTTAACGCCGCATTCGTTGTATGTGTTTTTTCATTATTCACATCCACCCTTATTGCAGCGTATAAGAGCCATAAAAGAAAAATAATAAGTTTGTTGTAATGGTTAATTATCAATGGTTAATTGTGAATAGTTAGTGAAACTAATTGGTTTTTGACATTTAAAAATATCAACTCCTCAACTTTTCAACTCTTCAATTTTAAAAGAAATGGATGTAGAAATTATAACCATCGGTAACGAATTATTAATTGGTCAGGTGATTGATACCAACTCAGCATGGATGGGGCAGCAGCTGAACGACGCCGGTTTTGATGTGGTACGTATTACTTCAATTCAGGATACGCGCCAGGCCATTATCAATGCTATACACGAGGCCATGTTGCGCGTTGATATTGTGCTATTGACTGGCGGATTAGGTCCCACCAAAGACGATATTACAAAAGAAACATTGGCCGAAATATTCAATTCGAAACTGGTGTTTAACCAGCAGGCTTATGATACCATGACGACTCTGTTGAAAGGTCGCGTAAAAGGCATTAATAAACAAAATGAGAGCCAGGCTTATGTGCCGGAATGTTGTGAAGTGATTACGAATCCTGTGGGAACGGCTCCCGTTATGTGGTTCGATGAAAAAGGAAAGGTGATTGTGTCGATGCCTGGCGTGCCTGTTGAGATGAAAACAGCCATGAGTAATGAAATTATCCCTCGATTGAAGAAACGTTATAACACCGGCCATATAATCCACAAAACCATTCAGGTTTTTAATATTCCTGAAGCTGTTTTAGCAGAACAATTAGAAGAGTGGGAGGATCGGATTCCTGATTACATTTCACTGGCTTATTTGCCTAGTCCAGGTAAGATTCGCCTGCGCTTAACGGCTAAAATGGGCAACAAAGCTCAGGCTCAAGCAGATATTTCTTCCCTGGTTAAGGATTTATATGCGTTGGTTGGAGATAATATTTTCGGAGAGGAAGATTTCCCTGTACAACAGCTATTGGGAGAAGTATTAAAAGATAGAAATCAAACCCTTGCGACGGCAGAGAGTTGTACGGGGGGTAATATCGGGCATCTGTTGACGAGTATTCCAGGCAGTTCAGCTTATTTTAGAGGAGGCGTTATTGCCTATGATAATGCCATTAAAGAAAGTGTGTTGCATGTTCGAACAGAATCTTTGGAAGAAAATGGAGCAGTGAGTCAGGAGGTGGTTGAACAAATGGCTGAAGGGGTAAGGCAATTGATGAAGACGGATTATGCAATCGCCACCTCAGGCATTGCAGGTCCTGATGGCGGAACGGATGAAAAGCCGGTTGGTACAGTTTGGATTGCAATAGCCGGTGATTTTGGTGTACATAGCCAGTGTTTTAATTTTGGTAAAATCCGGACAAGAAACATTCAACGTTCATCTGAGGCGGGATTAATTATGCTACTTCAGGAATTAAATAAAGAGAAAAAAAAGTCATAATTTTGCAATCAGAATGCAAAGGTTAGATCGGATGTAAAGAAAAAATGAAAAAACTATTGAATTATAAGTTTCAATATTTGTATTATCCGATAAAAATGCCTTATTTTGCGCTCTGTTTGAAAAATGTATCCGAAAAAAACTGTTGAGCGATGTCAAGAGTATGTCAAATAACTGGTAAATCATTCATGGTGGGAAATAATGTTTCTCACTCAAAAAGAAGAACCAAGAGAAGATTCGATATTAATCTTTTCAAAAAGAAGTTCTACTTACCTGAAGAAGATCGTTGGGTAAGCATTAGAGTATCTGCAGCTGGTTTGCGTATGATCAACAAAGTTGGTTTGTTAGCAGCCCTTAAGCAGGCGAAAGAAAAAGGATTTATTGCTAACTTTTAATAAGGAGTAGAAATGGCAAAGAAAGCAAAAGGTAATCGCGTTCAGGTTATTTTGGAGTGCACTGAGCACAAAGAAAGCGGACAGCCAGGAACTAGCCGATATATTACCGTAAAGAACAGAAAAAATACTCCTGACCGCATGGAGTTGAAAAAGTATAATCCGATTTTGAAGCGTGTTACTTTACACCGCGAAATCAAATAAAACTGATTAACCATGGCAAAGAAAGCAGTAGCATCCTTGCAAAAAGGTGAAGGTAAAGGTCACACTAAAGTGATCAAAATGGTAAAGTCTGAAAAAACCGGAGCTTATACATTCCGTGAAGAGATTGTACCAAATGAAATGGCAAAAGAATATTTCAAGAAGTAATTTTTGAAATACAACTTATAGCACAAAAGCTTCCTTGTTTTCAGGGAAGCTTTTTTGTTGAATTATGTTTGAGATGATAGATTAAAGACAAAAGAAACAAGACTGATGAAATTCTACTTAAAATCAGTCTTGATACCTATCTCTTTTATCTTGTGTCTAACATCTTTTTTATATCTTTAAGCCCTCAAAAAATTAATATTCATGGGTTTATTCGGGAGCTTTAACAAAGCCAAGAAAGAAAGTCTGGATAAAGGACTGGCCAAAACGAAAGAGAGCGTATTTAAAAAGTTGACACGTGCTGTTGTTGGAAAAACGACAGTTGACGACGATGTGCTTGATGATTTGGAAGAAATATTGATTACTTCGGACGTAGGTGTGGACACGACGCTTAAAATCATTGAACGCATTGAAGAACGCGTTGCTAAAGATAAGTTTTTAAGCACCTCTGAGTTGAATGATATCCTTCGCGAAGAAATTGCTGAACTCTTAGCTGAGAATAAATCAGGTGACGTCAGTCAGTTCGAACTGCCCAAAAGTGAGTATCCCTATGTGATTATGGTGGTTGGTGTGAATGGGGTTGGCAAAACAACAACCATTGGTAAGCTGGCCAACAAGTTTAAGCAAGCTGGTAAGAAAGTTGTTTTAGGAGCTGCTGATACGTTTCGTGCTGCTGCTATTGATCAGCTAGTGGTGTGGGCCGATCGCGTAGATGTGCCAATCGTTAAGCAAAGCATGGGTTCTGATCCGGCTTCTGTCGCCTTTGATACTTTAGAGTCGGCTAAAAACCAAGGTGCCGATGTAGTGATAATCGATACAGCTGGTCGACTTCACAATAAAGTCAACCTAATGAATGAGTTGACCAAAGTGAAGCGAGTAATGCAAAAGATTGTTCCTGATGCACCCAATGAAGTGCTATTGGTACTGGATGGTTCAACCGGGCAAAATGCCTTTGAGCAAGCCAAGCAATTTACCAAAGCAACCGAAGTATCAGCTTTGGCCATTACTAAGCTGGATGGAACGGCTAAAGGTGGTGTGGTCATTGGTGTTTCTGACCAATTTAGCATCCCGGTAAAATACATTGGTATTGGTGAAGGAATTGATGACTTGCAGGTATTCAACCGCGACGAGTTTGTTGATTCATTATTTAGATAGATTATTGAAGTGTAGCATGAACATTTTTCATGCTTTTAACTTATTATATTAAAATACTATGGGATGCCATCTTTATATGCTACACGCTAATAAAGATGGCATCCTTTTAAGAGTAGAGTTGATGTCTTTCAACTGTATACTCTAAACTGATAAACTGTATAAAGATGTCTGTGCCAAAAGGAAAGAAAGTAGATGTTGTAACCCTTGGTTGCTCTAAAAACCTGGTAGATAGCGAGTTTTTGATTCGTCAGTTTAAAGCCAATGGGATTGAAGTAGCACACGATGCAGAAACACCAGAAGGTGAAGTCGCAATTATAAATACTTGTGGTTTTATTGCTGATGCAAAAGAAGAATCGATAGACACCATACTGGAGTTTGCTGAGGCTAAGAAACGTGGCGATATCAAGCAACTGTATGTAATGGGTTGCTTATCGGAGCGCTATCCGGGACAATTGAAGAAAGAGTTGCCCGAGGTTGATAAATTCTATGGTAAATTTGACTGGAAAGATATTGTTGGAGAAATAGGCGCCACCTATCGTCGTGATTTGATGAATGAGCGCTCTTTAACAACACCTGGGCATTATGCTTATTTAAAGATATCTGAGGGCTGTAATCGCACCTGCAGTTATTGTGCTATTCCTATTATTACCGGTAAGCATGTGAGTCGCCCCATGGACGATTTATTGGATGAAGCCAAGCGTTTACGTGATACAGGTGTGAAGGAGTTACAGGTAATAGCACAGGATTTGTCGTTCTATGGCTACGACTTATACAAAGACTATAAACTGGCCGAACTATCAGAAAAATTGGCCGGTATTGATGGTATAGAGTGGATTCGCCTACATTATGCTTATCCTGCTGGTTTTCCGATGGACGTGCTTAAGGTGATGAACGATAATCCGAAGGTTTGCAATTACCTCGATATTGCGCTTCAGCACATTAGTGATAATATGTTGGGCATTATGCGCCGTAGGGTTAGTAAGAGTCAAACCTACCGGTTAATGGAAGAAATGCGTAAGCAAGTGCCCAATATTCACTTGCGCACCACATTTATCACCGGGCATCCAGGTGAAACCGAACAGGATTTTGCTGAGATGGAGCAGTTTGTCAAAGACATCCGTTTTGAGCGATTGGGCGTTTTTCCATATTCTCACGAGGATGATACCTATGCACATAAGAAATATCAGGATGATATACCTGATGAAGTGAAACAGGAGCGTGCAGACCGTATTATGGAAATTCAGAATGGAATAGCTAAAGAAATAAATGCCGGGAAGGTTGGTAGAAACTTAAAAGTGATTATCGATAGGGAAGAGGGTGATTATTTTGTAGGTCGCACAGAGTATGACTCACCTGAAGTGGATCAGGAAGTTCTCTTGCATAAAGATGAGAATAAGGAGCTGAATGTAGGTGATTTTTACAACGTGGAAATTACCGATTCAGAAGATTACGATTTGTTTGGAATAGCGAAGTAAATTATAGAACCAAATAAAAAAGATGTCATCTTTGTTAGCGATAAGTTACAAAGATGACATCTTTTATTTTATAACGGATTGATAACCGTATCCATCTTAATATCGTGCGCTTCTACGGGTACAAGGTCTACCATTTGGAAATCAAAAGCGAGGGCAATTTTTGTAGCTGTAGGTATACGTTTTAAAATACGATCGTAATAGCCAGCTCCTCGTCCCATGCGATTATTATTAGCATCAAAAGCAACACCAGGAACAATAACCAGTTCAATACTTTGTTCATCTTCTACCTCAGGCCCGTTAGGCTCAGGAATGCCATATTTATCGCCTGCAACCAAAGAATCTTCTCCTGTGTATTGAACGATTTTTAGATCATCGCCATTGATGACAGGCAGATATATTTTTTTATTCTTAAACCACTTGTTAGCCAATGCTTCTGTTGGTACTTCATCGGGTAGTGACCAATACATTAAAATGGCTTTGGAAGCCTTAAAAACGGTTGATTCCTCCAGTTTCTGATGGATTACATCCGCTTGTCTGCTTCGTTCTTCGGGTGTGAATTGCCTTTTAAATTGCTTTATTTGTCTTCTGAGTTCTTTCTTTTGCTCAATCATTAATGCCTGTTTTTAAATCACCGTAAACATCACTTCTTCGGTCGCTGAATACATTATTTCGTGCCGTAATGGATTTTGAATTGGCCAAACTTAAATCAATTTCGGCGGATAATAGCTGACTTTCATCGTTACTGCCTCTAATAATGATGTCTCCATTGATGTCAGCTAAAACAGACTGACCGGTAAAAGTTAAATTACCTTCTGTTCCAATTCGATTAGATGTGGCTATAAAGCAACGATTAACCAAGGCATAGGACGGTGTGACGCTTTGGCAATAGGGCAATACTAAGTTAGATGGATGTGCTATTAATTGAGCGCCTTTTAAGGCAAGTTGGCGCCATGCTTCCGGAAACATCCAGTCGAAGCAGATTAGCATACCTATTTTGCCGATAGGTGTATCAAAAACCGGCAGCCCTTTATTGCCCGGTTCAAAAATATTTTTTTCATTGAGAAACAAATGGAGCTTTCGATACAAGCCAATGACTCCTTCTGAATTAATCAATACTGATGAATTATACAGTTTATCGCCATCACGTTCACAAAAGCCACTGACAATATGTGTCTTTTTATTTTTGGCAATCGCAATTAAATGCTCTAAAAAGATGCTCTTATCAATTGCTTCTGAATTATCAAATGCATCTTGCTTATCTTTAAAATTGTACCCCGAATTAGCTAATTCAGGCAGGATATAAAGTGCGCTATCAGTATCACCGATTAAGTGATTAATAGCATCCAAATTAGTTTGTAGCTTATTAAGTTGTGGCGAAAATTGTACAATGCTAATTCTCATACAAACTGGTTTAAGGGCGATATCTGGACTCGCGTAAAATTAAATGAGCGTCCTTATTATTTAATAAGTCTCTAAGCGATGTGTTCGGGTTATTTTCCATGTAAGCTTCAATAATTCTGTAACCCAGAAATACAGCGGCTTTTCCTGGAGATTCCTGTCCGAAATAATAAGTAAACGGACTGTCACCTACATATTTTTGAATGACCATACGCTCTGTATTGTACAAATGCTTTTGTTCAACCATGCTGGCCCAAATATCTGCTTCATGCCTGTTGCACCATTTCATTTGCGAATCAGAATAATCAAATAATAATGTATCTTTTATATCAGGAATCATTTGTTTGATAAAGTATTGCACCTTGCCTTGCGAAATCATCTTACTTACAACATCTTCGTTTTTTGTTTCAAGTGAGAAATTACCAACAGCCATTGCTTTCATTACATCAGGTACAAGTTTTTCCGGAGACATTTTACGTCGTAAATATTGCGGTATAGCTAGCCATTCGTAAAACTCACAATCGGCACCAAGGTATTTTTCGACGCTAACAGAAACCCAACCCGAGTCCATCGCGATGGATTGGTTGAAATAGGAGGTGTGAAAATAGACTCGTGGAATTTCTGCTTCAGGAAAATAATATTTATAATGCTTAAAGGCCTCAGTTAACTCTTTAGCCAACTTTTTGGTGTCCGAATATTGCTCATTACAGGCTTTGTAAACATCTCTGTTGTCTTCGTAATTCAAAAAGCTGGCAATAAAATTTTTGTATTCAGGGTTTGACGGGCTTCCGATTTTAATAATTTGCTGACTGTAGGCAGCCAAATAGGTGCCATATTTTTGGTGTAAGTTTTTTATCTCATTATCTAAATTGTTTTCATCCATCTCAAATAAGTCAATGAAAAACAACTGAGGCTCAATCGATACATCAACATGACTAACATTGGGACCTTTGGGCTTGCAGGCTGTTAATGCCAGGCTGATTACAGTGAGAAAAAATAATATTTGCTTCATGGTTATAATTTCAAATAATAGGTAAAAATACGAAAGCTTCGAAAATATGCAGTTAGAGACAAAAAAAAGTGGATGAAATCCATGTTTTAACTATGTTTGTAGTGATTTTTCAACCTAAATTGAATTATAATGAGACAATCAACCCTCCTTTTATTGCTAGGATTATTTTTGGTAACAACAATTAATGCCCAGGAAAATAAAAGAACCCGTTTATCTTTCGTTTTAAGTCCGCAAATATCGTGGTTAAATTCCGATGATAATTCGGTTGATAGCAATGGTAATTTGTTTGGCTATAATTTTGGTGTGGTAATGGATCGTTTTTTCGATACAAATTATGCCTTTTCTACGGGTTTAACTATTAATACAACCGGTGGTAAACTAAAATATAGCGATGAAATTCCTTCGTATTTAGAAGGAGAGAATGCCGCTACATTTCGGTTAAAATATATTGAAGTACCATTGGCTCTGAAGCTAATCACCAATGAATTTCATCGTTCACGTTATTACGGACAATTTGGTTTGTATACACAATACAACATCAAAACCAATGATGGAGATGGTAATTCGATAGGCAGTGAAGTCAACTTTTTTGATATGGGTTACCAATTAGGTGGAGGAATGGAGTATTCATTAGGTAGCGACACCTATTTAATGTTAGGATTAATATATAGTGGTGGCTTTATGGATGTTACAGATAATGACATTGATGGAAAAGCCAGCCTCAACCGTTTTACATTTCAGTTTGGTATTATCTTCTAGGAATCATTAATATTTAACAAGTAACAAGTAGTAATGAAGATTGTATTAGCGCAATTAAACTATCACATTGGCAACTTTGAGGCCAATGCTGATAAGATGATTAAAAGTATTGAAGCAGCTAAAAGTGAAGCAGCCGATTTGGTTGTTTTTTCTGAATTATCAGTATGTGGTTATCCACCCTATGATCTTTTGGAGCGAAAGGAGTTTATCCAGAGTTGCATTGATACAATTGATTTAATTGCCAAATCTTGTGTTGGTATTTCTGCCATAGTTGGTGGACCTGAGATAAATCCTGAGCCGCAAGGTAAGAACCTGTTTAATACGGCTTATGTGTTGGAAGATGGAAAGGTAAAACAAATTGTGCGCAAAACGCTTTTGCCTAATTACGATGTGTTTGACGAATACCGTTATTTTCAGCCAAACATCTTATTTGAATTAGTAAAGATTAAGGATAAAAAGATAGCCTTAACTATATGCGAAGATATCTGGGACGATCAACCGGTGGCAAACGCTTTTGCACGAGATAAACTGTATACTTTATCTCCTATGGATAAATTGATGCAGCAAAAGCCCGATTTTGCGATTAACATTGCCGCATCACCGTTTTCATACACACAAGTTGATATCCGTCGCGATATTGTCCGCAATAAAGCTCGCCAGTATAAAATTCCATTCTTGTACGTTAACCAGGTGGGCGCTAACACTGAACTTATCTTTGATGGGAACAGCATGGTTGTTAACAGCAGGGGAGATGTAACACATCAGGCCTGTGCTTTTAACGAAGATAGTTTAAGTGTTGAGCTTGATGCCATTGACTCTGCTTCAAGTACACCGCCAAAAACAGCAAAGCCAATACAATTGATAAATGATGCCTTGGTGGCCGGTGTGCGTGATTACTTTCAGAAAATGGGATTTTCAAAAGCAACGCTTGGTTTATCAGGTGGAATTGATTCAGCTGTAACAGTTGCTATTGCGGCTGAAGCTTTGGGAAAAGAAAATGTGCGGGTGTTATTATTACCATCGCAATATTCGTCCGACCACTCCATAAAGGATGCGGTTGATTTAGCCGAGAATTTAGATATTCAATATAATATTGTGCCAATAAAGGAAATTTTCAATAGTTATAACTACCTGATGAGCCCTATTTTTGAAGGCAAAGAGGCTGATGTTACCGAAGAAAATATTCAGGCGCGTATTCGGGGCACTTTACTGATGGCATTATCGAATAAATTCGGACATATTCTTTTGAATACCTCTAATAAAAGTGAGGCCGCTGTAGGTTATGGTACCTTATACGGTGACATGAACGGTGGTTTATCAGTGTTGGGTGATGTGTATAAAACCGATGTGTTTAAATTGGCCCGTTATATTAATCGCGATAAGGAAATTATTCCGGAAAATACCATTGTAAAGCCTCCATCAGCTGAATTAAGACCTGATCAGAAAGACTCAGATTCGCTACCAGATTACGATGTGCTGGATGCGGTGCTGTTCCGTTATATCGAAAAAAATCAATCGCCAGAAGAAATCATAAAGGATGGATTTGAGGAAGAAACAGTTAAGAAAGCTGTGCGTCTGGTAAATATGAATGAGTACAAGCGTTTTCAGACACCGCCAACCTTAAGGATTTCTGGTAAAGCATTTGGTATTGGGCGTCGAATGCCTTTAGTTGCAAAATACTGATGTATTTTCCCGCTTTTTTGCTTGAATTTTAAGCGCATAATCATAAATTTGTATGTTATACAACATAGTTTTATAACACCCTTGTAATGCCTGTTAAGAAAAATAATACCCCTGTAGATCCCACAATAAAAGATATCCCAAAGCTGTATAATATTCTTACAGAAGAGGAAAAGCAGTACCTGTTAGAAAATCATTCAACGGTATATTACAAAAAGAATGACATCATTTATCAGGAGGGCGAGAAGCCAACCGGATTGTTATGCTTGGGGAAAGGTAAAGTAAAGATCTTTAAAGAAGGAGTAAGTCGGCGCGAGCAGATTGTGCGTATGGCATCGGCTCCTGATTTTATCGGTTACCGGGCTCTGTTTGCCGAAGAAATGCACATTGCCAGTTCAGAGGTAATAGAGCCTTGTACTATCTTTCATGTGCCCAAAAAAGTTATTTATAATCTGATGAAGACTAATCCTGCCTTATCAATGGCCTTCATTAAGTCGTTTGCCAGCGAATTGGGATTTGCACGATACCGAACGGTCACGTTAACGCAAAAGCACATTAGAGGCCGTTTAGCTGAAAGTTTATGTGTGTTAAGAGATATTTATGGATTTGAAGAAGATAAACAAACCTTAGCCGTGTATTTATCTCGTGAAGACTTGGCTAATTTCTCTAATATGACTACTTCCAATGCTATTCGAACGTTAAGCTCATTTGTGAATGAAAAGGTTTTGGCAGTAAATGGGCGTGTTATAAAGATTCTTGACTCAGAAACCTTGCAGCGTATCTCGCGATTAGGATAATACTTAGACTTATATATACTAAAAAAGCCCCTAACGGGGCTTTTTTATTTTTGCTTGTAAAAGCTTATGCTGGGTGAATTGCCTCAGTAGGGCAAACATCAGCGCAAGTACCACAATCAGTACAAGCTTCAGCATCAATTTTATAAATATCTCCTTCTGAGATAGCTTCTACTGGACATTCGTCAACACAAGTACCGCAAGCGATGCAGTCTTCATTAATTACGTAAGCCATTTTTTTGTCTTTATTGGTTATTATTACACAAGCAAAATTATCTGCTTTTTTAATTAAAAAAAAGATTTCCTTTCGAAAGTAGTTTATTTTGAAAGGTTATAAATAAGGCTTTAAGGTCTTTTATTATTCAAACACCTGTGCATTAGCTGGTTTTACTGGTGTTTAGACGGTTTCTAATTAATCTTCGCGCATAAATTTATAGCCCAGATATGCCATTAAGCCAGCCGCTGTTTCTAACGAATCCTCATTTAAGTTAAACTGTGGGGTATGTAAACTGCCTGTTTCGCCATTTTGTTGTTCCACTCCGAAACGATAAAAAGTACAAGGATACTTTTGTGAATAATAACCAAAGTCCTCAGCAGTCATTCTGGTTTGCATTAATTCTGTCGCCTCATTTCCCATGAACTTTTGTGAGAAGCTAATCGCTTTTTCGGTAACTACTTCATTATTGTACACCATGGGATAGCCATCTTTAATATCAATGTCCACATCGGCCCCCATTGATTGCGCTGTGCCTTTTGCAATAGCTTTTATTTTTTCTTTAATGATAGCTCTCCATTCTTCGTCCATGGTACGTAAAGTGCCTGCAATCTCAACTGTTTCGGGGATGATGTTCGTTGCTCCGTTAGCTATGACTTTACCGAACGAAAGCACAGTAGGAATTTGGGCAGGTACAATGCGGCTTACTATCTGCTGCAATGCAACAATAATATGCGAAGCAATCAATACATTATCAGTTAAAGCATGGGGCATAGCTGCATGTCCACCTTTACCTTTAACAGTAATATAAACTTCATCGCCTGATGCCATATACATGCCACTTTTAAAGCCCACATGTCCACTTTTCATATTTGGTAATACATGCTGGCCAATAATAATTTCTGGTTCATGATCATCAAAGCAACCTTCTTCCATCATTAACTTAGCGCCACCGGGAAATACTTCTTCTGCCGGTTGAAAAAGTAGTAGAATGGTTCCTTCCCATTCATTTTTCAACTCATTTAATACCATTGCTGCGCCTAACAGGGCAGCACTATGTGCATCATGGCCACAAGCATGCATGACTCCTTCGTTACGAGACGTGAATTCCAAACTACCTGATTCCTGTATTGGTAAAGCATCCATGTCAGCACGTAAAGCAATGGTTCGTTTATCAGGATTTTTACCTTTTAAATAGGCTATAATACCTGTTTTAACAAAACCTGCCTTATAAGGAATACTCATTTTATCAAGCTGTTCCTGAATGTATGCTGATGTTTGATGCTCTTCAAATGATAATTCAGGGTTTTGATGAATATGTCTTCTTATTTCAATTATCTGGCTTAGGTATTGCTTAGTGAGTTCTTTGATTCGCGCTTTCATAATGGTGTTTTAATTCAGATGAAAATTTACCATAAAGTGTTAATATTTTAAATCTTCGTTACAAAGATAACACGATTGTACAGAATCAAAACACTTGCCTTCAATGCAATTGAGATTTGGAATCTAATCATAAAAAAACGCTGATGGGATTAGTCTGGTTTCAGTCCCATCCGGAGAGATAACATTCAAATTAAAATACTGGTAACCTGTTGTTTGAAAGTAATAAATTTTAGCATCATACATACCTTTAGACAAGGCAATGGCTCCTTTTTCCACTTTCTTACCGTGGATTCCATCATTGTTAACCACCAATTTATTATTGATATACAAAGCACTACCGTCGTCAGAGTTAAGGCTGAACTCATAGATGCCTTTATCATTTGCATGAAAATAACCATTGTAGATAAGTCCATATCCTTCATTGTGTGCAGAATCGGGCAAAAACAGTTGTCTCGCAATGCCTGATTCATTCTTACTAATGTTCTGTATTTCTTTAACAGTCTTGAAACGCCCCTTATGTAATGAGTAACGCAAGCCAGGGAGTTTATCAAGCGATTTTTTAAGCGGTTTCTGAAACGAGAGTTGATTTAAAGTAATGATAGCCGTTTTACTTTTATCACCAGTTTCTTTATTAATAGTTATGGCCTTGATAGTTCCCGACTTTTTTACGGCTATATTGTGCGTGAAGAGTTTCGAAGAATTAGTCGGTTCGGAACCATTAGTAGTATACCTTATTTCATATTTGTTTGAAATATGCTTGAAACTCATTGTGGTAGGATGAGTAAAGTTAAGCTGCTCATTCTCCACAATAGGCTTTGGTACTTCATAGAAATAATTAACTCCAAGCACTGATAAACGCTCTTGGTGTGTATCTAACTTTTGCATAAAAAATGCCCAGTCCTTATTGCTTTTTTGTATCCAACTGATTTCTGAAAATGCACATAAACGAGGATATAGCATGTAGTCCACTTTTTTGCTATCGCTTATGTACTCTGTCCAACAATTGGCTTGAATACCAATAACAGACTTCGATTCCTCTTCTGTTAGGTTGTCAGACACCGGTTCGTAACAATAAACATCTTTAAGAGGCGTGTAGCCACCAATGGCTAAAGGATGATTTTGTGGCTCGCACTGGTAATGGTCGAAATATAAATAGCTATTAGGCGATTGTACAATTTTATTGTTGTTTTTAATCGCGTCCTTTATTTCAGCATCATCTTGCCATACAACAATGGTGGCATTGGATAGTGATTTATCGGTCATGATTTCATCCCAACCAACCATACTTTTGCCCAGACTTTCCACTATTTTTTGTATTCGTTTTATAAAAAATAGTTCTAACTCGTTCTCATCGGCCAGTTCATAATCGCTGATGCGCTGTTGACAATGTTTGCAATTTCGCCATCTTATTTTTGTACATTCATCACCGCCAATATGAATGTATTGTCCAGGAAAAAGCTGCGCTACTTCAGTTAATATATCCTTTAAAATGACATAACTTGATTCTTTACCCGGACAAATAACATCGTCAAAACCACCCCAGCGAGTAGCCACCTCATATGGGCCTCCCGTGCAACCCAACTCTGGGTATGAGGCCAAGGCGGCCAATGCATGACCGGGCATTTCTATTTCCGGAATGATAGTGATATGGCGCTCCTGGGCATATTTAACTACCTCTTTAATGTCTTCTTGAGAATAATAGCCTTCATAAACTTCATTGTTGTATTTGAGAGGGATATTAGCGGCGTGACCAACCACAGTTTTACTGCGCCTGGAGCCAATCTTCGTAAGTTTTGGATACTTCTTGATTTCAATGCGCCACCCCTGATCATCGGTTAAATGCCAGTGAAACACATTGATTTTATAGAGAGCTAAAATATCTATTTGTTTCTTGATATCTTCAATAGAAAAGAAATGACGAGCAACATCCAGATTTAAACCACGATAGTTAAAACGAGGATAGTCTTTAATGTAGAGTGCTGGAATAATCCAATGATTATTCTTTTCAGTTTTATTTGGTAATAATTGTCTCAGGGACTGTATGGCATAAAATAATCCTTGCGCAGAGGAAGCGGTAATTGCTATTTCGTTAGCGGAAACCTCTAACGCATATGCCTCAGGATTATTATTTTGCTCGTTGTTGATGGCAAAACTGATAAAGTTGGTAGGTGGTTGGCTATCTATAATTTGCAGTTCGATATCAGTGCTTTCTTTTATTAAAGACTGGAAGTAAGAAATGGTGTTAAGTACCGTTTTATCAAGTCCTTTGTAAACAATTTTCGTAGTATGATTAAGCTCAAATTGGCCTTCGTGAACACTTAATTGATTAGGTTGCGGGATAATGTGTATTGACTGAACGTCTTTTTCGATTGGCTGTTTACAGCCTGTTACGCATAAAACAAATAATAGGAGCAGATAGGATTTATTCATAATAGAAACAGACAATTGTATTCTTGTTATAAGATAAAATGAATGAAACAAAAATAGTTTTTTAATTTTCATAAGCTATAAAAAGATTATCGAAACCATATAAAAATAAAAGTCGATAAAGTTCAATTTATCGTATTTATGAAAAGAAGAGATACTTAAACAGAAAGTATTAATGGCGTGTTAAAATAGCTGAACGACCCCAATAGATTATAATTTATTTATAGATTTGTGTTTTGTTGCTGCAATACTGTAACACTCAACATTAGTATTGCGTAATTAGATGAGTTCAAAAAGAAACTTAGATTTAGTACTTAAAAACTTAACTTAACGATGAAGAAGTTTTTCATATTTACACTCTTTGCTAGTTTATTAGTTGGTTATGTAAGCGCCCAACACGCAAAACCAAATGTTGCATTTGATAAAACCATTCACAACTTTGGAGAAGTAAAAGAAGATGGAGGTGTCAGGCAGTTTCAATTCCAATTTAAAAACACTGGTGGTCAGCCCTTGGTGTTGCACAATGTAAAGGCTTCATGTGGTTGTACAACACCACAATGGACGAAAGCACCTATTCCTCCGGGAGGTTCAGGAATGGTGAAAGTAACATTCGATCCTCGTAACCGCCCTGGTAATTTTAACAAAACCATTACAGTTAGTTCCAATGCTCAAAATGCAACGGTGATTTTACGAATCAACGGTAAAGTACTGCCTCGCGAAATGACTATGGAAGATATTTATCCTCGTAATATGGATAAAATCCGTTTAGAGACATCGCATTTGGCCTTTACCAGTATGACGCCGGAACAGGTAAAAGAAGAGAGCATCAAAATAATTAGCACATCGGAGCAGCCAATAAAATTGGGCTTTCTTAATGTACCGCCACACATCAAGATAAAAAGCGTTCCTGAAGTTATTCAGCCTGGCAAACCAGCTGTAATTACAGCAACATACGACGCCAAGGTAAAAAATGACTGGGGGTTTGTGACTGATAATATTTTCATCATTTTTGATGATGTGAGAAATTATTCAAATCGTGTAACTGTTAGTGCTTCTATACAGGAAGATTTTGCATCGTGGGATGAGGAGAAGCTTAAGAATGCACCTGTTACTAGCATTACAGAGAAGAATTGGAACTTTGGAGAAATCAAGCAAGGTGATGTGGTGAAACACCAGTTTGAAGTAAAAAATACCGGTAAAACAGAGTTGATTATTCGCAAAGTGAAAGCGTCGTGTGGTTGCACGGCTATTAAACCGGCTAAAACCATTTTAGCTCCAGGCGAAACAACCCTGATTGCAGCTGAATTTAATTCAAGAGGAAAAAGTGGTCGGCAAACAAAAACGGTGAGAATTACCACCAATGATCCTAAGGCAACAACAACGACCCTTATGATTACCGGGAATGTGAAAGTCAATTAATTAAAACAAACGAATACGAATAAGGAGAGTTAACAAAGGTTTAGCTCTCTTTTTTCTATTTTATAATATCGAATAGTACATGGCGAAAATGGATGATCATCATCATATTGAGAATGATCCTGATTTTAAAGGTCTAAAAGTTAATAAAGGAGTTGAGGATGCGCCATCGATAAATCCTAACGCCTCTAAGCGTATTATCAAAAGGAAACGGCAATTATCCATTGATGAATATGTGAATGGTATTTTAGATGGAAATGTGACGATTTTAAGTCGTGCCGTTACCATGGTAGAAAGTTCGCTTCCTGAACATCAGAAGATAGCTCAGCAAATTATTGAGCGTTGCTTGCCACATGCCGGTAAAAGTATTCGCTTAGGCATTACAGGTGTGCCAGGCGCTGGTAAAAGTACGTTTATCGAGTCGATGGGCATGCATATTATCAAGAATGGTGGGAAATTGGCAGTGTTAGCCATTGACCCTTCAAGTGAACGTTCAAAGGGAAGTATTCTGGGCGATAAAACCCGTATGGAAAAGCTTTCCGGAGAGAAGGATGCGTATATCCGACCTTCGCCATCTGCCGGTTCATTAGGCGGTGTGGCACGAAAAACGCGTGAAACGATTATTCTTTGTGAAGCGGCTGGCTTTGATACCATTTTTATTGAAACAGTTGGTGTGGGGCAGTCAGAAACAGCGGTTCACTCCATGGTTGACTTCTTTTTACTATTGATGCTGGCTGGTGCAGGTGATGAGTTACAGGGCATTAAACGTGGAATTATGGAAATGGCAGATGCTATAACTATCAATAAAGCCGATGGAGAGAATGTGAAGCGTGCTAAACTGGCTCAGGCTGAATATCGCAGTGCGTTACACCTGTTTCCCCCAACAAAGTCCGGGTGGACTCCTGAAGTAAAAACCTGTTCGTCGTTATATCACCAGGATGTAGATAAAATCTGGGATATGATTTTGGAGTATGTGAAATTAACCAAAGAAAATGCTTACTTTGAAGCCAACAGACGTTCTCAGGCCAAATACTGGATGTACGAAAGTATTAACGAACAATTGCGTAATAATTTCTATCATCATCCGTTGGTTAAAGAAGCATTAACGGTGAATGAACAGCAAGTACTGAATGATGAGAAAAGTTCGTTTATGGCTGCCAAAGATTTACTGGATAACTATTTTGAGAATCTATAAATATAATATACACAACCTTAATAGGTTTAAATGATTAATCACATGAAAAAAGTTTTGTTAGCCATCTTTGGTGTTGCAATGTTGGTTGGATGTCAGCCAAAGTCTTATGAAGTTACAGGAACACTTGAAGGTGCTACATCGGAAAGAGTTATCTTGAAGAAAATTGAAAAAGGTCAACCTGTTAATGTTGATACTACCGAAATGGTTAATGGTGTATTTACTTTCGCCGGAAGCGTCGATGCACCTGAAATTTATATTGCTGTAGTTGACGGTAAGCAGCAACCAGCCGTTTTCTTTATTTCAAATGATAAAATCAATATCACTGGTAACGTTGATAAATTATCAGAAATTGAAGTAACAGGTTCTGAGTTGACTGACATCTTAACACAATTTAATGATGAAATTCCTGGTCAGGATAGGACTCAGGAGCTTCAACAGGAGTACCAGATGGCATATATGAGTCAGGATGCTGATAAGCAAAAAGTGATTCAGGAAGAAATGCAAGCGATAATGGAAGATCAGCGTGCCTACTTTAAAAACTTTGTTGATGCGAATGCAACAAACGAATGTGGTTTATTTTTGGCTTTAAACATGGCTGGTTCATTAGACTTGGAAGAACTCCGCGAGTTGGTTGCTAAGTTTGAGCCAACGATGGCAGCACATCCTTATTTTAAAGAAATGAATGATTTGCTTGGCCCATTGGAAGAATTTGAAAAAGCACAAGCAGCTACTGCTGAAGGTGCTGTAGCTCCTGATTTTACTTTAAATACACCAGAAGGAGAAACTGTTTCATTAAGCAGTTTTAAAGGTAAATATGTGTTGGTTGATTTCTGGGCAAGCTGGTGTCAGCCTTGTCGTCAGGAAAATCCTAATGTGGTAAAAGCCTACAAATCGTTTAATACTAAAGGGTTTGAAGTGGTAAGTGTGTCAGTTGACAGAGATGCGGAAGCCTGGAAAAAAGCGATTAAAGAAGATGGCTTAACCTGGACACAAGTTTTAGCTACTGAAGAGTCGGGTGTTGCAAAAGCTTACGCTATCCAAAGTATTCCTAGCACTTTCTTGTTAGACAAAGAAGGTAAGATTGTTGCTAAGAACCTAAGAGGAACTGCTTTAGAAGAAAAATTGGCTGAATTGCTTAACTAATTGTAGTTCACCGAGAGAATATGAAAAGTCACCTTTTTTGAGGTGGCTTTTTTAGTATACATATTTTGATATGTACATTCGTGCAAGTATATTTAGGCTCTCATATTAAACAACCCAGACTATTGAAACAATAGTCTAAAAACATTCATTAAATGAAAAATCTATTATTCTTTGCCTTTGCAGCTTTGGTAGCTTTGGCATCGTGCCAGCCACAGGCGGCAAGTTTTAAATTAACTGGTCAGCTTGAAGGTGCTACTGATAAAATTGTTACTATTAGCATCTACGACAAAGACGGAGTGAACGTAAAAGATACTTTAAGCATTACTGATGGTGTCGTTAACTATTCTACCGAGTTAGCTGAACCTGTATTTGTATTGTTAGGCGAAGCTGGTTCGCGAAACACCTTAAACTTTTTTGCAGAGAACGTTGATTATACCATCAATGGATCATTAGATAAAATTGCAGAAGCCGAAGTAACGGGTGGTGCTGTTTACAATGTTTACAAGTCGGTTAGTGACGCTGTAAAAGAAATAGGCGAGAAGAATAATGAATTGAAAAAAGCCTATGGTGAGGCTGGTCAGGCTGGTGATACAGCTAAGCAAAAAGTCATCTACGAAGAGTATCAAGCTAACCAGGAGTCATTAGAGAAGGTGCAAATGGACGTTGTAGAGGCTAACCCAATGTCACCTGCTTCTGCTTTTATCGTTAACAATGTATTCGGACATGGAGCTATCGAAGAAATGAAAGAAGGTTTAGCCAAACTGGACGCATCGCTAAATACATCGACTTACTACATCGCTTTAAGTGAGAAAATTACAAAATTAGAAGCTGTTGCGGTGGGGCAAATGGCACCGGATTTCACAATGAACGATCCGGAAGGCAATCCTGTAGCCCTGTCTTCGTTCAAAGGAAAATATCTGTTAGTTGATTTCTGGGCGAGCTGGTGTGGTCCTTGTCGTCGCGAGAATCCTAATGTTGTAAAATTGTATGCCGAGTTTAAAGACAAAGGATTTGACATATTAGGTGTGTCATTAGACCAAAAAGAAGACGCATGGTTAAAGGCCATTGAAGATGACCAATTGACTTGGAACCACGTTTCTGACCTAAAAGGTTGGGGCAACGAAGCAGCTAAATTATATGCTGTTTCGGGTATTCCTCACACTGTGTTGTTAGACAAAGAGGGTAAGATTATTGCTAAAAACCTTCGCGGAGAAGAGTTACACGCAAAAATTGCTGAGTTGTTAAACTAAGATAAACACTTACATATAAGCTATTAAGGAGGCCATGTGCCTCCTTTTTTATTTTCAATACTTGATATTTGTCGTTTTATTTCAAACTCTTGGCCGCTAATTTTGTTTATGTAATCGATGTGTCATAATTTGACTTCCAATAAAAGGAACTTAAAATCTGAATAAATAGTAATAAAATAATAATAAGATGAATTACGATTTAATAGTAATAGGTAGTGGTCCGGGAGGATATGTTGCAGCCATCAGGGCATCACAGTTAGGTTTAAAAGTGGCCGTTGTTGAACGTTCTGAGCTGGGTGGTATTTGTCTTAACTGGGGCTGTATACCAACCAAATCACTGCTTAAGAGTGCAAATGTTTTTGAATACCTGAAGCATGCCGCTGATTATGGCGTTAAAATAGAAGGCGAAACGAGTGCCGATTTCGAAGCGATGGTAGCTCGTAGTCGTGGTGTTGCCGATGGCATGAGTAAAGGAATTCAGTACTTGTTTAAGAAGAATAAAATTGAGGTGATCCAGGGAACTGGAAAGCTATTGGGAAATAAGCAGGTTGAAGTGCTGAATGAAGCAGGAGAAAAAACCGTTTATACCGCTGAACATATTTTATTAGCAACCGGAGCACGCAGTCGTCAGTTACCAAATTTACCACAGGATGGCGAGAAAGTAATTGGATACCGCAAAGCTTTAACGCTTGATAAGAAGCCTGAATCGATGATTGTGGTTGGTTCTGGTGCCATCGGAAGTGAATTTGCTTATTTCTATAACACCATCGGTACAAAAGTAACTTTGGTGGAGTACATGCCAAATGTTGTGCCTGTTGAAGACGAAGAAGTTTCGAAGCAATTAGGACGTTCGTTTAAAAAGGCCGGCATCAAAGTGATGACTGGAGCTGAAGTGACCCAGGTTGATACTTCTGGCGATAAAGTTAAAGTCGTTATTAAAAACAAGAAGGGTGAAGAAACACACGAAGCTGATATCGTTTTATCTGCTGTTGGTATTTCTCCAAATCTTGAAAATCTGGGCCTTGAAGAAGTGGGTGTGGTTGTGGAGAATGGTCGCGTAAAAGTGGATGAATTCTACCAAACAACTGTTCCAGGCGTTTATGCTATTGGCGATATTGTTCCGGGTCAGGCCTTAGCTCACGTCGCCTCAGCCGAAGGTATTATTTGTGTTGAGAAGATTACCGGTCATAACCCTGAACCATTGGATTATGGCAATATTCCCGGATGTACATATACGTCTCCTGAAGTGGCCTCAGTGGGTATGACTGAGAAAGCTGCCAAAGAAGCGGGGCATGAGTTGAAAATTGGTAAATTCCCATTTTCAGCCTCTGGTAAAGCAAGTGCAGCCGGTCATAAAGATGGGTTTGTTAAGCTTATATTTGATGCCAAATACGGCGAATTACTGGGGGCTCACCTGATTGGTGCCAATGTAACTGAGATGATTGCAGAGTTAGTTACAGCTCGTAAGCTGGAGACAACCGGCCATGAAATTATCAAAGCAGTTCACCCTCACCCAACCATGTCGGAAGCGGTGATGGAAGCTGCAGCGGCTGCCTATGATGAAGTGATTCATATTTAATGAAATCAAGATACTATTTTAAAGGCTGTCATTTATTGACGGCCTTTTTTATTTCTCTTTGGCCTGTTTTATACGCAGGAAAGCGATGGTGAACGTACTGCCTTTACCTACCAGACTTTCTACTCGTATCTCGGCATTGTTTTTCTCTGCCAGTTCTTTGCACAATAATAAACCGAGTCCGGTTCCGGGTTCATTATTCGTTCCTGGTGTTGAAATATTGTTCTCGATATTAAATAAACGACTTATTTGCTCTTCGGTCATTCCGATACCTGTGTCTTTAATCTTTAATAAATCAAAATCACCTTCAGTGCCGGTTGATATTTCAATGGTGCCATCATTATTGGTGTATTTGATGGCATTACTTAACAGATTGCGCAGTACCGTTTTAATCATATTACTGTCGGCACAAACTGTGGCCATCGGATCAACCTGATTAATAAGTGTAATGCGCTTGTGTGCAATATTATGAGATAACAAGGCCTGGGCTTCATAAACCATAGTGGCAATTCGCACAGGTGTCAATTGTTGTTTGGTAAGATTATTTTGCTGTTTCGACCAGTCCAATAGATTGCCCAGTAGGCCAAGGCCTTGGTGAGCTGAATGCTGAATGGTTTTTAAGATGTCTTTTATTTCAGTTTTATTGTACTGGCTGTAATCAGACAGTATAAGATCGATAATCGATGTTTGAGCCGAAAATGGCGATTTAAGATCATGCCCAATGATACTGAATAGTTTATCTTTCGTCACATTTGCTTGTTGCAGTTCCTCTTTTTGGTGCTCGATCAGTGCTTTTTGATCAGCCAACTTCTTATTTAAACGCTTTTCTTTGCGGAGTTGTAATTCAGCCAATTCATTTTTTTGCTTCTCAAGCGCCAGGTTTAATTCTGAACTGCGTTTTAAGTTGACTGTAGCCAGATGTTTAGCGTTTAATCGGTTAATCATCTTTGGAATACTATACAAGAAGTAGCCCATCACAAGCAAATAGGCGCTTTTATATATTTGCCCGGCCCAATTGGCCGATGCCACTTTTTCGAGTAAGTCTGGTTCAATATGAGGTGATCGAATGGCATAAATGATATTGAAGCAAATAACCGAGTATAGTGCCGAAAAAACCACCAGGCGTTTATCATACCTTAAAACAGACAATAAAATGAGTACAGGGTATAAAAAAACCGAAGCTGCTGTTGTAACGGCAATTGGCTTAAAAAGAAATGAGTAATTAAAGATATGAATGGATAATATAGTGATGTCGATGGTTGACGACATAAAACGGATCCAGGTGGCGCTTCCATATTTTCGTAGCAGGATGTTTATAACAGCATTGTAGAAAATATAAAATGTGGCCAGCAGAAGAGACGTTAATGCACGGTCTGTTTCACCGGAATAGTAGATATAACCAATAAAGATAAGTATGACAGAGATTAATACCCATCTAAATTTTATTACCTCTTGTTCGCCCCAGACCGCGTCCTCCTTAAAAAGCTTCTCAAATTGTTCAGTGTTAGGTTTGTGCATAATTTAAAGTTAGGAAAACAAAAATAGTGGAATTTTCATTTTAGCCAATACCTTCAAATATAATTCAATGCAAGACCTGATATTATTGTACTTTTTGTTTGGATAAGCCCTTTAAAAATTTGGTTATATCACTACCAAAGCCAATATTTGTGTGAAAATCTACAAATACAAAATTATTAACCACAAAATCTATGCAGGCATTAAATGACTTTTTGCTATTGATTGACTCGTATATCGGTAGCCACCTTTGGTTTGTACTATTACTTCTGGGTACCGGTATCTTTTTTACCATATATCTTAAGTTTCCCCAGGTTAGATACTTTAAATATGCTTTACGAATTGTAAGAGGTCAGTTCGATAAAGAAGATGATGAAGGGGATACTTCACACTTTCAGGCATTAACAACAGCATTGTCAGGAACGGTAGGAACAGGTAATATTGCCGGAGTAGCATTTGCGGTTCATTTGGGCGGTCCTGCTGCATTATTCTGGATGCTGGTAACCGCTATGTTTGGTATGACTACCAAATTTGTAGAAGTAACATTATCGCATAAATACCGTGAAAAAGCACAAGATGGTACAATCGCTGGTGGGCCGATGTATTTTATGCGTAAACGATTAAACATTAAAACAGCATCGGGTAAGACCATTAAAACAGGCTATTGGATTGCAGCTATTTTTGCCATTGCCACTATTTTATCATCCTTTGGAACAGGTAGTTTACCGCAAATTAATAGTATCTCCAATTCCTTATTCTCTACTTTTGGAGTACCACACATGGTAACAGGGTTGGTGTTGGCTATTCTTCTTGGTTTTGTAATTATTGGTGGTATTAAACGTATTGCTAAAGTAACATCGCGCCTGGTGCCAGCCATGGCAGCCATTTATTTTATTGGAGCGATGGCCGTTATTTTGTTTAATTATGAAAATATCTGGCCCTCACTTCAAGCCATTGTTGGTGATATTTTTACCGGCTCATCGGCAACAGGTGGTTTCTTGGGTGCCAGCATTGCTTTTGCTTTTAACCGGGGAGTTAACCGTGGTCTTTTCTCCAATGAGGCAGGGCAGGGGTCTGCACCAATTGCCCATGCTGCTGCCAAAGCGCACGAACCAGTTTCAGAAGGTTTAGTGGCTTTACTGGAGCCATTTATCGATACCATTATCATATGTACTTTAACGGGCTTTGTGTTATTATCATCGGGTGTGTGGAGTGAGAAGCTGGACAATCGTTTTCAGTTGGCTGACTTGCAGGTGCTAAATACTATTGCTATTACCGACCAGACGGATGAAGGAAAACTAGAGCTTTCACAACACATTAGTGGCAAAGAAACACTGCCGTTATTTACTGGTAAAATGGGCGTTAAAGATGGAAAGATTAGTACTCCTGTCCGTTTAATACACGCCCGTTCATTGGCAGAAAACGTGGTTGTAAAGCAAGGTAAAGAGCTTTATAATGGTCAATTAGATGTGGTGGACGGTAGTGTCATTATTAAAGACGAAGAACTGGGTTTATTAGAACGCATAAAATCACAGTTCAGCCATTCTGGCAATAATAAAATTGTGATTGAAGGACAATCCTTGATTCACAGTGCACCATTAACAGCTGTAGCTTTTACCAAAAGTTGGTTTGGAAATTTTGGTCAATATATAGTATCTATTGGCTTGTTACTATTTGCTTTTTCTACCGCTATTTCCTGGTCGTATTATGGTGATAGAGCCGTTACTTACCTGTGGGGTTCAAAGTATGTTATCTGGTATCATTTTGTCTATGTAATTGGCTTTTTTGTGGCCTCTTTTATTGATACAACCATTATCTGGACCTTGTCGGGTATTACCATTGCTTTAATGACTATTCCAAACTTATTTGGATTGTTATTTTTGCACAAAGAGATGAAAACAGATGTGAAGCAGTTCTGGAAAGAGTACAAAGACCGCTTCCCAGAAGAGAAAAATATACCGCAGGATTAATGAAACAAATGCCTCAAGCAGAAAGTATTAAATCAAGGAAGGAGTTTGAGCACTTCTTTAAAATGCATTTTGATGACATGGTGCGGTACGCAATGAAATTTGTGCACCGCACTGATGTGGCATCTGATATTGTGCAGGAGGCGTTTGTTAAACTATGGGAACTTCGTGAACGAATTCTCGTAACTGTTTCAATTAAAGCCTATTTATATAAAATCATCTACAACCTCTCACTTAATTATATCGAACAATTGAAAGTGCACACTCAGCATCACGAATCGATGTATTCAGAATTGATCGAGATGGAAGTGGATTATTATAAAGAAGAAAAGAGCCTGCTGCAGGAAGAACGCATGGACCTGTTGCGAAAAATGCTCAGGGAATTACCCAAAGGCTGCTATGAAGTAATAGACCTGAGCCGCTTTCAAGGCTTAAAAACTAAAGAAATTGCCCACAAACTGGATGTACCTGTCCGCACCATTGAAACACGCATTTACCGTTGCATCACAAAGCTAAAAGAGTTGGTGAGGTACGCGTAATAAATAACAAAAACCACCTGAAAAGTCTTGTTTGAGGATAAAGAAAAGATACTTCCCACTTCCAAGTCATTATACCATTCAAAAATGGCTCAAGTTCCAACCAAGATCATTCCCGACCATCAACTAATTGTTTTGGACGCTTCAAAAATTATTCACTCCCATCTGGCTATTTGTCGTTTTCTATAGTCATATGTTGTTTTAGTTACGTTGTAAATAATACCAAATGTATTACAAAATGAGCCTTAATCATTTTGCTAATTACATTGGTTAATGTCGATACATAATCAAAGTGACTTTAAAAAGCGAAGCGCTATAAAGGCGCATTTTGATTAGTAAACGGTATAAGTAAATGGTGATGAAGAATGAGTTGCTCATGGTAATTTTTATCTGAAGGGTGTTGATTGCTGTATTGTTATGGCTTAGTGCTATTTAGGGAGAGTATAATCTAAGTCGATACAATGGATGTGATTTTTTCTTTAACTTTTTTCATTTTTATTGACGTAGTTTTAGTAATTCACCTGTCATCCCTATACAAGAACGAAAAATGAAAGAACGAAACGATATAGAAGCGCTCATAATTCGCAGCCTGGATAAAACTGCTACAGAAGAAGAATTGGGCGCTTTAAAACAGTGGATAAATCAATCGGAGCACAACAAGCAATCCTACTTCGAGTTTAAAGATGTGTGGGACGCTACGGAGGCTAAGGTGCCTTCGAGGCAAAAGGCATGGAAGAAGGTAGAAGCGCAATTGTCGGTAAAAAGAATACTACCTGGTTGGGCCATGGAAATACTAAAAATTGCATCGGTTGCTTTGGTCGTTGCCTTTGCAACTTATTCTGCTTTTAAACTCCCGCAAATCAAGGAGACAGATAGTACTTTTGTAAGAGTAATTGTTCCCAATGGTTCGCAATCGACAGTGGAGCTGGCCGATGGAACGAAAGTGAAATTGAATGCAGGGTCTGAGTTGATTTATCCCTCTGTATTTAATCGAAAAGAGCGGCATATTACCTTAAAAGGAGAGGCGTATTTTTCGGTTCATCACGATAAAGCGCATCCTTTTATTGTATCAGCAGGCGATATTGAAGTGCGCGTGCTGGGTACCGAGTTTAATGTAATGGCTTATCCTGAAACTGAGCGGATAGAAACCACATTGGTAGAAGGGAGTGTCTCGCTCAATAGGGCCGGTGCTGATTATACCAAAGGTATCATCTTAAAACCTGGTCAAAAAGCCATTTATGCTCAAGGTAAAATGGCCGTGAATCAAGCTAATTTAGCACTTGTAACCAATTGGACCAACAAAGGTTTTAACTTTCAGAATACCAGTCTTGAAGAGCTGGTGATACGTTTGGAGCGATGGTATGATGTGGACATTATTATACAAAGCGAAGCTGCTAAGCAACTATCATTCACTGGTAAGTTTAGAAATAAAGAAACAATCTGGCAAATATTAGATGCCATTAAGATGATAACGCCTATCGATTACACCATAAAAGACGATAAAATTTATATAACATTAATAACAGAATAGCCTATGATATAGGGACAGAAACAAAACGACCGGAACGATGCGGCAACATCTTCCCGGTCTGATAATTTTTAAAACAAGTTTAAAAGTAAATCATTCAAAAGTATGAAAAAAAAATTGAATGGCATGAGGCATAGTGCCCCATGTCTAAACCCAAAATTTTGGAAGATTATGAAACTGACAGTGGTTTTAATGATTTTCGGAATGGTTCAGATTTCTGCGTCAACCTATTCGCAGAATGTGAAACTAAACCTCAAACGTGGTCAAAATACTTTGCAACACGTTTTTAATGAAATAGAAAAACAATCTACATTTACTATCTTCTATCAGGATGATCAGGTTAATCTTAATAAAGAAATAGCTCAAAATCTTCAGGGTGGCGAACTGGTTGAAGTGTTAGACAAAGCACTGGAAGGAACTGGTTTAACCTATAAGATCAACGATAAAATCATCATTATTCTTGAAGAAAAGACCAACCGCACAGTTCAGCAGGATGTGACCATCACTGTTAAAGGGCGCGTTATGGGTGTGGACGGCGAACCGTTGCCGGGCGTTAATGTGTTTATTGAAGGCACAACCACCGGTACTATAACCAACATTGATGGTGATTATGAATTGGCAGTAGAAGGAGCCGATAAAAACATTGTGTATTCTTTTATTGGCTATCAAACGCAAACGATTGCGGTAAATGGTCGTTCTCAGATAGATATCACTTTGGTGGAAGAGTCAATTGGCCTGGATGAAGTGGTAGCTGTCGGTTATGGTGTTCAGAAGAAAAGCGACTTAACAGGTGCGGTGGCCAGTGTGAAGAGCGATGACTTGCAGAAAATTGCCACAACCAATGCAAGTGAGCAGTTGCAAGGGCGTATGGCCGGAGTTTCTGTTATAAAAAGTGGTGGCTCACCTGGTGCAGGCGTTTATGTAAAAGTGCGTGGTGTTGGTACCGTTGGCAATAACAACCCGCTTTATATCATTGATGGTATTCCGGGTAGCCTTTATTTTGTTAATCCAAGCGATATTGAGCGCATGGAAGTGCTGAAAGATGGTGCTGCGGCTGCTATTTACGGTTCACGTGCGGCTAATGGTGTTATTTTGGTGACGACTAAAAAAGGTAAGGAAGGAAAGGCTAAAGTTGATATTGAGAGTTACGTAGGATCAGTGAATGCCAACGATCAATACGATTTATTAGATGCTCAAGGTTACCGTGATGTACATAAAATGATGGTAGACAACTACAATATGTACGTGTCGGATGCCAATAAGGAGCAAATGCCAGCTTATGTAACCAGTCCGGGCGATTACCCACATAACACTGATTGGCAGGATCAGGTGTTCCGTTCTGCATTGATTCAAAACCACACTGCTCGTGTGAGTGGAGGAAATGAATTGGGTAATTATAGCTTGTCAGCTGGTTATGCCGATGAAGAAGGAACCGTCATTGGCTCTGATTTTCAGAAATATAACTTCCGCTCACGTACCACTATTAAAAAGGGACGTTTTGAGTTTGATGGTAATGTGGCCTACTCTGAAACAAAGCGTGAAGATTACTCTTTGTCATTAAGAGAGACCTATCACATTTCGCCATTAATTCCGGTGTATGACGACACTCAGGAATCTGGTTTCGGACAAGCTTACGGTGATTTACCGGCGCACAATAACCCGGTTGGTGTGGATCACTTCAACGAAAATGAAACACGCATCCAGTTTTTTGTTGGTAACCTTATTTCGAAATTAGAATTAACCGACTGGTTGAGTTATCAGTTAAATCTTGGTTTCCAGAATAGTAATGAGCATGAGAATTCATTTCACCCGCCTTATATAATCAATATTAAGGAGCAGGATTACCAATTCTCTAACGTTTACAACAAAAAAACAAACTGGAGAGAACGCATTGCAGAACACTTGTTGCAATTTAATAAGGATTTCAATAATCACAGTGTTCAAGCGGTTGCTGGTTATACAGCCACAAAGCAAACCAGCGAATGGATGTGGGCCAATGTTGAAGGTTCTAAAATTGACGAAGATGGTAATAAGGTACAAGTGCCGTTTCTCGATGAGAATTTCAAAACATTAGATGCCGGCGAAGGAGGAACTTATACGGCCGGCGGTTCTAATTATACCTATACACGTACTTCGGTTTTAGGGCGTATCAACTACTCGTACATGGGTAAATATTTATTTCAGGCTTCAGTTCGCCGCGATGGTTCCTCTAAATTTGGTGAAAACAATCGTTATGGTACCTTCCCTTCATTTGCGTTAGGGTGGAGAGTATCAGAAGAAAGCTTTATGGATAATGTTGGTATTATTTCGAACCTTAAGTTGCGCGGTAGCTGGGGTAAATTAGGTAATGAGATTACACTTGATTACTATGATCACCAATCATTAATTACAACACTTAATAAATATTGGGGTGGATATGTACAGGGAGCTGGTCAGTTGCCTTGGATTGGTAGTATTGCCAATGATTTAGAGAATAGAAATTTGCAGTGGGAAACAACCATTTCTACCAACATTGGTGTCGACTTTGGTTTATTCAACAATAAACTATCGGGTGTATTAAACTACTACAGAAACGATACTGAGGATATGTTGGTGTTGCAACGTATGCCTAGTTCTGCCGGTGTAGATGATCCAATTTTGAACGTAGGTAAAATCCGTAACAGCGGTATTGAGATTGAATTGAACTATCGCAATAAAATTGGTCAGTTAGGTTATAACATCACCGGAACTTTGTCGACATTAAACAACGAAGTGCTGGAGTTGGCCGAGAAAGACCAGGTATTGTATGGTGCAGGCCTGAAGTATGGCAGTACACACATCCCAACTCAAACTCGTGAAGGTTACGAAATTGGATCATTCTTCCTTTATCAGGCTGATGGTATTTTCCAGAGTATGGACGAGGTTAATGCTCACGTGAATAAAGACGGTGATTTATTGCAGGCTAATGCTAAACCTGGTGATGTTCGTTTTAAAGATATGGATGGTGACGGTGATATCGATGTAGATGACCGTACTTATTCAGGCACAGGACTGGCTAAATTAGAGTATGGCATCAACCTTGGCTTGGATTATAAAGGCTTTGATTTCTCAATGTTCTGGCAAGGTGTTAGCGGTAACAAAATATACAATGGTAACCGTTTCGAAATGGAAGGGATGGATTCAAGACGTAATTTCTTATCCTCAACTTTAAATGCATGGACTTCGGATAATACCAATACTAGTATGCCGCGTGCTGTTTTAAACGATCCAAACCTAAATAATCGCGAGTCAACACGCTTCCTCGAAGATGGTGCTTATTTAAGGCTTAAAACTGTACAGTTGGGTTACACTATCCCTAAGCAGTTGACTGAAAAAGTGGGAATCGAACGTCTTCGCATGTATGTGTCGGGTCAAAACTTATTGACTATCACCGATTATTCCGGACTTGATCCTGAAGTAGGTCGTTCAAGCGTATTAAATACAGGTGTTGACAGGGTATTGTATCCACAAACACACTCAGTATTATTCGGAGTTCAAGTTGGTTTCTAATTGCTAAAACTAAAATAATATGAAGTCTATAAAATATATAATTGGTTTATTGTTTGTTGCGCTTCTGGCAGTTAGCTGTGGCGACGACTTTTTAGAGGAAACAGCACCAGATAAGCTCAATACATCAGTTTACTGGCGCGACTATAATGATGCTGATGCCGGAATGGCAGCAGTATATTCTCACTTAGAGATGTTTACTGGCTGGGATGCTTTTGTTGAAGGCCGCAGTGTTATTGAATATTATCGTTCGGATATGACTGTGCCGGGAGCTGATGCCAGCAACTACCCATGGTGGACAGAGCACTATCATTTTTCGTTTGACAAAGGTAATTATGCCATCTTATTGTTATGGGATAATAACTACCGTGGCATTAACTATGCCAACCAGGTGATTGACAAGTTACCGGGTATTCCTGAAGATAAGATTACGGCAGAGCAGCGCGAGCAGCTAATGGCAGAAGCACGCTTTATGCGAGGCTATTATCACTTTAAACTACTGATTAATTTTAATCAGATTATTGTAAGAGATAAGTATCCTGAGAGTCAGTCTGACTTATTTTTACCTTTAGTAGAACGTGCGGTCGCCTGGGATTTTATTATTGAAGATTTTAAAGCAGCACAAGCTTTAAAACCACTTAAATCGCAGGATAAAGCAAAGCTGGGGCGAGCCACACAAGGAGCGGCTTTCGCCTACTTAGGCAAAGCATATTTGTATCGTTCGGCTGAAGATGCTACCAACAAAAGCATGTACTTAACCGAAGCGCAAAAAGCCTTTAACACGGTTATTTCAGGTGGTGATTATGATATTGAAGCCGATTTTGAAGGTCTGTTTGATGGTACCAACGAAAACAGTTCAGAATGTATTTTTGCTCTTCAGATGTCGCCTGTTGTTGAGGGAGGGGCATCCTATTCAAACTGGCAGAACTACTTTATTGGCCCTGCTGAGCTTGATTTTTATGGTGAAGTATATGGTTCGGCAGAGCTTTTGACAGAAATGAAGAAAGAAGGTAATATTGGTTCAATTGGTCAGTTCGATGATCGTATGTATGGAACCATTTACTTCAATGACCCCTATTATAATGATAATGCCTACGTTCTTGGGTCAACATATGATGATGTTTTTGGTGCAGGCAGCACAACAGTAGCTTTCAAAAAGCATTATCCCAATGACCCATCAAGTGCCTGGAGTCGTTGTCATGTTGATCAGCCATTAATGCGTTATGCGGATGTGCTATTGATGCAAGCCGAAATTTTGAATCAAAGTAATCCTGCAGATGCCATTAGTTTAATAAATGAGCTGAGAACAAAGCGTGGCTTACCTGAGTATGCCGGAGCAACGACCGAAACGGCTGTTTTCGAACAGATAAAGCACGAGCGTATCATGGAATTTACCTTAGAGGGTTCACGTTTCTTTGATCTTCGTCGTTGGGGTATGGCCGATGAAATATTTGGCGACCGCGTTGGGTACAATAGCAATCAGTTGTATTATCCTGTACCAGAGGATGAAGAGAATGCTAACCCTAATCTGTACGGTAATTAATCTTAGTGTGTGATTTGGATTTATATGATGAAATGAACCTGCAACGGTGGGTTCGTTTCATCTCATAATAGGCTATTTAGTACAAGTTGGTTTAGGTTTCAATGTCAATAAGCCGCATATCTAAAATCTTGTGTCTTTTAGTCTTTTTCGATTAAATACCTATTTTTGAATTTATGACTTCATACATTGTTATTGCATTGTTTGCCGTGGGTATTGGCATCGGCTGGCTCATGCGCGATAAAGAAAAAGCCCGTAAAGGCGTTGATTCAGCAGTCACCTGGTCGGTGTACTTGTTATTATTTCTATTGGGTATCTCAGTCGGTATTAACGATGAGATAATCAACAATTTCTCGCGAATAGGCTATAAAGCGTTCTGGTTAACCTTTGGAGCGGTTGTGGGCAGTGTACTGCTGGCCAAAGTAGTTTATCAATTCTTTTTTAAAACGGGTAACGAAGAGTAACAATGAAGGGAAGTTTAATTATTCTGGCATTTTTTGCCGTAGGATTGGTTGGAGGTATTTATGATGCGTTTCCATCATGGTTGCTCAGTGAAGATTTAACGACTTATGCCTTATTTATTTTGATGTTCCTGGTGGGCATCAGCATTGGTAGTGATAAAAATGCCTTCTATGTGTTGCGTAAACTCAATTTCAAAGTCATATTAGTGCCCTTAACAGTTGTTGTCGGCAGTTTGGTGGGCACTTCACTTATCTCCATTCTGTTGAGTGATATCAATGTCAAAGAAGCCATGGCAGTGGGAGCAGGGTTTGGCTATTATTCGCTATCCAGTATTTTCATCGGACAATTACATAGTCAGGAGCTGGGCGTTATTGCTCTTTTGTCCAATATTTTCAGAGAAATCATCACCTTGCTGGCTGTGCCTGTTTTGGTTAAATACTTCGGCAAACTGGCGGGCATTGCAACTGGAGGAGCCACAGCAATGGATACAACACTACCTGTCATCGTGAAGTTTACAGGCAAAGACTATGGCATTATTGCCATTTTCAGCGGTATCGTCTTAACGATATTAGTGCCGGTTTTGGTGACTATGATATTAGAGTTCATGTAAGTCAAGTAGGCATAAGCTCATCATTCTTTGTTTATTTTGTATGGAGCTTGAAGAAAATAAAGAAAACACCTCGGATACGCTTGGTGAGCAGATTGTTGGGGCTCGCCGAGCGGAGTCGAGGCGAATTTATCTTAAAGAAGTGTTACCTATTTTCAGAAGCCGTATCATTCAGGCACTTTGACAATTTATGAAGTTTGTCAAAATCACTCTCAATCAAGGCCCTTTTCTTTTTTCTACTCCAATTTTGAATCTGTTTTTCACGATAAAACGCATCATCAATCCTATCGAACTCTTCTAGATAGACCAGTCTCACAGGTAAGCGCTTTCGAGTGTAATTGGCTCCATGACCTTTCGAATGCTCCATTATTCTTCGTTCTATGTCAGAAGTGCTTCCGGTATAAAAGGTGCCATCATTACATTGTAAAATATATGTAAATCCTTTTGGCATGATGTCATTTGATATTTGCACCTCGGCTCCGCTCGGTGAACAGATTGTAGGTCACCGAGTGGAGCCGAGGTGTATATTGTTATCAGTAATTACTCATTTTTCCTCATCTTAAATTCTAAAATAACATCACCATCCTTTATAAATTGCAGTATATCTCCTTTGGTTTTAAACTTTAAAGGTTGTTGAAGCAGCATAAAGTATTCATGCTCTGGTACTCCTTGACAAAACATCTTGGTTGAAAATATTTTACTAAAAGTAATGATGTCGCCATCTATGTCCACCTGACCGCCAAAGGAGTTGCAGCCACTGTTGCCACCAATTTTGTTTTCATTTTCATTAATAATTAATGTCGGAATTCGCTTGACAAAACCAACTTCTGATGGAGCCTGGCCCTGGTAGCTAACCAATTCCCAGGTGTTATTCTCCGTGAAGTTTTCGATGCTTGTTTTTTCTTGCTCAGCTATCTTTTGAGTGCCGGATGTGCTTTGTGCTGATTTACAACTCATCATCAATGAAATAGCGGCAAAAGCGATAATTAGTTTCTTCATCGTCATTAAAATTTGTTTTTGATTGGTTAAATTAGGCAATAAATATCGTGCCAGTTTGCACGCAATTTAAACAAATACTTATATGGATTCAATAGATATAAAAGTTGGAACAACCGTTGAGCATCCGCGATACGGCGAAGGCATTATTGCCAAAATTACCCTGGGAGCCTATATTGTTTATTTCGAAGATGGCGGTAAAATGGAGATTCCAAAGACCAGCACCAACCTCACCATTATCGAAAGTCCGGATGAAGGCAAGCCGGAAACAATTACCGCTCGTGACCTGCGCTATGCTATCGCTTCTGTTTTAGATGAATATGGCTCTTTGCCTGCTGAAGTGGAATTAGGACAAAAATGGATTGGAGGAAAAGTGATGTTGCATCCGTCCAATGACTCGCTTCAAGCTAAAGAAATCCCCATGGATACCTTCTTTAAAAAGATTATCATGGTGCGGGACCGTTTGCGCGTATTGGAACAGAATATCAACTCGTCGACATCGCTTAACGATGAAGAAAAAGTGCATATGCAGCAATACATCACCCGTGCTTATGGAAGCCTGACGACCTTCAATGTGTTATTTTCAGAGAAAGAAGATTATTTTAAAGGTAGTGGGAAGAAATAGAAAAGACATAAGAATAAAGAAATCTTACATGGGCTGTCTTCTTATGTCTTTTGTCTTTAAATCTTTTGTCTTTAAATCTTTTGTCTTCTGCTTCAATAAATGTTAATAACTTCTGAGTATCCAAATTGGCAGGGGCTCAAAGAAATTATATATTTGTCGTGCAATTGAAATTAGTTGTATTAGTCGATGAAGCTATAAATAAGTACTGTCTTCCGACTATTAAACTACTGGCTATTTAGAATGGAATACATTGTTTCAGCAAGAAAATACAGACCGTCTACCTTTCGTTCGGTAGTAGGGCAGGGCAATATTACCACCACGCTAAAGAATGCGATAAAAAGCAATCATTTGGCACATGCGTATTTGTTCTGTGGCTCGCGTGGTGTGGGTAAAACCACCTGTGCGCGTATTTTTGCCAAAACAATCAACTGTTCCAATATCAACGATGATTTCGAAGCTTGTAATGAGTGTGAATCATGTAAATCATTCAACGATAATCGTTCATATAACATCCATGAGCTGGATGCGGCGAGTAACAATTCGGTGGATGATATCCGTAGTTTGATTGATAAAGTGCGTGTTCCGCCACAGCTTGGAAGTTACTCTGTTTATATCATCGACGAGGTTCATATGCTCTCACAAGCGGCTTTTAATGCCTTTTTGAAAACACTGGAAGAGCCACCACGTCATGCTATTTTTATATTAGCTACCACCGAAAAGCATAAGATACTACCAACGATTTTATCGCGCTGTCAGATATTCGATTTCAATCGGATTACGATTGCCGATGCTGTTGGGCATTTGAAATATGTGTCGGAAAGTGAAGGTGTAAAGGTTGAAGAAGAAGGCCTGGCCGTTATCGCCCAAAAGGCGGATGGAGCCATGCGTGATGCTTTGTCTATCTTCGACCAGATAGTGGCTTTTTCGGGTAAGGAAATCTCGTATCAGCAGGTGATTGAGAACCTGAATGTGTTGGATTATGACTATTATTTTAAGTTAACCGACGCCTTTCTGGCTGAAGATTACAAACAAGGATTGCTGACCTTTAATGAAATCTTGCTTAAAGGTTTCGATGCGCAGCATTTTATGGCCGGATTAAACAGTCATATGCGCGATTTGCTGATGTGTCGTGATGCCTCAACAGCTGCTCTACTGGAGGTAGGACAAACGACCAAAGAAAAATACCAGCAGCAGGCAGCCAACTGCTCCGTTGATTTCCTGTACGAAGCACTAAAAATTATTAATGATAGCGAGCAGCAGTACCGTGCTGCAAAAAATAAGCGTTTACACATTGAGTTTGCGCTCATCCGTTTGGCGCGTATTGTTACCGAAAAAAAAAAGTAGAGCCGTCTGATGAGATACCCATCATCACGGTAGGTAAAGTACAGCCAAAGGCCCCAACAACAAAGACTCCCCAACAAAATTCAGGCAATAAAGGTGGTGCCGCCAAAATTCCGCCTCCTCCCAAAGTAAATGGTGGAGGTAGTGTTGGACTTAAGTCCATCTCCTTAAAGAATCTGGCACAGAAAGTTCAGCAACCAGGTACACCATCGCCTAAAAAGGAAGAACAAAAGGTAGAAGAACCCATTGACCAATCCTGGAATGATACATTCGACCAGGAGAAACTGGATGGGGTATGGCGGGCATTCACGCGTCAGTATGAACGACAACCGCGTATCCATACCATCTATAAAAACCATCCACCGCTATTGGTTGAGGAAAATAAGCTGCTGATTAAACTGCGTAATAAAACACAGGAACATGAGTTAGGTAAGGAGCGTTCGACCATTACTTCTTTTTTAAGGCGGAACCTTAAAAATGCCCGGATTCAACTAAGTTTCGAAATTTCACAGGACGAGGATAATGGTCCGAAGAAAGCATTTACGGTGGCCGACAAATACAAAGTGATGTCGGAAAAGAACCCGGCTTTAGCGCTCTTTCGAAAAGAGTTTAATCTTGACCTTGAATAAAGAGATTTATTGTTAACAGTATAAGCTGTTTTATAGCATACTACAAAGCATTATTATGTTGCATTTTCATGATGAAAGTCAGGATGTAGTCGTTATATAACCGTAATTTTGTAATAACAATAAACCTTAATTATTAATAGTGGCTTTGAAAAAGGAAGATGACCTAAACACAATGGCTCATCAACTGTTACAATAGTCACGTATTCATTTAGAACGATTTAAAATGAGAACACAAACCCCTAAGATTATTTACACCAAGACAGACGAAGCACCTGCTTTGGCAACTTATTCGCTATTGCCTATTGTTGAGGCATACACTAAATCTGCTGGCGTTGAAGTTGAAACAAGAGATATTTCACTGGCAGGACGTATTATTGCCGTTTTACCGGATTACCTGACCGAAGAACAACGCACATCTGATGCCTTGGCCGAACTAGGAGCGTTAGCTAAAACCCCTGAAGCCAATATTATTAAACTACCAAATATCAGTGCTTCTATCCCACAGTTGCAGGCTGCCATCAAGGAATTGCAAGAAAAAGGGTATGCTTTGCCAGATTACCCGGAAGAGCCTAAAACTGAAAAAGAAGAAGAGCTTAAAGCACGTTACGATAAGGTGAAGGGTAGTGCTGTTAATCCCGTGTTACGTGAAGGTAACAGCGACCGTCGTGCACCGCGCGCGGTTAAAAATTACGCTAAAAAGAATCCACATTCGATGGGCGCCTGGTCAGCCGATTCAAAATCAAATGTAGTGAGCATGCCCGATGGCGATTTCTTTGGCAGTGAGCAATCAACTACCATTGAAAAAGCAGGTAGTGTCAGAATTGAGTTACAGGATAACAATGGACAAACAACCATTTTGAAAGAAAAGGTTGCTTTGCTGGAGGGGGAAATTATTGATGCAGCGGTCTTGAGTAAAAAAGCCCTTCGTAGCTTTTTAGAAACCGCCATTGAAAAAGCAAAAAATGATAATATCCTGTTCTCAGTACACCTGAAAGCCACGATGATGAAAGTGTCTGATCCAATCATCTTTGGTCAGGTGGTAGAGGTTTTTTTTAAAGAAGTATTTGAGAAATATGGCAATGTATTTCAGGAATTGGGTATATCAGCAAATAATGGATTAGGTGATTTATATGCGAAGCTTGAAAAACTACCGGCAGCTCAAAAAGAGGAGATTACCGCTGCTATAGATGCCTGCTATCAGAAACGTCCGGCTTTAGCCATGGTGAATTCCGATAAGGGCATTACCAACTTGCATGTGCCTAGCGATGTGATCATTGATGCATCGATGCCGGCGGCTATCCGCACATCTGGTCAAATGTGGAATGCGGAAGGTCAATCACAGGATGCTATCTATACCATCCCGGATCGTTCTTATGCTGGTGTTTACCAGGAAACAATGGATTTCTGTAAGAAGCATGGTGCTTTTGACCCAACTACCATGGGTAGCGTTTCAAACGTTGGTTTGATGGCACAGAAAGCTGAAGAATATGGTTCTCATGATAAAACATTCCAGATAGCAAGTGCTGGTACAGTCAAAGTAATAGACCAGGACAATAAGGTATTACTTGAGCACCAGGTGGAAGAGGGTGATATCTGGCGTATGTGCCAGGTGAAAGATGCCCCTATCCAGGATTGGGTTAAACTGGCTGTTAACCGTGCTAAAGCGACCGATTCACCTGCTGTTTTCTGGTTAGATAAAGAGCGTGCCCACGATAGTCAATTGATTAAAAAGGTGAACCAATACCTGCCAAATCATGATACTGCAGGACTTGATATCCGTATTTTATCTCCTGTTGAAGCGACACGCTTCTCCTTGGAACGTATTATCAAAGGTGAAGATACCATCTCGGTAACCGGCAACGTATTACGTGATTATCTAACGGATTTATTTCCGATACTTGAAGTGGGCACCAGTGCTAAAATGCTATCCATAGTGCCATTAATGAATGGTGGAGGACTATTTGAGACAGGAGCAGGAGGCTCGGCACCTAAGCATGTTCAGCAATTTGAGCATGAAGGGCACCTGCGTTGGGATTCATTAGGTGAATTCCTGGCATTAGCAGTTTCTTTAGAGCATTTAAGCAATACTAGTGATAATCCAAAGGCGAAGATATTGGGTGAGACACTGGATGAAGCTACAGGTGTATTGCTCGAAAACCGTAAGTCTCCATCACGCAAAGTGAATGAGCTGGATAACCGTGGCAGTCATTTTTACCTGGCGATGTATTGGGCACAAGCATTGGCTAATCAGGATAAAGATGCTGAATTAAAACAGTGCTTTGCGCCAATTGCTAAAGCAATGGCTGATAGTGAAACCACCATTGTAGATGAATTGAATGCAGCACAAGGCCAAGCGATGGATGTAGGAGGTTACTACGCACCGGTGTTTGAGCTGGCATCTAAAGCTATGCGACCAAGTAAGACCTTAAATGCGATTATTGATACATTATAAATATTGATATTCTAATAATTAGGAGGGTGGTGTGAAAAATTAAACGCACCCATTCCCTGAGTGTGGTTACTGAGCGGAAGTTGAAGTAGAGTTGAAATGATTATTGGCTGAATTTCAGGTTCATTAAAGTCACATCTCGACTCCGCTCGATGACCAATACATATTTAAATTATAAGCATTGATATTATACTATCGAAGCGGCATTAGGTAACGAACTTAATGTCGCTTTTTTTTGAACAAGGCCTGCCGGAAACTGTTTCATTAGCAACAAAAACATCATCCTATGAAGAAAATTGCTATTGAACTAAAGTGGGGCGTCATCTTTTTTGCCATTGTGTTATTATGGACAGTCTTTGAAAAGAGCATTGGCCTGCACGATGAACGCATTGATAAACACTATATTTTAACCAATTTCTTTGCCATTCCTGCTATTATAGTCTATGTGCTGGCTTTATTGGATAAACGCAAATGGCTTGGGGGTAGTATGAGTTGGTCGCAGGGATTTTTAAGTGGCTTGATAATTGCCGTTATTGTCTCTTTATTAAGTCCTTTAGGCCAATACCTGACGCATGAATATTTGTCACCTGAGTACTTTCCAAATATCATTGCTCTAACCGTTGAACAAGGGAAGATGACATTGGAGCAGGCCGAAGCCTACTTTAACTTGAATAACTACATCAAAGTAAGTATGCTGGGTGCTATCATGATGGGAGCCTTGACGGCCGGTATCGTAGCTATTTTTACAAGAAAAAAATAGGTGCGTTTCTAACCAGAAGATTGGGGTAAGCTGAGAGTAATCTGCACCACCTCACTACTTCATGGTGACGAAAATCCGCACCCTCTGAATTTAATAGAGGGACAGACAGACTGGATCGTAGAATAAACTGCGCTATTAACCTGAGTTCGATTTAAATTTCAGAATTCAGATTGTCATAAATAATTGATATACAAGGCAAATTTTGCAGGGCTAGCGAGCTAGCTCGAAAAATTTAACGCAGAAGATTAGTTTTTTATGACAAAGCATTGATGTTTCACTTGTAAACAGCGATTTTCTTCCCGAAATTTATTCAAAA
>NZ_JAFMVC010000001.1 GCF_025499605.1 Carboxylicivirga litoralis | reverse complement strand
ACCTCTTCCCATTCCGAACAGAGAAGTTAAGCCCGATAGCGCCGATGGTACTGCGTAGAAGTGGGAGAGTAGGTCGCCGCCTTTTTTTAGAGAAACCTCTTATTCATTCGAATAAGGGGTTTTTTGTGTTTAGGGGGTTTGTTAATCAAGCTATATATACTCCTCGCCTAAATAGAAGTTGTTGAATTAAACACGGTGGATAAATGTTTTTACTCAGGTCCCATTTGTTCTTTGCTCTATTATTTAGGCTGTTATAGTTGTTTGTAATGGAAAAAGCTATGTAATTTGCAAGAAAATTGTGAATACGAACGCTATGATGAGATTAGGAAAACATGCAGTATTTTTAGTACTTGCTTTACTTTTGGTCACTTCTTGTGATGATACAAAAACTACCAATTGCTTGGTGGTTGAAGATCCAGTTGAATATGTTAATACCTTAATGGGTACAGATTCTGAGTTTGCACTTTCTAACGGTAATACTTATCCAGCTGTTGCGACACCCTGGGGTATGAACTTCTGGACGCCCCAGACGAATAAAATGGGAGATGGTTGGGCGTACCAATACGACGCTCATAAGATTCGTGGGATTAAACAAACGCACCAACCTAGTCCTTGGATAAATGATTATGCCGCTTTTAGCTTGATGGCTGTTACAGGCGAATTAAAATTTAAAGAAAATGAACGTGCAAGTTGGTTTTCGCACAAAGCTGAAACTGCTCGTCCACATTATTACCAGGTCTATTTGGCCGATTATGATGTAAATGTTGAAGTATCTCCAACTGAGAGGGCCGCACAGTTTCGTTTTACTTTTCCTGAAAATGAGGAGAGCTATGTTCTTGTTGATGGCTTTCACCAAGGGTCATATGTAAAGGTTATACCGGAAGAACGAAAACTAATTGGTTATTGTAAAAATAACTCGGGAGGCGTGCCAGAGAACTTTCATAACTATTTTGTTATAGAATTCGACAAAGACATTGCTGGTGTAAAAACATGGAATAAAGATGAGTTAATTGATGCAAATGAACAAGAAGGGTATCATGTTGGTGCAGTTATTCAGTTCCAGACTAAAAAAGGAGAACAAGTTCACGCAAAGGTTGCATCTTCTTTTATAAGTTATGAACAAGCGCAGTTAAACTTAGAACGGGAAATTGGAAAAGATAGCTTTGATACGACTAAAGAGAAAGCTTATCAGGCTTGGCGAACAGAGCTGGACAAGATTAAGATAGAAGGAGGTACGATTGATCAACAGCGAATTTTTTATTCCACCTTGTATCGTGTATTGTTGTTTCCACGTAAATTCTTTGAGTACGATCAAAATAATAAGGTGGTTCATTACAGTCCTTATAACGGAAAAGTACTTCCAGGTTATATGTTTACCGATAATGGATTTTGGGATACTTTCAGAGCCGTATTCCCTTTTTTCACCATTATGTATCCGGAGTTGAATAATCAAATCATGGAGGGATTGGTTAATACTTATAAAGAAAGTGGCTGGCTACCAGAGTGGGCAAGTCCTGGTCACCGTGGTTGTATGATTGGCTCTAACTCTGCCGTTAATATTGCCGATGCTTATTTAAAGGGAATGCGCGATTATGATATTGAGACCCTATATGAAGCAATTATAAAGAATACCAATGGTTATTTAGAAGATATTACGTCAGTAGGGCGTTACGGAGCCTCTTATTATAATGAATTAGGCTATGTTCCGTATGATGTGGGTATTCACGAAAATGCTGCACGGACATTAGAATATGCCTTCGCTGATTACAATATCTATAAATTAGCTAAAGCATTAAACAAGCCTCAGGATGAAATAGATTTGTTTGCTAAACGTGCACAGAATTACAAAAATCTATTCTGCCCGGATAATAAGTTGATGAGAGGTAAAAATGCAGATGGTACTTTTCAAGAGCCATTTAGCGAATTTAAATGGGGTGGTGCTTTTACCGAAGGAAACAGCTGGCATTATACCTGGTCTGTATTTCATGATATTGAAGGCTTAAAGCAGCTTATGGGAGGCAATGAAGCATTTGTTAGTCAGCTTGACAAAGTATTCGAATTACCTCCGGTTTTCGATGATTCCTATTATGGTTTCCCGATTCATGAGATTCGTGAAATGCAGATTATGAATATGGGACAATATGCGCATGGTAATCAGCCTATTCAGCATATGACCTATTTGTACAATTACGCAGGGCAACCCTGGAAATCGCAATACTGGGTGAGAAAGGTGATGGATAAATTGTATACGCCAAATCCAGATGGCTATTGTGGCGATGAAGATAATGGACAGACTTCAGCCTGGTATGTGTTTAGTGCTATGGGTTTTTATCCGGTGTGTCCTGGCCAGGATATGTATGTATTCGGAAGTCCTATTTTTGATAAAGTGAATGTGAGTCTTCCAAATGGTAAAAAGTTGGTTATCTCAAGTGAAAATAATGGAATAGATAATGTTTACGTCAATAGCCTAATGGTGAATGGCAATACCTGGAATAAAAATTACATCACGCATGATGATTTATTGAACGGAGGCGAATTACATTTTAAAATGGACGCCGAACCTAATAAGCAAAGAGGAATTAATGCAGATAGTTATCCGCCTTCGATGAGTACAGAAAAAGAATGAATGAAAAACGGCTTGCAAAATCTGCAAGCCGTTTTTGTTTTGTTATAATTTTATAATCAGTTCATCAAGTGCTTTTCGAACTTTGGGTAGTGCCTGGTATTTATCGGTAGCAGAACGGATACCAACTGCGGCTATTACAACCGAAGACAGTTTTTTATCTTCTAAGCCAAGGATTTTATCGAATTCTTTCTTGTCAAATCCTTCCATTGGGCAAGTGTCAATGCCTTCCACCGCTGCGGTGACCATTAACTGCCCTAAGGCAATGTAGGCTTGCTTAGCCTGCCAAGTTTGCAACTCTTCTTTAGGCAATTGTTTAATAGAGCCTTTCATCATGTTTTCGTATTCGGCTAATGATTCCACGGGTATATTTCGCGTTGTTGAAATACGAGCTATAAAGTCATCAACATGTTTTTCTGACAAGTCGGTATTAATGGCAAACAATATTAATTGAGAGGCGTCTGTTATTTGAGGCTGATTCCAGGCCGCAGCCTTTAATTTCTCTCTAAGTTTATTATCCTCAACTACAACGATGGAAAAGGGTTGTAGTCCAAATGATGAAGGCGCCAGGTTAGTGGCTTCCAATAATAAATTTAATTGTGTTTCCGATAATTTTTTTGAAGCATCGAACTCTTTAGTGGCATATCGCCAATTTAGTTTCTCTAGTATATCCATTTTTTTTCTTGATTATCATTTTACTTTAGATTCTAAACAATGGATGTGAGGTTTTGTTTGTTTCGCTTTTTGATTTGGATAAGATATAACTTTCATTAATTTTATAATTGCCTTAAATTAAGTATGCTTGAAGAAATTTAATCCCATATATCAGCTGTTCCTGTTTTTCTGGGTAGGGCAAGTCGCATTATTGAGTATGTCTGCTCAGGTAAAACGATACACCAGTTACTCATTTACAATCGATGAAGGACTGTCGCAAAATTCAATTAATTGTATGCTAAAAGATCATCGTGGTTTTGTATGGTTTGGAACAGAAGAAGGTTTAAATCGTTTCGATGGCATTGGAGTCACCATTTTTTCAACAGATGATGGCCCAGAAACCGGACTACTCAATAATACCATTAATTGTTTGCTGGAAGATAGAGAAAATGACCTGATATACATCGGAACCAATGGGGGGGGATTAAGTGTTTTTAATCCCCAAAATGAGTTGTTCACTCACTATTTGTATGATAAAGACAACAACTCTATCCTGTCTGGTTTTGTTTATGATTTATGCCAGGATATCAGTGGGAATATTGTCATGGCGACGTCGTATGGTGTTAGTATTTTCAATCCACAGACGGGTATTTTTAACAATTTTGAAGTTAATGAAGAACATAATGCTGAATTTCCTTACGTGGTTCCAACGGCCGTGTTAGCCGCTGATGATTATACGTTATGGGTTGGTACTTATGGAAAGGGAATTGTTGAACTTGATACCCAACAAAGACAATTCAAGCAGTACTCACTATCAGCTGATGATCATCAGGCTGATAAAAGTAATATCATTTCAGAGTTAGAATTTAATACGGCTAATAATACATTAAGGGTGGCAACCGATGGTGGTTATTTTGAATTTGATACGACCACCAAAGAGGTACGCTTGCTCTTTCTTGATAATATCAAAGTAAGTGATATAGCCGTTGATAAGAGAGGCGAACTGTGGTTGAGTAGCGGGCTCACAGGTTTATATCATGTACTCCCAGACGGTAAGGTTGAACACTTTAAAAAAGATCCATACGATATATATTCCCTGCAGGATAACTTTATTCGTTGCCTCCTGGTTGATGAACGTGATAACCTTTGGTTGGGCACCAAAAGCAGTGGTGCTATTCACCAGGATATTTCCAGTAACCAGTTTCTTCATTATTATCAAACTAAAGGAGGAGATGGTCTTTATGGGAAATCGGTGTATGCAATGGATGAAGATGCGCATGGTGTTCTTTGGCTAGGCACCATGCAAGGTATTTCCATTTGGAATTCAGCCAATGGTGAGATAAACCGTTACCTTCCTTTCGGTTCTGGAAAAGATATTTCAGTGTGGGTGCTTTTACACGATGGTGATTATTTGTGGATTGGCACCTCAAGTGGATTGATAAAACATAATAAATCAACACGCGAAAATGTTATATACAATCATTCGGTAGAAGATGAATCATCGTTGCCCGATTTTGAGGTATTTGCACTCGAAAAAGATTCGAAAGGAAACTTGTGGGTAGGTACTGCCCATGGATTAGCGATGCTAAACCTGAATACTAACACCATAAAACGCTACCCGTTTGAGCATAATAACGGAATGACAAGCTATGTGACAATTTGGGACGTGCATGAGTCTGGCGATGGTAATTTATGGATTACAAGTCCCAATGGGGTGAATGTATATAATGCAGATACAGATTCTTTTAATTTTTCTTTCGCCGAAGATACAGGTGAGCTGGGCCTATATACAGCAGGTGTTCATTCGGTGTATGAAGATTCTGCTCAACGCCTATGGTTCGCTACTGATAAAGGGGTATGTCAAGTTGATAGTGACTTAACTGTTACTAGCCGTTATGGACTGAAAGAGGGCTTGGCCAATGCATGCTGTTATCAGATTTTGGAGCATCATAACAAATTATGGATAAGTACTAATAAAGGTATCTCTCAGGTTGATATCAATACAGGTGAGGTTATTAACTTTGATGTCAATGACGGGCTGCAAAGTAATGAGTTTAATACTGCTTCTGAAAAGCTTGGTAATGGAAACCTGGTGTTTGGAGGTATTAATGGCTTTAACGTGTTTCATCCGGATAGTATCAGGCAATCCATGTATAAACCGCCGCTATATTTTACGTCCTTAGAGTTGTATGGGCAGCCAATTACTGTTAGAGATTCAACTGACTTTGATGTTGTTGTTCTGGATGCTTCCATACTAACGGCGAATACAATTTATTTTGAACCCGATGAACGTTTTTTTACACTCAATTTTGCAGCACTTGATTATCACCAGCCAACTGAGATAGACTATTACTACCGAATGCTGCCAAATTCAGAAGAGTGGATTCCATTAAAGAAGAAGCGAAACCTGACCTTTATCGATCTAAGTCCTGGGGAGTATCAGTTACAGGTGCGTTCCAGCAATGCTGAGGGTTATTTGTGTGATAATATTAAGGTTCTTAAACTGATAATAAAACCTCCTTACTGGAAAACGACCTGGTTTATATTTTTGTGCATCTGTCTAACAATTATCTTGGTGTATGTTGTGGGGCGTTTATATTATCATCGTTTGCAACGAGATAAAGAAATTCTTGAAAAGCGTGTAAGTATTCGGACCAAAGAGATTCAATTACAGCGTAATATTGCCCATCGCCAGCGTGATGAAATTGCCAGACAGAAGGAGGAGATAGAGAGTTTTGCGAAAAATCTGGAAGAACTGGTGGATCAGCGAACTCAGGAGTTGAAGTTGGCAAAGGAGGCAGCAGAAGAGTCTGATCGGTTAAAGTCAGCTTTCTTATCCAATATGAGTCATGAAATTCGAACACCTATGAATGCCATTATTGGCTTTTCAGAATTACTGCTCGACGGTTCCTTTTCCGATGGTGAAAAAAATGATTTTGCAAAGTTGATACGAACCAATGGCGATAATTTGCTTCACCTGCTAAATGATATTATTGATATTTCAATGATTGAATCGGGGCAGTTAAAAATTGCCGTGAGTTCAATTAATGCATCCGAGCTTATTCGAGAAGTGTTTGAATCGTTTAATACCTCAAAAACGTTAAAAGATAAGCCGCAGGTAAGTTTTCAGCTCACCATGCCCGATGAACCAATACGCGTATTATCTGATAATTTCAGGCTGCGGCAGATACTGAACAACCTAATAAGTAATGCTATTAAGTTCACGGCTTCAGGCTACGTTAAAGTCATGCTGGTTAAAGAAGGCCACTTTGCACGTTTTAGCGTTGAAGATAGTGGCATTGGTATTAGTTTGGAACATCAAAATCGTATATTTGACCGCTTTTTGAAAGTGGAAAATAACACTGCTAATTTATATGCCGGAAATGGATTGGGATTAACCATCACCAAAAACCTGGTTCAGTTATTAAATGGCAAAATTGGTTTGGAATCCGAAAAAGGTGTAGGCACCAACTTTTTCTTTTATGTGCCACTGGATACGAATGATTAATCCAGGTGTAGCTCGGTACCTGACTTAATTTCACGCATGACAAAAGAACTTTGTACATTACCTACATTGTCAACTAATGCCAGCTTATTGTAGATAAAGTTATGATAGGTCTCCATGTTTTGTGTAATTACTTTTAGAGTATAATCAAACATTCCTGCTATGTGATGACATTCAATAACTTCTGGTAGTTTGGCTATTTCTGTTTCAAATTCGTGTATAACATTGTGCGAATGCTGTTTGAGCGATACATTGCAAAAAGCCACTAATTCCTTACCAACTTTCTCTTTGTTAATAATCGCCACATATTTTTCAATGACGCCTGACCGCTCCAGGCGTTTGATGCGCTCAAATACTGGAGTTGTCGATAGATTGAGATGATGTGCCAGTTGTTTAGTGGTCATCTTGGCATTTTCTTGTAACAGTTTTAGTAGCTTTTTATCGGTATCATCCAGGTTGATGGGAGAATATTTTTCTGTAGGGGCCATTTTTTTATGATTAAATAGTTAAAAAATCTTCAATAAACAAATATAATAGAATGAAATGCCAATATAGTTAATATATGTAGTTAAAATAACTGCATATAGCTAAATTTGTTAAAAAATATTTCGACGATGGATAAGAAGATGAAACCAGAAAGTTTGATGATGTCACATGCTTATGATGCACATGCACATCAAGGAGCCGTGAAAAGCCCTATCTATCAAACTTCTACCTACTGCTTTAATTCAGCAGAAGAGGGCAAGGCTTTCTTTGAATTAGCCTATGGTTTGAGAGAGAAGGAAGAAGGCGAGGAGATGGGAATGATTTATTCTCGTTTGAACCATCCGAATATGGATATTCTGGAGAAACGTTTAGCACTTTGGGATGAGACGGATGCAGCAGCATTTTTTTCAAGCGGTATGGGAGCAATTTCCACGACTGTATTTTCATTTGTAAAACCAGGAGATGTTTTATTGTATTCCGGACCGGTTTACGGCGGCACCGATCACTTCTTTAACCATGTATTGCCTGAGTTCAATATTGATGTTGTAACGTTTGTAAAAGGCGAAGGTGAAGATGTGATTATTGAGCGCGTTGAAAAAGCTTTTCCAGGACGTAAACCCTCAATGGTTTATGTAGAAACACCTGGTAATCCTACCAACTCTATTATTGACATGGAGATGGTGTCGCGTGTCGCGAAGTATTTTAGCACAGAAGAAAAGAAATGCATTTTTGCAGTTGATAATACATTCTTAGGACCTGTTTTTCAGCATCCAATGCAGTTTGGTGCCGATATAGTGATTTATTCGGCGACTAAATTTATTGGCGGACACAGTGATGTTATTGCAGGAGCAGTGACTGGGCCGTCTGCCTTAATTGGACAAATAAAAGGTATGAGAACCTTCTTTGGTAGTCAGCTTGATCCAAATTCGAGCTGGTTATTACAACGAAGCCTGGAAACAATAAAAGTGCGCATGGAAGAACAAGCCCGGAGTGCACGAATTATAGTAGATTACCTGAAAGATCATCCGATGGTAGACAAAATTCACTATCTTGGATTATTGGATGATGAGCCGGAGTTAAAAGATATTTTTGATCGTCAATGCCTATCAACAGGTTCGATGATTGCGTTTGATATTGTTGGGGGAGAAAAAGAAGCGTTTTTATTCCTTAACAATCTAAAATTGTTTAAATTAGCTGTGAGCCTTGGTTCGACAGAGAGCTTAGCTCAGCATCCGGCTACAATGACACATGTTGATGTGTCTCCGGAAGACAGAGCGAAATTAGGTATTTCGCCGTCACTAGTTAGATTAAGTATTGGGCTTGAGAATCCACAGGATTTGATAGAACAGATAGAAAACGCCTTCCAAGTGGTTAAGAAGGCGCGAAGTTCGGCCATCTGCTAGCATTTGGCTTGAATTTGGTTTTTATGGTTAATGTTTTGCTAAGCCGTCCTGTGGTGGGACGGCTTTTTTTGTGCCATAATGGTTATGCTGCTTTTTTTAAATTCATAGAACGGAGAGAATTTACTGACTTGATTTTATTTTTTTGCCTCAGTTTACTTATTTAAAAATAAAAGATAAACAGCTCCTAATGTATCAAAAATCATCTTTTCACATTCGTAACTTATTTATGTTATTTTATTCGAAAATTGATAGCGTTCATTCATTATTACTTCCATTTGAATGATTATTTATATACATTCGTTTTACCTTTTAACTATCATCATTTAGCTCTTTATAATCCTTCTAAATTAATGTGGGATGAGTGTCAAAAAAACTTATATTTGATTTCCAGAAGAATGTTAATTAATAGTATTCCAGTAAATAACATGCCTAAATTGTATGTGTTTTCAAATTAGTAATGGGGAGTTAGTTGGAGAAACCAGCTGGCTTTAAAATATAAATTATGAACGATATCAATAAAAAGAGGACAGGGAACCTTATTTCCATCCAGGATTCGTTGGTGAAAGCCCGATTCTTTGATGATGTAATAATGGGGGAAACTGCTGAGATTTCCGTAGATGGGAAATTCCTCCAGGCGGAGGTTTTGCAGATTATACCTGATCCAAAAAATGCTGATGCAGGTATTGTAGAAATGCAGGTTTTTGAAGACTTGACAGGAGCTAAAATTGGTGATGAAGTAGTATTTAAAGGTACTCCTTTATCTGTATTATTGGGGCCTGGGCTTTTAACAAGTGTATGGGATGGTCTTCAAAATCCATTGTATAAATTAAGTGAAGAAGATGCTTACTTAAAACCAGGAATGAATGCTCCATCTTTGGACGAGGAAGCCTTATGGGATTTCACGCCTAGTGTAAAAGTTGGTGATTCGGTTGCCGGCGGTGATGTGATTGGTTCTGTACCTGAAGGCAAGGTGGATCATAAAATATTAGTGCCATTTAGTTTTGGGACTTGCAAAGTTGAAAGTGTTATTGAAAAAAGCTCAGTTAATATTACACAACAAGTTGCTGTTGTGGTAGATGAGTTAGGTGTAAAACACGAGCTTAAGTTGGCATTCCGACAAGCGGTAAAAAAACCAATTCCATTTAAAGAACGAGCTATTCCAAGTAAGCCCATCTCTACGGGAACGCGTGTTATTGATTTGTTAGCCCCTGTTGGTTACGGTGGTACTGTTGGTAACCCAGGGCCTTTTGGTGCCGGTAAAACTGTATTACAACACTCACTTTGTAAATATGCTGTGGCGGATATTATGATTATGGCTGCGTGTGGTGAGCGTGCTGGTGAAGCAGTTGAGGTGTTTAAAGAATTTGCTGAGTTAGAAGATCCAACAACCGGTGAATCGTTGATGAAGCGTATGTGTATTTTCGGTAATACCAGTTCAATGCCGGTGGCGGCTCGTGAGGCTTCAGTGTTTATTGCTTTAACAGTAGGTGAATATTACCGTTACCAAGGTAAAAAAGTAGTGCTGCTAGCGGATTCAACTTCGCGTTGGGCACAGGCATTACGCGAGCGTAGTGGTCGTCAGGGTGATATTCCTGGACCGGAGGCCTTCCCAATGGATATTCCGGATCAGATTAAAGGTATGTACCAACGTGCTGGCGAAGACCTAGGTACTGGAGGTTCTCTAACCTTTATTGGTACAGTATCTCCTGCTGGTGGTAACTTCCAGGAGCCGGTAACACAAGCCACAATGGATGCAACTGGTGGTTTCTGGGGATTATCTCAGGACCGTGCCGATGCGAAAAAATATCCAGCTATCGATCCTTTAGTATATACAACATCTGTTTACGATGGCTTTGTATCATGGAAAGATCGTCAAAAGATGATTCAGACCTTAAATAACGCCAATGATATCGATCAAACAATTAGTACCATTGGTTTGAAAAAAGTACCGGTATCTAATTATGTGCAGTTTCAAAAAGGTTTGACCATTGATTTCTGTGTGATGCAGCAAGATGCCTTTGATAAGATAGATGCTTGTACGCGACCTGAGCGTTTGGATGTCATCAATGAAGCCGTGCAGAACTTAATTGATAGCGAAATAGCATTTGAGGCTGCTAACATGGATGATGAGCAATTAAAAGAGATGATCAAAAGCAAGTTTGATGAGCTGCGCCAGTGGTGGAAAGATTGGAATTATTCGGCTACTACTGAAGAGCAATTAGCTCAGTTACCAAATGCAGTTGCCAAATTTATTTTACAGGAGGAATACGCCGTATGATAAGAAAAGAGATAAATAAAATTAGCGAAGTAGGTAAAGCTCTTATCTCTGTAGAGGGCAATCCTGGAGTAGCACTCAATCACGTAGTTGAATTGTTAGAAGCTGACTCGGGTCAGAGCTTATCGTTTGCTAAAGCCATTAATATTACTGAGGATGCAACACGTTTTCAGGTGTTTAATGGTACTGCAGGATTAAGCACGCGAACTAAAATTCGCATGCACGAAGTGCCATTAACGGCAGGTTTTTCTAACAAGATGTTAGGACGTAGCTTTGATGGTTCTGGAGAAGTTGCCGATGGTGGACCAGAGGTGATCTTCGAGAAAGAAGTGTCAACGCGTCTGGATACGCTAAATCCAACAGTGCGTAACGTACCTAAGCAAGCTTTATGGACAGGTATTCCAATGATTGACGTATTTAATACATTGGTGAAATCGCAGAAGATTCCAATTTTTGCTGGCCCAACAGAGCCTTATAACCGCTTATTGTCACAGATTGCTCAAGGGGCTCAGGCAGATGTGATTATCTTCGCCGGTATTGGATTGAAGTTTGATGAGTATCAGTATTTTAAAGACCAGTTGTCTCAATCGGGTAATATTGATAAGACCATCATGTTTACTCACCTGGCTGGTGATTCACAGATTAAAGGTTTAATGTTGCCAGATGTGGCCTTAAGTGTGGCACGTGAGTTTGGTGATCAGGGAAAAGATGTTTTGGTACTCTTAACTGATATGACTAACTGGTCCAATATTTTACGTAATGTTGCCAACTACCAGGATATGATTCCTTCACTTCAAGGCTATCCAGGTTCTTTATATTCTGAGTTAGCCAAACGCTACGAGGTGGCTGCTGATATTGAAGGCGCGGGCTCCATCACCATTATTGGTGCCACAACTTTGGAATCGTTGGAAGATCCAGTACCTGATAACACAGGTTATATTACAGAGGGACAGTTCTTCTTAGAGAATGGTAAGCTGAAATTAGCGCGTTCGTTATCACGTTTGAAGCAAGGTGTAAACGGCAAAACACGTAGCGACCACCGTGCTATCATGACTGCCATGGCTTCATTATTAGCGGATGCCGAAAAAGCACAAGAGGCATCAGAAGTAGGAGCTGCCAATGACCCATATTCGCAAAAACTATTACGTTATCGTACCGACTTTATCCAAAATGTTGAAGAACCATTCGGTGAACCAATTGAGCTGGAAGCAGCCTTAGATAAATGTTGGGCTATTCTTAAGCGCCATTTCGATCCTACAGAAACAGGCCTCAGTAAAAAACTGATTGAAGAATATTGGGATAAGAATTAATCGGTTATCTATTAAAAAAAATGAACGAAATGCACGATAATAAAGAAAACCTGGAAACAATAGTTTCGAAGCTTAAGGAGCAAGGCATTGATGCAGGAGAGGCTGAAAAGCAACGCATTATTGAAGAAGCTAAGAAACAAGCTGAGGCCATTATCGCAGAGGCTGAAGCTCAAAAGAAGACTATTATAGATGAGGCTAACACTAAAGCTGAGCAGGTAGAAAACAATGCACAGATGGCTTTAAAGCAGGCTTCTCGGGATATGATTGAGGCAACCAAAGTGGCCGTTCTTAAATACATGGAGTCCATCTTTGGAGGTTTAAGCGAAAGTTTATTTACCCAAGAACAGTATCTGCAGGAGTTAACCAAGGCGGTTGTTGCTTCAATCGAAGGCCAGAAAGCTGTATCTGTACCAGCTGAGACCTTAAAAGCAATGGAGGCCTTTATATCTAAAGCTGGCTTAAATGAAGAAGTGGAGCTAAAGCCATTAGTCAATAATGCAGCTAAGATTGTAGTGCAGTCAAAAGAGAGCAGCGGTGTGCAGTTTGTATTGAGCGATAGTGATATACAACAGGCCATGTTTGCCCTTTTAAATAAAGATTTGGTTGAGCGCATAACCCAAAACCAGGAGGCTTAAGCATGTCGAACTTGGTTTATTTAATGTGTAGTTTGCCCTCGTTGAAGTTTGGTCAGGTGCCCCCCATAAGCATGGAGGAGTTTACCGCCGATGCCAAAAGTCAATTGTCGGCAAAGCACTTTAAAAAACTTGAACCGGTTGATATTTACCAGGCAACCGATTCAGAAGGGAAGGTGAGTCTTAAAAGAATTGCCGTTATGTTGGATGAGATGAAAGAAGACATGGCGGAACTCAGAGCAGCTAAAGCTCAAAGGCGCACACCCGGTTTAACGCGTTTCCCAGTAACAGTTGTTCATGCTAACCCATTAGAACGCGAAAAGCTAATAATGCGTTGGCAGTGGGAAGAACTTGACTCCATTGTGGCGGGCGAAGCGTTTACATTAACTGAGATTATGGTTTATAAATTGCGTTTGCAAATTTTAAATCGTTTAAACTCTTTTGATAATGAACGTGGCTCTCAGGTATTGGCGTCTGTTGTGAACCCGCCTAAAAAGAAGGAGGAATAATGGCAGGAGTAAAAATTAAATACACAAAAACAGAGCGTGCCCGTCAGAAGAAAATTCTGAAGGTGTCGTTACGTATGCTGCCTTTGTTCGAAGCCATGGAGAAATCTTTGATGTCAACAATTAACACCATTACTGAACGGATTGATGAAATTCGTCAGGTGATTGATCGAAATAATCGAAAGGCAGAACCATGGGTAGCGGTAATGAGTGATGTGCATGTAGATATTGCATCTTATATTGCTGTCAATGAAGTGATAACAAAGCCTATTGATGTGGCTGGTGTACGTGTTTATCAATACGAAAGTGTTGATTTCAACGTTGAACCTATTCAAGATGATACACCATTGTGGGTTGACGATGCTATTGAACTTATGAAGGAACAATTACAGCTGATGGCTGAAATAGACTGTTTGGAAGAGCAGATTCGTTTACTTGAAGAAGAGCTGTTAGATGTTCGTGCCCGAATTAAGTTGTTTGAAAATCGTCGTATTCCAAATGCGAAAATAGCAATTCGAAAAATTGGCCAGAAACTGCAAGATGATGAACGTCTGACGATTGCAACGGCCAAAGTTGTTAAAACCAGTCAAAGGGAAGGAGCGATGGTATGATTATAAAAATGAAAAAGCTATTGCTCTTTATGGCCAATCCTACCAATGATATGGATGAGGATTTGACGGTTTTGGGCAATTTGGGCTTAATGCATATTTCACCTTTTCAGCCGGCTAAGGATGAGTCGATAGAGCGTGTTCAAAAGCGTATCGGTGAGTTGGAGAAGGCTATTGCTATATTGGATGAATGTGATGGAGCTGAATCAGTTTCCTCAATTGAAGTCCCGGATTATAGCAAAGAAGAGCGTGGAGAGGTGGCTTTATTGCAAAAAGTGATTGAAGCTGACACAATAACAAGCGAACTTAAAAAGCAGGTAGCAGAACTTAATAAGGCTCAGCAGTGGTATGAGTGCTGGGGTAATGTTTCGTTAGAAGCTATCCGGGCAATTAATGAAAGTGGCGTCTACCTAAAGCTTTACGAAGTGCCTGATAAGGACTTGAAAAATCTTCGTAATCAAGATAATGTAGAAGTTGTAGCTCAATCTAATGGACATAGTCAGGTGGTACTTATCAGCGAAGATAAGGATGCTACATTAAACTATCATCCGATAGAATTACCCGGTGTTTCAAAACAAGAAGTGGAGCTCGCCTTAAGTGAAAAGAATACTGAGTTGGCCAACGGTCAGCAGTTATTACTTCAATTAAGTGCTCAGAAAAACGTTTTGATTGATGCTTTGGAGGAGCGAAACCGCCGCTTAACAATTCGCACTGTTCAGTATGGAGGTATAGCTTATCATGATAGAGTGCGTTGCTGGGAAGGGTTTATCCCAGAGGATAAGGTAAGTAATGTTACGGATGTAGCCGAACAAAATGGTTGGGGGTATGTGGTCAGAGAACCACGCCATGACGAATATGATTTGGTGCCAACATTACTTAAGAATCCAAAATGGACGCATAAGATTAAACCAGTCATGAACTTTATGGGCTTAGTTCCGGGATATGACGAAATAGATGTGTCCAAAGTATTTTTGGTCTTCTTTACATTTTTCACTGGTATATTGGTGGGAGATGCCGGCTACGGTCTTATCTTTTTTGCGCTGACTCTTTTTGCTCATTGGAAAACAGGTTTTGTTAAGAAGATTGAGTTTGGTTTGTTTTACACGTTATCTGTGTCTGTAATGGTATGGGGTGTGTTGACCGGGACCTATTTTGGTGCTGAGACCATTGCCAATATTCCGTTTTTGAAGCAATTGCAAGTGCAGCAACTGGCTAGTTTTGGAGGAGATAACCTGAAGATTCAGCAGTTTATGTTCCTGATTGGAGCAGTGCACCTGACCATTGGTCACCTTCAAAAAGGATGGAAGTACATCAACAGTGTCATCCCTGTCGCTCAGCTCGGTTGGGTTTCTATTGTATGGGGATTGTACTTCCTGGTAAATAAAATGGTTTTAGGAATTGAGGCTCCTGAATATATGCCGTGGCTATTTATTGGAGGTGCCGTATTGGTGGCTTTATTCTCAAGCCCGGGACAGCCATTATTTAAAGGTATGTTATCCTCTTTGGGGAACCTTCCTTTAAACGTTATTAATGGTTTTTCCGACGTCATCTCATACATTCGTTTGTATGCTGTTGGATTGTCAACGGTGTTAATGGCCAGTAGTTTTAACGACATGGCCATTGGAGAGGGTATCACAACCATTGCATCAGGAGTAGGTGCTGTGTTGGTTTTGGTGCTTGGTCACGCTTTAAATATGACATTAGCCGCTATGGCGGTATTGGTGCACGGTGTTCGTCTGAATATGTTGGAATATGCAGGGCATGCCAGTGTAGAATTCTCGGGTAGTGAATACAACCCATTTAAATTAAAAAAATAAGTAAAATCTCATAAAACTATAAACAATGACATTATTAACAGTAGTAAATGGATTTGGTGGTCACGCCATCGCTTTAGGAATCGCAGGTGTAGGTTCAGCAATCGGAACAGGAATTGCAGCAATGGGTGCAATGGGACTTTGGAAGCAATCAATTAAAGACAAAAAGAAATTACCGGCATTAGCATTGGCAATGGTTGGTATGCCCTTAAGTCAGGTGATTTATGGTATGATTTTCATGAACTCTTTAATTGGAGCTGATCTTAATCCTGATAGTTATACAAATCAGATGATTTTTGCTTTGTTCGTAGGTATCGCTATTGCTGCTTCAGCAATTATGCAGGGACGTGCAGGTGCTGCAGCTTGTTCTAACTTAGCTGTTGACGACAAGCAGGGAGCGGGTATGTACATTGCAGCCATGGGTGTTATTGAAACTGTAGCACTTTTGGCAATGGTATTCGGTATGGGTGGCATTCCAGCCGCATAAGGATAACCCCTGATAATAAAATATCAAAAGAGTTGGCTATATTTGCCAGCTCTTTTTTGTATGAATTAAAGAAGGCTTTAGTCACTATTATCAATCGCTATTGACTACAGTCTTCCGACTAAGTGCTTGATGAATGAATTTAACCGGTCAGTGGCAATTTTTTGAACAGTTTGAAGCAGGGTTTGATATGGGTTATGCTGTGTTAAAACAGGCTGGTGAAAAGATATCCGGAACTCTGGTGTATCGTGAATATATTTATGGTGAAGGTTCATTCCTTATTTCAATCGATGTGGAGGGTGATGTGATTGAAGAGCGTTTGATGCTACGCGGTAAAAGTTATGAAGTAGTGGATGCACCTTTCGATGTTGAATACTGTTTAGATGACCGCATTGCCGAATTGTCTGACCCAAATAAAATAGAAGGTCATAGTGTAGATGATCAAAATCTGGAAGGGCGATTTTTACTTCGAAGAGTCCATTCATTATTGTCGTAACAGATTAATTACCTCAAGTTTGAAATTAGGTTTCTTATTATTGACTAACGCAGCAATATTATTGATGAACTAATTGATTCTGTAGATTAAAAATACAACTAATTATTCCTAACTTCCGTATACTAATATAGCATTACCTTTTCCGAAAATGTTCGGTGATGAGTTTTCCTACGGTTATTCAAGCCGGTGTCGCAAGTAGAAAGCTAAAATCCTAAAATCATTACGCTATGAAACGGATTTTGTTGTTAACTGATTTTTCTGACACTGCCAGGAATGCCGCCATGTACGCCCTCAAGATGTTCGAAAACGAAAAGGTGTATTTTGACCTTCTTAATGCTTACGATCTCGAGTTTAGCGGCAGTCCGTATATTATGCAGGTAAAAGAAGAATTGGCCGAAGAAAGTCTGAAAGGACTGAAGAATGAGTTGTCCCTCTTGCATAGGCGTTTTCCTAATGCGCGCGTTGAATTAGCTTCTCGCTTTGGCAATTTAATGGAAGTTGTCCAGAATGAAATCGCTGACTTTAAACCCGAGTTAATTGTGATGGGCTGCCGGGGAGAGACAGCACTTGAAAATTTCTTATTAGGAAGTAATGCCTACGAAGTAGTGAAGCATGTTAATGCGGCTTTGTTGGTTGTTCCTAAGCATGCCAAGTTTAAAAAACCCGATAAAATTGTATTCGCCACAGATTTGAAAGATGTTAAAGTAGACGATGTGGTGAATCCATTGCGTGACTTATCGAATCATTTCCATGCTGATTTGATGTTTGTGAATGTGCTGGAAGATGATTATGTGAATCGTTTAGAAGCAGAGAATAAAATAGCGACTCACTTCGAAGGATTGAACTTAAGTTTCAACTTTATTGAAGGTGAAGATGTTTGCAATGGTATCTTAAAATTTATGGATGAGAATGATGCTGATATTGTAACGCTTGTTAGGCATAACGAGTCTTTCTTTGAACGTTTATTCCATCCTAGTGTAACCAAAAAAATGGTGTTGCATCCAGAGCACCCTATGTTGATACTTCATGATGAGACATAAAAAAAGAGGCCAATTGGCCTCTTTTTTAGTATATAGTTAAGTTCAAATTACTTCGAAACTCTTTCTAACCACTTCAACATAAATAGCATAGTGAACATTGAAATAATACATGCTACCACAAAAATTGTCCATGTTGCCCAGATTGGAATAGATTCGTAGAAGATTGCACCAATAAATAATAACTGGTTACCTAATGCAGTTGCGCCTAACCAACCACCTTGCATAATACCTTGGTATTGTGGAGGAGCTACTTTTGATACAAATGAGATTCCAAGTGGACTGATAAATAATTCAGCTACAGTAAGGATAAAGTAAGTTCCAATCAATAGCATTGGCGTTACCTTCTTAGCTAAATCAAGTGGTGTTCCACCCTGGTTTGGATCGATTGAAGAGAATAATGGTAAATCCATAGAGCCAAGAGTCATAACCACAAAACCTAAAGCTGCGATAAACATACCGATAGCAATTTTCTTAGGTGTTGAAGGCTCCATGTTGCGCGAGCGTAGCCAGCCAAACACAGCCATTACAATCGGGGTTAAGAATACAACGAAGAATGGGTTGATAGACTGGAATAACTCAGCTCCCTGGATGCTTACACTTCCTAAGTTGATGTTAATCATACTTAAGTCGGTAAAATCTTTAGCAAACATAGTGAGGGTTAAACCATTCTGGTGGAATGAGAACCAGAAGAAAATAACTACAGCAAATACAGCAAATAAAGCATATAAACGCTGTTTAACTTCTTTAGCATCCATTTGTGGAGCATCAGCTTTAGCACCTGCATTTGTTGCTTCATCGTGTCCACCTGGATTTGGGAAATATTTCTTGTTTACCATGTAGATAACCAAAGAAATAAGCATAGCAACAATTGCTGTTCCGAATGCATAGTGGAATCCAGTTGAGAACACATTTAAGTATTCATTTGCAAATGCACCAAGATCAGCTACCGTGGAACCATTGGCGGCATTAGCCATTTCCTGGAATTTAGTAGTTGCTTCTGCAGAAATAGTTCCGTCAATAAATGAGTGACAAACAGCAGGAAGGTCGGCATTGTAATTAAAACCGTTGCTGTTTAACCACCAGTTACGAACACCTACAGCGATGAATGGCGCAAAGATAGCACCAACGTTAATAAACATGTAGAACAACGAGAAACCCGAGTCACGATACTTACCATACTCTTCGTTATCATACATCTGACCAACTAACGCTTGTAAGTTTCCTTTGAATAGTCCGTTACCAAAAGAAATAACGAATAAAGCCAGACAAGTCATTACAAGAGTGAATGAGTTAGCTCCGGTTGGAATGGCAAGAAAAACATAACCAAGTCCCATTACCACTAAACCACTTAAAATGGTTCCCTTGTAGTTTCTTAATCTATCGGCAATGAAACCACCTGCTAGTGACAAGATGTAAATTAACGCATAGAAAACAGAATAAATAAGCCCTGCATCTTTACCATTCAATCCAAACTTAGCCTGTAAGAAAAGCACAAGAATGGCCATCATTGTGTAAAAACCAAATCGCTCACCCATATTGGCAAGAGCGGCAGGTATTAGTCCTTTAGGATGTTGTTTAAACATATCTATTTAATTTATAATTAGTTGTTAATTCAAAGTGTGGCAAATATATGTTTTTTTGGTTCACTTACAAATCGTAAGCGTCATGCTTTATAGCAGGTGAGCCGTAAGCATATGAGCGTTAGAAATGTAAAGGGTACAAATATTAAGAAATTATTAATAATTAACTTTTTAACAGCGTATCTTTTAATGCTTTTGAAAAAATGCCAAACCTTTTAAAATCTTTGTAAATTTGATAGTTGTCGACTTATAATTATTCAGATGAAGATATTTCCTGTAACTCAGATTTCAGCTATTGATCAATATACAATCGCGAATGAACCCATTGCATCCATTGACTTGATGGAAAGAGCATCATTACAGTTCTATAAAAAGTTTACCCATCTATATCCGCATGGCGATGTATCTGTGCTGGTTGGACCTGGAAATAATGGTGGTGATGCATTGGCAGTAGCTCGCATGTTAATTCAAGATGGACGTGCAGTACAGGTCTATTTAATAGCGCCGACAGAGAAGCTTAGTAAGGATGGAAAAATGAACCTGGAAAGGCTAAAATTGATTAAGGACTGTGTCAGGTTTTTAAGTTCAGAAGAACAATTTACACAAATCAGTGATGAGGATATTTTTATCGATGGACTTTTTGGTTCAGGATTAAATCGTCCACTAGGCGGCTTGGCTAAAAACCTGGTTGAATACATTAATGATCAGGATGTAGAGGTGATTAGTATTGATATTCCATCTGGTTTATTTGGCGAGGATAATGCCTCGAATAACTTGGATGCCATTATCATGGCGGAGCATACCATTAGTTTTCAGTTTCCCAAACTGGCTTTTTTGCTACCCGAGAATGAAAACTATGTTGGCGAATGGCATGTGGTGGATATAGGTTTGCACCCTGTTATAATTAAGGAAACACAATCGGACTATTGTTATACTGAAGTCAGTCATGTCAAGCGACTGCTCAAAAATCACAGTCGTTTTGCACATAAAGGACACTTTGGTCATGCTTTATTATTGGCAGGTAATTACGGAAAAATGGGAGCTGCTGTTTTAGCTTCCAGAGCTTGTTTAAAGACAGGTGTGGGCTTATTAACTACGCATGTGCCTCGTTTGGGATATCCCATTATTCAAACAGCTGTGCCTGAGGCCATGACCAATATTGACCGTTCTGATATTTTAATATCAGAGTTTCCTGATGTGTTGGCTTATTCAGCTATTGGCATAGGGCCTGGTATTGGAATCAAACCCAATACGCAAACTGCTTTACGTGAATTATTGGAATCGTTGGATGGGAAACCAATTGTGCTCGATGCTGATGCGCTCAATATTCTATCCATTGATGATGAGTTATGGGGGCTGGTGCCAAATAATGCCATATTAACGCCGCATCCCGGTGAGTTCGATCGTTTAGCAGGCCAAAGTAACAGCGCTTTTGAGCGCTTACAAAAAGCCATCAATTTTGCCAAAGATATGGAAGTAACGATGGTGCTAAAAGGGGCCTACACAGCCGTGATTAGTTCTGAAGGGCACTGTTATTTTAATTCGACAGGCAACTATGGTATGGCAACGGCCGGGAGTGGCGATGTATTAACCGGCATGTTATTGTCATTGTTATCTCAAGGCTATCCGCCACTCGAAGCGGCTCGTATGGGTGTTTATCTGCACGGTTTGGCAGCAGACTTATTGTTGGATGAATCAGCTGAGGAAGCCATCGTTGCTTCTGATATTATTTCAAAAATAGGTGTTGCATTTCAGCAATTAAGGCGATAATTATCATCTTGGCTTTTAATTTTTTTCGTTTACCTTTGGTGTTCGTCGTACTTTGATGGATAAAGCGACGTTTGTTGTGATATAGGTGTATTGAGTTTTGGCTTAAAAATTGCTTATCTCTGGGCCTTATTAATCATTAATAGTTAAGATGATGAAGAAATTTATTCTTGCCATAGGTGCTGCAGCTGTTTTGTCTTCGTGTGCAGTACAACAGCCTGTTGTTCCCGGTAAAGTTAATGTACAAGATGTAGCGCAAATGAATAATGCCACTGCTAACGCTTTGCTTTATAGTTTGCCAACAACTGTTATTCGTGTCAATGTAGAAGTGGAGAAAACCATTAGCAAAGTAGGACCATTTTATCGTTATTCTCAAAAAATGTTGAATGTGAGTGATGTGGTGACGGAGGATAAAGAAGAGTGGCGCATTAAATCAGTTAATGTGGAAACCTATGGTAGGCCTGATGATAATAAACGTTATTCTATTTCCTACTCAGGTCCAAGTTCTGCACCGTTTATTAATTTGACTTCTTCAGGTGTTTTAGCTGGTGTTAACAGCGGCTTTGTTGACTCTGATTGTTATTTGAAAGAGTTTACAGTAACCGAAGTGCCTACCATTGATGATGTTAACTTTAATGATGTGGCTATGATAGAAAAGCAGTTGGTTAAGACTTCGACAGCTGCTATGGCAGAAGAAACTGCTAATTACATTTATAAAATTCGTAAGCGTCGATTTAAAATATTAGCCAGCGACTTTGAGCAACTGCCCCCCGACGGACAGTCGTATGAGGTGATGGTGCGCGAATTAAACCAACTGGAAAAAGAACACATGGAGCTGTTTATTGGTAAAACCGAGACTTTTACCATGACACAGTCTTATGATATTATTCCTGATAAAATGAGTACTAACAATGATGTGTTATTCCGATTTTCAACGGTTTCGGGTATTGTTGATAAAATGGATGTGAGTGGTGCGCCTGTTTATTTTGAGTTGGAAGCCAATGAAGAAAAGCAATTGCCAGATGCCGTTGTCGCTGAGGAAAAAGGACAGGAAGTGCGTAATGGACTATATTATTGTCAGCCTGGTAAAGCAACCATTAAAATTATCGACAAGAATGTATTGATTAAAGAGAAAGAAGTATATCTCGGACAATTTGGTCAGGTAATTTCGATGCCATCTAATGTGTTGGAGCAGGAAAATGTGAGTATTCGTATCAATCCAAAAACGGGTGCACTCCAAAGTATCGATAGAAAGTAATAATTAAATAATCCCTTTTTAAATAATTAGTCATGAACGACGAAATAGCTAAGTTATCTCCCCAGAGTCTTTGGGAAAGCTTTTATAAATTAACTCAAATTCCTCGTCCTTCGAAAAAAGAAGGAAAGGCCATCGATTTTATGGAGGAGTTTGGTAAATCATTAGGTTTAGAAACTATTCGCGATGAGGTGGGTAATATTATTATCCGCAAGCCTGCTACTCCGGGGTATGAAGACCGTATGGGTGTTATTCTTCAAAGCCATATTGACATGGTGCCACAAAAGAATAGCGATAAAGAGCACAATTTCGAAACAGATCCGATTGAAACATATATTGAAGATGGTTGGGTAACAGCTAACGGAACAACATTAGGTGCTGATAATGGAATTGGTGTAGCAGCTGCCATGGCTGTTCTTCAGGCTACTGATATGGAGCATGGGCCGGTAGAAGCACTTATTACTATGGATGAAGAAGCTGGGATGACTGGCGCTAATGCGCTTAAGCCTGGTATCCTTAAGGGTGATATCTTGCTGAATATGGATTCAGAAGACGAAGGTGAATTATATGTGGGGTGTGCCGGTGGTTGTGATGCCAACGCGAAATTTACATATACAGATGAGGAAGTGCCAGCTGATTCTGTTGCTTTTAAGTTGTCGATGACCGGTTTAAAAGGTGGTCACTCAGGTATGGATATCGTGTTGGGACGCGGTAATGCTAACAAGCTAATGTTCCGCTTTCTGAAATTTGCAGTAGCTAACGATGAGGCACGTTTGGCTTCTATCGATGGTGGTAGCTTGCGCAATGCCATTCCTCGCGAAGCCTTTGCGGTGGTTACTGTACCTGCTGAAAATGCTGATGACTTCATCGAAAGCCTGGAAGAGTACGAAGAAATTTATAAATCAGAGTTTGGTTCTGTTGAGCCTGATTTATCATTCACGGCTGAGAAAACAGATTTACCAGTGTCAATTATTGATGAAGTAACGCAGGATGACCTAATCAACGGTGTGATAGCTGCACCAAACGGTGTGATGCGCATGAGTACTGACATGGAAGGATTAACAGAAACATCTACTAACCTGGCGATTGTTAAGTCTGGTAATGGCGAAATCATTGTTCAGGCTTTGATGCGTAGCTCTGTTAATACTGCAATTGAAGCTTTAGCCTCAAAAATGGAAAGCGTATTCCGTTTGGCAGGTGCTGAAATTAGCTTTGGTGGCCAGTATCCCGGTTGGAAACCAAATATGGATTCTCCAATCTTGAAAACTATGCAGGATGTTTATCAGAAGAAATGGGGTAAGGTGCCGGAAATTAAAGCGATTCACGCTGGTTTGGAATGTGGTATCTTAGGAAGTGCTTATCCTCATTGGGATATGATTTCTTTTGGTCCTACTATCCGCTTTCCGCACTCACCTGATGAAAAAGTAAATATCGAAACGGTTGGTCTGTTCTGGGAGTATTTGGAGGAGACACTGAAAAGTATACCTGTAAAGAAATAAATAATTTTATATAGGAGTAGCTGCAATATCAATTGCGGCTATTCTTTTTTGTTCGTATAACTAACTACAAATTGTAATGACAGAAAAAATACAAAAGACTTTGCGCGATTCAGCCGCATTGCGTTGGTTCGCCTTGATCTTATTAAGTGCCTTAACCTTTTCTACATATTGGTTTCAGGATTTCTTTGGTGGGGTAAAAGATTTATTACTAGATGAGTACGGTTTTACAAGTGAAAACTTTGGTCGTATCATCAGTTTAACAACATTTGCCAACCTGTTTGGTATGATTATGCTTGGTGGTATCCTGATGGATAAATGGGGTGTTCGCTTAGCAGGTTTAATCTTCGGTGGTCTTTCTGCAGCCGGTGGTTTAGTGGTTTATTTAGCATCTATCGGTACTTTTGGCGATGATCCTAACACGGTGTTATGGGCCATGATTGTTGGTCGTATGATGTTTGGTTCGGGACTTGAAGTAGTGTGTGTGGTGGCAACCCGTACTATTGTTAAGTGGTTTAAAGGTTATGAGCTGGCATTAGCTATGGCCATCAACATGGGCTTCGGTCGTTTAGGTTCTGCTATGGGTATTGCTGTTTCTCCTGATATCGCTGGCGGACACTTCTCAACAGCTGTTGGTTTTGCAGCTTCATTGTTAGGTATTGCACTAATTATGTTCGTGGTTTATATCTTCTTCGATATTAAACTTGACAAGCAAAATAAAGAAGCTGCCGAAGAAGGTGGAGAAGAAGAGTTTAAAATTGCTGACTTGTTGAAGTTACTTCAAAACTCAGCATTCATTTATATTACTCTTTTATGTGTTGCTTTCTACGCAGCGGTATTTCCATTCATTCAGTATGCTGCCGACTTGTTGGTAAATAAGTTCGGGTTTACATCAGCATTACCTGAAGGTGCAAATATTGTAGTCAATGGAAGCCCTGCCTTAGGAAACTCATTGGTTTTTGTGGGCTTATTCTTGTTTGCCATTGCTTTTTCAACAATTCCACCGCGCTTAAAATCCAATGCGCAGGCTTTGATTGCGCGCGTTGTTATCGGAGCACTATTTGCGTTATACATTGGCAGTATGTGGGATGTGTTCTCGCAGTGGTTGGATAATGGACCAAAAACGGCGTCTTTGATTCCGCTTGGTTCTATCATCTTTACACCAATTTTTGGTAGCTATGTAGATAAAAATGGTAAAGCAGCCTCATTAATGATTTTAGGTTCTTTATTGTTAATCTTTGCTCACTTGTCACTATCGGTATTCAATAATGTATATCTTGGATATTTCGGACTGTTGAGTTTAGGTATTGCCTTCTCATTGGTGCCGGCAGCTATGTGGCCTTCAGTAGCTAAGATTGTTCCTGAGAGTCGTTTAGGTTCTGCTTATTCGTTCATGTTTACGATTCAAAACTATGGATTAGCTGCCTTCTTCTGGGGTATTGGCGCATTACTTGACTTTGTGAATAAAGACCAGTTAGATGCTATACAAGCAGGCAATGCAGTTTATGACTATACAATTCCAATTTTGATTTTGGTGGCATGTGGTGTTATTTCTATTTTCTTATCGTTTAAATTAAAGCAAGCGGATAAGAAATTTGGATATGGTTTAGAGAAAGGTGCGGAATAATAAGTAGCAGTTGCCTTTTAGATATATATATGCAGCCATCTATTATTAGATGGCTGTTTTATTGTGCTCAAAACAGGGCGTGATGTGCTCGGATGAAGAATACTTTCTTATCTAAAAATGTGTATTAGAGATGTGCCATTGGTATTATTTGCTTTTATCGAATGGATAAAGATGAGAAATGTATACGAAGAATGTTAACCGAAGTCCCGTATGTCTAGAATATATTTCCGAAAATACTAACCAAAAGGAACGAACGAGCCAAGCAAAGTTCTGACCAAGTCAGATAACGGGGCCATTGAATCAAAGGTGGATTTGAAAGTATGGGGGAATGTCAGTTAGTTTTGGATAGAAACAAAAAAAGCCTGCAACAATGCAGGCTTTCGATATATCGTAAGATTACTCGTCTTTCGTCTTATTTGCGCACAATCGTTTGTTCGCGGTCAGGACCAACCGAAACGATGGTGATAGGCACCTCTAATTGCTTTTCAAGGTAAGCAATGTAGTCTTTTAAGGCCTGCGGGAATTCATCTTCTGATTTAACACCTGTCAAGTCTTCTTTCCAGCCTTTGATTTCCTCGTAAACTGGTTTTACATCATCTGTTAATTCAAATGGGAACTCTTCAGTAATGGTTCCGTCTGGTAATTTATAAGCAGTTGCTGCTTTAATGGTTTCAAAACCACTTAATACATCACCTTTAGTCATGATAAGCTGAGTTACCCCATTAATCATTACCGAGTATTTTAAGGCCACTAAATCAATCCAGCCACAACGGCGAGGACGACCTGTAGTAGCTCCAAATTCGTGACCTGCTTTACGCAACTCTTCACCTGTTTCGTCGAATAACTCAGTAGGGAACGGTCCGCTACCTACACGCGTACAATAGGCTTTGAAGATACCGAATACTTCACCAATTTTATTTGGAGCCACACCCATACCCGTACAAGCACCGGCACAAATTGTGTTCGATGAAGTTACGAATGGGTACGAACCAAAGTCAATGTCTAACAAGGTACCCTGAGCGCCTTCTGCCAAAATGGTTTTACCCGCTTTAAGGTGTTTGTTAATTTCGTGTTCGCTATCGATTATAATGCAGCTCTTAAGTGTTTCAATGCCTTCAGTCAAACCCTTTTCGAACTCTTCAATATTGTATTCGAAGTCGTACATTTCAAGCATTTTTACATGCTTCTCTTTCAATGCAGCGTATTTTTCTTCGAAGTTATGAAGGATGTCGCCCACACGAAGGCCGTTTCGACCGGTTTTATCCATGTAGGTTGGGCCAATACCTTTTAATGTTGAACCAATCTTGGTTTTACCTTTAGAAGCTTCAGATGCGGCATCCAAAATACGGTGAGTTGGTAAAATTAAATGCGCTTTCTTTGAGATATAAAGGTTTTTAGTGATGTCGAAACCTTTTTCTTTTAATGAATCGATTTCGTGCTTGAATGTAATAGGATCCAATACCACACCATTTCCAACAATATTAGCTTTATCGTTGTGGAAAATACCCGATGGGATATTGTGCAATACATGTTTGAAATTGTCAAACTCTAAGGTATGACCAGCATTTGGTCCTCCCTGAAAACGGGTGATGACATCGTATTGAGGAGTCAAAACATCAACAACTTTTCCTTTGCCTTCGTCCCCCCATTGGAGTCCTAGTAAAACATCAACCTTCATTCTCTTTCGTTTTAATATTATGCTCGATGAGCCTGTTGTTTGTAAATGAATCGAAGCACGGCGGCTTGTTCAATGTCATGTTAAACACTTTTTTATCAATGGTATAACATGAAAAATCGGACTTCCGATTGGCTCAGAATTCCGATTTGTAAAAGTACACAATATACCGTTAAAAGCTATTGTAAAGCTCTGTTTTTTTATCGAATAATGTTATTCTTTCGTTTCTTCGTTCAGGCAGTCTTTGCAGGTACCATAAACATACAATGAGTGGTGCGACACTTTAAATTCATTAAAGCTGGCTGCATTGTTCAATACAGTTTGAATGCCTGGATCGCAAAATTCAATTACTTTTCCACAGTTGGTGCAAATCAGGTGATCGTGTTGCTTGGATTCAAAGGCTTTCTCAAATTGCGCTATGTTTTTTCCAAACTGATGTTTGATGACTAATTTACAATCTAATAACAAGTCAATGGTGTTGTATAAGGTAGCACGACTAACACGATAGTTTTTGTTCTTCATAAAGATGTAAAGCGACTCGATGTCGAAGTGTCCATCGCGGCTATAAATCTCATCTAATATGGCATAACGCTCAGGTGTTTTTCTATGTCCGTTGCGTTGCAGGTATTCTGTGAATAGCTGTTTTACCACATCTTTGGCTTCTACCTTATTCATATGCAGTCTCAATTAAAATAGAGCCTAAAAATAATTAAAATAGCGTGATTAAAAAATACTTGTTTAGAATTATTATAAATCAGCTTTAATGCGGTCTTGTCGTGTAACGTTATGCACTCCTTTAATCTTCATAATGGTTAGAATGAGGTTATTTAAATCCTCTGTATTATGAATGTACAAGTAGATGCTACCTTCGAAAATGCCATCGTGACTCTCTATATTAATAGAACGCATGTTAACATTCTGGTCTTCCGAAATAACTTTGGTTATCTGGCTAACGATTCCCATTTTATCAATGCCCGATAAATTAATCAGAGCCAGGTAAGATAGTATTTTATGTGATTCCCACTGAGCAGACACAATACGGTTACCCTGGCTCGACATTAACTTAAGGGCAATGGGGCATTTTCGGCTGTGCAGAATTATTTTGTCATTATCATCCTGAAAGGCCAAAATATCATCGCCTGGTATGGGATTGCAGCATTCTGAAATTGTGAACTGATCCTGCTCTTCATTGTCTGATAAAACGACTTGTTTTTTCTTTTGAGGAGGTTCGGCTTGGTCGGTGTCTTGTTTGTTGGTCGACATTCCAAAGTTCAGTTTCCAGTAGCGAATCCATTTGTTCGTTGACTTAGTACTAAGAATTTTGTGCAGGTTGTCGAGTTTTAACGTGCCTTTCCCTATTTTAAAATACAGCTCATCGCGTTTCTGTAGCTTGTGAAAGTCTAGTATTTTTTTGAGAATGCGGGAGTTAATGGTGAGTTTCTTCTTGTGAAGAGCATCTTCTAAAATCTGTTCACCTTTTTCAATGATTGACTTACGCTCTTCTTTAAAGGCATTTTTAATTCGTGTCTTGGCTTTAGCCGTAGTCACAAAGTTGAGCCAATCGTATTTGGGTTGCTGTTTTTCAGAAGTAATGATTTCGACTTGGTCACCACTTTTGAGTTGATGACTAAGCGGAACGAGTTTAAAATTTACTTTGGCACCAATGCATTTATAACCAATGTCGGTATGGATGTCAAAGGCAAAATCCAATGCTGTTGCTCCTTTGGGAAGTACACGTACTTCACCTTTAGGGGTAAATATCATGATTTCAGAAGCAAACAGGTTGAGTTTGAAATCGTCTAAAAACTCTAAAGAATCAGCATCTGGATTATCAAGTAGCTCTTTAATCATCTCCAGCCATTTGTCCAGTTCTGATTCTTTTTCTTTCTGCCCTTTGTATTTCCAGTGTGCTGCAAAGCCACGTTCGGCAATCTCATCCATTCGTTTGGTGCGAATCTGAATTTCCACCCATTTGCCATCGGGTCCCATTACCGTGCTGTGTAAAGCTTCATATCCATTCGCTTTTGGTGTCGACACCCAGTCGCGCAAGCGGTCTGGTTTGGGCTTATAGATGTCGGTAATCATGGAATAGATGGCCCAGCATTGTGTTTTTTCCGGTAAATGGCTTTTAGGCGTAAAAACGACGCGGATAGCCAGCACATCATACACTTCCTCAAAAGGTAAATCTTTCTTTTGCATCTTACTCCAGATGGAATAGATGGATTTATGACGTCCCACCACATCAAATTCATAGCCTTCGGCTAAAAGACGTTTTTCAATCGGTTCTTTAAAATGATTGATAAATTCAACATGTTGTTCTTCACTGTCCTTAACTTTCTGACTAAGGTTATTGAAGACCTGGGGTAATTCATACTTCAGACTTAAATCTTCCAGCTCCGATTTAATGGCATACAAGCCTAAGCGGTGAGCCAGCGGAGCATAAAAGTATAATGTTTCGCCCGCAATCTTCAAGCGCTTGTGTTCAGGCATTGAGTTGAGGGTGCGCATGTTATGTAGCCGGTCGGCCAGCTTAATCAATATAACGCGCACATCTTCTACCATGGTTAATAATAACTTGCGGAAGTTTTCGGCCTGTATGGATGTGCTTTGATCAAAAACACCTTCCAGCTTGGTGAGGCCAGCCACAATGGAGGCTATTTTCTCACCAAAAATATTTTGAAGATCTTCAACCGTGTAATCGGTATCTTCAACTACATCGTGCAATAAGGCCGCGATAACACCTTTGGTGCCGAGCCCTATTTCTTCGGCAGCAATACGTGCTACCTCAATGGGGTGCAGAATGTAAGGTTCGCCCGATTTTCGGCGCATACCTTTATGTGCCTCATGAGCTAACTCAAAAGCTTTGGTTACCAGTTTGGTATTCTCTGGTGTCTGGCAACGCGGACAAGCTTCCATGAGCTTGCTGAATTGCTCACGAATTAATTTATCTTCTTCTTCCCAATCCAATTTAGTCATGCACGTAGTCGTTAAAGCGAACTAAAATACTTATTTCCTTTCATTGAAGCAAAGGACATAACCATCTTTGGACGAATGAAATGATGTAAAATAATAAACACAGAGACACAAAGGAGCAGCGTATTTGAAGGTTTATTAAAACAAAACTCTGCGACTCAGTGTCTCTGTGTTATTTTTGTTTAGAGACGTTATAATATTTTTTGCCAGCTTAAATGGATATCAAACATCATTTGCCAGCTATTACTTTAATGATATTTTCTTCCTTAAAGTATTTTTGTGCCAGTGCTTGAAGCTCCTTAGCGGTAATGTTTTTCAGAACATCAAAAAACTGATTGAAGTAGGTTGTTGGTAGGTTAAGGTCAATCAAACCGCGATAGTTATCAGCCGTGGCAAAAGGACCATCGAAGTTGCGAATCATATCGCCCAATAAGAAATTGCGTACTAACTCCAACTCTTCATCGCCAATTAACTCGTCGCGCAGCTGGCGTATCTCGTTCATAATTTCTTTAACAGCCAGGTCTCTGTTCTCGGCTTTAACATCGGAGCTGATAACCAGGAATCCGGCATATTTATAGGTCATTATAAAGGACGAAATGCCATAGGTTAGGCCTTTTTCTTCACGGATGTTGGTCATCAGGCGCGAACCAAAATAGCCACCCAGCACCGTGTTGAGGATTTGCATGCCATGAAAATCGGGATGATCTTTGGTAAACAGGGGAATACCTATTTTGATGGAAGACTGCAGTGCATCAGCTTTTTCAACAAAAATGCTTTTTTCCTGTACCAGGTTTTCATTTGGTTTAGAATCACTCAGAACAGACGCATCAGACCATTGCTCGCCAAAGTGCTGGTTAAGCAATGCTTTAATGTTTTCGCCCGGCTGACCTGAGATTATAATATGTGTTCCTTCAGGTATATAGGCTTTTTGATGAAAACGGATGACATCTTCTCGAGTTAAATTCTCAAAGTCATCCATGGTGACGTAATTACCATACGGATGCTCTTTGCCATACAGGTTTTGCGTGAAAGCACGTGTGGCCAGCGTTTTTACTTTGTCGCTTTCAATCAGATATTCTTGCTTTCGCTTGTTAATAAGCGTATCGATTTCCTTCTGCTCAAATACCGGATTTTTAACCATGTCTTCGAGTATCGCTAATGTTTGTGGCAAAAAATGCGTTAGCGAAACAAGGGTAACAATGGAATGATGAAAGGATGCTTGTTGGCCGATGAAGGCGCCGTAGAAATCTATTTTCTCTGATATCTCAGCTCCCGTTTTATTTGTTGTGCCTTCCGACAAGGCTTTATTTGTGATGGATGCCAACAGTGGTTTATTGGCTTGCACTGAACCTGCCGGAAACAGGAAATCCAGCTTGGCCACTTCTTGTGAACCGGCTTGCATCAAATGTACTTTAATCCCATTGTTCAGTTCAAAGGTCTCAATGGGCAATAGCTCAAAGGCGTCAATGTTTTTAAATTCAGGAGCTTCGTGTCGGTTGATCTGCATATTTATTGGCTTGAGCGATAATACAATGTGGAACTGTTTGTTGGTCTGAATGTCTTTTGAGCACAGTCGAGCAGGCCTTGTGCTGTGACGGCCCGGTACTTATTAACTTCGTCATTAATATCTTCGGCCTGGCTCAATAATTCAAACGATGCCAGGTTCATGGCTTTGTTTAAAAAGCTGATTTCTGAGAAGACTAAGGATGACTCAATCTTATTTTTAACTTTCTGTAACTCATAGTCGCTCACCATATCCGAACTGATTTTATCCAGTTCAACCTGTATGGCTTCCTCCGCTTTTTCCATTGTGGTGCCGGGTAATAAACGGCCAGTTACAGTGAATAATCCAGGATGATGGTCGCCTGAAATATAGGCATTCACCTCGCTAAATAATTGTTGTTCTTTAACAAGTGATTGGTTCATGCGGGCCGATGGTCCGTTGGAAAGCACATCGGAGAGCAAATCAACGGTGTAAAAATCATCATCGGTGCGTTGGCCAATATGAAATACTTTATAAATCATATCGGCAGGCACTTTACGTTCAACTTCCAGCTGACGTTCTTCCAACTGTTTGGGCTCCAGTGGAATTTCTTTTGCGTCCAGTTCACGGTAAGGGATGTCACCAAACCATTTCTCAGCCAGTTGAAATACTTTATCGGGCTTTACATTACCCGAAACACACAGTACCGCATTGTTGGGCGCATAGTGACTGTAAAAGAATGATTTGACATCATCCAGCGTGGCATTCTCAATGTGTGAAATATCCTTGCCAATGGTTGGCCACTGATAAGGATGAACCTTATACGCCAGTGGGCTTAGCAGCAACGGTATATCGCCATAGGGTTGGTTGAGGTAGCGTTGCTTGAATTCCTCAATCACCACCTTTCGCTGTACTTCAAGGCTTTTTTCCGAAAAATCGAGCTCCAGCATACGGTCTGACTCCAGCCAGAAACCTGTTTCGAGGTTGGCTGCCGGCAAGGTCAGGTAGTAGTTGGTGATGTCACAGCTTGTCCAGGCGTTGTTATCGCCACCCACCATTTGCAAAGGTGTATCGTAAGAGGGGATGTTTTTGCTGCCCCCAAACATTAAATGCTCAAACAGGTGAGCAAAGCCGGTTTTGTCGGCTTGCTCGTTTTTTGAGCCCACATTATATAGTAAATTGACAGCCGCTAAGGGTGTGCTTTTATCAACGTGAACTACAACACGTAGCCCGTTGGATAAGGTTCTTTTTTCAATATTTATCATCAGAAATCAAATCGTTGATTGGAGCTTGCCTCTTCTTTTACACTACGGTATTCACTTAACAGGTCGTTAAAAACTTCGGCAACAGGTTTAATGTCATTGATTAAAGAGGCTACCTGTCCTATTTCAAGTTCACCTTCGGTCAAATCACCTTCGAAAATACCTTTTTTGGCTCGTCCTTTACCAAGTAGCTGTTGTAACTCCAATGTTGAAGCACCTGCTTTCTCAGCTTGATGAACCTGTTCAAAAAACGCATTCTTCATTAAACGCACCGGCGCCAGCTTTTTAAGCGATAACAAGGTGCCGCCTTCGCCGGTTTCAACCACCAACTGCTTAAATGCAGCATGTGCAGATGACTCCTCGGTGATGGCAAATCGAGAACCAATTTGAACACCATCGGCACCTAAGGCCAATGCTGCAAATATGCCTTTGCCAGTGCCAATGCCACCTGCAGCAATTAATGGTAAGTTGGTTTGCTGCCTAATGGAAGGGATCAAAGTAAGTGTTGTTGTTTCTTCGCGTCCGTTGTGTCCCCCGGCTTCAAAGCCTTCGGCAACAATTGCATCCACACCTGCCTCCTCGCATTTTTTAGCAAAACGGCCATTGGCAATCACATGAACAACAGTGATGCCTTTTTCCTTTAAAAATCCCGTCCACTTAGTCGGATTGCCAGCAGACGTAAAGACGATTTTCACACCTTCTTCCACGATGATTTGCATCAACTCATCAATGTTGGGGTACAAAAGTGGCACATTAACGCCCCAGGGTTTATCGGTCGCATTTTTCATCTTTTGGATGTGTTCACGAAAAACCTCGGGATACATTGAGCCTGCACCCAGGAGGCCAAGTCCGCCGTTGTTACTCACAGCCGAGGCCAGTCGCCAGCCGCTGCACCATACCATTCCGCCCTGAATAATGGGGTATTGAATATTGAAGAGTTCTGTAATTCTGTTTTGCATGTCTTTTATCTTTTGGCCGCCAGCTTTTAGCTGATAGCTATTAGCCAAAAAAAACTAGCAGACAGATTTAAAAATCAAATCATCAAATAAGCCATTCAACGAATTTTCAATATATTAACTATCGATTCGTCTTCTTGTTCGATTGACCTTCTTTTTAAATTCCTTCATTTCGCCTTCAAACATATCGTAAGCCACAAATCGGCACTCTAATGAGCCATTGTAAAGCTTGTATTTTGAGTCGGGACGCAAACCAACATGCTTCAGTGCATCCATGTTTGAAGTGATAATCCAGGCTTGCCAGTCGGTATAATTCTTTTTAAGGTGAGTACCTATCTTTTTATAGAATTCGTTGATGTTGTCCTTCGTTAAACGCTCACCATAAGGTGGGTTGGTAATCATCATGCCTCGCGGTGCCGGTGGCATATGGTCTTCCATATTGGAGCGGATAATTCTGATTTGACGATTCAATCGAAAATCCAGGGAAGAAGTCTTCGCCATGTCGATAGCTTGAGGATTATTATCGCCACCAACAATATTTACTTTTGGATAGCGGATTTTATTTTCAGCCTCGGTATAAATCTTTTCCCATAATGCTTTATCAAAGTCGGCCCACGACATAAATCCAAAGTGTTTGCGCTTGAAGTTAGCCGGCATATCGCAAGCCATCATGGCGGCTTCCATCAAAATGGTTCCGGTACCACACATAGGGTCAATCAAAGGAATGTCTTTGTGCCATTTGGCAATTTTTAGCATACCCGCTGCCAATACTTCATTTAATGGCGCTTTGTGGTGTGGGCTACGATAGCCTCTTCGGTGTAACGATTCAACCGAGCTATCCAGAGAAACCGTAAATTGGTCGTTTGAAACGTGAATGTTGATTTGCAAGTCAGGCTTTTCAACATTTATCGATGGGCGCTGGCCATTTTTATCTCTGAATTGGTCAACAATGGCATCTTTTGATTTTAAGGCCAGGTATTTTGTGTGTTTGAAATAGTCTGAAAAAGCGACGGCATCTATCGCAAAGGTGTTTTTTTCAGTAATGTAGGCCGACCAATCGAATTTATAGATGTTTTTATAAAGTTCGTCTTCGGTTTTGGCTTTAAAAGTTAAAACAGGAACCAGAACGCGAAGCGCAGTTCTCAGGTGCAGATTGGCTTTATAAAGAACCTCTTTATCGCCGGTACATGTGACAGCTCGTTTGATTGGTGTTACATCCTTGGCTCCTAATTCCTTTAATTCTTCAGCCAATACATCTTCTAAACCATGAAAGGTTTTTACTAATAACTTCATGCTAACGCGTTTTTCAAAAAAATCTTAATGCTGCTATCCTTTTGATAACAGAGTGTTATAACTTGCGGGTCGATTGGTTTCTTATCCTATTTTAAATAGGCCGCAAATGTACGAAACTTAAAACGAAGAATCTATTCCGCAGCTTTTATTCATGTACAGTTTCACAATTCTTAACGTTCAATCCTTACCTTTTAAATATGGCATTTTCACTATTTGCTTTCTCGCCAAGGCGTTTATCCATAAAGGTTCCGGAGAAAATAAGCCCGCCGATGATGCCCATGAAAATATAGATTACTTGTTCGCCCATTCCACTATTGCTCACTTGTGTGTTTAAAAACAGAGTGCTCAAACCGATAAACGCTTTACTACCGGGTACCAGCATGATGAGGCCGGGTATAAGATACACCAAACGAGGCGCTTTAGTCAAGTGGGCAAATAATTTGCTGATGCTGACCGCAACGATGGTGCCGCAAAAAATACTAACCAGAATGCCCGTAAAGTCGAGTAGCAGGGTGGTGTAAAAGCAGATAAAACCCGTTACTACACCAAGCGGAATATCTTTGGGGCGTACTTTAAAAACCGGCATCAGACTAATGGATAGAAGAGGAATGGCCAGTAAGTCAACCCACGACGGGATATCGTCATTCACGACGTGTGGTTGTAATTCGATGAACAGGGGTAGAAGCGCCAAGCCAAGCACCACACCAAAAAACTGTTTAAATAACGATACCAATGCATCGAACAGTTTGGCTGTTCCCGATACCAGACTACGCGAGGTAATCTCTTCCAGAGCTGTTGTTAACGATAAGCCGGGAATAAAAACGATAATGGAAGCCAGTATGGTCATTGAAATATTGATGTCGGGCAACAGGATCGATAAAAGCCCTGTGATGACCGTTGCTAAAAAGGCCACCAACGATTCTAACGTACTTCTGATGTAGCCCGAATTTTTCGACAAGGCAGTGACCCCATATATGATAGCGCCCAGCAGAGTAGCCACTAATACAGATAGCCAGTTGGTGTTTAAAATCACGCAGAAAGAACCGGCTGAAACCATAAATGATAGGAGTTCGATGATTCTGCTATAACCAAACTTTGCCTGGTCGAGCTCTTTTATTTTCTCTTTGGCTTCCATTGTTGTCAACTCGTTTGAGATGACATTGTTAGTAATTTCAACCACTTCGGAAAGAGCACCTAAATTTAATTCTCCCGGCGGAACGCATTCAACATGGTTGTATGTATTTTCATCTTCTTCGTAAAACACGTAATTAATCCAGGTAGGTGTATCCATAAAACTACCTTTAATACCTTTTTTCTCAGCAATTTCTGTCAGGTAAATTTGTGATTTGTAAGATGGAACACCGTAAGTGTGAAGGGCTTTGCCCAGTTGAACGATGAAGCTGTATTGTTGAGGAATCTGCATTTTTGGAATTTGTTAGGCTTTATTATTTAAGTGCAAATTTAGGTAAGTTTTTATTGATATATCGATGGCAGAGAAGTGATATTTGTTTGGATGATGGATTATTTTATATATTTGTATCTAAATATATAGATATATAATATGAATAACGATTTTACCCAAGATGCCATCGAATATGAATTGTATAACGATGTTGTGGTTAAGGATAAAGAAGTAGGTGTAGTTGAAGACCAAAAAAAGAAGAATAAAAAGAAACGGAAGACATATGATACGAAACAAGAGCCACGAAAAGCTCTTCAAACGTTTTATCGAAATCATTTTCGCATGCTCATCAATCGTATGACCATGGCGGATAGAAAAGCGATGATAATGGTTCGCATCAATACGGCCATCATTTCATTACTCATTGTGTTTAGTCAAAAAATGGATTTGTACATCAATAATGGCAATAAAATTGGAATCGTATTGTTAATTGGCAGCGGTGTTTCGCTTGTATTGTCTTTATTAACAGCCAGTCCAATTGGTGCCTATATTCATCGCTTGTTCAAGTATCACCGCGAGATGAAGGAAAAGTATCCCGATTTTAAGCACAACAGTTTTATGATGATGAAACGTGTAAGCCTTGAAGAATATGAAAGCTCAATGGATGCGGTGGTCCGTAATCAGGATTTGCAAATTGGCAACCAGGTGCGAGCCAGTTTTATGCTCAATCATTACACGCTTTGTAAGTATCAATTGTTACAATGGTCATACAATGTGTTCTTAATCGCTTTTTTTATCAGCATTGGTGTTTTTTTGGTTGGTTTGCTATAGAGTGTTAAGCATTTTACTTCACACGTCGTTTTTGCGGCTTCAGGAATGATTTATAGTTTTTAAATGATTTCTTATCTTTCTTTGATGAAAGAAGATGAAATAGTGAAGATGTTAAAGACCGGAAGTCGATTATTGGCTTTGTTATTATTGATGTGTTCGTGCACTGGTATTGGAAGCCAGGTGGTTGAAATTGCGGAGGCAACAAGCATTTCTTATGATTATGCCCATCCGGCAAATAGATGGGAATTAAATAGTGATCTCCAGGAAATTTCAGGGCTCGATTATGCCCTGGCTCAAAACACAATTATTGCCATCAACGATGAAAAGGGACATATTTACCAGGTAGAAGAACGAACCGATAGTGGACAAAAACTCTACGAATTTCATAAGAACGGAGATTACGAAGGCATCGCTCAAGTAGGTAAGCACATCTACGTTTTGAAAAGCAATGGGAAACTCTTTCGATATAATCGCTCAAAGGGTAAAACAAAGGAGATTGAAACAACTCTGAAATCGAAGAACGATGCAGAGGGACTTTGTTATGATGCGCATACGCATTGCCTGCTGATAGCCTGCAAAGGCTTACCTCTGGATGAGAAAAGAAGGAAAAAGGCTGTTTACCAATATTCCCTGGATAAAGAAAAGCTGAAAGAGGAACCGGTTGTAGAAATAGATATTGATGACCTTGAAGATTTAGGCGAGAAACTTCAACTCGAAAGTCAACAAAAGTGGCGCCTAAAGCGCTTCTCACCATCTGGTATTGCTATTCATCCCGTTAGCCGTCATTATTACATCTTATCGGCACGAGGAAGTTTGTTGGTGGTGGTCAATCAGCAACAACAAATCGAATATCTTGTTTTTTTAGATATAAGCGCATTGCCTCAACCTGAAGGGATTTGCTTTGATGCAGATAATAACCTGTTTATCGCATCTGAAGGGAAAGGGCGTAAAGGGCGTTTGCTAAAGTTTAATGAACTCAAATAATGAAAAAGTATCTGACATATGCTTTTTGTGTCTTATTGATGGGATGCTCTACAGCTAAAGCTCCCTATTATAGTGCGGACGAAAAAGATTGGAGGCGTTACGAGAATAAGAATATTGCCAAGCCAATTCGTACAGTTTTTTTAATTGGTGATGCCGGACAACTCGATGATAAAGTGAGTGGACAAAACTTTGTTTTGACGGCTGTTCAAAGGCATTTGGCGACATTAGAAGCACCAAGTGATTTAGTGTTTTTGGGTGATAATATTTATCCATTAGGATTACCGTCGAAAAAGCGAGAAGAGAGGGTGCAGAGTGAACAAATTCTTTTTGCTCAGCTGAAATTGGCTAAAACAGCCAGTGGAAACACATATTTTATTGCCGGTAATCACGATTGGAAAAAAGGGAAGAAAGGTGGGTTAAAACGCATTAAGCGTCAGGAGAAATTTGTTGAGGCTTTTGGAGATAGTTTAGTGGATAAGAAAGTGCGCTTTTATCCGGGCGATGGTTGTGGCGACCCCAAAGTGGTGAAGGTTGATAAAGACCTGGTGTACGTATTTGTTGATTCTCAATGGTGGTTGCAAGACTGGGAGGTGGAGAAGAAGATGAACAGAGGATGCGATATTAAAACACGTGGAGATTTGTTGGTGCGAATGGAGGAGATATTCATGAATTATAAAAATGATGAGATAATCGTTTTTATGCATCATCCGCTAATGAGTAATGGAACACATGGCGGTTATTTTGCATTTAAGCATCACGTTTTCCCTTTGCATGAGCTAAACAATAGTATGTGGATTCCACTGCCTGTCATAGGTTCGGTTTATCCCATATTCCGACAAACAACAGGTTCGGTGCAGGATTTGAGTAATCATTTGTATCAGGATTTGGTTGAAGGTTTATTTGATGTGGCTGAAAAATGGGATGTGAATGTCACTTTTGCATCGGGGCACGAGCATAACCTGCAATACTTTGATGAGGATGAAATAAAGCAGGTAATCAGCGGTTCGGGTAGTAAGGTAACGTACGCCGCTGCCGGAGGTGAAGCTGATTTTACGCGTGAAGAACGTGGTTATGTCAAAATTGATTTCTATAAAAACTCTGAAGCCTGGATTGAATATTATACCGTTAGTGATTTTGATGTAGAACCTGTTTTGGAATATCGTAAGCAAATGCGGACGCCACGTGCTGGCAGCAGAAAAACAGAGCAAGTTTATCCGGCACTAACAAGAAAAGACACGATAGTAGCCGCCAATACCGTGTTTGAAGGCAGTAAAACCATGAAGTTTTTCTTGGGTGAGCAGTATCGGAGTATGTGGGCCACCAATGTGAAAATGCCACTGATTGCTTTAGAAACAAAACATGGCGGATTAACACCTATCAAAAAAGGTGGCGGTATGTCGTCCAATTCATTACGGATGGAAAAGGCGAATGGTCAGCAGTATATTTTACGATCAATTAATAAGGATTATACCAGGTTGGTTGATGCTAAGTTTGCCGATTTGAAAGCCTTAAATATTATGAAGGATCAGAATTCGGCCAGTCACCCTTATGGAGCTTTGATGATTCCTTCCTTATCAGAAGCGGCTGGTGTGTATTCGACGCAGCCTGAGCTGGTGTACTTAAAGCACCAGCGTGGATTGGGTAGTTACAATGCTTTTTTTCCCGAGGAAGTGTATTTATTAGAACAACGTCCATCGGGCGATTGGAGCGATGCTGACTATTTTGGAAATTCAGAAAATATTATTGGTTACACGGATTTATTGGAGAATCTGCGCGAGAAGAAAACACACTTTGTCGACCAGGAATGGGTATTAAAGTCGCGATTGTTCGACTTGTTTATTCACGATTGGGACAGGCATGATGACCAGTGGCGATGGGCCAGTTTTGAGGAAGAGGAGCGGACCATTTACCGACCAATTCCGCGCGATCGTGACCAGGTATTTTATAAGTTCGAAGGTGTGATTCCGGTGTATGTGTCTACTTTTCTTTTGAAGAAGTTTAAAACCATGAAAGGTGATGTGCGCGATGTCAAATATTTGTCATTTAATGCGCGCTATTTCGACCGTTACTTCCTTAATGATTTAGAGTGGAGTGAGTGGGAGCGCATCACCAAACAGCTGCAAGCCAATATGACGGATGAAGTTATTGATTCGGCACTTTGGGGTTTGCCTCCGGAGGTGAGAGAACAAAATAAAGAAGTGATTGCCTTATTGAAGGAACGTCGGGGTAATATGCTTAAAATCAGTCGCAAATTATACGATTTTTTAAGTGCCGAAGTGGAGGTGTCTGCTACAGATGATGATGACCGGTTTGAAATTAAGCGTTTTGAAGATGGGAAAGTAGAAGTGAAATACTTTGTTGAGCGCAAATCAAAGGGTGATTTACTAAAGTATTCACGTATGTTTACCCCTGATGAAACAAAAGAAGTACGCTTATATGGTTTGCGTGGTGATGATAAGTTTATTGTTTCTGGAGCCGATAACAAGGCAATCAAAATTCGAATCATTGGTGGTGAAGACGATGATAAAATCATCAATACGTCTGATGCCAAGGCAATTTATGCATACGATACCATTGAAGGGATTGAATTAGTAGGTAGGAATATTAAAGACAAAACATCTGATGATGTTGATGTGAATGAGTACGATCGCTATGGCTTTAAATACAACACCAATCTGCCATTTTTACGTGGAGGTTATACTTTAGATGATGGAATTTGGTTAGGCTTAACACACTCATGGACCCGTCATGGTTGGCGTAACGAACCATACAAATCCAAACAGATGGTGGCGGCTCTGGTGGCTCCCGGAAGCCAGGATGCCTTCATGGTGATGTACGAAGGTCATTTCCCTGACTTGGTGAAGAATGTGGATTTTCACCCTTCGCTTCATATCGACTATCCGAGTATAGAAAACTTCTTTGGCTATGGTAATGAGTCGGTTAATTATGACCTTAAAAAGCAATACAATTGGGTGCGTAAACGTGCCTATCGAATAGAGCCATTGATTAGTTTCCAGAGTCGTAATTCGTATATCAATTTTAAGTTTGGGCCTACCTTTGAGTCGGTCCGTATTGAAGATACTGATGGTCGAGTGGGGCAAGACCCGATACTCGGTTTTACCGAAGCTGAATTAGAAAGGCATAGTTTTGTTGGAGCTAAAATTGATTACAGCATCAATTATGTCGATCGGGAGTTGAAACCTACCAATGGTATTCGTTTTAATGCGTCATTAAGTTATCAGGACGATGTGACCAATACGAATGTATTATGGACATTTGGAACCAATATGCAGGCTTATTTAACCATAGCCAATCATCCGCAACTGGTGTTGGCCAATAATATAGGTTACCAATCTATTAGTGGAGATGCTCAGTTTTATCAATATCCAAATTTGGGTAACCGCACCAATTTAAGAGGTTTCCGAAATAATCGTTTTCGTGGCGAGCAGGTGTTTTTTGAGAACCTGGATTTACGTTTGCAACTTATCGATTGGGATAACCGCTATCTGCCAATGGATATTGGTGTGTTGAGCGGTTTCGATGTAGGCCGTGTTTGGCTTAGTGGTGAAAGTTCAGATACCTGGCACCATAGCCAGACAGTTGGCATGTGGATGGATGTGCTTGAAATGATTATGATGCAACCTTATTATTCCTATACGAAAGAAGGTCATTATTTCAGTTTCAGGATGTCATATAATTTTTAGAATTATCTTCGTGTAAAAACTGGGCAATGGATATAAAAGAAATTATTAAGCAGAAATTTCCAATATTAATAGAACCATCACTTTTGGTAGAGATGGAGCGGTATTGCACGACTAAAACCCTGAAAGCCGGCAATAATTTCATTGAGATTGGCGATGATGTGGTGGCCATGCCCCTTTTGATTGAAGGTGTGATTAAAGTGGTTCGAGAGGACAGTGCCGGTAACGAAATACTACTTTATTATTTAAATGGAGGAGATACCTGCGCCTCTACTTTATCGTGTTGCATGGAACAGGCCAGAAGCGAAGTGCGGGCAACCGTTATTGAGAAGGTTACAGCCATTATGGTGCCCATCCGCTGTATGGAAGACTGGATGAAGAAATATAAAGGTTGGCGCAGTTTTATTATGCAATCCTACCGTTTGCGATTTGAAGAACTGCTGAATACTGTTGACAGTATCGCCTTTAAAAAGATGGATGAGCGTTTAGTCGACTATTTGATACAATTATCTGAGGAACGAAATACAAACACCCTACTTGGTACTCACCAGGAAATAGCTGATGACCTGCACACCTCCCGTGAGGTTATTTCACGTCTTCTTAAGCAGCTTGAAAAATTGGGCAAGATTCGTTTATCTCGAAATAAAATTGAGTTGATTGGGTTGTAGGTTTATAGCTGAAATGTTTATTTGTTGAATCGCTGATTCGCCTAATTGATAGAACTGTCAGTATTACAATATTTATTTATCTTCTTCTTTTACAAGGTGTAAAACGTTACACTAATCGGATTTCTTTTCTCAATATTTTCAGACTCCTCACTAAAATTCTCTTATGTGACAATAGGCACAAAACAGTCTTTTTTGTGGCATTAGTTTTGCCTCCGAATTATTCGTTAAGGAGAAAAAACAAACAAAAAATATAATCAATATGGAAAAGATTGTCATTATCGGAGGGGTTGCTGCAGGAGCTACAGCAGCAGCAAAAGCACGACGTATTTCACCAGATGCACAAATAACCATGCTGGAGGCTGGGCCTGATGTTTCATTTGCCAACTGTGGATTACCTTATTATATCGCAGGAGATATTAAGAATCGTTCGAGCTTAATATTGCAAAGCCCTGAAAGTTTTAAGGAGCAATACAATGTAGATGTGCATGTTAATACCGTAGTAGCTTCTATCGATAAGGAAGGGCACACTGTTAATGCACTGGATACTCGAGATGGAAGTAAAAAACAATACGAATATACTAAACTGATTTTGGCCCAGGGGGGTCGCCCAATTCAACCCGATTTGCCAGGAGCAGATAACGACCATGTATTTAGCTTATGGACTTTGGATGATATGGACAAGATTGATAATCATCTGAATAATAATGAACCAAAGACAGCTGTAGTAGTTGGTGGCGGTTTTATTGGGTTAGAGATGGTGGAAGCTCTTGTTAAAAGAGGTTTGAAAGTACATGTGGTGGAAAAAATGCCACACGTGATGTCGTTGATGGATGCCGAAACAGCAGGTTTCATTACCCGAGAGTTGCATTCATACGGTGTTGGTGTACACACAGAGAAAGGAGTGGTTAAAATTAATGATAACTCTGTAGAGCTTGATACTGGTGAGAAATTGGATGCCGATATGGTGTTGCTATCTATTGGTGTACGCCCAACTTTGCAACTGGCTATAGATGCCGGCCTTGAGATAGGTGAAGCAGGAGGTTTGTTGGTGGATGAGTACCTGCAAACATCCGATAAAGATATCTTTGCAGCCGGTGATATGGTTGAGATTGAGCACCGTGTGAGTAATAAAAAAGTACGTATTCCTTTAGCTGGTCCGGCTAACCGACAAGGACGAATTGCTGCAGAAAATGCTTTGGGTGGTAAGCATGCTTACAAAGGATCGATTGGTACTTCAGTAGTGCGTGTATTTGAAGCTGTGGCTGGTATCACAGGTATGTCGCTAAAGCAAGCTAAAGCAGCTGGTATTGATGCCGACGCGGTAGTGGTGCATAAAGAACACCATACATCCTATTATCCGGGTGCTGAAACCGTGAGTGTGATGGTAGTTTACGATCGTCAGACAGGTGTGGTCCTCGGCGGACAAACGGCTGGTTATAAAGGTGCAGATAAGCGATTAGACGTGTTGGCAACAGCAGCGGCTGCTAAAATTAAGGTAGAAGAGATTGCTGATATGGACTTTGCCTACTCACCTCCAATCGGAACGGCGAATGATGCCATGAACATGGCCGCTTACGCCGCTGAAAACAAGCTATCGGGCTTTAGCCCAAGTTTATTGGCATCTGAATTAGATGAGTTTGTTGTTGGCAAACGTTTGGTGGTGCTGGATGTGCGTGATGTTTTTGCATATCAAAAGAGTAATTTAAAAGGAGCGCATCACTTGCCATTAGAGATGTTGCCACAGCATCTGGAGGCTATTCCTAAAGGTGTGCCAGTAATTGTTTATGATGAAACCGGTAAAAAAGGACACCAGGCTTTACGCACGCTAAAAGGTGCAGGCTTTGATGAGGTGTATAACATTTCAGGAGGTCATACCTCATTGCAGCGTCAGGCTATGTCAGTAGGTTTTAAGAATATTGACGTCATACAATTGCCAATTGAAGCCAAAAGTCTCGGTGAGAAAGAGGTTGCTCAGGAGGTGGAAAGTAACCAGAACGTAACCCAGGATGAGATGGCTCGATTAATTGTCGATGTTCGTACGCCTGGTGAGTTTATGAGCGGTGCCTTTCCTGATGCTGTGAATATTCCATTGGATGATATTATGGCTGGTAAGGCTGATTTAGGTAATAATACAGACAGGGAAATTATTGTGTATTGCGCATCTGGAGCGCGCTCGGCCTATGCGATGCAAGTGTTGCAACAGCGCGGTTTTACCAATGTGAAAAATGGTGGAGGTATTGCAGCCATGATGGCTCAGATGTAATTATTTATCCACTTATTTTAATGACAAAAACGGAGATTAAATCATCATAAAAGTATGGGACTATTTGATTTTATATTTGGTAAGAGAAAAGAGGCAGTGTTGGATGCTATGGAGCGGGGCGCCCGAATTGTAGATGTGCGTACGCCTGAGGAATTTAAATACGGAAACGTTGATGGTTCGGTTAATATTCCATTGGATCGTTTGAATCCAACGGCCATTAAAAAACTAAAAAAGCTGAACGCACCGCTAGTGGTTTGTTGTGCATCGGGCATGCGAAGTGCCTCTGCAAAAGGAATATTATTAGAGAGTGGCTTTAGTGAAGTTTACAATGCCGGCGGTTGGCACAAATTGAACCGTTGGATAAATGATTAACCGAGATTTGTCATTAGGAATTTTAAAAATTTGATAATGGCAACAGGCGAAAGCCGTATCGAGGGAATCCCGATATAGATAATCTTACATTTCGGCTTTGCTGGAATGTTTAGATATTCTTCATCGAATTGGCATTATGACAACGTCTAATGACAATTTTGGGATTAACTATAAAAGGAAACAGGAGAGGGCTAGGAGAGTGTTGGGATTATAAATAAAGGCGATTGCTTAGGGGAGCAATCGCCTTTTGGTATTTATTTAGAATAGTAATTTCTTACAAACCAATAACTTCAGGGCCTTGTTCGAACACAATGTCGCGAGGAATACCTGCTTTGGCAATTCGGTCAAGATCGGCTTGCAAGGCAGGGCGAATAGTACCCATCTCCGCTAACATTTTTTGCGCTTTATCATAGTTGCCATCGCCTTGCATAATAAGGATTTCTGCTGATAGCTTATTCATCGCCTCTGTCATCTTATCAAAGTCAATAGTGTAATAACCAGTTTCTTTGTTATATGTAAATGCCTCTTGCTCCTGGAAATAGTTAAAACGCATCATATTCGCTTTACCATGTGCACTGGCCGCACCAAAACGAACTGAACGGAATATACCAGCCATAAATGTAACATAGTTGTCCATCAGGTCTTTGTTTGGTAACTCGCCCATCTCAGCCAATTGTTTCACCATATACAAGCCAAGGATGTCTGCTTTGGCTTCTTCGATAGAGGATGCGGTTTCTTTCATTGCTTCACGAACGCTCTGGTTACCATCTAAGGTGATTTTAATACCAAGACCATGAGCTACTTCGTGAAACATGGTATTTTCGAAGAAAGCATCAAACTTAACATGTTTTTGTTGCTCAGGAGCAATCACTACCTGGCTGATAGGAATCAGGATATTGTCAAACTTAGCACGCATTGAGTTTTTTAACTGTAGTTTACGGCTGCCTTTTTCAATATGGACCTGTGGGTCGTTAGGTAAGTTAATGGCGATGGTTTTACTACCGGCATTACAGTCACCCGCATAATATAAAGCATCGTAGGCACCTAAGTCACTATCTGTTCCTGGAACTTCAGCTTTATACTCAGCAGGAACAGGCAATGATAGCTGTAATTGTGGCAATAAAGCGGCAAAATGAGCTAACTTGTCCGACCACTCTTTGTCCTTAATCAGGATAAACGACTCAAATGCAGCTTTGCTACCGTACAAAGCATCTTCATAGGTTTCAATAGGACCAACTACAAAGTCAATCGTATTAGTTTTCATGTCCATCCATGCCATATCACTGGCTAAGTAATCGTTACTTAGTAAAGCCTCAGCACGTAATGTCAGGTAGTTTTTGAGGCCTTCATCTTCGGCCAATTCAGCTGCCTTTTTAAGCAGGTTCGATGCTTTAGTTAATTCTGTTTTATATGCTTCGCTATAAGGAAGTACTTCTAATGAGTTATCTTTTGCGCGTCGAACAATGGTGTATAAATCCGACTTTTTAGCATGGTCAAAAGTTTCAAACTCTTCTTTGGTCATGTCGGTTGGGTAGAACTGAGCACCCTTAGGTTTGGCTCCAATGCCAGCTACAAACGATTGATTATTATTTAAGCGTTCCCATGGACCATAGTTGACTTTGATAAATTTTTTCAAATACTCATTATCAGCATTATTTAACAATTCATCGCGGTTGCCCCAGGCTTGTTTCCAGTATAAATCTTCCATTATTTGTGCTGTTTCAAATAAAATAGGAAGCATCTGTTTTTCTTTTTCTGTTAAAACAGATAAATCAGTTGATAATTTTACCGGAATAAATTCTTCCACCTTTTGTTGGATATTGTCGATAGAGCTGGTGTAAGTCACTTTGGGCTGACAGGCTACCATTCCTAAAAGAGCTACCATTGGTAATAATAACTTTTTCATAGATGTTCAATTTGAATTAATTAATATTTACGAAGTGAAAGTACTAATATTGAAACTGGACAACAAGGATAATGATCAACTAATATGACAATATGATATTTGAAATCCCATAGTGATGATAATAGATTTAGGCAAATACAGACATAAGAAAGGATATTATTATTATTGGGTAATTAGAATATTAGGAATCGAATAAATTTTAGTACTTAAGAAATGAAACGAAAGCACAATGTGTTTCTTTTTGTTTTGCATTTCTCTGGTTTATTAACTTATTTTAACGGCTCAAAAAAATGCTAGCAGGTGATGCCAGATACACCAGATACCGAATTAGTGAAGGTCTTTGCAATAGACGAAACTAAAGCATTTGAAGGCTTGTACCTTAAATATGGTCGCAAACTTTTAGAGTTTGCCGGGCATTATATGCCTTCAAAGGACGATGCAGAGGAGGTGGTGCAGAAGGTGTTTATTAAACTGTGGCAAAAACGCCATGAACTTAAGCATAACGAGTCGGTGAAAGGCTACATTTTCACCATCGCCTATAATGAAATTCGCAAAGCCTTTATAAAGCAGAAACGTGAGAATGAGCTAATACAATCCTACTACCTGGAGCATGACCAGAACGGGTCCGAAGCTAGCGAAGAAATAGATTATGCAATGCTGGCCAGAAAGGTTGATGCCATTGTAGAAGAGATGCCCAAGAAGCGTAAAATGGTTTACCTGCTTTGTAAAAAAGAGGGGCTGACAGTGAACGAGGTGGCAGCACACCTTCAGCTATCAGAAAAAACGGTTAAGAATCAATTAACTGCTGCCTACCGACAGATACGTGAACAGCTACAAGGCGGACTGGCCTTATTGTTATTTCTGACCTTATATTAATATTTGTCTGTTAAAGTGTCAGTTGTATTGATTACAGGTTGGGGATTGACAAATAATTCAAAAAAAATCAAATACTAATAGGACCCTGATTTATCTTAAGGATAATAGGAGTAAAAGTAGCAAGTCATATATGATACAATTTGATCAGATCATAGAAAAATTAAGAACCAGAGTATCCCTTTCTGAAGATGATTATCAGTTGCTGTATAATTATTTACAGACCGAAGAACATGAGCAGGCGTTTAAAAAGGAGCTGGAGAATCATTGGGATGAAGTGAGTAGTCGTGATGACCTGGTCCTTAATGAACCCGATGAATTGTACTACAAAATATTTTACAAAGCACAGGAGCTCGAACGCAAGACTAAAAGGCGAAGCATCAGGAATATTGGGCAGTGGGTGCAACGCATTGCAGCTATCCTGTTAATACCGCTGATGGTGGTAGCGGCACTTTATTATTTTAACCAGGAATCACCTTCAATGGCTCAGAATAGTATTACTGTAGAGTCGCCACAGAATAGTCGCACGCGTTTCTTTTTGCCCGATGGTTCATCAGGATGGTTGCAGGCCGGTTCTGTTTTGCAATATGCACAGGCGGACGGATTGCGGGCTGTTGACCTCATGGGAGGAGCTTTCTTTGAAGTGGCAAAAGACGCCAACCATCCATTTGTGGTTTCGACCCACAGTTTTAAAGTGAAGGTGCTGGGTACCCGTTTCAACGTAGAGGCCTACGAAAACGATGATATATCAAGCGTATTTCTGGAGGAGGGAAGCGTGGAGATGCTGGGAAACAATAACGAACATCAGGCAGTGCTCCAACCAGGACAAGAGTATACCTATAGTAGTGTGGACAATGCTTTTAATATTGCACAGGCCACAGCAGAGGAGCAGCTCTCCTGGACCAAGGGCATATTGGTGTTAAAGAATAAAAGTTTGCTGGATGCGGCGAAAGAACTTGAGACGTTCTATAATGTCGATATCGAAATCGCCGACAAAGAACTGGAGTCTTTACCTGTATACGCGAAAATTGAAAACGAGCGGCTGGAAGAAGTCCTGGAAATAACCAAATTGATTTTACCAATAAGGTATAAGATTGAGCATCCGAAGCGTTTGAAGGATGGTTCATTTTCAAAAAGAAAGGTGGTGATTAGTAGTAATCAATAATTATAAAAAAAGAAAACAGGAAAGTGGTGGCACACGATCCTGTTTAGAATGCAGAGTGTTCAAAGCGTTATTTTTTAGAACCCTACAAACATTACAAATTTATGAAAAAAAACCAGAACCCATGGGTATGGGCTCTTCATACCCATAAACGAGCATTGCGGATTATGAAAGCAATTGTTGTTCTATTATTAGTCGGAGTCGTTCAGACTTGGTCTGCAACCGGCTACTCGCAAGAGAAACAGGTGAATTTAAAGCTCAATAATGTAAAGATTGTTCAGGTAATCAGTGCATTGGAAGAGCAGTCTAATTACAAGTTCTTTTTCAGCCCTCAAAGCATGGATGTGAATCAAACCGTGAGCATTGATGCAAAAAATGAGAATATTGAGGATGTGCTGGATGAACTCTTTGGGCAGAGTAATGTGGCCTATCGCATTATTGACAACCAGGTGATTTTAACCAACAAGGAGGTTGCTGTTCAAACGGTGGCACAGCAGCAGATCAGTGTAACGGGTACGGTGGTTGACGTAAATGGTGAGCCTTTGCCAGGCGTGAACGTGTACGAGAAATCGAACCCAACCAACGGTGTCATTACCGGAATCGATGGAGTTTATAGCATCAATATTAGTTCGGGCGATGCCATTCTGGCCTATTCCTATATTGGCTTTGAGCCGCAGGAAGTGAATGTTTCGGGCCGCACTACAATTGATATCACATTGGTGGAGGAATTCACCGACTTAAATGAAGTAGTGGTAGTGGGTTATGGTACTCAAAAGAAAGTGAACCTGACCGGTGCTGTGGCCGCGGTTGATAACAAATTACTTGAAGACCGTCCTACTGACAACATGCTGAAATCGTTGCAGGGTGTCGTACCAGGTGTTACCATTATCTCTCGTTCTGGTAGTACTTCAATCAATATTCGCGGACGTGGTAACCTTGGATCATCGTCTCCACTGTATATTGTTGATGGTATTGAGGTAAGCTCTGACTTTTTCAGTAACCTCGATCCTAACTCTATTGAGAACCTGACTTTCCTGAAAGATGCCTCCTCTGCTGCTATCTATGGTGCTAAAGCAGCCTATGGCGTGGTGTTGGTAACCACCAAAAGTGGTAAGAAAGACAAGCTAACGGTTGATTACAACGGTTCGTTTGGTATGCAAACACCTACTTATGTGCCTAAGGTATTGGACTCATGGCAGTACGCTGATATGTATCGTGTTTCAGAACTTAACTCCGGCATTACACCCGATGGTTTGCGTTTTAGTGAAGAGGATGTGATGAATTATAAAAACGGCACAAACCCGGATCTGTATCCTAATGTCAACTGGTTTGATGAGGTGCTAAGAGACGAAGCCTTGTTTACAAAGCACAGTTTGCAATTTTCAGGTGGTAGCGATAAGGTACAGTACAATTTCGGACTGGGTTACCTTAAAAATGAGACGCTTACGCCTGGTGAAGCAACAGATCGTTACAACTTCTCTTCAAAAACAAAAGCGGAGTTAAAGCCTTGGTTAACGGTGACCTCTAATGTTAATTTTATCTATAAAAAATATGATAGAGAAAAAGGCTACGCAGCCTTAACCGAATTCTTGCGTGTACCACCAACCCAGGTAGCCCGTCATACAAACGGCGAATGGGGTTCGGTGCGTAACGGCCGTGAAGCGACAGCTGAAGAGATTAACTATAATCCCCTGCGCACACTTGAAGAAAAAGGGCGCAAGAACAGAGATACGCGTCATTTACTGGGAACCGTAGCGGCAACGCTTAAGCCATTTAAGGACTTTGAATTTACCAACCAGTTAGGTTATCGTTACTGGGATGAGCGAACCTTTGAATTCCAGAATAAAATGGATGGTGTACCAAGCTTCCTGAATCCTTCAACCGGTATCATTCCCGGAACAGCTTCTGAAGTAAACCAAATGAACCAGAACTGGCGTTATTCGGAGAAACTGATTTATGATGGCTGGATCAATTACAGCAAAACGCTTAATGACTCACACAATTTTGACGTAATGGCCGGTATGCATGCTGATACCTATACATATAAAGTATTGAAAGTGGGGCGTAAGAACTTTGGTAGTAATGATATGAATGCTATTTCGGGTGGTTCAACAGATCCTGAGGATCAGTTGGTGACCAATAAAGTGGAAGGCGATGATAGTCCTGGATTTGATTTCCAGGAGGAAAGTACCTTATCCTATTTTGGACGTATCAGCTATAATTTTAACCAGAGGTACCTGTTTGAAGCGAACCTGAGAGCCGATGCTTCTTCGCGTTTTGCAAAAGAGGGCCGTTGGGGCTACTTCCCATCATTCTCTGCCGGTTGGCGTGTTAATGAAGAGGCATTTATGTCTGATTTTACCTGGTTGGATAACCTTAAGTTGAGAGCATCCTGGGGTAAAAATGGTAATATCAACAATATTGGATTATACGATACCTATTCAACTTATGCTGCTGGGGGAACAACTTACCTTGGAGGAAAAGTGGTTTCAATCCTGAATGAAGACCGTATTGCCAATCCAAACCTGACCTGGGAAACAACAACTACAACAGATATAGGTGTTGACCTGATGGTGAATAACGGAATGTTCGGCTTCGTATTTGACTATTATAACCGTTTGACTAACGATATTCTTATTCGTGCTAATGATGTGGCAATAGAAACAGGTATCAGCAGCTCAAGCATTCCTGCACGAAATGTTGGCCAGGTGCGCAATAGTGGTATTGAATTGGCATTGACCCACCAGAAACAGTTGGGCGACTTCTCATACTTTGTTGGGGTAAACATGGCCAATAATAAGAACGAAGTGGTTGATTTGGGTGATAATGTGGATATGCTTCCACCGGATGATTATTGGATTTATAAGGTGGGCGAATCAATTGGTAGCTTCTACATGCTCGACGCCGATGGCTTGTATTCAACAAAGGATATCGAATCAGGTAACGTGATTCCTTACGGTACACAAATACCTGAGGCTGGTATGGTAAAGTTCGTGGATCAGAACGATGACGGTGTTATCGATGATAAAGACCGAACAGTAGTTGGTCAGGATGTGCCAGACTTTACCTATGGCTTAACACTCGATCTGAAATACAAAAACTGGGCGCTGTCTGTAATTGGTCAGGGCGTAACAGGTGTTAAGGTGTATATGGATAATGAAGCATCGCAGGCTTTTTTTAACAGTGCTGTGCCACGCGAATGGCAACTGGATTACTGGACCGAGAGCAATCAGAATGCCAACTATCCAAAACTGTTTAAAGAAACCGACGATCGCTATACCTATAACAGTATTCGTTCATCGTACTGGTTGTTCAATGGCGACTATTTCCGTGTGAAAAACATCACACTGAGCTATAGCCTGCCAAATCACATATCTCAGAAAGCAGGTATGCAAAAGGTGAGATTCTATGTTTCAGGAGATAACTTATTTACTATCCGCGGTGATAAGCGCATGAAAGATTTTGATCCCGAACGTTCCTCAAGTCGTGGAGCGCAACTAGGGCTTAAAACCTTTACCGCCGGAGCTTTCATTACTTTCTAATGCAAATGAAGACAAAAATCAATCATATGAAACGCAATATATATCAATCAATATTATTCGGTATGCTGTCCCTCATCACGATGGTCGGTTGTTCCGATGATTTCATGGAGAAGGCACCGCAAGGATCGCTCGATCCATCCAAAATTGACGGGTCTAAGGTGACCGAGTTACTCAATGCTGTTTATGCGGAGATACCGGGTTCTGATAATGTGTTTATTGATGGCTACGCCGATAATGCCTATTCCCGTAATTCGTGGGATAGTCATGGAGTGAAAATTCAGAGCAATACTGTATCAGGTTCTGAGAGTTTTGGTTATGGAGATTGGGCAAGTTATGGAGACCGTGGTAATAACTTCTCATCCATCCGGGTGTGTAATATTCTTATTGACAAAATTGATGAGTTTGATGGAGTAGATGAGGATGTTCGCAATATTACAAAGGCCGAGGCACGGGTGATGCGTGCCTGGCATTATACCAATCTGACACTTTTCTACGGTGATGTAGCCATTGTGGACTCTGTTGCCAATAGCTTTGATGATGGACTGCCACGTGAGCCGGCTGAAAAAGTTAGAGAGTGGATATTGGATGAACTGGAAGATGCCGCTCAGATTCTTCCCGAAGCAAATGAACCCGCGCATTTTAACCGGGCTATGACCTATGCTTTAAAAGCACGTGCAGCCTATTTCTTTGGCGATTATGCAACAGCTGAAGAAGCGGCGCGTTACGTAATCGATAATGGAGGTTACAGTTTGTTTTATTCAGGTGATTTGAGCGATCAAAACCTCAAAGATCGGGAGTATTTCAAAAGACTAATGGATTTTGATGCGCTAGGAATTGATGAAGAGAAATTCCTGGACGGTATTTTTAACTACCGCAATGTGTGGAACGTGGATGGTAATTCAGAGGTAATTATTGCTAAGGAGTACATGGCTTCTGAAGACTATGGTGATTTTAACCGTATTACTTCGTTTTTATCTCCTAATTTGTCAAGCAAGCAGGCGTGGGCCACTGTGGCACCTATTCAGGATTTGGTGGATGACTATTGGGCCGCTGACGGACAAACCAAACCGGCATTGCAGGATATTCCAACACGTATTGATAACTACAAGGCATTGCGAGAGGAAGTCGCAACAATCCAGGCGGGTCCCGATGGCAATCCAGATGAGGTGGACGACAACCTGACATTTAGCCAGGCATTAGCAACCATTATTGATGAGTTGCCACAGCGTCCATATATGGATCAGTACCTGAACCGAGACAGTCGCTTGTATGCGTCCATTGTTTTCCCTTTTGCATCGGTTAACACCTTTGTTGACGACTTATACTTTGAGTATATCCATAGTATCAATAATTACGGACAGAGTGGATTCGTATTTGGTAAAATGAGTGGCGGTGATGATGTGGTTTCTGTATGGGGTGATGCCTATTACATGAGTGGAGCCGACTTCCCTGTTATCCGCCTGGCCGAGATGCTTTTGATTTATGCCGAGGCGCATACGCAAACAACCGGTTATGACGGAACGGTTACTACAGAACTGAACAAACTAAGAGACCGCTGTGGTATGCCCGATGTACCTGCGGGTCTTTCAAAAGAAGACGCCATCAACTTTATTCGTCGCGAGCGCCGTATTGAATTGGCAGGTGAGGGGCTAAGGTATTTTGACATTCGTTTATACGAAGATGATAAGCGTAATGGTGGTATTAAAGGAGATCAGGCCGCCAGTGTGGTGATGAAAGGTCAGACCTATGATCCGGTTGGTAACAAAAGTGCGCTGAAGGTTTGGGATGAGCGTTTAATGCTGATGCCGATTCCAACCTCATCGCGGGATAAAAATCCGCTATTAGACCAAAATGAAGGTTATTAATAATACTCACTAAAAATGCCCTTCGGGGCATTTTTTTTTATACTTACTTTAGAATTATGAAATATAAAATAATCCAATTACTAGTATGCTTCACCTGTGTCCTTGGGTTGTCGGTGAAGGCACAACAAGATGTGTTAGCCCCAACACCTCCCATGGGCTGGATAAGCTGGAACCTGTTCGAAGGTAATATCAGCGAAAGCATTGTGATGGAACTGGCCGATGCTATGGTGGAGAACGGGCTGAAGGAGGCCGGTTACGAGTACATCATTCTGGATGATTTGTGGCATGGCGGTCGCGATGCCGATGGTAAGGTGTATCCTGACCCCAAGAAATTTCCCAATGGCATGAAGGTGGTAGCGGATTATGTCCACAGCAAAGGGCTTAAGTTTGGAATATATACAGATATTGCCGAATACACCTGTGCCGGCATGGTGGGTAGTTTAGCTTATGAGGAGATGGACGCACAAACCTACGCCGAATGGGGTGTAGATTACATCAAATGCGACTATTGCCATGCGCCCGAAGACTTATGGACTGGCATAGAGCGCTACGAGAAATTCATAAAAGCTGTTAGAGCAACCGGCCGTCCAATGGTGTTTGCCATTTGTGAGTGGGGGCAGCGGGCACCATGGCTATGGGGCGAAAAGGTGGATGGTCAGCTATGGCGCACCACCTGGGATTTGCGCGATACTTGGGAGCATGGGCAGTATAATAACGGACATAACGGCATCATGGAAGCTTTGGACCGTCAGGTGGGACTGGAAAAGTTCGCCGGACCCGGTCGTTGGAACGATCCTGATATGCTGGTGGTTGGCCTCAATGGAACAGGAGCATCTTCTTCGGCAAATGGTGCCAATGGCTGCACGGTAACCGAGTATGAAGCGCAGTTTGGCTTGTGGTCCCTTTTGTCGGCTCCTTTACTGATGACCTGCGACATCCGCAACATGGATGCTGATACCAAGCGCATCCTTACCAATCAGGAGCTTATCGCTGTTAATCAGGATGAGTTGGGCAAGCAGGCATCCCGCATCCACAAAGATGGAGCTGAAGAGATCTGGGCCAAGCCACTGGCAGATGGTTCATGGGCCGTTGGTTTTCTTAACCGCGATAATGATAAGAAACGGAAAATAGCACTCGATCTCGCCCAGTTAGGTTTTGACGGACAAGTAGAGGTGCGCGATTTGTGGATGCATAAAAACCTTGATTTTAAACCATCTGCTCAGATAAAATTGACTGTGGAGCCACATCAGTGCAGGGTAGTAAAGATTACGTCGACCTCAAGTAATTAAATAATACGATTCATGAAATTGTACAACATGCCTAAGTTTTTTTTGATGCTTTGCACTTCTTTGCTATTTGCATTGCTTCAGTCATGTGCATCTTCTGGTGTTCAAACAAGCCGCTTTGAGATAAAAGAGGGAAATTTTTATCTGGATGAGCAGCCCATTCAGTTGATTTGTGGGGAGATGCACTATCCGCGCATTCCCAAAGAATACTGGCGCGACCGTATGAAGCGTGCAAAGGCCATGGGCATCAATACGGTGTCGGCCTATGTGTTTTGGAATTACCACGAACGACAACCTGGTGTATTTGATTTTGAGGGACAAGCCGATATCAAACGCTTCATCCAGATTGCGCAGGAGGAAGGTTTATTTGTGATTCTTCGTCCGGGGCCCTACGTGTGTGCAGAGTGGGATTTTGGAGGATATCCCTCGTGGCTGCTCAAAGAGGAGGGCATGGTTTATCGTAGCAATGATGAGCGTTTTCTGCAGGCCTGTCAGAACTATATCCAGCGATTGGGCGAAGAGCTGTCTGATTTAACGCTTAGTAATGGTGGACCCATCCTGATGGTGCAGGTTGAGAATGAGTATGGTTCCTACGGTGCCGATAAAGTTTACCTGGGTAAACTGCGCGATATGCTTAAGAAAGCCGGGTTTAATGTACCACTGATGACCTGTGATGGCGCCGGGCAGATGGAGGCGGGTCGTGTGGATGGCACCTTAAGCACGGTCAACGGCGCGGTGGGCGAAGACATCTTTAAATCAGTCGATCGCTTTCATCCGGGCGGACCTTATTTTGTGGCAGAGTTCTATCCGGCCTGGTTCGATGTATGGGGAACACCACATTCGTATCGCGACTATAAAAAGCCTGCTGAGCAACTGGAGTGGATGGTGAATAATAATGTGTCGGTGAGTATCTACATGTTTCATGGAGGGACTAATTTTGACTATACTAACGGTGCTAACACGGCTTATGGTTATGCGCCACAGCCCACCAGCTACGACTATGACGCACCACTGGGAGAGTATGGTAATATGTATCCGAAGTACTGGGCGTTCAGGGAGATGTTGCAACAGCATCTGTATAAAGATGAACAATTGCCTGAGGTGCCGGCACCCAATCCGGTCATTGAGATTGAGGAACTGGTACTCACTGAATCCGCACCTTTATCCGCCGCTTTTGAAAAAACTGTTGAGGCTGAAAGGCCGCTGTGTATGGAGGAGATGGAGCAGGACTTTGGCTATATACATTACGAAACAATCCTTAATGAAAAGACGAAAGGTACACTGACCATTAAAGATGTGAGGGATTATGCCGTAGTGCTGTTGAATGGTAAGCAGGTTGGTAGTCTCGACAGGCGTCACCGTCAAAGCTCCATGGAGATAGATGTGAAAGATGTTCCGGCTAAGCTGGAGATCATCGTTGAAAATGTGGGGCGTGTTAACTATGGTGCCGATATCCTGAATAATCGCAAAGGTATTACTGAAAAAGTGAGTATCAATGGTACCGAACTTCTGGGGTGGAAATGCACCTCATTGCCCTTGTATAAGGCGCCTGTTGGCAGCTTCAACTATCAAAATAATCACATAAAAGGACAACCTGCTTTTCATCGCGCGACGTTTACGCTCGACAGTACTGGTGATACATTTTTAGATCTGAGTAGCTGGGGCAAGGGAGCTGCCTGGATTAATGGACGTTCTTTAGGAAAGTTCTGGAATATTGGCCCTCAGCAAACCTTATACGTCCCCGGGCCATGGCTGAAGAAGGGGCAGAATGAACTGGTGATTTTCGCTTTCGAAGATACTGGTGCGAGAACTGTAAAAGGTCTTAAAGAGCCAATACTGGACCAGCTTGGGGCCGATAAAAACAAGCGTGAGAAAAGCACATTGGATTACGGCCTGAAGCCTGTGCTGGAGAGTGGTGATGTGGTACTAAAGGCAGAGATGAGTAATGAGCAAGGCTGGCAGGAGTTTCAGTTCGATAGTCCGGTAACTATGCGTCATCTGGCACTGGAAGCGCTTTCAACCAATGATGGCAAATCGCTAGGTGTTTGTGAGTTGGATGTGATTGATAAGGATGGCAACGTACTGACAAAGGATACCTGGAAGGTGGTTTATGTCAGTTCTGAAGTTGAGGATAAAGGGTTTGCTGAATACATCATTGATGGCAACCTTGGAACACAATGGAAAGCCGGCGAGAATGACCAGCGTCCCTGCGTGATAGTTGATTTGGGCGAAATAACCAGTGTGAAAGGAGTACGTTTAAGGCATTCGTATAATGAACAGTCGGGCAGGCTCAAAGAGTTGCGATTATATGGCCGGCCACAGTTTTTCCTGTTAAAAGATTAATAAATTAGGAATGTTTAATTCTGTTTTTGGGATAAAGTAATGTCTGAAGGACGTTAATAATAATAACCCCTGGTGGAGCCAGGGGGTGATAAATGTACAAGTAGAAACAGCCCCAACGTGGGTTGAATATTGGGAATACTCTACAATCAGTAATATCAATATCTATGATGAAAAATAAGAAATTAGGTTTATTGGCCGGTATGTTATTGCTGGCTAACTTCGTGGCTGCTCAGTCGGTGAGTGTGATACCGCAGCCGCTGAAGGTGGTGCAAAAGGATGGCGTTTTTAAGCTTCCGTCGGCTATCAGCATTATGGCGGATGCCGACAATAGTGATAATGCCAGCTATTTAAAGGAGGTGTTGGCACCTTATAGCAAAGTCGCCATAAAAAAAGCGGTTAAGCGAGGGCAGGGTATTACCTTAACAACCAATGTCAACTTAGCCGAATCACTTGGTGAAGAAGGTTATCAATTGGAGATTAACAAGCATGGCATTGGAATCATTGGTGCTAGCGCAGCTGGTGTGTTTTATGGAATTCAAACATTGAGGCAGATGTTGCCGCTGGATGCTTCTGCCAAAAAGACTTATGAATTGCCATTGGTGAGTATTGAAGACCAGCCGCGTTTTAGCTGGCGTGCTTTTATGCTGGATGAGGCCAGGTATTTTAAGGGTGAGGAGCAGGTGAAGAAACTGCTTGACCAGATGGCCTTATTAAAGATGAATGTTTTTCACTGGCACCTGACCGATGATCAGGGCTGGCGCATCGAAATAAAAAAGTATCCTAAGCTGACAGAGATTGGAGCTTCGCGCAGTAATACGCAAATAGGTGGCTGGGACAGTAAGGAGCGCTCAGGAAAGGCGCATAGTGGTTTTTATACCCAGGAGCAAATCAAAGACATCATCAGCTACGCACAACAACGTCACATCACCATCGTTCCTGAAATTGAGATGCCTGGACACGCCTCAGCAGCGATTGCAGCATATCCCTGGCTGGGCACTATTGGTGAACTAACAGAGGTGCCTGTGGTGTTTGGTAAATTGCCTGATTCGTTCAACGTGGCTGATGCCCGTGTGTATGCCTTTCTGGAAGATGTACTGGATGAAGTGATGGCGCTATTTCCCGAAAATATTGTGCATATTGGTGGTGATGAGGTGCGTTTTGAGGCCTGGAAAAACTCAGAAACGGTGCAGGACTTTATGGTAGCGAAAGGCTTAAAAACGCCAGCCGATTTGCAGGTGTATTTTACCAATCGTATCTCCAATTATCTGGATGCCAACAAGCACCGCATGATGGGCTGGAATGAGATACTGGGCGGTAATGTGCATGAATGGCAAAAGGCTGAAGATGTGGAGGTGTCGGAACAATTGGCTAAGAGTGCCATTATTCATTTCTGGAAAGGAAGCCCTGAGCTGATCAATGAGGCCGTGCAGGGTGGTTACGATATTGTCAACTCCTACCACATTTATACCTACCTGGATTATTCCTACGAATACATCCCCTTAGAGAAAGCCTATGAGTTTAACCCCATACCAGATGGTCTGGATGCTAAATACCACCATAAAGTGTTGGGTAGCGGCTGTCAGATGTGGAGTGAGTGGATACCTGAAGTGAGCAATATGGATAACATGGTGTTTCCGCGCCTGGCTGCCTATGCCGAGGTGGGTTGGACCGCCCTTGAGAAGAAGGATTACCAGCTATTCAGAGTGAATCTGGATGAGTTGATTGCTAAATGGAAGAAGGAAGGCATTCAGGTTGTTTCATCTTTTGAGAAAAAAGTGTCGAAATAGGAAAGCTTTCCGATGAAATATAAAAAAAGTGCCGGTGTGTTATTCTCATCGGCATTTTCTTATTAATATTAAGCTTTAATGGCTCGCAGCATCTCTCGTTTGCCTTTAGGGCCAGGCAGACGTTCAACTGTAAATCCAACGGCTTGCATGGTGCGGCGGACAACCCCTTTAGCACAGTAGGTTGTAAGGATGCCATCGGAATTCATAGCGTCGTATATTTTTTGAAAGATGCTTTCGCTCCACATCTCCGGTTGTACTTCAGGGGCAAATGCATCGAAGTAAACCAGGTCGTATTGTTTGTTAAAATCAATATTAGTCAGGTCGGCTTCATCCTTAAGTAAAGTAAAGCCAGTTTGCAATTCCTCTGTTTCGTTCCAGGGAAGGTTGTGAAGTCTGGAGAAAAGTTGTTGCTCTGATTCTGTCTTTGCAAAATTCAGTTGTGCTGCTGCTTCCGGTGTAATCGGAAATTTCTCCAAGGCATGGTAAAAGATGGTTTTATTACCTTGATTAACTGCGGTTAAAAATGCATTCAAACCTGTCCCTAAACCAATCTCAAGGATATTGACCGTTTCTTTTTGACAAAAACGCAAAGCGGGCTCAATAAATACATGCATTGATTCATTATGAGCACCATTTACAGAATGATAGTGTTCATCCAGCTCAGGAACAAATAAGGTGTGTGAACCATCAGCCGATACTTTTAACTCTACTTTTCTTGATTTATTTTTTAGCATGCTTCTTATACTTTCTAGTCTTCTAGTTCTTCAATCTTAATTTGTTGTCGCTGACGTGTAGGCAGAAACGATAAACGCACTTTCTTCTTTTTCGCTTGTTCTGTGCCCGAACGATGAAGTACGGTTATGTACCAGCCCATTAACCCAATACCTTTGACAACACTTGATAAACTGATGGCCCACCAAATGCCCAGCATCCCCAGGTATTTTTCGAGCGACAAAACCATGGCAGCGGGTACACGTGCCCCAGTAAACACAATGCCAATAATGGAAGGAGGTACTGTTCGCCCAATACCATTAAAAGCACCACGTGTGATGATTTCGATAATCATAAACACTTGCGATACGGCTAATATCTTCAGATAGACAATGCCCATCTGTAAAGGTTCTGGTTCGCGCAGAAACAATGAAAATATTTGCTTGCCAAAAAGTATAAACGACACGGTAACGATGGTTCCCAGGAAAATACCAATACCTAAAGTGGTGTAATAACCTTTTTTGATGCGGTTCCAGTTGTTGGCGCCAAAGTTTTGACCGGTAAAACTTCCCAATGCCGTGGCAAATCCCGATGAAGTCATCCAGGAAATGGCTTCTATTTGTGCACCTACACTTTGCACTGCTATAGGAATATCGCCCCATTTGGTAATCATGCGGGCTAAAATCAATGCAAAACAAGCGAATAGAGAACTCTCGGTAGCAACGGGCATTCCTAGTTTGAATATCTTCAACGAAATGTCTTTACTTAGTTTAAAGCGCTTAAAATCCGGGTTGATGATTTCTTTCATCCAGACAAAACGGATGAAAAAAATACCGAACACCACAACTTGAGCGATGACGGTAGCCCATGCGGCTCCTTTAATGCCAAGAGCAGGTATAAAACCTAAGCCAAATATCAGAATAGGATCAAGGAGCATGTTAAGGCCTAAGCCTACTAATAGATAATAAAAGGGTAAACGACTATTGCCTACACCATTATAAATTCCCTGGAATGTAGGATTGACAAAAGTGAAAAGGAAACCAATGGAAACGATGCGCAGATAGAGGATGGCACCATCTTCAACTACTCCTTTGGATAAGCGAAAAATACCAATTAATTGCGGTGTAAACAGCAAGGTGATGGCCACGTAAACTAAAGAAAGCAAAACAGCCCAAAAAAGAGAATGACGGGCAAAACGCGCAGCTGTTTCTTGTTCCTTTCGCCCCAAAGCTTGCGACACACCAACCTCGGCTCCTACACGTGTTACCAACAAAAGCGACATGCCCAGCCAGATAAAAAAGCCGGCTCCCCCTACCGATGCAACAGCATTACTGCCCAAATGGCCCAACCATATCATATCAGTCAGGTTATAGGCCATTTGCATGAGCGATGTGCCAATGATAGGCAATGCCAGCTTGACCAATTGCTTAAAAATTGGCCCTTGTGTTAAGTCAACAGATTTCTTCATTTCAACTGCGAAGATAGAGGATAATGATGTATGATGGATGATTTCTGATTTATTATTTGAGTCCGGAGACGTTATAATATACTCCTCAGTTTGGCGATTTTTCAGTTTCTCAATTCCTCAACTTTTAAACAGTTTAACTCATGACTAATTTTATAACTTGCAGTCCAATTAAAATCCATTGACACGTAAGATTATTCATATCGATATGGATGCGTTTTTTGCATCGGTTGAGCAGCGCGACTTTCCGGAGTTACGAGGCAAGCCCGTTGTGGTAGGCAGTAGCAGTGACCGGGGAGTGATAGCAGCAGCGAGCTACGAAGCCCGCAAGTACGGTGTTCGTTCGGCTATGGCATCGAAAGTGGCATTGCGTCGTTGTCCGCACCTGATATTTCAAAAGCATCGTTTTGAGGTGTATAAAGAAGTGTCAGCTCAGATACGCGAGATATTTTTTGAATACACGGATTTGGTGGAGCCGCTCTCGTTGGACGAAGCTTTTCTGGATGTTACTCAAAATAAGAAAGGCATTGAATCAGCAACACAGGTGGCGCGCGAAATCAAGCAAAAGATTTTGGAGAAGACCCAACTGACAGCATCAGCCGGAGTTAGTGCTAATAAGTTTTTGGCAAAAGTAGCCAGCGACCAGCGCAAACCCAATGGTATGTATATTATCAAACCTAAGGATGTGCAGGCTTTTGTTGAGCAATTGCCCATTGAAAAATTCTTTGGAGTTGGCAAAAAGACGGCTGAGAAGATGCATCAGCTCGATATTCATAAAGGCAAAGACTTATTACGCTTCGATTTAGCACGTATGATTCATTATTTCGGAAAAGCAGGACAGTACTTTTATGATATCGCCCGAGGCATTGATGAGCGGCCAGTGCGCCCGCATCGGGAGCGAAAATCTGTTGGAATAGAAAATACTTTTAGTAAGGATTTGGTTGATGAGCAACAAATTAAACTGGAGATTGAGCGATTGAAAGCCGGCTTGGTCAAGCGTTTGGCAAAAAGTGGTAAGCAAGGAAAAACCTTAACACTAAAAGTGAAATTTGATAATTTTGAGCAGATAACCCGTTCAAAGACATTGCAAGAGCCAATCGACCAGAAGTTATTGAGCGAATTAGCTGTGGAATTAATTCGAGAAGCACCATTGAACAGACCCATCCGACTTTTAGGACTCACAATATCAAACTTCAAAGGTGAGGATGAGGAGCCCGAAGCTCTGCAGCTTCTAATAGACTTTAAGTACTAAGATTGACCTAAGTATTTGTTGATGATTTGTGTTTTATCGCTAATGTCCTGGGTGATGCCATTAACTGATATGGTGGCGCCTGAAATAGAATCGATGTTCTTTCCAACTTCAAGTTCGTTTTCTGAAGTATTGTAACCGATAAACTGTTTTAGCCATCCTTTGGCCGTTACTTCATGGCCGTGTGTTGCCTGATAGTTGAATACTTTGACCATTATCACTTCGCCTTTGGCATTAAATACCATTAGGTAATCGAAGTATTCCGATTCGCCTCCTTGTGACAATGCACTTGGCATGGAACAGCCGCCTGCACGACAGCTGTTCACACGTCCAATGTACATGTATTTTATATCGGCATCAGTATTATCGCAAGCTACATTAAAAAACTTGCCTTCAAAGCCAGTTGCATAGTTGGCTGGTAATACTAATTCGCTTAACTGCGGATTAACGAGGCTTAAGCTTTTCTCAAGCGTTTTTTGGATAGCCTTATGCTCGTAGTTAATATCTCCACGTCCATAAGCCAAGCAGCTCAATGCTGCTAATACGAATATTAATACTGATTGCTTCATATCTTTTCTTAGAACATTATACCAAAACCGGCATTAAACGTTTTTGCATACTCATCACTGGCTGCTGACTTCACAAACTGCATGTCTGCTTTCAATACAGCATTCTGAGTTAATTTAAGCGTTAAGCCGGTAGTGATAGCTTTCACATCGTATGCATCATTTTTAGCAAGGTTACCATCTGTTTTACTATGCGTATCATATGCTTCGTAGCGTACGAAAGGAATCAATCCAGTTTTTACATTATCAAAATGTTTAAATACATCATAGCCAGCTTCCAGGTAGTAGCCAAACATGCCACTGCCAAGGTCGTTGCCAGTAAACTCGTTATACTCCTTTGTGTTTGATAGCGAGGTGTGATAATACTGACCGCGCAGTTGCAAGCCACCATAAGTGTAACGTGCATCCACCCCAATCATTGCCATTCCGATTGTTGAAGAGTCAGCTGCAGCAACGGCATCTTTATCATTTTTCTCGATGCCATCATATAAGGTGCTTTGTGAGTCACCAAAGTATCCAGATAAACCAATGTTTAAACCTCTAATTCCAAAGTACTCGACTTTACCAGTGAAGTTTGGTGAGCTGACATAAGCTTCTGCTCCTTTTTGGCGACCTTTACGCAGCCCGTTCTTTCCGCTAAACTTAGCTGAACCGTCATAACCATTAAAGCCGCCAACTATATATGCCTGGTAACGAATAGAAGCAGGAAGGATATTTCCGGTAAAACCAGCACCAATCTCACGCCAGGTTGTAGGTGCAATGTACTTGTCGATTAATGGTCGCTCAACTCCATTAAAGGTATTTGGTTCGTGGTATTCGTTAACAATACCCATTGGTATGAGCATTAAACCCCCACGGAACTGAAACGCATTCGATAATTTATGCTGAATAAATGCCTGTTCTACATATACTTCTTTTACATGTTCAAATTCAAGCTCGGTAACAAATTGTGTTTTTTCGTTGAAGTTATACCCGAATAACATAACGACGCGGTGTACATCCAATTGACCATTATTATAGGTGTCTCCATCTAAAGCCTGGTTATAATGAACTTCACCATATCCGCCAATGGTTAAGCCCTGGTTGGAGTTCAGAAGGCGTTGGGCTGAGTTTAGCTGTTGTTGATCGTTCTGGTCTGTTTGAGCAAACGCATTTGTTAAAATTGCCCAAAAAGCAGCAATAGTTAAGAATTTTTTCATTTCAATATTGTTTCCGTTAGATTTAAACTTCCAAATTATTTTTGGAGACTATTCTTTGTTATTTCGGTGCAAAAATACCGTAATGAAAGAGTTAGTGAAATCCCTAAAAGTTGGGAAAATGATTCTGAAAACAGAAGGGAGGGAATTTTGTAAAGTACAGTAAATGAAGTTGATGTGAGTGTTTCTGTTTTGGGTGTTATGACAGCCTCTAATGATGCCTCCCAATTTATAGGGATAAAAAAACTTCCACCAGAATTTGATGGAAGTTTAGTTTTGTTGGATAACGACGTTTAAAGTTCGTTTGTTTCTTTCGAAATAGCTAAGAACTTCTCCATCATATCTGTTCTAAGATTTTGATAGTATTTCTTAACCATCTTTGCGTTATCCTTTGCGTCAGGATGATTAGCTCTGGCAACCAAGTCGTTTCTAAATTCGATTGCCTTTACCATCACCTGAGCAATTTTATCATTATCAACATCTTCCTTTACCAATTGCTTAACGTATGCTTCAGTTACTAACTCAGAAGCTAAAAAGTTGATGTCTTTTTTTAATTCTCTTACACTAGCCATCTTAATATGTTTTAATGTATTAAATACAGATGCAAATGTAAGTATTTATTTGTCACACTAAAAATCATCATTAAGCTAATGTCTTTCATCCTTTTGAATAAGGTTTGCCTAGTGGGATGATTAGGTTTTTACTTAAGGCGATATACAGGTATCTGCTACTGACCAGCAATATGTCTGTCACAGGTTTAATTCGAAGTTTACTCAATGTTCATTGAAATATGATTGAATAAACATTGAGCAGATTATTTTGAGATTTTGTGTTATTCTCTGGAGTAGTAATTGTCAGTTATAAACATGCTCCGAATCGGGCAAGCATATCGTATTAAAACCTTTATTATACTTAATTGTTGAATTCGTAACCAAACCTAAAAAAGTGAAAGTCTTTTATTATACATCAGGAAGGTGCGCAGCGATGGTTGTTATAATGCTATTAGCAGCCTTTCTTGCTGCTTGCAGCGGTAACTCAGGTAAGCGGACGGTTAAAGCTGAACAAATTGATGATGATGCCATCGAGGTGAGTGTTGTTAATGAGTGGCAAAATAATTTTTTACACTTTATTGATGACTCCATTCAATGGAAACCATTTACCAGTGTAAAATTGGTTGACAAGCCGGTAGTGGTCGTTTATAAACTAAAGCTGAATTACACTTCGTCGAAAATTATCGATTTTGAGGGAGCCAATAAGGTTGAATTGTTTGAGCAAAAGGGTATTCAGCTTGTGAAGCATCGAAATGCAGGTATTTTGGCCGAAGACCAGCGACTGTTTATGTACCAAATGCGTGCATGCGTCATTATAGAAACCGCAACTCAACAATCAAATTACGCTTATGCGCAAGTCTCCTACACGTCTTTGAAACAAAAGCCCCGTGTTTTAATGTATAGCACACCTGGAGTATATCATCGGTTAAATGCCAAAATTCTGATGGACGGTTTTTTATTAGGTGCGCTGTTGGTTATTCTTATCATCAATTTCATTTTTTGGCTTTCAACAAAAGATAAAACTTATCGACCGTATATTTTTTATGTTTTAGGCTTCGCTTTGTTCTTCGCCATTCGAGAAACGTTTATTTTTGAAACCATTAGCCACTTATTATCGCCATTGATACTTGAATTAGTAATGATTCTGGCATCAGTGATAATTATTACATCCTATTTATGGTTTGTTCGTTCCTATCTAAAACTAGGAATAAGAGAAGGAGTTTGGAACATTATCATCTCAATCTTAATAGCTGCAAGTGTTTTTCTCTTTGTGATACTTGGAGTGTTGCATTGTTTAGGAACAGAACCTTCTACTTTAATAGTGGCATTGTGGGCTGTGTTCATTTTTACTTTAATGAATGTTCCGGTTTGGCGGCAACGCAATGCATATAAACCTGCCAGGTTATTACTGTTGAGCAATGTAATATTGTCCATTGGTGCTTTGATCAATGTTTTGATAGGCATTGATACCCATTCTATTCTTATTAACAATGCTCTTGAAATTGCGGTAGTTGGGCAAATGATTCTCTTTTCAAAAGGAATTGGTGAACGTCTTTCTCTTGAAATTCAAGAGAAAGAACAGGCACAGGAAAAGGCACTGAAGCTCCTGGAACAAAAGGTGACAGAGAGAACTGTTGAGCTTGTTGCCCAGAAAGAGCTTGTTGAAAAAAAGAACAAAGCTATATTGGATTCGTTGAATTATGCCAGGCACATTCAGGCTGGTATATTACCATCTTCAGCTTTATTAGACGAATTACTGGGGGAGAATTTTGTCTTGTATAAACCCAAATCAATAGTGGCAGGTGACTTTTATTGGTTAGAGCAGGTGGGTGATAAAGTTTTTTTTGCTGTTGCAGATTGCACTGGTCATGGCGTACCCGGAGCTTTAGTCAGTGTTATGTGCAGTAATATCCTGACACGTTTAGTTAAAGAGTTCAAGCTTTCACAACCGGCTGAAATTCTTGATAATGCCGTTGTGTTGCTGGAAAACTATTTTGAAAAGAGTGATCATGAAGTAAAAGATGGGATGGATTTGGCTTTATGTTGTTACCAATCATCGACAGGAATTCTGGAATATGCAGGAGCCAATAATCCACTTTACCTGGTGCGTTCCAATACTTTGGAAGAGTATAAGGCGGACCGTCAGCCGATTGGTAAATATCGTAAAAGAAAAACATTTACTAATCATTCCATTCAACTTCAGAAAGCAGATTGCCTTTACATGTCTTCTGATGGTTATGCAGACCAGTTTGGTGGCCCTGATGGAGCTAAGTTCAGGTATAATCGGTTTAAGGAACTTTTGATTAATTCTCACAATCTTAAGATGATTGAGCAGAAGGGAATCCTTGATAAAACCATTGAAGATTGGAAAGCCGGCTGTGAACAGATAGATGATATTTGTGTGATGGGCTTGCGTATAAAATAGGCTTGAAATATAAAAATCAATCAGTTAACTTGTTTAAGAATTTCAGAAATATTATCGTTATGAATAAACTTTATTTATTGCTATTTCTTTTTTTGTTGGCTTGCAATCCATCTCAGCAGGAAGAAAAATTGGTTTTACCTTCATGGAATGATGGAGTAGCTCGGAGTGCCATTATCGAGTTTGTTGAAAAAACAAGCGATAAAATGCATCCAGATTTTATAAGAATTGAAGACAGGATTGCAGTTTTTGATATGGATGGCACTATTTTGCTCGAAAAACCTAATTATGTACTTTTTGATTTTGCGATAAGAGAAATGCATAAAAGAATGGCTGAGAATCCGGCTTTAAAAGAAAAGCAACCATTTAAGGCTATAGCTGATAAAGATTGGGATCATTTTAAGAACGTAAGTTATTTTGCTCCTGATGGTTTGTTTAGTGTTTTGCTCTACGCAACAGACGGTTTTACTAATGAACAATACCAGAATGCAGTAGCGGATTATTTCGAAACGGTGAAGGATGAACGTTTTGGTCAGTCATACAGGGATTTAGTTTATCAACCGATGTTAGAAATGATAGAATACCTTCAGGATAATGAGTATGAGGTATACATTGTTTCAGGCTCTGATCCGCAGTTTACAAGAAGTTTTTGTGCCGAAATTATCGGTATTCCTGTAACAAATGTCATTGGCTCCACTGTGCTGACTAAATTCAATGAAGAAGTTGGAGCCTCAACTTTGATTCGTCAGCATGAGTTTATTCAACCTATAAATGATGAGGCTGGTAAACCAGTGAATATTCTTAATAAAATTGGAAAAATACCAGTTGTTGCAATTGGTAATTCAAAAGGAGATTACCACATGCTTCAATACTCTAAAAATTCCAGGGTGAGTTTGCAAATGATTGTTAATCATGATGATGAGGTTCGGGAGTATTCGTATAATAATAATGAGATGAAACAGTTATGTGTTGACAAAGGCTGGGTTGAAATTAGCATGAAAGACGATTTTAAAGTTATTTTTTAACGCTTGGAATTATTTAAGTAATTGAACCATAGTTAAATTAGGGTTGAAACTTTAATAACAACATCGTAAATTGTGTATGCAAGAATAAAATTATCTGAACAAAAATTATGATTGTGGGTTTAGCTAAATAACTAGATTATTGGTTGAAATAATATATATTAATCATACAATTTGCTTTCTAAGCATTATTTTAACTTTAAATACTAAATTATGAGAAGATTGTTTTTTGTTTTAGCATTAGTAGCTGGGGTTGCTCTAAGTAGCCAGGCTCAAGAAGTTGGTGTTCGTTTTGGTGGTATGAGTGGGCATGGAGGTGTAGCTGTCGACGGAGTTTTTGGTGTTGGGCAGTTTAGTCGTATTCATGCTGATGTAGGGTTCTTTAATGATGGCTTTGCAGCAGAAGCGTTATGGGATTTCTTATATCGTCCTTTAGGAGGCGAAGCGTTCAACTGGTATGTTGGAGCAGGTCCATCAATGGCTGTATGGAGCTCCACTTTCCTACTTGGTGCTTCAGGAGAAGCGGGATTGGAGTATCGCTTTGGAACAGTGCCTTTAGCCATAGGAGTAGATTGGCGTCCAACATTCTGGATTGTGGAAGATACTGATTTTGATTTTAATGGTTTCGGATTAAATGTACGCTGGGTATTTGGCGGCGGTTCAAAAGAATAGTTTTAAGAACAAATAATTTTTATAAGTCCACTGACACTCAGTGGACTTTTTTGTGTGGTGTACAAAAAACAGGTGTTTATCTACAAAAACAGGTTGTTTACCAAATAGTGGATGATTACTCTAATGTTTAAGGTACTCTTTTGTAGTCCTTTGTTATCTTTGATGTTGCAAAACCGAAAACCCCAAATTGTGTTGAGAGGAAAAGTGTATTTATTGAATAGTTGCAGTACGTGCAAACGAATACTCAAACAGGTAAAGCTTTTTGGCGAATTCGAAGTTAGAGATATAAAGGCAGAACCATTGAATATTGAAGAGGTTGATTCATTGGCAACCAGGGCTGGTGGTTACGAGCGTATCTTTAATAAGCAATCTCAAAAATACAGGCAACAAAAGCTGAAAGATAAAAATCTGAGTGAGGAAAATTACAGGCAGCTTTTGACAGAAGAATATACATTTTTGAAGCGACCGATTTTTTTTATTGATGATAAAATATTTGTTGGTAACGGTAAGGCAACAATAGATTTGTTAACCAAATATTTAGTATCAACAAGTAAATAAAGATATCCATTACTACCTAACCCAAATTTTAGAAACCACGTAGTAATAAAAAGGCTTCCGTTCTGGAAGCCTTTTTTTGTTAATTATTCACTGGTCAGTAGTTCTTTTATTCTTTTAATGACATCCTCCTGAACAGGCTTGGGTAATGTTTTAATCCTCGTCAAATGGGAACCATTTGGGTCAATAGCTCTGATAGTGTTGCTCAAATGCTCATTATTGATTGAGGTAGCACCCCATGGATCCTTCTGTCCAATAATTGCAATAATTTGCGGGTTTGACTCGGAGAGTTTAGTCATTATCATAGGCATTGTAGGAATAAACTTTAAGGTATCTCCTCCGGGAGCAAACATGTTACTGCTGATGGTGTCTTTATCAAAGGCTTTAATGTATTTGGATAGCTCCCCAGGTACATAGGCATAATAACCAAGTTCTTTATAGGCCTGATAGAAAAATGGCTTTATATCATTCCAGCTTTGATCGGAGACATACCCAATATCACTGCCTTTTTTTAGGTGTTCAAATAGTTCATTGGCTGTTGCATTCGGTGTTGGTATTTGGTCAATTTGATTTCCCCATTGCCAGAATGAGAATGGATACTCAAGTACAACTATTTCAAATGCCTTATCATAGCCCATGCGAAATGTATAACCTTTGTCCAAGGCATAAGATTTAAAAAGTGGCAAAATTTCGCTTCGTTTCTCGAAGACTGATTTTTGAAAATTAAAGATTTTTTGTCGCTCATCGCTGGAGCCAACTTGCTTAAAAAAAGAAAAGAGTCTGTTATCTTCTCTTTCCAGATTGATAGGTGCTACATACGGAACACTAAGGTCAACATCGTTAGGGTATAATGCCCGATGAAATATTGCTGTTTGTCCTCCTTTGCTAATCCCAGTTGTTACCCACTTTTGCTGATAAAGTTTTTTGAAAAATTGAATGATACGATGATGATCAGCAGCGGCTTGTTCCACTGTAAGATATTGCCAATCCAAGCTGTCTGGACATGATTGGGCAAAATAGCGGTGTTCTATTATTAACTGATTCGACTCTGTTAGACGAGCCAATTCAGATGTATAGTTTCTGTGGGCAGCATAGCCTTCGGTTACACATACTGTTGGCGAATGTATGTTTTTGTGTGATAACCAGATTCGCTGTTTGAAAGTTCCTTTTGCAGGAGCTGAGTGATCAAGTGGTTGTGTAAAATAAATGAGCCATGATTGCTCATATAAGCTTGTATCTGTTGTGATTTCTTCAAAATCAATTGATGAAGATAGATTGAATAACTCTTCAGGTGTGGATATAGGTTTTTGACAAGCTGCTATTAAAAGCATACTTACCATCAAAGAAAAGAGTGTTTTTTTCATGTGTAATATGTTAATGCATATGTAATTGCCTTACCAGTAAAATGAATTTTGATGGGCAGGTATGTGCGCAATGAAATTGGTAATAGCATTTATCAATGCAAGATTTTACATTCGTTTAATAAAACTAGATAAGTTGTTTGATTTACGGTTTGTATTTTCAAACAGAATAAAAATATCTGTCAGAAAGGATCAATAAATCCAGCACTCGTAGAGTCCTTTGCCAGATTTGTTTAGATTGTTAGAATGTGAAGATGTCAATAACATTGTCTGTTACTTAATGCACCGAAATTAGCGTTTTTTTATTTAGAAACAAGAACGCTCATATTTTTTGTGTTATAATTTTAAAAGGCATTTAGCGTTTGTAAATATGTAATAACCAGAAGGGTCACAGTATTTAAAAAAAATTTAGTTAAATATTTGATGTTTTTTGCAACCTTATAGGTACTATTGCAGTATTATAAAAAAGCTTAAAGTAAAGGGTTGGACGGAAATGACTTATTAGCTTTTACCAAAGCTATTATTACGAGTAAGCTAGTTGGAAATTGTGGGTTGGGTTGAGTTAATCAGTTGCTCAAAGTGTTTTATGCAGTCTTTGTGAATGCGTAGTAATATTTGTATGACCTAATATGTAATGCCATGCAGAAGAGCTTATTTGTATGCTATTGTTTGTTTTTACTAGTGTTTAGTGCAAACTCTCAGGTAGGACGAGAGTTTTGGTTTGTTGCACCTGAAGTAACGGTTGATCATGGTGATGAACCAATTGTGTTTCGAATAACAGCATTAGATACGGATGCAAACGTTACTGTTAGCATGCCAGCCGATGGCGGAAGAGTAATTCAGAATGTCAGAATAAATGCCAACACGCAGGAGCGCATTGATTTGGATAAAGATGTAGTTGAAAACCGCCCTTCAGATAGAATAAATAACAAGGGGATACTTATTACTTCTGATGCAGATATCACAGTCTATTATGAAGTTGCTAATGGTGTTAATCCGGATAAGTTTACACTAAAAGGACATAATGGACTTGGTACAGAGTTTTTTGTTCCTTCCCAAAATACATATCGCAATAAACCTCACAACCAGATTGCAGATGAAAAAGTTGATATTGTAGCAACAGAAGATAATACAACGATTACCATTGTGCCAACTGTTGCGGTTGTAGGACATGCTGCTAATACACCCTATACGATTACTTTGAATAGAGGGCAAAGCTATTGTGTCGAAAATCAAAATGACTCTTCACCGGCTTCATCTTTAGCTGGTACATATGTCACTTCCGATAAAGACATTGCAATTACTATAAGTGACGACAGTGTCTGGCAGGGGCAAGGATATGGTCCGTATGACCTTATTGGTGATCAGTTGATTCCAACCTCGGTGATTGGAACAGAATATATTGCTGTTAATACTAATCCAGATACGCGAACCATTAATAAGGTTTATGTATTGGCAACCCAGGATGACACTTATGTAACTGTTACCTATGATTCCCGCCAGTTTGTAAGACGACTTTCGAGAGGGGAGCAGTTGGAATTAGATATTGATGGAAATGCGCTTTATATCGATTCGGATAAACCAGTTTATGCATACCAATTAGCCAGTCTATGGAATAGTTCTGGTAATGAAATGGGGAGTGCCATATTACCCAGTACAAATTGTACAGGTTCCCGCTCAGTAAGTTTTGTTCGAACGTTTACACTGGAATTTTGGGTTCAATTATTGACACAGGAGAAAAACCTTAATTCGTTTATTTTTAGAGATCAGGGTGGTAATGTGTTAAATGATTTGGATGGAATTACATGGGAGAAGGTTGTTGGAACAGACACTGGTGCTGCAGAGGAAACATGGTACAGTGGCGTTATTCAATTGAATATTACAACAGGTGCACCTCATACCATTGAAAATACCAATGGTTTATTCCATTTAAGTGTTCTTGATGAGAACCAGGGTAGTACCAGTTATGGGTATTTTTCATCCTATGGTCAATTGCATTTGCAAGGTCCTACACAAGAGTGTCAGGGTAATCAAATAGTATTAAGTACTTCAGAAACCATGAAATCATACAATTGGTTCTCGGAGCATACCGGTAATGTTGTGCAGTCGACCAATCCTACATTTGCAGTTTCTCAATCAGGTACTTATTGGGTAGAAGCAGAAGTTAACTTCGGAGGCTGTATTCAAACCGATAGTATTTATGTTGAGTTTTTATTGCCAGAATTTGAATTGGGCGCCGATACCACAGTTTGTCCGGATGAAACAATTACCTTTACTGTTCCAAGTGGACTCGGTACATACGAATGGTTTGACGGTACAACGGGTAACTCCACTTCTGTGGTATTAACGGAAGGCGATACAGAAGATGTGTGGTTAACTGTAACAGATGAGCTTAATTGTTCGAATACCGATAGAAAACAAGTAAATACGCATGCACTTCCTGTTATTAATCTTGATAGAACAGAGGTGTGTATGGGCGAACGCATCGTGGCCGATAATACCGGAATCGAACGTTTCGAATGGTCGTTAAACGGTAGAGTGATAAATGCTGACCAGACACAAAATTATATCGAACCACAGCGTTCAGGTAATTATTCATTAACAGTTTGGGGAGCTGAAGGCTGCCCGGTGACCCAAGATTTTTCTGTTATAGTTCACGGTTTGCCAGTGTTTGATTTAGCAGATCAATTAGGTTGCGAAATGGCTGTGACTACAATTAGTGCTCCATTAACAGGAGCAGGCTTTACATATCTATGGTCAGATGGTTCAACAGGAACTGACCTTGCTGTTGATGTAGCTGATGATTATTGGTTAGAAATTACTGATGCTAATGGTTGTGCCACTCGTGATGAGTTTAACTTTGACTTCTTACCGCCGAAACCTTTTGATTTGGGGCCAGATCGTGAAGAGTGTGCTGGTATCACCTTAACGATCAACCAGGGAAGCGATTATAGCAACTATGAATGGCGTTTCCAAAAGGATGGTGTTGGAGCGATAAATACTTTACCTACGCCTACACCTGAGTATGAGTATGAAATTAGTCCTGCCGGGCCAGATGATAGTGGACGTTATTACGTGTCAGCGATTGATGTTGATGGATGTCGTGTAGAAGATGATGTACAAGTATCATTTGTTAATGCACCTGCTCCCCAATTAGGTTTAAGTCAAAATTTATGTACTGGAGAAGAAGTGACCATATCTGTTACAACAGGTTACGATTCTTATGCCTGGTCGGTAAATGGAACACTAGATAATACTTTAGTTGGTTCCGAAATTAGAGTAGCAACATCAGGTACATATGAGGTACAGGCTTCTATTGGGGGGTGTACAAAAACGAATGAGATTATTGTAACAGAGCACGGTAATCCAACTGTTGCTTTGAACTCATCGGCTAATATCTGTCCTGATGCTACTACAATTATATCAGTGGATAATTTTACTCAGGCCGATGGTGCATTTGATTATTTAGTTTGGAATACCAGCGAGCGTCGATTTAACGATTATACAACAGCTCAGTTAGAAGTAGATAGAGCCGGGACATACGAGGTGATTGCCTATGATGAATATGGTTGTTCAGCAACTGATAATGTAACAATAGGTGAATTTGCTAAAACGGCAATTAATCTTCCCGACCCAATTGAGACCTGCGAAAATGTAACAGTGACTTTATCAAATCCTGTCGTAACAGCTAATGCATATGATTGGTATAAGGTTAACGCAGGTGGTGATGTACACCTTGTCGCAAATGCTGATTGGAATACTAATGAAGCCGGTTCTTATCGCCTTTTGATAGAAGATGCTAATGGTTGCGAGAGTGAAGATACTCTTGTAATTAATACCCTGCCTGTTCCTGAAGTTGATCTGGGGGCGGACCGCGAAATGTGTGAAGGTGATGTGATTACCTTAACGACTGATCCAACTTACGCATCCTATCGCTGGAATGGTGATGATGCCTTAAACGAATCATCATTGCAGGTGACCACCAGTAATACGTATCGTATTGAGGTAACGAATATTTATGGATGTACAGCCGAAGATGATGTATTAATTGCGGCTAATCCACTTCCAAATATTGTTGTGGCTGATGTCACCGAGTGTTCAGGCGTCTTAGGTACTTTAACTGCTCCGGTGGGCTTAACAAACTTTCAATGGTCAAATGGAGCGACAACACCATCTATTACGGTTACCAAAGGTGTTTACACGCTTTCTGCCGAAACAGATAAAGGTTGTGTGGGTGAAGCAACAGCACGTGTTAACTGGCATCCTATCCCTAATGTAACTATCGGGCCGGATACAGCCATTTGTCCGGTTGATATTATTGAACTTGAGGCCAATGATGGCTTTGACTATTACGAGTGGCACAATGGTGATATTGGTCGTTATACATATGCCAATTTCTCTGATACAGTTAATATTGTGAAAGTACGTGATAGTAACAACTGTTGGGGATTTGATACTCGAATGGTTCATGCTTTACCAGCGCCTGATTATGAATTATGCCCTGATACAGCTGTATGTAATGGCGATTCTTTATTGCTTGAAGCCGGGTATGATTTTATTGAGTATCGCTGGTTCGACGACAGTCGATTCCCGACATATACAGTTAAGGAGCCTGGCGAATATTGGGTAAGTGTTCTCGATGGCTGTTTCTGGCTACACGACACAACAACAGTGGTGTATAACGAAACGCCAGTTATTGCCCGACTTGATACCTTGATTTATGGTCAGATTGGTGTTTTAGCCGAAGGAGGAACGGAACCGTATGAGTATGCTCTTAACGATGAGGCATGGCAGGAAGAAGGTTTGTTTAAAGAACTGGAGAATGGAACTTACATTGTACAGGTCCGCGATATGAATACTTGTATGGCAACAGATACAGTGTTGTTAAATTCCATGGTAGATATTGATGTGCCAAATTTTTTTACGCCAAATAAAGATGGATTTAATGACAGGTGGGAAATTGATGGAATGGAAAAATTCCCGGATTCAATCATAAAGATATACGATCGTTTTGGGAAGCTGTTAATTGAGTATAAGGCTTCAGAACCCGGTTGGAACGGAGAGTATATTGGTAAGCCGGTGCCATCAGATGCTTATTGGTATGTGATTGAAGTATTACCTCTCAGGAAGTTATTGAAAGGGCACATCACGCTTAAGAGATAGGTGATAAGATGAAGAAGTTGTTACTATTGCTTTTATTGATTGCTGCTTTTTCGGCAGCAAAAGCGCAGAAATATTATATAACGAATCAGTACCTATATGATTTGTACCTGATGAATCCGGCTGGAGCTGGTTTTTATAAAGGCTGCTACGAGTTTAGTGGTTATTATCAAAAGCAGTGGTTTGGTATGGATGACGCACCAACGACACAGGTGTTAAGTTATCAGGGACCATTAACTGAAAGTTTAGGTATGGGAGCTTATTTTTATAATGATAGAAATGGCTTTTATTCCGAGATGGGTTTTCAGGCATCTTTGTCGTATGAGGTGATGTTTACTAAAAAGCGTCGTCGAACTGCATCTATGACCTTTGGTATGTCAATAAATGCAGAGCAGAGTTCTGTTGATCAAACACAATTAACCGATGGAGCATTATTAGATCCCACTTTATCTGGAGCCAATGAAAGTGGCTGGGGATTTAATTCCAATGCAGGTATTCTTTTTAAATACAATGATTATCATGTTGGTTTTTCGGTGACTAACATTTTACCGCAAAATAACCCCATGTACAGTCATGAAGATGAACCGGCATTAACATCAGATATCCATATTCATGGAGGTACAACTTTTAAAATAGCAGACCGTGATATTTTTCTTGAGCCACTTATAATGTATCGTCGAAATATGCTGGTCGATAGTAAACTGGATATGAGTGTTAAAGGCTTTTTTCCAACGCCCGATCCGAATCTTTCGTTGTGGGGGCTGGTGAGTTATCGTCGAACAATGGATCATCAATTTGGTAAAAGTCTGGGACTTGGTGTAACAGCTGGTGTTCAGCTAAATAATTTTCTGGTGGGACTGGAGTATCAATTAGGCTTAACAGGTGCTCAGCTGGACTATGGGAGTGCCTACCAGTTGATTTGTAAGTATCGCATTTGTAAAGATAAATCCAAAGCCTCAATACCTTGTTCTGAGCGTAATAGAAATAAACGCAACAAGGCAATTAAACGGCTTAAATTAAAGAGGTAGCAATTGCTATTGTTTAAAGGGCTAATAGTGTTATTTTTGATTGCTGAGAGAATCAGAAGAAGTGCCCCTTATGCGGAAATATGCTTTCATAATTATATTGTCCTCCTTTTTTATCCATCAGTTAAAAGGGCAGGAAACCGTTTATGCGTATGATGACCTGATAAAAGGTTTTGAGAATGTGTCGGTTAACATTCCTGTGCTCAATAACGATTTTGGCCTGGAGAAGGGCGTTAAAAGTTTATCAATTGCCGTAGACGCTGAAAATGGAAAGGCCGTAATTGAGTCTGACAATACCATTACTTTTATACCAGATCATTCGTTTTTTGGAAGTGATGAGTTCAGATATAAAGTTTGTAACGTCGATGGTAGTTGCGATGAGGCAAGTGTTTTTGTTGAAATAGAGAATGTCGACTTTAAGCCTGAAGCTCTTAACGATACGGTTACCTACCTGCATGGAACTCCAGTTGAAGTAGATTTGCTGGCCAATGATATTATTAATGGAGATGAACCTTTAACCATCACCATTATTGGTGAATTGAGGCAAGGAAGCTATTTATTAAACTCGGATAATAAGCTGGAGGTTGAGTTTGAACGTCGCTTTGTTGGGCAAGACGTTCTGGAATATATTGTGTGCGATATTGATAATGACTGCAGCCAGGCCAAAATTTTGTTCGATGTTCGTCATGGCGGGAATATTGATTTTTACCTGCCAGAAGGCTTTTCACCCAATGGAGATGGTATTAATGATACTTTTTATGTGCCCGATTTTTCTACTTATCAGGGAATACAGATTACCATTATCGATTCGTGGGGAAGCCAGGTATATCAGAATGATGATTATAAAAATGATTGGGATGGTATTGCCAATAAGGGTAACAACAAAGGAAAATTAGTTGCTGCCGGCACGTATTATTACATCATTAGCATTAAAGGGTTTGATAATCAATTAACCGGTTTTCTATATGTCGCCAAGTAAACATAAAACACATATCAGGTGGCGACTTATCAAAATGGTGATGCTTAGTTTGTTAGTGGTGCCAGTGGGTGTTTTCGCCCAGGCTGATATGCTTTCATCCCAATACATGAATAGTCAGTTGATGATTAATCCGGCTTATGCTGGTGTTCGAAATTCGTTTAGCGTTAATGTGCTTTCGCGCCAACAGTGGATGGGTATCAAAGATGCTCCTACAGCTTATGCGATTAATGTGCATTCGCCACTTAATAAACGAATGGCTTCACTGGGCGGTAGTGTATTGCATTATCAGAACGGACCAGTTCAAAATAGTGAATTAACAGCGGTGTATAGCTATTTAATAAGGCTTAATCATAATATGTTTTTGTCACTAGGCTTGAGTGCCAAAATAAGCCATTTTAATATTGGCATGTCATCGTTAGAAGTGATTGAGGATAATGATCCAAGCTTTGCCCAGAATATTGAAAATAGTTTGAAGCCAAATTTTGGTGCAGGCGCCTTTGTATATTCACCTCATTTTTACTTTGGAGTATCGATGCCGCAGATACTTAATACAGAATTGTCGCAGGATGAAACGAATGGTGCAGTATTGGAGGTCTATCGAACAGCATATGTCACTTCGGGCTATGCTTTTGGTGTTAGTAAAAATGTGTTTTTAAAGCCCTCTTTTTTAGCACGATTAAGGACTTCAGCCAATCATTCTTTTGATGTGAACCTTCAGATGATGTATAAAAATTTATTTTGGGTTGGAGCATCTTATCGTAACAATCAAACTTTGGCCTCTTTATTAAATGTACAGGTTTCAAAATCGTTGGCCATTTGTTATTCATATGATTTTTCGGTTGGGAGTGAGCCTTCGCTAGGCGTTGGTAGTCACGAGATTTCACTGATAATTGATAGCAATAGCTTTCTTAAGCGTAACCGTGACAGGCGTTTTAATCGCAAGAAAGTAACGAAGAAAGAAGAAAATAAAGGTGTTCAGTCCATTCGGTATTTTTAAGCATAAAAAATGCCGACAAGAGCCGGCATGAAGATATGTTGTTGTCATGACTTTATTTCTAGTACTTCAATGCAATTAATACAGGGCAATTCGATTCGATATCAATAGTTTTAACACCTTCAATTTCGCTGGCGTCTACTTTGCTAAAAGCGTTTAAATCGGTCATCCAATCTTCAATTTCCATGGCTACTTCATCAGCATCGGCCAACAGGTAAGTATCAAAAGTATTATTGAATTCATCTAAAGATGTCATCCAAAGCTCAACTTCTAATGGAGTTTCTTCGTCAATATTAAATGATTTAAGATCAGTCATCCATGCTTCTACTTCTATAACATCAGCTTCTTCAGTATAGAAATTATCTAGGTTTGTCATCCATTCTTCTACCTCTAGCGTTTCAACTTCGTCACTGTAAAAATTGTTAACATCGCTCATCCACTCTTCAATCTCCATTGATGGTTCTTCATTGTTAAAAGAATCCAAATCAGTCATCCAGTTTTCAACTTCCAAGTGTCTTTCATAGTCGATTACTTCGTCCATCATTGGTTGAGCAGAAACGCTTAAAGACATCACTAAAATTACAAATAATACACTTGAAATAGATTTTACGCTTGTTAGGTTACTTAAAGTTCTCATGACAATAGTTTTTTAATATTTAACAACGCTGACAATACTTCAATCGACATGCCAAAAAATATAACAAACACAAAATGAGGTAATAAGGATTTATAGCGGACTTTGAGGTCTTTTAATATTGACCGCTGGCGTAACAAAGGGGTGTACGAAAATGAACAACCAGTATGAGATTAATTTGAATGAAAGTATGCGACGGAAGAAGCTTATTTGAAATTCACTAAAATGAGCAAAATATCTGCTGTGATGCTTCAACTATTTATCGTACTTTTGCTTGACGAAGTGAGAAGAAAAGAAAGTAAACAATAGATTATGAAAACAGCAGAAATTCATACCGAAAAAGGTATTATGAAGGTTGAATTCTACGAGAACGATGCTCCTAATACTGTAGATAATTTTATAAAGCTTGCCAAAGAAGGCTTTTACGATGGTTTATCATTTCACCGTGTCATTCCTGATTTTGTGATTCAAGGAGGATGCCCTCATTCAAGAGATAAAAGTAGTCCGCGTGCTGGAACAGGAGGCCCGGGTTATAGCATAGATTGTGAGTTAGATGGCGATAATCAGTATCACGACCGAGGTGTTTTATCAATGGCACATGCCGGACGCAATACAGGTGGTTCTCAGTTTTTTATCTGTCATGGTCGCGAAAATACGCAGCACCTTGACAGACAGCATACTTGTTTTGGTAAAGTGGTTGAAGGCCTTGATGTAATTGACGATATTCGTCAGGGTGATGAAATAATTAAAGTAGTAGTAAACGAATAATAAGGTAGTATGAATTTCGAAATTTCTGGAAATGTAATCGTTAAAGACGATATTCAAGATATTAGTGCCAGTTTTAAAAAACGTGAGTTTGTTATTGAAGTAGTGAATGAACGTAACTCGGATTGGAACGATTTTATTAAATTTCAATTAACACAGGACAGGTGTAACTTAATGGACCCAATTCAAGTGGGTGATAAAATTAAGGTGAGCTTCAATATTCGTGGTCGTAAATGGGAGAAAGATGGTCGTGTGAACTATTTCTCAAACCTGGAAGCCTGGCGAATTGAAAAAGAAGAAGCTGTATTGCCACCAGATGCACCAGCGCCTTCATTCAATGAAGCAGATATACCACCTGCAAGTCCTGAAGAAGACTTACCATTTTAATTAAATAAGAATCCTGGGTTTGTGCTCAGGATTTTTTTTACCTGTTTTTGTCCCCAAAAGAATATTAATCACAATTTATGAGTAAAGAAGGAAAATTTCAATTGGGTAAAGTCAGTTTAATCGCAGTCGCCCATTTCTTTCATGATATCTATACGGCATTTTTAGCGCCACTATTGCCTTTGTTGCGCGATTCGATGGGCATCAGCCTGACTTTTGCCGGTTTTCTTTCAGTGGTGCAACGCTTACCTACATTGTTGAATCCATTAGTGGGTATGTTGGCCGAGCGTACCAAGGCTCGCTATTTTGTTATTTTTACACCGGCACTTACGGCCATAGCCATGAGTCTGGTTCCGGTTGCGCCTAATAAAATGACCTTAATATTCCTGGTGCTGATGAGTGGTATTAGCAGTACCTTTTTTCATGTGCCTTCACCTGTAATGATGCGTAAGGTGTCTGGAAATCGGATTGGAATGGGCATGAGTTTTTACATGGTTGGAGGTGAGCTGGCGCGTTCCGCCGGACCGGTTGCGGTTTTGGGAGCTGTTGAACTGTGGGGACTTCAGGGTGTTACTTACTTTATTCCGACTGGTATTTTGGCGTCTGGTATTTTATACCTAAGGTTACGAAACATCTCCATTGCTGAAAATGTGAATACCAGTGGAGGCATGGATTATTTGAAGACTTTTAAAAGTTTCTTTCCTCTTATCAGAAGTATTGCCTTGATACTATTCTTCAGGGCGGCCATGAAATCAGCATTGACTTTTTATTTACCAGTATTTTTGACCAGCCGTGGTGAGTCGACCTGGTTTGCTGGTATTGCTCTGGCTATTTTGCAAGGAGCTGGTGTGGTCGGAACGTTTTTTGCCGGCACCATCTCTGATAAGATTGGGCGGCGAAATACCTTATTAATTGCCTCAATAGGAGCTCCTGTATTATTCTTTTCGTTTTTATTTTCTACAGGCTGGCTTCAGATCATTGCGCTAATTGCCACTGGTTTGTTTTTGTTTGCTACCGGACCTGTTTTCCTGGCTATCGTTAATGAGTACAAAACCAAACATAACAGTTTTGTTAATTCACTGTTTATGACCACAACCTTTTTTGTGGGAGCAGTGATGGTTATGTTGGTTGGTTTGATGGGCGACTACCTCAGCCTGGAGGTCACGTATAAAATAGTTGGTGTTATGGCTTTTCTTTCGGTGCCTGTTGTGTTAAAAATGAAAAAGTAGATTATAAAAATCTACTTTCATTCAAATGTGGTTTCGGAACATGTATCGTATGTTCGATAATATGATCCAATTGATTAATGAATGTATCTTTATCACGATTTAAACCACCTTTAAATACCAAGTAATTAGATGCATGGTCGCTTCTGAAAACAGTACTTTTTAATTCAAGATGTTGTAATAGAAGACGCATCTCTTTCAGCATTTCCAATTGAGATAATGGTTCAAAGTTGTTTTTTACACGATTTTTAAAATGCTCAAAACCATAGGGGAAGGAGATAACCAACATAGCCAGTAGTTCAGGTTGTATCTGGTTTAATAACTTCGCTGAATTGATAGCGTGATTGTAAGTGTGCTGGCGTCCTCCCAGGCCATTAAGTATCATAACTGATAGCTTAAATCCAACACTTTTAGCTTTTAAGGAAGCAGCTGCCTGTTCTTCGGTTGTTGTTCCTTTGTTGACTAATGCAAGCACTTCGTTATCGCCTGATTCAAGGCCGATATATAATAAATCAAGGCCGGCTTCTTTAAGTTGAGCTAATTGCAGCTTGTCAAACTTGTTCAGTTCGCGCGTTGAAGCATAGCATGAAATGCGCTTCACCTTTAAAAAATGAACTTTAATGAGCTGTATTGTTTCGAGTATAACAGGGAAATCAACCGTAAATAAATCGCCATCGCCAATGAAGATGCGATTAGTATCTGGATGCATCCCTGATAGTAAAGATATTTCCTTTTTGATAGTACTCAGTGGTTTAACCGAATAGCTTTTACTTGTGTACATTTCGCAAAAATGACACTTGTTCCATTTACAACCATGAGTAACTTGAATGATGACTGAATTCGCCTCTGATGGCGGGCGAAATACGGGCTCGTGATAGACTAAAAAAGACTCGTTCATTGCCGCAAAAATAATAAAACGCGAGCGATAAAAAGCCTACTTTTCCTTAAGTCCGATATTTAATTTTAATACATCATATTGTTGCAATTGTTCAGGTGTCAGAACTCCTTTAAAGTCAGAGTAGAACTTGCGTTTAACCTCAAAAGTATATTTTTTATCTTTTTTCAAATAACAATTAAACTTACCCGATCGGTTAGATTTAACGGTCATGATTTTGCCGGTTTCAACATCGGTAATATTAACAAATGCATTGGACAATAAGTTTGAATCTTCTTCACTGTATATATTGGCCTCAATAATGCAATAAGCCAATGGATTGACAAACTGAATGGCGTAAATATCGTCACCTCCGGCACCACCATCGCGGTTTGAAGCAAAGAAACCGAAGGCATTACTTTTATCCAAAACAAGGCTAAAGTCATCCGCCGTTGTATTGACCGGATAACCCAGGTTAAAAGGCAAAGTGTAGTTGCCATTGACAAGCGTCGAGAAAAATAAATCATAACCACCTAAGCCAGGATGCATATCTGAAGAAAAATAGAGTGTTCCGTTTGAATCAATAAAGGGGAATATTTCGTTACCCGCTGTATTAACAAATTGACCTAAGTTCCTTGGTTGGCTCAGGAATCCGTTTTTTAGCTCGCACACGTATAGATCCATACCTCCAAATCCACCCGGCATATCTGATGAGAAATAGATGTATTTATTGTCTTTGGTGATAAAGGCATGTGCAACCGTATAGGCACCTTTTCGTATGGGCAGTCGTTTTACTTCTTTCAACCAGTTGTCGCCTTCTTTTTGAGCCACAAAAATATCTAAGGTATTGACCTCTTTTGTGTCAAAATTGGTGTTACGTGTTAAGTAAGCTGTTTTTGCATCGCTAGAAAAACAGATGGGCCCATCATTATATTTAGTTTGAAGTTCTTTGCTGAAAAACTTAGCTTCTGTACTCGTTTTATCTAACGAATATAAATTAAAGAACGATTGCCCGGTTTGAACATCACTTCGTTTTGATAGACTCTTAATAGGTCGATTGGACGTAAAAACCATCTCGCTTCGATACAAGGTTGGTCCAAACTCATCAAATTGTGTATTGATGGCTAACGGAATAATTTTGTATCGACTCGAATCCCTCATCAGTTCATTGTAATATTCGATAAAGGATTGGGTTGCGAGCTGATGTGGCAAGTTGTTTTGCTGGTAATACTTATGGAAATAAATCGAAGCCTCTTGTTGCTTGCCAGCTTTCAATAGTTCCTGTGCAAGTGCCAGGTATATTTCCGAATTAAGATCGGGGTGCTCAGTACACTTTTTATACCAAACAGCAGCTTCTTCGTAGTTGTTTAGCTTTGAGTAAGCCGTTGCAATTTTAGTATAGCAATAGTAGGTGTGTTGCCCCTCTTTAATTAACTTCTCATAGGCTTTAATGGCCTTAGAGTAGTTGAAACTATTAAAGAGCTCATCGGCTTTTTCCAGATCTTTCGACTGAGAAAAAGCTATTTGTGAGAAGCTAAATGCTAAAACAATTAGCCAGGTTCTCATGCTAAAAATGTCTTGGATGCTGAACTTTTTCTTTTGTGAAATTGAACTCATATAGTAACATTATTTCGTGTGTGCCGTTGTTGTAACTGCTCAATTCGTTGGTTGTCATGTCGTAACCATAACCAACTTTAAACTGTTGGTTAAATTGATATTGTACGATTGCCCCGAATGAGCTTTCAATGCGATAGAAACCTCCCAGCCATAGTTTTTCTTTAAATAGGAAGTTCAGGTTGATATCCATTGACATCGGTGCTGCTTGTGTAAAACGAGCTAAAATACTAGGCTTGAACTTCACATTTTCGTTAAGGTCAAAAACATATCCACCGGTAAAAAAGTAATGACGGGTTTCTTTTCCGCTCTCTCCCAAGACTTCAATGTCGCCATTATCCAATTTATTTTCAAGTAGTTTTGGTATGGATGCACCAAAATAAAACTTGTCGGAGTAATAAAACAGTCCAAAACCGAAGTTGGGGAGGAATTTATTGTAATCCGAACCGCTTAATGATGGATCATCTGCAACATTACCTGTACTAAGACTCGTAAAGTTATTTTGATAGAAATTGAAACCACCTTTAATTCCTAATGATAGTTTGCTCTTTTCGGTGATTTTTAAACGATAGGCGTAATCAAAATAGACACCTGTTTGCCTTGTTGGATCCAGTCGGTCATGCATTAATGTAAATCCTAAACCCACATTTTTGCCAACCGATGAATGAGCTGTTAATGTTTGGGTTGAAGGCGCTCCATCAAAACCCACCCATTGATGGCGTGATAAAGCCATTAGGCTCAATACTTCGCGTGTGCCGGCATAGCCAGGGTTGTAAGCCAAAGTGTTGAACATGTACTGTGTGTACAAAGGGTCTTGCTGTGCTTGAATTGTTTGTGGCAACGAGGTCACCAAAAGAGCACAGCAGATGAGAAGTTTTACAAAATCGCCAGGTTTAAGCGATAAGTGTTGTTGAGTTGTCAAATTCATAGTTGGTTTTTTATCGCTTAATATATACTGTTCCTTTAATCAACGTGCCATTTTTGGCTTTGAATACATAAAAGTAGGTTCCTTCCGACAGTATTTCGCTTCCTAATGTGCCTGAATTAGATTTGCCATCCCAGGTATTGTCGTAATTCACCATGTGGAAAACTTGGCCACCCCAACGGTTAAACACAAACAATTCGTTGTCTTTTAAGTCATCAGATGTGGCTCCTTTAATGATAAAGTAATCGTTGATGCCATCGCCATTTGGCGTAAAAGTTTCAGGGATATCTATTGTTGCCCGGTCGGCACAGTCGTCGAATGAATCAATGTAATTAGGCGTGTCATCATTGTCACAATCAGCATCTGTTTCTGCTTTATCGGTGTGTCCATCATTATCTGAATCTTCATCCAGGTAATCAGAGGTGCCATCGCCGTCGGTGTCAACAGGCGAATCGTTACACATGTTAACGATTCCACCTTCAATTAAGTCTGAAATGCCATCGTCATCAGAATCATCATCCATATAATCGGGTAGACCATCGTTATCAGTATCACGACTGCTGCCATCCGAGTTTTCAATGGCATCCGGAATGTTGTCAAAATCAGAATCAAGCGGAACAACATTGATGTAAACGGTTGCTTCAGCTTGGCCTCCCTGTATATCACTTAGTAGGTATTTAATTTCAAATGTTGAACAAAGTGTACCAATGTTGGCTGTGAATTCAAGGGTTGTTTGATTAAGGATTTTAATTATTCCTGGCACAGTTGGAGAATCAGGTGAAATGGAAATGCTTAAGGCTTCCATTTCAATATCGCTGCCTAATTCAGCCAGGTTAACCATTGCTGGTGTGCCTTCAACGACATTGAATTGATAATCAACAGCAACAGGTGCATCGTTTACCGGATTAACGGTAATAAAGATAGTGTCTTGATCCGTTAATGGCGGATTACCCAAGTCTGAAACACTATACACAATTGTATCGTTACCAAAGTAATTAGCATTTGGCGAGTAGTCAATACGTGTACTACCCGAAGTGTGTTGATAGGTGCCAAAACGTGCACCTTCAACAATTGTCAGGCTCTTAAAATCGAGGTTGTGGTTTGGATCATTATCATTTTCCAAAGGATTAAAATAAGTAGAGGCATCCTCATCTACCACCTTATAATCGGGGTTGGCATTAGGTTTAACATTACCTGTTGTCACGGTTAAGCGAACTGTGGCTGTTGCACATTCGCCTTTGCTATCACAGATGCGGTATTGGAAATTGTCACTACCATAATAGTTTAAGTCTGGAATATAATTGACTAAACCTGTACCATCTTCAGGAATTGCTTCGCCATGGTCTGGTTGTTTGGTGATCACGATTGATGATAAGTTGAGGTCATTATCGGCATCAGTATCATTGGCTACAACATCAATTTTTATACTTGTGTTATCAGGTGTGGTTGCTTCATCGTCATTGGCGATTGGCAGGTCGTTTACAGGAATAATGGTGATATTAACTGAAGCAGTATTACTAACGCTGCCCGATTCGTCGGCAACAGTATAAGCGATCTCTTCACTTCCGTTGAAGTTATCATTCGGAACATAGATAATTTCGCCATTATCGATAGATAGGGAACCATTTGATGGCCAGCTTGCTATGTTTAGTGAAGATACTTCAATGTCGTTGTCAATATCTTCATCGTTTTCTAGCACTGCCATCCTGATGCTTTCATCCTCATTTGTTGAGTAGGTGTCATTATTTAAACGTGGCGCATCGTTTACTGCATTTATGGTAATTTGCACGCTTGCCTCGCTTCGCAGACCATCTTCATCGGCTACTGAATACCTGAAACTGTCGTTTCCGTTATAGTCGGCATTGGGTGCGTAGCTAACATTATTGGCGTTAATGGTTACCTGACCATTGCTTGGCTGAGTTCTTATCTCAATAGATGATTCAACTATTGAATTTTCAATATCAGAGTCGTTAGCTAAGATATCGAAAGTACTTTCCTGATCTTCATCAATGGAATAACTGTCATCCAGCACATCAGGTGCATCATTAACCGGGTTAACTGTAATAGTAACAGTTGCCTGATTTCTTGCACCATCCGAATCGGCCACAGAATACTCAAAGCTGTCGGAGCCATTATAATTACTATTCGGGGTATAGGTAATGGTGCCTGAACTAACCGTTGTTACACCATTAGCTGCATTTGTTACAATCTGGATAGTATTTGCATCAATTTCATTGTCGATATCGCTATCGTTGTTTAATACTTCAAATACGGTCCGTTCATCTTCGTTTATTTCGTATTCGTTATCATTCACTATTGGGGCATCATTTACTGATGTGATAGAGATGTTAACGGTGGCTTCGTCACAATAGTCTGAATCATCGCAAATACGATAGGTAAAACTATCAGAACCGTTGTAATTGCTATTGGGTGTATACTTTATTGAAGCATCGCTGTTAATTATTGCGGTACCATTCTGTGGAGCTGTTAAAATAACTAACGATTCATTGTTAATGTTGTTTTGTGGATCGGTATCGTTATCCAAAATGCTAAAATCAGTTGGCGAATCTTCATCAATAGTATAATCATCATTAACGGCATTAGGAGCTTCGTTAGAAACAGTTATATCGATGCGTCCGATATTACTGTTGGCTCCATCGTTATCGCTTACCTGTATTTCGAAGTAATCAACTCCCGAGAAGCCCGTATTGGGTGTGTAGGTAATATTGCCTGTTCCTGCTTCAATAGAGGTGGAGCCATATTCGGCTGCCCGTGTAACTGACAAGCTGTTAACGTCGATATTGCCATCCTCATCAGTAGCAAAATCGCCAAATAAAATGGTGGTGGCTACGTTTTCTTGTGTTGCATAGTTTTTGTTGCTTACAACCGGAGCATCATTCACATTATTGACGGTGATAGAGAAGTTTTGCTCGTTACTACTGTTGTTAGTGTCTGTTACCGTCAGACTAACGTTGTGAGCGGTGCCAACTTCATTCTGACCAGGTGTACCGGTTAACAAAGCTGTTCCATCTCCATTGTCAGTCAGTGATAGCCAGGTTGGGATAACGGTTGCCGAGATGCTTACATTATCGCCATCAGCATCGTTTGTGGTGATATTATAGTTGTAAAGAGCGTCTTCGTTCCATGTTTCTTCTGGTGTTGATGTAAACGTTGGTGCATCGTTCACATTTTCAACTGAAATGACGAATGACTGGTCGACATCAACAGTTCCGTCATTAACGCGAATAGTGACATTGTGATTGCCAATATCGGCAGCACCAGGTGTGCCTGATAAATTAGCTGTTTTATCACCTAGGTCAGTGAGTGTTAGCCAAGTCGGGCCAACAGGCATGGTAAACGACAGGTTGTCATTAACATCAACATCAGTTGCTACAATTGAATATTCGTAAGTAATATTCTGTGTTGCTGTAGTTATTGCTCCTGAAGTAAATACGGGCGCATCATTGACATTGAGAACTGTCAGTGTAAAAGCTTGCTCCACAGTTATTGTACCATCGTTTACTGTCAAAGTAATGTTATAAGTACCTACTTCGTCATTGCCCGGATTACCACTTAATGTAGCTGTTTTATCATTATTATTTACAAGTGTCAGCCAGGTTGGTAATGTTTCTAAACTGCCGAAAGTTAATACATCATCTGCATCAATGTCGGTGGCTGTTATGGTGAAACTATAAGCTTCATCTTCATTGGTCTCGGATGTAGCTGATGAAGTGAATGCCGGAGCATCGTTAACATTGGTAACATTGATTGTGAATTCTTGAGGTGTTGTTAAGTCCCCATCACTTGCTGTGAGTGTGATTAGGAATGAACCAATGTTGTCGTTGGTGGGTGTGCCTGTCAGAACGGCTGTGTTATCGCCGTTGTCGGTAAGGCTTAACCAGGTGGGTAGAGTGCCTGAATAACCTATGCTCAAGGTCGCGGTTTCAATGTCTGACACGGCGATATTATAGGTATAAGTCGCATCCTGACTAACTTCTGTTGTAGGACTAGAACTATAGGTAGGAGCGTCATTAACCGCTGTAATGGTAATCGAAACACTTCCCTGATCGCAATAGCTTGTAACATCACAAACACTATAGGTAAAGCTGTCGGAACCATTGTAATTGGTGTTTGGTGTATATTCAAAGTTGTTGTTGTCGCTATTGAATATTACTGTTCCGTGTTGTGGCGCATCAACAATGGTTAATGAGCCAGCATTGATGTTATCTTGCGGATCGGTGTCGTTGGCTAATACATCAAATACGCTTGGAGTATCTTCGTTAATAGTATACGAATCATCGACGGCACTTGGAGCTTCGCTAGAAACGTTAATAGTGATCGTTCCTGTGTTGCTGTATCTGCTGTCAGTATCCTGTATCTGTACATTAAAATTATCGCTTCCTGAAAAGGATGTGTTTGGTGTGTAAGTTATATCACCACTTGTTGAGTTGATCGATGTTGAACCATTGGATGGGCCTGACGTGATAACCAATGATGAAGGATCTAAATTACCATCTTCATCCGAGGCGAAACTACTTAATTCAATTGTAATTGCAGTATTTTCTGCTGTAGAGAAGGTACTACTGGTAATAATTGGGGAGTCATCAACATTAACAACTGTGATGTTATAATTTAAAAATGTTTCGGCATCGCCATCAGTTGCTTTAATTGAGATAGCATGAACGCCAACATCGCTTTGTAAAGGTGTTCCTGTAAGTGTGTAGGTTGTGTTGCCGTTGTCAGTTAAATTTAACCAGCCAGGTATGGTAGTTGCCTCCAGGGTTACAACATCTCCATTGTCAATGTCATTGGTTTCAAGTAATTGACTGTATTCAGCATCTTCGTTAGTATGTGTATCCGTTGGTGCATTAACAAAGGTTGGTGCATCGTTGATGTTACTGACCGTAATAGTGAACGACTGTTGAACATCAACTGTTCCATCATTGGCATTGAGGACTACCGAATGGTCGCCTACTTCCGAATTGCTTGGTGTCCCTGTTAAAGAGGCTGTACCATCGGTGCCATCGCTAAATGTAAGCCAGGCGGGTTTGGTAGGGGCCGTTATGGTTAAGTTGTCTCCCACATCAATGTCGTTGACAACAATGTCATAGCTATAAGCAATATCCTCATCAACTGCAGTGACAGCTGTTGAGGTAAATGTTGGAGCATCGTTAATGTTGGCCACCGTAATGGTAAACGTGTGATTAAAGCTGGCATTACCGTCGCTTACCACAAGCGTTACATTGTTATCGCCAACTTCGTCATTTCCAGGAGTTCCTGAAAGCTTTGTGCTGGTACTTGTATTGTCGGATAGGGCCAGCCAGCTTGGCGTATTACTTAACGAAAACTGTATGTTGTCGCCATCTTCGTCAGTGGCGGTAATTGTATACTCGTATAATGTGCCCTGTGTAGCTGCTTCTTCATCTGTGGATGTTATTTCTGGTAAGTCATTTACGTTGATGATATTCAGCGTGAAGGTTTGATCGGTACTAGTTAAGTCGTCTGTAGCACGAAGTATTACGGTAAGCGGGGTGCCATTGGTTACATCGGCTTGTAAAGGTGTACCGCTTAATGTAGCAGTGCCATCACCAGTGGGGGTAATGCTTAACCATGATGAGCTGGCTGGTTCTACGAGTGTAATAGTAGGTATGTCACCATCAGCATCGCTTACAACAATATCGTAAGAGTAAAAAGCATCTTCGTTAATGTCAATAGGAGAGGTGCCTGGTGATGAGGTGAAAACAGGAGCCGTATCATCGTCACTTACATTGATCGTGATGGTTTTGTCAGATAGACTGGTAAAGTGGCTATTGCTTCCGGAGTTGACTGAAGCTGTGATAAAAGTTGTTTCATCCACCAGGTTATTATCGTCTTCAATACTAACTGTTACAGTTTGCGAAACATTCCATTCACCTGGAATAAATGTCAGACTTGTTTTGTCGAGGGTAATAATATCACTGTGATTAGTATCTTCTATTAAATCAATGATAACATCGCTTTCCGGCTCCTTAGAAAGGACAACGTTAAAGGTTTTGTTTTCATTTTCAGCAATGTCAAGTGTGGAAGTTGATAGGCTGAAGCCGGCCACATCATTATCGAGGATGTCGATAGTAGGATTAATACTGCTAGTGAAAGTAGCAGTTCCAGTAGTTGTTACAGAAATCTCAATTGTTTCCGTTCCTTCTACTACGCTGTCGTCTACTATGTTAATGTCAAGAGAGACTTCTGTGTCATTCGTTGTATAAGGTATGGTTTTGCTTGATACAGTAAAGTCATCTGTTTCACTTGCAAAACCAGAACCTGTTGTGAAGGTGATGGTTATATCTCCATTACTAGTGAAAGGAGTTGCCGGTTTGAACGTGAATTGTCCAGCCGTTGAACCCTCTGTTCCATTAGTGCCAGAAATAGTAATTTCTTGCCCAATAGTAATTTGGGGCAATATTATCGCGAAAAAAGCTATACAAGTTATTTTTAACAACTTGTTAATTGGGTTTTGGGTTTGCATAATCAAAGTAGTTTTGGTAAAAACTAATTAGCTAAAGTTATTAAGGATTATGCCTTGTGGCTCACTTTTTTGATGAAAGGGCTAAAATTGATTATGAAAGTTGTGAGAATAGGGCTTTATAGAAAGTAACGCCTGTGAATTAAGGAATTATAACTGTATTAAAACGAAAAAGCTGCTACAAATATTTGTAACAGCTTTTGAAATATTGCAATTCTGTTAGGCATTTAGGCGGCCCAATTCAGCCTTTACTTTATCTATTTCTTCTTCGATTCGCTTAATTTCTTTTAAAACAAATGATATTTCGTAGCCATCGCGAATGGCTTCTTTATCAAATTTTTCCATCACAATGTAAAAGTATTTTTTACCACGGAATTGTACTTTTAATGATTTATCAGCATTGTTGGCAATAAAATCAACCACCCCGTTGTCGGTGCCATCTTTATAACTAACCACTTCCCATTGGTTTTCACCATCTTCAAAGTGACGGTTGTTAAACCCATCTTCGGCTATTTCTTCGCTTAAAACACTATTCCCGCTAAAGTATACCTTTATCTGGTCGTGGTAGATTCTTTCGGTACCTGTGTAGCGGCTTGAGATGTAGAAGTTGCCTTCCAGGTCGAGGTGAGCTCTCAGGTAGGTTCTGCCATATGAGTTTTCGGGCTTTTGACGTTTGTGAATGAGAATTTTTTTAGTTCCGTAATCTGATGATTCGGTAAAATTCTTCATTAAAGGCTTTAATTCAGCTTGCTTAACTTGTAGCATGCTGTCTAAAAACACTAAGTTTTGTCTTTGTTCTTCAATGGTTATTTTGCGCAATAAATCATTGCCACGAGTTACATATTCAATTTGATTGGGATAGAGGTCTTCGATGGAGTCAATCTCTAATTTAGCATCGTTAAACTTTTTCTGATTAAATAATTGTTCTGCCCGGTTAAATCTTTCTTTGGCTAATTCTTGTTTATTAGGGCCACAGGCTGCTACGAATAGGGTTGTTAGAAGTATAATAATCGGAAGTGTCTTCATGATGCTTGTATTTGTTATTCAAAAATAGCAAGAATTATTGAAGAGCGATGGTGTTTAAATCGAAAACTGGTCTTTGAACAAAGGCTGCAATTTTTTTAATGGTGCAGCCTTTGCTTATTCATGTTGTTAATTTAGTAACTCCAATTCTTTAACATTGACGTGTATGGTCGACTTCACTGTTCCGTCTTTGCTCTGATAGCCCTCGCTGCCAGGGACGCCTTCAAGCAGTACTTTTTGTCCTTTTTTCAAAAACTCGGCAACTTTAGTGCTTTGTCTCTCACTTCGCCACATGGCAGCTCTTACCCATTCGGTACGTTCAACTTTTTCGCCTTGTGCATTTTTGTAGTCCATGGATACAGCTACATCAAAATTGATGACTTTTCGCTCACCTACGGTTTTAACTTCAGCATCTTTACCTACTGTTCCATTCAAAATAAGTTTTAACATTTAGCCTGGATTTAATTGTTAATAATATCAATTATTGATAAAACTAAGAAGCTTAAAACTAAATGTCAATAGGAAGCTGTAGTAAGGAGGAAAGAATATAGAATGGTTTAATAATCTTTTTCGTTATTCTCTTTGATGAGTTTTTTTGTTGACAATAAGCCACATGCGGCGTAGATGTCTTCGCCCCTTGATTTCCGAATGGTTGTGGTGATGCCTTTCTGAGATAACTTATCGCGGAAAAATTCCATTGTTTTGTAATCGCTTCCTTCCAATGGTGAATTCGGGATTGGATGAAAATGAATCAGGTTGACGCGGCATTTGATGCCATTGAGTAACTGCAGTAATCCTTTTACGTGTTGTGGCGAATCATTAACGCCTTTAAACATGATGTATTCGAACGAGATACGGCGCTGACGACCAAAATCATAATCGCGCAAGGCTTCAATGACTTTCTCGGCAGTGTACACGTTTTCAATGGGCATCAACTGTTTGCGCTCGTCATTAAATGGAGAGTGTAAGCTAATGGCCAGGTGTGCTTCCGATTCTTCGATAAAGCGGCGCATGGCCGGCACTACGCCAATGGTTGATACATTAATGCGACGCGGACTCCAGGCATAACCCCATTCAGCTGTGATGATTTCCAGACTTTTAAGTACATTCTCAATATTGTCCATTGGTTCGCCCATACCCATGTAGACGACATTGGTCAGCGTGTCGCGTTCGGGTAAACTGGCAATCTGGTTGAGTATTTCGTTGCTTGTCAGGTTCTTTTGAAAGCCCTGTCGCGCTGTCATACAAAATAAACAGCCCATTTTACAGCCTACCTGCGACGAGATACACAAGGTATTGCGGTTGTCCTCTGGTAAATAGGCGGCTTCAATAAACTGGTTGTTGCTGGTTTGATAAAGGTACTTTTTGGTGCCGTCAACTGATTCCTGAAAAGATTGCGGCGGCATTAAGCCCACCTCGTACTTATCGTTGAGTTCCGTTCTTGCTTTTTTCGACAAGTTGGTCATATCGTCGATGGTTGTCACATGTTTTTTGTACAACCAGTCGGCAATTTGTTTGGAGGTAAATGCGGGCAAACCCAAATCCTTCACACATGTCTTTAACTCACTCAGTGTTTTTCCGTATAATGCCTCTTTGCTCATTTTTAAAAGTATATTTCTGCAATAATATTATCAAAAGCGATGCCTCTGGCAATCAGTATTTCCCTCACATCAATTACCATCTGCGAACTGCCGCAAAGATAGTATTTATTATCGGTTGGAAGGTTCTCAGTGTTTTCCAGATAGCTGGTAAGTCGACCTGCAATGGTTTTTTCATTGGATTCGGTCGTGCAAAAGCGTAGGTAATTATGGCCCAGTTGCGCCTCCAGGTAATCCTGGAAGAAAAACTTATCCAAGGTTCGTGCGCCATGTAATAAATGGATGTTTTCAGCCCGAGCTGATTCAACCAGTGAAATAAAAGGCGCGATGCCCGTTCCTGTGGCAATCCAGGTAGCCGGTTGCTCCAGACACAGAAACTTGCCAAATGGCTCCGAAATATAAACGGTGTCATTGGGTTGAACAAGCGACAAAGGCGGAGTTAACTCTCCATCGGGTTTTACATCAAAAAGAATGCTCAAGTGTTGTTTATTGATGCCCGATGCAATGGAGTAGAGGCGAGGCTCATCATCGGCATGCATGGCGATGGCAACGACTTGGCCGGCTTTAAAGTCAAATGGTTTCTCAACAGATATGTAATGAACATCATCCGTTAAAAGGTCATTGCTGATTACTTTGACTGCTTGCAGTTCTTTTCGTTTGTGCTGGTTCATCAATTCAATTTTGTATGAAACGATATTGGCGAGGTTTTGTTTGGTGAACTGAAAAACTGTTGAATTGGTCATTTGTTCAACTGTAATACGAGTGAACAGTAGACAGAAATCCTGGCACTCAAAATTGTAAAAACAAAAGTGGCTGTTCCCAATATCAGGAACAGCCACTTTTTATATTTTATTGATTAGAATTACTTCAATTCAATCAAGGCTTCGCCAGTCATTTCTTCCGGTTGCTCAATGTTCATTAAGCGAAGGATGGATGGTGCTACATCGGCCAGGATACCATTTTTAATATCACCCTGACGCTCCGTTACCCAAATAAAAGGTACTGGGTTTAACGAGTGAGCTGTGTTTGGTGAACCATCTGCATTGATAGCGTTATCGGCATTACCATGGTCAGCAATGATGATGGCCTCATAACCATTCGCTTTAGCAGCTTCAACCGTAGCTTCCAGGCACTCATCAACAGCTTTCACAGCTTTCATAATCGCCTCGTACTCGCCAGTGTGACCTACCATGTCGCCATTGGCATAATTCAAGGCGATGAAATCATATTTGTTCTGATTTAACTCAGCAACAATCTTTTCTTTTACCTCGTGTGCGCTCATTTCAGGCTGAAGGTCGTATGTAGCCACTTTTGGAGAGTTGACCAAAATGCGGTCTTCGCCTTCGTACACAGCCTCGCGGCCGCCCGAGAAGAAGAAAGTTACGTGAGCGTATTTCTCTGTTTCAGCTATACGCAACTGCTTTTTACCTGCGTTGGCAACCACCTCACCAATGGTGTTCGACACATTATCTTTGTCGAATAAAATGTGCATACCTTCAAAAGTAGCATCATAAGGTGTCATGGTGCAATAGTGCAAAGGAATGGTTTTCATACCTTCTTCCGGCATGTCTTGCTGCGTTAATACCTGTGTAATTTCACGGGCACGGTCGTTACGGAAGTTGAAGAATACAACCACATCGCCTTCGCTGATGGTTCCTACCTGCTTACCGTTCGCATCAACATGACTCACTGCTTTGATAAATTCATCGGTTACACCTTCGGCATATGATTCATCAATTGCTGAAAGAATATCGCTTGTTGCTTTACCAGTTCCATTCACCATCAGGTTGTAAGCTTCCTTAACACGTTCCCAGCGCTTATCACGGTCCATGGCGTAGTAACGACCAATCATTGATGCTACCTGACCACCTGATTTTTCCATGTGCTGAAGCAGTTCGGTCATAAAGCCTTTACCACTTTTAGGGTCTGTGTCACGTCCGTCCATAAATGCATGAACAAAAGCACGCTCCTCAATACCGTATTCTTTGGCAATATCTAATAATTTGTACAGGTGCTGCTGACTTGAGTGTACACCACCTTTTGATAATAATCCTAAGAAGTGAATCTGTTTGTTGTTTTCTTTGGCGTAGGTATACGCTTTAACAACTTCAGGATTCTGAGCAATGGAACCGTCGGCGCAGGCGCGGTTAATTTTTACCAAATCCTGGTAAACAACACGTCCGGCACCAATGTTTAGGTGACCTACTTCACTGTTTCCCATCTGTCCGTCGGGCAAACCAACATTTTCGCCAGAGGCTTGTAGTTGAGAGTTGGGGTAATTTTTAACCAAACTATCGAAATATGGCGTTTCACCTGTGAAGATACCATCTGATTTCGAGTGGTCTCCGTATCCCCATCCATCAAGGATTATCAAAATCGTTTTCTTGCTCATGTGATAATATTTAAATCTTTTTGTGTATTTGCTTTATAATCATCTGTTAAAACGGCGCAAAAATAGACAAATTAACAGTAAATTAAAAGGTCTGTCTAAATCGCTGGAAACGTTTTAACTGCCAAAAAGTAAACAAGACACATGGATGATAGTTTATTGCTGGAATAGCTATAAACGTTAAAAAAATGTAATAACCTGAGTTCGACGTAAAATTTTGAACTCAGAACGCTTACGAATGGTAAGGTTCAAGTGTATATTGACGAAAGAATAGCGGGCTATTTTGAGTCGATTACACGAAGAAGATTGCTGTTCGTATAGTGGACTTAATAAGCTTTGAATAAATACCTGATTTACTGCTTCAAATTTTATCGCAATAGTTCACTATTCCTCTAAAATTATTCATTGTAAATCAGCTCTTTATTTCAAACTGAGTTTTAAAATTTAAATCGAACTCAGGTTAATAAGCTCTTTATAGTGTTATTTCACTTGTTGGCAAAAATAAACCGGACCTTCATGGCCCGGTTTGCTTATGTGTTAATCATCATTGATGACGATTGTTGTTTAAAGTGTAAAGTCGTAATGGTAATGTGTGTTGCCGGCTATTAATGTAGCTCGGTATTGGCCACTTCTCAAGCCTGATAATTCATATTTGTTTGAATACCCGATTTTGTTGCCAACTTTCATGTTTTCAACCAATTTGTTCCTGTCAAGATGAACTAATTGAAATTCCATGTCGTTTTGGTCAGCATTAATAAAACCCATCGTCAGTGTTTCATTATTGGGGTCGATATAAAACTTCATTTGTCTGGTGTCAGTATAGATATCCTTCACCACATCTGAATCTTTTAATCGGCCATATTGAACATTGAAGTCTTTCTGAATTTCGTAATCATTTCCTTTTAACAATACCGTATAGTCTCCATTATCGAGTTGATTAGGGTCGAATACTTTTTGATAGGTTTGTTTCGTGTTAAGCGATTCATAGTATACTGATTCTCCAGTATTGTTATTAATCACCTGAAGATGATTGGACGCATCGCCACAATTTATGATGGAGATAATTGATAAATCGGAATTGTGATATTTATTAATCTTGATAACTCCTCTTTCTCTGGCGTTAGCAGTTGTGCTTGCCATAAGCCCTACGGCTATTAAAATACTGAATACTGTTTTCATCGTTTTTCGTTTTTAATGTTTGGTCGATAAACAATAAAAAGCATGCCAGAAAAATGAGGGTTAACACTTTTTGTGCTGCGTTATGATTTGTTTTGCAAAGGGGTGTTAAAATTGGTTGTTGAATGTTTTCAGTTATGGCATTCTGCCATGAAAGAAGCATTAGGCGCTTTACGAACAGCTATAGTTCTTGTTCTTCGTAATTGAAGGTTCCATTTTGAAACGAAAAAACTTCTTTGGATGGTTTCTTGTATTTCGGTTTGTTTTTGTCGTTCATTCCCCATTTCCATAATTGAATAAGGATAAATGCACTGAGGACTAGCGACAGTATCGCTAATTGAAGCATCATATTTTTAATGATTATCGGTTGAGGTTATTATGCTTTTTACGATAGATATTGGCACTGGCTTTATTCTGTTTGTGTAGAATAATAGCACGTTCTTTCCTGGTGATAACACCATCGGCGCGAGCTGCTTTTTTAGTGCGATTGATACGCACCTGTTGCTTTTTAAGTTGAATAGCTTCAGCCCGGGTTAATTCGCCTGATGTAATACCTTTACTTATTAGCACGTGCTGATTGATTGGCCTATTTATAACCGGATTATTCGAAAGTGCTAATAGTGAAATCAGAAACAGGGCAAGTGTTGTGGTATAAATTTTTTTCGTCATGGTAGTGAGTTTTAAGTTATACTTGTTTATTCATCTACCGATTTCTTGAGCGCGTACCCTACCAAAAACAGGAGGAAAAATAAATTAATCTTTATGATACTTAATGTCAGGAGGGTTACCAATGGGTCGAATGATGATTTCTTGCTGACAATGGGAGCAGATGTAGATTTCACATCCTGTGCAGCAAAAACAATTGCAGCAGCTACGGTTTAAGTCGTTTTTATTCCACAACGACTGGCAATGCGGACACGTTATTTGCAATTGGTCATCCATTATTGGCCGGGGATAGGAATTGTTTTATTCATCTTTACATCGCCCATGACAAAATGTTTGGGGCCCAATTTCAGTTCACTGTTTAGCATTTCGTCCCAAGTCACCATTTTGCCGGTATAGGCCGATACACGTCCCATTATGGCAGTCAGCGATGATTCCGCAATTTGTTGGGCCTCATTGATTGGTTGATTGGTGCGGACGGCTGTTACCAGGTCGATGTGCTCCTGTACAAAGGCGCGCCAGAAGAAGTGCCAGCGATCGTTTTGCTGTTCTTCAGTCAATGGATATTTCCATCTCACCTCGCCCTGAGGATTAAAAATGGTGTTTTCGCAGTTGGTGTAACCGTGCGTGCCGCGGATGTTGTCGGTCACATTGGTTGAGCAACCGTTTATTTGGCGACACATACTGTGTACGTGCACGTTATTTGGATAAATGTAATCCACACTAAAATTATCGTACTGGTCGCCTGTTGTTCTGCGCTGCCGACTTCCAAAACCGGTTGCTTTTTCAGGATGAGACCCAATAAACCAGTTCATCAGGTCGATGTTGTGTATGTGCTGTTCTACAATATGATCGCCAGATAACCAGCACCAGTTCACCCAGTTGCGCAGCATGGCTTCCAGTTCGCTCCATTCGGCACGCGGGTTAACATGCCACAGCTTGCCCTGGTTATAATAGCAATTGCCTGACACAATTTCTCCGATAGCACCGCTCTTAATCTTTTGATAAGTAACCAGGTAATCTTCCTGATGCCTTTTGAGTGTTCCGGTTACGACCGAAAGACCCATTTCCTGCGCTCGCATACCATTAATCATAATGGAACGTACTCCGGCCGGGTCAACTGCAACCGGTTTCTCCATAAAAATATGCTTGCCTGCTTTCACTGCAGCTTCAAACTGTTGAGGACGAAAATAGGGTGGTGTGGCCATCAAAACGATATCCACGCCGGCATCAATCACTTTTTCATAAGCATCAAAACCAACAAAGCATTTCTCAGAGTCTATCTCAATGCCTTTCTCTTTTTTGATGTTAGCACGACATTTTTGTAGTTTATCTTCAAACACATCGCCCAGTGCCACAATCTCCAAGGAGGGGCCTGCATCTAAAAAGTTAAGAGCTGCACCTGTTCCACGAGAACCACAACCAATCAATCCGGCTTTCAGAACCGGTCCATCGGGTGCCGATTGGGGCAGTGGCCTGGCTTCGTTCTTTTGACGACAGCTCATAGCTCCGGCAGCCAGTGTCAGTCCACCGGCCAGCAGGCTTTTATTGATGAAATCGCGACGTGATTGCTTGCTCATAATAATTAGTTTTCGTTTGAATGGTAACTCAAAACAACTCTAAAACCCACATCGTTACAATCAGAATACCACCAAATGCTTTTGGGTATCTGTGGATCGGTTTTCAGCCAGTTATCGTGCTGGGTCGATTCGCGGAAGGAAGGAGATAAAGTCTTAATATCCGACTTGAACGAACCGCCTTTGATGACAAATTCTTTCGTGCTTTGGCCAAACGCATCGGAACAAAATTCTTTTACATTGCCAAACAGGTGACGGGCACCAATGCCATCCGCTTCAACAGCATTGGGTTCAAGTGTATTGGTTTTGTTGGTATTGGTGAGTTGGCTATTCAAGCCTTCCTTTTCAATGGCTTTGGAGGCAGCGTATTCCCATTCAGCTTCGGTTGGTAAGCGATAGTCTTTGCCGGTTTTGAGCGATAGCCATTGACAGTAAACAGTTGCCGCATGGTGCGTCATGGTAATGGCCGGGCGACGGCCCATGCCCCAGCCTTGATCGGGATTGCCCCATGGAGGTGTGGCGCCAGAGATGCCATCCACTTGGTTATGCTCTGTGCGTCCTTCCGATTCTGTTTCGGATAGGAATAGCAAGTACTCGTCCCAGCTGACTTCAATCTCGCCAATAAAAAAGGATTGAATTGCAGCGGAGTCGTTTGTATTATTAGCTTCTCCCTGAACCGGCAACATTTTAAACGCAATATCGCTGCCGGGGATGGTTTCGATAAATGCAGTCAGTCCGATACTATTGGCAGCCTGAGTATATATTGTGTCTTTTTTGTGCTGTTTGGTAAATAGGGTGATGTTATGGCTGGCCTTTTTATCCGTTCCGTGTCCAATGTTCATGTGGCACTGGATGCAATGCATCTCCTCCTTATTTTGTTGATAGTGCCAATGTGCTAACTCGCCGTTTTCCGATAAGTCAGAAGGGAACAGCTTGGGGTGACACTGAATGCAGGATTGTTCGAATGTATGGTGTTTGGCAAAGTCAACCTGAGACTTTTGTTGCCAGTTAAAATCGGTAGAATCTTTTGTGTAAAAGGCGTACAGGTCGCGAAGACCGGCTTTGACCTTTTCTTTATAAAAGCCTTGTCCTTTAGGTGGCAGATGGCAATCGATACAGTGTACAGTTTGTTCGCACGAGTTATTGTGTGGCGACTGCATCCATGAGGTATGTGCATGCTCGTGCACGTGACAGCTGTTGCAATAGGCATCAGTAGAAGTGTATTGATCTGCTTTTTTGAATAAAAAACTCAACAGGAACAGTACAATGCCAACCAATATTATTCGAACAACTGCTTTTCTCATGTCTACTTAACTGTATTCAGTCCAAAAATAGTATTTAAAAACTTGTTAGCACCCCTTATGGATAACAGCTTTACTGTATTTGTAGCCTTTTTAAACAGCAAAAGAGCCTGATCAAAATTAACCAGACTCTTTTGTGGAAATATAACCTTTTGTCTATTCTTTAAAATACAGGCTCGATACTGAATTTAAATTCGTAGTTCTGAGCCGGTAAGGTGTACTGCTCGTAAGGAGTTGCTCCCCAAGAGTTGTCACCAGCCACACCCATTTGCTTCAAGTCGAAGGTCACGAAAACACCGTCTTGCTTAATAATGTCGTTCAGGTGTTTAAACTCTTTATGAGTCTCCTGGTCGAAATCTTCAATTGGGTTGTGCAATGCAGAGAAACCTAATGTTGGCAATCCGCTGATTTTTAATCCCCAGCCATTGTTGTTACGTAATTCGAACCAGCGCACATCTGTTTTGTAGCCATTCTCCTGTGGACGTACATAAGGAACATACTGGTCGGCAACTTTACTTTTATATAAGCCAACAAATGCCCCACGGTTACGGTCACAATAGTTTTCGTCCGGACCGCGTCCAAAGAATTTCAGGTTGTCATATTCAACCGGCATTTCCATGCGCATACCAAAGCGAGGCAGCGTTGGCAAGTCTTCTTTACCTAATTGCACCTGGCTTGTTACATTTACTTTGCCATTGCCCAATACTTCGTAGCTCACTGTTTGAGTAGAAGCGATGGCTTCGATTGAATAGCTAACGTTAATAATCGCTTTGTAACTTGCTGGCTGCTCAACGTTTACGTTGGTAGCTTTAACGGAGTGGCTTGCTTCGCGCCAGATTCCCAGGCGATTAATCATGTTGCTTCCTTTGTCGTTATCGTTAGGAGCACGCCAGAAGTTAATAACCGGGCCGTGCTGCATCAGGTTCATGCCGTTAACAGTCCAGCTCGAGATGGTTCCTTCGCTTTTGCTAAATGCGATGTTGAAATTCTTACCTTCTACATTGATGAAGCTATTGTTTTGGTTCACTTTCAGATTGTCATATTGCTCAACAGCAGCAATCGGATGAACCGGCACTGGATAAGCAAACTGCTCATGAGCTACTTCAAATCCTTCTTCTAAGAGAGAAACAGCTTTTTTCAGACGAACCGAAAAGTCGATAAAATAATCGCAGTCTGGCTGGCCTTTCAATGGAAGAGCTGGAAGTTCAATCACTTTGCTTTCGTGCGGATTCAAAGCAACATCTACAAAACCATGATGAATTTCCTTACCGTTTTCAGTAATGTTGTAGCGGATATCATAGTTATCAATCGTGATGAAATCGTGATAGTTCGTGATTTTATATTGTCCGTTTGGCAATCCTTCGTTTGAGAAACGCACATACTGATAAGCGTATTTCACTTCCCAAACGGCCGGTTGTGGCGTCATATCAGGGAAGATGATTCCGTTACACACAAAGTTATCATCGGTTGGCATGTTCTCGCCATAATCGCCACCATATGTCCAGTATGGATGGCCTTCTTCATCGTATTCCAACAAGCCCTGGTCAATCCAGTCCCAAATGTATCCACCTTGCAACTGGCGGTTGGTGCGGTCGTAAATCACATCCCACAAGTCGGCCAGATTACCTGTACTATTACCCATGGCATGCGAGTATTCACTCATGATCATCGGTTTAGTCTGGTGCTTCGATGCATATTGCTTCAGGTAGCGAACGCCCGGATATTGAGGGCAGAACAAATCTGTGTTTTCACGCATTTCGGCACGCTCGTAATGAACCGGACGAGATGGGTCGCGGTGCTTAATCCAGTCGTAAACAGCTGTGAAGTTTTCACCGTCGCCGGCTTCGTTACCCATCGACCAAACAATGATACAAGGGTGGTTCTTACTACGTTCTACCATGCGTACATTGCGGTCAACATGTGCTTCTTTCCACTCAGGATTTTTAGCCAGCGAGTATTTGCCATAATACATACCATGCGATTCAATATTGGCTTCATCGGTCACATAAATACCAAATTCGTTACACAGCTCGTAGAAGCGAGGATGCGTTGGATAGTGTGAGTTACGAACTGCATTGATGTTGAACTCTTTCATGAGTCTGATTTCATGAATCATATCCTCTTCGTTCACAACGTGGCCCGTTAGCTGGTTGTGCTCGTGGCGGTTAACTCCCTTAATCAGCACTTCAACCCCGTTAATGTAGAAAATGTCGTCGATGATTTCAACTTTTCTGAAACCGGTTTTAGCCGACAAGTATTCTTTGTTGCCTTTTGAATCCTCCAATTGTAACACCAAGGTGTATAAGTTTGGTGTTTCAGCAGTCCATTTTAAAGGATTCTCAATGGTTTTCTCAAAGTGCAACTGTAAATCTTCTTTCTTGTTAATCTTAGCAATAGAAGATTCTTCAGCAATCACTTTCTGGTTGCGATCAAGCAGCATGTAAGTCAGCTTGTAGTTGCCCGAGCGAAGTCCTTTAGTGTGGTTCTTCAGGTCAACATCCAGCTTTAAAATACCGTTTGTGTAGTTCTCATCTAAATCGCCTTGTACAAAAAAGTCGCGCACACGCACTTTAGGAGTAGAGTAGATGAATACATCGCGCTCGATACCACTGATGCGCCAAAAATCCTGGCACTCAAGGTAGGAGCCGTCACTCCAGCGATACACTTCAATAGCTAAAGTGTTCTCGCCTTTTTGCAGGTACTTGGTGATGTCCCATTCGGCTTCGGTTTTACTGCCCTGGCTGTAACCTACTTTTTGTCCGTTAATCCAGATGTAAAAAGCCGATTTAACCGCTCCGAACTGAATAAAGATCTGACGTCCGTCCCAGCTTTGAGGAACGGTAAATGTACGGCGGTATGAGCCTACCGGATTATAATCGTGAGGCACTTGTCCCGGATTAGCAGGATAAATTGTCTCAACAAATTTAATCTCGTCCGAAACCGGTTTTTTGTAATCGGCAAATTCGTACTGGTGATTAACATAGATAGGAATGCCGTAGCCTTCCAATTCCCAGTTAGATGGTACCGGAATATCATCCCAATTGGATACATCATAACCAGGCTTGTAAAAATCAACAGGTCGGTCGGCTGGTTTTCTTACCCAGTTAAATTTCCAGGTGCCGTTCAGGCTTTTGTAGTAAACCGATGCCTCGTGTTTCTTTTCAATGGCATCATTCATATTTGAAAAGTTCATGAACGATGCATGGGGAGCCTCCTTGTTCTGATTGAACATTTTTGGGTTTTCCCAGTCATTTAAATTATCGGCAGCAGCAGGCCTTGTATTTAATATGGCCGCAACAGCAAATAGTAATATAAATAAATGCTTTGTCATTGTAATGAGTTTACCCGGCCAGAAATAGTGCCGGATGAAATAGTAATAAGTTGTTTATTATGTAGTAAGCAGCAGGTATTAATCACCTGCTGCTATATGAATTAGTGTACAGAAAGTTGTCCTTTCGAATCGGCATCAGAAAGATTTCTAACGCCTGTAGTACCTCCACCCTTAAGGGTTAGTTCAACCGGTTTGTTGGTTTTCCAGGATCCACGAGTAAAGTCAGGAATGTTAATTGGTTTTGAACCGTTTAAGATTGACCATTCGCTCAATGGTGTGATACAGCTCCATGCAGCAGCATCATATACATCCATATCCATCGGAAGACCATTGCGCAGACAGTCGATCAGGCGCCAGTCCATAATGAAATCCATACCACCATGACCACCAACTTTTTTAGCCATATCACCTACGCGACGAATAATCTCAGGAGTGTATTTGTCCCAAAGCTCCTGCATTTTCTCTTCCGATACAGTGTAATGACCAAAGGCAATGTGCTGAAGTGGCCATTTCTGAGCAAAGCATTTCGTTCCGCTTAACATGTGAATACGAGAGTATGGTCGTGGCGAGCTAATGTCGTGCTGAATCATAATGGTACGACCTTTAACCGTGCGAATCATCTGCATATCCATATTACCACGCATTTCTTTGCCAATAAACTGTTGCAAATCCGGGCGGTCAGGTGCTAATTCTTTAATGCGATTGGCTAGTGTAAAGTCATCCGACATCATGGCTGTCAGGTAGTCCAAACGGTCGCCGCGGTTGATATCCATTGCCTGACAAATTGGGCCTAGTCCGTGTGTTGGATATACGTTGGCTTTACGTGTGTTTTCGTGCAAGCGCCATAGTTTATCGTATGCGCCATCACCTCCCGGACGATCATCCTGTGGCTTGTTGAAGTGCCAGTAATCCAGGTCGTGAATGTAGGCACCTTCACCGTGTACCAAGTCGCCAAATACACCCTGACGCGCCATGTTAAGAGTCAACAGTTCGAAGAAATCGTAGCAACAGTTCTCCAAAATAACACAGTGTTTTTTTGTTTGCTCCGATACTTCAACCATTTCCCAGCACTCATCCATGGTTTTGGCCGTTGATACTTCCACGGCTGCATGTGAATCCCCTTTCATGGCAGCAATAGCGACAGGTACGTGCCATTCCCACGGAGTAGCAATGTAAACCAGGTCAACCAGGTTGCTGTTACATAAGTCCATAAAGGCCGTATCGCTACCGGTAAATTCTTTTGCTTTTGGCAAGCCGGCTTTTTCTAGTTTTGTCTGAGCACCATCCAAAGCGGCCTGACGCGTATCGCAAATGGCAGTTATTTCTACGCCATCTATATATGTCATTCGTTCAACCGCACCAATTCCACGGTCGCCAATACCTACAAAACCAACACGTACTGTGTCCAGTTTTGGGGCAGCATATCCACACATATTGAAGTGCATTTTAGGCACGCGCTCTGAATTCTTACGAATATAAGCGACTTGCTCGGTTTCTTTAGAACCCGTAGAACAACCCGTTAGTGGGGCAGCACTTACAACACCGGCACCAAGGGCCATGTTTTTCAGAAATGATCGTCTGTCGGTTGCCATAGTCTTATTTATTTTTTGAATTGAATTTTAAATCTGAATTTAAGTAATTTGATATTATACACCTACTATCCTATGTATTGCTAATAGTCCTATTGGGGATTAGATTTAATAGCATTAAATTCTTTTTGCATTTGTTGAACTTTTTCTGGCATCTCAGCGGCCAGGTCATTTTGTTGGCCTGGATCTTCTTTTACATTGTATAGTTGAGGCTCAGATGAGAAGCCTGTTTCTATATCGACGCCCCAGCTGATTTTCTTACCGCCTTTATAGGAAGGGATCAGAATCCAGTCGCCTTCGCGGTAAGCTATTCTACCTTGTAAGCCTTCCGTAATATGTTGGCTGCGTCCGGTTGTTGTTTTTCCGGTAAGTGCATCCAGCAGGTTTTGGCTGTCAGGTCGCGTGTTCTCACTGTTTAACAAGGCGGCAATGGAAGCATACAGGTCTACCTGTGAAATCAATGCATCCGAAACGCCTGGTTTGATTTGTCCTTTCCAGCGGGCCATGAATGGCACATGGGTACCTGCATCATATAAACTGTATTTACCACCTCTGAAATTACCCCAAGGGGTATGCTCACCAATTAGTACATCAGATTGATCCTGATAGCCATCGTCTAACACCGGGCCGTTATCACTTGAGAATATAACCAGTGTGTTTTCTGATAGTCCAAGTTCGTCGAGCGTTTTCAGGAACTCATTAACACACCAGTCGGCTTCCAAAATCGCATCGCCGCGTGGACCCATACCTGAGCTTCCGGCAAATCGTTGGTTGGGCACACGTGGCACATGCGGTTGGTGTAAGGCATAAAACAAGAAAAACGGATTGTTCTTGTTCTGACTTACAAATTGTTTTGCTTTATCCAGAAAATTATCAGCCATATCTTCATCGACCCATAACGCTGATTTTCCACCTTTCATATAGCCAATACGTGAGATGCCATTAGTGATACTATTGTCGTGGCCATGACTTGGATGTATTTTTAATAGTTCAGGATTTTCTCTTCCGGTAGGTTCTCCTTCAAAATTTTTATAATAACTGACTTCAATCGGATCATTTACATCCAGGTTTACAACATTACCATTATCAACATAGACAGTTGGAACACGGTCGTTGGTGGCCGCCATAATGTAGGAGTGCTCAAAACCAACTTCATTGGCACCCATCGTAATCGGTACGTTCCAGTTAATGTTTCCGTCGCCCAAACCTAAGTGCCATTTACCCACAACTGCGGTGGCATAACCATTGGCTCTATGTAGTTTGGGAAGTGTATTAGCCGTGGTGTCAATTAATAGAGCCGAGTTACCAGCTAATACTCTTGCACGCTCGTTTCGCCATGGGTATTCACCTGTTAGTAAGCTGTATCTGCTCGGAGTACAGGTTGCAGCTGTTGCATATCCATTGGTAAAACGTATTCCTTCAGCTGCAATTCTATCAATACCCGGAGTGTTGAGGGTACCTGCCTGGTAGCAGCTGACATCACCAATGCCCAAATCATCGGCATAGATGATTACAATATTGGGTTGAGTAGGTGTCTTTTCGTAACATCCTGAAAGAACAGTTAGTAAAATTGCATAGCTGATTAGTAAAATGAGTTTTTGCATAGCCTTTGTTCTTATTTGAAAGTTTATAAGAGTATAAATTACTTTTATACGGTAAAAATACGTTTCTTAATTTTAAAAATAAAATGAAAACGATATAACTTTCGTTGTGTTTCTATTTGTTGATTGATATTAGTAAATGAAAGATGGTGGATTAATCAAGTTTAAAACTTGAAAACATCAGATTCAACTCTACAAGTACCGAAGATAGTCTTCACTTTATTGACTATTTCCGGATGCTCGTCTGCAATATTATTTGTTTCTCCAAGGTCAACAGAAAGATCGTAAAGCTCAATTGGGGCATCCGGATTTTTAGAGATACCGTACTGAACAGCTTTCCAGTTGCCCATTCTTAGCGCCTTACGTCCACCCCAAACATGAAATTCCCAATAGAGGAAGTCGTGTTCTTTCTGTACGCCTTCTCCGGTTAAAGTCGGAAGTATCGAAACACCATCGATGCCTTTGGGTGCATTTTGGCTCGTAATATCTGCAAATGTTGGCATCATATCCCAAAAGGCAGATAATAAATCAGATGTGGTTCCTTCGGCAATAACCCCCGGCCAGCTGGCAATGAACGGCACACGGATGCCTCCTTCGTACAAATCTCTTTTGTAGCCTCTGAAAGGGCCGTTGCTGTTGAAGTAGTCTGGCTGTGCACCGCCTTCAACGTGCGGGCCATTGTCGGATGTAAAAATGATAATTGTATTATCCGCTAAACCTAAGTCTTCTACTTTTTGTACAATTTCACCAACCTGATCATCCAATAGTGTAATCATTGCGGCGAAAGCTGCATGCGATTCGGCCTGAGAGCCATAAGGTCCTTTTCTGAATCGGGGGCCTTCATCCACACCTTTGTATGTATGTTCAGGTTCAAATTTTCCGCGGAAGCGCTCTAGGTATTCTTCAGGCGCAAATAGTTCGGCATGAGGAATGATTGAAGGCACATACAAAAAGAAAGGCTCATCTTTGTGGTCATCAATAAATTGTAGTGTTTTTTCATGTATTAGGTGAGGAGCGTAAATACCTGTTTGTTTGCCTGCATTCGCTTCCAATACCAGGCTGTCCTGATTTGAGCGTAAGAAATAAGGGTAATAATGGTGACCCAGCATCTGACAGTTGTAGCCAAAGAAGGTATCGAATCCCTGATTATTGGCATCGCCTTCCGAGCCTGGGTAGCCCAATCCCCATTTTCCGAAAGCGCCGGTAGCGTAACCTGCCAGCTTAAATAACTCGGCAACTGTAACGACATCACCTTTTAATGGATGTTGTCCTTCGGGCTTGTGTTCCCTGTTGCCACGGATATAAGTATGGCCGGTGTGCTGGCCAGTCATTAAAGCACTGCGCGACGGAGCACAAACGGTGCTGCCAGAGTAGTGCTGTGTGAATCGCATACCTCGTTCGGCCAGCTTATCGATGTTGGGTGTTGTAAATTTTGTTTGTCCATAGCAGCTTAAATCGCCATATCCTAAATCATCAGCCAGAATATAAATAACATTTGGCTGTTGTGGTGTTTTTGCCTTTTGACCGCAGCTGCTGAGTATGGCACCCACTGCCACTACTGCTAATGTAGCTTTAAAATAACGATGTAATTTCATTGTGTTCACTTCATTTTTAGTTCTCAGAATCACCTAATGCTTTCATTCGAAATGTAGTTAACTCAGAAGGAGTATGCTCCTTTAAGAAGATATTTTTTACTTGTTCAATTATTTCAGGATGCTGGTTAGCGACATTTACAGATTCCTTAATGTCATTGTCCAGATCATACAATTCAATTTCCATATTTCCTTTTTGAATATTGGTGCGTACGGCTTTCCATTTGCCTAAGCGAACAGCTTGTTGGCCGTTATACTCGGGGAACTCCCAATAAAGGTAGCTGTGGATTTTTTTGTTGATATCCAGAAGGGTTGGCATAAGGTTTTGTCCATCTGTATTTTCAGGTGTTTTAAGTCTGGCTATGTTACACAAGGTTGGCATCCAGTCCTGAAATGAAGTTAATTGTTTGTTTATTGTTCCCTTTGCAATTTTTTCGGGCCAGCTGACAATAAGTGGGACACGAATACCAGCCTCGTATACAAATCCTTTGGTTCGGCCGTAACCATTAGCCATAGGACCTGAACTCTCAAAAAAATGCAGGTCGACACCGGCATTGTATGCAGGGCCATTATCGCTTGTAAATACAATAATGGTATTTTCATACAGCCCTTCTTGTTTAAGCGTGGCCACCAATTCTCCTATATGGTCATCAAGGCAGTTGATCATACCCGCATAGGCAGCTCTTGGGTATCGGCTTGGGAAATAATGCGAGGCATGCGGATAGGGTTCTTCATCGCCATATTGTTCATGGTATTTGTCGAGATACTTATGTGGCACCTGCAACGGAACGTGAGGTAATACAGTGGCATAATACATGAAAAATGGCTCGTCTTTATGTTTTTTTATAAAATCGATTGCTTTGTTGTGGATTAGCTCTGGTGCATATTCTTTCTGAATAAATTTCTCATATTCATTTTCATCGTGAATATTTGCTACCGCATTTGCCTTGTCGTGAGGAAATAGTGTGTCATTCTGCAAAACCACACGTGTTGAGTTTTCCCACAGATGGTTTGGATATAAGTCGTGTGCTTGTCGCTGACAATTATACCCGTAAAATTCATCAAACCCTTGTTTTACAGGTTCACCTTCGGTGCCTGGTGCGCCTAATCCCCATTTTCCGAAAACACCAGTTGTATAGCCGGCACTTTGCATCATCGAACCCAGCGTAAGCGTATTGACAGGTAAGGGGCGTTGTCCTTCTATGGAAGAGTCAGATAACATCCGCTCATAATCCCATACATTGCCTCGTTCGTTCCACTCATCGTTTCCTCTGATGTAGGCATGTCCGGAGTGTAAGCCGGTAAGCAGTACGCAACGTGATGGAGCACAAACCGGTGAACCGGCATAGTTATCAGTAAAACGCATTCCTTGTTCTGCCAGTTGATCGATGTTTGGCGTTTCAAATTTTGTTTGGCCGTAACAGCTTAAATCGCCATAACCTAAATCATCGGCCAGGATGTAAATAATGTTTGGCTGTTGTGATTTTTCTGTCTTTTGACCACAGCCGGTGATCATTGTGCCGATCGCAAGCACGGCAATGGCTGTTTTAAAATAACGATGTAATTTCACGGCGTTTAATGTTTAATTTCTTTATATCATGTTGAGTTTTTATCATTTGGCTGATAAATACCCCTTTTTGTAATACAAAATTCAAACAAAGGAAATAAGTGACTACTATTTCTTTGTAATCGTTTTTGGCTTTAAAAGCTAAGAGGGAGAATCTTTGGTTAGTTTCCTTGTCAAATACAAAAATGCTTATAGTGAGATAATTATTTTTCCTAATGGACAGTCTCCCTTATTGTTCTCACATTTTGTTAACGTTTTTATATTATGATTTTGGAGTTTTATTCTCCTTCTTAGCAGGTACTCCCGATAAAGCTCTAATATTTTTGTTCAATAGTTCTTGCATCTTTCAATGCAGGTTAACCTTATATTTTATTCACTAATTTCAATGGTTTCTATTATTCCCCAATAGTCACCGGCCTTACTAAAATAATGCAGACTGATAGCTGCCTTATCTCCATCAACTTCAAGGGTCATGATGTTGTTGGTTAAACCATTATTAAAGTTATCAGGATTATTCTCTTTCTCGGTTCCGACTACAATGTGGTCATAGATAACCGGACCAACAGGTTCTCCCTCATCCATATAGCTACCACCGCCAATGGTGATGTATTGTACATTGCCTTTCACACCTCTTTCATAAGCATGCATATGACCACTAAATACCGCATCTACTTTGTATTTTTCGGCCATATTGGGGAGATTATCTTTTACGGCCGCTTGTTCAGCTTTTTGCCATCTCTCGTAATAGGGAGCACAGTGAATGAATACAAATCGGAACCGGGCATTCTGAACTTGCTCTGATTGCAGAACTGTTTCGAACCATCCGTCTGGTTGCAGATCTTCCTCCATTTTATTCCAGTCGATACTAATAAATGCCACATTGGAGTACATCATCAGGTAGCTTCCGTCAAATGCATTCGGGTCTGAGTTTACTTCATTAGGCAAGTCGTGGTACTGTCTGATTAAATCACCGCCTCCCCAGCGCGCGCCTACATCGTGGTTCCCAAAGGTGGTATAAAATGGCACCTGTGAACCGATGGTGCCGCAGATGTAGGGGAGGAAAACAGTTCCTAAATCATATCTGTAGTTACCCGAGTTGGAAATATCACCAGCGTTAAAAACGAAATTAGGTTGTATGGTGTCAACAATATAGGCGGCCATTTTTGACCATGGACTGGCGTAATGGCTATCGGACCACATGGCTACTTTAAAAGACGCATCGGGTGGTGATGGGGCAGTGGTGAAGCTGCGCTCATCCGATGCATAGCCATTAACCTTTGCCTGACAGAAATATTCTGAGCCGGGCTCCAAATCTGTAATTACAGCCTTGTGGATATAGGTGCCGGCATTTGTTTTAACAACGCTTGATGCAATTTCTTTACCATATTCCTGTGTTGCACCATAGTGTAACGTTCCGGTTTCCGGTACTTTGCTTTCCCACATTACCGTAATGCCATTGGCTGTTACATTCTGAAGCCAGGGCTGTGTAATGATAGGATTGGGTGATAATTTCAGTGGGCCAACCGCCGCGATATCCGCTTCAGTTAATGCCTTGCCGTATATGCTTACCTGAGCTACATCAATCCAATCGTCTTCGCCATTGTTATCGGCAAACAGTAACAGTTCGGGGCGAAGTCCGTATTTGCTGTCAACCTCCTGTACTTTGCCTGTTAATATTTTTTTACCATCAAGGTATAAAGTGTATTCGCTTCCGTTGTTAACAACCATTATCAGGCGATGCCAATTGTTAATGCCCATTTTGGTGTAGGAATAGCCGGTAGTACTATAGCCGGCAGAACCTTGTGGGTAGCGAATGTATAATTCGGCATCTTCATTATTGTCAGTGTTGGTTTGTAACAGGGGATGCCAGTTGTCAATACCTGTTATTCTGAAATCGAACAACACTGAATATTCATTTACATAAGTTTGGTGAGCTTGAGGTGTCAGGTTGTGTTTGGCAGTGTAGTAGCTGCCCGGGCCAATGCGAACGGCTCCGTTTTCTTTGGTTGGACCATCAATGGCCTTGTGAGTGCCATGAAGCACTAAATTATTGCCAATAGTGGCATGTAATAAATCAGTGGCATCGTCAAATGTCCACTGTGCCACAGGTGCTGGAATGCTGTCTTGTGAGATACCGTTCATTGCATCGTTGTTAACAGATGCAATTACTGTATTGTCTTTACAGGCAATTAAAAGAATAAAGAGAATGATAAGGTTTACCTTCTTCATAATTGAATTGTTCACCAAGTTAGCTGCTTAATATTTTTAGTTGTTAATTGCCGCAGTCCGCTACCTGGACTGCGGCAATTAATGGTTTTCGACTTTACAAAAGCTTGTAAAATCTATCATAAGTATTAATCACACGCTATTCTAAAGGTACTCCTACTGGTGGGATATCCTCAGTAGCCCATTCCGGAGTTAAAGCAATATTCAACAGGCTTATTTCTGATACATAATAAGGAATACCTCCTGTAAATATTGACAATGCATCTGTATCAAGCGCATATGCACCGTCGGTTGGTGCTGATGTAGAATAACTAAGCTCACCATTCACATACATTGTTGCAGCGTCCTCTGATACCGTAAAGATGACTCTACTCCAATCATAAAAATAGCCATAGCCTCCGTACGAACCGGCAGCTGGGAAATAATACCAACCATAATAGGAGTAGAATGCGGCACTTGCATCTGAATTAGGGTGGAAAATTGGAGCGTAATTTTTATGATTAGCCGATGACATCATGAAATCAAATATAATGGTATACTCATTTACCTTATCTCCACCAACAGCTGGTAGTCCATGATTGATAGAATAGTGTGTACCTGCATCAAGTAAAGCAGCACCATCAGATTCTGTTACACCATCAGTAGGAGAGTGACTCATTGAACCTCCAAGTACAATATCACTACCAATAGTAGCCTCCACTAGGTTTGATGCATTATCAAATCGCCATTGACCTACCAATATTTCAGACACATCTGGCATTGGAACAGGTGCTATAATTTTAAAGTATGAACTACCAACAGATTTATCTGCATACGAAATATCAAATTTTAACGGTTTACTTGTACCGTACTCGATATTTAACTCTGCTAGTGTTGTATTAAATGTAATACGATATTTTTCTCCGTCAGCTACGGTTTCCGTTTCTGTAAGAAGAATATCACCTGTCGTTCCGTCCATAGCAGTTATTTGCTCAATTGGCTTTAATACCAATAGTGAAAGCACTACCGCCTGCTCGCCTTTAAAACGCTCTTGCTGAGTTGGATCATATGTCAATTCTGCCAACTCTTCTTCGGTATAAGGCAAGCCGGTTACGGGATTAGGGTTATCCCAATTAATCTCGTAATCCTCTAAATACCTTGAGTCATTCCACCCTTCACCATCATTGTCGCAACCAACGGTGAAAAGTACTACCGCAGCCAGTAATAATGAAGTTAGGAACTTCAAATTTCTATGTTGAATATGTTTTGTCATTTTTTTCATTTTTAAAATCATCATAATTATTTCTAATCAATCGGATGATAATTAAGGTTTTAGTCTTGAAGAATCCACATTACACCGTCACGACTATCTACTTCAGAACCAAACTGAGCCACTAATGCTGCTCTATAATTTTCATAATTGTCCTGATTCTCTGATATAGGATACATCCATCGAACAGGCAATTGTTCTACCTGATTAGTTTCAGATAATTTGTAAGTAGGCACACCTGTTCTTCTGTTTAGAAAGAATGCTTCCCAACCTGAGTTTTCAGCTAAAGCAATGTATTGCTGCTCAAGAATTTTAGTCAGATCGTCTTCATAGGCACCAAATCCACTCAAGTAGTCATTTATGTCTGAACTGGCTACATTGTAAAAATTCATTGAAGCACGCACGCCATTGTTGTAGTGTGTTTCAGCGTCGGCAGGAATCCAACCTCTCTGCGCTGCTTCTGCAATAAGCAATTCCTGCTCAGCGTATCCAATATAGATTGAAGGCTGACCAATAAAGTTATTGAATCTGGCAGCATTAGGTTTAGATACTTTTCCTTCAGCTCGCTTAACAGCGTTAGTGTTTACCGGATCTGAGATATCGCAACCCGCATAAGAATCAAAGTCCATTCTAACTCCTTCAGGATCTTCTGGATTGGCAGCCACTGCCTCAGGTGTAGGATCAGCTATTTCGAATAATCTTGGATCCTGGTAGTTTTTCAACAGCTCAATGTATGTGTCGGCATAAACAATAATGTTGAGGTACTGCGAGTTGTTTGGGTTGTAGATGCCTCTGAAGCCATCTTCGTCCCAATGTTCTATCTGCATGTTGTCTTCCAATCCTTCCATTAATGGGTAGTCAGCCGGATTATTAATGATATTGGCAAAGCGTCCTTTTACATCCAAATCTGCATCATCAGCTTTAATGCTTAATGAGATAAGTGTACGAAGCGTGAATGTATTAATTACTTTTTGCCAGGCTCTTAAATCACCGTCAAAATAGTAGTCACCACTTAGCGTAAACGAAGGGTTTTCCAAAATGAAATCACCCAACTCAATACTAGCTTCGTTCAACCAGGTAAGGCATTGTAAATACACCTCTTTTTGAGAGTCATATTTAGGACGGTAAATTCCATCTTCTGCTTGTACTGCTTCCGACATTGGAATATCACCCATATCACGTGTCATTGAAATATAGTAAACTGCACGTAGAAATTTGGCCATAATTAAATATGCAGGTGCGTTAGCCGTTACAGCTTCTTCTTCCATCTTATTGATGTCTTTTAGACTGTTGTATTTAAAGCTTGATGAACCGTAACGGTAGCTAAAATCACCATAATCGGTATCTGCTCTTACGTGATACTGTGCATGCATGTATGCATTTGAGAATGATGAGGTCGCTCCAGGTACTAAAGCTGTAAATAATAAGCCTGGAGGTACCGAGTTGGGCTCATTTGGGTTTTCGCGTAACTCTTCAAAGTCTAAACAACTACTAAGTGTTGCAATAGCTAACAGAAAAGAGAAAAATTTTATTGTATGTTTCATTATTGTCAATTTTAGAATGCAAGATTAATATTGAATCCATAGGTTCTTTGCGAAGGCAACTGCAGGTTGGTGTATACGGTACCCATCGAATAGGTATCCATATCGCCAAATGTATCGGCCTTGGTCCAGTAGAACAGGTTACGGCCAACAAATGAAACAGATGCTGCACTTAAGAATGTATTGTTAAGTATTTGTCTTGGAACATTATAAGTTAAGGTTACTTCTCTTAGCTTGATAAAGGTCTTGTCAATAATGTTACTTTTCCAGTCGCCCATGTAGTTTTTAGCCCAACGTTGGTAATCCACCATTACATCGTTATCTGCATACTCTCTGGTGTCACTAACAATATTTCCATCGCCGTCGTACTCAACATCACCAGCAATTACCTTTTTACCTTCTATCAGCATGGTGGCGGCATCGCCTCCGTAGACATAGGCAATGTTTGATAACTCACGTTCTGGGTGAATGGCATCAGGGTGAGAACCTGAGCGCCACAGGTCTCTTTCATATCTGTCGCTGGCCACACCACCGAAACGACCGTCAATCAGGAATGACAGGTTGAAGTTTTTATAATTGAAAGTATTGGTCATACTCAATGAGAAATCTGGTATACTACTACCATGATTCACGTAGAAGTCAGTAGCAACAGGTAAGCCGTTAGCACCAATAATTAGTTCCCCAGTCGGTGTTCTTTCCCAGTCTTTGTACCAATAGTCATTAATGCTTTCACCTATTTTGACGTAACCTTGAGCAGTTTGTGGTGTTCCATCCGGTAGGTCTGGTAACTCCAATAAGGTTTCCTCATAGGTGTCGAAGTTAACCAATACATCCCAGTTGAAATCTCTTTTCTTAACAGGGGTTGCTTTAATCGTTAAGTCAATGCCTGTTTTCCTGGTTTTCTTACCGTTAAGGTACATGTTGGTGTAACCGGCTGCATCTGAAAATTCCATTGAATAGATAGCAGGACCATAAGTATTCTGGTACCATGAGGCATCAAAGCCAAGGCGGTTGTTGAAGAACTTAACTTCTAAACCGGCTTCCCAAGATGAATTGTACGAAGGTTCCAAATCAGGATTCTCCAGGTTATCAGGGTAAGTTGCATAAGGCAGGTTACGGATGCGGCTTCCGGTTGAATAAGAGTTTTGAGCTCCGTAAACACCCAAGTTTCCAATCTGATCGCCACCTACTTTAGCATAGGCACCGCGCACTTTCAGGAATGAAATAACATTTGGTAAGTTAACCATGTTACTTACGATACCACTTGCCGATACAGAAGGATAAAAGAACGATGAGTTTTCCTCTGGAAGAACAGATGATTTATCAACACGCCCTGAAATATTCATGAACAAGAAGTCTTTATAGCCCAGGTCGGCATAAGCATACAAGCTATATACACCTTTCTTCTCTTTGTAGGATGTAGGTGTTACCCTATCAACGGAGTTACTTAGCTTAAATACACCAGGCACAACCAACTGTGTTGTACTGGCGTATACATAGTTGTATTTATTTATTCTTTGGTTTCCACCAAAAGAAGCCTGTACATCAAATGCACCATCAAAGAATTTATCTTTGTAGTTAATCAGAAAATCGGTATTGGATACCATTCTGTTGCGTTGAGTATGAGAATAACGGCCACCTCTGTCAGAAACATCATAGTCATACATGTCAACAGGTACTTCTCTTTCCTGAATAGTGGTGTAGCTATTAACGTGTGTTCTTACGAACATGTCGAGTTTATCATTAAACTTGTAATTTAACTTCATGAATCCAAGGATATCATTCTTTTCGTATGGTTGGTTGTACTCGTATGCTACTAAATAAGGGTTGTTGTAACGCCAGCTTTCTACCCAGTTCTGCTCAACACCTTCTTTACCTTCTTTCCAATAATCTCTGTAGTTGCGAATGTCGTAATGCGCACCACCCCAGATAGTCATGTTGTAAATAGGAGAGTGAGGACCGTAATTACTACGAGGCATATTGTCGGCATACTGGTAGTTGTACTGTAAAGAAGCATCCATGTTCAACTTATCAGTAATGTTTAATAAACCTCTTAGGCGCAAAGTGTTAATGTTCACTTTTGCTCCTGGTACAGATGCCTTGTTGTAACGATAGGTATCTGAAATGGTGAATGAACCTTTTTCGCCAACCGTTTGAACAGTTACATTAGTTGAGCTAACAACACCTGTTTCCATAAAGTTACCCAGGTTATCTTTTCCGCGAGCTACCCAAGGAGTAGGAATTCTTTCTCCTGTTTCCGGATCGATAGGTGAGTCGTACTGAGGTAATAAGCGACCGTCAAATTTAGGACCCCAAATTACGTAGTCCATATCGTTTTTACCACCGCCTTTACCATCAACATACTCATAAATACCACTGTCACCAGGTCCGTATTGAGTTTGTGCTCTTGGGATACGAATAAAACCAGTCTGGAAGGTGTTGGATGAGTTAACTGTTACAGTTGTTCCTTTATCGCCTTTAGCACCTGACTTGGTTGTAATCTGGATGGCTCCATCTCTACCTGCTGAACCATATAGTGCAGAGGCAGCGGCTGCTTTCAATACAGAGAAACCTTCGATGTCGTCAGAATTAATGTTCCACATATCGGTTCCAACCGGCACACCATCAACTACAATCAATGGCTTTTCACCACGCAGGTAAATGCCAGGATCGGAGAAAAATTCGTTACTGTTGGTAATGGTCAATCCTGCTACTTTACCTGTCATTGATTCAATAACGTTGGGAGCAATCGCTTTTTGTACTGCTTTACCATCGACTTCCTGAATGGCATAACCTACACGTTTTTTCTCTTTCGAAATACCCAGTGCAGTTACTACTACTTCGTCAAGGTCAGTAGCTTCTTCAACTAGCGTAATGTTAATGTTGGTTCTGCTCGCAACAATTATCTCCTGGCTTTGAAACCCAATGTATGAGAACACAATGGTACTTTCTGATGAACTCACACTTATTTGGTAATTACCGTCATAGTCGGTAATTACACCATTAATTGAGTTGCCTTTTTCAAACACATTTACTCCAGGAAGCGGATCGCCTTCAGTATCTGTAACAATACCCTTAATAATTATGGATTGATTCTGAATAACACGATTAGTTTCTCTTTTTACTTTTGGTATAAAAACTATAAAGTCACCCTGCAAGCGATATAAATAGTCAGTTCCCTCCAAAAGTTCATCAAGCACTTCGGTAACTTCTTTGCCTTGTACATTTAAACTCACTTCGCGATTTATCTCAAAAAAATCAGCACTATAGGCAAAGCGATAATCACTTTGTTTCTCAATAGCATTGAGCACATCGGTCAGGGAGCCGTTTTTAATCTTTAAATCCAGCTTTTGACCTTTGACTGTAGCGGATAGGTTTAAACCACACGCTACTAGTAAAATAATTATTAACTTCATAGCTCTAAGAAGTTTAGTTCCGCCTACAGCATGCCTAGGCGGTTTCATGAACCACATTTTTTTCATAAATTTACAGTGTTTAATTATTTAATAATACTGCATTCCGCAGTTACCTATCAGGGAAGTGGTCGCAACACTTTCCTGATTTTTTTCGAACTAATTATTATTGTTTTTGACTGATTAAGCTATATCTCTTTTTATCCAGTTTAACTTTAAAGGTGTTCTTTTCTGTTTTAATGGTGATCGGTAGTGTTAGTTGTACCACCTCAATAATATCATTTAAGTGATCATTGTCTATTGTTAAACTGATATTCATATTGTGTAATATATCATTGTTTTCCAGTATGAAATCAACGCCATATCGTTTTTCTAGGGCTGCAAAGAAGTCACTTAAACTATTGTTTTTGAAGTAGAGCACTCCATCCTTCCACGAGGAATAGTTTTTAGTATCAACCTGTGATAAAACAAAATTTCTGTTCTGGATGTTGATAGAGGCTTTTTCACCAGGTTGCAGCATTTTCCTGAAGCTTGGTGCATCATCCATGGTTAATACAACACTGCCTTCTTCAAGCACTACATCAATCGATTGTTTCGTTTCATAGGCATTGACATTAAAGCGTGTGCCAAGTACTGTTACATTCAGGTTGTTAATGTTTAATATGAATTTTTTTGATGATTGCTTGCGCACATCAAAAAAGGCTTCGCCGGTCATGTTGACTGTTCTGTTAAGTGAGAACAATAACGCATTATAGCTGATGCTTGAGTTAGCGTTTAAGTGAACAATAGATGAGTCAGGTAAAATAATTTCGGAATTCTGTCCATGTTTGGTTTGGACAGTTATAATGTTTTCGGACTTATTAATAAAAATATAAGTCGATACTAACAATCCAACTATCAGGACGGAGGCAATTGATAAAGCAACTTTAAGCCATGCATTATTCTTGCCTGGTGTTGAATCAACCCGTTTGTTAACCTTTTGCCAGGCCTTCCATGTCGAAAGCGAAATCATTTTGTTTCCTTCTGCTTTCCACTTATCCTTTTGCTGCTGAAAGAACTTTTGGTTCGACTCATCCTTCCTCAGATATTCCAGGAGAGCATTCTGCTCATCTTTACTTGCTGTACCTTGGAGATATTTTATAATGATTCTTTCCATTGACCGTTTCTATTTCTAATTATATTACCCGGTCGTTGAAAAAAACCCTACCTCATTTTTAAAGAAATGTTAAAAGTCGAGAAAAAAAGTAATGAGAAGCCCCAGGGCGGGAAACTTTTTTTCGAGGTGTTCGCGTAGTTTTACTTTAGCAACAGCAATGTGTTTTTCAACCGCTTTGATGGATATATCCAGCTTTTCAGCTATTTCCTTTTGCTTGAAACCCTCGATCTTGTTTAGTAAAAATACTTCCTTGCATTTGGGAGGTAAACTATCCAATGCAGCATGCAATTCAGTTATTAAAAGTTCTTCGATCGACTCTTCCTCTTCGCCCAGAAAGTCATAATGGCTTAAAAACTGAAGTTTTTCTGTTTGAAGCTGGTCAATGTGCGATAAGTAAGTTTGGTGGTCGCGCAAATAGTTTAAACACCTGTTGCGAACGGATGTAAACATGAGTGCTTCGATTGATTTACCAGCTTTCAGTTCACTACGCTTATTCCAAAAATTGATAAAAGCTTCCTGCACTATATCATCGGCTATTTCCCGGTTGGGAATGAACAAACTCGCATAATTCAATAGGCGCATATACGACTGCTGGAAAAATTGTTCGAAAGCTTCCTTATTGCCTTGTGCTATTAAATTAAGATGTTGTTCTTCAGTGGTCATAAGCCGTTTCTTAATCAAGAAGTTGCCAAAGGTAATAAATCTAATCAGCTTTTTGTAATGGACAAATAGGAGATACGATGATAAGGAGAAATGCGTTAAAATATAAAGAAAACGAGCCCTAAGGCTCGTTTTCACAAAGTATGGTGTGAATTATTTTTTCGTTTGTTCCAGCACTGATGTTGCTGTAGCAATAATACTTGAAACATCTGACATATTGGAAGGAATAATCATAGTATTGTTGGTTTTAGCCAATTTACCAAATTCACCTAAATACTGTTCGGCAACACGAAGGTTAACGGCATCAATACCACCTTTTTCATTAATAGCCAATGCAATTTCGCGGATACCTTTAGCGGTCGCCGATGCTACAAATTCGATTTCGGCGGCTTTACCTTCTGCTTCGTTAATACGTTTTTGTTTTTCACCTTCCGATTTGGCAATTAACTCTTGCTTATCTCCCTCGGCCACGTTGATTTTAGCTTGTTTCTGACCTTCCGATTCGGCAATCATGGCACGCTTTTCACGTTCTGCACGCATTTGCTTTTCCATGGCGTCTTTAATACTCTGAGGTGGCGTAATGTTTTTTACTTCGTAGCGCGTAATTTTAACTCCCCATGGGTCACTGGCTTTATCAACGGCCTCAACAATGCTGGTATTTATGGTTTCGCGTTCTTCAAAGGTTTTATCCAGGTCCAGGCGACCAATTACACTACGCATGGTTGTCTGAGCAATCTGAATAGCCGCAAAGCCATAGTTGTCAATTCCATAAGAGGCTTTTTTAGGGTCAATAATCTGTAGGTATAATACGCCATCTACTTCTACGGCAATATTATCTTTAGTGATACATGATTGCGAAGCGACATCAATAGCGGCTTCTTTTAAAGTGTGTTTGTACGATACCTTGTCAAGGAATGGCATTAAGAAATGAAATCCTGCAGTTAGTGTTCCATTGTACTTACCCAATCGTTCAACGATATAAGCTGAACGTTGCGGAACAATTTTAATACAAGAAATAAGAATGATTGCAACTATAACAATAACTGCAATTAAAACAATACTTTGTGCATCCATAAAAATGTAAATAATTAGTGGTTAAAATAATTCTTAAGCAGGCTCAACTTCAAGGATGAGACCAATTTTTCTGATGATTTTGACTTTTGCGCCGGCAAATATATCCTCACCGGCAGAGGCCGTCCATGTTGTACCTTTAAACTCTACTTTTCCATCCGAGTCGGGACGGATGTTACTGATGCATTCTCCAATTTCTCCAGCAAACTCTTCATCCGGATCATCAACCAAATCAGGCATTTTGTAGAGCTTCTTGAGCAGGAATGAACGCAGCAATACAAGCGATAATATCGATGTAGAACAAAAAATGAGAAATTGCATCGCCAGAGAAGGTTCAAATAGATAAACACATAAAGCAGTTATCCAAGCTCCAACGCCAAAAAATAAGATAAATACTCCGGGAATGATAAATTCGAGGATTAGCAGAACTGTACCAACGATAAACCAGATGACGGCTGCATTTGATAAGATTTCCATGATTTCAATGTGTTTGGTTTAGTAAAACTAAATATAGGTATTTTTAATAATGTGGCAATGGTGTTTGACCATAATAAAAGTTAAAAAAAGAGGCTCTGTTGAGCCTCTCTGTACTAACCTGAGTTCGATTTAAATTTCAGAATTCGATTACAAAGTTATTTGTCCATTATGTCTCTAGCCTGATGAAATACAGCTAGTCCACCGGTTGATGTTTCTTTGTAAATATTGGGTAAGTCGTGGCCAGTCTGTTTCATGGCTTTAACAACTTCATCAAAAGTTATCCGGTGGCGCCCATCCGACAGCAAAACATAGGTATTGTGGTTTAAAGCTCGTGCTGCAGCAAAGGCATTTCTTTCAATACACGGTATTTGTACCAAGCCGGCAATAGGATCGCAGGTTAAGCCCAAGTGATGTTCTAGCCCCATTTCTGCAGAGTATTCAACCTGGTAGATTGTTCCGCCAAATAATTGAGTAGCGGCAGCTGAAGCCATCGCACAAGCTGTTCCTACCTCGCCCTGGCAACCAACTTCAGCACCTGATATAGATGCATTGTATTTAACTAAATTACCGATAAGCCCGGCTGTAGCCAGGGCTCTCAAAATCTTCTTGTCAGACGTTTCGTAATAGCTTTCAACAAACTTAAGAACGGCAGGTAAAACACCGCTGGCTCCACATGTTGGTGCTGTTACGATGGTTCCGCCAGCTGCATTTTGTTCCGAAACGGCTAATGCATAGGCAAATATCATCGAGCGTCGTTCCATACGGCCGCTGAAGTTTTTAGCTTTGGTATAGTATGAAGCTGCTTTTCGTGGCAGTTTAAGTGCGCCGGGTAATACGCCCTCTTCATCCAATCCTTTTTTAATGGCGGATTTCATTACTTTCCAAACCTTTTCCAGGTAAGTCCATATTTCAGGGCCTTCAACATCTTCAACATATTCCCACAGATGTTTTCCATTGGTATCGCACCATTTTAATATATCATCCAACGATGTGAGTTCATAAACAGTTTGCGTTTCTTCTTGTGTGAAGTCATCAATAACGGTTCCTCCACCTACGCTGTAGGCTGTCCATCGGTCAATTTCTTTCTTGTTATTATCAAAGGCATAAAAAGTCAATGCGTTGGAATGACGGGGTAGAAACTCATCGGGCTTCCATTCGACAGTGAGCGTCAAATTTTTCTTTTCGAACACCTGTTCAATGGCGAAGTCAGTTAAGTGGCCTTTACCGGTAGCTGCCAGGCTGCCATAAAGCGTTACTTTGTATGATGCAGCATCTGGTTGTCGAACAATAAACAATTCAGCCGCTTTTTTGGGGCCCATTGTGTGGCTGCTTGAAGGTCCGCTGCCAATCTTAAATATCTCTCTTATTGACTCCATCATGTCCTTTTGTTTTAATATGGCAAATGTACGTAAGGCGGATTTAGCGAACTACTTCTCTTCGACAAAAGATCAATGCTTCTAACCTGATTTTTATCAACTTTAATTGTTGTCTTAGTCTTGAATTACAGAAAAGTATCGGTTAAATTTATAACAAACAATCCTCCATACAATGAAAAATCCAATACCTAATCAGTTTATTTACGATGTTGTCAATCAGCTCAAAATTAATCCAAAACAAACAGAAGCTAACGGTTCCTGGTCAAAAATGCTATTTTCAGGTAGTCATTTATGGATGGATACAGGCGATTATGAGGCTGCCAATCGCTTGTGGACAAATGACTTTTCGGCATTGACAACTAATAACACGCTTTTGAATGCCGAAGTGCAAAAGGGTGTTTATGATTCTTTTATTAAACAAATAGGCGCTCAGCTTAACGGGATGACTCAGGATGAAGAAGTGGCTGAAGTGGCATTCTGTCTTAATGCTATTCATGGTTTATACCTGGCAAAATCATTTAACTGTAAGGTGAGTGTTGAATTGCATACTAATTATGCTCATGATGCTGAATTGACCTACGTGGTAGGAAAGCGATTGTTTGAGTTGTGCAAAGAGCATTTTATCATTAAAGTGCCTTTTTCACCGGCAGGTTTAATCGGTGCTCGTAAACTACACAATGACGGTATTCCGGTTAATATGACCCTGTGTTTTAGTGTTCGGCAGAATGTGTTGGCAAGCATGATTGCTAAACCAGCTTATTCCAATGTTTTTGTGGGTAGGGTAGGTGCATACTTTGCTAATAATGGTTTTACAAGTGCAGGTGATATTGGAGAGAGGGTAACCGCTGAAACCCAAAAGTGTTTGCGGAAAGTAAATGAACGTGGCTATGCCAACACCAAGTTAATAGCTGCCAGCATTCGAACGGTTGAGCAGCTTAATGCTTTGGTTGGAACGGATGTTTTGACAATTCCGGTTAAAGTGGTTGAAGCGTTTAATGCACAAACTCAAGTTGCCGAACCAAAGATGATTGCTCCGAGTGATGCCTTAATCAAGCAACTCAATCTTAAGCATCTTTGGCAAGTAAGTGATCAGGAAAGGGAAGTCGCAGTTAAGTTATCGTCTAAAGTTCCTCCTAGCCCTGAGGTTTTAATAGAGCTTTTTCATAAATATGGTTGCCATGATGTTTTTCCAGAGTTGAGTCAGAGCGAAGTTGTACAACTGGAAGAGGATGGAAAGATTCCACATCATAATAAATGGAGTGGACGAATTGAAAATTACAAAATTGGGATTGATACCTTATTAAATATGGCAGGCTTATCTGCCTTTAAGAAAGACCAGGCTGCACTGGATGCCAGAATTCAAAAATATTTATAAAAAAGGGGCTTAACAATTTAAAGTTAAGCCCTCTTCGAATATATTATTCTGTTTCAAATTCAGTAGGACTATCAGCCGGTTGAACTTCACTCAAAGGCTTCAGGTTAGAAGGTATTTCTTCATTAACTTCATCCCCTTTAAAATATGGGAAAAAATCTAAGATTGGACTTTCGGCAATGGCATTAATGTCAAAATCAACCGTCATACCGCCCATGCCCTGATGAATTTTGTCAAAAGCATCTTTAACATCGCTGGCCAGTACTAATATTTGATTACTTACCTTTTTCTCTTTACCCGATTTTTCGTCGACAGAAGCAAATGAGATTTTACTTTTGTACCAGATGTCGCCATCTTCGTTTTCAAAAATCTCGGTGTAATTAGCTTTTCGAATGTTGGTAACAACAAATTCGCCACGAATCATCGATTCCATTTCTTTATAGATTCTAGATTCAGCTTCTGTAAATGATACGGCATCAATCAAGTATGTTTCGCTTACTTTTTTTTCTTTTCCAGATTGTTCATCAATCTTCTCGTATTTGACTTTGCACTCGAATAAATTCTGCATGATAATATTTTTTACCGGGCAAAGATAAAATAGAAATACACTTGGCAGAAAGTTATTTGATAAAACCTGGAAAGATGCAGTCTGTAAATTGTGTTAGGTGCAGAAAGAGAGAAGAATAGATTTTAGAATACTTCAGCAAATGTGATGTAAACACCATTTTCTCCTTTAGCAATACCATAGTCCACACGGATGTTCATTCGCGGCTGCAGCTCAGCTCTTAAACCAACACCGCCATTAGGAAGCCAGTGTGTGAAAGTTTCTATTGTGGAAGCCACAGAACCGGTTCCCAGCCATACAACGTAACCAAATCGACTGTTGTAATTATTTTTTTTATTGAGGGTTTTTCGCTTAAACATGTGACGATATTCAACCGTTGTAAACATCATGTTATCGTCTCTGAATCGTCCCATTGTATAACCTCGCATGTTTTCAAGCCCACCAAGCATCGATTTGTCAGTCCACGGGGTTGAACCACTGAATGTAAACCGGCTTTTAAACTGCCAGGCAAGCGTTCTTCGCTCTCGTCGTATGGTTTTGTAGTGTCTGTAATCCAGTTCCAGGATATTATAGTCGGTTTCGCCTCCAAAGAAATTATCATAAGCGGTAAAAATTCCACTAATAAAAAAACCATCATATGCGTTCTGTACAAAATCACGCGAATCGTAATCGATTTCTATTCCAATGCCCGTGTTAAATATGTCGGTACCACCCTCTTTGACATGTATGTCATTTTGCATTAATGGATTCATGTCCTCGGCGCGGGTTCTATTAATATCTACCACCAGGCCTACAAAAATATCTTTTCTTGTACGAAACATTAACCGTTGGTAGAATCGCCAGTAATTACGCTTGTAAGCAGTTGTGTTTTCTCCTTGCGGTATTGTGTCTCCATTTTGAAAGCCAATTCCCCAATAATTATCAGGCATATCACGCAATTGAAATTCACCGATTGAACGAATGTTATCATTTTTCCAGTAAATGACATTGATAGCTTTTACCGCAAAAGAACCATTGGTACTGTATCCGACAGAAAATGGGATGGATGATAAATTTAAAAGCTTGTCTTTATACGTTTTAAATGTGATTAAACCTCCGCCTGATAGAAGCCATTCCGTTTCAGGAGTGTAGGAAGGTGCTACATACGGCATTATCTTAAAGGAATTTCCTTCATATTCAGCAAAGCGTAGTGAGTCGAGATTATTAAGAATTTTATTACTTAAAGAATCGACTTGTGCATAGGAAGAAAGTAAACATACTGCCGTTAGGGCTAAACAAAAAAGTAGCTTTCTCACGATATTTCTTGTCAGGAATATTAATTGATTCAAAGATAGTGAGAAAATGTGAAAAAACTTTATTTTTTAAAGCGCACAAAATCAGTTCATTAAGGTTGTGTTTGTAGAAAAATTGAATTTTTTTGAAAAAAATTCAGATTTAGAGTACGTCCACTTGTAATATGGGTTGTCTTAATGATGTAAACAAAAATAGATTTGATTATGAATGCTAAAGCGATCAGGCGTAATTTGTACAAAGTTTTAAGAAAAACTGGTGTGCCTAAGAACCGAATTAGTGAAGAAGCATCGCTACGTGATGAACTATTTGTTGATGAATTAGACATGAATTGTTTCTTATTTTATTTAGAAACGCGTTTTGATGTAGCTATTCAGAATGAAGAGCTACCGCAATTAACTTCTGTAAAATCAACCATTGATTATTTGCAGAAACATTGCGCATAAGATTTTTTCAATGACCAATCCCATGAGGTTGTTTCCAAGCTAAGACAATAAAACCACTCATTTTATCGTCCCATCAACTTAATTGGAAACAACCTTAGTTTTTTTAAACACTTTCTCTAGCGATTCATCCGGCCGGATGATGTTGTAGTTTTTCCAAAACTGCTCGTCTGTCTCTTTTATTTGATCTGCCAATACAAATCGTGATTTGTATAGCTCAGATGGTTTAAGTTTGTATTTACCATTAACCTCACAGTCGCTAATCAGAAGTTCGGTAGTTGCCGTAAATTCAGAATTTATCTTATGCTTTCTCTCGTTTATTTTAACAACGATTTCGCCTTTAATCCGGTTTAATATCCATTTGTCCTGTAATTTTCGATAGTCGATAAAGTAGGATGCCTTCATCGGTTTTACTTTAATTTTGCGAGATGCCTTCCGGATGAGTGAGCGTCCGCTGCTGCGCAAGGCCCGGTTCGTTAGATGAAATTCGCTTCTAACCAAAGCATAACTATCGGCATGGATGTATAAGATGCCATAATAAAGCAAATCACCATCGTCTGTTAGTGGCTTGAATTTAACTTTGTACACAATCTCTTCGTCCAAAACGTCAATACCATCATAATTATATTTATAAAGTTCGTTATCAGCTGAGAAGAAGTCCTGGTAGCGGGCTATATCAACACGCGAGAACTGAAATGGTCCGCCTTCCAGCTTAAAATCTACAAAATCCATCGATTGCAGGTCATTTTTCTTACGACCTTTGATGAATTTAACGCGTTCCATACTTGATGGCTTAGCATATGATGGTTTAATTATCTGGATAATGGCCTCTGAAACCTGAACGTATGCGCCGTCTTGTTTAATCGATTCGCGGAAAAAACCTTCAAGCACACATTGTTGATTAATGTAATTTTCTGGATAGTGATTTTGTAATTGTTCAATTATTTTAAGAGGATCTTTATAAGTAACCTCTATTTCATTGAGCTGGATAGATGTTGGTTGAAGTTCAATGTTAATCAATGAATCATGTTGTGGAACATTAAAATACGAGGTATGGTATCCCAGAAATGAAAATGCCAGTTGTTCGCCTGCATAATGGGAGGGAAGCTTAAACTCGTATTGCCCCTGGTTATTGGTGATGGATCCTAAGGGCTTACCCATAACTGTTACGTTCACCAGCGGAAGTGTTGTGCCATCGTCCTTATCATAAACAGTTCCGATTAACCGAATTGATTTTTCCTTCTGAATGGCCGTTTCAAGGGTTTTGCTAATTATAATCTGGCCATTCAAATAGCTGATATCAACGTTTTGATGGACCAATACCTCCTGAACAATTTGTAAGGCATGTTTATTTTGGAAGTTAGCATTGATAACGCTATCGTGTGGTATTGCATTTACATCATACGCTATGTCGATAGAAGTATGGTTTGTAAGTGAGTCAAACAGCGCCTCTATGGTGATTTTTTGTTGTTTAAACGAAGTAACCTGGCTATTAGCATTGATAAATAAGCAAAAAAAGTAAACGAGTAAAACGTATTTACTATTCAAAAGCTTAATCATTGGTGCTGTTTAATGTTGATTTTGGGTTATCAGATGTTATTACAATATATTATTTTTTTACTAATTGTAGGTGTTATTACTAATGGATTGCCGAAATATGGTAGGTTCCATTTTGTTTATTGTACTTTAAATTAAAGGATGTACAAACCGCATCCAGCACATGCTCAAGCGAATACTGACTGAATGTTCCATTGAAAACTTTATCATTAATTCGAAGTGATTCGTCAATTTCGATAGTAATATGATAGGTTTGTTCAATGGTTGACAGCACTTCTGTCAGTGCAGTGTTATCAAACTCTATTTCTTTAGTTTTCCAGGCTTTATAGTTTGGCGTAAATACCTTACGTGTTGCCAGCTTATTTGATACAGTGGAGTAATTGGCTGCATCACCAGCCTTTAATATGACATTGTAATCTGCTTGTTTGGCATTCACTCTAACTTTTCCGCTTGAAACAATTACTTCTGAATCGGTGGTGTTTTTATAAGCCTTTACATTAAATGATGTTCCCAGTACTTTAATGTTTAGTTGATCGGTTTCAATAATAAATGGTTTTTCTTCATTTCTTGTCACATCGAAAAAAGCTTCTCCAATTAGTTTGACCTGTCTAACATCAGAACTAAAACTTTCTGGATAAATTAATTGACTGCCAAAATTCAAATCGACAATTGTACCATCAGGCAAAACTACTTGCTCGATGCTTTGTGCGGTGGTAATCGTAATTTCTTGTTGTTGAGAGAAAAGACCAAAGAAAACACTTGTAGCCAATGCTATGAGTAAAATGGCTGCAATGGCACCCAATAACTTAATATGACGAATTCGATTGTTTTGCATTTGAGAACGTACATTTTTCCATGCTCCATCCGTGTCAATATCGTTTAAGGCTTGAGCGTAGTGTGCATCTCCCCATAGCTTTTTTACTTGCCTTTCAATATCCGGATTTTTGGACAGTTCTTGTTGTAACTTTAAATGCTCTTCAGCATTCAGTTCTCCCGACACATCTTTGGCCAACAATTCCCAACTGATATTTTCATTCTCGTTCTTCATCATTCTCACAATTAAAGCATTATTAATAACGCGATGGTTGCCAACAATTGCTTTTTAAGAGGTTGCAATTGCTCCCTCAGGTACTTGAGTGCTTTACCCATTTGCACTTCAACTGTTTTTGGCGATATATTTAATTTTTCAGCTATTTCTCTGTATTTCAACCCATCCATTCGACTCATTTTAAAAATGCGACGGCGCTGTTCGGGTAGTTCTTCAATTACATTATTAATGCGTTGCAAATACACGTTTTCATTAAAAGTCATCCAAACAGCTTCATCTTTAGCATCATTTATTTTTTCATATTCACGTACCACTTGCTGATGTTTCAACTCGTTGGTACATTTGTTGCGAACGGCCACTACTAAAAAGCCTTTTAATGAACGTATCTCAATTTCCCGTCTTTTTTCCCACATTTTTACAAAAACACTTTGTACAATACTTTCTGACAGGTCTTTGTCGCCCAAATATTTTTGAGCCAAAAGCACTAAATGTGGATAATAATTTTTAAAAACCAATTCAAAGGCCGTTTCGTCACCAGCCTTTATCTTTTGTAAAAGCTTATAATCTTGATTATTGACGTCTAATTGTGTGGCCATCTACAATTGGTTTATTAAAGGACACTCAGCATGAGTTTTTCCCTTACCCAATTTACATTTTTTTTATGGCACGAATGAAATATAGTTAAACTAATCGTTTAGCCACGAGAATGTGGTAAGCACAGCAGCCTGGTTTGAAGGAAATCCATTGGGATGGTTCGTCATTACAGTGCTTTGGGTGGGAATGATTTTATTTCCTTTGTAATAAATAAAGCTTGTCCTGTTGGGAAGCATGGTGTCACCTCGAAGTGGACGCGTATGTCCCGGATGTTTTGTTTCGTTGGGGTATAAAATGCGAAAAGAATCGTGTAAACCCTTTTTGAGGAAGTTAACACTACTTGGAAATTCAATGGCAAAGCCCAATTTGTTTGATACATTTGCTTCTGTCCAATCCAAGTGCGAACCACTGTTGAAGTCACCGCCAATGATAATAGGTTTTTCATTGGCCATTTGGATGAAAGGGCTTAATTCACTTAAAAGGAAACGACTTTCTTTTCCCCGCGTTTCAGCTTCCCATTTATAAATAGAGTCTACTTGAGCGGCTTGGGAACCTATGTAGCTATCGAGCATAGGCTCTTCACTCAATCTTATTGGGCAGGCAATTAGTGTGTTTTTATCATCCAGAGCCACTTCAATACAAGCCGAAACATTGGAATTAAACACGTTATGCGTGTTAACGATAGGAAAACGGCTAAGCAGGCACAAATTATCACTTCTTTTGTATAACAAATAGTTGAGTTCATCAGCAATTGATATGCTGGCTTTATCTGCCTCTTGCAGGAAAACAAGATCAGGATTAGCATCTCTGATTAGCTCAATGATTCGTTGAATGCCCACATATCGTCCATCGTGAATGCCATCGTCCCAGAGGTTCCAGGTCATCACTTTTATGGTTTCATCAGCTTCGTGTTTATGAATCTTTATATTGTTTTTCTGTTTGGCAATGGCTTTTATTTCATCATCGTTGATCACACGAGCCCATACCATTAAATCATCAATGTAGCCATTGAATAAATCTGTTTCATCGGTGTTAATGCTATCGTTGCCAATGATTATGGTTGGGTTATTTACTTTAAAAACTATGCCTGGAAGCGAATAGATAGCAACATTTTTTCCATTGTGGTATAATCTGGCTTCTTGCTTATTGGCGTTGTACGAAAAAGCCAGTTGATGCCAGTTGTTATCATTGATTCGCTGTTTTGTTGTGGGTTTATAATGCCATTTTTCAAGTCCATCAGAAAAGCTCCACTGCCAGGCACCGTTGGCTTGCGTTTGTATTTTCCAGCCTTTCCAGCCAAGTGAATCGTTTTTAGTGTGTGATAAAATGGTGTATGATTCTGGATCGTTAGGATGCTTCTTTACCCAGCACGATATTGTAAAACCATTATAATCATGAAGTGAAAAATTGTCGTTGAGTTTTACTGACAGAGCTTTACGACTAGCTGCATTTAAAGATAAGTCAACGCATGTGTCTTTTTTTTCAAATGCATAAGACACAGACTGTGGGCCGTAAATGGCAGTTGTTGCCATTCCGGTATTTTTAAGTGAGTTATTAAAATTAAAAGCAATGATTGGCTTGCCTACTTGTACTTGTTTTTCACACGCAACAATGCCGGTGAATACCAGTAAAGCAATAAACAGTCGATAAAATGCTTGCATATAATTTAATTTGGTTTCTCAAAGCCTTCAACATCAACTGCTTTATTTGTACTTAGTTCTTGCAAAATAGTTTCCAATTCTTGCGATAATTCTTTGAAATGCTCATTAAATTCGGGATGACCATTTTTATAATCATGCTCTGTTTTAATGGCTAGATCATATAATTTTGGAGCTGAGATGGTACCTGATATACCTTTGAACGAGTGTAGCATCCGTTCTGCTACTTCACGTTCAGACTCTCTTACATTATTAAATTCAGTCATAAAATTAAGGTGATCGAAATAGAAGCGCTGCAAAAGTCGCTTAAAAAAGTCCCAGCGATTAGCAAATCGTTTCACACCTTCGTGAACATTGATACCTTTTATTTCTGGCAGATTATTGCTCGACTCATGTATCTCAATTATAGGCTTTTCTTTAATGGCAATAGGTTTGCGTTTATGCCGCTTTCCACCTCGTCTTTTTTCAACCCACTTTAATATTTTCTTGTAAACCTGTTCCGGGTCTATGGGTTTGGCAATCATATCTACCATGCCGGCGTTGAGGTATTTCTTTTTAATTCCACCAATAGCATCGGCCGTCATTGCAATAATTGGCAAGCTGGCATGGTCTTCCATGTTAAGAATGCCTTTGGTGGCATCAAAACCATCCATTACAGGCATCTGAATGTCCATTAGTACGAGATCGAAGAAATTGGCACCTCCATCTTTAACGGCAGCAATGGCCTCTTCCCCGTTCGATACAACGTCAACACTTACACCTGCTAATTCGAGCAGTTCTATTCCAATTTGTTTATTGGTTTCATTGTCCTCAACTAAAAGCACTTTAACATTCTCTTGTTCGCGCAACTCGTTGAGGTATAGTCCTGGTTCTTTCTTGCGCCATGATGATTTTGTTTTTTCTTTGCCAAAAGCTTCCAGACAGGCGTCGTGCAAAGTTGAGAAGTTAAGCGGCTTGATAATAGAGCCTACAGTATTGTTTTTTATAAAGGATTGTAATTCGTTATCCTGACCAAAGGCACTGATTAATACCAACGTTGGAATTTTTTGCGTGTTGTTGACGTATAGCTCCTGTGCGGCATGTTTAAATTTACTACCTTTCAAGTCCCAATCTGCAATAATTAAATCAACAGGCTCTGTTTGACGACTCTCGACTAGTTTTAGAATAGCAGCATCGCTTCTTCTTACTAAAGTCACTTTAAAATTAAGTAACTCCAGCATGTCTTTAATTATTGAAGAGGTAGCCGGATGGTTATCGAGAACAAGTACGTGCTTGTTAGCTAAATCTTCCGGAGGAATCAATAAATCACGTTTTTGAGCCTTCTGTTTGCCGGCTTTCATGGTGAAGAAGAATGAACTTCCTTCTCCATATTCACTTTCTGCCCAAATGCGGCCTCCCATTAACTCGGATAAGCGTTTGCAGATAGCCAGCCCTAAGCCTGTACCACCATATTTGCGCGTGGTAGAAACGTCAGCTTGCGAGAAGGAGTCAAACAAATATTCCTGTAATTCTTCCTTGATGCCGATACCTGTATCTTTCACTTCAAACAGTAATTCCACCTCCTCATCATCTTCCTGTAGTACCAATACGCTGGTCACAATTTCTCCGGTATTGGTGAATTTGATGGCGTTATTAACCAGGTTAACCAGTATTTGCGATAAACGTAAGGGGTCGCCTATAAGGTTTAATGGTACGTCGGCATGCAGGGCATATATAAAGTCTAATCCTTTTTCGTGTGCTTTATATGCCACCATATTGCTTAAATCATCAAAGACCTGCTCTAAGTCGTAATCAATTTCTTCCAGAGCCAATTTGCCGGCTTCTATTTTTGAGAAATCGAGAATGTCGTTGATAATGCCAAGTAAAGATTTCGAACTTCCTTGTATTTTTCGCAGGTAATCAGCTTGTCCGGGGTTGCTTTCTTTTTCGATGGCTAGATGAGTCCAGCCAACAATGGCATTCATCGGTGTGCGTATTTCGTGACTCATCCTGGCCAGGAAATCACTTTTAGCTCGTGTGGCGGCCTCGGCATCATCTTTGGCTTCTTTAAGCAGCACTGCATCTTTTTCTTTAGCAATGGCAATACCTAATGTAACAGTATAGGCTCTGAAGATGGCCCGGTGCGATTGAACCCAATGCATGCCTTTGTCGGTGTTTCCGAAACCGATAAAGCCCCAGAAAGTATCCCTCGCAAAAACAGGAACAATCAACAAGCTTTCTAGTCCTAACTCATCGAATAGGAATTGCTCTTCTGGAATAAAGTCATCTTTAAACCCACTAATATCTTTTTTGTCGGATAAAAAGTGAAACCAGCGCGAACCTATCTGGTTATATTTTATATGGCTCAAATTTGAGCGTTCAATCGGTTTTATTTTATCGATCTGCCATTCGTACATGTGTGTGGCAGTTGGTTGCTTATTGCCTTGCGAAAGGTCATTCTTAAATATGAAGGCATGATCGACCATGGCACTCTGAGCCACAATACGTAACGATTTTTTAATAGCCTCAATGGAATCCTGATTGACAATGAGTTCTTTAACAGCCTCGGCTACACCTTCAAGGAAACGATCGCGCATCATTACCTCCGAAATTGCTTCTTTAGTGGCTGTAACATCAATCATTACACCCTGCAGGTAATGTCCGCCATCACTTTGCTTTACCGACATGCCTTTTTCGTGCAGCCAGCGCATCTCACCTTTAACATCGGCAATGCGGTATTCTACTTCGTATGAGTGGTTGCGCAATACCGCTTGTTTAATGGTGTCTAAAACGCGTTCTCGATCATTCTCAAAAATGAGGTTGGTAAATGTTTGTACACCATCAAGGAAGTTTTCGGATTCAAAACCGGTTACTTTGCTAAAGCCACTGCTTAAAAACAGCATGGTGCGGCTATCGTCTAGCAAACCGGTGAAAACAATACCCGGAACGTTGGTAACAATGTTTCGGTAATTTTCACGACTTTTCTCAAGGTCGCGCAGCGCTTTATTGAGCTCTGTAATGTCGGTTGAGATGCCACAAATAGCTTGTATTTCACCTTTCTTATTTCTGATCGGGAATTTATTGGATAAGAAATAGCGTTTGCCGGCTCTTAATTCAATTTCTTCTTCGTACTGAATAGGTACTCCATTGTTAATAACCTGTAAATCCAGTTCGCGGGATTCATCGGCAAGTTTTTTATTGAATAAAGCGTCACCTTTTTTACCAATAACCTCTTCCTCCGTCATGCCAACTTCATCGCACCAGTTTTGATTCACCAAAGAGTAGTGTCCGTCCAGATCCTTTACATAGATAAGTGCTTTAGAGTTGTTAATGATATCATCGAGCAAGCGACGGTTATCTTCAATAGCATTTTCAGCATGGCGCCGTTTACGTTCGTCAGAGGTGATGGTGAAAATAAAGAATCGAAGTACCAGTAGTCCTGCCACGATAGCAACCAGCACCAATATAACCAGGAAATTGAGACTTAATTCGCCCCATTTGTTCAACATTTGCGACTGAATAACGGATGCCTTTTCAGCATTCTCTTGCAAGATGAGGGCATTTTCACGAAGCGATTTTTGCTCAGTATTGATGTTGTTGACAAGGTCAATCGTTCGCATTATGGTTTGTTCATAATGTCGTAAATGAGCCCTGAATTGTTTCATGTAACTACGAGCGTCAATATTGTTTATCTGGTTTTCGATGATGAAAGTTAGGTTGAGTGTTTTGTCAAACAAACTTTCAAGCGAATCTCGTTTGGTGGCCCTAATGTTATCAATGCTTATGCGGGATTGTAATGAACGAATAGTTATCAGGTAGCCGTGTGCTTTGTTATAGTTAGTTATAGCTTCAGCTTGTGATTTGCGGTTTTGGGTCAGCCACTCTTTTAATAAGCGCTGCTGTGTAGCTTCTTCCTTTTCAATAACATTAAAGATGCTGTCAGTCTTGAAGACCAAATTGTTGTAATAGCTATGCAATTGAGCATAAAGCTTAAAATCTTTGTTGAAAGCAGTAATATGATCGAGCATGGGAGCCAACATTTTTTTAGTATTAGGATTGGCTTCTGATTGGCTTATCTTCTGTAAACGATTACTAATGCTTAATGTCAAAGAGTCAACATTATGAATGAGGGCTGGGTCGCCAGATATTAATGCGCGTTTTTCATTGAGTCGTAGGTGATAGATGTTGTCTTGCAGGCGGTTAACCTGCTCGGTGCTGTCAACTACATTCGACAGGCGGCGTATGCCCCGGATACTTAAAAAAGAAACCACCGACATTATCAGGATAATAATGATAAATGCGATGACAACTTTTTTTTGGATCGTATTGGCCATCCCTTTTAATCGAAATTGCGCCATAAAGTTCAAGTTTTCTGTGTTTATGAGCATATAAAGATAGCACAAAATAAGGTCTTGAAAAATGGAGCATTAAATATCGAATAAATAGCTCGGTTAAGCTTATGTTGTTAATGAACGATTGTTATTTTTGAAGAACTAATTTATGACTATGAGAAACAATAACTATTGTCGCCCTTTTCTTATGTATACGCTACTGTTATTTTTGGTGGTTTGGCCTGTTTTTGTGAATGCTCAAATAGCGTCACCCAAGTATGAGATGCGAGGAGTATGGGTAGCCACAGTGGCTAATATTGACTGGCCAAGTAAGCCAGGGCTAAAGGTTAAACAACAAAAAAAAGAGGCACTCGAAATAATAAAGCACTGTAAGGAATTGGGAATGAATACTATTTTTCTGCAAGTGCGTCCTGCTTCGGATGTATTGTATATCTCAGAATTGGAACCATGGTCAAAAGTATTGAGTGGTGAAGCTGGCAAAAAGCCCAAATACGATCCTTTACAATATTGGATTGAGCAATCGCATTTGTATGGTTTAGAGTTACATGCCTGGATTAATCCCTATCGCGCTTCGATGAATTTAAAGGATGAATTGCCGGAGAAGCATCCATTTCACCGTCAGCCAGAATTATTTGTGGAGTATGGTAATAAACTGTATTACAATCCTGGCCATCCCAAATCGAATGAACATATTAATAAAGTGGTGCGCGAATTGGTGCAGAACTATAACATTGATGGCGTCCACATGGATGATTACTTTTATCCATACCCTATTAAAGATGAAACCTTCCCGGATTCTGCCGAGTATCTGAAATATGGTTTGGCCGAGTTTGAGGATATTAATGCCTGGCGCCGTCATAATGTAGATCGAACTATAGAATCCTTGCATACTACTATAAAATCAATTAAGCCTTGGATGCAATTTGGTGTTAGTCCCTTTGGAGTTTGGCGCAATAAAAGCGATGATCCAAGGGGTTCGGAGTCGAGGGCCGGAACCACTAACTACGATGGCTTACATGCTGATATTTTATTATGGATGCAAAATAAGTGGGTAGATTATGTGGTACCACAATTGTATTGGGGAACATCGCATCCGGTGGCAAATTATAATTATCTGTCGGAGTGGTGGAACGAAAACCATTACGATGTACCGGTTTACATTGGTCATGGTGTTTATAAAATAGGAAATGATCAACCTGATTGGCAGGACAAGTCACAATTGCCATATCAGATGAAGAGCGTACGCGATTATCCGAATTTAAACGGGAACGTGTTTTTTAGTTACAAACACTTTAAGCGCGACCTGTTTGGGTTTCAGGATTCGTTAAAGAGTGAGTTTTATCGCAACAGAGCTTTGGTTCCTCATGGTGATAGGGAAAAACATCGAGAGAGTATTGCTGAAATAGGGCAGCTTAAATCGAATTCGAAACGAATAAAGTGGAAGGTAAACAGCACAGACTATTCAAACCGATTTGTTATTTATTTATATCATCCATCGCAGGCATTTGCCCCGGAAAACCCTCAGTTTATATTTGATACTTGTTATAAAAATAAGTACCGTCTGCCAAAGAAAAAAACGAAACTGAAGAAGGAGTATTTGGTTCGTGTGGCAACATTAAACAGGTATGGAGCAGAGGGTGTTTTTAGTCAGCCTGTGCTAATAAAATACTAACTTGATTAGAGCTGAAATTTACGTTAACTTCTCCCCTGTTTTAACTAAAATAGGTTCATTATGAGTATAGTATTAATTGTAATAGGTGTCATTGTTCTGGGCTTGGTTATTTGGTTAATTAGCATCGATGGTTCGTATCATGTTAAAAAGACGAAGGTGATTCATGTGCCTAAAGAGAAAGCTTATGAATTGATTTCTGATTTTAAAACCTGGAAAAGCTGGTCGCCCTGGTTATGTATGGAACCGGATGCAAAAGTGACAATGACCAATGACGGCTTGGGTGTTGGAGCCATTAATAGCTGGATTGGAAGCTTGGTTGGCTCTGGCGAAATAGAGCACCTGGAGTTAATGGAAAATGAGTCTATTCGACAGGAAATACGTTTCTTGAAACCATTTAAATCAAAGTCGGAAGTTTATTGGCAATTTAATGATGCCGACGGTGGTTGTGAAGTGACGTGGGGCATGAAAGGTGCAATGCCGTTTTTCTTAAAGTTTATGGCTAAGCAAATGGAACCATGGATTGGTATGGATTATGAGCGGGGCCTGAAAATGATTAAAGACTTGATGGAAAAAGGTAAAATAAACTCAGTAGTTACTTTAGAAGGTGTTTCAGAACTGGATAGTTTTGAATTTGTTGCCATTAAAGAAACCTGCTTAATGAATGAGGTTGGTGAGTCCATGAAAGCTACTTTTGCTAAAATTAATGCCTTGTGCGAAACTGAAAAGGTAGAACCGGAAACGGCTTTTTCTATCTACCACAAATTTGATTTTACCGATCCTGAATGTACCTATTCATCCGGAGTGCCTGTGAAGAGTGATTTGATGCCTGGAGATGAATTTTATAAGGACCGCTATCCAAAAATACGAGCCATTAAAGTGCTGTTTAAGGGAGATTATGAGCATTTGGGTAATGGTTGGGCGGCTGCCTACAGCTATCTGCGTTACAAGAAGTTAAAAGCCAATAAAAAAATAGACCCGATTGAAGTGTATTTAAATGACCCAATTATAGTGGTAGACCCGGCAGATTGGTTGACGGCTATTTATATTCCGATAAAATAATAAAAAGTATTCCTAAAATTCTTCCCTTTTTGCCCACGCAAAAGGGGAAGTACACCGCTAAATGCGGTGGGATGGGGTAGATTGAATTTATCCTTTTAAAATACCTTGCTGTTTTAATGTTTTCTCAACGTCTTCCATCTCGTTGTAAAAAGCCTCGCCATATTTTCTGATGATGGGTTCTTTCAGAAACTTATAGACCGGCACACCCAATTGGCTGCCAAGTTCTCTTGCCGGATGACAAATAGGCCAGGTGTGATAGTTTAAGCCTTCAAAATCAGGATACTTAGTCACCCGAATCGGATAGAGGTGACACGAAATGGGCTTCTTAAAATCGATTAGTCCTTCCTGGTAGGCTTTGTCAATGGCGCATTTGCAAATGCCTTTCTCGTCGAAATAGGTGTAAACACACTCGCGGCCATTGATGATTGGTGTCACTTTATCGCCATCCGAATCAACAATCCACTTGCCTTGTTTTTCAATTTCCTGAATCGCTTTCTCAGTCAGAAATGATTTTACAACAGGATAGATTTCTTCAATTTTCTCTATTTCATCATCCTCCAATGGCGCCCCCGATTCGCCTTCAACACAACATTCGCCTTTACATTTGTCGAGGTTGCACACAAACCTTTTTTCAAAAATATCCGTGCTAATTATCTTATCATCAATCTGAATCATCTATCCTTACCTTTTATTGAGAGCTGCAAAGATAAAAGTTTAGTTATAAGTATCAAGATGAAGGAAAATATGCATTAAGATGATTGCAATACCAATAGAATAAAATCAAAAAAAACATTGGGTTGAGAGTGGCTGTCTTTAAAACTCAATTCCCCTTTGTGCTTTAATGCCCTTGGTATATGGATGTTTAATGTCTTTTATTTCAGAAACCAAATCGGCTTCTTCAATTAGTTCTGGCACTGCATAACGTCCGGTGATAATCAGGTGACGTTGGGGAAATTGTTGTCGCATTTGTTGGATGAGATGAATAACTTCACTTGCATCAATAATTTTGTCTTCAAAAATTTCCGGAAGAGAAAGAGCGATGTTTAGTTCGTCTAATAAAATACAATCATAACCATCGCTTAAAACCTTTTGCTTAGTTAGGTTCCAGGCCTCTTTTATGCTGTCTATTGTGGCTTGTTTCGACACAGTCCAGGTGCAGCCGGCGCCAACCTGGTGGTTTTCAATGCCTAGCCGATCCATCATTTTAAACTCGCCATAGCCTGCGTCCGATGATTTCATAAATTGAATCACGCAAGCTTTTTTATCATGACCTGCCATGCGCAGCAGCATACCTAGTGCCGACGTTGTTTTTCCTTTGCCATCACCGGTTAATACTATGACCAGTCCTTTGTTTTCCATCTGATTTAATTTAGGCCCACAAACGATAAGGCAGCAATGATGATTAAACCGACCAACCAAACAAAGGTATACATCATCCAGATTAATGTCATTTTAAAGAAGGCATTAATCCATTTTCGCTTATATATACGCCGGGCACCAATCACCTGGTAAACAGGGACCAAAAAGTACAGATAGCCAATCCATGCTGTTGAGTGGTTCTTAAAAATGAGGTTGACGGCAATAACAATAGCTGTTATGGTAAAAATAAACGAATGGATATTCAATGAAAAGATGAGGTGGCCAATGTATAGCTTCTTAGTTCTGTAAAAACTAATCCATAGCAAAAAGGCAAATATGGGCATAAATAAAAACAACGACCATGACGTAAACTGATACAGTTTATTGATGTACAGTTCAGGATATTCCTCAATCATTTTGGCCGTTTTGCTGTATTTTGAATCATCATCTTCTGCACCATCCGTTATGTTTTCGATGGAGGACATCAACTGATCCAGATCATCCATTTGGCTCGAATCAATTTTTGCACTATCCAGTTCTGCTTTAATGGCTTCCCGAGTGGCCACATAAATAGAGTCGTTGCCGTTTTGTACCGAATCGGCAACTGCTGCTACTTCATTTTTAACTGTTTTGATGTCTTCTTTGGTCGAATCGTAATTGTCTTTAATCGATTTATTGGTGACTAAGGACATCAACAAAAACATCACAAAACTGATGAAGAGGTAAAAGCGGAATGGTGGCATGTATCGTGCTCGCTTACCAGATAGATAATCAATGGTCAGATAGCCTGGTTTAAAAAGTATCGTCACCAATGTTTTAACCAGCCGCGTGTCAAACGTGATGATAGTGCCCATAAAATCGGCAATCATAAAACGTAATGGGCGTTCCAGTTCTTTAACCGATTGACCGCAGTTAGAGCAAAATTTACCGGTGAATTGATAATCACAATTTTTACAGGTGATTAACTCTGTTTCGTTTGGGGTAGTAGATTCTTGCATGTTTCTTCACAAATGGGATTAGATGGCTTTAAAGATATATGTAATTGTTCAATGCTCATTTATTACTGTTGAAAAAATATGGAATAAGAATAAACGAAATGCAAAAGCCCGTTTCATTAATTGTTATCTTTGCGCAAATTTTAGCCCGCTGCTTATGAAAGAATTAAAGCCAATAATGTTTGTTGGTACCTGTTCTGATGCTGGTAAAAGCGTTATTAACGCTGGTTTTTGTCGGATATTGAAGCAAGATGGTTATCGTCCGGCTCCTTTTAAGGCTCAGAATATGTCATTGAATAGCTACGCAACCCCCGAAGGTTTCGAAATAGGCAGGGCGCAGGCTACCCAGGCTGAAGCATGTGAAATAGCTTGCCATACCGATATGAATCCGGTATTGCTAAAGCCCAGTGGAGAGATGATGTCGCAGGTTATTCTTAACGGCAAACCTGTTGGTAACCGTTCTGCCTATGAATATTTCCGAAAAGATGATAATGCCAGGTTGTTTGATGAAGCGTATGCTGCCTTTGAACGCTTGCAAAAACGTTATTCACCAATCGTTATGGAAGGGGCAGGGTCAATTTCGGAGCTTAACCTTAAAAAACGCGATATTGTTAATATGCGCATGGCGAAGCGGGTTGGAGCTGACGTTTACCTGGTTGCTGACATTGATCGAGGTGGAGTGTTTGCCAGTGTTTATGGCTCCATCATGTTGCTCGAAGAAGAAGAGCGACAGCTTATAAAAGGTATTATTATCAATAAATTTCGTGGCGATGTTCGTTTGTTTGATGAAGGGCGGCAAATCATTCAGGATTTAACAGGGATTCCGGTAGTTGGTGTAGTGCCCTATTTCAAAGATATTTACATCGAAGATGAGGACTCGGTAGTGTTGGATGCAAGAAATAGTGAAGCCGCCGAAGGAAAGGTAAATATAGCGGTTGTGAAACTGCAGCAGATGTCCAATTTTACCGATTTCAATGCTTTGCAGTTTGATAAGCGTGTTCATGTATATTATACAACCGACTTGCAGCAGATTGAGAAAGCTGATATTGTTATTTTACCTGGCTCAAAAAGTACCATTAAAGATTTGCAGTTCATCAGGGAAAAGCAAATTCCGGAAGTACTTAAAAAGATGTATGCTGCTGGCAAAACAGTGATTGGGATTTGTGGAGGTTATCAGATGCTGGGGCAAAACATTAGCGATCCAGAGCAAATCGAAGGTGCGGTAAAGTCGGTTGAAGGTATTGGTTTATTACCGATGGATACAGTTATTACCGATGAAAAAACAACCGTTCAGCAGCAGTTTTATTTTATGGATGACAAGCATGTTTGCGATGGTTATGAAATTCATATGGGGCAAAGTACTTTTAATAGCAATGTTGCACCACTGGTGAGAACTATGGATGGACACACCGATGGTGTTTATCTGAGCGAACGTTGCTGGGGTACATATATGCACGGTATACTGGACAATGCTACTGTTATTAATCACTTGCTTCGCCCATTTAGTTCCGGCAAGGAGGATATCTTTTGCTATAAGACATTCAAAGATGACGAATACAACCGTCTGGCAAAGCATCTGCGCCAACATGTAAATATTGAATCGATTTATGAAAGTGCCAGTGTTGACATTAAGTAAAAGCGGACAATTTCATCATGGTAATGATTCGTATCGTTTTCGCCATGAGATAAAAGCAGATTTTAGCACTAATACATGGTATTTAGGTCCGCATCCTGATTTACTTAAGTATCTGAAGAACGAGGTTGCTTGTATTGCTAATTATCCGGAGCTTCAGAGTGAGTCGTTGACGTCGCAATTGGCCGATTATCATCATGTAGCCGAGGATCAGGTGTTGGTGTGCAACGGAACGGCTGAAGCCATTTTTTTAATTGCTCTTTGTCATCAAAATAAGGCAAGCCGCATTATAAAACCAACCTTTTCAGAATATGAGCATGCTTGTCAGGTTCATAATCATCAACTGAGTTTTTGTGGTGCCAATTTTATAGCGCCAGGCATGAATACGCCTGAAGGTTTATTCTGGCTATGTAATCCCAATAATCCAACTGGTCAGGTTTATTCGAGAGAGCTGTTGCAAGACCTGATAAAAAATAATCCTCAAACGCTTTTTATCATCGATGAGGCTTATGCAGATTTTTGCATTGATGCTATTTCGCTGGCTGATTTTGTGGGTAAGTTTAAGAATTTATTGATTCTTAAATCAATGACAAAAAATTATTGTTTGCCAGGTTTGCGTTTAGGATATGTTTTAGGTCATCATACTCAAATAAAAGAGATTACCAACTATCGACCACCTTGGGCTGTCAATAGCCTGGCACTTAAGGCGGGAGAGTTTGCATTAAATCATTCAATGATTGGTGATGATGAGCGCTTAACTTATCTGGGTTTAGCGCGTGAGTTTCAAACTGAACTCAGTAAGCTAAATGCATTTGAAGTATTGTCTTCATCAACGGGCTATTTTCTGGTCAAGACACCTATGTTGGCAAATGAACTTAAGCAGCTGTTGGTGTCAGATTTTGGATTATTAGTACGCGATGCGTCTAATTTCAGAGGCTTGAGCGATAATCATATTCGTGTCGCAACACTGACTCGTGAGAAAAACGAAATGCTGGTTAAGGCTCTTAAATCTATTTTTTGCTGATGGATGAAAGTAAGGTGTTGATGATTATTGCTGTTGTTGGTGCGTATGTTCTCGATTTGATTTTTGGGGATCCTGTCAGACTGCCACATCCGATTGTATACTTTGGTAAGGCAATTTCGTTCTTTGAGAAGCGTATGAATAAAGGGGATTACCGTCTATTGAAAGGAGCTGTAACAGCCTTGATGTTAATCGCAATGGTGTATGTGTTGTTTGTTGCCCTAATGCATTGGTCTGAATTAGTATCACCAATATTGACAGCTGTAATAACGGGGTTCTTTTTCTTTTTTGGTTTAGCGAATAAAACATTGATAAAAGAAGGGGTTGCTGTTTTTAAGGTAGTGCAAAAAGAAGGTGTGGAAGCAGGGCGAAAGCAAATTAGCCGTATTGTGGGACGTGATACTTCGCAATTAAGTGGGCAGCAAATTAAAAAAGCAGCTTTGGAAACAATGGCTGAAAACTTGAGTGATGGTGTGGTTGCACCAGTGTTTTGGTTTGCTTTATTAGGAGTTCCGGGTATGATGGCTTACAAAATGATTAACACACTCGATTCAATGATTGGTTATAAGAACGAACGCTACATTTATTTTGGTCGTGTGGCGGCTTACATTGATGATGTGGCTAATTATATTCCGGCGCGCTTAACAGCTTTGTTGATGGTGCTGGTTGCTTGTTCGTATCGTGGAGTGAGATTCGTGTTTAAATATGGGAATAGGCACAGTAGTCCTAATGCGGGCTACCCGGAATCCGCGCTGGCTGGCATTTTAAATGTGCAGTTTGGTGGCTCTAATGTGTATCACGGTCAATTGGTTGATAAACCATTTATTGGCGACAATAATAGGTTTTTGGAGTATGCGGATATTAAAAGGACTGTGTACGTCAATCATGCAGTAACGGCTGTTTGTATTCTTTTGTGTGTAATAGGTAGATATATAATACAATGATAAAACTAGATAACCTGACTATTAAGCCTCTTTATCTCGAATTGGAGAAAGATATTCAGTATAAAATTGATCAAAAAGCAAAGCCTGTAGGTTCTTTAGGGCAGATGGAGGCAATGGCCAAACAAGTTGCATTGATACAGGGAACTTTAACTCCGGAATTAAGAAAGCCGGTGATGTTAACCGTCGCATCTGACCATAATATTTGTGAAGAAGGAGTGAGTCCTTGTCCGGTTGAAATTACGTGGCAGCAATGTTTAAACTTTTTAAACGGTGGTGGCGGCATTGGTCTTTTTTCCAGAGTGTATGGTTTTGATTTACGTGTGGTGGATGCGGGGGTCAATTTTGATTTTAAACCACATCCAAAGTTGATTAATGCTAAGGTCAGAAAAGGCACACGCAACTTTTTGAAAGAGCCGGCCATGACGATTGCGGAATGCATGCAAGCCTTAAGTAATGGTCGTGAAATTGTTGCTAATATAGCTGAAGAGGGTAGTAATGTGGTAGCTTTTGGTGAGATGGGTATCGGTAATACATCACCTGCTTCAGCCTTGTTATCCGTTTATACTGGTATGGATATTGAACAAGCAGTTGGTCCGGGGTCGGGGTTAACACCAGAAGGGGTTTTGAATAAAGCTCAGGTGCTTAAAAATGCCATTGCCAAACATGGTGTTTCAGATGATGCTATTATGAATTTAGCTCGATTCGGAGGTTTGGAAATAGCTACTATTGCAGGTGCTATGCTTGAGGCTGCATCGCGTCGTATGCTTATCATAACCGATGGGTTTATCACAACTTCTGCTTTGTTGGCTGCCCATGCTATTGATCCATTGGTGGTGGATTATGCCTTTTTCTCACATCAGTCAAAGGAACAGGGGCATAAAAAGATGGTGGATTATTTAGGGGGCGAGCCGATTCTCGACTTGGGTTTTCGCCTTGGAGAAGGAACAGGTTCGGCTGTTGCTTATTCAGTAATTAAAGGGGCTGTTGCCATGCTCAATGAAATGACGTCCTTTGATGAGGCTGCTATTTATAATACAGCTAACGATGGCATCAGGATTGTTTAATCTGGAGGCCAGGTAATTAATGGGGTGCCAATCTTTTTAATCCTTAAGGTTTCGCAAACCTTAAGGATTTATGATATAGACGAAGTATTTCATAGGATTTAAGGTATAAAAAAAGGGAAAGATTTTCATCCTTCCCTTCTTGTGGTGCCACCTGGAATCGCCGCGATAGCTATCGCGGCAGGGACACTACAAATATTTTAATAATAATTTGTGGCTAATTTCAGGGTATTTAACCAGGTTGTTGTAGTAATTTCTGTTTCGATTCTTTTTGATATGTTTTTCTATTGCTAAAGCTTGCTTTCTAGAATTGCATTCGAGCAGAAAGAATATTTCCCAATCGTTGGCGAATTTAGTTGAACAATTTTTAAAATGTCCACTGTTGTGGAGTTGAATACGTTGTTCAATATTCTGAGTTTGTCCAATGTAATATGAATCTGTTTGAGGGCTATAGATGATATAGACGAAGTATTTCATAGGATTTAAGGTATAAAAAAAGGGAAAGATTTTCATCCTTCCCTTCTTGTGGTGCCACCTGGAATCGAACCAGGGACACACGGATTTTCAGTCCGTTGCTCTACCAACTGAGCTATGGCACCGAGTTACTTTTACCTAAGTAAAAATAACATAAACAATAACCCTTTACCCTTTTGGATTACTAAGCTGTCCCCACAGCTTAATAATAAACCCTAAAATCAGCCTTATGACTGGTGGTGCCACCTGGAATCGAACCAGGGACACACGGATTTTCAGTCCGTTGCTCTACCAACTGAGCTATGGCACCAATCTTGGTCAAATCCCCACGTATTGGGGCTTGTGGTAACATCTCTTCCGAAATGCGAGTGCAAATATAGACAAAGATTTTATACCTCAAAAACATTTTTATGATTTTAGTGTTGCTTTTTTTTGTCAGGTGTGTGAATTTGCCTGATGTTTAGTATTTTTGCATCCTCAAAAAAAATTAATGGATTATCAAATATACACACTGCGAAATGGGATTCGCATCATACATAAGCAAGATAAGTCGCCTGTAGCCTACTGCGGATTGATCATAAATACTGGTTCGCGCGATGAAAAAGAGGAAGAGCATGGAATGGCACACTTTATTGAACATGTCATTTTTAAAGGCACTAAAAAACGCAAAGCCTATCATGTGCTGAGTCGTCTCGATGATGTGGGCGGAGAATTAAATGCTTATACCACTAAGGAAGAGACTTGTATTTATGCTTCTTTTCTTAAGCAGGATTTTGAGCGTGCCATTGAGTTAATTCATGATATTACTTTTAATTCTACTTTCCCGGAGAAGGAGCTCGCAAAAGAGAAAGAGGTGATTGTGGATGAAATTAATTCTTATAAAGATAGTCCGGCTGAACTTATTTTTGATGAGTTTGAAGAAATGCTCTATAAAAACGACTCAATGGGGCGTAACATACTTGGAACCAAGAAGAAGTTAAAGGGTTTTAATGAGCAAATGATTCGTGAGTTTATGCAGGCGAACTATAGTACTGATCAGATGGTGTTTTGCTCAGTAGGCAATGTGTCATTTAAAAAAGTACTTAAATGGGCAGAAAAATATTTGGGTGAACAACCGGAAAATCTTCGTGAGTTGGACCGTCCGGCTGTTAATCTCTATATTCCTGAATCGCAAACAATCGAAAAAGACACCCACCAATGTCATGTGATAATTGGTAATGTGGCTTATGATTTTAAACACGATAAGCGCCTGCATCTTCATCTGTTGAATAACCTGTTGGGCGGGCCGGGGATGAACTCTCGTTTGAATATGGCCTTGCGCGAAAAGAATGGCATTGCTTATAATGTAGAATCGAATTACGCACCTTATTACGGAACCGGCGTTTTTAATATCTACTTTGGAACGGATGAGGAGAACCTGATTCGTTCATTTAATATCATCGATCGCGAACTTAAACTATTACGTGAAAAGCCATTGGGCAGTTTGCAGTTGCATAAAGCCATCCGTCAACTAAAAGGCCAGATGACTATCTCGTTTGATAACCGTGAAAACCTGATGTTATCCATGGGTAAAAGCTATTTGTTGTACGACCAGGTGGATTCGCTGGAAAAAATCTATAAAAAAATAGATGCTATCAAGGCAGAAGACCTGCAGGAAGTGGCCAATGAAATTTTAGACCCTACCATGCTTTCATATTTAATCTATCAATAGAAATGACTGATTATTCAATCGACCTCGAACAATATATTTTAGATCACATTGATGATGAAGAACCCATTCTTCAGGAATTAAATCGGCAAACACACATTCAAATGTTGCAGCCGCGCATGCTAAGTGGTCATGTGCAAGGTAAAATTCTGAAGATGCTCGTGCAGATGATGAATCCATTAAATATATTGGAAATTGGGACGTTTACCGGTTATTCGGCGATTAGTATGGCTTTGGGGCTTCAGAAAGAGGGAGCTGTTATTGATACCATTGAAATCAATGACGAAAACGAGGAATTTATTCAGTCGTTTATTGACAAGGCGGAAATGCATCAAACCATTCAGTTACACATTGGAAGTGCTTTGGATATTATTCCACAACTTGATAAGCAATACGATTTAGTATTTATGGATGGAGATAAGCGTCAGTATCGTCGATATTATGAACTAATATTTGACAAACTAAATACCGGAGGTTATATCTTGGCCGATAATGTTTTGTGGGATGGCAAAGTGGTTGAAGAACTCCATCCAAATGATGCCTATACTAAAGAGATTTTAGCCTTTAATCAGATGGTGAAAGAGGATGCGCGAGTGGAAAAGGTCATCTTACCATTTAGGGATGGTATTTCTTTGATTCGTAAAAAGTAAACTTTTTAATATTCCAGCTGTTAATTTCCCATAATTCTAAACGAAAACTATGCGAACAGCGATTTTCTATGGCTCATCATTGGGTAATACGCAATTTGTGGCCGAAAAACTGAAGGCGGCAATTCCTATTGCTGACTGCTTGCCGGTTAATGATTTGACGGTATCTCAAATATTACAATATGATAATATAATTCTGGGCACATCCACTTGGGGAGTTGGAAATTTGCAGGATGACTTTGAATTGTTTGTCGATTTACTTCTTTCAATAGATATGTCTGGCAAAACTTTTGCGTTATTCGGTTTGGGCGATCAGCATACTTATCCTGATACCTTTTGCAATGGAATGGGGAAGTTATATAACCTGCTCTATGAAAAAGGCTGGAATGTTGTAGGAAGAATACCTGTTGACGGATATGATTTTTCGGAATCAGAGGCGCAAATTGGCAATGACTTAGTTGGTTTGGCCTTAGATGAAGATAATGAGCCTGATCTGACCGATATTCGCATTAAAAATTGGGTCAAAGTACTTCCATTTGCAGAGGGGTAAATGTTGTTTATCTAAAAATATCCCACGATAGTCTTGTTAAAACAGCCGTAAATCAATATTTGCTGAAAAAGTAATTTATTCACCATACTTTTATTTGTTCATTGAATAGATGAGAGGGAGTATATGTATCTTAATCAGCAAACTATTAACCGGGATATTACAAACAGGGAAGCCTTTTATTTTTTATTAGATAATGCAGGTAATGTTATTAAATCGCATGGCGACTTAATAGATAGAGGCTTTATTTCTGTTGCTGTTAATATTCGCGACTTCTTACCGCAAGCTATGCAAGTTCGGTTTGTCACTTTTATTAATGACGAATCCATAAGTGAGTTGGTAGGTGAGTTGGTCGTTTGTGGTGATGATGATGTTGAGCAGATTAATTGTAAATTCAAAAATTTTGGTGATAAGATAGAATTAATAGGCATTTTTCAACGTCAGCAGAATCAGGGTGAAATACCAATTGATAAATTACCTTATCCGATTGCTCTGGTTAAAAAAGATGGAGAGATATTCAGTTTAAATCGCTCTTTTATCGATTACTTTTTGGAAAGTAGAATTGTGCTAAAGCCCATCTTTATTCAGGAAATTATCAAGACAAATGTTTTGTCGCCCGAAAAGTTTGATTACCTGAAAATGATAGAGTCTGATGCCAATTCGCGCGCTGTGTTATGTCATTTTAAAGGTGCCGAAAATAATCAAACATTCTTACTGAATTTAATTCCAATCAATATTGAAGGCGAAGAGCTATATTTGGCTGCTGTAAAAGATTTAACGCAGTTTATTGAAGTTCAGCAAAACCTGGAAGATCAAAATGAGGAATTAAGGAAGCAGGTGCAGGATGAGTTTCAATTGAATAAATCCTATGAACTCAAGCTTCTTAAAAAGAGTAGATTGGAGTCTTTGGGTGAAATAGCTTCTGCCATTTTTCATGAGTTGAATCAGCCATTAACTCATTTGAGTCTTAAGATTGATAATATGCTTGATAGATGGCAGATGGGAGCTGTCAGCGAGTCGTATTTGCTTGAAAAAACAGAACAGATTCAACGTCAAATCATGCGTATGCGTGGTATTATTGATGAGATGAAACAGTTCTCGTCGGTGCCCGACAGAAAAGACGAGTCAATAAGTGTTCAAAATGTTTTAAACCTGGCATTGGAGGATATAAGTTACCTGCAGGTTGAGGGGTTAATCTTAGTTATTAAGCACGAGGAAGAAGCCTTTATAGAAGGGACGATCAATGAGTTGGAGCAGGTGTTTGTCAATATTCTAGTGAATAGCCTTCAGTCTTTGCAGGTGAAACTGGATGCGCAAAGCGGCTTTAAGCCTAAGCTTAAGGTGACAATTGAAAGGAAAGATAATTTAGTGAAAGTGGCTATTGTTGATAATGGACTTGGGACGACAAAAGATGAGATTGGTAAGTTGTTTAAGCCATTTTACACAACAAAAAAGAGTGCAGGAGGAACCGGGCTTGGTTTATTTATAATTAATAACCTGATGCGAAAAATGAAAGGTTCTATTGAAGTACAGTCAAGGGCAGGTAAGTGTTTTAAAACAACCCTCACTTTTCCGTCTGTCAAGTAGAACTTTATGTAATTGAAGAAATTTATACTCATTTAATACGAACAAGTTAAGTATCGTTTATTAAGATTGATGATGAAGTATACGATATTACTTTTTGAAGATGAACAAGAGCTTCGGCAAGAAATTAAAGATAGCATTGTCTTTGATAATGTCGATGTGTATGCTTTTGAGTCATGGAACGAATATAAAGAAGTTAAAATAGATTCCGTGCCGCGTTTGGCTATATTGGATATCAACTTGATAGACAAAGATGGCTTGTCTATTTATAGTGAGTTAAAAGAAAGGTATGCTGAAATTGAAGGCATTATAATTACCGGACAGGCTAGTATTAAAAATGCTGTTGCATCATTGAAGTTAGGTGTTCGCGATTATATTGAAAAGCCATTTAGAGCTAAGGAATTAAGAGCAGCCATTGAAAAATGCGAGAGCTATAAGCAATTCAGGGTTAAAAACTATGTAGTCGATCGTCAGCTGGAAGAGTCGAGGAAGAAGTTTGAAGCACATTGGGGTATTGAGTTTATTGGGATAAGTCAGCCAATTAAAGAAATAAATACTTTAATGAAGCGCGTGGCGCAGGCCGATATGACTTCGGTTATGATTACCGGAGAAAGTGGAAGTGGTAAGGAGTTGATCGCGCGAGGTATTCATAGCATGAGCGATAGAAGTGGTGCGCCATTTTACCCGGTCAACTGTACGGCTATACCGGATACCCTATTCGAAAGTGAGTTTTTTGGTTATCAGAAAGGTGCATTTACAGGTGCTCTATCTAATCACGAAGGTTGGTTTGAGCGGGCTAATGGAGGTACTTTGTTTTTGGATGAGATAGGTGATATGAACCTGGCTTTGCAATCGAAACTACTGCGAGTGCTGGATGAAAGAAAAGTGAACCGTATTGGTTCTCATGATATCATTCCCGTGAATACACGTATCGTGTGTGCTACCAATAAAGATCTGAAGCGGATGATAGAAGAAGGACAATTCCGTCTGGATTTATATCACCGGTTAAATTCATTCCATATACATATTCCGCCCCTACGCGAAAGGAGTGAGGATATTCCTGTTTTGGTTAATCATTTTGTTCGTTTGTTTGCCGAAACCCACAATAAGGGAATTGTCAGCATGCACTCTAAAGCCATGAATCTTTTGGTTAATCATCATTACCCGGGTAATATACGCGAGTTGAAGAATGTTATAGAAAGAGCGATACTCATGTGTGACTCCAATGTAATAAAAGCCCAACATCTGAATTTTACGGAAGAGCATTCAAATAATGGAGCCGAAGAGGAAGATTATAGTTTGGAAATCATTGAGAAAGAGACTATCCTTAAGGCGATGAAAGCTTGTAGTCATAACAAGACGCATACTGCAGAGAAGCTTAATATAACGCGTCAGGCGCTCAATAGAAAACTTAAAAAACACGGCATAGAATAAGAGGCGACCATAATGGTCGCCTTTTTTTTGATGGCCACTATTTCGGAATTAACACCATAGCATACATTATGGTGAAGGGGCTTCTATGGGCTGCTTCGTGCCTGCCTCATAGCATGCAGGTAATTTATTCAATGTTTCGTCGAAGTTCGCTCAATGTTTCTTCAATGTTTATACAATTATCATTGACAAAATAATGAGCTAAATATGTGTCATCCTCGATTTAAACCTGAATGTGCCCTAGGTATGATTCTATTCAGGTATTTGTAGGATCGGCCAATAGATTGTAGAGTAGGAGGTATAAATCTTAGTTTATAGGTGTAGTGTTTGAGAGAGGAATAGTGCCCGGGAAATAAGTTGGGGATATGTATGTTTTTTTAGGGAAATTTATTGTAAGAAAGCTAAGGTTTAGTGCGGCTGAAGAGGTTGTTAAGAGCCTTTTTTAGAGTTAAGAAAAGAGTAATGGCGTATATGGCTGAAAAGCCTTTGAATACGCAAGAATAAGGCAGTATGAAGCTTAAGAAAAGTGGTCTGAAATTGTTGGTGACCATTATCGGTCGCTTTTTTGTGCCTCTTTTTTTACTTCTTTTTTATCCCCAATTTTTTTGCTCAATTTAGGGTTTGAGTTATGCAAGTTTATTCGTCAACAAAAATTTCATTTTAGTCTTTAAATTAAGCGCTTCTATCCATTTGCTGAATTCTGACGAATAAAAGTTTTTTCTTCATCTTTTTAATAAAACAAATAAAAAAATTACAACTGACCATTTTGGGTCATTGGTTAAAGGAACTGCCTGTGGGGTTGTAAGTGGTAGTGATATAGGTGGTTAGTGAGTTTATGGAAGGAGTATTCTAATTGTCGCCGACCGAAAGTGGTCGCTTTGTATTGGGATTTTTTAATGTACATTGTGTTAATAGCCAGTAAATCAGACTAATGTATTTTTTGGCACTGGAGTTGTAATATGTTTGTTCGACCTAAAACGCATAGTAATGAAACAACACACATTTGTATCAGTTTTAATATTTCTATTTATGATATTATTTCCGCTAAATATATTGTCTCAGGTAGGAAATAATTCAGAATCATCTCAAGTGGGAAACAATAATAGTTTATTCGTTGGTCAGGTGGGTACCTTGAATATGAATGATGTATTGCAGGAGGGTGATGATAATAAGCATGCCTCTTTACAAGTAGGAAGTGCTAATCAGATTAACCTAGAGGTAGAAGGGTCAAATAATAGGGGGGCTTACGTGCAGGTTGGTGAATTAAATATGCTTGACATGAGCCAATCAAGTGATGAACATACAGCCATAACTTTTCAATCTGGTGCAAAGAATGAAATAGGACTGACGCAAAATGACCGGTATAACAGAGCAGGCAATGAAGCGGTAATACTTCAGGGTGGAACAGGGAATAAAGCAATGGTTAATCAGCAGTTGAGGAATAGTCGAGTTTTTATAACTCAGATAGGCGAACAAAATGAAAGTGATGTCTATCAATATGGTGCAGGTGATTATGTGAACAATGAAGCTTACCTATTACAGATGGGTAAAGGTAATATAGCTGAAGTGGATCAATTGAAAAGCGATCAAACTGTAATGGTTGGTCAGTTTGGAGAAAGCAACGAGTTGAAAACCCGGCAGCAAATAGGTAAAGGTAATATAGCTAATGTATTACAGTTGGGGACTGCAAATAAGGCAAATATTCTTCAGGAAGGAGATTCGAATATGAACAATACAATCCAGATAGGAAACAGAAATAATGCTTTGGTCGAGCAAATAAATAATTAATAATAAATTTTAATGTTTTACCTAAAACAAACAATCATGAAAAAGTTACTCTTTAGTGTAGCGCTTAGCGCTTTTACAGTTGTTGCATTTGCACAAACTAACACTTCAACAATCAAACAAAACTCTTCAGGAGTTGGTCATGTAGCAGTAGTTACTCAAAGTGGCGCTTCTGTTGAGGGAAATACTTCGCTTGTTAAGCAAAAAGGTGAAGAACAAACAGCTTATGTTGATCAGGTAGGTAATGGTAACGAGTCAGTTGTTAAGCAAAACCAGGACATCGTTGGTAAGAAAAATACAGCTTTGGTTGGTCAAGTTGGTGATGATAATTCATCTAAAATTCTTCAGACTGAAGAAAGTAATTATGCTGAAGTAATGCAGTTTGGTGATCGCAATAAAGCGGTTATTGATCAGAAAACTTCAGGTGGCTGGGTAGATGAAAATAATGAAGCTACCATTTACCAAGATGGTGATGATAACAAAGCTAAGATTGCTCAGGATGGTACTTATTTAGGTGCTTGGGTAACTCAGGAAGGAAATGATAACAAGGCTACTGTTGATCAGACAACTAAGCCTGGTGCTGTGGCTCCTTATAGACATGAAGCAACTGTATGGCAATATGGTAACGAAGGTCGCGTAGGTGTTACTCAGACTGGAAAATTTAACGTTGCGACAGTTGAGCAGGGTGGGTTTAAAAATAAAGCCTTTGTTGATCAGAGTAAAAAGCGTAACACTGCTTATGTAATGCAGGAGGGCGAAAAGAATAAGACTTATGTAGATCAGTCTGGAAAAAGAAATGGCGCCACTGTATACCAAACAGGCGATAAAGGTTATATTGAAGTTGGTCAGTCAGGTAATGATAATGCTGCCATGGTTGGGCAATCAGGTCTTAAAAATAGTGCTTGGCTTGCTCAAAGTGGTGATGATAATATTGCTGGTGTAACTCAGATGGACGGTGTTAAAAATGAAGCAAGTGTTGACCAGAGTGGAGATGCTAGTTTGGCTTTAGTAAACCAGTTTGGTGGTAAGAAAAATATTACTGATGTAAGTCAGAGTGGTGTTGCTGGAATTGCAGCTGTTGCTCAAATTGATGGTAAGAGAAATGAGACTTATGTAACTCAGGAAGGTGCTTTACAAATTGCTGCTGTTGCTCAGGATGGTGGACGTGATAACCTTGCTGTTGTTGAGCAAGCTGGTATTGCAGAAGCTGCAATCGTTGGTCAGAGAGATAATAAAGAAACTCAAGCTTTAGTATTCCAATATGATGGTGGCTTAAATCTTGCTTTAGTAGGACAAGAAGGTAATGAGAATTCAACTGCTTATGTACGCCAATTTGATGGTATTGGTAACTTTGCAGGAATTGGTCAGACTAATTCAGAAATGTCTTTGGCAGCTGTTGTACAGCAAGGTAGTTTGCTAGGACGTTCAGGTATCTATCAGAACAACCAGGAAGGTAGTACAGCAATTAGTTATCAAACTGGAATGGGTGGACATATGAGTCAGATTAACCAGTATGGTGGTTCTAACAACCATGCATGGACTTTCCAAATTGGAAGTACAACTCAGAATTCTTTAGTTGATCAGTGGGGTGATAATAATGTTGCTTTAACTATTCAGTACTAATTTTATACAGCAAGGGGGTGTTAGGCACTCCCTTGTTTTTTATTTCGTTGTTAATTAACAACTGTTAATCTATAAATAACTGACAATGGTCAAGTATATTTATAGATACATTTATTTTTAAGTACATTAGACATGAGCTTTTTTAACGAAAAGCGATGAAATTAAAAACCAATACCTATGAAGTCATTACTAATTGTGTCAGCATTGTTTTTTGCGCTTGCGCTATGCAATGCTCAAAATGGTGAGAACCTGGTAAGTGTTCAGCAGGTAAACTTCGATCAGGGAGGTAAAGGAAATATTGTTTTTATGACCCAGGTTGGTCAGGATAACCAGATGAAAATTTCTCAAAAAGGAGAAGGTAATGTTGTTATTGCGAGTCAACTAGGTGATAATAATGTGTTTAAATCTGAGCAAGATGGGAATAAGAATCGCATCTTACACAACTCATATAACAATAATAATGTTGTAGATATTCTTCAGATTGGAGATGGAAACGTTGTTGAAAACGAAGATCTATACGGAAACGATTCTTTTATAGAGCAGTATGGTGATGGAAATGGCGTAACAAACAAAAATTATGGAAGTAATGGGAGTGTGACTGTTATGCAAATGGGTTCTGGGAACGAAATTACCGGAACATTTTATGGAACCGACCGAAGTGGAGGGACTGCTACGATTGTGCAAAATTCAAATAATAATATTTTAGATTTAAAAAAGTATAATAACAAGGATATTCAAATAAGCCAAAGAAATGGAGCAAGTGCTGCTGTGATTCAATATTAATAATTAAATGATAAAAGTTTTAGTATTTATTATTGTTGCAGCTTTTTCTATATCAGTATTAAGGGCGCAGCAAATTTCAAAGGATACAGTAATTGTAAAAACAGACAGTTTAAAAAAAGAAGTGCCTCAGGCCATTTTAGATTTGGTTAAGGAATATGACCGGCAAGTAAAAGAACAAAAGCTAAAACAACAGAAACAGCTCATAGAGCCTCCAACGCTTGAGATTGATGGTATTGTGATGGATGAAACAATGTCGAAATCCGGTCGGGAGTTTTATGAACTGTTTTTTTCATATTGGAGAAAACCTGTTGGTTATAAAAATTACTTTATAAAAATTAAAGAACGACCGTTTAGAATGAATAATACGGTCATTGAAGTATATCTAAAAGAACAATTATTGTATCAACAAATGATGAGGCGTCGGTACGATGAGGTTGAATTGATGGCCAAACAAGCAGTAGGTGTAGTAGAGCAGCAAATAATTCGTGAGATTATTGCTCAACAGGCCCTGATTCGTCAACAGCAACAATTAAAGCAACATAAATAGACCTAACACTATATATAATGAAAACAGTACTCTTCTTATTCGTTGGAATGTTGTTCACAACATTATGCAGTGCACAGGATTTCGTTTACAAGCCGATTAACCCTGCTTTTGGTGGCGATTCGTATAATTATTCCTGGTTGCTAAGTCAGGCCGAATCACAAAATAAATTTAAAGATCCTGATGCTGCTGATAATTCTGATCCATTAGCCTCTTTTCAGGAAGATTTAAACCGTCAAATATTATATCAACTAAGTCGTAAGTTGGTTGATAATCAATTTGGAGAAGGAGATTTAGAACCTGGGGTATATGATGTTGGAGATTATCATATTCAGGTTAATGAAGGAGCAGATGGCGTCAATGTCTCTATTTTAGATGTTGTAAATGGAGGCCAGACAAGTGTAACGGTACCAAACCAATAGTAATTAGAATTCAGGAGGCATGAGATTTATTTTTTTCTACTTTGTGCTGATGATTGTCGGTCTATGGGGATGCAGTCCAACAATTCATCAAACACATAAAACCGAACCTGCTCGTTTAGGAGCAGAAACGCCCTTTCATTCTGAGTTAAAGAGCTTACCGCCACCTCAGGAAAAGCTGGTAGCAGCGGTTTATAAATTCAGAGACCAAACAGGTCAATATAAGCCATCAGATTATGGCTCAAGTTGGTCAACCGCTGTGACACAAGGGGCAACAACCATATTAATCAGATCATTGGAAGAATCGGGTTGGTTTACACCGTTGGAGCGTGAAAATTTGGGGAACCTAAGTGCAGAGCGTCAGATTATAACCAATACCCTAGCGGCCTACGAAGGGAAAGCACAAACAGCCTTAAGTCCACTGTTGTTCGCTGGTATTATCCTTGAGGGTGGTATTATTTCTTATGAAACAAATGTTAGAACAGGAGGAGCTGGACTTCGCTATTTTGGCGTTGGTGGTTCTGGCCAATATCGAGAAGATAGGGTTAGCATTTATCTGAGAGCTGTTTCAACTAAGAATGGTGAGATATTAAAAACAGTGTATAGTACAAAATCGATATTGTCTCAAAAAATTGATTTCTCAGTCTTTCGATATGTGAAGTTTAAGCGATTACTGGAGGCAGAAACCGGGATAACTTATAATGAACCATCAGAGATGGCGGTGACGGAGGCGATTGAGAAGGCTGTTTATAGCTTGATTGTTGAGGGAATCAAAGAAGGGCTTTGGGCTTCAAATGGTAATGTGGCGCATATCGAAAGTGTTGTTAATGACTATATCAATGAGAAGAATGAGAACCTTAGTATTGATCATTTAGGAAGACAACTAGAGGATAATAGAAGTATGGTAAGTGCTGGAATTATTAGTGGAGTTACTTACCCCGATATGGATACTGAAGATGCTGCCGTTGGCTTTAGTACAGGTGTTAATTTGAATATCAGGCTATCGCCAACCATATCTTTTGATAATGAATTTGTTTATGGGCAGTTAGATTCAAAGGTTATTGGTGATAACCAATATATTGCGTATACGCCATCGCTGCGTTTCGATTTATTGCCTAAAGAAAATATATCTCCATATGTAAAAGTTGGATATGGTATGTTGTCAAATGAATTAATGGCTGAAGATTTGACAGTGAAGAATAGATTTACATACGTGGGTAGCGCAGTGGGGTTAGATTTTGTGTTGTCTAAAAGGGTCAAAGTAAATATGTCAATTGCTAATAAGTTTTTTACATCTGATGATATAGATGGACAAAAGTATGGCTCTTATAATGATATGTTGTGGGAAGGAAGAATTGGGGTGAGTTACCAATTTGGAAGTGGTTGGTATAATAAAACACTGATAAAAAGAAAATAATATACAGATGGCAAAGTATTCTATATTTTTAAGCGTATTTATAATTGCATTAGTTTGTTCTTGTGAGGATACAATTGATGAAAAGTTTAATGGAACAATATCTGGTGTTGTAGAAAGCAAAGTTACTGGAAAACCATTAGAAGGAGCAGTGATTAGTACTAATCCTCCAAGCTTATCAGTGAAAACAGATGCTGATGGAAAATTTATAATTGAGGAGCTAGAAGAAGGTGATTATGTTGTAACTGCTTCAAAACATGAATATGCGAGTGGTTCAACAACGGTGAAGGTTAATAAAGATAAGGTAACAAACATAGTAATTCAGTTAGAAGATGGAGACTTGGCTGCTAATACGGTTAAGTTTGCAGATACTTCTCCTCTACAAAGTCAAGAGGATGTTGGAGTTCCTGTAACTTTTTCGTGGAACTATACCGGAGTAAGCGATTCGAGTGATATTGCCTTTGAGCTGAATGTCTATACCAACGAATCTGAGGGACCAATTATTACAGTTGAGGAAATAACTGATACTTTTTATATTGCGGAGAACTTAAGTTATTCGAAAAAACACTTTTGGACACTGATAGCAAAAAAAAACGACGAGCAGGTAGGCCAGAGCGATTTATATAACTTTAATACAATAAGTAGTTCTAGTTTGCCCTATTTGTTTACCAGTGTTAGTGATGCTAATATTTATTTGTCAGGAGAAAAAGAAGGTTCGAGACATCGCTTGACACAAGAGACTATATCTAATAATTTTCCACGGGCTAACCCGGTGACCGATGAGGTTATTTTTTCAGCAACTTATAATTCTCAGAACTACATTTACCTGGTTTATGGCGAGGAGCAAATCACCAAGCGTGTTTCACCGCTTCCGGTAGATGGTAACCACAATCCAGGCGCTGGTTTTTGTTGGTCGCCTACGGGTGATCAGATTCTTTTTTGTCACTACGACAAGTTGTATCGCATCAATAAAGATGGTAGTGGCTTGTTTACGGTTTCAACAGCTCCAGCAGGACGAAACTATGTTTTTGTAGACTGGTCGGGGCAGGCTGGGAAATTGGTGGTTCAAACCCGAGGTGTAAACATCTATGATAGTGAAATATACCTGATGGATCCAGATGGAAGTGATTTAACGATGATTGTTGATAATGTTGATGGTCGAACAGAGAATCCTAGCTTTAGCGTTGATGGTAAAAAGATCGTTTATACGCATGATAATGCCAACATTAATGATCCTTATGGTCGTATGTTTGATTCACGTATATATACATATACTATTGCAGATGCTGCAGTGACAGATGTCTCGGGATCTAATAAAACGAATGGGACGAACGATTTGCAACCTCGTTTTTCGCCCGATGGTTCTAAATTAATTTTTGTCAATACCTCTAATACAGGTACCGGACAGAAAGATATCTATGTGATGGATGCAGGTGGTGGAAGTCGTGAATTATATTTCGAAAATGCTGAAATGCCAGAGTGGCGATAAATACAACTTATTCAGATATTAAGCGATCTAAGTCTTGCTTTTCAAATAGAGTAGGGTAATCATCTAAGAACTGTTCCATTACAACCCTCATAACGGCTTCACGCATAAATTTAGACTTATTGCCTATTTTGTATTTTTTACAATATACATTAACGGCGTCTTTTTCTTTATCATTCAACAAAAAAGTAGCTCTGTGTTTACGACGTAGTGCTTGTTCGCGTGAAATTACTTTTTGTTGCTTTTTCTTTGCTTTTTTTGCCATTCAGAGGTAACAATTATAGCTGCAAAAGTAATAAAAATAGTGAATTGACAGTGTGGTTATCAAGCTTAAAGCAGCCTAAATCTGACTATTTCCTAAAGCATTTTGCGATAAAAGTGTAGTGTTTATTAGAAATATCAAAAATCCCTTATAAATTTGCGGAATAATTAAAGAAGATTTTTAAAGAAATGGGACGCGCATTTGAATACAGAAAGGCCTCAAAGCTCAAACGATGGGGGACGATGGCCAAAACATTTACAAAGATTGGCAAACAAATAACCATGTGTGTGAAAGAAAGCGGGCCTGATCCGTCGAGTAACTCACGTTTGCGAGTATTGATTCAGAATGCCAAGGCGGCTAATATGCCTAAGGATAATGTTGAGCGTGCCATTAAAAAAGCAACCAGCAAAGATACTGCTGATTATAAGGAAGTGGTATACGAAGGTTATGGTCCTTTTGGTACCGCCTTTATGGTTGAGACTGCAACAGACAACACAACTCGTACGGTGGCCAATGTTCGTTCATATTTTAATAAGTATGGAGGTTCTTTAGGTACATCTGGCTGTGTTGATTATATGTTTGAGCACAAATGCAACTTTAAAGTTGTGATGAAAGAAGGCGTTGACTTGGAAGAGTTGGAGTTGGAGCTAATCGACTTTGGTGTTCAGGAGATTTTTGAAGATGAAGGGTTCATCATGATTTATGGCGATTTTGAAGGGTTTGGGCCTATTCAAAAGTATCTTGAAGATAATGGTTTTGAGATTGAGAATGCAGAATTCGAGCGTATTCCGCAGGATACCAAAGAATTAAATGAAGAGCAAATGGCCGAGATTGATAAGTTATTGGCTAAGTTTGAAGAAGACGATGATGTCACTAATGTGTTCAATAACATCAAGTAAATAAGCTTCATTTACAATAAAATAGAGCGGCAACCTGAACAATTCGGGTTGCCGCTTTTTATTTTAATGAGATTCATCAATTTTAGTAGTTCTAAGGCCAAAGCATGAGATTTATCCTTGCTAATTGTTGATGAGATATGTACTTTTCAATCAGATAATAAATTAATAACAATAATAAGATGCAAGATTTAAAACAATACATTGAAGACAACAAGGAACGTTTCCTTGATGAGTTGTTCGGTTTAATTCGTATCCCTTCTATTAGCTCGAAGCCAGAGCATAAAGAAGATATGTACAAATGTGCTGAGCACTGGAAAGGATTATTGCTGGCTGGTGGTGCTGATAAGGCTGAGGTAATGGAAACAGAAGGTAACCCGGTCGTTTATGGTGAGAAACTGATGGATCCATCATATCCAACAGTTTTGGTATATGCTCACTACGATGTGCAACCAGCCGAACCATTGGAATTGTGGCAATCGCCTCCTTTTGAGCCAGAAATCCGCGATGGTAAAATTTATGCTCGTGGTGCTGATGATGACAAAGGTCAAGGCTTTATGCACACCAAAGCTTTTGAATACCTGGTGAAGACTAACCAGTTGAAATGTAACGTTAAGTTTTTAATTGAAGGGGAAGAAGAAGTTGGTTCGCCAAGCTTGCCTAAGTTCTGCGAAGACAATAAAGAGTTGTTAAAATCAGACGTGATAGTTGTATCGGACACTGGTATGATTGCCCCTGATGTTCCAACGATAACAACTGGTCTTCGAGGGTTGTGTTACTGGGAAGTAGAAGTTACAGGCCCTAATCGGGATTTGCACTCTGGTCTGTTTGGAGGTGCTGTAGCCAATCCTATCAATGTGTTGGCTAAAATGATTACACAAATGGTCGATGAAAACGGTCATATTACTGTTCCTGGCTTCTACAACGATGTGATTGAAGTATCGGATGAAGAGCGTGCCATGATGGCTAAAGCTCCATTTAGTGAAGAAGAATACAAGAACGCATTGGATGTTGAAGAGTTAGCTGGTGAAAAAGGATTTACAACCAATGAACGTACAGGTATTCGTCCATCCTTTGATGTTTGTGGTATCTGGGGTGGATACACTGGCGAAGGTGCTAAAACGGTATTGCCATCAAAAGCTTATGCTAAAATATCTTCTCGTTTGGTACCAGATCAGGATCATGAAAAAATAGCAGAATTATTCTGTAAGCATTTTGAATCAATCGCGCCTAAGAGTGTTAAGGTGAATGTGAAGCACTTACACGGAGGTCAGGCATATGGTTGCCCAATTGATTTGCCAGCTTATCAGGCTGCTGAAAAAGCTTGTGAAGAAGTATTTGGTGAGCGCCCGGTACCAGTTCGTAGTGGTGGTTCTATTCCAATTATCTCTGAATTTGAACGTATTTTAGGTGTTAAATCAGTGTTGATGGGATTTGGTTTAGAAGCTGATGCTATTCACTCGCCAAATGAAAACTATCCGTTAGAGCAATTCTTTAATGGTATCAATACAATTCCTTATTTCTACAAGTATTTTGCAGAAATGGGAAAATAATAGAATTTCATAAAGGGGTGTTTTAAGTAAGTGCCCTTTTTTTGAAAATGATATTTATAATATTAAGCCATCCTTTTTATAGGGGTGGCTTTTTTTGATATTGATTTTAGTATTTCTTTTCGTGAGGGTGCCTAAAAATGGGGTTGTATTGAAAGTGGATGTTAAATAATTATGCATAGACCGTGAAAAAATAGCCTTTAATCAATAAAAAAATGAAAAAATATTCATTTTTGACCCTTGAAATGATGGTTGATGTATAAAAAAGTATATTTTTGCTCCTGCTAACTCGATAAAAAATAAAAAGACTATGGCACAATTAAGATTTCAGGCTTTAGCCGAATTGATGAACAGGGAAGCAAAAGAAGTAAGCTTTCCTTCAGCTAAAACGACTGACTACTATGGGGAATTAGTTTTCAACAAAGAAGCAATGTCGAAATATTTGTCACAGGACGCTTATAAGGCAGTAAAAGTGGCAATCGATAAAGGTGATGCAATCGATCGTAAGGTTGCTGATAATGTAGCTTCTGGTATGAAAGCCTGGGCTATGGAGCGCGGGGCGACACACTATACGCACTGGTTTCAGCCATTAACTGATGGTACTGCCGAAAAGCACGATGGCTTTTTAGATTATGGTGATAATGGTAACATGATTGAGTCATTTTCTGGTAAGTTATTAGCTCAGCAGGAACCTGATGCTTCATCATTCCCATCAGGAGGTATTCGTCAAACATTCGAAGCTCGTGGATATACAGCCTGGGATGTGTCATCACCAGCATTTATTATCGGTACTACACTTTGTATTCCTACAGTATTTATTTCGTATACCGGAGAAGCGCTTGATTATAAAACACCTTTCCTTAAAGCATTGCACGCTGTTGATAAGGCTGCTGTAGGTGTTGCTCAATATTTTGACAAAGACGTAAGAAAAGTACACACTAACCTAGGATGGGAGCAAGAGTACTTCTTAATTGATACGGCATTATACCAGGCTCGTCCTGACTTGATGACAACTGGCCGTACTTTAATGGGGCATTCGTCAGCTAAAGATCAACAGCTAGATGATCACTATTTTGGTTCTATTCCTGAGCGCGTGGGTAAATTTATGATTGAACTTGAGATAGAGTGTCATAAATTAGGTATACCTGTTAAAACACGTCACAACGAGGTGGCACCAAACCAGTTTGAGGTTGCTCCTATTTATGAAGAGGCTAACCTGGCAAATGACCATAACCAGTTGTTGATGGATGTGATGAAGCGCGTGGCTCGTCACCACAAATTTGAAGTTATTCTTCATGAAAAACCATTTGCTGGTATTAACGGTTCGGGTAAGCACAACAACTGGTCATTGGCAACAGATACAGGCGTGGTGTTAATGGCTCCAGGTAAAAACCCTAAAGGCAACCTGCAGTTCTTAACCTTCGTGGTGAATGCCATGGCCGCTGTATATAAGAGTCAGGATTTATTGCGCGCTTCTATTTTAACAGCCTCAAATAGCCACCGTTTGGGAGCAAACGAAGCACCGCCAGCGATTATATCTGTATTTACTGGTTCGCAAATTGCAGATATGTTGGATAACTTGGCTGAGCGTATTACCGACCAAAAGATGACGCCAGATGAGAAGACAGCTCTAAAACTTGGTATTGGACGTATTCCTGAGATTTTATTAGATAACACCGATCGTAACCGTACATCGCCATTTGCTTTTACAGGTAACCGTTTTGAGTTCCGTGCTGTTGGTTCAATGACCAACTGTGCTGCTCCTTTAACAGCTTTAAGTGCTGCTATGGCTGTTCAGTTAGAAGCGTTTAAAAAAGATGTTGACGCTTTAATAGAAAGTGGTGTTAAGAAAGACGAAGCTATCTTCCAAACGATTAAGAAGGTGATTTTGGAGTCGGATCCTATCCGTTTCAACGGTGATGGATACTCGGATGAGTGGAAAGAAGAAGCGGCTAAGCGTGGCTTAACCAATATTACTTCTGTGCCTGAGTCGTTGTCTAAGTATTTGGATCAGAGTTCTAAAGATATTTTAGTTGGAACAGGGGTAATGTCTGATCGTGAGCTGGAAGCTCGTGTGGAGGTAGAGATGGAGAAATTTACCAAGAAGATTCAGATTGAAGCACGTGTATTAGGTGATTTAGCCATTAATCATATTGTACCAACAGCTATTCAGTACCAAACGGAGTTGATTCACAACGTACAAGGTATGCGTGATATCTTTGATGATAAAGAGTTTGCAGAATTGGCTGGAGCACGTAAGGAGTTAATTAAGACAATCTCTGGACATATTTCTTCTATTAAGGCTAAAACGGCTGAGATGGTTGAAGCACGTAAGAAATGTAACATCATTGAATCAGAAACTGAAAAAGCATATGCTTACGACAAAGAGGTGCGTCCCTACCTTGATTCTATTCGTTACCATATCGATAAGTTAGAGCTAACGGTTGATAATGAGATGTGGCCGTTACCAAAATACCGTGAACTGTTATTCCACAGATAAGATAGGTTGTTAGGTGAATAGTATATAATTGATTATTGACCTATATACCTTTAATTGAAAGAAAAGGAAAAAAATCTACACAAAAAAAGGTTGCAGCATATGTTGCAACCTTTTTGTTTTTCCCTATTTGTTGTGGCTTATAGTGTAATGTAGCTCTGTACACATCATTTTTTGTTAAGCAGTTAACGATTCGACAGTTTGTCAATTTTACGCCATCTCTAATACTGCTTTCACCACATTGTTGGCACCCTCGGCAATTTGCAGAATGTTAGCATCCAGCATATAGCAAGGTGTTGTGGCAATCTTATTGGCTTCATCAACCACCACTTCCCCATGATTGGTTGTCTCGTGGTTGCCTCCCATGGCTTCAATGGCCTGAGCTGTACCTTCATCCTGACCAATGGTAACGGTTACTTCACCTAATATTTTTGCAATCACTGCTGGAGTAATGCATAAGGCTCCAATTGGTTTGCCGGCAGCATGCGTTTCTTTTACTGCTCTTTCGGTTTCAGCTTCTACAGTGCAGTTGGGGCCATCAAAAGCAACCGTACTAAGGTTTTTAGCTGCGCCAAAACCGCCAGGTAACACCAATGCATCAAAATCAGTGGCTTTATATTCGTTTAAAGGTTTGATTGCACCTCGAGCAATGCGCGCAGCTTCAATCAGTACGTTACGTTTCTCATCAGTTGGTTCTCCTTTAAGATGATTGATAACATGATGCTGTTCTACATCAGGGGCAAAAATGGTGTATTCAGCACCTTGTTTGGCAATGGACAAAAGCGTTAGTACCGATTCATGAATTTCTGCACCATCGTATACACCGCATCCTGATAAAATAACGGCTATTTTTTTTTTAGTTGTCATGATAATTGTGTTATAATGAAGATTAAAAATAAGGTATTTTAAGCAAGTCTGCTATCATTTGTACATTCATTTTATTTCATCAAATAAAATACAAATTTCATCAAATTATATTAAGTATAATCTCTCTAAATTATGCTTAGAGGTGAATTGGTTGAAGATTGTATTGTGTTGTTTAATAGTTGTTTGTAACAGGCGTTTCGGGAGATTTATACTTTTGTGCATGGTATGTGGTCTAAGTTTATAACTATTTGAACAGATGGGCGTATAAGTCTACTTTACTTAATGAATGTATATTTGTGCGTTTTCTTAACAATGACAACCTTACTTATTATTATAAAATGAAATACATCAACATGCGTAGCATAATAGTTCTAATACTCTTATGTACGATTACCTCAAATGCCATGTCTACCATTAGGTATGTAAAGCCTAATGACGTGAGTAATGCCTGGCAATCACAATCAACTGTCTATTCTGATCTTCAATTAGCTTTGGCTGATGCCATTAGTGGAGATGAAATATGGGTAGCTGAAGGGATATATAAACCTACCACATCTGATGACCGGACTATTTCTTTTGAACTTCAGCCAGGTGTAAAGCTCTATGGTGGCTTCATTGGAACGGAGACTAGCCTGGAGGAGCGTAATTGGCACGAGTATCAAACTATACTTAGTGGTGATATTGGTATGCCGTTAGATCAGAGCGACAATACCTACACAGTGGTAAAGGCCATTGGATCCGAGTATAATGTTATTAATAAGTCTACCATATTTGATGGTTTTATCGTGCAGCATGGTAATAATCAGATTTATGGATGGGAAGCTGGTAGCGGTGGAGGAATGCGTTGCGAAAATGCATCCCCTTTTGTTATTAATGTAGTGTTTGATAACAATAAGGCCCGTAATGATGGTGGTGGAGTATATTGTAAAGATGGCTCAAATCCTGTTTTTGTGCATTGCATATTTACCTCAAATACTGCTTATATGGGATCTGGAGCCTATGTTCAAAGAGAAGGTAGTTTTTATAACTGTTTGTGGTATAATAATGTAATGGATAAATCTGAAGCCGACTATGGTACAAGTGCTGAAGGTTTTGGCGTTGATTTATATAGCTATAATTCTGGCAATGCCGTTGTTGCCAACTCTATTTTTGTTGAAACATTGAACAATACCGGAGCCAGAAGAGCGACGTATGGTCTTATTGAACGTTCTAATGTTAAATCGACAGATCCAGGTTTTATTAGTTTAATGGATGGTGATTTTAGGTTAAGATACAATGCAATTGCCATTGATGCTGGTGATAATTCATATATGCAAGGCGTTGACACCGATTATTTTGGTAATGCTCGATTAGTTAATGATATCATTGATGCAGGACCGTCAGAAGGTGGAACTATAACACCTGCGACCGTAAGTCCCGCTAATTTTGAAACTATCGCAAGTAATGGAGGGACTGGCGTTGTTAATTTTACAGGAGAATGGCCTGCGACACCCAATTATTCAATCGTCAGGTATTTTATTCAGTATTGGAATAACCCTGCCAATATCACCTCAGTTGATGTAGGAAGTGATCTGGCGTATAGCACATCATTTACAGTAGGACAGAATGTAAGCTGGCGCTATGGTGTTGAGTTAGACGACGGTACCATAAATTATTCTCAGGTAAGCTACTTTTCATTGCCTACTGGAACACCATATTTTGTAAAGGTTGGTGCAACAGGCGATGGTTCATCATGGGCTAATGCTTTTGGAGATATTCATCAGGCTTTGAATGTGGCTGTTGATGGAGATGAAATATGGGTCGCCGAAGGTACTTATTTGCCATCATCAACTGGAGATAGAGAAGTTAGCTTTAATGTAGCAACCGGCGTTAAGCTTTATGGTGGTTTTAAAGGTAATGAAGCAAGCTTAGACGAGCGCAATGCTTTGGTCAATAAAACAATTCTGAGCGGAAACATTGGCGATGTCGCCAAAAAACAAGATAACTCGAAACATGTTATGGTTATCAATGCCAGAGGCTCCATTATTCTTGATGGTTTTATTATTCAGGATGGATTTGCGGGAGATTGGCGCGGTGATGGCAGTATGGGTGCCGGTTTAATGGTTAATAATGGCAGCCAGATTATTAGTAATGTGCTATTTAAAAATAATGAAGCCGATGAAGATGGCGGTGCCATTGTGTTAAATAATAGCGAGACTGTTATTGCTAACTGTATTTTTAAAAATAATTCGGCAGACGATGGCGGTGCTATAAGTATGTTAAGTGGCAACTCTGCCATTATAAATTCTGTTTTTGATTCAAACTCAGCATACCAAACAAGTGCCGTTGATAATGTCAATAGTGTTAGTAATTCAATTTTCACTAATAACGTTTCGCAATATAATTATTACGAATGTAGTAGCTCAAAAACTAATTATAACCGATTTGACAGAGATTATGGCTATGAGAATATTAGTGATAAAATCATTTTTGTTGATGCCGATAACGATGATTACCGACTTAATAGTGCATCCGCTGGTATCAATTCGGCTTGTAACGATTCGCTTCCAGGCTGGTTGGTAAAAGATTTTGCCGGAAAAGAACGTATACAGGATAATATAGTTGATATGGGAGCTTTTGAAGGCGCAGTTATCTGTCCTGTTGCCAATACTCCTGCCAACGGTACAGTGTTTAAAACCAGTGAGGCCAATTACCCACTTGACTTAACAGGAGGTTGGATGACTGAGGCCGATTACACCATCTCTAAATACATTATTGAGTATTGGGAGAAAGATGGTGCTGTTACACGAGCTGAAGTAAGCACCGATTTTACAATCAATCTTAGTTTGGCTGCCGCTAAGGAGTACACGTGGCGTTCGGGTGTTATTGCCGAATCAGGAGATGTCAACTACTCTGAAATCAGCACATTCTCCATAGCTCAGGATACGCCTTACTTTGTCAAAGAAGGAGGTAGCGGTGATGGAAGTAGTTGGGCCAATGCCTTTGGAACCATCAATGAAGCTTTGGCGCTGGCTGTTAATGGTGATGAAATTTGGATTGCCGCCGGTACATACTATACGACCACTGATGATCTTAATCGAGAGGCTAGTTTTGATGTAACAACAGGCGTTAAATTGATTGGTGGATTTGCTGGTGATGAAGAAAGTATTGACCAGCGTAACTGGCGATTAAATAAAACGGTATTAAGTGGTGAAATTGGTGATAAGCTGGATGACTCAGATAATACCAATAGAATTATTTACTATAGCAACGAGCATGGGAATGTTGCAACTTTTGATGGCCTGATTATTAGAGATGCATATAGTTATAGTGAAGGTGGAGGAATGCACATAAATAAAGGTACAGCCAATGTGCTTAACTGTATCTTTGATAACAACCGAGCCTACGATGGTGCAGCTATCGAAAACAAAGGTGGACAGCTTAATTGTTACAATACAATTTTTAGTAAAAACAAGGCTGAGTGGACATATGTTGTGGATGGGTACAGGGCGCAAAATCACTTGAGTAATTGCGTTTTTGTTAATAATGAGGCGAATATAATGATTACCGGTAACGGTTTATTTACCAACAACATCATATGGGGTAATACTAACATGGAAAGTGGTGTTTCAGCTATAGATGTTACCAATTCATGTATTCAAGGAGGAAGTGTAAGTAATGGTAATATTAACTCAGATCCTTTGTTTATCAATGCAGACGAAGGTGATTACCGTTTACATTATTTGTCACCATGTATTGATGCCGGAGATAAAACAAAATTACCGGCAACACTGAAGCAGGACTTTGGAGGTAACAACCGTATTATCAACGATGAGGTTGATATGGGAGTGTTAGAGGGTGGCATTGTTACCCCTCTGGTAAAAGAGCCTTATAATAATGAAGTAATTGAAATTGATGCAGCAAGTAGTTATGTGCTGTTGTCGTGGGAATGGGAAGAAGGAGTTACAAAACCTGATGTAGAGTCCTACTCAATCGATTACTGGCTGAATGATGGCGAAATGAAAACCACTTATACTCCTAACGAGTTTACAAATATTACGGTAAATGCTGGTAGCATAGTGAGGTGGCGCATTGTAACCCATGTTGTGGGAGGTGATGTTATTAATGGCCTGATACAGTCATTTAATGTGCCTCATAATCATCCGATATATGTAAAAGAAGGGGCAACCGGGGATGGAACTTCATGGGGAAGTGCTTTTGGAGATCTGCAAGAAGCTATGCAAAGTGCTGTTGGAGGCGATGAGTTTTGGATAGCAGCAGGCACTTATAAACCTGCCGAATCGGATCGCTTGAAAGTATTTGCCTTACAAAATGGCTTTAAGCTGTATGGTGGTTTTAATGGTACTGAAACTCTATTAACAGAACGCAATTGGAACACGAATTCAACCATTTTAAGCGGTGAAATCAATGACCTAACATCTCAGGAAGATAACAGCACACATGTTGTTGAATGTGAAATGTTAGCTTCTGATTCAGCTTGGATTGATGGTGTTATCATTCAAGATGGTAACTCAAATTATTGGAATAGCGGGCACCAATACGGAGGTGGAGTATATGCAACAGGAGGTACTCTGTTGTTAAATAATACCTGGATACAAGAAAACAAGAGTGATAATAGGGGAAGTGCTCTTTATAACAATGGTGCAGATATTATTATTACTAATTCGATCATTAGTAATAATACAGCTCCTGATAACAATGGTACTACAGTGCATCATGAGACAGGAACCACCAAACTGATTAATTCGGTGGTGTATAATAACACAAGTAATAATGCAGGTGGTATTTATAGCGATAATGATACAAAAGGCCTGGAGGCTGTTAACTCAATAATATGCAACAATACAGGTAACACAAGTAATAATGTTTATGGAGCCAAGGTAACATACTCATTACTCGAAGAGTCTTATTATGGTGACGGAAATATTGTTGGTAATCCATTATTTGTCGATGCAGAAAATGGCGATTACCGCTTACAAGTTCTTTCGCCAGGTATTAACGCCGGGATAAATGATTCAATACCTGATGCTATAACTACCGATTTTGCCGGTGGTGAGCGTATTCTTGAAGAGGTGGTAGATATGGGCTGCTTCGAAGGTGGGGTGATAACACCAATAGCAACAAGTCCGGTAAGCCACGAAATAATAAAAGGGGTCTTTTTAGGTACTGATGTTACTTTTGAATGGGGCATGCCTGAAGGGGTTACTGATCCTGGTTTTGAAAGCTATCGTTTAGAATACTGGACAGATAGTAATGACAAAACAATCGTTGCCGACCTCACCGAAATGAGTTATACCGCAAGCTTAAGCAATGGTAATGAATATCAGTGGCAGGTTATAGCTATTATGAATGGTGAAGAAATACCCTCGCAGGTAATGTCATTTTCCTTAACTCATTATTATGCCATAAAGGTTAAAGAAGGTTCGAGTGGCTATGGCGACCGATGGGATTATGCTTTTGGTAACCTGCAGGATGCGATAAACGAAGCTGTACCTGGCGATGAAATATGGATAGCAGCAGGAACTTATTATCCTAGTAAAGCAGATGATCGTACCGAATCATTTGAGATAAATAAGCAACTGAAAATCTACGGTGGTTTTAAAGGGTCGGAAGTCTATTTAACAGATAGAAAACTGAATCCTGAATTAACATTGTTAAGTGGTGATATTGGATTGCCGAATGTGACTACTGATAATGCGCATCGTATAATAGAGGTAGCGTTGCAGGAAACAGATACGCTTATAATTGATGGATTAACAATTTGTAATGGGGTTGCTGAAGGAAGTCACAATTATGGTCAGGTTGCAGGACTTAATTCGAAGGGTGGTTACGTTGAATTGAATAATTTGATTGTAAGAGATAATACATCTGAAAGTGTTGGAGCAGGTGTGTTTACGAGATCAACCATGAGAATCAATAATTCATTATTAACCCGAAATATTAGTAACAATAATTCGGGGGCTGTGGGTGCTTATGAATGTGATGTTTATGTAAATAACAGTACAATAGTTGATAATAAAGCGGCTTATGATGGTGGTGGCCTAAACAGCAATAGTAGAGGTGTATTTTATGTAAGTAACTCAATCATATGGAACAATGGAGAACGTAATGTCTCCGGATATTACGAAAGTGAATATGTGTATTCATGTATTGAAGGGATGAATAATGGCGATGCAGTAATCAATGAAGATCCTTTGTTTGTGGATGCTGAAAATGGTAACTACCGATTACAGCCCAATTCACCAGCCATTAATGCTGGCTTCAACGATTCAATACCTGACGGTGTTCGTTACGACTTGGATGGTATTGGCCGTGTAAGCTGGGGTGTTGTTGATATGGGGGCGTATGAAGCATCGTATCCTAAAACCGTTCGTCCGGCTGATAAATCGCCCGAGAGTCCCTCTGGTGTATTGGGTTATACCTGGACATTGGGAGCTGATATAGATGGTGTAACGCCTGATCCTAATGCAATGGATGCAACAGAGTACAAGATGAGCTTTAAATCCTGGGATGTTGATGATGAAACCAAGGTATATGAGAAGGTGGATAATTTAGGATATTGGGGAATGTTATCGTTCAACTTTGATTATCGCCAGGGCTACCAGTGGAAGGTTGGTGTTCAAACTGAAGCTTATACCTATTGGTCGGACATTGCTACTTTTTATATTGGAAGTGAACAACCATTGTATGTTAAAGCCGGTTCAACTGGCAATGGTTCATCATGGGATAATGCCTTTGGAACGATTAATGAAGCTGTTGATGCGGCAGTTAAAGGTGATGAAATATGGGTGGCCAATGGAACCTATAAGGTGACATCCGGCACCAGCCGTAGTGAAACGCTACACCTTACTTCGTATATTGGATTATATGGGGGCTTTGCCGGAACAGAAACACAACGTTATGAGCGTTTCAGCAATAAAGACCATACTATTATTAGTGGTGATATCGGAACTCAGGATGATGATAGTGATAACTCAGAAAACTTAATCACCATTACTGGTAATTCGCAGGAGCCGGTTGAAGGTGTTGTGATTGATGGTTTTACTCTCACAAAAGCGAATGCCGATGCCAACAATGGCGGCGCCATCAATGCGAATTATGCATCATACCAGGTATTGAATTCATACCTGTCGGACAATAAGAGTGGTAATGGAGCAGCTATTTACAATGCTAATTCGGAGGTGTATGTGTATAATTCGCAAATTGATAATAATACCTCTACAGATGCCGTTGTTTATGGCGATGTCAATTCGAAACTCGAAATGGTTAATGCCACTGTAACGGCCAATACATCAGGCATAAAATCGCCTGGAGATGTGTTGAATACAATTTTGTATGGCAACACCGGAACGCAATTGAGCGATGCAGAGGCAAGTTACTCATGTATTGAGAATGGATATGCGGGAACCAATATTGTAGAAGGCAATCCTGATTTTATGGATGCCGCCAATAAGGATTATCGTCTTGGTAAGTTTAGCTCATGTTACAACCAGGGTACCGATACTTATTTGCCTGGTTTTGCTTATATGGATTTATATAAGAATGAGAGCCGTTCATTCTATGGTCAGGTTGATATAGGTGCTTCTGAGGTTGGCCCTTATCAGTTAGGCAAAATAGAAGCAGTAAGCTTTACGCCCGGTCACGATGCTGTGGATGTGGAATATGATGCACCAATAAGCATCAGTTTTAACCAGGCTATTAAAGTAGTGGATTATGATGCGGTTGTTATGACACCAGAGAAAGTGTTTTATGAAACCGAGTTAGTGGATCAGGGTATTAAGCTTAACCTTAATCATAATAATCCAATGGCTTTTGATGAAACATACACCATTGAAATTCCGGCAGAAGCTATTGAGTTTGCCTACAACAGCAAAATTCCAACAACAGATGTTAAGTTCTCATTTACCATCAGAAGTTGTAAGCCGGCTGTAATCAAACCTGAAGCTAGTCAATTAGACTTATGCTTGTTTGATGCCGTTGACTTGCCTGTTACGTTTGATGGCGATTACCTGGCTGGTTATAAATGGATGAGAGAAGGTACTGTTTATTCGGATGACCTATATTCTCCAAATCTTAATGTGGAACGATTCTCTGAAAAGTATGCCGGTGTGTATACCATGGTTGTGAACGATATGTGTGGCAACTCAATAACCAAAGATGTAACACTGGATCTGAAATTGAGCAATCAGATACTATTAAAAGATAAATGGGATGATGTGGTATTTGTAGATAATTCGGAACAGCAATTTTCTGATTTCAAATGGTATATTGGTGATAATGTGGAAGACACTAAGCAATATTTTGATTTGGCTAATATCAGTGGTGATGTATTTGTAACGGCTCTTGATGCTAAATCAGGCTGTACTGTTTATTCCGATACACTTACAGTTGAAGGTGGCGGATTAAAGGCTATGAGCGTACATCCGAATCCTGTTCAGCGAAGCCAGCAACTGGTTATTAAATTGCCTCAACAGCAAGATAAAACCGTTGTGCGATTGTACGATATCGCAGGTCATTTGGTATCTCAGAACGAGTACACAAATACCAGGTTGATTGATTACGATGATACCAACGTAAAACCGGGTGTTTATGTGTTAGAGGTACAGGCCGAAGGCTTGGTTGAGAAACGTAAAATTATTATTCAGAAGTAGATAAAATGAGTGTGAGGCCATGTGCCTCTCACTCTTAATTAAATTGATGATGAAGAAAATTCTATATATCGTACTCGGATGTATGTTGCTGTTAACTACAGTAGATGCACAAACAGATTCTACTGCGGTGGCTGTAGAGCAGAATAAACCGGTAAAACCAGAGAAACGTTATAAAAAAGTATATTGGGGACTGAAAGCCGGAGGCGGTCAGATGCTTTGGGATAATGATTTGGATTCTTACTCAGGAGAAGCAATTACTCCTTTAAATGGGGGCTTTTTTATTGAGTATCGACCCATTAAATATGTTGGTATTGAAACAGGTGCCAGTTATTTTATTGGTTCATTTAAAGGTAGTATTGAATCGTATGCCACAACCCTAAAAGGTGTAGATAGTGAAGGGGATGATGTTAGTTATCGGTTTTCAGCTAATGAACTGGAAGAGTCGCAAGATTTGGCGCTGCTTAATGTGCCAATTGCTATTAAGCTAAATGCCTTTGCCGGTAACTGGGAGTTCTTTGCCAAGGGGGGAGTGGAGTACCGCCATGCCCTCACTGCTACTTATGAGCAAAGTGGTAAATTCACTAACCAGGCTTATTACGAGCAGTGGGACCTGTTAATTGATGATCTTCTCAATCAGGGTTTTTATACGAATAGATCTGTTAGTGAGAGCGGCGATTTACTCTGGAAAGATGCTTTTGAACCATTTGTGGGCGGAGGCATTGTTTTCCCAAGTCGTAAAACTGCTTTTTTTATCGAAGGCATCTATTACCTGGGCAGCTCAGACTATATTGAGAAGCAGGCTGCGCCTTTCGAAAACCGGATTGGTAATGTACCTGCCAGTAAGCAATCATCGGGCAGTATTATGGAAATGGGAGTCACCAATATGAGCGGTTTTATTGTTAATATAGGTTTGCGATTTTAACTTAGTTTTTATATGATATGAAGGCTGTCTTGTTATTTAGGGCAGCCTTTTTTACTTTCGGCAGGTTTGTACGATAGTGCAACCGTAAAACAAAATTTAAAACCGAAGATTAAATAAGATGCGAGATTAACAGGGGTCTTGTAGAAGTGAGTTTTTTATATCGTGTGATATAACATATGATTGTGTACAATGCATGCTCAAATGGTATATATTGTGCACTTTTGGATTTTGTAATGAGCAAATATATGACTGTATAAATAAACGATGTGTTTCATAAAAAAAACCAGATGAAATTATACCTGCAATTGTTTTGGTGATATTCGTCTCAGCTTGTTCTAATCAAGTTATACAAGAGGTTTGTTAAAAGGATATGTTTGAGAAAGGGATGAAAGGTCAATTTGCTTCGCCACCTTTCCTTGTTGTTAACCTTAATCCTTCTGAAACTAAGGAAATCTGTTGCGAAAGCACGGATATTAGCAGTTTGTAATTACTATTTCTTCTCAGGAAACGAGTAGAAGAATAGAATTTGATAAAAGAGGTATTTCTATCGAAATAGTGATAGTTATACATGTATTTAAGATGAAAAATAAGGCAACACAATAGTTAAGCGTTCTGACTGGTTGAAAACAGATACTGAATGTAGTGATGCCGATAAACACGATTAACGAAAATGAAGAGCATAAACATCATTTATTACTCGCCAACGCAAACTACCAAAACAATTGTTAATGAAATAGCCCGGCATATTGAGTTGGAGCCCACTTCAGAAACCAACCTGGCCAAGGAACCTGTGGGATTGTTGCATACGGTATCAGCTGATAGTCTCACTATAATAGGCTTGCCTGTGTATGGTGGGCGTTTGCCACAACAAATCATTAAAAATCTTAAACAATTGAAGGGCAATCAGTCGCCGGTAGTTATTGTGGTTGTATATGGCAACCGCGATTACGATGATGCCTTGCTGGAACTTAACAACATTGTGCATGATGGTGGTTTTAAGGTGTTAGCTGCAGCGGCTTTTATTGGCGAACACTCCTATTCAACCAAAGCACAACCAATTGCTCAGCATCGTCCCGATAGCGATGATTTGCAGAAATGTAAAGATTTTGCAGACCTTATTAGTCAGAAGCTGGAGGTAGAAGGGGGGTGTGTTGAGCCTGCTATTCAAGGCAACTACCCCTATAAACCCTATAAACAAATGCCCGCTACAATTTACCCTACTACCGTTCCTGAGCGATGCACCAAATGTGGAATTTGTGTCGGTGTATGTCTTACAAATGCAATTACTATGTCCGAAACGCTTGAGACTAACGGAGCACAATGCACTGTTTGTTGTGCCTGCACCCGTTATTGTCCCGAACAGGCCAGAGTCTTGGATAACGCCATGATAGATGAAATTAGGGATCGACTCTATACCAATTGTTCGGAACGAAAAGAGCCAGAGTATTTTATTTGATAGCCGCATTGTCTTTTTGTATAGAAACTTATATAATTTATTAGTACGTTTGTTAAGAACGATATGTTTTTTGAAGTCATTTGAAATACTCGTTCAGCTAATTTTTAACCACCAAATTAACCAACTAAAATGAGAAAGTTTCTTCTTATTCTGGGCTGCAGCTTGATTAATGTTGTTGTCTTTTCACAAGCAAAAACATCCACATTCAGAGACACGCTTGACAATGCCCTTGACATGAGTACTTTTCTGACCGAGAAGAAAGGGGTACTGCCCGTTCCTATGTTTATAACTGAACCCGCAGTTGGATATGGTGGTGGAATGGCCTTGTCTTATTTTCATGGCTCTATCATGGAAAAAGGAAATATACCCGATATCACCAGTGGCTTTGGCGGTTTTACAGAGAATGGCACCTGGTTTGGCGGGCTTTTTCACCTTGGCTTTTGGAAACAGGACAGGATACGATATATGGGTGCCGTTATGAAAGGCTATGTCAACATTGACTATTATGGGCCAAATAATATATTGTCAACTCCTATTGAGATGAATATGGATACCTGGATGAGTATCCAGCAGCTTAAGTTTCGTTTGGGTAAGTCCGATTTCTTTGTTGGCGGTCGCTACTTTTATTACGATGGCACTAATACCTTTAAATTACCAATAGATATACCGGAGTATACTGGTAAACAGTTTAATTCTACACTAAGCGAATTGTCGTTAATGGTTGATTTTGATACGCGTGATAATGTTTTTTCGCCATCTAAAGGAGTTTATGCTCAGATAAAAGGAACCTATAGTGATGATTGGATGGGGGGAGCAGGCCAATACGGCCGCCTGACTGGAGTGATCTTGGCTTTTGGTGATTTAAGCGATAGAGCAACGCTTGGAGCAAGGTTGGAAACACAGTATGCCAGCAAGCATACACCTTTTTGGTCTATACCAGGCATAAATATGCGTGGTGTCCCGGCAGCTAAATATCAGGGAAATAATACAAATCTGTTGGAGTTACAGGCTAATTATAAGCTGAATTACCGTTGGGAGGTACTCGGGTTTACGGGAATGGGTATTACCTCTCCATTGGAAGAAGGATGGTTGAAGACAAATCAATCGGTTCGTACTATAGGTACAGGATTTCGTTATCTCATAGCGCGTGTGTTTGGTTTAAGCGGAGGAATGGATTTCGCCTGGAGTAATGATGATTTTGGTTTTTACCTGGTAGTTGGCCATGCCTGGGCTCGTTAGATTAATTGATATTTAAGTCGATGGAAAAAAGAAATAAGGTATTTATCGCCACCAGCCTCGATGGTTATATCGCTGATAAAGATGGTGGTTTAGATTGGTTGTTCAGTATTCCTAACCCCGACCAGGTAGATATGGGCTACGAATCGTTTATGAGCGAAGTAGATGCCATTGTTATGGGGCGCGTAACTTTTGAAACGGTATGCGGGTTTGATTGTCCGTGGCCTTATACCAAGCCTGTATTTATATTGAGCGCTTCGTTGGAAAGTATTCCCGAAGAATTTACCGGTAAAGCTGAACTCGTGAAAGGAACAATACCCAAGATAGTAGAGCAATTAAATTGGCGTGGTTATCACCGTTTGTATATCGATGGGGGTAATACCATTCAAAACTTTTTAAAGGAAGATTTAATCGATGATTTAATTATTACCACCATTCCAGTGCTGCTGGGCGGAGGCTATACATTATTTGGTGATTTAGTTCAGCCGCTAGACTTTGAGTATGTTTCTTCTAAAGTGTATTTGGATAAGGTACCGCAGATTCGATACAAAAGGAAACGAGATTAGTTGGTAAAAGTACTAATTTGAAACTCATTTAATTACTTTCACCAACTCCACATTATCTAATACATACACCAGGTGTTCATAATCTTTGGCATTCAGTTTTAATGTGCCTTCTACTTGTATGTAATTGTCTGTTTTTAAGTTTTTAAACTTTTTAATGTGGTCATCTTTTGGATTGATCTCAATAATGGTTTCGATGCCCGAGCCAGTGCAAAAGAAGCAAGTATTCATTGGGTTGTACGACAGCACAAAGACACTGCCTGTTACATCAACCGGCAGAAAAAAGCCTTTGACAGTAATTTCCGCTCCATTCAGTTGCTTTAGTTCTTTGCCAAACTTAGGCCTGGGCAGATACGTGTTATAGGTGATAGAATAGAGAAAACGTACTTTTACATCATTCAGTAATAAGTCCCACGCATCATTTGTTTTGCTGGTTTGAGCTGACAAGTTTATTTGTACAACTATTGTGAGGAGTAATAAAGCAATTATTTTCTTCATTTTCTATATGTTACGAAATCCTGAGGACTAAAGTACAACCAAAAAATTAACACGAGTTTGTTTAAAGCTTATTGAGCAGGAAATGGATGTTAGTTTTGTAAGCCTTTATAGCCGGAATAAGAGCGGCTAATACGCCAATTGCAGCGGCATAGATTAATAAATAATACTCACCTTTCAACAAGGGTTGAACGATTGAAAAGTCGATGTGTTCGATAAAATGAGATAGAGCCAATAGGGCAATTCTGGTTGTAACAATAGAAAGCATCCAACCACTTAGTACTAATAAGAGGCCATGCGACAGTAATAAAAGCAATGATTTGAATCGCGATATGCCGAGAGCTCTCAGCAGAGCAAGCTCATTTAATTCCTGGTTAAGACGATTGAGCATATGAATCAACAGATTGAAGGCTGAAAAGATAATGATAATCCATGCCAATAATCTAAGTGTTGTCAAGCCAATGCCAACTAACGACAATAAACGATTTAATTCAATAGCAGGTGAAGCTGCTTGCATCACCGTATTCTGGTTAATGATGCGTGGCAGGGTAGTCGCTGCCATGGGGCTCTTGTAAAACACCAGTAACGAGGTAATCGCCTCATTCGCCTTAAGCTGTTTTTCAGACAAATGACCTCTGTGCTCATTGAAAACCTGCATTTCTTCAGCACTTAACTCTTCATTGTTATCAACCTTGGCAAGCACATTTTCCAGCGAAGATGAAGCATTATGTTGATGTTCATCTGAATGATTATGGCTGCAGCCTTCATGGTGTTCGTGATTACTCTCATGCTGTTGGTTGTGGTCACATTCTTCGTGGTGTTCATGCGTGCAGGCCTCGTGTCCATTGTCATGCACTGCCCACACGCTTTCTACCTTTGTCAGAATAAGCTGATCGATGATCGAATGATTCTTTTCCATAATACCGGTAACGGTATATATATCCTCATCGTGGTGGTGACCTACTTCCATAAAGCCATGCACTCCAGTAAACTGGTCGCCTGGCTTTAGTCCTGTTTGGGCGGCTACTTTAGCACCAAGTGTCACTTCCATGGCGTTGCTGTTCCATTGGCCGTCAGATAGTTTAGCCTCATAAAGCTGGGGGTACTCACTATTCGAACCTACAATTCTGTAGCCTTTATAATTATCGCCCAACGCAATTGGTATGGTCTGTTTAACCAGTGGATGCTGATTAATTTTATCGACATCCTGCAAGCTGATATTACCGGTAGGATAATCGGCATGAAAAACTGACGATAAAACCAGTTGAAGTGGACTGCCTTTGGCACCAACCACCAAATCAATGCCGGCAATATCGTTTTGCATCCTGCTTTGCGTGTGGTTTTCAAAATGCATAAGAATGGAAATAATGCTCATGCCAATAGTGAACATTACAATGCTTAAAGAGGTATTGAATGGTTTGGCTCGTAACTGAGCGATAGCAAGTTTAAGTATTTCTTTCATGCTTATGCTAGATGTATCGTGTTTTTAAATTGTGTGTTAAATCGATTATCGTGCGTGGCAACCAATAGGGTCACATCATGCTGCTTACATACCTTGGTGATGGTATCGATAAATCGTTGGCAATTTGTGTCGTCCAGGCTCGATGTGGGTTCATCGGCCAATATAACCTTGGGTTGGTTTATTAAAGCGCGAGCGATTGAGAAGCGCTGTTGTTCGCCCTGGCTTAACTCAAAAGGTTTTTTATCGCATAAAGCCGATATATCCAATTCATCCGTTAATTGAAGTATGGCTTTTTTATCAATGCTTTGACCGGCCAGTTTACGGGCAATCACCAGGTTGCTATACATGTTTAATGATGAAACAAACAAGTTTTTTTGGAAGATCAGGCCAATGGTATTAGCCCTGAATGTATCCTTCTTAGATTGGTTAAGTTGATTAAAATTAATCCCATTGACAATGATCGTACCTGAAGAAGGGCATAGTATGCCTGACAGCATATGTAGTAGTGTGGTTTTGCCAGTACCAGAATTACCCTTTAATAGCCACTGTTCTCCTTTATTAATTTGGATGTCTTGAAAAGAGAGTTGCTTTCCTCGTTTATAATCTATGGTTAAGTCTTTGGTTGATATCATAGGTGTCCTATTTTTGTGTGATTGTCAATCAGTGTGAGTATACCTTATGCTTTAACAATTAATTGTTTTAAGCTGCTTTCTATCATATCCCGGTCGATGTATTTCCCGATAATTATCAATTTACAAAAGCGTTTCTCCTGGCCCCAGTCTTTCCCGTATCCCAGTTGGTACGATGTCTTGATGGATTGAAAGATTAGTTTTTGATTTGAATTGGGAGCGCTTAAAATACCTTTTGCTCTAAATATAGAATGACTATTGAAGAACAGAAAGCCTTTGAGCCAGGTCTCAAATTTTTCCATATCGATATTTTCCGTCAAGATAAAGCCTTCTGTTGAGATATCGTGTTGGTTCATCAGTTTATCAAGCCTGAATCCATTGGCAAGTGAGAAATTAATCGTTTTGCGTTCTATGGCTTGACTCGTGAAGTAGCAGTTATCCAGCATATTGATATCATCGATGTTAGAATAGGAAACAGTGTGAGTGTGTGTCATCGGATTGAGGTCACCAATAAGCTTTTGTATTGTGTTCAAATAATCCTGATGCACCGATTCGGATTTGTTGATGAGTGTGATGTCGGCCAGCGCCAGTTGCTTACGTACTTCAGCTTGTTCGTTAATAAAGTCTTCAATATTAACGGCATCAACCACACATATAACACTGTCGATTATAAACTGTTTCTGAATTTCTTCGGTGGCAATAAAAGTACTGATGACCGAATCGGGATTGGCTATGCCAGTTGTTTCAATCAACAGGTGGTTAAAGTTGTGTGAGCTGTTTAATAAGCTGCTGATTGTATTTTGAAAACCATCTTGCAAAGAACAGCAAATGCAACCATTGTTTAGTTCAAATATCGTTTCATCATTGTTGATAATAAGGTCACTATCAATACCAATGTCTCCATACTCATTTTCAATGATGGCAAATTTCTTGTCTTTGTGTTTCTGAATGATATTATTCAGAAGGGTGGTTTTGCCGCTTCCAAGAAAACCAGTGATTATTGTGACCGGTATTTTTTTATTATCCATTGGATGTGTATTAGGTGATTAAATGCAACATTGTTGCAAATATAGCCTTTACATCCTAAGCCTGAAAGCGTGTTTTTGTTAATAAGTTTTTAATTTGTAATTCTATTTGGAGGATGGTAACAAAAAAAGGCAGCTCATAGGCTGCCTTTTTTTATGTTGGTTTTTATGGACTAGTCCTCTTTTGGAACAAATACTACTTCAATTTTATCAGCTTTCTTAAAGAATTTCTTCGCCAGCTTTTTAATGTCTTTAGCATTCATGTTTTCTACAATATCTTCATAGTTTTCGGCTAAAGTCATATTGGTGCCATTGACGTAATAGCTACGGATATTACCTAGCCAATAGCTGTTTTGCTCTTTGCTTTCGGCACGACTTTTAAGGATATTCTTACGTGTTTTATCCAGATCTTCGGTTGATGCACCTGATTTAGTAAGTTTATCAATCTCGGCATATACCAATGGAATCAAATCATTGGCGCGCTCAGGGTCACAGTCGAACTGAATGGCTACTGTACCTTCTGATTTTGGGAAGTGGTTAACCGATGCATTAACACCTACACCATAGGTTCCACCTTCCTTCTCGCGAATGCTTTCGGTGTATCGTAAACGAAGAACTGCACTGATGAATGACATTCCCAGACGGTTTTCAGGAGTATAATCCAATGCTCCGTTGTAGAAAATCTGCACGGTTGCTTTGGGTTCTGAGAGCTTAACAGGAATGGTTTTTTGAGTGATACCTTCAGGACCGTTTACATTGTTATCTCTCCAGGTTTCTTTTGTGTCGTTTGAAGAAATAGCACCGATGTATTTGGCAGTCATTTCTTTAGCCAGGTCTTTTTCAATATCACCAACAATGAAGAATGTAAAGTCAGAGGCATTACTAATGCGCTCTCTGTAAATTTCTTCCATGCGATTGAACGAAACTTTTTTCAGGTAGTCTGTGTCGAATGTTAGGTTACGCTCGTGGTAGTTAGTGCGAATTTGGCTTATGCTATCCTGCATTATTTTTTTAGGATTATCGCCCATGTTAGCCACATATGCCATGTATCGTGCCATCAAAGCATTGAAAGCCTCTTCATCGAAACGTGGTTGCTCAAAGTGAAGATAGGCCAGCTGCATCATGGTTTCAAAGTCTTGTGTTCGACAGCTGCCACTAATAGATTCTGATAAACCGCTGATGTCAAATGAAACCTTTGCATTTTTGCCAGTAAGCGCTTTTTGAAGAGCAATAGCATCATAGTTACCAATACCAAATGCAGGTACAAAATCGCTAGCCATGCTGGCTGTTGGTAAATCAACCACTTCGTACAACGAGGAACCACCCTTACTGTAACTGCTCAATGCCACCTGGTTTTTATTGTAGTTGGCATAACGATAAACAACTTTAGTGTTGTTGCTTAGTGTCCATTCAACGGCATCAAACTCAGGTAGTGCTTTCTCCGACACGATTTTGCCTTCAATAGGTAGGTCCTCAACCAATGATGAGCTAACAGCTTCATCAACATAAGCTGCGATATTGGCATTATTCTCAACTTTGCTGATAATAGCAAATGCTTCTGTTTCGTTTAAATGCTTAATACCGTCTTTTTCAGGACCTGTCACAATGACTACACGGTTTTCTTTTGTGTACATAGTATTGAAGTAATCCTGTAGCTCTTGTGTTGTGATGCTTGGTATAATAGCCTGAGCAAACTTGAATTCATACTCAATACCAGGCATTGGAACATTCTCAAGATATAAATCAGCAATCTCTTTACAGTAGCTGTCGTGATTTATTTTATCACGTTGCTTGTAGTAGTTTTCATAGCCCATTAGCATTTGAGCTTTCATGCGTTCCAACTCACCTTCGGTAAACCCAAAGCGTTTAATGCGCTCTACTTCAGTTAAGATGGCTTCAAATGCTTTTGCTTCTTCATTTTCTTTAGCCGTTGTGCTGATGTTTAGCATCTCAACCGTACGAGGGTAATTATAAAAGCTGACAGAACCATTAATAAATGGAGGATTTCCTTTTTGTAATAGTTCATTAATGCGTGTACTAATCATGCTTTTTATAAGGCTCTGCATGTAATTTGTACGAAGTGTATTGTGGTTTTTGTCAGCTGCAGTTTCTGCCTGGTGACGCACATACAAGGAAACGCTCGATTGAGGGTTTTCTTTATCTAAAGCCAATTTAAAAGTTGGCTCAGCTTTGGGCTCTACCTTAATCTCGTAACGCTCATTAGGATTATCAACGGCCGGAATCTTAGAGAATAGCTTAATCACCTTTTGCTCCATTTCAGCTGCGTCAAAATCACCAACGACAGCAATGGCTTGTAAATCGGTACGATACCAGTCGTGGTAGAAGCGGCGTAATTCATCGTATTCGAATCCTTTAATAACATCTAATTCGCCGATGACGTCACGTTCGCCATATTTTGAGTTATTTAATAAGGCTGGCATCATTTGGTTGCGGGTTCTGAAACCAGCATTACGACGCGTACGCCACTCTTCGGAGATCACACCTCGCTCGGCATCAATCTCTTCTTCTTCCAAAAGCAAATAGTTTGACCAGTCGTGTAATACCAACAAACAAGTGTCCAGTAATCCATTTGGTCCAACTGGTACATTTGAGATGTTATAAACGGTTTCGTCTTGCGCTGTGTAGGCGTTGATGTTACGTCCGAAAGCGACTCCATGGCGCTCCAAAGAAGAAATTACTCCTTTACCAGGAAAATGCTTGGTGCCATTAAAGGCCATGTGCTCTAAGAAGTGAGCTAAACCATCTTGTGAATCATCTTCAAGAATAGCACCTACATTCTGAATAATGTAAAAGCTGGCGCGTTCTTTCGGTTCCTGATTATGGCGGATATAATACGTCAATCCATTATCAAGTACACCTGTCCGAACCTCAGGATCAACAGGAACCGGTGCATTTAAATCAAACTGTGCAGTTGCTGTACCCGACATGATACAGAACATCAGCACTAAAAATAAAAATTGCTTCATTTGGTTAGTTTTTTTTAACACTCAGGCATTTACGCAGGAGTGCATATGATTGTTTAACTGAATTCTAGTTAAAGTTTTGTAGGAATGGGATATACTATGATTGTATCAATCGATAGTAAACGACAAATATATTCTTTTTGAGATTATTTAAAACATGACAATTCGCACACGGATACCTTAGGTCGTTGGGCTTGTGTGAATTTTGTTATTGTTTTATCTGCTTAATCACCTGATTTAAATCCTCAACATCTGGGTAATTCTTTTTCATTTGAGTGGCCAACGCAAGGGCTTTTTCCTTCATGTTGTTAGTCAGGTAAAAACGTAATAGTTCAGCATTGCTATTGTAATTATCTAAAAGCTCAATTTCTTTTTTCAGAAACTCTTCAGCTTTGGCTTTTTTGCCCCTGAAATCGTACATCATGGCAATGTTATGTGCTACACGAGGCCTGTCTGGCTGCAGGTTATATGATTTAACCAGGAAGGTAAGTGACTCGTCATACTTTTGTACTTCAGATAATAACAAGCCAAAGGAATACATGGCCTGGGCATCTTCCGGTTCGTGTTTTAAATAATCACGAAACAGTAATTCTGCTTGTTCATTTTTCTTAGTCCTGTTATACAGATATGCCAGGTTGAGTTTGACAAAATGCAATTCTTCATCCTGTTGAAGAGCTTTTAAATAGAATGTTTCAGCTTCGGTGTAGTTACCTCTGTTATAGTATAGATTAGCCAGATTGAATTTACCGATGGGGAAATCGGCATTGTAAATCAAAATCTCTTCATATTCTTTTATGGCTTTGTCGTATGCCTTTTTGTGTTTGGCTGGTATCTGCTCAAGTCCTGCTGCCGAAATAATACGAGCCGCTTCCGTTCTGATGGCTTTGGTGTCATCGCGCAGCATCGGGTAGAGCAGGTTTAAATCATCTTCGGCAGTTAGTTGAATGGCTCTAATAGCTGCCAATCGCATATCAGGATAAAGGTTACTTAAGTAGGTGTCCACCTCCTTTTTCAATGTATCCTGAAAGTAATTACCAAGATACTGAACCGATAGGCTTCTAATGTTATGCGGATAAAGCTCATCGTTAATAATACCTTTCAGGCGCTGAATGCTTTCTGTGCTTCCATTTCGGGCATCGTCAAAAGCCTGGGCAAAATGATAGGTTCTGTTCTCGCCATACCATTTCGTAATGTAATTTTCGGCCCATTGGTTGCTTTTGTCCGCATGGCACTGATTACAGGCGTTTGGCACATCATATTTTATTGATAAGTCGGGGCGAGGTACTCTAAAACTGTGATCGCGACGATAGTCAACGCCCATGTAATAGCCGCCGTGCATGTGGCAGTTGATACATAAAGTTCCTGAGCCTACATCGTAAGTAATTCCATCGTATGATGTAACAGCCTGGCCCGGCATGCCTACTTCTTTATGAAAATGGTGGTCGGGTGTGTCGTATACATCTGCAGTGTGGCATTGCAGGCACAGAGCATTGTAGTCATCACCAAACAACAGTTTGCCACTATGTACATTGTGACAATCGTTGCACTGTACTTCGCGCTCTTTAGTATACATTTTACTTTGCGTAAATGAAGCATACACGTAATCCTCTTCCAGAATCTGTCCGTCAAGATGCCATGTAGGAACATCAGGGAGGTTAGGAATGATGTGGTTATGAATATTTTGTGTGGTATAATCAAAATCGCCTAATGAACTGCGGCGCGAATGACAGCGGGCGCAGTTATCGACATATTGCTCGTTATAGATGCCACTCGTTTTAATTGGCAGGCCATAGTTTTCGTATTCATCGCGCGCATATTCTGGCAGTGCGGCCCACTTCAGGTGGTTCGATGATGGACCATGACAGGCCTCACAACTCACATCAATCTCCGACCAGGTAGTGTGGTAGGTGTCATTAATATGGTCATAATTCTTTTGTAAGTTGGTAGAATGGCAATCGGCGCACATGCTGTTCCAGTTTTGTGCCTGGTTGGTCCAGTGCAGCCAGTTGTCGTGGTGAATATCTTCGTTGTGATAAATCGAATCAACCATATGATACCAACAGCTATCCAGGGTATTCCATGTTAAAGGCAATGTTTGCAAGCGTCCGCCATCAAATTCAACTAAAAACTGTTGCAGCGGTGTGAATCCAAAAACATACTTGATTTCAAAATCTTGCATCGTGCCATCCTCACCGTCGGTATTAATCATAAACTTGCCGTCTTTCATAAAGGCGCGGTGCGTCATGCCGTTGCCTTCAATGGTCACATTGTCAAAATTAGCCAGCACGGTAGTGTCATTGGCAAGATCCATCGCTCTGTCGTGGTGCGAACCCACCCAGTCGTTATATTCAGGTAAATGGCATTCAATACATGTTTCGCGACCAACAAAATGAGGCTCCTCTATAGCTGCCCGATCAGGCTGCTGACTGTATGTTTTGATGAGCAGATAGGCTGGTAAAAGTAAAATCAATGCACCCACAAGTGCCAGCATCATATTATTATAAAGTCGCGTATTAATCATTTAAGCGTATGTTATTTGTGAGCGATTGTATTTGTTGCGTTTCACCGGGTTAGCTGTATCAACCCATATTTTACCATCATGAATACTAACCGGTAAAATATCTAAGGCTCGCGTGGCGGGAGGCGATAAGACTTCGCCCTGTTTATTGAAGGCCGACGCGTGACATGGGCAGAGGAATTTGTCCTCTTTTGATTTATATTGAACTGTGCATCCCAGGTGTGTACATTTGGTTGACAATGCTAAAAAGCCACCATCTTTGAGGCGTGTCAGGTAGAAACGCTCGGTGCTAAACGGATAAACTTTCCCCTTTTCAAACAAATCAACATCGCCAGCTTCAAATAGATTTGATGATGAGGTTGTTTGATTTCCCTTCTTAAGTAAATTGACAAGTACATAGATAAGTTCAAGAGAAACCAAAGTAATAATGGCTTTCTTAATAAAACTGCGCCTTGTTATTTTTTTAATAAAATCCATAGTTTGATTTTTAGGCAAATAAATGCATGCCTTCTCCTCTTAGCAAGCTTCCTACAAAGGTCATTACCAAATAGGCTGTGAGTAATATGGTAACCAAGGCCATTATTAATTCTATCTTGTTCGCTTTTAGTTTGTTTTGAATAAACAGTAAAAACAGATAGGTAGGTGCCACATATATCAGTAGTGGAAACAAGCCTGTTGTTATCAGCACCGGCCAATCGGGTGCCCATTGCTGAAATTTAAGCAAATACTCGGTGTTGATGATAATGAGCATGGTGAAAACAATAGCATAAAAGGCACACCAAATAGTAACTCTTTTACCTGTTTCACTATTGAACCATACGCCAGTATTAATATTAATGTCTTTAGTGTATGGAATGTAGATTAGGAAAGCTGTAACTAATACAGGTACAATAAATATCCCAAATCCTGGATGCATATGCAGTAATAACTCCTGAAATCCCATAAAATACCAGGGTGCTTTACTTGGGTTGGGGCTAATGAGTGGATTAGCTTTGTCAAGTAATGGTGCATCCACCGCCATTGAAAAGATGATGAGTAGTAATATTAATGAAAGAGCTACAACAATTTCTTTATAAACCAATTCAGGATTAGTTTTGACCATGTCTTTTTTTGTAGCATCGGCCACTGTAACACCTTTCGCTTTTCTAACTAACCAAAAATGGATGCTCATCACAAATACCATTAAAAGCGGTAAAAGGCCTGTGTGAAAATGATAGAAACGCAATAAAGTTCCTTCATTCACGTCAGTACTTCCACGGACAAGTGAAGCCAAACTTTCGCCAATAATAGGAATGTAACTTAACATGTTGGTCATGATGGTAACTGCCCAGTAAGCCAATTGGTCCCATGGTAACAGGTACCCTGTAAAATTGGATAGGATGACTAAAAACATCAGCAATAATCCATAGAGCCAGTTTTTGCGTCGTTCGTTGTAAATTGATTGGCTGTAAAAAACGCGGATGACATGTAGGAATGATACAATCACCAGCAGCATACCACTCCAGTAGTGCATGTTTCGTAGCAACTGTCCAAATAATACTTCTTGCTGTAAATATACTATTGAATCATAGGCGCCTTTCTCAGAAGGTACATATATAAAACGCAGCAGCATACCTGTAATAAACAGCAGTACAAATAAGAGTACAGCTATTCCTCCCAATCCAAAGGTGCGCGTGTATTTAATGGCTTGCGCATTCACTCTTGGGGGATGAAGATGTAATAGAAACTTTGTTATTGCTTTAGAAGTGCCTGTTTGATTCATACTTTGGTAATTTACCACGAAAATAGCTGCATTTTTAATAAACGAATAAATATCTGATTTATTTGTTCCAATTTATTGTTTGTCGTATTGTTAGTTGAAAGATATGTGTGATTATCTGATCAATACCACTGGCTACTTTGGTGTGTTCATAATAGTAATTGGCATCAGCAGTGAACTTTGAGCTAAATTGATAACCTAAGCCAAGGCAATAACGTCCTCTAACCCAAAAAACATCTTCAGCTTCCTGGTAAATATTGAAATTAAACTCAGCAAAAGCACGATAGTAAAGTGATTTGGGTGCAATGGCTTTCCCATCGAATCGTCCCATGTGCTGGATGAGATAGCGGAGACGCATTTTAAAATCGCGAACATCCTTATGAATAAAAAAACGTTCCTCCAAACGAAAACGATGTTGGAGTGCTGAGGCTTTAAAACGCGGGTAGCTAATGTTAAACGATTGAAACGGGCGATACTCATGTCGCGTAGCATCAATTTCTTCGTCGGTATTATTGAGTTCAACTTCACCTTTATAGTGAGTCCGGTTGTACATAAAACCAAAATCTACTTTATAGTTATGAGAAAGCGTGCGCTGAACACTGCCTCTAAAACCCCACCTGGTCCATATATTATTTCCTAATCCCAGGTATGAACCAGCATCAAGATTAATTGTGTATTTGTCATTAATGCGATGGCGTTGGACATAGATTGAACGTAGCTCACCCGAACCATTAAATAAATTAAAATCAAATTGCTGTTGTGCGTCGACCATCAGGACGATAAATAACAGAGGGAGGGCTAATGCTAATCTTTTATTCATTGTTTATAATCGTATTCAACCCAAATGGCTTCGGATTGTTATAATTATTAAGTAATGCAAAGATATTATAATGATTTTCTAATTATTGAATAAAAATAAATAAGATATGATTTCAGAGAACTATCCAATTATTGCGATAGGAGCCAGTATAGCATCTATAAGTTTTATTCGAACATTGCGCGAACAGGGAGATACAAGAACAATACTCCTTGTGCATGGCGAAGACAGGTTACCATATAAACGCACCAAGATTAACAAAAATATGGTGCGTGGTTTTGATAAAGATGAATTTAAAATTGCTGATGAACAGTGGTACGAAGATAATAATGTGACTCTATTGTTTGATCGTGTTATTGATGTCAATAGTGCTGAGAAGATTATTAGCACCAAATCAGGTAAGGTATTTAGTTACGGCAAATTGCTGATTGCTACCGGGGCAATGTCCGTTGTTCCTAAATTAAGCGGTATAAAGACAAAAGAAATTTTTGGGGTCCAAAATGCTTATGATGTGGATCAGGTGCTGGAGGCATGTGCTGACAAAGAGCGATTCCTGATTATTGGTGGAGGTGTTGAAGGTGTTGAGACGGCTGACCAGTTAACCAGAAAAGGTAAACAGGTAATATTGGCTAGTCGAATGAAGCAACCGTTACAAAAGTTGTTTCCCGAAGCATTATTAAATGTGTTGGTAGAGAAAATGCTGGCTAAAGATGTTAAGTTGTTTTCAGGAGTGTCGGTCAATGCTGTTCAAAAATGTGGCGATGTTTATAAGGCAAATATTCAAGGGCAAGAACTCGAGTTTGATGCCATTATTGCCTGCACGGGTGCAATCCCTAATGTTGAGCTGGCTATCAAAGCCGATTTAAAAGTTGAGCGAGGCATTGTTGTCAATGAGTATTTACAGACATCGGATAATGATATTTTGGCTGCCGGCGATGTGGCACAACATGCAAGAGGTGTCGTGACGGGCTTATGGCATGCGGCCGAGCATCAGGGTAAACTGGCGGCTCTCAATGTTTTGGGTACTCCTGAGAAACATACGCTTCCGCCATATCGTTTAAAATCGGAGGTGTTCGGCCTGTTTATGTTTTCGGGAGCTTATGAATTGGTTATACCTGGTCATCACGAAGTAATAGAGGAAAAGCAGGGTGATATTCATCGTTTTATGTATTATGCTGATGGAAAACTACTGTCATCTGTTTTTCTGAATGATAAGGAGCGTGCAAAAATATATCAGCAAGCCCTTTTTGAACAATGGGATAAAAACAAAGTCAATAAAGAGTTGCCATTGCCTCCAAAGCTAAGCTTTTCATTCGCGATGGGGTCATAGATGAGTAATTATTCAATGGACTGTATTTTTATGCATTACTAGCTAATGCTGAATAATTTAAAGAAGTGCATTCAATCATTTTTTTAATTGGTTTTGGTTTTTAAATTTGCGACGAAGAAGAAACCAAATAAAATTTAAACCAAATAGTCCATGATAAAAACCATTGATACTGGTGTGTTCTCCGAAATAGGAGAGTTGGAAGGTGTAATATTGCACACGCCGGGCAAAGAGGTGGAGAATATGACGCCCTCTAATGCAGAGCGCGCTTTATATAGTGACATTTTAAACTTGTCAGTTGCTGTTGATGAATACAAGCAGTTTTCGGGTGTTCTGGAAAAAGTAACGCAAACTTACCAAGTTAAAGATTTATTGGCTGAGATATTAGAACAGCCAAAGATTAAGCTTAGCCTGATTGAAAAGATTTGCACCTATGAGCAGGTTTTAAATATTAAAGAGGATTTGTTAGAGTTGCCTGCTCCTGAATTGGCACGTCAGTTAATTGAGGGAGTGAGCTTAAAAACAGATTCTTTAACCACTTTTTTATCCGATGATCGCTACTCATTACGACCATTGCATAATTTTTTCTTTACGCGCGATGCCAGCGTGACCATGTATGATAAAGTGCTGATCTCAAAAATGGCTAATAAAGTGCGTGAACGTGAGGCCATTGTAATGGAGGCTATTTTTAACCATTCGGCTCGTTTTAAAACTCAAACGGTTAATCCACTTAACTTCTATAATGTTGGTGCCGAAACCATGATTGAAGGAGGTGATGTACAAATTGCCCGTGAAGATGTGCTAGTCATTGGTAACAGTGCCCGTACTTCATCGCAAGGAATTGATTTTATCATTAATCAGTTAAAGCAAAAGAAAGAACGTCATTATGTGGTAGTGCAGCAACTGCCTGATACACCTGAGTCGTTTATTCACCTGGATATGGTGTTTACTTTCCTTGATAAGGATGCCTGTATGGTGTATGAACCGCTAATCATGAAAGACAGTCGCTACAGTACTATTCTTATTACGGTTGATAATGGAGAAGTGGCTTCTATTGAGAAGAAAGAGAATCTGGTTTCGTGCCTGAGAGATTTAGGGATGGATATGAAACCTATATGCTGTGGTGGTTCAAGTGATATTTGGACTCAGGAACGCGAGCAATGGCATAGTGGTGCTAACTTCTTTGCTATGGGACCAGGAAAAGTATTGGGATATGCACGCAACGTTTATACCATGGAAGAGATGAACAAAAACGGTTTTGAAATTATCAAAGCCAACGATGTTATTAGTGGAGTAGTTGACTTAAAGGATTATGAAAAATATGTTGTGACCATTGGTGGTTCAGAACTATCTCGTGGTGGTGGTGGTGCTCGTTGTATGAGCATGCCGGTACGTCGTAAACCAGTTAAGTGGTAATCAATTATAAAGAGCCTATAAAAGCGGGATTGTTCAGGTGAGCAATCCCGCTTTCTTATTTGTCGATTGGCTATTAATTTACAATCTGTTGTACTAAATCAGACGCCTCTTTTAGCGTAATGGCTGAATAAACTTTTAGCCCTGACTCATCAATTATCTTTTTACCACCTTCAGCATTGGTGCCTTGCAGACGTACAATAATTGGGACATTTATTTCTCCAATGTTTTTATAGGCTTCAACAACACCATTGGCAACTCTGTCGCAGCGCACAATGCCGCCAAAAATATTGATAAGGATTGCTTTTACATTTGGGTCATTAAGTATAATCTTAAGTCCGGCTTCAACTGTAGTGGCATTGGCACCACCACCAACATCGAGGAAGTTGGCAGGATCACCACCAGATAATTTAATGATATCCATAGTAGCCATGGCTAAGCCGGCTCCATTCACCATACAGCCAACATTACCATCCAGTTTCACAAAATTGAGGTTGCTTTTGCTGGCTTCGGTCTCAGAAGGATCTTCTTCACTTAAATCGCGCATGGCTGCATAGTCAGGATGACGGAACAACGCATTATCATCCAAATTAACTTTAGCATCAACAGCCAATATTTTATTATCCGATGTTTTTAAAACCGGATTTATCTCAAACATTGATGAATCAGTTGCCACGTATGCCTTGTATAAGGCATCAACAAATTTGGTCATTTCCTTAAATGCGTTTCCTGATAGACCAAGATTAAAAGCAATTTTACGAGCCTGAAAAGGCAGGAGTCCAACGCCTGGCTCAACTTCTTCCTTATGAATCAGGTGAGGTGTTTTGTCCGCAACTTCCTCAATATCCATTCCTCCTTCGGTTGAATACATGATTATATTCTTGCCAGTAGAACGGTTGAGTAAAACGCTCATGTAAAATTCATCTGTTTCACTTTCTCCAGGATAATAAACATCTTGTGCGATCAATACTTTGTTCACCAGTTTGCCTTCAGGTCCTGTTTGATGTGTCACCAGGTTCATGCCAATGATATCAGAGGCTCTTTCTTTTACTTCATCTAATGATTTGGCCAATTTAACTCCGCCGCCTTTGCCTCGTCCGCCAGCATGAATTTGTGCTTTAACAACCCACCAGCCAGTGCCGGTTTCTTCCTTGAGTTGCTTGGCGGCCTCAATGGCTTTTTCTGGTGTTTCAGCAACTATTCCTTCTTGAATGGCTACGCCAAATGACTTCAATATCTCCTTTCCTTGGTATTCGTGTATATTCATATTTTTTAGGATTTAATATTCCAATAAAGGGTACGATTAATATTCAATTACCTATAAAAACAGGAATAGTGCTATTTTTGTTGTCAAAATTACCGTGAATGAGAAAATTAAGAACGAGCGAGTTAAATCGCATGACCGTTGAAGAGTTTAAAAACAGTGATAAAATGCCTATTACTGTTGTGATGGATAATATACGAAGTTTGAATAATGTGGGTTCCGTATTCAGAACTTCGGATGCCTTAAAAGTGGAGAAGATTATTTTATGCGGCATTACAGCGACACCTCCCAATAAGGAAATTCATAAAACCGCTTTGGGGGCTGAGGACTCGGTGGATTGGTTATATGAGGAAAAAACAGAAGATGCTATTTCACAATTGAAGGAGGCTGGCTATACCGTTTGCAGTTTAGAACAAGTCGAAAATAGTACATCTTTAATTGATTTTCAGCCACAGGCTGGGCAGAAGATTGCCTTGGTATTAGGGAATGAGGTAAAAGGAGTGCAGCAGAAAGTTGTTGACTTGAGCGATATATGCCTGGAAATACCGCAGTATGGAACTAAGCATTCGTTTAATGTATCGGTAAGTGCGGGGATTGCTTTGTGGGAGCTGTTTCGTAAAATGAGTTAGATCTTATTTTATAAAGACAAAAAAAAGGGTGAATCAAACGATTCACCCTTTTTTGTATGTTGTAATGTTAATTACTGAACGATAGACTTGAAAGTTGCATCTTCAAAGAATTTAGCAAACTCCATGTCAGTAGCTGCAGCAGCTTTGAATTTAGCGTCTAACTCACAAGCTTTGCGTAAGCTGTCGAACATCATGTCGTTTTCAGCAGTTCTTGCTCCAACAATTGCTTTTAAGTAGTATTTGAAACCTACTTCCATTGTGTTAGCGTTGATAGTTGACAAAGCAGCATCGTATTTAGTAGCTAAGATTTTAGCTAAAGCAGCGTTGCAGCTTGTGCTGTTACCAAAGTAACGGATAGCAGCATCGTAGTCACCTTTGTGGATTGATACAATACCTAAGTTATTATCAAGCTCAGCACCAGCACCTGCAGCCGCACCGAAGAATTCTTCAGCTTTAGCAACATCGCCTTCGCGAAGAGCGATAACACCTAAGTTATTGTTTACTTCAGCAACACCTGACTTAAGGCTGTTAGCTTTTTCAAAAGCAGCTTTAGCACCAGCGATATCACCTTTTGCATAAAGAACACAACCGATGTTGTTCTGAGCTCTCCAGCATTGAGTGTGGTTAGCAGCAGCATCTTTGTAAATCTTTAATTGCTCATCTAAATCTTCAGTTAAAGTTGCAGCATAAAGAATTTCTTCAAGGTTCAACTCGCTTGGGTTGTTAGCTGCAATTTCTTTAATTTCTTCATCGCTCTTACCAATGATTTCTGCATTGATAGACATTTGTGAACGACGTAATTTTGGAAGAATCTCGTCAGCAATTACACTGAAAGTTTCTGACATGTTCTTGATTTCACGCTCACGTACTTCAGGGTCGCTGTACATAGAAAGAACACGTAAGATAAGTTCTTTGTCCTGAACGTCTGATTTAGCCATTAACTCCTGGAAACCTTCCCAGTCTTCTGGAGTGTTTTTCAACGTGTACATTGCATCATCAGTACCGCCTTCAACTTTAGCTTTCTTCATTTCGCGAGTCATGTAGTCTTTAGCTACTTTTTCACGACGTGTTGCTAATTTGCTGTTTAAGTCAGCTGGTCCGTCTGGAGAAGCATAAGCAGTAATGTCAACACCTTTGAAGTTTACATTTTCAGTACCTTGAATTTCTTTCATATATTCTTTCAAAGCAGCAATGTCTTCTTTTCTTAGCTCCGAACCGCGGATGTTAGTTTGCTGGATTAAGAAGAATAGGTCAGCAGTTTTAGCCTCAGCGATAATTCTTTGGAAGGCGTCATCACCAATTGCTGACTGAGCACCCTGGTCAGCTACTAATTCAGAAGTAGAGATTACACCATCAGCGATTTTGTAATCATCAAATTCTTTCGTAGTACCTTTTTTAGTTGCTTTAATACGAACAACTAAATCAGAAACACGCATGTTTTCGTTGTAAGGAACAGAGTTGCTGTAAGTGAATGTACCACCTGTAGCGTTAGAAATAACTTTGTCGTTACCGTCAACGTTTTCACCTTGTACGCGGTATGAAGGGAAAGCAGTTTCGCCTCCTTCGTATACCAATACAGGAGTAGCTTCAATGCTTACGTTTTTGTCGAAGTATTTTTCAGGGAACTGAACAGTCACATCAAGATCAACTTGTCCGCCGTGAGCTTCTAATACTGGAGGATTGACTGAATAACTAACGTCCTTAGCACCTTTGTTCATTTTATCTAAACCTGAACAGCTAGCTAACAAAGCTGCTACGGCTAGAGATGCAATTAGAGAAATTCTAATTCTTTTCATAATGTTTACCCAATTATTTGTTTTTGACTTTAATCTACAGTGTTTCCTGCAAAATTAAAAATGTTTTTAAAAAATTAAAGACAGATACGCCATTAAATGATGTAATCATCGACTAAAGATAATTAAATAACACAATAAATGCCGTTTTATTGTAAAAAAACATAGCTTTTCATTTAATGGTTAGTACTATTTATTAAACTGATTTTTAGTTTTTTTGTCTAAACAGAGTCATGCATAAAGTTTTTTAATCGCCATGTTTCAATCATTTAGTATGACTCATATTATGCTTATTAATTATTTAATTAGGCGTTAATCCCATTTGGTAAAAAGCAAAAGCATATAAATCGGTCCATTCTTCAATGATTTTGGCAGTTGGTGTTCCTGCACCATGCCCTGCATTGGATTCAATTCTGATTAAGGTTGGATTCTTGCCTTTATATTTTTCCTGCAAAGTGGCAATGTACTTAAACGAGTGTGCTGGAACCACCCGATCATCATGGTCAGCTGTCATCACCATTACTGATGGATAGTTTAACTTACCATTGATTGTATGTAGTGGCGAATAATTGTATAAGTACTCAAACATTTCTTTACTGTCTTCGCTTGTTCCATAATCTGTAGCCCAATAGCGGCCAATGGTAAAGTATTGGTAGCGAAGCATATCAAGGACGCCTACCTGAGGAAAAGCAACACTAAACAAGTCTGGTGCCTGGTTAATGACTGCCCCAATTAATAAGCCGCCGTTTGAGCCCCCCTGGATGGCCAGATATTGAGGGGCGGTGTAACCATTATCGACTAAATAGTGCCCAGCAGCAATAAAATCGTCGAAAACATTTTGTTTGTTCATTAATGTTCCGGCTTTGTGCCACTCTTCGCCATATTCGCCACCGCCTCTGATGTTGGCAACGGCATACACACCACCATTCTCGAGCCACAAAAGGCGTCGCACATCAAAACGGGGATTTAAGCTAATGTTGAAGCCACCGTAGCCATATAACCAGGTCGGATTATTTCCATCCAAGTCCAGTCCTTTTTTATGTACGATAAACATTGGTACTTCCGTACCATCTTTACTTTTATACTTCACCTGCTTGGTTTCGTAATTGTTGATGTCAAAATCAATCTCTGTCTGATGATAAAGCGATGATTCATTTTTGTCGGTATCATACTTGTATACTACTGATGGGTAGGTGTATGAAGAGAATGTGTAGAATGTTTCTGATTCATCAGCTTTGCCATAAAAGCCACTTACTGTACCAATAGAAGGAAGCTCAACATCATAAAGATAATGACCTTTTTTGTCAAACGTTTTAACAAGTGAGCGAGCATCTTTCATATAATTGGCAAATATTTTACCGCCTGTTAATGTGGCGCTCTGCAGCACATTTTTCTCATCTTCCGCAATTAGTTCTGTCCAATTCTCACGTGTTGGTTTATTTGTGTCAATGGCCATCACGCGGTACTTGGGAGCATTATCATTAGTATATACCCATAGATGATTATCAACGTGTTCAATAACACTATAATCTTTTTCGAAATTGCTTATTACTTTAACAATTTCAGAATCCTTTTCCAGGTTTTTAATGTAGAGGGCATTTCCGCTGGTCGATTCGGTCACGCCAATTATGAGGTATTTTTCGTCATCTGTCACAGATGCGCTAAATCCCCAAAGTGGGTTTGCCGGGTCTTCATAAATCAGTTTATCTTGCTCTTGAGGCGTTCCTACTTTGTGGTAGAAAATCTGGCTGTTTTTGTTTTCTCCTTTTAGTTCATCGCCCTTGGCAGGAGTAGGATAACGGTTATAGAAAAAGCCATCTTTGTACCAGGCAATACCTGAAAACTTAATCCATTGTAGATGGTCTTTTAATACTTCGCCAGTTTCAATATTCTTAACGAAGAACTCGCGCCAGTCGGAGCCGCCACGCGAAATGCCATAACCTAAATATTTACCATCGTTGGAAACTGAGAAATTGGTTAATGAAACGGTGCCGTCGTCAGATAAGGTATTTGGATCGAGAAACAAAACCGGCTCATCGTCTAGTGATTCCTGCATGTAATAAACGCTCTGGTTTTGCAGCCCATCATTTTTAGTAAAGAAATACCTGTCGCCAGCTTTAAAAGGAGCCGATTGACGTGTGTAATTCCAAATCTCTGTTAGCCTTGCGTTGATTTGGCTTCGGAAAGGGATAGCTTCCAAGTATGCGTCTGTTACCTGGTTTTGTGCTTTAACCCATTGACCAGTTTCGTCGGAACGATCATCTTCTAGCCAGCGATAAGGATCGGCTACCTGGGTGCCAAAATAATCATCAACAACATCGCCTTTTCGTGTTTCGGGATAAGCGATCTTGCTTTTGTCGCAGTTACATGCATTCATAATTAATAAAAATGAGAGTGCAATTAAAAATGGGTGTTTCATAAAATGAGGTTTAATAGAGTTTATTTTGTTGCGAGAGTTTACGTTCCTGAACTTTGCCAAAGATATAACCAGCTAGCATGCCAATGGCCCAACCAATGCTAATACCTCCCAACATATGTTCATTATTGGATAAATAAATATATCCGAAGGCGATTAGTGTTCCTATGGCCATGCCAATAGTTGTGTAGGTCGAGGTTAATCGACCTTTTACATGCTGCTGATGTTTTATTTTTAGGTGTTTTTGAGCTTCTTCCACCCATTGCTCAAACTGCTTTGTGGCATTGGTGTCTTGCTGAAAAAGTGGACGAATATTACGAACAAAATGTTCGCCTTCATTCCCTAACTTTTTACAGTCGGGACAAGCTTCGCTGTTCTCGTCTAAGGCGTTCATTAAACGCGGTAAAACGGCCAGGCTTAAGGAGCGGATTTGAGCCTTGGGTATATCGTTTAATTGTTCGTTGAGCAAATCAAATGCTTCCTGATGTTTCATTATGCCAATTGTTTAAAGCGAAAATATAGAAAGTAAAATCGAAAATAAAAAAAAGGCCGACTTTTTGAGCCGGCCTTGTCATCTATATAAGTATTAATACTTAGTCTTTCTTAGGTTTTTCTTTGCGTTCTGGTTTTGGTAACAGAACCTTACGCGAAAGCTTTAATTTACCTGATCGTTGGTCAACCTCGATTAACTTCACTTCAACTTCTTCTCCTTCTTTAAGAGCATCCTCCACTTTTTCAAGTCGTTTCCACTCAATTTCAGAGATGTGTAATAAACCGTCTTTACCTGGAAGAATTTCAACAAATGCACCAAACGGAACAATTGATTTCACTTTACCGCGGTATACTTCACCCACTTCAGGAACAGCAACAATAGCTTTCACTTTAGCTGTCGCTGCATCGATAGAGTCTTTGTTAGAAGCCGAGATAGCAACGTGACCTACATCACCTTCTTCTTCAATCGTGATAACAGTATCGGTAGTCGCTTGTATTTCCTGAATGATTTTACCACCAGGGCCAATTACTGAACCAATCATATCCTTAGGAATATCGAAGCTAATGATACGTGGAGCGTGTGGTTTGTAATCCTCACGAGGTTCTTTAATCGTTTCTTCGATTTTATCCATAATGTGCAAACGACCAGCTCTTGCTTGGTTTAGTGCTTGCTCTAATACTTCGTATGAAAGTCCATCGACTTTAATATCCATCTGCGTAGCTGTAATACCTTCGCGCGTACCGGTTACCTTAAAGTCCATATCTCCAAGGTGGTCTTCGTCACCTAAGATATCTGAAAGAACAGCAAATTTTCCTGTCTCAGTGTCGGTAATTAATCCCATTGCAATTCCTGTAACAGGCTTCTTAATTGGTACACCAGCATCCATTAAAGCTAAGGTACCCGCACAAACTGTAGCCATTGATGACGAACCGTTTGACTCAAGAATGTCAGAAACAATACGAACAGTATAGGCGTAGTCCTGAGGAAGCATGCGTTTTAAGGCGCGGAATGCTAAGTTACCATGACCAATCTCGCGACGGCTGATACCACGCGCAGGACGCGCATCGCCAGTTGAGAAAGGAGGGAAGTTGTAGTGTAATAAGAAGCGCTCGTAGCTCTTGTTCATTACATCATCAATCAATTTCTCATCTAACTTAGTTCCTAAGGTAACGGTTGTTAACGATTGTGTTTCACCACGTGTAAATACGGCTGAACCGTGTGGTCCTGGTAAGTAATCAACTTCGCTCCAGATGTGACGAATTTCGTCAGTCTTACGACCGTCTAAACGAACTTTTTCGTCCAATACAACTTTACGAACTGCTTCTTTCTCAACGTCGTGGTAATATTTTTTAATAAGGCCAATTGGAGCTTCTTCTTCAGCATCCTCTGGATAATTGGCTTCAATAAATTCATCGCATATAGCACCAAATGCATCAATACGTTCGTGCTTGTTTGGATTCGCTGATTTAGCTACTGCATATGCTTTGTCGTAAGTAGCTTCCCAAACTTTCTTTTCAAGTTCTTCGTCATTTTCTTCGTGGCAATACTCACGTTTTTCAGTTTTACCTAGCGCTTCCATCATTTCAATCTGCGCCTGGCACTGAACTTTAATTGCATCGTGAGCCACTTTCATAGCGTCTAACAACTCAGCCTCTGAAACTTCTGACATTTCACCTTCTACCATCATAATGTTTTCCAAGGTAGCGGCTACAATAATGTCCATATCGGCCTCAGCTAATTGAGTAGCCGTTGGGTTTACCAACAATTCGCCATCGACACGTGCCACGCGTACTTCAGAAATAGGACCGTTGAACGGAATATCTGAAACGGCTAAACAGGCAGAAGCAGCTAAACCAGCTAATTGATCAGGAAGAATTTCCGCATCAGCTGAGATTAGATTAACTGTTACAAAAGTATCTGCATGGTAATCGTCCGGGAATAGTGGACGTAGTGCACGGTCAATTAAACGTGAAACTAATATTTCATAATCCGATGGACGCGCTTCTCTTTTCTGAAATCCACCAGGGAATCGTCCAACAGCTGCGTATTTTTCTTTGTATTCAACGGTTAGTGGCATAAAATCCACATCTGGTTTTGCTTCTTTTGCAGAAACTACCGTTGCTAATAAATAGGTACCACCCATTTTTACAACTACCGATCCGTCAGCTTGTTTAGCTAACTTTCCTGTTTCAATGGTAATTGTTCTGCCATCACCCAGTTCAATAACTTTTTCAAATGGTTTAATCATGACAATTTTTTAATCTTTTTTTATCCTTCTTTTATCACCGCCAAAGATATGTATTAAACTTTGATTACGATAAAAAAGAAGGGGATTGTTTTATATTTAAACTCAATAAATTAAGTGAAATAGTGATTTATTGAGGATGGAAGAAGAATATATTAAAAAAAGAAGGCAACTACCTGTGGTAATTGCCTTCTGAATGTTTTTTAAGAGTTGCTTACTTACGAATACCTAAGTCTGCAATTAGCTCACGATATCTTACGATATCTTTTTTCTTTAAGTAGTCTAATAAGCTACGACGCTTACCTACCAACTTAATCAACGCGTGCTGCGTGCTATAATCTTTGCGATTTGACTTTAAGTGTTCAGTCAAATGAGCAATACGGTATGAAAATAATGCAATCTGGCCTTCAGTAGAACCAGTATCAGTATTCGACTTCCCGTACTTCTCGAAGATTTCTTGCTTTTTCTCTTTTGTTAAGTACATAATACTTTATTTAAATATATTTTGCGGGTGCAAAGATAGATATTAATTTCTTAGCAGCAAGCGAATGGCTATTAGTTTTTTACAAAAAAAAGCAAGCTAACTTGTATTAGCCTGCTTTTGTGTATTGTTATCTGAGAACGGGATGTTTGTTATTCTCATCTACATCCCGATGCTCATCTTAGTAACCTTGTTCTTTTGCTAATTTTTCCATTTCCTGGTTGAAGATTTCTTCAAACTTGGCCTTGTCGTAATCAACCTGAAGCTTTTGGTTGCCGCTTAGTTTGTTACTAATGCCATTAAGAATGTCTTCTTTGCTTACCTCAACAGCAACAAATCCTCTGTATTTGCCATTTGGTAATACGCTTTTTTTCTGACAGGCAACAACCACATTTGAAATGGTTTCATCTGCCACTTCGCGTGTTAGGTTCTCAAATTTAGCTTCAAATTCTGATGCATCGCCAAATTCACGTTCGTTGACATAGCGATCGGTTACCGATTTAGTGTTTGAACTAATTAAGGTCACCAATCTCTGCTTGGCATTAAGAAGGGCTTTTTCTTCAGCTAAGCTTAGGTCTGAGCTGGTAGCCATGGCACTGGCGCGGAAATAGTTTTTGTCAGAACGACCTTTGTCTTCACAAGGCATATCTTCAAGGATGGTTCCTACCTCGGCATTTGTGCTTACTTTCTCCTTTGATTTACAGCTGTTGAAACTCAATAAAACGACAAGAGTTAAAATCGCTGCTCCAAAAAATCTTTTCGTATTCATAATATTAGTATTTGGGTTTCCAATTTTATTTTACGCTGAATTACATATCAAAAAGCGAACCAAAAATTAACAGTGCTTAACAAATGTTTTTAAATCAGCGCCATTTTAATGTATACTCTATTGTGTCAAAAAAGGTTGTAGCTAAAAATATATTTAATTAATAATAAAAGTTCAAGTTAATGTTAACTAAGACTGGTTGAGTTGCTTACGACTTGTTCGGCACCCGTGAGAATTAATTTGAACTGCTCAATTTGATTTGGAGAGCCTAATACAAATAATTTATCTGCTGGTGTAATTTCAATGTCGGGTGAGGGGTTGAACAGGTATGCACCTTCTCCTGTTTTTATGCCCACCAGGTTTGCACCAGATTTTTCTCTCAATTTTAACTCTCGGATGGTCTTTTTGTAATTAACAACAGCCAGTTTGTTACAATCGATTTCCATGAGCTGTACGTCTTTGGAGCGTTGTAGTAAGATGTACTCCATAAATTCAACCACATCGGGCTGTGTAACTAATTTAGCCATGCGCTGGCCACCAATTCGATCAGGCATAATCACATTGGTAGCACCTGCTCGTCTAAGTTTGGTGTCGGAACGGAAGTCACTTGCACGGCTGATGATTTTCAGTGAAGGATTCATTTCGGCAGCTGTCAAAACCACAAACATGTTATCCGCATCATTAGGAAGAGCTGTAATCAAAGCTCTGGCTTTCCTTATTTGTGCGGCATCCAGTACCTCTTCAGAGCTGGCATCTCCTTGTACATATAAAAGTTCAGGATCTTCAAGGATGCGCGAAACCACATGGTCGCGCTTTTCAACTATAACAAACTGTTCTCCGTGCTCCGACAATTCAACACAAGCCTGGTAGCCATTGCGTCCAAATCCACAAACAATAACGTGATCTTCTAATTTGACAATCTTTTTTCTCAATTGATAAGCTTTATATGATTGATGCAATACGCCTTCAAAAACAATACGTGTTACCTGGGTGATGACATAACCAAAAATTCCTAAGCTAAAAATAATAAGAAAAACGGTAAAAATCTTACCTGCATCGGTTAAAGGTACAACTTCCCGAAAACCAACAGTAGCCATTGTTATAACTGTCATGTAAACAGCATCGACAAATCGGTAGCCTTCAATAAGTATAAAGCCGGCCGAACCGATGGCAATAGTCAGTATCAACAGGCCTGCGGCTGTTAAGAGGGCTTTGATTGTATCGTGGTATACTGTATTGTTTTCTATCTTTTGCATAAAACTTCATGTCCGATTCTGCAACTCAGGCATTTCTTATTATTGCAATAGGTCTTTTTCAGGTAAATGAGTGCTTGAGCTTGTGCCTCATTTTCTGAAATAATTCCTAATTCAGCCCATTTATCAATGATGATGTTTTTTTCTGCGGGCTGTTGATAAAGATAGTCAATGATTTTTTCTTTTTGTACTTCGTTATGGTGTTTTGCCGAATATATAAACAGGTAAGGGATAATTGTATTGTAAATTATCCTTAGTCGTGATGGTTTTCCTAATGTTTTATTGGATGAGTTTGATGACTGAGTATTTAGTCGATAATGATTTTTCCAGTAGTCTGAAACAGTAATGTCTATCAAAGTTAAAGGGTGCTTCTTGTTTTGCAGGTTGAGCAATGTATCGAAGCATCCTTTTGTATAAACAATGAGTTGCGCTAACTGTGCGAGGCGTATTGTTGGAAAATTGGCTGGCCGAAGGCGAAGAAACTTCCAAAGGTGTTGCTCAATAGGTTTGAAATTGTATTTTTTTCTCAGAAACTCATATTCTTTTTTTAGTGCAATAGAATAATTATCCGTCATTGCATTAGCCAGAAAACCTGCCTGACCAAATAAAATAGCTTCTACCTGAAATAAATTATCGGCATGCTTAAGTATGGTGTTAAAAGGTGTTTGTCGTGCCATGAGTTCAAAAGGTAAGCCGTTTATCCCAAAACCAAAACTGCGGCACAGTAGCACAAAAAAGACCTGATCCCAATTATTATTTGATTCCTCAAGTAAGGATTCGATAAGAAGTGATTTTTCCTGTAATTTTTCAATCAAGAGTCGGTCAATCCATTGATGGAGGGTGAAATCCTGAACCGCTGAAATGGCATCTGCACAAGGAATCCAACTTTCGTTAAAATATAGTTGCTGGTAATTATTTCGTAATTCAGGGCTGATCTCAATCTGACATACGGGAATTTCCCTTTCTTTTGAGTTTAAGGTGGATGATGTATGCTGTTCAACAACATGCAGGATAACATTATTGTAGGTCGAATCTTTGTGATGTTGATGCTCATACCATTCTTTTTCATTCTGATGAATTTCCACATTGCCTGCCCAAAGTGTGTCGTCTATTTTAATCTTCGCATTAAAAAAGTCAGGGCCTCCATCGGTGTTTCTGGTGCCGGGATGAATGACTTCCATTTGTTCGCCAGCTACAGTAGTGAGTTCGGGTTTGTAAAGTTTGTGCTGCCAGATGTAATGTAGAAATTCTTCGTTCATGAGGATTGGTTTAGCAACTGAAATTAAAATATATTGTTAAGAAGCGCAAGTTGCTATTGTGATTAGAGCAACAAAAAAGCCCGAAACAAAACTGCTTCGGGCTTTCATATATTATAGATGGTTGTTAAATCAGACCATGCTGTTTTAGTAACTTCTCCATGTCTTGCTGAACAGCAATGGCATTTTCGCGCGCTTTCTCAGCAAAATCTTCAGCATCGCTGGCGTAAATAATACCTCGACTTGAGTTGACTAACAGACCACATTTACTGTTCATTCCGTTTTTAGCCACTTCTTCTAAACTTCCTCCTTGTGCACCCACTCCAGGAACCAATAAGAAGTGATTTGGAATCAGTTTGCGTATATCTGCCAGCATTTCAGCTTTAGTGGCACCTACTACATACATTAAGTTTTCTTCCGTTCCCCATGTGGCACTGGTTTTAATCACTTTCTCATATAACTTCTCGTCCTTCTCTTCCATAAACTGGAAGTCGAAAGCACCTTTGTTTGAGGTCAATGCCAATAAAATTACCCACTTGTCAACATGTGTTAAGAATGGCTTTACCGAATCTTCGCCCATGTATGGAGCAACGGTTACTGAATCAAACTCCATGTGGTCGAAGAATGCCTTGGCATACATCGCTGAGGTATTGCCAATATCGCCACGCTTGGCATCGGCAATAATGAAAATGTCAGGGTAATTGTATTTGATGTAGTTAACCGTTTTTTCCAACGAGTTCCAGCCATTTACGCCCAGGCTCTCGTAAAATGCCAAATTTGGTTTGTAGGCAACCGCTACATCGTGTGTTGCATCAATAATCTGCTTGTTGAAAGCAAAGATAGGATCAGTCGTGTCTAATAAGTGACGTGGAATTTTATTGATGTCGGTATCCAACCCAACGCATAAAAAACTCTTCTTCTTTTTAATGTTTTCAAAAAGCTCTTGTGATGTCATATTGTATAGCTGTTAGCTGCTAGCTGTTAGCTGCTAGCAAAATGATTATTTGTTTAAAAAAAGCTAATAGCTAATAGCTAATAGCTGTCAGCTGTAAAAATGCGAATCGCATTTTTACATTTCGCTTGCTTTCAAGCGCTCAGCATTTTCTTCAACGATTAGTTTATCAATGATTTGCTGAATATCACCATCCATAATGGCTGGCAAGTTGTACATTGTCAGGTTGATGCGGTGATCGGTAACTCGTCCTTGCGGATAGTTGTAAGTACGGATCTTAGCCGAACGGTCGCCTGATGACACCATCGTTTTACGCTGCGATGAAATCTCATCCAGGTATTTCTGGTATTCCAAGTTGTAAAGACGCGTACGTAGTTCAGCCATGGCTTTATCTAAGTTCTTCAGCTGTGATTTTTGATCCTGGCAAGTAACCACAATGCCTGATGGGATGTGTGTTAATCGGATAGCTGAATAAGTGGTGTTAACCGACTGTCCACCAGGTCCTGATGCACAGTAAGTGTCTTTACGGATATCTTCAGTCTTTAATTCAATATCAAACTCTTCGGCCTCAGGTAAAACCGCTACAGTGGCAGCTGATGTATGAACACGCCCTTGTGTTTCGGTTTGTGGCACACGCTGAACGCGGTGAACACCTGATTCATATTTTAAAATACCATACACCCCAGTTCCCGTTACGTTCATCACCACTTCTTTATAACCTCCGGACGTCCCTTCGTTGCTATTGGTGATTTCAACGCGCCAGCCTTTGTCCTGGCAATATTTGGTATACATACGTGCTAATTCGCCGGCAAAAATACTGGCTTCATCACCACCTGTTCCGGCACGGATTTCAAGCACTGCATTTTTGCTGTCCTGAGGATCGGCAGGGATGAGAAGTACTTTAATTTCTTCCTCCATCACTGGAAGCTTGGCTTCCAACTCGTCCAACTCCATTTTGGCCATCTCTTTCATCTCTGGATCCGTCTCTTCTTTGAGCATCTCCTTTGTTGATTCGATGTTGTTTAAAGTGTTTTCAAATTCGTTACGAACTGTAACCACTTTTTCAAGCTCTGAGTATTCTTTGTTGAGCTTAACATATCTTTTGGTGTCAGCAATAACTTCCGGATTGGTAATCTGCTCAGATACCTCCAGGAAACGCAATCGAAGACCTTCCAGTTTTTCTAATAAATCGTGTTGTGCCATATCTTAGTTGTTGACAATCATTAAACAATTGACAGGCGTATAAACGTCTATCGTTCAATTAGCTGTTCTGAAAATGAACGTTGGTCATCGGGCGAAGTCGAGATGAAATTATATGAATATATATTATCAATAGATAATCACTTCGGCTTCGCTCAGTGAGCAAGTGTTTTCAGTTGCCTTTAATATTCGAAAGTACCAAATTCACTTTCGATGGTCAGTTTTTTGCCTTCGTGCGCTTCCACACGACCAACAACTTGTGCGTCGATGTTAAATGATTTGGCAATTTCAATAATTTTATCAGCCTTTTCAGGTGATAAATATATTTCGTAGCGATGTCCCATGTTAAACACTTTGTACATCTCTTTCCAGTCTGTACCTGATTCTTCGTGAATGGTTTTGAAAAGAGGCGGAACATCAAATAAGTTATCTTTAATTACATGGACATTATCCACAAAGTGCAATACTTTGGTTTGAGCACCACCCGAACAGTGAACCATACCGTGAATATCGCTGCGCATTTCGTCCAATACCTTTTTGATTACCGGGGCATAGGTTCTGGTAGGCGAAAGTACCAATTTGCCGGCATCAAGCGGGGAGTCTTTTACGCTGTCGGTTAATTTGTAGTTACCTGAGTAAACCAAATCTTCCGGTACTGAACCATCAAAACTCTCAGGGTATTTTCCTGCCAAGTATTTGGCAAAAACGTCGTGGCGGGCAGAAGTTAAACCATTACTTCCCATACCACCATTGTATTCTTTTTCGTAAGTCGCCTGACCTGATGATGATAAACCAACAATAACATCGCCGGGCTGAATGTTGTGGTTCGAAATCACATCACTACGCTTCATGCGGCAAGTTACCGTGCTGTCAACAATAACAGTCTTTACAAGATCACCCACATCAGCTGTTTCGCCCCCGGTAGGGTATATGCTGATGCCCATTTCTCTCAACTCAGCCAGTAGTTCATCTGTTCCATTAATAATGGCAGAAATGACTTCACCCGGAATCAGGTTTTTGTTACGACCAATGGTTGATGAAACCAGGATGTTTTCTGTAGCACCAACACACAACAAGTCATCCACGTTCATGATGATGGCATCCTGAGCTATTCCTTTCCAAACCGATACATCACCTGTTTCTTTCCAGTAGAGATAAGCCAGTGATGACTTTGTTCCGGCGCCATCGGCATGCATAATATTACAATATTCATCATCGCCCCCAAGTATGTCAGGAACAATTTTGCAGAATGCCTGTGGAAATACGCCTTTGTCAATGTTTTTAATGGCGTTGTGTACATCTTCTTTTGAAGCGGAAACGCCGCGTTGGTTGTATCTCGAATCTGAGCTCACAAGTATAAATTTATCAGTTTTTTACCCTATTTCGGAGTGCAAAAATAGTACAATCTTTCGGCATCATCAAAAAAAGCGTCTATAGAGTCGTGTTTTATGCTAAAATCCATTTAGTGAAGGATTCAGTGGCTTATGGTGTGTCAGTGAATACTAAAATAATGTTCTTTATTAGGGGAATTATGTTCTTTTTAAGTTGTATATCTATCAAGAGAATGATTTTGTCTGCAGAAATCCGTAATTTGCAAACGTTAACAATGGTTAAAAACTGTTGTCATTTGTATTGTCGATAACGACGAAAGGAAAACACAAAATAATTATAGACATATAAGGGTTGTATATAATTAAGGAGGTAATGGAAGGGAAATTAATTGATATGCAAATTGGAAATCTGTCGTCTGATGAAAGAGCTGTTGTCTTTGAACAGCTTTATATGAAATATCATGGCAGATTGGTTTTGTATGTTAATAAATATGTGCATGATACTGAGCTGGCTAAAGATATTGTTCAGGAGGTTTTTACTGCTTTTTGGAAACAGATTGAACATCGGACTTTTAAAGGTAATGCGAAAGCCTATTTATTTCAGGCGGTCAGAAACAAGGCCTTAAATACAATACGAGATAACAAAAAACTACAAACTATTGACGAAACTCCGGCTGCCGTGATGAATGCGGCTGAGCGTTCTGTTGTTTGCAATCCAGATAATCCCTTCACAAGTCTTTTGGAGTTGGAACTCGAAGAGCAGTTCGGACAGGTTATGAATCGTTTGCCAAAGGGATGTGTAGAGGTGTTTCAAATGAGTCGTAATGAAGGCTTAAAAAACAAAGAAATTGCTGAAAGGATGGGAGTCTCTGTTAAAATGGTAGAAAAACAGATTACCAAAGCGTTATTTGTGTTCAGGAAGGAATTTGCCGAATTGCTATCTATTTTCTTATAAATCATTAGATGTTTTAGTTTTCAATGCAGCACACTACTTACTTGTAAGGTGGTGAAGCGTTGTTATTCTATTGGGTATGTGAAAAAATGTAAAAAATCTTAAAATTATGGGTAGGGTAAAAAGCAGTTGATGTGTTATAGCAATGAAGCCTGAAAAGAAATGGATTTACAAACAATAGAAAAAAGAATAATTGATTACCTGGAAGGTGATTTGTCTCTTAAGGAGCAATATGAGCTAGTTGATTGGGTTAAAGAGAACGAAGGCAATGCTCGATATTATGTTGAAATAAAAGATGTATGGGAAAGCTCTTATCTTGATGCCAATGAGGTGGCTGATACCAGGCAAGAATGGTTGAAGTTTAAATCTCATATTCAAAATGTGTCTGTTAACTCTGCTTTAAAGCTTAAAAAGGTGTTGAGAATCTGGCAGGCTGTAGCTGCTGTAGTTGTGGTTTTGTTAGCTGGGGTCAGTTTCTTAATGCTTTATCAACAAAATGCAGGTACTGAGGTGCTTCTCGTTAAAACGGTTGTGCCAAGTGGAGAAAAAAGTCGACTCGAACTACCTGATGGTACAATTGTATGGATTAATTCTGCCTCAGTGTTGACCTATAACACGGATTATGGGCGTGTCAACCGTAACATTAGCCTTGAAGGTGAAGCTTATTTTGAAGTGGCCTCCAACGCCGATTTGCCATTTTTGGTGCACACTAAAGATTGTGAAGTGAAAGTGTTAGGGACAAAATTTAATGTGATGGCCTACGCTTCATCGCCACATACAGAAACCTCTTTACTCGAAGGTAGAGTTGATGTGTCTTTGTTGAATGGGAAAAAGGTGGGAATACTACCTGGTCAGGTGGCTTTGGCCAATGGCTACAGAAATAGTCTGCAAATAATTGAAGGTAATATTAACAATATTATCTGCTGGAAAGATAATGTGTTGAAGTTTGATAATACACCTCTTACTGAGGTGATTGAGAAGCTGGATAAATGGTATGGTGTTGCTATAGAGCTAAATAATAGTGAGCTATTGGCACAGAAACGTTTTACGTTTACGGTTAAGTCTGAATCATTGAGTGAATTACTAAATATTATGAAACTAGTTCAGCCGCTTGAATATCATATTGATGGAGAGCGGGTTTCTATTACAATTCTAAACCTTTAGCCTATGTAAAAGAAATTAAAAGAGATTGTTAGCCAAAATCAGGAATATGCGCCAACATACTCCTGATAAGATTTAAAACATCCAATTGCAGTTGGATATTCATTAACATTCATTACAAAACTATGAAAAAAAGTGCAGAAAAAGCCTGTTCGGGAGGCTGGTATGCTTCCTGGCTACAAACATTAAGAATTATGAAACTACTGATACTATTTGTATTGGTGGGTACATTGCAGTTATCAGCCAATGTTTACTCGCAATCAAAAGTGAACCTAAATCTCAAAGATGTTAGCATCAAGCAGCTTCTTGAGGAGATTGAAAAACAGACCGATGTAACTTTTATTTACAGCGATTCAAATATCGATGTAAATAAAGGTATAACCGTTAAAGCTGACAACCAGTCGTTAGAAGACCTGCTGGCTACTGTATTTAAAAGCAGTGATGTGCGGTACTCTATGATTGAGAATCATGTTGTGTTGTCAGCTGTTGTAAAAAATAACAATAGTATTCAACAACAAACCTTAACAGTCACCGGGAAAGTCACCGATATTAATGGTGAGCCGCTTCCAGGCGTTAATGTTTATGAAAAGACGAACCCTCAACACGGTGTTATCACCGGTATCGATGGAACTTATAATATTGAGGTAGACAATGCCGATGATGTAATAGTATTTTCCTACATCGGGTTTACAGATCAGGAGGTTGTTGTTGGAGGAACCCGTGAAATTAATATTACCCTGATTGAAGAAACAACTGGTTTGGACGAAGTAGTGGTTACAGCTTTGGGTATTAAGCGCGATAAAAAAGCTCTTGGTTACTCGGTAAGTTCTATTAAGTCTGATGAATTGGTAAAAAGTGGTGTGCCGGTAAACCCTTTGACATCGTTATATGGTAAGGCTGCAGGTGTTAAAATCTCAGGCACAGCTAATGGTCCTACCGGAGGTATGATTATTAATATCCGTAACTCAGTATCGCTGACAGAATCTTCATCTACTCGTCCTTTATTTGTGGTGGATGGTATTCCAATCTTTGATGAGAATTCAGGAATGAACAGAAATGATAGGGATGGACGTGACCGTGGTACTGGTATCAACGATATCAATGCTGAAGATATTGAGTCGGTGGAAATTCTAAAAGGAGCTAAGGCGTCTGTGTTATATGGGCATGCGGGTGCGAATGGAGTTGTTTTAATCACTACTAAATCGGGTAAAAGCAAAAAAGGTTTTGGTGTTGAAGTGGCATCAAGTTATACCTGGGACAATACAGCCTTTGTGCCTGATTTACAAAATGAGTTTGGTACAGGTAATACCATGGCTGTTGAAGGGCTTGATGCCGATATGACTGATGAGTATGGATTTAAGTATCAAGATGTTAATGGTGTGAAAACGCCTGTATTTTGGGGTTCTGGTGGTGCTGCCGGATGGGGACCTAAAATGGATGGTCGTGAAATATTATGGTGGGATGGACAGATGAGGCCTTATACAGCACAACCGGATAACTACAGTGATCTTTTTCAAACTGGTCACTTGGCAACTAATAGCGTTGCATTATCAAATGCTGGTGAAGTTGGAAACTTCCGTTTTTCATACACTAATAAGCAGTATACAAGTACAATTATAGGTGCTGAGCAGAAAAACCACATACTAAGTTTTAATGGAAATATTAATATTTCCGACAAAATCAAGCTAGGCTATATCAGTAATTATTATTACACATTTAACCACAATGCACCTTTCCGAATGCAGGATGAGTTGGTGACATATGGTGTGAATCGCGATATGAAGCCTGAATTATGGAAACAGAATATCCATGACGAAACGGGTGTTTATTGGTATTTTAGAGACAAGGAACGTCGTGAGGCAGCAGGTTCTGCAGCTAGTCAGATTGGTTCTACATACTTCTGGAACCAGACACAGAATGATTTTGATGAAGAACGTCACCACTTTATCCAGTCGGCTAATTTGGGTATTGAATTCACCGATTGGTTGTCACTTTCTTTACGCTCAGGATTTGATATGACACGCAAATTGGGTGAAGTGAAAAAGAAAGTAATGCGTCCGTTGGATGAAGATCCTACACAAGGTTATTACTCGGTTAGTGAGCGAAACATTCTTAAGCTAACTAATCAGGCACTCTTAAATTTCGATAAGAAAATCAATGATGATTTCAGGTTATCTGGGTTTATAGGTGGTGTTTATGAATATAGTATGGACCGAAGTTTAAAGTCATTAACACAGGAATTTTTAATTGAGAATTGGTTCTCTTTAACTAATTCACGTAAAGATGTGAAATCTGAAGGTAGCGGGAGTCGTACTTCATATACTCTTTATGGTGTGTTAGGTTCGGCGCAAATAGCTTTCCGCGATTATTTGTATTTAGAGGTACAAGGACGGAATGACTGGTCAAGTATTTTACCTCCTGCTAACAATAGCTATTTCTACCCAGGTGTCAGTCTGTCATGGATTGCAAGTGAAGCATTGGCGTTGCCTGATTTTATTAAGTATGCTAAGTTCCGTGCATCTTATGCTGATGTGGGGCGTCCAGGACCAGCCTATTTTGGTAACCTGAATTTTAATGTTGATAGTTACAATGGTATTCCATATCAAACAGCATCAAGTGATATGCCACCAGTTGATTTTGATAAAGCGATTGCCGAAGGTACATTCCCAACTGAAAACCTGAAGCCAGAACGTAAGCGTGAAATAGAGATGGGTTTTGAAGCTAATATGTTTCAGGGTAATCGTTTAGGAATTGATTTCTCATGGTTTAAAGCCAATACATATGACCAGATAATGGCTTTGGATGTTCCGCGCTCATCAGGTGTAAACCGTATTATTACTAATGCTGGGGATGTTCAAAATAATGGTATTGAATTGCAATTGACCGGTAAGCCAATTATGACAAATAACTTCGTATGGAGTGCTACCCTTAACCTGGCTAAGTATAACACTAAGATTAAAAAATTAGCAGAAGGTGTTGAAATACTTCCATTATGGGGTGTTACAGGTGCAAGTCGTGAAGCACGTGTAGGTGGTGAATTTGGTGAATATTATATTAATCCATGGTTACGCGATGAAAATGGTAACCTTGTAGTTGGCTCAAATGGTGTTTATGAGTTTGATACTGAAAATCAGGTTAAAGTAGGTAAAGAATTACCTGATGTAATAGGTGGTTTTAATACTAATTTTGGTTATAAAGGATTCTATCTGGATTTTGACTTTGACTTCCAGTTTGGAGGAACGTTAATTTCTCAAACAAACATGTACTTGCGAGGCAATGGTACAGGTGTTGAGTCATTAAAATATCGCGATGAAGCAAGAGGAGGTTTGCCATATTATATCAATAACAATGGTGATTTAGTAGGATTAAGTTCTCATTCAGATGCAGCACCTACTGATTCGAAGTATGAATGGATATTCCATGATGGAGTTATTCTGGACGGTGTAAAAGGTGATGGAACGCCTAATGATCAATTAATCAGTGCTCAGCAGTATTACGAAAGAACTTATTGGCAAGGCTATATGGATATTACAGAAGATGTGGTATTTAAGAGTGATTATTTAGCCTTACGTCGCATCACTTTTGCTTATGAAGTACCAAAGAAGTACTTAAGCAATACATTCCTGACCAGAGCCAGAGTTTCAGTTTTCGGAACCAATATTGCTTATCTATATAAGGATATTCCAAACGTTACTCCGGAATCATTTGCAGGTACCAATGAGTTTACTGAGTACTCTGGTTTACCAGGTGTAAGAAGTTATGGATTTGAAGTTAAACTTGCTTTCTAAATAAAATACTATGAAAATATATAAGATACATGACCTGATTAGTAAACTACTTTTACTAATGTTGACAGGCCTCGTTTTAGGATTGTCTTCTTGTCAGGATGAACTGGAAGAAGAGTTTTACAACCCGGATAAAGTGACCCAGGCAGATTTTGCTATGCTCTTTACAGGTGCGCTTCAGCCAACTGAACTGTTTCGTCTCGAATATGGACCTGGTTATCACCAGTGCCGTGCTTTTAATCGTTTGTTTGGTTTGGGAACATTCCCTTATGCAGCATTTAATAATTATGAGCCAGGTTCATATACCTTATGGACAGGTTGGTCTGGAGCAACATTGAGAAATACTCAGTTCAATAAAACATATGTGGATTTCAACAAGAACATCCCGGTGATGAACTTGTTGCTCAATAATTTGTCGGAAGAAGAACAGGAAGACTATGCCATTTATGTACATTGTATTAATATCGTTAAGGCCTACATGTTTCAGCGTCTGACTGATATTTATGATGATGTGCCATTTTCTGAGGCAAATGGAGCTTATCAGAAAAAATTCTGGGCGAAGTATGATACCCAGGAGTATATCTATACAACATTATTGGAGTCATTAGATGAAATTCAAACCATACTAGATGGTTATGAATTAAATAGCTCCCTGGCTCACCAGAAGTTTTTGGTACATGATATTCTTAATGATGGTAATATTGAGCAGTGGCGAAAATTTGCTAATTCCTTACGATTAAGAATGGCCATGCGTTTAAGCAATGTGGATGCGGCTAAAGCACAGGAAATTATTGGCGATATTATTTCTAATAATCAACCAGTAGTTTCTGAGGCCGAGGATTTCATTGGGTTGGCAGAAACCGACTATGCGCACGTGATGGCATGGTATTGGCCAAGAGCCATGAAGGAAATGTGGTATAATTTTCATGCACCACGTTTTGTAATGCAGGATATCTTTGGATATACTTCACCAACTGCACCTGCCGATCAGATTGATCCAAGGACATATGTAGTATTTCAACCTAATCAATGGGGTGATTATGTAGGTTGTGATAGTTGGGGACCTACTCAGTTTGACAAAATCCAAACGGATATGGAAGCTTTAGGGTATGATCAGGAGCGTATTGACAATGCTAAGAACTGGGCATATGATGACCATTTAGAACCTTATTTCTCGTTCTATAACAAGAAAACCTTTTTTAACTTTGACATGGAGTACCCTGCATTTTCACCAACTGAAACGCACCTGTTATTGGCTGAAGCTGCCATCAGATATCCGGGTGTTGCTGGAAGTGTTAATGCTGCCGAGGAGTATCGTACAGCTATTTCACAGTCTATTGATTGGTTTTACGAGGTGAATGGAAGTAACACGTTTGATGATGCATCGTCTCCAGCTATACCAGTTGCCATTATGGATGGTTCACAACCTTCAAAGCCTGATGCTGCTACTATAGCTGCATTCCTTGATAATAAAGTGGCTGCATTTAATGCGATGAGTGACTATGATAAGATTAAAGAGATCTTTTATCAAAAAATGGCTCATTTGAGCATTTTAAACTATTGGGAAGTGTGGAGTGAAACTCGACGCCTTCAGAAGGATTACGGTGTTTTAACACCTACTTCTGATATTTTTGTGTGGATGGAGCGTTTCTATTATCCATCAAGTGAAGAGACAACTAATCCTGATAACTTTGCAGCAGTTGCATACAAAAATGACCACGATACACCAGTTTGGTGGACGGGACGAACAAAAGAATAACAACTAATCGGGAAACAATGAATTGGGGGAGTTAGGTAACTAGCTCCCTCTTTTTTGTTTCTGTATTTTAGTATAGTAATAAAATTTAGAGAAGTAGATTAAACATTTAATAAAGGCATGGCTTGCAACTTTTAAATAGCTGTTATCAAGAGGTTTGAGTAATTGATTTCATATCGAACCCAGGTTGTTACAATTATATAATTGTGAGATATATTACATTTGTCTAATAATCGCTTTCTCATATGCTCAAAAAACTCGATCCTTTTATAATTGGCCTTATAACAATGATTGCATTGGCTTGGTTTTTTCCACAACCAGGTATCTATAATGGAAAAATCAATTTGGAGTTATTAACTGATGTAGGCATTACGCTTATATTCTTCTTTTATGGCTTGAAGCTAAGTCCGCAACAAATGAAAGAAGGATTGAGTAATTATCGTCTTCATCTGCTCGTTCAATTGGCAACATTCGTATTGTTTCCCTTGATAATTATAGCTTTCAAGCCTTTGATGAGGAGCGAGGAGCAACAAATGATATGGTTAGCGATGTTTTTTTTAGCAGCGTTGCCATCCACTGTTTCATCGTCGGTGGTAATGGTGGTGTTAGCCAAAGGAAATATGGCCGGTGCTATTTTTAATGCCAGCATATCCGGATTGATAGGAATAGTTGTTACGCCCCTTTGGATGGGGTTATTCTGGACTGCCGAAGGTGCTTTTGATTTTTCAGAAATCATACTTGACTTGTTACTCAAGATATTAGTACCTGTCATTGTGGGGCTAGTATTACACAAATACTTTGGTGCATTTATAAAAAAACATATAAAGCAATTGGCTCGTTTTGATAAAATGGTGATTCTGCTTATCGTTTACAAGAGTTTTAGCAAGTCGTTCACTGCCGGACTATTTGAAGAAATTAGCTGGCTTGATTTATTGTTAATTGGTATTTCGGTCTTAGCGCTGTTCATTATTGTTTATGGTGTAATTGGTTTTCTGTCAGGGTTAATGAATTTTAATCGTGAAGATAAGATTGCTGCTTTGTTTTGTGGTTCAAAAAAGTCGTTGGTGCACGGAACAGTATTTTCTAAAGTGCTGTTTCAGAATGTGGCCGGGCAAGGATTGTTTTTGGTGCCCATCATGATTTATCATGCTTTTCAATTAATTATAGTGAGTTTTATCGCGCAGAAAAAAGGAAAGCAGATGTAAAATAACCTCTGTTTGTATCTCGTAAACATAGTTGGTCAACTATTGAACATACTTGTCCGCCAGATGATGTTGATAGTTAATATATTTGGATACTTCAATCTGACTCTTGTCAATAACCCTTTAAATTGATTGAAAATATACAGCTATGAGACAAGTCCTTTTAAGCCTATTGTTGGCACTATTTTTATTTGCCTGTCAGTCTTCAACGATGACTTTAATCAAAAATGGCAAATCAGATTACAAAATTGCAATAAGTGCTAATGCTACATCTTCAGAGAAAGAAGCTGCTGAAGCATTACAGCAATATATTTTAAAATCGACCAAGGCAAAGCTGTCTATAATAAATGGATCAGAGGTATATGAAGGGCCTGTTATTAAGCTTATAATTGATGAGGATAGCGATAGTCCGTTTATAGCTTACCGCATGAATGGTGCCGATTTACACATTGTGGCGAGTGACGCACAATACCTAAGGTATGCTGTTTATGAGTTTTTGGAGCGGGAACTTTCCTGCCGGTTTTGGGCACCGGATGCAGAAACAGTTCCACTACAGGCAAAATTACTGATTAATAAAGATAAAAGTTATAGCTATTCGCCGCCTGTACATGTGCGCACTGTTCATTCGAAGTTATTTTACGAGCATCACGGTTTTGCCGATAAGCAAAGGGTGACATACGAAGCTTTCCCAATGTATGCTCCGGGAGCAAGAGTACATACTTTTCATCGTTTTGTTCCCGCAGATAAGTACTTCGAGGAACATCCGGAATATTATGCCATGATTAACGGGAAAAGGAGACCTACTCAGCTTTGTTTAAATCATCCGGATGTGTTGAAAATTGTTAAAGAAAAGGTTGCCGATATTTTTATCAATAATCCAACTGCATCTGTTGTATCGGTTAGCCAGGATGATAATACCCAATATTGTCAATGTGAAAAATGTGCTGCTGTTGATAAAGAAGAAGGCAGTCCGTCCGGTTCGATGATTCGTTTTGTGAATGCCGTCGCTCAATCTTTTCCTGATAAAACAATATCAACGCTGGCGTATCAATATACCCGTAAAGCATGCAAAACAAAGCCGCTGGACAATGTGCTGATTACACTTTGCTCCATCGAATGCGATCGTAGTAAACCTATTGAAGAAGGTTGTACTGATTTTGCAACTGATTTACAAGACTGGAAACAACTAACTGAAAACATTCGTATTTGGGATTATACTACTCAGTTTACTAATTTCTTAGCACCCTTCCCCAATATTTATACGCTGGCGCCCAATATCCGATTTTTTGCAGATAATAATGCTAAGTGGATTTTTGAACAGCATAGCCATAACCCGAGTGAATTATTTGAACTCCGTTCGTATGTGATGGCACGCCTGCTATGGGATCCGCAACGCAATACCGATGTGCTTATTCGCGAGTTTTGCGATGGTTATTATGGTAAGGCCGGTCATGAAATAGCCGAATATATTAGTCAGTTGCATAATGAATTGGCGCTGAAACCTGATTTCTTCCTGTTTTTGTATGGAGGACCATCTCAGGCTTTTGCTTCTTTTTTGAGGCCGGAAGCATTGGATATCTATAACGGAATCTTTGACCAGGCCGAGGAAAAAGTGGTTGATGCGCCAGAATTATTAAAGCGTGTAAGACGGGCAAGGCTTGGAGTAAGGTATGCTACGTTGGAAGCTTGTAGGGCTAATCTTTCGGAGAAATATTCCCTGCGTAATAGTGATTTTGTAAAGAAAGAAGTCGATGCTTTTGAGCAGAGTTGTAGCGATGGTGATATTAACATGATGAATGAAACCTGCTTTATGGTGACTGATTATCTGGAGCTATATAAACGTCATCAGGAACGCGCTGCTATTAATAATCTGGCATCAGGTAAAACAGTGACACTCTTGACGAAACCTAAAAAATATGCCGATGAAAATCCGCAAACACTTACTGATAATGCTTTTGGTGGCGGAAGTTTTTATGCCAATTGGTTAGGTTTCGAAGGTAATGATATGGTGGCTGTTATTGATCTTGAGCAAGAAGAAATGATTCAATATTTGTCAACTGGTTTTCTTCAAGTGATGAACCATGTGGTATTTTTCCCTCAGGTGGTTAAGTATTCTGCATCGACCGATGGGATTCATTACAATGCCTTAGGAAAAGCCATTAATCGCCGGCCATTAAAAAAGGACAGCAAAATAAACGATACCCAACTATTTAGTGTATCCTTTCCGAAAACGAAAGCCAGGTATATCAGAATAGAAGCTGAAAATATGAAGGTAGCTCCGGACTGGCATCATGCTGTTGGTCTTCCTTCGTGGATATTTGCCGATGAGGTACAAGTAAATTAGCAGCACATCAGGCGAGGCGGTAATTTTTTACTATCATTGCAGCCATTTATAAATCGCCATGGAAGAAATAGGAAAATATGTCGCCGTTTATTTAGCCGGAGCATCAGGTATCTGGAAAGGAATTCCCGTTGGCATTGCTTTTGGTCTGAAACCTTGGATGACGGCATCGTTGGTTTCATTAGGCGCTGTTTCTTCGGCTTTACTGGTTTATTTTTCAGGCGAACCGTTTCGTAAGTGGCTGATGAAGAAATATGGCACTAAGACTTTTGAAGCGAAGAAAGCCAAGTTCTCCACCTGGATGGAAAAATATGGGGTTCATGGTTTAGGATTGATGGTAACTGGTTTGCTGGGCCCCTTTATCGCCTTGATTATTGGCATGACTCTGCTTGATAATACGCGAAAGTTTCTGCTTTACCTACTAGTAGGTATTGTGTTGTGGAGCTTTGGAATAACTTATCTGTCGGAGCCAATGGTTATTCTGGTTAAGAAATTAGTTGCTAGCCATTAGAAACTAGCCTCTGGCAACTGAAATTTCACTCCTTAATTCTAAATTCAATACGCCTGTTTAAATTGTGCGCCGCCTCTTTGTTAGAATTACCTCTTATTTGCTTGATAAAACGCTGCGATAATTCATCACCTTCATCTAAGAACTTATATTTCTTAGCTTGACGTTTAGTGACAGTTATTGGTTCGGAATCTCCAACACCTTTAGCTGATAAGCGTTCAGTAGTAATGCCTTTGTCCATCAGGTAATCCATAACAGCCTGTGCTCTTTTTTGTGATAGAACCACGGCCTGCGAATTGGAGCCTTCGCCTGAAGCATGGGCCACAATCTCCAATACAATTTCTTTGTTCATGCCTAAGATGGCTGCTAAACGGTTCAATTCCTGCTGTGCATCATGGTTCAATTCCGGGTCATCCTTGGCAAAATGAATGTTTTTCAGAACGATGGCGTCTTCCATAGGCATCATGCCTACTTCAAAGTCAAATTCCTTATTGTCGGCCAATCCTATGGTCGATAGCTTATGTTTGTAGTTAAAGTAACCTTTTGAAGCCACCATAAATACATATTCGGTGCGTGGAGCCAGCTTAGCACCAAAACTACCATCGTTTCGTATGTTGAGCTTGACATTGGTGCCATCCGTTCCAATCAAACGTAAATAGGCATCCGTGATTGGTTCATCCGTTTTCTGGCTGTACACCTGGCCTTTCATACTGAACTCAAGTTTTGGTAAACTAAATTCATACAGATTATCAACCCCTTTGGAGCTGCCTCGCGATGAGCTGAATATGCCTGCTTCTTCCAGGCCTTTAAAAGCAATGCCAAAATCATCACCTTCACTGTTGATAGGATGTCCTAGGTTATGCACTTCCCAGTCTTGCTTTTCTTCGTTAAACACAGCACGGTAAATATCTAAACCACCGTAGCCAATATGTGCGTCAGAACTAAAGTAGATAGAGCCATCAAGGCGCACGGAAGGAAACATTTCATCACCGGCCGTGTTGATGACACTGCCCATATTAACTGGTTCGCCCCAGCCTCCTTCGCCACCTTTTTTAGTTTTCCAGATGTCTTTACCACCTTGTCCACCTGGCATGTCACTTACAAAATACAATGTTTCACCATCGGGTGAGATAGCCGGGTGGGCTACAAGCAAACTATCTGCAATCTCAATCTGTGCAGGTTCGCCCCATTTGCCGCCCGAACGACTGACCAAAAACATTTCTGCACTTCGAGCTTGCTCATTATCATAGCGACAGCGGGTAAAATACATTTCTTTCCCATCGGCCGACATGGTGGCACTGCCTTCGTCAAATTGTGTGTTGATGGTTTCGTCCAGTAACTCAGGATCGGTCCATTCGCCTTTGGCATCAATCTTAGCCATGTAAATATTCGAACCTCCCTGGCCTGTTATTCGGCTCTTCTTGCGCTTTTTCTTTTCGGTGCGCATCGATGAGAAATAGATTTGGTCGTAGTCGGTACTGGCATAACCCGGTGAAAAATCGCTGTATCGCGTATTGTTTAGCTTTTTAATTTTCTCAACAGTATAACGTGTTCTAATGGAGTCGTTCATAGCCAGCTTACACGATGCAATGCCGTTATGAGCACGTTTATCCAGTGGCTCTTTTTCCAGGTAGGCTTCGTAGGCTTCAATGGCGTCCTCATATTTTTGAGAAGCCAACAAACAATCGCCTAGATAAAGACCAGCATCTGCCATTTCGTAATTATAACGAACAGCTCTTTTGTATTGCGAATGTGCTTTCCTGGGTTTGTTTGTTTTGCGGTAACATTCTCCAAGGTAATAGGAGATTTCACCTTTTGTGTAACGCTGTTTCTCTCTACGGTAGGCCTTCTTAAACTGCACGGCAGCTCGGTCATATTCACCAATGAGGTAAGCTTTATTGGCATTTCCAAGTTTGCTGCCTCCAATACATCCGCTTAGGGCAGTAGAGATTACAAAAAAGTATATAAGGTATTTGAAGTCTGCTTTAATGGGCATCAGGTCCGAATTTTTATAAAGAACCAAAAATAAATAATTATTAGACACATAAAAAACGATGGAGCAGTGGTTTTATTGTCAACGCAGTTCGTTTAGATGCTGATTTTATGTCTTGAAATTGGCTGATTTGTAAAGAAATAATATTTTTAAGAACTATTAACGACCTAAACCAACATGCATGAAATGGTATAATGTTCTACTAACATTGGTATTTGTACTGATGTTTGTTGCTTGTGGAAATAATGAGGATAACAATCAGGAAAGCAATCAGGAAGAGGCAATAGATGAGGTTGCTGATGATATTACCGGGAGTTTATTTTCATATGAGAAAGACTGGGAGGAGATAAAAGAAGATGGAGTACTAAAGGTGCTGACCACCTATAGTGGAACCAGTTATTTTCTGTATAAAGGGCGACCAATGGGTTTTGAGTATGAACTATTGGAGAAGTTTGCCAAAGCCAAAGAATTAAAAATTGACTTGCAAATAGTAGGCAGTATCGATAGCCTGTTTTATTACCTCAATCGGGGTGATGTTGATTTGGTGGCTCACGGCATTACTGAAACCCGGAAGCGTAAAGAATTTGTCAGTTTTACTGAGCCTCTTTATACGAGCCGACAAGTACTGGTGCAGAAAATGCCCGATAAATGGTTCGACCTTCATTGGAAAGAAATAGAAGATGCTTTGCTGCATGATGCCATTGAATTGATGGGAGATACAGTGTCTGTGCGCGTGCATTCATCATACCATCAGCGATTAAAGAACCTGGCTGATGAGATTGGTGGAGAGATATTTATCGATACATTGTCTGGCGAATTAACAACGGAAGAAATTATTGAAATGGTAGCCGATGGTCGTGTGAAACAAACGGTAGCTGATTTAAATATTGCCACACTGATGGCTTCGTATTATCCTATTTTAAATATTGACGTACCGGTTAGTACCACCCAAAATATGGCTTGGGTAGTTCGAAAAACGTCGCCTAAACTATTGAAAGAAATTAATAAGTGGCTGACGGCGTATAAAAAGAAAAGTGAGTATTATGTCATCTATAACAAGTACTATAAAAACAAAAAAGATTATCGTCGTCGGGTAAAAAGTGATTTCTATAGCCTGAAGCATAACCAGATAAGTAAATACGACGATCTGATAAAAGAAGAGGCGAAAAAGATTGATTGGGATTGGCGTTTGTTAGCATCACAAGTCTATCAAGAGTCGAAGTTTAACCCATCGGCCGTGTCTTGGGCCGGGGCGGTTGGCTTGATGCAGATGATGCCCGCCACCGCCAAAGAGTTAGGCGTTCATTGGCGCAGCAACCCCCAACAAAGCATGGATGGTGGTGTTCGTTATCTTTCACGAATAATTGGCTATTACGATGATGTGAGCGATCCTATTCAGAAAATTAAATTTACTTTGGCGTCCTATAATTGTGGTCATGGTCATGTAACAGATGCACGTGCTTTGGCCAGAAAGTATAATTTGAATCCGGATGTTTGGGATGAGAACGTGGAGAAGATGATACTGGCATTGCGTTACCCTAAAAATTTTAATGATCCAGTCGTTAAGCATGGTTATCTAAGAGGCACAGAGCCTTACACCTATGTACAGCAAATTTTTGAACGTTACGAGCATTATAAGAAGTTTATTAAAGAGTAGTTAAAAATCAGAAATGAACTTTAACGGATGTCATCTCTATTGGTTGTTCACAAATAAAGATGACATCCGTATTGTTTTGAGGGAGTGATACGCACAAGCTACCCTTTCGTTATCCCCCAATAATGGCATTTATACCATAAGACTCAAAAATATCTATAATCTCCTGCATACGTTCTGGTGATGGTGCTTCCATTTGGCCTTTATCATAGGCTTCACCTAGCTTTGTATATTTTTTTTCGGCGATGTTATGAAAAGGAAGTAGGTTAACCATTGGCTTTTCTCCATTTAAATCAGCCAATAGCTTGGCCGATTCATGAATGTTCCAATCATCATCGTTGACTCCCTTAATGAGCGGTATGCGGATATTGATATCAACACCGGTTTTAGCCAGCATTTTTAAGTTTTTAATAATATTCTCGTTGGGCATGCCAGTCCATTTTTGATGTTTAACCGAATCCATCATTTTCAAATCATATAAAAAATGCTCGGTTCGCTTAGCTACTTCCATCAATATTTCGGGGCTGGCATAGCCAGTTGTATCTACGCAGCGGTGGATGCCTTCTTTGCCACAGGCATCCAGCAGAGGAATCAAAAACTCATGATGAAGCAAAGGTTCGCCACCCGAAAAAGTAACGCCTCCTTCTGATTTATCCATCAGCATGGTTTCCTTTTTAATTTGCGTCATCATTTCTTCGGTGCTCATCACTTTGCCAGTCATCTCAATGGCTAGGGTTGGGCAAACGTCGGCACAGATGCCACATAACTTGCAGTTTTCAATATTGGTTACAATGCCATCAGGCGCAAGCGACAAGGCATTCTCTGGACACTGTTTTACGCACTCTTCGCAGGCAATGCACTTGCTGTTATTGTACATTTTCTGCTGTAGTTTGCTCTGACTTTCGGGATTGTGACACCACCTGCAGCGCAACGGACAACCCTTTAGAAAGATGGTGATGCGTATGCCCGGACCATCGTTAATGGCATAGCGTTTTATATCGAATATTAAAGAGGGAGTTACCATTGCTTACTTAGGTTTTGTTAAGAAGATTAATTGTTAAGTGGTATTATTTTTTAAAACAAAGAGTTTAATCGTTTTTACCTCCCCGCCTACGGCACCCCTCCTAAAATTGGAGGGGAGTGATTTACAATCTGTAATTCAGATGTTTGAATAATTATTGACATCTTGCCAATCAACTCTCCTCCTTTAAGGAGGAGTACCTCGCTTATAGCGAGGGGAGGTGGTTATGTGAATTAAAACGATTCATTCTCCGTTCGATCAATCACTTCCTGCTGTAAATCGGCATTCATATCGTTAAAATAATCGCTGTAACCGGCCATGCGCACTAATAAATCCTTGTAATCTTCCGGGTTTTCCTGCGCGGCACGAAGCGTCGCCGTGTCCACAATATTAAACTGCACATGATGCCCTCCCATGGTGAAATAACTACGAATGAGTTGACCCATCTTGGCCACATCTTCATCGCGCTTGAGCAGACTTGGCAAGAAACGCATGTTCAGTAAAGTTCCGCCTGAGCGTGTGTGATCCAGTTTGGTGAGCGAACGAATAACTGCCGAAGGACCATTCACATCGCAGCCGTGCGAAGGAGACGTTCCATCAGAAATGGATTTACCAGCCAAACGACCATTAGGTGTGGCTCCCATTACTTTGCCAAAATATACGTGACAAGTCGTTGATAACATGTTTAAATGATATTTTCCACCTTTAATATTCGGTTTGCCATCAATGGTTTTTACTAAATCATCGTATACTTTTAAGGCAATATCATCGGCATAGTCGTTGTCGTTGCCAAAGAATGGGGTGCGGTTCACAATGGTCTGTCGCAGTATTTCATCACCATCAAAGTTATTGGCAACAGCTGTTAAAATACGCTCCATACCAAACGTCTGCTTCTCAAAAACATGATGTTTAATTGTTGCTAAGCTGTCGGTTACTGTACCCAAGCCTGTGCACTGAATATAGTTGGTGTTGTAGCGAGGGCCACTGTTGTAATAATCACGTCCTTTGCTGATGCAATCATCAATAACCACCGATAGGAAAGGGGCCGGGGCATATTTGGCAAACATGGTATCGATGTAGTTGCTAACACGCATCTTTTGGTCAACAATAAATTCCAACTGCTTTATAAAAGCGGCGTACAATTCATCATAGCTTTTAAAGCTGCGTGGGTCACCAGTTTTACAACCAGCGAGTTTACCTGTTACGGGGTCGATACCATTGTTAAGGGTCACTTCCAATATTTTCGGAACATTCAGGTAGCCGGTTAGTACATAGGCTTCCTTGCCAAAAGCACCTACTTCGATACAGCCACTGCAGCCTCCTTCGCGGGCATCTTTCAATGATTTTCCTTGAGCCAGCAGTTCTGTGATGTAGGTTTCCGGGCTGAAGACGGATGGATAACCGTGCCCCTGACGGATCACTTTGCAGGCGGCATTCAGAAATTTATCGGGTGTTACATGGCTGATGTGAACCGACGAGCCAGGTTGCAGTAAATGCAACTCTTCCACCACCTCGAGCATCATGTAAGATACCTCGCTGACACCATCGGAACCATCGGCTTTTACGCCACCAATGTTGATGTTGGTGAAATCGTTGTACGTGCCACTTTCTTTGGCAGTGATACCTACTTTGGGCGGTGCCGTTTGGTTATTAACTTTAATCCATAGGCAGCTGATAAGCTCTTTGGCTTCATCGCGTGTGATGGTTCCTTCGGCAATTTCTTTTTCGTAGAAAGGTGCCAGGTGCTGGTCGAAATGGCCTGGGTTCATGGCATCCCAACCGTTGAGTTCGGTGATGGTTCCCAGGTGAACAAACCAATACATCTGAATGGCTTCGTGCAGGTTACGTGGCGCATTGGCGGGTACCCAGCGACACACTTCGGCTATCTTTAACAGCTCGGCTTTTCGTTTGGCATCAGTTTCTGCCTTGGCCTTTTCTTCAACCAGTTTGGCATGACGCTCAGCAAATACTATCACCGCATCGCAGGAAATAGCCATGGCTTTCAATTCTTCGGCCTTGTTATTGGCTTCCGGGTCGTGGAGGTAATCTAACGCGTCAAGGTGTGCTTTAATGTCTTTTTTAAAATCAAGCATTCCCTTTTTATAGATTTTACCATCGAGACAGGTGTGGCCGGGTGCCCGCTGTTCCATAAATTCGGTGAACAAGCCGGCTTCGTAGGCGCGTTTCCATTCTTCGGGCACATGGTTGAAGATGCGCTCACGTTGGGTGCGTCCTTGCCAATACGGAATGACTTCACGCTCGTAAATGTCAATGTCCTCCTGGCTGGTGATATAGCGTTGCTGGTCGCGTGTGTTAAGTACATGAAAATCTTCCACGCTATGGCAGGTTAATTCGGGGAATGTAGGCACGGCTTTGGGATAAGGGCCGCGCTCGCCTACAATCAATTCATCATCGCCCATGTAAAGGGTTTTCTTTTGGCAATGATCTAAAAAGGTTAATGCGCGCAAAACGGGGATTGAATATTTGCCGTAGTGCTCTTTGTAGAAGGCTGTTTGGTGAAGCGCTCTTTCAATAGAAATGCTTGGCTCAGCTTCAAAGCTCAGCTTTCGCAGGCGCTGGATTCGTGGATTCATTCCCGGACCTAATTTATCGCCCAAAGGCTGGTAAAAGTTACCTTCTGCTGATGCAGCTCTTTCGGCATCTTTTACAGTATCTTTCTTTCCAAGAATTTCTTTAATGGTAGGCAGGCCGGCTCCATTCGGATCGGGGCGACCTTTAGTTATGTTTGATTTTGCCATGATAATCGAATTAAAGGCTTGTTATACAACAATAACATAAACAACATGGGTTGTCAATTTTAACAAAAAAAGATGGGGCTACAGTTGAGCTAACTGCATTAGAAATTGAGCTTATAGAACATGAGGCATTCGTATAAGCAGCGGTATCCTTTTATGATGCGCGGATAATTCACTTTAATCAGTTAATTGATTGAGTGTCAAAAATGCGTAAAAAAAGGGATAATGCAAAATAGAAACAGTTGTTCTTTCGATTAAGCAAACCGTCCGTCCGATTTGGTATGTTTTTTTTGTTCATTCCATAAATCATCAAGCCATCCCGATTTTGAACCATCCCGATTGTCGAATTTTGAAAAGAAGGGTTTTATATCGAGCAAGGGTGTTTCATTAAGCATATCGACATCTTCAATGATTAACTCGTTGTTGTTAACGGCAATTAATTGAACGGTAGAAATTCCAATAGGGTTGGGCCGCTTAGGAGCACGCGTGGCGAATAAGCCACGTTTCTCAGTATCCATAAATGGCGTGACTAAAAGACTGTAATCTTCTGCTTTATGGAGATGATAGAGGATGGTTATGTGCGAAAAGCCTTCCAGGTCTTTGAGTCCTTCAACAAATGCTTTGTTCAAAACTATTTTTCCACGAATGCCTTTTGCACCTAGTGGTTGAATAGGCATATTTTGAAGTGTGGTGTGAGGGGTGTATATAGTGCCAATGGGTGTGAAGGATAGTGTTGCCATGGTTTGTGTTATCAATTATTAAACGATAATGCCTGTAAACGATGGCATTAAAATTAACAATTGTTTTTTAACACTAAAAGACGGTTGCCTCTCACGGCAATCGCATTTAAGAAATTGTCTTTTCAACTCAAGCCGTTGAGGCTTCCCCTTTTTGCCTACAGCCCAAAAAAGGGAGAAAAAGGCCGCCGACTTAATCACTCGTTTACCCATTATGACATCACTACGGGAAAAATTTAAAGACTGACAGCTGGGTATCAAATTTTTCTCCCCTCCGTTTATGCCAATGGGTCCCAAACTGCGTTGCTTATGTCGGTATAGCGCGAGCAAAACACTTCTTTAATTTTAAATGCGATTGCCATGGGTTGCCTCTCAGCGAAATGGCTTGCGTACGTTAAATTGTATCCGAAGACTTTGTTTTGCCTAATCGTTTAAAATAAACCGGTTTTCAGGTATAATCACTTCGATGCGGGGTGCTTTATCGTTTTTAGGCGCTGGACGGTTTTGTTGTTTGGCACGTTGGTGTCGTTTTTTAATCACCTCTTTGCGATAGTTTTTGTAGTGCTTGCAAAAATCATCGTACGAAATAGCCTCGTAGTTGCTGAAGGGGTTGTAGACGATATTTGAATTATCCGTTATGTCTACCGCTTGTGCTTCAAGCACCAATACATCATCAGTTGTCATCACCCGTAGTACAACACCCGGTAGTCCGTGTAATTTCCACGGAGCAGCTGTAAAAGGCAGTTCGGTGGTGTAAAAAGCCTGGTACTCACGACCACGGAATTCGGCGAAAGCTGTTTTGCACGGGTAGCCTAATATGGTGTCGCGTTGTCCTACTTCGTTCCATTTAAACAGTTTGAGCTCTTCCTCTATCACATGGTAATCACGTCCCAGGCGCTCTTCGTAAACAAAGTAGTTGTTAGTATAGTCTTTAAATAACTTAGTCGAATCAGTGGTTTGTTTGTAGGTAGCGCGTTTGCCTGCTCCACTTTTGGTGAGTCGTATCGTATAACTAAAAACCTGTTCGTTGTTGGCGACCAATTCCATCATATAGGTATTGGGCTTGGCGTGATTGATATAGTTGTAGGCAATTTTAAGCTCTTTGTTCTGGCTATTGGCCAGGCAAGACAATAAAACGAGAGAAAGCGTAAAAAAAAGTTTCATGCTACTTATATTGAACTATTCGGATAATGTGTGCTGTGATTGCATACGTAGTGCATGAAAAATGTTACAAGAATTTATAAAATGATTGATTTATGCATGCTTCTGGGTGTTTATCTGCCGTTTTAAGAAACACAGGTAAGGCTACCGCTCAATCAAATCCTACTGACTCTGCTATGCGCTATTGCGGTTTGCGCCTGGTATTTTTTGTTAATCGTATATATATCCTTTGTTAGTATAAACTATTTCAAGTCCCTTTTCACTATGATAAAAAATGTGAATGAAGTTATAAACATTTGATTCTTTGAAAACATATCTTTTACCTGCAATTCTTAAGTCAAAGGTGTTTTGTACTTCACTTCTCTTAAATTTTACTGCAGAAGACCATCCCATACCTCCCGTTGTCTGAAGTGTATCTTGGTAAAAATGCTTATTGTTATGGACTAAAATTACTGGAGTCTTGTCAAAGTATTCGTTGAAGTTTACCTCTATTGAATCTCTCAATGGTAAGATTTCTCTTAGGTTTCTTGAGATTCCTGAATTCATAGAATCTATTTGAATCTCAATATTAGTTAACCTTAGATTTAGAGTGTCAGAAAGCAAATATTCAACTGATTTGGTAGAGTCGCTTTTTCTTGAGCATGACAAAACAATCATTAAGAGAATGATTATTAATGACATTCCTCTTAGTGTTCCATTTTTATTATTTTTTGTAGTATTCATTATCTGTTCTGTACTGTTTTTGCTTGGCGCTGGTCGCCGAGGCTACAAACCAACCAAAATTAGCCGGCTCACTTATGCTTTATTAGCCATTGTTAGCGGCTGCCTTTTGTCTCTTAAAATCGTAGCCACAATCAAAACAATGAGTTTTCTTTCTAAACAAGGGAAATGGGGTAGCAATTAGCAAGGATAAAATCAAATACAATATATCCCATTTATAATCTATTGCATAACCATTCTTTGTATTATTTGATTTACAATTAGGACAAATTACAGCAGCATCGGATGTACTTTTAGATGTATAATTATCTACAATTTCTTTATCTAAATAATATTCGACTGGCCTAGGTTTTAGATATTTAAAAACATCTCCATCAAAATCTAATAATTCATAAAAGAAATCTTTCCAAGTGAATTTAAACTTTTTATTAGTTAAAGTTTGAAAATCCTTTTCAGAATCAATTATTAAGCCAATGTCGTTTCGACTTAGAATTGTTGATTTAATTTTTATTGGCTTAATAAGTAAAGCTGGATTTTTACGAATGTCAGATTTTATTCTTAAAATTTCTGTTTGCTTTTCAAATTCCAAATTTAAAATTGATGCTATTTCATATTCTCCATTTTTATCAAACAAATTGCCTTTCTTTATTTGTTCTAATATTTTTTCTGCGAGTTCAAATTGGTCTGAAGGAACTTTTAATTTAACTCCTCCAATTGCAACTGCTTTAAAAGGATTTACCCAAACTATATTTTCATCAAATACAAAACAATTTAAACCTTCACGTTCTAATCTACCTTTTAAAATATGACAGTCAATCGGAATATTTGAACTAAATAATGTTTTAAGTTTATTCATCTGTAATTGTTAGGTTTCAAGGTTGTCGCTAACGTTTATATAAATGTACTAGTACATATCTATTACAAACGAAAATATAAAAAATAATATAGCATATCGTTTAAGAGGTCGGTAAATGTTAAACTTCTGGTTATATGTGCATAGCGCGGTTTGGTTTTAATCGAATCATGACCAGGCCATTCCTGTATATATCTTATGTCGGTTCTATTTTCTAAGTTATGCGTGGCAAGGCTCTTTCCTGATTAGTGCTTCTGAAATAGAATTTTATTCCCTAAACAAGTGAGTTTTTGTGTGGCGATGGTGTCTAAGCCAGAAATAAAAAGGAAGCATAGATGATGTCGATTAACACAGAGGTTTAGCGGTTTTATCGATTGTTTTTGACCCTGGAAATAGCTAAAAAACTACCATTTTTGCACGCTTTGTAAGTTGTTGATAATCAATGTTAACGATGGGGCTAAAAAAACATGCTTATGTTTTGATCAAAACGTAAGCATGTTTTTAGTAAAACGTGCCTACGTTTTTGCAAAAACATAGGCACGTTTTTTTTAAGGACAGGAGAAATGACAAATTATTCTGCCTTTTGGTATTCTATATTTTTTAGCATTTTCTTCAGCTCTTTGCCTGGTGTAAAAATGCATTTCGACGATTTAATGGAATGTGCTGTTATGTCTTCCTCTTTGCTTTCGCCATTACTACTAATACTGATGCGCAGGCTGCCTAAATCGCCTAAACGCACAATAGCACCTTCCTCAAGGCCATCTTGCATCACATCAACTAGTGAATACAATACAGCTCTGATATCGGCGCCGCCTACAGTACTAATTTTTTCGATTCGTTTTGTTAGTTTCTCAAGGCTTAGCTCACCATTGCTTACAGCATTGGCATAGTATTTTTTTTCGCCTCCACCCGCAACACCTGGTTGCCCTCTTTCTATGACTTTGTATTTTACTGCCATATCAATTTGTATTTTATCAGTAAAAAAGCTTGTTGGTTATTGTTTTGCATATTTAACTCCTGTCCCTGTGTTAGTGCCTGGTATTAATTAATACCCAATGGTCAACTTTCTTTTTACCGATTTAGTTTTATATTGCGAAAGTCCGCCGGCCACATCTTCCAATCGGGTCTGCAAACACGCGGTTGATGACCTGCCGGCGGATTATTTCATAATACTTATCATAAACTTACTCTTGTGATTGCATTTGAAAAAATGACAAATGTCAGCATTGTTGGTGGCATGCGCCTGAGAGTACTTTTTGTTTGACGAATAGATTGTTTTTATTGATGAATAGAAAGCGTCATTGGTCGTTACACCAGTTCTTATACTGTACTATGTCATTATCGGGTGTTTAAATTAATATGATTCCCTGAGGCTTGCCTCGGGGTCAGCTTTTTTCTCCCCTGAATTTCACTACTCTTTATACGCTTTATTGTTAAGTATTAAAATACAACTTACTTATCTTTAGCCCTCAGTGCCGGGCAGGCACATCCTTTTTAAAAAGGATGCAAAATTTGATTGAAAGAGGTGATTGCTGCGCACCAGAGATGGATTTATTGCTTCAGACTTACCTTTTCCTTCGTCAAAGCCGTCATTTGTTCATTAGTGTTCGTTTTATATGTATTCACGATTTCCACTTTGTTCCAATTCGCAATATCCACTCTTATCACTGGCTTTCAATCGTTCGAAACTACGTTTCGATTAGGACGAATATCAGGTATGCAGGAACCCTGACCTCAATATTTTAAGCGGGGTACCCATAGATTAAGCGAAGGAAAAGAAAATTTGGAACCGAAGCTGTGAGTCATTAAATTTTCACCGAAGCGTATCGTTATGGGTCGCTGAATATTGTAGTCAATGATTTTTTGCTAACTTTTTCATCGAGGAAAAAGTTTGAGCCTTCGCGGCTTGAGCGACGTATGTAAATCAATATATTAAACAATAATATGGGTAAAGAGTAGCTTTGGCGGGTGAGGTGGTTAAATTAGTTAAGGGGATTTCCCTGTAATGCCGTTAACTTGTTCAGCGCTTTAGTCGGGAGATTAATGACAGCGTTAAATGTTAGTCTTTTTAAGGCTAAGGTCATTAACTAATCGGTATAAGTCAGGCGGGGGCTGTTTTTTAATACACAGCTAATATATGGCTAATATTAACTCAATATGAGTGTAGTAATTTTCCATAAAAACTTCATACTATGAATAGGAAAGGGATTATTACATTGGTATTTGGATTATGTGTCAGCTGCTTAGTTGGTTGCTCCGATTCAGATGTGCCATCAGACAAAGACCTATTGTCTGAATCATTAAAAAACGGAAGCTGGCAGGTAAGCCTTCAGCATGCGTTAACGCGAAACAGTATCGACATTACCGAGGTGCAGCTTCAGTTTTCGGAAGTAGGAATGGTGAATGCTCAAAGTCGAGCGGATTTGAGCGAGATGTGGAATGCCTACAACGGCGCTTATAGCTTGTTTTATGATAGCGATGATGATTATGATCCTGATTATGACGATTTGGATGATAATTATGACCGAGAGAAAAACGAAGACCTCTATGTGTCGTTAGCATTTGGTAAGAGTGCACTGATTGTGCTCAATGACCGCTGGCGGGTACAGCGATTCTCATCTTCATTGGTGGTGTTGCGTGCTGACGATATGGCATTGACGCTAAGCAAAGAGGAGGCCCAGTAACAATAAAGTTATCGTTCACTGACTCCAGGGAACATCTCGCTGAACAGTCTTCGCATTTGCTTCGTATGTTCAGGAGGCTTGAATAACCTGCAATAAATTCTCTTGCTCAAGCTTCTTTTTGAGTCGCTGGTGCTTTTGCCAGAACCGGGCTTCCATTCGGTTCATCACCTCAATGAATTCAGGTTTATTTTTGAAGCTGTCAACCATGGGGTCGAGAGGCGTGAATAAAGGCACCCACAATTGGATATTATTACCTTGAGTGAACAGCTCAAGGTTTTTTATTGATTGCTCCTCCTCTCCCAGGTAAGCATAATAGCTGGCCTTAAATAAATACTGAAAAACCGATTGCTCGTGTTCCATCAGGTTTTTAAACTGCTTGAACAGTTTTTGCTCTTTATCGTGCTGCCCCAATTGTTTGTACACATAGGCCATCTCAAGGTCTTTGTGAGCAAACGCGTTGGAGTTCAAATAATCTCGTATTTCCAGAAACTGGTCGAAATACCTGGCCGCCGTTTCCCAGTTGCGCTGATAGTAATAAACATTGCCTACTTCCTGCATAATATCAAAGCGCGTCGAATCCTTAGCCAGGGCATCTATTAAGAGTTGTCGCGTTTCGTTTAAATCTTTGTTTTTAGCATACATAATGTAGGCTTTCACATATTCTGAGAATAAGTTTCCGGGGTAATAATCTAAGGATTTGTTGATGCTGATGATGGCTTCATCAACAAAGCCATTTTGAACCAGGGCATTGCTAAGATGCAGGTAAATGTAGCTGGCTGTGTTGGCATCGTGTGAGTTGATATCGAGGCTGATGCCTCGCAAGGCATATTCGAGGTACTTCTCTGTGTCGGGCACATAATTGGTGTAAATATCCGACAAAGAGTTGATAACAATAGCCGAGTTTGGATTATACTGCAAGGCTGTTTCCAGGTATTCAATAGCTTGCTTGTAATTATTGACCTGAAGGTAGTAGAGTGCCTTACCTGTTAATGCTTGAGGTAGCGTTGGGTCGTAAAGCAATGCTTTGTCGGCAAAGTAAATAAGGGAGTCGGTATATTTATTTCCGGGAGCTAATAAATCGTGGTAGTAATAGGCAATGGATAAAACGGCATGGGCCAGGGCAAACTGTTCATCCTCTTCAACCGCTTTTCTAACCAGTGGAATGCCTTTAACCAGGCCTTCTTCAGTTTCTTTATTAAGCTGTTCTACACCTTTTAAAAAGTAATCGTAGGCAAGCAGATTTTGGGTTGGTTTCTTTTGAATGCGTTCCTGCTCATCGGGGGCAATCGCTATCTGTACCGAGCTGGCAATTTCCTGGGCTACCTCTTGTTGTATCTGGAAGATGTCTTCAATTTGTCGGTTGTATTGCTCCGACCAAAGATGATTATCTCGTTCTCCTTCAATCAGCTGAACGCTCAACAGAATCTGGTTACCCACTTTTTGTCCACTGCCTTCAACAATGTAGCTTACATTCAGCTCCTTGGCTATCTCGGGAATGCTCAGGTTCGAATGCCGGTATTTCTCAACCGATGTTCGACTGATTACTTTTAATCCCTTTAGTGATTGCAGGTTGTTCAAAATCGATTCCATCACACCATTGATCACATACACATTATTCGCATCATCACTGTCGTTTTTAAAGGGCAGAACGGCGATTGATTTTTCTAATACCGGTGTTGTTTTGGTGGTTGATAAGATGATGCCCAATGCTACTGCCAGAATAATAAGCACTGCCGATGCCCATAGGATGTACTTTGTTATCGGTTTTGTGTGTTGCGTTTCTTTTTCATCAGGAATTTCCTTTTCAATTGGTTGTCGTCCCATTTCACCGGGAGGATAACCATAGTGTTCTCTGAAGCATTTGATAAAATAGGATATGCTGTTAAATCCCACCATAAATGCCACTTCCGAAACCGTTTTGTCTTCATGCTGAAGTATGGTGGTGGCTTCTTCGAGACGTATTTTTCTTATAAACTGACTGGCTGAGCAATTGTCTTCTTTTTGAATGCGGCGTAATAAGTTGGAGCGACTCATCCCAACTTCAGATGCTAATTCAGAAACACCAAACTGTTCGTTGGATATGTTTTTAAGGATGATTTCCTTCAGTTGCTTGCTAAATGCCTTGTTCATAAATGGTGATAATGCTTGTGTTTTCAGTTGTTGAAGATACAAATTTATAGTTAGAGAATGGAGTAGAATCTGGAGGCTTCAATTCGCGAAAATACGTTCAACTGCATCATATTTTACACAGATGCGTCATAATTTATATCACATATCGATTCTTTATGTTCTTGGCTACATGCTTAATAGGTCATGCGTCATCAATTGATGCAACTTTACATCATCGAAATACAATTACAAACCACTCCGCAATTGGAGTTAAAATTAATAGCTATGAAAACGTCAAAAATGAATAAGGTAATGAAGATGTCAGCAATGTTTACACTAAGCTTAATTATTATGTGTGCGTGTGGTACAAAAGCACAAACCGAAAAACAGGTTAATCAGGAGCCTAAGCCTTCTAATGTTATGGATATACATGCAGCCGCTTTTATGGGCGATGTCAATTCCATTAAATACCATATAAAAGCAGGAACCGATCTGAACCAAAAAGATCAGTATGGTTCAACACCTTTAATCACCGCTGCTACTTTTAATAAGGTTGAGGTGGCCAAGGCTTTGATTGAAGCCAAAGCTGATTTGAACATTAAAAACAAAGAAGGTTCAACAGCCTTGCATGTCGCCGCCTTTTTTTGCCGCACCGAAATTGTAAAATGCCTGTTGCAGCACGGTGCTGATAAATCAATGGTGGATGCTTATGGGTCTAACGCCTACCAGGCTGTTTCTGGTCCGTTTAATGAGGTAAAACCTATCTATGAGCAGCTAAATCGCGATTTAGGTGTTTTTGGTCTTCGTTTAGACTATCAGTTTTTAGAAGAGAATCGACCAAAAGTGGCCGCTTTATTAAAATAATGATTGCAATATAAAACCTTCATTTCAAGCTCATGGAAACAACAGAAAGAAGATACGATATTGATTGGTTGCGCGTGATTGCCATCGGTTTGTTACTCATTTACCATGCTGCCATTGTTTTTCAGCCCTGGGGCATATTAATTAGATTTATCCAGAGTAACGAGTCCTTAGAATGGCTATGGATTCCCATGTCAATGATGAATGTGTGGCGTATTCCGCTACTGTTTTTGGTATCGGGCATGGGAGTATGTTTTGCCATTCGCAAACGTTCGTGGAAGCAACTTATTGGTGAGCGAAGCCGGCGCATATTGCTGCCTTTCGTGGCTGGTGTTGCATTGGTGGTGCCTTTGCACGAATTGATTTGGCAAAATCATTATAGTCAGCCGTTTAGTTATGCATTAAGCAGAGGACATTTATGGTTTCTTGGTAATATATTCGCTTACGTCATCCTATTGTTGCCTTTGTTTTATTATTTAAAGGTCAAGGTTAATACCAACTTGTATCAGCGTTTAACCAGGCTGATGAGTCATCCTTTTTCAGTGCTGTTATTAGGAGGTTTATTGGTCGCAGAAACGCTTTGGGTAAGTCCTGAATCCTATGAAATGTATGCTTTAACATGGCATGGATTCTACTTAGGCATACTGGCTTTTGCCTTTGGTTTTGTGATGGCCTACGTAGGCAATGGCTTTTGGAAAAGTATATTGAAATGGCGCTGGCTTTATGCAGGCTTTGCATGTTGCTTGTTTATGCTGCGCTTGCTGGTTTTTGATCTGTTTCCACCCAAATATTTATATCCATTCGAAACGATGACATGGATTTACGCTGTTTTAGGTTTTGGATACAAGTACCTGAACCAGCCTGGTAAATGGTTGAGTTATTTAAGTAAGGCGGCATATCCGGTTTATATACTTCATATGATTTTTTTATATGCAGGGGCAGCTTTTATACTCCCAATTAACTTGCCTGTTGAGCTTAAATTTGTATTAGTCACATTGTGTAGTTTACTGGGGAGTGTGCTTGTTTATGAATTACTGATTAAACGAGTAAAATACCTCGGACTATTCTTTGGGTATACTCCAGCATCTGCAAAAGAGAATCATTCGGTTGAGGCTTCGGCGTTACCAGCGTGATGGTGTTAGATGATCACCAATCAAAAGAGCATATACGCAATTGAAGTTATTTAATTACTTAAAATACGTGATAAGTGCATAGGTATTTGGATGCCTATATAACGTGAAATTTATATTTTTTTAAGATGATATTATAAAGACGCAAAAAGAGTTGTTAATCAGCTAGTATACCCAATGCGTTAACAGGAAGCTTGTGTTTAGCAAGCATTGGCGAACTCTGATGAGGTAACCAATTGGATAAACCTGCGTAGGCAGTAGCATGGGGAAAATAATCACTAGGAATATAGCCATCGTGCTATTGCTTCTGGTTGGTTTACAATTAAAAGGGATTAATGTTGATAGTTTAAAGGGGCGATTGCATGCTGGACATTCCAGGCATCAGTCGGAGGTGTACGAGCGTTTGCTTGAACATTACTATTATAATCATACTGATAGTGCTATTTACTACGCCAATTTATTGTTGACCAATTCAGAAGTTTATCAGCAAGACTCAATGCAGGTAAAGGCATTGATGAGTTTAGGCATCATGTATTACCTGAGGGGTGAGCCAGAGAAGTGTGATGTTTACATTCAAAAAGGTGATAAACTTGTAAGGTCAGACCTTAGTGCAAGAAGCATGCTGACGTATAATTTCTATAAAGGAGCATATAAAATATATACTTCGGAGTTAGACTCGGCTTTGATATTCCTCGATCGCTCTTTAAATCTGGCGCGTGAGCTAAATGATGATAAGTACACAGGTCGCTCGTTAATCAATATAGGTAATGTGTATTGGCATAACGGGCACTATACACTGGCGTTAAGGTATTATCAACAGAGTATTGATTATTTAGAGAAAATATCTGACGAACGTGGACGACTCTATGTCTTGTTTAATATTGCCAATATCTACCGCAGCAGAGATGAAATTCATCAGGGCATAAAATATTATGACGAAGCCTATGAACTGGCTCTTGAGGTAGAGGATATTATTATGCAGGGGGGTATTATGAATAACAAAGCATTGTCGTACGCCTTTTTAAATGAACATGATAGTGCTTTGTACTATGTTGATAAGGCACTTAAATATTACCTGCAAATGGATATTTCAAAGCAGGTTATGCATACGCAATGCAACAAAGCCAGGTATCTTACTGATGTCAATCAATTAGATTCAGCAGCTTATTATCTCAAGCTGGTTGAACAGCATAAGGATATTGACCAATACCCACGCGAACATGTTAATTACCTGTTTGTAAAAGCCAATTATTCTGAAGCACAAAATAATTATCCTTTGGCAATACAATATTTAAGCAAAGCGCAGCAACTGGCAAATAGATATCAGCAGGATGATATTAAACTGGAAGCGCTGGAACTTTTATCTGAAGCGGAGGCTAGAATGAGACACTGGGAAAAAGCCTATGTTTATTCCGATGCAGCTTCTCAACTGCAAGACAGTATTTATGACATCAAAAAGACAGATGAAATGGCATTCCTGCAAAAAGCCTTTGAGCTAATGAAGCAGGAAAAAGAAACGGAACTCCTTAAGACCAAAAGCCAGTTATTGGAGATGGAACTCAAAAACGATAAACATTCATTGGTAAGTATGGTCGTTGCCTCAGCTCTATTAGGTCTTTTAACATTGGTTGTTTTTAGTGCGTTACTCAATATCAGGCAAAAGAAACAGGAGTTGCAGAAGAGCAATGCCCAGCTGATTAAGAGTAATGAGCAGCTGGTGCAGGCCAATGCCGTCAAAAACAAACTGTTTTCGGTATTGAGTCACGATTTGAAATCGCCACTTAGCAGCATTGTTAGTATGACATCGTTGATGGAAATGTCACCGACCATCAGTGAAAATTCAGACCTGCAATTGGTGCATGCTGTAGGAGAATCATCCAATATGATGCTGTCGTTTATCGACAATACGCTTTTTTGGTTTAAAAAAGTACATGGTAACCTTAAGCCTGATTATCAGCCATTATCAATGGAGTTTTTGATGGATGAAATTGATTATTGGTTTCAATCCTTTAGGAGACAGAAAAATATATCACTGCTGTTTGAGGGGGAGGATATCGATATTGTGTCAGATAAAAACATACTGATGGTATTGCTACGCAATGTTGTGAGTAATGCCATTAAGTTTAGCAGCGAAGGAGGTCAGGTTTTTATTAGCTGGACAAATGAAAAAGACCATGTTGTGCTTAGGGTGAAAGATGAAGGCGTTGGTATGTCTCAGGAACAATTAGAGGCCTTAAACAAGCAGGAGGGTATTAATCAGTTTGCCAATGGGACCAATGGTGAAACCAGTACAGGCTTGGGCTTATTCCTGTGTCAGGAGTTATTGCATAGTATTGGCGGCCAAATGCAGGTTCAGAGCACTTTGGGCAAGGGCACCGAAATTATTTGCTACTTAAATAAGAATGTAAATCAGGTTTAGTTCACATTTCTATATTCAGCCGGGCTTAGGCCTGTTTTCTTTTTAAATATTTTGCTGAAATGTTGTGGGTAATCAAAACCCAATGCATAAGCTACCTGGCTTACCGAATCGGAACTGTTCAGCAGCGTCGTTTTCGCCCGGTTGACCACAAAGTGGTGGATATGTTCCTGCGCATTTTTGCCGGTTTCTTTTTTGAGTAAATCACTCAAATAGTTGGATGACAGGTTGAGTTCTGCACCGCAGTATTTCACTGAAGGTACGCCGGTTTCATATTGTTTACCTGTGTTATAGTATGCTTTCAGTACTTTCTCAAAACGGCTGACAGTGTCTTTATTTAAATTTTCACGTGTGTAAAATTGTCGGTCGTAAAAACGGGTGCAATAATCCAGCATCAACTCAATATTCGATATAATCAGCTTCTGGCTGTGTTTGTCAATGTTAGTGCTGTACTCGTGAATGATCTTATCGCGTATCTCGCCAATGGTTGTTTTTTCCTGGTCTGAGAGGTGAAGCGCCTCATTCACTTCATAGGAGAAAAAGGTGTAATCATCGATGTGTTGCCCCAAGTGCGAGCGACGAATTAAATCGGGATGAAAGTTAAGCGACCAGCCTCCTTTTACTTCATTTTTATCCCATTCCTGCTTATCGCCAAAAGTAACCACCTGACCCGGCGCCATAAATATTAAGGTGCCTTCGTGGTAATCATAGTTGTTGCGGCCATAGGAGAGAGAGCCTGATGGGCATACCTTAAACATTACCTGGTACAAGTCAATCGATAAGGTTTTACGAGCCAAATCCATATTGGGTGTAACTTCATCGTGCTTGTAAATGGTAACCAAAGGATGCTTTGGGGCTGCAAGGCCCATGTGCTGATGAACTTCGCTAATACTGTTTATATGTATGATGTCTTTCATGCTTATTCCGTTTTTTGTTTCCAGTTACCGTTACGAATTCTTTGTTTACCCCTTTATCCGTTTCTCAATTCCTCAGTTTTTCAGTTCAACTCATCAACAATTAAACTTCTAAACTAAGCCATTAATATCCACGTTCTCCAGTATTTTTTTGCTCGAAGGCTTTAGCGATACATTAATCAATGCCTGCCCTAGTTTGGTAGTAGTTGTCACTGATTTCATGCGGCGCATTAACGGAAAGAGCGGGCGAAATATGACATAAAACGCATTGTACCAGCCTGTTTTTGACTTGATGCCTTTTTCGGGTAAAATAGCGCCTGGGCGGAAAGCATAGGCATCTCTAAAACCTCTATTCAAAATCAGATTCTCTGTTTTTCCTTTAACACGTGCCCACATTACACGACCTTTTTCAGTACTATCGGTACCAGTGCCGGATACATAACTGAAAACCATTTGTGGATTCAGGCTATAAAGTGTTTCGACCAGCGCTTTAGTCATCGTATAGGTTATTTTGGTGTATTGTTCTTCGTTCAGGCCAACTACTGAAATACCCATGCAATGAAAACAAGCATCATAGCCAGCCAGTTTGTCTTTGATAGGCGAGAAATCGGTGAAATCCTCATGTATAACTTCTTCCAACTTGGGGTGATGCATACTAATAGTACTGCGGTTAATCACCAACACCTTGTCAATGGCCGAACTATCGAGGCATTCCAAAAGAGCGCCTTTACCTACCATTCCTGTTGAACCTGTTATAATTACTTTCATTATTGTGATTTTAAGATATAAAAAACCCAACTAAAACAGACTAAAGATGTTAAAGTACAGCTTTATAGTATAATGAACAATGCAAAAATAGGTTCAAAACAACAAGCTGGTGTATACTTATTACGGCTTGTTGTATATCTATTACAGAAATGCACCTGGGTTATACTTGTCTGTTGAGATATCGGTCATAACTATACCTGTATGTCAAAAAGGATGATCATAGTCAACAGGCTAAAACAAACAAATCCGATAAGCCCTGCTTTTATAAAATCAGATGGATAGCTTTCACGCTTTTGTTTTTCTATGCGTTTCTTAAATGCAAGTACCACTATAAACGGAAGGCAAGCTACGAAGCCGTAACCATAGAATGTAGTTGGATGGTACAGGTCTTCCATCGCCTTTCTGATAAGTCCGAAAAAAATATAGTCCATTATAACGGCCAATACAAGAAAGATCAAACTGTTGTATGCCGCTGCGACCATGCTATTTTTTCCGGGATAAGTGCGAATGCATAAAAATGAGGAGAAGAACCAGATAACAGGTGAAACAGTTAACATTAAGCTCATGCCTAATGTGGCATTGACACTCCATGGAAACCACAATATCAGGTTAGAAAGCCAATAGACAGTAAAACCGACTGTCAGATTGTATAAAAGCCATTTATTCATATTTCGATCTGCGTTTATGTGTTACTAAATTGCTACATGTTTACTTATCCAGTTTTAGTTGAATAGGTATTTGGACATTAAACGAACTACCATCTTGTCTTTTGTTGACATCTCCTATTGAACATGCGGCATATAAAACCTGAGGATTACCATCTTCATCAATTAAAAGAAAAGGTCTTTCCAGGCGGTGCACTTTTATTTTTCCATCGTCTTTCAATGAAATCTCTTTTTTCATAAAAAAAGGATGGGCAGGTTTTACCCATTCAATACCATCTTCAGATTGAAGTAGAGCAAGCCCTGGTTCACCTTCTGTTATTTTGCCTGTAAAGTCTTTGAGTACAGCATAAAAACAATTGTGAGTCTTGTGATACCATACAAAAGGGTCTTCCGCTGAAGCCAATTTTCCATTGTCCAGTTTGATGTCAAAAATAAATTGGTCGGTTGCTGTAAAAGGACCGGTGGGGGAGTCGGCAATGGCAATCCCGTGGACACCTTTCCAATGTGGTTCATAAATATTTCCTTTAAAGTATAGTAAATATTTTCCATCCGAAGGACGTTGAACAACAGCCGGATTCACCACAATAATATTATCAGGTTTGGGTTGGGTACCTTCCGGCGATGGGTTGACAATATTATTTGCCTTAACCCGTGTTCTAGGTTTTAGAAGCGGAGCGTCGGGCCTTATGAAATTGCCTGCCACCAGACTGTCAAAATCATCAAATTCAATAACTCCAATTTTAAAGTTTTGTTGAACCCTGTTTCTTTTATTGACATTCTCACCTTTTGTACCCACGGGTTGAACCCCGGGGTCAACAGAGCCGATATAGTACAGGTAATACTTTCCATTAAATAGTCGCAAATGGGGGTTACTTACCACTTGCGCATCCCAGGCGGTTGAGTCTCCTTCCAAAGCTCTTCCCTTGAGAACAATTTTTTCAAACTTAAAGTCTTTATCCGGATAATCAGAAGTGGCATACGCAATCTTTGAATGTAAAACCCATGAATTAGTAAACGGAGGAATGCTATCCCCGCATTCCCAGGTATTATAAAGCATATGATATCGACCATCTTTCCCTTTGACCACAGTCGCCCCCCACACAAATCGGTTGGGGTCATTCAGGGCCGATGGTCCCACAAGAATATCTTCTTCTACCTTTGCATCAATAGGAAGTGCTTGTATTTCCAATGCCGGGTTATCTTTACTTGTTGAACAAGCTTGCAGCATTAACAGGCACAAAATCATTTTCAGTACATTCATATGTCTTTCTTTTTTCAATTTTCATATTCCGGATTCAACATGCCGGGTATTGGAGCGTTTGTTTCTTTCCACCATTTTTTCAGGTAACCCAACAATTCTTCTGTTTTTTTCTGGTTTGTTTGAGCCAGATTATTACGCTCTCCAATATCCTGCGCCAGGTTATAGAGTTCAACTTCGTCATTTTCGAAATAATAATGCAACTTCCAATCGCCATAGCGGATGACCGAACCAGGACGTGTACGGAACAGGGAATCCCGGTTTTCATTATTATGCTTTTGATATGCCTCCAGGTATATGGGGAAATGCCAATATAAAGGGCGGTTCAGTTGCTCTGATTGGCCTTCTAAAACGGGCGATAAATCACTGCCATCTAACGTCAATTTATCCGAATTGATGCCGGCATAATGCAGGATGGTTGGAGAAATATCCAGTTGAGTAATTGGGATATCGTTTTTCGAATTGGCCTTTATTTTACCTTTCATTACAAAGAAGAAAGGTTCACGAATACCACCTTCGTAATAGCTGCCCTTTCCGGCTCTTAACGGATGCTGATTGGTTATGCCAAAGAGGCCTCCATTGTCAGAAGTAAGAATTATCAGGGTATTATCAAAAAGGCCCTTTTCTTTTAACTTTGTTATTAACAAGCCAATATTTCTATCCAGGTTTTCTACCATGGTGGCATATTTGGCATTATCCTGACCATTCCAGGCTGGTTTCTGTTGGTATTTCTTAAGCAGGCTTTTGACAGGATGGATGGGCGTGTGCACGGCATAAGGAGCGTAGTAAAGAAAGAAAGGATCAGCAACAGTATCGACAAAATGCAACGTTCTGTGCATGATGTGGTCGGTTAAATACTCATCTTCACCTCCTTCAATTTTAACATTTTGATAGGGGAAATAATAGCTTTTAGGATGGCCATTGTGTCCACCTCCAATATTGACATCAAAGCCACGCGTTAACGGATTGTCGCTTAAATGCCATTTACCTGCATGACATGTTTTGTAACCATTTTTACTTAATAATTCAGGAATGATGGCATGTTCTTCGGCTAAGGTCGTTGTGTTTTTAGCAGGTATAATTTTCCGGGTTTTTGAATCACCCCTTTCAGAGGAGTTAACCGTGTAAATGCCATGACGTGGCGTCCATTGTCCGGTCATTAAACAGGCTCTGCTGGGTGCGCAATTGGACGAGGCCGCATAACCATTGGTGAAAACCATGCCTTCGCTTGACAACTGATCAATGTTAGGTGTTTCGTAAAAGCCGCTTCCCATGAACCCAACATCTCTCCAACCCATATCATCAATGTTGATAATAACAATATTGGGCTTTAATGTGTCGGGTGTTTTTTGATGACAGGAGCTAGTTGCTATCATGGAAATAATAGCAAGGGCAGTTATCAATTTCGTATTAAGGGTTTGTGTTTTTTCGTTATTCTTAATTGACATAGCTTATTCTTGAAAGTTGAAGCGGACTTTAGCCCTTTAAATTGCTACTGTTTCGGCTATTATTTTCATACGTTGTTGGCTACAAATTTATTCATTCTTAATTTGTTTAATTTTATCTTTTACATCCCAAATTTCTTTAATCGCATAGGACCTTTCATAAGATTTTATTGCTTTATCTTTGTTTCCTTTCATTGAGAATACTTGTCCCAAAAAATAATATGTTTCGTATGGAGCTTTGTAATTCTCCAGGTTTAAGCGTAAAAGGTCGAGAGCATCATCATACTTTTGTTTCGTACAGAAATGCATGGCATACTCATTTACCAGCTGTTCGGGTAATGCAACATGAATCTTATATCTGTCTTCATTTTGTTTTATATGATTCAGGATGTTCTCTTTGTCAAAAGAATGGATATATCTATTGGAATTTTATAATCTGAGTATAACTGTTCTAAGCCGTCATAAATTGCTTTTAGAGTCATTGAAACATGGTCTTCATTTGAGTAAAACTTAAAATCCCAGGATACTTTTGTAGAATATTTGGATTCTACAAGCTCAGATAATTCGATATTAGGTACAATTGTAGTTGAATCAACTAGTCCGCATGCGGATAGGAAATAATTCGATTTTATGGTGTCCTGATTTGAAATATAAGATTCTAAATCTGTTGTAATTGTTGGGTCTACAAATATTGCAGGGTCAGCAGCAAAATACACATTAAAAAGCTCGTTGTAATTTGTGAAAATATGGTTAACACAGACACCAGCTAACGAGTGACCAAACAGTAATCTATAATCATTTGTCCTGAAATCATTATCTATTTTAGGGATTAATTCTTTCTTAAGAAATGCAATAAATTGGTCAGCGCCACCTCCATTCGGTAATATTTCTATTGGATTAGGTGTATAATCTCTCACTCTGTCATTATCATTAGAAACAATGCCAACAATAATCATTCTTGGCATCCTTTGTACAAGTCTAGACATATGATTTACAACTCCTGTAATTTGATGAAAGTGTTCTTGTCCATCTAATAAATACATTACAGGATAGTCATATATTGATTTATCATAGTCAGATGGTAAATACACCCAATATTCTCTACTTTCACTTAAAACCTTGGATTCAATTATATATTTTTGCCCGATAGTAATTGGTTCTTGATTCTGCCCAAATGATTTTGCAAATGAGAGCAATGCAATTATTGATATGATTATTATTCGTGTCATGTTCTTTTTCATTGCAGCCAATATATTTATAACCGCATGGTGTTTACATTTTCTATACGGAATCTAAAGGTGCACAATACATTACATATGGGCAAGTATTGCGCCCCCAGATATGTTAACTACCCAGAATGTCATTCAAGGGATTAATTATGTTTCTGTAGGTTCAATACCCATTTACAAGTGGTTTGCTCCAAAAAAAAATGGCTTGCACGAAACTAAAAGCAATCTTTCTCCGTTTATATTATGCTTGGAAAACAATTTAAAATCTCACGATTATGGACGGAAAACAACTAATTGCTTTAGTAGCAATTGTAATGTCGAGCCTTTTTATGGCTTGCAGCAACGATGATGGTCATTCATCAACAGGAACCTTAAAGATTAATTTAACGGATGCGCCCTTCCCAACAGACCTTGTTGCAGAAGCGAATGTAACCATTAACAAAATCGAAATCAGGAATGCTGAGGATGAAGAAGAAGGACCGTTTATTGTTGTTTCAGAAGAAGAAATGAGCTTTAATCTTCTTGACTTAACCAACGGTGTCACAGCTGGTTTGGTTGACCTCGAGATAGAAGCAGGCGAATACGACTTGATTCGTTTGTATGTGTCAGAAGCTTCTATTGTGCTGAAGGATGGTACAGAACATTCGCTTAAAGTACCAAGTGGATCGCAAACAGGTATTAAGATTTTTCTTAACCCAGCCCTTGTTGTAACAGGCGGTCTTACCAGTGAACTATTGCTTGATATGGATGTTAGCAAATCATTTGTACTGAAGGGTGATTTTTCTTCGCCAGAAGGGATTAATGGGTTTAACTTTAAACCAACCATTAAGGCGAGCAATATGTCAACTGCCGGCCGTTTAACGGGTGTGGTAACTGACGCTGACCAGGTGGCCATTGAAGGCGTGCAGGTGTCAATAATGATGGGAGAGGAAGTGTACACCACTTCATTTACGGATGCCGAAGGCAATTATGCAGTGTTGGGTGTTGATGCAGGCAGCTACTCCGTAGTGTTTGAAAAAGAAGGTTATGAGCAAGTAGTCGTTGAGGCAGTAGAGATTATAGCTGCCAACAAAACCACACAGGATGCACAGCTAACAGCGATTGAAACAACCGAAGAACCAACAGAGTAATCGATTGACTGAATTATAAAAAGGGAGCTATATGTTTCCCTTTTTTCCTGAAAGTTATCAAACCGCTTAGCGCCTTAAATGGGCTAAGCGGTTTTTCATAGCAGTTGGTGTTTATATCGTTCATTTAGTCATCCGGTTTTGTTTTTCAGCTGTTTGCCGGGCCAGCTGATGACAAAAGCTTTGCTCTTCATGGCCCGAGTGGCCTTTGATCCATTTTAGCACCATTAATTTTCCATCGCACAGTTGATGCAGTTCTTGCCAGTAGCGGGCAAATTTTACTTTGGCCCCAAAAGCTGTTTGCCAATTGTTGTGTTCCCAGAAGTAAACCCATTGAGCCAGGCCTCGAATTACAAAGCGGCTGTCCGTAAACAATTGCACCTTATTTTTCTTTTGCAGCCGCTCCATGCCATCAATAACTGCTAGCAGCTCCATGAGGTTACTGCTTCCCTTGTCAAACGAACGGCTAAAGATTTCCTGATGACCATCCGGAGTTTCCAGCAATCCGGCATAGGCCGAGTGGCCTGTTTCACATACGTGTGAACCATCGGTATACAGTTTATGAAAACTGCCATTAGAGCTTTTAGAAGCATTTATGGTCAACTGTTTGTGACGCCTGTCGATGCAAATGAATTGGTTAAACTGCCTTTCATTCAAAAACGGAAAGTCTTCAATAAACACACAATTAATATTTTGCCCTACTGTTACGCAACCTTTTAAGGCTGAGTTTAGTACCTTCTTCAGTTGAAAACGATTACGGATAATAATGATGGATAAGGAATTGCTAAACTTAATGCTTAGTTCTTTTAAAGCAGTATGATACTTTATCTGATTGTTTGCAGACTGGTGCTCAACAAGGCAAGTTATGACTTCATTGCTAATGCTTGTAACTTGTATCTTGAGCTTTACAATATTCATCGTGGCTTCATTTGATGGAAGTAAGATAGTGAAAACGCGTTGAAATACATCCGATATAAAACAGAAACGGCTACCGTAAGGCAGCCGCTTCATTGTTGTCGAGTGACAATATTTTACTTCGTATATTGATCAATTATCAGGGTGATGGCCCGTTGGCAAGCGGGGCAGAATTGGTCGTGACGTGTAAACATGATGCAGTTGGCGGCACTTCGGTATAAGCCTTTAGATTTGTACTGAGCACCTTCAAAAGCACCTACGTGGTTACTGTACCTCATGTTGGACAGGAGTTTTTCATCCCAGGCCTTTTTATCCAGAAAGAAGTTTTCCATAATTTTCTCGTCTACTTTGGCTTTACGCATTTCAACACGTTTCTTCTGAACTTCAATACTGTGTTTGTCGTATTTCTCCTTCTCCCACGGTGTTGGTAAAGGCGTATCAGCTGTCAGTATATCTTTCCATTTAATGGTTTCCGGGTCGGTGTTGGCCGTTACATTCAGTTCCCATGGCTCCAGGTGTTGGGCGTCCATCTCGTAGGCAGTGGCCGAGGTGTAATACTCATCGGCTAAATCGGCAAAGTGATGGCCAAACTCATGCACAAACAAATATTCCTGGAAGGCATTATTAACAGCAGCGGTGATATACAGGTTGTAAATACCGCCACCACCGTAGATAGAATCGTTCATCAGGATAGCAGTGAACTCATAGGGCACGGCAGCTGAAGCATTGCGAATGGTTTTATTATCGTAACCCAGGGCATAGCGCTCCGAGTTGAAAGCACCATAGGTAACCGATAATGCCGAACGGGTGTGAATATCCTGGTGTGGATGGTTAACGCCCGAATGTGGAGCCGGTGTTTCAACGGCACGGATGGAGAATTTCTCTTTATGCGAAGCAAAGGGCTCGGTGCTTAATAATACCTCAGCAAAGCGATTCGCATCTTTACGAAATTTACCCATATCTTCTTTGGCATAACCTTCGCCTAAGACTACAATGTCAACTTGTTTTTCAGGAGCTCCGTTGACCACTAGATCAAACGTATTGTAATGATTGTCGGCTGATGCACGAAAGGCTCTGTGGTGATTCGGATTAACATTGTAAGTCCACACCAGGTCAAAACCGTTTTTGATATTACGCTTGTAAATGGTGACATCCACCTCTTGTTTAGGCCATGGAAAACGCAATGATTCATGGAAGCTACCCCAGTTATCTTTGGCATCAGGGGTTGTTTCCCATTCACCATAAATACTAGAATAGCCCCTGGAATAAAGAACTTCGCCCGTTTGTGGGTCTTTTACATCAAAAAAGTACTTGCCCAGGCGTAGGTCGTCGATGAGAATGGTTTTACTACCGGCCCATTGGCCGTCGTTCACCATCTGGTCAAAAGCAAAATGTTCCTCACTGGCATTGCCAATGTGGTTATAATCAAGGCGCATGGTTGCATTGCTAAAGTACTTGTCGTACTTGGCCTGGCAGCTGGTCGAGAAAATGGCCAGCAATGTCATTAAAAAAATGTAGTTTTTAAGCATAGCTCGAATATTGAGTTGAGAATTAAAAAGCAAGTTAATTAATCTGCTTTAGATAAACCTTGAATAATATCATTTAGGTGAGGAACAAGAAAAACGGCTACTGCATTTGCAATAGCCGTTTGGACTTATAATTAACTGTTTATGAAGGTTTGATGTTTTGGTTAATATGGAAGAGATTATCCGGATCATACTCTGTTTTAACTTGAACAAGCTTATCGTAATTTTCGCGGTAAGATGAGCGGATGTGTTCTTCACCCTCTTTCATCATAAAATTAACATAGGCGCCTTTAATGGCGAATGGTGTCATGGCATCATAGTAGGAACGGCACCAGTGTGTCACCTTTTCTTTATTGATTGGTTCCGGATCAACGCCTACAATTACCTGTACCCAGCGAGTATTACGGTTAACCCAAGCCGTTTCTTCTGCTGCCACCTGATGTACTTTTCCATCAATAGGGTAGAAGTGCGTTGTTGAGTGGAGCGATGGCAAAGTTTCGCCATAGCCGATATTGGCATCGATGCACGCATCACTTAGTTCATTCACATAGTGAGCTTTCCAGTACCATTGATAGCCGGCCGGGTAAAGGTCGTCGAATAAGCTGTTTAAATCAGGTACAGATATCTCCATGATTAAATCAAAAATTGGCTTTTTGAACTCACGTATTGGACGATATACTTCTTCAACCTTGTCGGCTGGGCCGGTGTAGTTCCACACAATGCCGCATACCTTTTTATGGTGCAGGTGCTCAGGGAAAGGGTCGCCCGGAGGCACCACCAGAAAGGCGAAGAAACCGTATAAATCATTATCAGTTTCCTTAGTAAACTTATCGAAGAACTGCATCACTTCTTTGGCGTCTTCGAGGGCCCAGAACATTGGGCCTGCATGCACAATGCTTATTGGGCTGAGCTTAAATGTAAACTCCACAACCACCCCAAAATTGCCACCGCCACCACGGATGGCCCAAAATAAGTCAGGATATTGGATAGCATTGCAATTAACGATTTTGCCACTAGCCAATACAACTCTGGCCCCAAGTAGGTTATCGATGGTGAGCCCCAGCTTGCGGGTAAAGTATCCAATACCACCACCGAGTGTTAAGCCGGCAATGCCCGTTGTACTGATAATACCTCCGGGTACCATTAGTCCATGTTCGTGAGTGGCTTTATCTACCTCGCCAAGTGTGCAACCACCGCCAATCCTAGCTCGTTTATTATCTACATCAATTTCTATCTGTTTCATGGGCGACATATCAAGTACCAGTCCGGCATCGCAAGTGCCCAGTCCAGCACCATTATGGCCACCTCCTCTAATGGCTAAATCCAGTTTGTTTTCTTTGGCAAACAGAACGCCGTTTTTCACATCCTCTTCATCTTCGCAAAAAAGAATAGCAGCAGGATGTTTGTCAATCATGGCGTTGTATACTTTCCGTGCTTCATCATACTGTGGGTTATCAGGTAGGATGAGTTGACCACGGCACTTTTGATTTAAAGATTCGAAGTTCATAGCTTGTTTTTTTATGGTGAATAAACTACGAATGAGTGGGGAGCTAAGGCGTACTTAAACTGCTAATTGAGATGGGGCAATGCCGTATTTCTTTTGAAAGCATTTAGAAAAATACGAGGGGTTATTAATACCCACCTCCAGTGCTATTTGTGATATGTTTTTGGGACTTTGGCGTATCAGGTAAAAGGCTTTTTGTAATTTAATGTCACGGATAAACTCCACCGGTGAGTTACCCGTTAGTGAGCGGGTTCTACGATATAATTGGGTGCGACTCAGACCAATTTCACGACTTAAATTGTCAACCGTGAAATCGTCATCGGCGTAGCGGGCTTCAACCAGGTCAAATAGCTGATTGAAGAATTGTTGTTCGGTTATATCGAGAACAGATAGATTATTGCTTATGATTTCGTCTTCACATAAAAAACTGAGTTTACCTATTTCACTACCTACTTTAATTTGCCCATCAGCGGCGACCTTGCAAAGTCGGCTACTGTCGCGAATGGCTTTTTCAAATAAGCGGTCTTCATGTTCGGTCACTGGCTGTCCTACGCTAATGCCCATTTTATAGCGGATATTCCAGGGGCTCCCTGTTGAGTCGGAAAATCGTTTGTCGTATTCTTCTTTAATAGCTAAGGCACAGCGAAGCGCTCCTTCTGGTGTCATAAAGGTGGCAATGATACTTTCTTTTTGTAGTTGCTTCAGTAATCGCCCCTGGTGTTTTGTAATGTGCTCATTGGCAACATTTCGTGGCACCTCCGGAAATTTGAGCTGTTCAAAGTCCACAGAGTTAATCAGCTGAGTTAAAGCAATAATATCCAGGGTTAAAATAAAGCGAAAACCCGAATCTGGCAGGTCGTCCTTTTCCATTACCACACCGTGGTCAATAGTCTGACCATAGGCCATAAAGGCAGAGTACAAACCTCCGTCTACCTCAACAATATTGCACGCCGTCATGAAATTAGCTTCCATATGAGTGGCCTGACAAGCTTCTTTGCTTGGTCCTTCTATCAGACAAAAAGCCATTTCCTTTTCTTCATTGATCCAAAATTGATGGTATTTAACGCCATACTTAGCCTGTACGGCCACATCACGTATATGGGCTACTTTTGCATCTTCTAAGCGTATGCCCGGCATGTGGTGACAATCCATATATAATGGCATAGCTAAAATTTTATAGGTGAGTAAAAAAGGTAAACGTCAACGGGATGAAAATGTTCATCCCGTATTTTTGAACGCTTGAATTTGGTTTTATTTGGAGGCGGATGAGCCGTTCAGCTCATCCACACGTTGTTCTATATGTTTAATTAGTTCTTCCATGGCATCCTCAGGGCTGAAACTGACGAGGAATAAATCTTCGATCACAACAGCCGTATGCCCCGGTTTCATAAAGAAAGCCTCGCCTTTAGCAAATACTTCCTTAGAGCCATCTTCGTACATCACCTGTAAAGACCCCTCGATAACATAGCCCCAATGCGGCACCTGGCAATGGTCGTTTTGCAAGCCCTGAAGCAATGGTGTGAAATCGGTGCCGGCCGGTGCATTATTAATGTCTACAGCCATGCCGCCCCAACCTTTAATAATCGGTAAAGTCTGGTCGTGAGGAAAATCATCTAAATGAACATGGGTACATGCAGGTACCTGACCTGCGTTAATGGTGTATTGATTCTTCTGGGCATAGCAAGTAGTGCCCAATAGTATGGTTGATACTATAATTACGATTAATTTTTGCCGTTTCATGGTACTTAATTTAAGTTTCAACAATGAAATTGTAAGCTTACGATGAGCACAAAAATATAGTTGAATAGGAGCGATGGGCGACCATAAATAATCCAAATGCTAACACAAATGTTGCACTGTCAATGAGCAGGAATAAAAAAACGGCCACCTAATGGCAGCCGTTTCAATGGTTTGTATGTCTTCAACTTCACTTAAAATGATGGTTGAAAATTAAGCAGATAATGGTGCAGTGGAGAACTGATGTTAAAGTGTTTTATTATAAATATTTATATTTGGCCAATTCTAAGACAGCCTACACAGATGAGAATTGAGGATAAGATTATATTTAATGAAATAAAAAAAGGAAATAAAGAGGTATATCAGTCTTTGTTTGATGATTATTATGAGAAGCTTGTAGCTTTTGCCAAAAGCTTTTTGTTCGATCAACACGAAAGCGAAGACTTGGTGCAGGATTTATTTGTTTACATGTGGGAGCATGCTTCAAAGGTAAATATTTCAACTTCCATTAAGGCCTATTTTTACCAATCGATCCGCAATAAATGCATAAATCATTTGAAGGCCCTTAAGGTTAAGGATAAAAACAACCTGCTGTATATGGATGGTGTATTGCAGGCCGATGATGACTTGCAGCATTTTGATCCAAAGCTATTGAATGAGATAATGCAATCAATTGAAGATCTGCCCGAACAGATGGGGAAAGTATTTCGGATGAAAATGCTTGATGGCCTGTCGAGGGAGAAGATAGCTGAGGAGTTAAATGTTTCAGTGAATACGGTAAAAACTCAGTTGCAACGCGCCCGGCAACGTTTGCGTGAAAAATTGCTGCAGCGAACAGGGCTATTATTTCTTTTGTAATCGCACATCTGCATATAAGAAATTCAGGGCTTTAAATAGCCTATTAATGAAAAGAGTGAAAAAAAGTAAAATTTTATGTCACCCTTTGTCATTTGAGCTTGTCTTTGTCTTGAAATGAGCAACTCAAAAATGAAAAAAGACATCGTTAGTATAGATATTGAGCTGATTCGCAAAAAAGCGCGTCACGAGCTTTCTCACGAGGAAGAACAGCACCTTGAGGCGTGGTTGTCGTCCGATAAGGCGAATAAAGCTTACTATGAAAAAGCTCAGTTTTATTACAAAACCAAAGGGGTATTTAATGCACAAAAGATAGATCGGGAGCATGCCTGGAATATGGTAGCGCGTCGATTAAAACGCGGAACGAATAGTTTGGTAAAACGATGGACGGTGGCAGCGGCTTCGGTAGCTGCCGTTGTGGCTTTGGTTACGCTGGTAACGTTAGTTGTGAAACAACCTGCTGAGCAGGTACAGGTGGCTCAAAAGGTTACTGCTATTGAGCCGGGACATCGCAGTGCAGAGCTGATTTTAAGTAATGGACAAAGGGTAAGACTGGGTCAGGGCAGTCAGGAGCTGGTTGAGGAGAATGGAACAACGATAAACCTGGCCAGTGAAGAGGCAATATACAAGGCCGATGACCAAAAAGCAAGCGCTGACGATTTGCAAAACACCATCCGGGTAGATAGGGGCGAAGAGTTCACGCTTGTATTGGCAGACGGCACGAAGGTGTGGATTAATTCAATGAGTGAATTACGCTTTCCGGTCAATTTCAGTAAAGCAGTAAGAGAAGTAGAAATATTAAGTGGTGAGGCCTGCTTTGCTGTTGCACACGACCAGCAACGTCCGTTTATTGTTAAAACACCTGGTCACGATGTGGAGGTTCTGGGTACTACATTTAATGTGAGTTGCTACAAAAATGATGAGGCGATCGAAACGACCCTTGTTGAGGGGCTTATAAAAATTAGTAATCAGAAAGGAATTCCGGAGCCCATCATTATTGAGCCCAATCAGCAATATGTTTTCTCTAAAACGACGTTGGATGCAAATGTAAGAAAGGTTAACGCATCTGTTTATATGGCTTGGACGCAAGGCCGGTTCATTTTTGAGGATGATTCGTTGGAGAGCATCTTTAAAAAACTAGAACGCTGGTACGATATTGATGTATTCTTTATCAATAACGAAAAGCGCAACGAATCATTTAGCGGACGCCTGCCAAGATTTGAGAATATTGATGTGATACTAAATATGATTGAAAAGGTAAGTGATGTCGAATTTAATTTACAAGATAATACAGTAACAATAAAATAGAAAAGTGTGTGATCAATCCTAAACAAAGAGAGCGGAAAAATTGGCCCTTTTTCCGCTCTGTAATAAAAGGAAGATCCCTTTATTAATTCAATAATCAATACAAAATTATGAAAAAAATGTCAGAATGGGTCTTCGGCTTTGTGAGAAGTCGAAGGCGTACGTTATTTTTTATGAAGAATTTAATTCTATTATTATTCATTCTAAACCTACAAGTATCGGCAACAGTGCTGAGCCAGGAGCGGGTGACACTCAATTTAAAGAATGTTACGCTGAAGGAATGTTTGAAAGCGATTGAGCAACAAACCAACCTTGGCTTTTTATTCAATGGTAGAGAGTTAGGTAAAATAGAAGGTATTTCTATTAATGTGCTAGATGAACAGGTTGATAATGTGTTGGAGCCTTTGTTGTCCGAACAGGGATATGCTTTTTCGATTGAAAATGGGGTGATCTTAATTCATAAAGCGCCTGTTATCAAGGTAGAAGATTTGAATATGCCTGCACAAGATAAAAAGGTTAAGTTAACAGGTACAGTTAAAGACGAAGAAGGCGCACCCATTCAGTTTGCTGCAATTAGCATTAAAGGTACTACTTTGGGTTGTGTTACTGATATCAATGGTCAGTTTGAGCTGGAGGTAGAACATAAAGAGGGCATGGCGCTGGTAGTTTCTTGTTTATCATACACCGATGTTGAAATCGTTGTTGGTCAACAAACACGCTTCGAGGTAGTGTTGATTCAAGAGATGCAAGGTCTTGATGAAGTAGTGGTAACAGGTTACCAGACACTATCGAAGGAAAGGGCCACTGGAGCGTTCGATAAAGTTGATAAGGAGCAGATTGATAAGCCGGCAACGAATATATCAGAACGCTTGGTAGGTACCTTGGCCGGTGTGCAGACAACCGTGGATGCTAATGGAAATGTGTCGATGGAGGTACGTGGTAAAACCAGCTTAAGCAGATATGGCGACCAGCCTTTGGTTGTAGTTGATGGCTTCCCTATTCAAGGTGGTTTGTCAAGCATCAACCCGAATGATGTGGAGAGTGTGACCCTACTGAAGGATGCGGCAGCAGCTTCAATCTGGGGTGCTAAGTCGGCTAACGGTGTTATTGTTGTAACAACTAAAAAGGCAGCCAAAGGCAAAGCAAAGGTGGAGTTTTCTTCTTTCTGGAAATTCTCTCCAAAACTGGATCTGGACTATGTGAATCCACTGGCCAGCAGTGCCGAGGTGATTGAATACGAGAAGCGTGGCTTTAATTCCGATATGTTTGGCGGGCCATGGGCAGCACCATCTTTTACCTTATCAAACATAGATACGCCTCATTCATTAGGTTATATTACCATGAACGATTACCGTTTAGGACGTATCACTGAGTCGGAGATGAATGCGCGTCTGAATCAATTATCTCAACTGAACAATAAAGAGCAGATTAAAGATAACTTGTTGCAAAACCCGTTTACACAGCAATATAACTTAAGTGTGTCGGGGGCCAGTGAGCGTATGTCTAACGTGTTGACCTTGATGTATGAAGGCGATAAAGACAATTTCAAAGAAAACAAGGGTGAGAAATTCATGGTTAATTACCGCAATCAGCTGAAGGTGACCAAGTGGCTTGATTTCGACTTTGGTGCCATGATACAGCTAACGAATCGTACCAATAACGGTGTTAGTCTTAGCGATATTAACTCCTTATCGCCCTACGATATGTTGAAGAATGAGGATGGTTCATTAACTGACTTAAATCATCTAAACTACTACCAGCCAATTCTAAACGAGTTGCTTGACAAGGAGGCCTTCCCTTATGCCGATTGGTCGTATAACCCAATTGATGAGATTCAGCACCGAGATCGTACCAATCGCCGATTGAACGTGCGTCTGCAGGCAGGTTTGGGTGTGAAGATTTTACCTGGTCTGAAGCTGGATAGTAAATTTATGTATGAGCAGTTTAATTCGGCAAATAAAAGTTACTACGCTGAGGAGTCGTTTACTATGCGTAGCTTGATTAACGAGACTTCTGAATGGAACCGAACAACTGGTGAAGTGACGCAGAATGTACCATTTGGAGGAGCCTTACAGCAAAGCTCATCAATGGTGCGTAACTACAACTTCCGTAATCAGTTGAGTTTTAACCGTACATTTAATGAAAAGCACGCCATTAATATTATTGCCGGTAGTGAAATCACCGACCGGGTGACAGAATCGAAGTACGATGCAGATATTTTAGGCTATAATGATGATAAGCTAACGGTGGGACGCTTACTAAATGATTATAAAACGGCGAAAATGTGGAATGGCTGGCCACTGGCATATGCTCGTTATTTCCATCCAATAAGTTTATACAGCATGCCATCATTTGGCTATGGTACCGACCGCTATTTCTCGCTGTATTCTAATATGGCTTATACCTATAATGATAAATACACGGTTTCGGGTAGTATCCGAACCGATGCTTCTAACCTGATTACCGATGATCCGAAATATCGCTATTCACCATTCTGGTCAACGGGTATTGGCTGGCAAATGCATAAAGAAGACTTTTTAAGTAATGTGGATTGGCTAGATCGCTTACACCTGAGAGCTACCTATGGTTTTAACGGTAACGTCGATCGTTCAACTTCGTTTAAACCATTGATTAGTATTCCAGGTACACCTGATGCGATTACCAACGATACTAAGGGTAGTGTGTCAAGCTATGGTAACCCAACATTGCGTTGGGAGCGTACCCGTACCATTGATGTTGGTGTTGACTTTGCCATGTTAAAAGGAAAGTTAAATGGTACCGTGGACGTGTATAACAAACGTAGTGAAGATCTGATTGTAACCCAGTCAATCCCTTCGGTACATGGAACGCAAAGTGCAAGGTTTAATAATGGTTCCATGCTCAACAAAGGTATCGAGATAACCCTTGGTAGTTATCTGCCAATAGTTGGCAAAGACATCGTGTGGAACGGTAGTCTGAATCTATCCTACAATAAAAATGAAATTGAGAGTTTGTATAAAACAAGCTACGGTTTTTATGATATGACCGGTAGTAGCGATCCTACTGTGAAATATATGGAGGGTCACAATGTGAATACTTTGTGGGCTTTGCGTTATGCCGGACTGACAAATGTTGGAACAGAGACAGACCCGGAGATGACACCTTCTTTCCATGGTGTTGATGATGAGCAATACACTTTCCGTGCATGGCCTCCGGGAGTGGACGCTCGCGAGTACATGTCTGACGAAGGTACAACGGTAGCGCCTTATACCTTAGGATTCCAGAACTCGTTTAAAGTGTATGATTTCGATGTGTCGTTCATCATTACCGGTAAGTTTGGTCATGTATACCGTCGTCATTCGTTTAACTACCCGGCTATGTCGCAAGGTAATAATCTGGTAAATAACAAATATTCCGAGGTAGTGAATGGTGATCCAAATGAGATAGTGCCAATCCCTGAACAGGAGAGAAAGTACTATTTCTGGGGGCGCTTCTATCCATACCTTGATTACCTGACCGCTGATGCATCGCACATTCGATTCCAGGAAGTGAATGTTAGCTATAATGTGCCAAAGCGCATTGTGACTAAATTAGGATTTGAGCGCATCAGGGTATATGGTCAGGTGAATAACCTGGGAACCATCGTATTTAATGACTATGATGAGGATCCTGAATACCCAATGGGTGGCATGAAACCACAGGCGATGTACACCTTTGGATTTAACTTCACATTGTAACAACTAAATCCGGTTATTTAAAAATTTAAATCTATCAAAATGAAAAAATATAGTAGCTTACTTTTAGTTTTAATAGCTCTGCTATTGACTGCTTGTAACGACTTTCTGGATAAGGAGCCCAATAAATCATCAAATGTGGTGCCTACCAAGGTTGAGCACTTCGATGTCCTATTAAATAGTTACCGTAGTTTTGCTTCAGAGGCTAACCGTGATGTAATACATGCTAGTGATGACTATGGTCTTTATACTGAACTCTTTGATAATAAAGATATTTACGGGGTTAATATCGTGCAGTTTGCCACTTGGGATGTGGAATACTTGCCCGATTATGAGCGTCCTTATTGGCCACATGAATGGGAAAAAATATTTGTAGCCAACATGATTATATCGAACCTTGACATAATGGAGGGCACACAGGAAGAGATCAGTCTTCTGGAAGCCGAGGCGCATTATGTGAGAGCCTACAGTTATTACCAGTTGGCCAATACCTACTGTTTGCCATATAGTAATGAAAACATGCAGGAGATGGGACTGCCAATTAAGCAGACCACCAGTTTTGAAGAATCGGCCGAAAGAGCAACACTTGAAGAAACCTGGGCGCTGATTGTAAGCGATTTGGGAAAAGCGCTTGAACTGCAGCGCAAATTGAAGTTTGATGATGATAAGTATCGTATCTGGCGAGGCAGTACGCCCGCTGTAAATGCTTTTGCGGCTCGTGTCTATCTGTGCATGCATGATTATAAAAATGCGAAGAAATATGCTGAAGCAGCTTTGGCCGACCACGGGGTGTTAGTGGATTACAATACCGAAATGAGCTATTCTAGTTTTGTTGAGGAAGTGACCGTGGATGGTGAGGATGTCCGAATCGATTATCCAATTACCTTCGATGGAGGCATGTATTCGCAGAACAGCATGGCCTGGAAAGAATTATATTATTACCGTTATTTATATAATGGAACTGAGTACTTCATACCTTCTAAAGACCTGTTGGCGCTGTACGACCAGACACACGATTTACGTTATAAGTACCATGTAGTTGAAGACTACTCGTACACGCGTGGTATGGTTGATCCACCGCTGAGCTATCCGTCTTACGTTTTCTGTGAAAATGGCTATTTGCCAAGTGGACCTACTGTTGCCGAGATGCTGTTGATTAAAGCCGAGGCACAGGTTCGACAAGGTGAATGGGAGCAAGGTTTGGTCACGGCTAACCAGCTGCGTGCTAAGCGTATCAGTAGCGATGCGCCAGCCGATGTGATTAACCTGTCGGCCGCCAATAAAAATGAAGCCTTGCAGTGCATCATTGACGAACGCCGTCGAGAAATGCCATTTACACAGCGCTTTTTTGATGTGCGTCGTTACAACAATAACGACGATGCAAGCGATGATGTGGTGATGACCCGTGAATTTTATCCATACAACTTATCGGCTATCCATGATAAGGAAGAGCCTGTAACCTATATCTTGGATAAGAAGTCGAGGAAGTTTGCCCGCCCAATTACAACTTATGACATAACTGTTTCTGAAGGAGTCATCAAACAAAATACCTATTAGCCTTAACCAATTGTATTCATTCCGGACCGGGCCTGCCTGCGTCCGGAATGGTTTACAGAAATGTTGATTTGAAAATGAAACAAACTTTATTTACGATATTAGGCCTGGCACTAATTTGTGTGGCATGTACCCAAAAGCCTTTGCAAGAAGTGCATTTAAAGGGAACGCTAAAGAATTTTTCTCCGGTGGAAACCATGCGGATTGAAACACCTGAAGGGTATATTCTACGCGAGACCGTTGAAATTAAAACCGATTCCAGTAACTACTTTGATATCACCATCCCGCTTGAGCAGCCGACCTATTTTCGCTTAGGGCGCAATACCTTGTATTTATCACCTGGCGATGACCTTACGATGGAGGTGAACCTGAATGAACCAAATGCAGCTGTGTTTAAGGGAATAGGAGCTGAGGCGAACAGGTATCTGCGTTCTAAGCCTTTCCCCAAGGGCGGCTCATACATTCCCCATGTTAACTTAAATAACCATCCTGATTTTGACGAGGTGCTTGAACGCCTGGCAAAAGTGGTTGAAAAAGCTAATATGCAATTGGACAGCTTGACAAATGTTAGTGAGTATTTTATGAAATTGGAGAAAGGTCGTATCGAATTTGATGCGGCTAATACCTTGCAATGTTACGGGTTTTATGCAAGCTGGATGAAGCAACTTAAAGATGACGATGCAAAAAGCTTCAAGGATAGTGCTGATGTTTATTTTAAACCTTATGTAAGTGCCTATTTAAAGGACGGTAACGATCCTGATTACCTGAACCTGGATACTTACCGCAGTATTTGCGAATCAGTGGTGGAACAGTTTGGAGCCAAGCAAGTGAATCAGGAATTGGTCGACTTTATCGAGGCTTCAAATCTTTGCTATGGTTTAGCTTCACTGGGGCCTGTTAAACAAGTGTTAGAACAGAGGGGCGAAGTGGAGACTAAACTACAATCAGAACGATATAAAAAGGTGATCAGTAAAGCGTTTCATAAATATGAAGTGCTGGGGCCTGGTAATGCCGCTCCCAACCTAACCTTTAGTACCACTGATGGGCAAATGGTGAGTTTGTCCGATTTTAAAGGTCAAATGGTGGTCATCGATGTGTGGGCTACCTGGTGTGGGCCATGTAAAAACGAGGCCCCTTATTTTGAGGAGCTGGCCCAAAAGTATAGTAACGAAAACATCCAGTTTATGGCAATCAGTATCGATTCCAATAAGAAAGCCTGGAACAAATACATAAGTGAGCATGACAAACAGTCAAAGCAGTTCATTTGTAGCCGCAGTGAATTTAAAGAATATGAACTGTTTGGTGTACCCAGGTTCATTGTAATTGATGAATCAGGTAAGTTTATTGATGCGTTTGCACCGGCTCCTTCTAATGCTGAATTTGAGAAGCTTATTATTGAGCATATTTAAGTTTTTTCCGATCGATAGATACATTATTCTATTCTCGTGAATTATTGTATTTATCAACTTCTTAATACATTCTAAACAACAAAGAGGCTGCCTGGAAAGGCAGCCTCTTTTGGGTTAACAGGATTTTAATATGTAATTAAGACGACCACCCAATGGAAGCCACTTCTATGATTTGTTCGTCTTTTTTACTCAACAATTATTTCATCGATAAATAAGAAGACACCTGTGCCTTCCAGGCGTGGATATCTGGCTTTTATTTTGATGTATTGAGCCTTTGTGCGATTGAATTCAATCGGTATAATCAGGTCGTTAACATCAAATGACCAGGGTTTTTGGTAGGTCTTATCCAATTGCCATTCGCCCGCTTGTGTATAGTCGGCACCATCGTCTGAAATAAGTACTTGCACTGTTTCAGGATAGAAAATACCCGAACCAGGTGCTTCAATGCAGCTGAACTTAACGGTTTGGATGGCGGTACTTTCTTTAAGCTTGATAATCGCTTCAAAATCTTTTTGAAGGATGCCTAACCACTTGCCATTACCCCATTTGTTACCACCAAACTCTGTGTCAACGAGGGTTAATGGTCCATTGCTGGAATATTTTTCAATAGGTTGTGAGAATAATTCTACCTCGGCACCTGCCGCTTTGTGAAGAATGGCTTCTTTCACTTCAGTTTCGCAATTCACTTCACCATTTTTAACAGTCACTGCTTTAATAGTGGCAGAAGCATCTAAGAAGAATGGGGTTGTGTATGTCATTCCATTAGTAAATGAAGGTTCAGTGCCATCAATAGTGTAGCGAATATCGGCCTTCAACTCTGTTTCAATGCGTACTTTCATTTGGTGTGTTTCGGGCTGAAATTCAAATGTGATACCAGGACGCAAAGCACTTTGTGCATAATTAATATTCATGCTCTCATAGCGCTTTAGCATACCATTCATCTTATTTTCGAAGTGCCTCCAGTTTTTGGTGCCTTTTTGTTGCCAGGCTATTTCCGAAAGGGCTGCTATTCGAGGGAACAACATGTATTCCACCTGTTGTTCATTAGGCATAAACTCAGTCCAGATATTCGCTTGAACACCCATCACCAGGTTGGCATATTGTGGCTCAAGACCCTCAGGAATTGGCTCGTAATCATACACTTTTTTAAGGGGGGCATAACCACCAAAAGCTTTTGGTTCATTCTTACTCAAACCTTGATAATGATCGAAATACAAGTGAGAGCCCGTTGTTAAAACTGTTGGGTGGCCTTTCTCCAGGTACTCTTTTACCTGTTTTTCAGAGGCCCAGTACATCACGGTGGCCGATGGCGACAATTGACCTTCTAGTATCTCGTGCCAGCCAATCAGCTTGCGGCCTTTCTCTTTTAACCAGGTGTCAAAGTGATTGATAAAATGACTTTGTAGCTCATGTGCATCGTAGCCATTCTTCTTCATCATCTTCTGGCAATCGGGGCATTTGTTCCAGAACTTCTTATCCACTTCATCGCCACCAATGTGGATGTATTCCGAAGGAAACAAGGTCAGAACCTCTTCCAATACGTCTTCCAACAACTGGTAACCTTGCGGATTGGCCGCACAATAAACAGCTGTGTTTTTAATGTGTTTTCCGTTAGCATCTTTACAAGCCAGGTGAGGGTAGCACTGAAACACCACTTCGGAGTGACCTGGTAATTCTATCTCAGGCAAAACGGTAATGTGCTTTTGGGTCGCGTAGGCTACAATTTCTCTCACTTCATCCTGGGTATAGAAACCGCCATACTTCTCTTCTGTATCGCCTTCGCGCCATACTTCAAATTCTTGCATCGGGCGTAAGCCTGGTTTTACCTTACGCCAGGCACCAATATCGGTCAGCTCTGGGTGCGATTTAATTTCAATGCGCCAGCCAATGCCATCTACCAGATGCCAGTGGAAAACGTTGAGTTTATGCATGGCCAGGTAATCGATGTATTTTTTAATAAATGATACCGGCATAAAATGACGCGACACATCCAGGTGCATACCTCGCCAGGCAAAGCGTGGGCTGTCGATAATGCGACAAGCAGGCAGTGCTAATTCATCGTCGGCATCAAATGTAGTTGGCAGTAGTTGTCGAATACTCTCCACAGCATAAAACAATCCTTCAGCTCCAGCCGATTGTATTTGCACCTGTTCAGAGCTGATGTTTAATACATAGCCTTCGTGCGATAATGAATCCAAAGAGGCATTTAATTCAAAGATAAAATCGGCTGAAGAGTCTTTTTCATTCTTCCAGATAAGCTCAATGTCTTGCTTTGTAATATCTTGCAACAAACTTGCAGCAGGCAACATTGCTGAGTCGGACAGCTGAATTTTCAGACTATTCTCCACAATGAATGCTTTGCCATTGTTTTGTTCTATAGAAAGCGGTTCTGGAATAATCTGGATAGCAGCCGATTGTTTTTTGTTATGGCAGCTGGTTAAACTTACGATAATAACGCTTAAAATAAGCCAAGGTTTAAATCTCATATTTTGTGTATTTGAAGTGTTTCGTAAAGATATGATTAGGTTACGAAAGAGAGAATGTGCTGATAGGTGAAAAATGTTCAGATACTAGGATGGATGTACCAAAAAGCAGCAGGTATGCTTCGTTAGTGTTTATGTCGTTGCCATTCATTATCTTCGTTTAACAATAGTTACACATTCTATGAAAGAAATTAATTCGTTGGGTAAAACCTTTGGCCCGGTTGGCTCTTTTAGTGGACTGGTTATTTTTGGTGCTGGCTTGTTTTTAACAGTTATGTCGGGTTTTGCTGGTATTGTGGTGGTTGTGATTGGTGCATTTGTAGCTTTTACCAAACCAATTACAACCATCGATTATGAGCATAAACAAGTGCGTAATGGCGATAAGCTATTTGGAATTATTAAAACCGGACAGTGGATAACTGTTAAACCGGATATGAAAGTTGGCGTTTATCATTCTAACAAGGTGTATCGCACTTATAGCCGAAGTAATCGTGCTTTGGATATTGAGCAGAAGCAACACCTGATTTGTCTCTTTGATGGAAATGGGCAGAAGTTAATGCCATTAAAGCAGGTGACGAAGCTTGATGAAGTTGAGCTTGAGAAGATGTCGAATGCTTTGGGTTTAGAGCGATTGAATTAAGGGGGAGGAATTAACTTCTTAAACATCTTCAAGGTGCTGTGGCAATTATGATATTTTAATCAAAAAGAAACGGCTACTGAATTCTCAGTAGCCGCTACTTCGTATAACCAAAATTGTCCTATTATTAATGGTCTACCTTTTTGTCTGTATTATCTTTCCTTGCATTGATTGTTCACCGCAGATAATGCGATAGAAGTATATAGTGCTGCCACTGCTTTGGCTTGTAAAGTCAAAAGAATAAGTTGTGCCAGCTTCAACTGGTCCGCTATAAAGAATTTTCACGAGCTCACCATTAATGCTGTAGATATTAACAAGCGCATTGCCATCCGTCTCAGCCGTAAATTCAATGGTTGTTTGGTCAACAAACGGATTTGGATAACTCTTGACAGTTGGTTCTGTTTGCGGCTTTTCAAATGTTAATGTATCCAGCATAATACATGTAGCTGCCTTGTAGGCTACCACAAATTCTGTCTGAGCTTCGGTGTTGTTAAAGCAAACATTATAGCTAAGGTCGAAGGCATCGTTTTCTTTTCCAAAGTTGGATATATCATCCACTTTAAAACCATATAAGCCTGAAGTAGGGTCGGTGTTGTTGAGCTCCGTTTTCCAGTTGTTTGAATTCTCCACAATGCTTACAGAACCATTCAATACTTCTACTGTCAGGTGCGAAAGCTCGTGACGACAACTGCCATCAGTGCTTACTCTTGCGTGATAGGTATAACACCCGTCATAGGTCTGGTACCAGTCAACCGGGATAATATCAAAGCAAGTATTTTCGCATTCTTCTGTAGGAGTAGAGTCGTTATTATTAACATCGTCCGTGCCATCTATGTCGTCTTCAGAGTTATCACACGAAAGAGTGACTGAATCGCTGGCGGTACAACCGTCAATACTGGTTACCTCGAGGGTGATGGTTGCAGCGCCAATGCCTGCAGTGTAAAGCAATTGAGTTGGTTGTTCATCCTGAATAAACCATGTGTCGTCGGCATTAGTTATGGTCCAGGAAAACAGTTCGGCATTTTCCACATTAGCATTCATGATATTATCAACACTTCCGCAAATGACCGCATTAGGAACACTTAATGATACTGAAGGGATTGTCGCTTCACTAATCACGATAGTTTGTGATGCTGAACATCCGTTAGCATCTTCAATAGTTATAAGGTATTCACCAGCTGTAAGATCATAACGAGATAAGCCATTGTTGCCATCGGGCCATATAATGTTGTAAGGTGCCGTTCCATCATTGATGTTTATCTCAGCTGAGCCTAAAGTGCTTTGACAATCGGGTTGTTTAACAAATACGCTAAAGTCTAATGCTGCTTCAGGTCTTGTGATATAGATGCTTTCGGTAATACTACAACCATTGGCATCTGTTGCTGTAAATTCATAATAGCCCTCTTTATCAATATTGATTTCACCATTGGTAAGCTGGTCCTTGTAATAGATGTCGTAAGGTGGCGTTCCTCCAGTTGCTTCAATAGAAACGATGATTGAAGAATCATTCTCCTGGCATGAGGCTCGCTTAACAGATGCATTAATGCTGATGGCGTTGGGTTCACTTACTTTTACATATTCACGGGTAGTACATCCATTGGCATCGGTAATATCGGCCCAATACCAGCCACCCGTTAAGTCAGTAATAGTTGAAGAGGTTTCTCCGTTGTTCCAGACGATGTCGTAAGGTTCTGTGCCATCTGTAATGGTTATTGTTGCCGAGCCACTGGCGTCACCATTACACGTTGGTTCTACAATTGAATGGTTAACGCTAAGCTTCTCCAATACCACATAGCCGGTTTTTGTTATGGAGCAACCATTAGCATCGGTAACGGTTACTTTATGGTTACCACTGGTAAGGTTAGAAGCTGTTTCAGTTGTTTCACCATTACTCCATAAGTAAGTATATGGCTCAGTTCCTCCACTGGCAACAACAGTAAGCGTTCCGTTACCTTCCTGATGACATTCAATGGTGTTGGTGTTTATGCTGGCTTGTAAGTCAGTTTGGTCAATCACTGTATATTTAAATGATTGTGAGCAGCCTAAAGCATCGGTAATCGTTGCATAATATGTGCCGCCCGATATGTTGTTGATGGAAGCACCAGTGTCACCCGAGCTCCAGGATATTTCATAGGGGCTTGTTCCACCTGAAATTTCTAAGTGTATATTACCGTCTGATTGACCACAATTGGCATGTGTGACAGAGGCATTCACTTTAATTGCTTCAGGCTCTGTGATAACAGTCTCCAGCGTTAATGATTCGCCACTGGCATCAGTGATGACAACCGAATAGCTTCCCGCCTGCAGATTGTCAATATCTTCACTGGTAGCGCCATTGTTCCATTGAAAAGTAATTGGTTCTGTGCCATTTGTTACCGTCACATCAATGCTTCCAGTATTGCCATAGCACATGATGTGCGTTGGATTTATGGAGGCTTCCAGTTGATTGTCTTTTAATTTAAGTTCATCGGTGAAAACACATTCACCTGCTTTATAGCCAAGCGTAAAGTTGTCATATAGCAATTGGTCCAGGCACTGGGCATCATCCGTGCAAACAGTATAGTTGACCGTGAATGAAGCAGCCACACCATCTTCACCAAAGCCTTCAGTTTCGTCAACCTTCAGACCATAAATATTGGTTGTTGGGTCGGTGCTGTTCAACTCCATTGGCCAGCCCATTGAATTGCTGGCTTCAGTAACCGTGCCACATGGTATTTCGACCGTAAAGTGTGATAAGGCTTGTGCACATTCGGATGCATCTACTTGCAGTTCAATTGTAATACAATTACCATCTTCAATGATGCTATTGACTTCCGTTGAAAAGCAATCGTTGCATTTACTGTCTTGAGCAAAAACACTCGAACTGGCTGCGAGTCCAAATGATAGTAGTAAGAGCCATAGCCTTAGTGTAGTAAGGTTTGTGAGGCGATAGAATTTCATATTAACGTGTTTGGGTGTATGATTTATACCCTTTAGTCATATGAAAGGTTTCATTCGTGGTGTTAAATATTGGGTTCGTCAAAAAAAACGGCCACCCCAGGGGCAGCCGTTTATATCTTACATCATGTAAATCGCTATTAGCAATTAGCCAACAGCTGGAAGCTTTTTAAATCTTGCCATTTACAATCTCCAATATCTCTTTTTCTTCCTGGATGGCTTTGTCTTCAATCACTTTACCATCAGCTAATACTTTCTCAACGTAAGCTTTATCATCAAGACCAGCCGCGTTGATTTTCACATTCAGGTAAGCACCCATCACGGCAGAGCGGGCACATAAAGCACCTACACCTGCATCGGTTACCGAGTTAGGGTTACCCACCTCAGCCATGGCACGAATCACTTCAAAACCTTTGAAAGCCACTTCCATCACACGGAAAGGTACCTGGATAGCGTATTTGGTTGCATCATCAATCGCCTTTTTGCGAGCTGCTTTTTCGGCGTCGGTTCCCTTAGGTAGACCAAAAGCATCCATAATTTTGTTGAAAGCGTTGGTATCTTCATCAACCAAAGCCAATAATTCTTTTTCAACAGCCATGCCTTTTTCAGCCCAGTCGCTGAACTCTTCCCAACGCTCGTCCCAGCCACGCTTATGAGCTGACAGGTTAGCTACCATAGTACCCAGGGCAGCACCCAGTGAACCAACATAAGCTGAGATAGAACCTCCTCCAGGAGCCGGCGACTCTGATGCTGTCTCATCAGCAAACTCAGTCAGGTTCATATCAATTAGCTGCTTCTTATCGTCTTTTAGGATGTACTCAATAATCTTCTTATCCGGGTCGAATGGATATAACTCATCCAAGCCCATCGACTTAACTGCAATCTTTATGATTTCACGCTCAGGGATGCCAGTTGAACGTTCCTGCTTGCGTAGGAAGTATTTACCGGCATCTAACATGGCTTGCAAGGGTACAACACCCACCATCTCAGAACCGGTCACGCGGATACCACGCGCATTGGCACGTTCATAAACCGCTTCGTAAGCTTTGTGCAATGATGTTACGGTAATGTCAGTCAGGTTCATCGAAATCTGAGCCACACCATATTCTTCAATGTACCAGCCAATACCTTTTACCGACTTCAACATACCCGGGATGTTCACCGGATTACCGTTCTCGTCTTTCACGATTTTACCGGTTACCGGGTTGCCTTCGCGCTTAACACGACCACGCTCGCGCACGTCGAATGCAATGGCGTTAGCACGACGAGTTGAAGTGGTGTTCAGGTTCACATTATAAGCAATCAGGAAGTTACGGGCGCCTACGGCAGTAACACCCGACTTGGCTACACTCTCGTTCCATTCAGCAGGACCGAAATCAGGCTTCCACTCAGCTGTGCCAATACGCTTAGGAATGGCTTCGTACTCACCTTCGCGGCAAGTTGCCAGGTTTTTACGTTTCTCTTCTTTAGCCGCAAACTCGTAGCAATAGATTGGAATGTTTAATTCTGTACCAATGCGCTCGGCTAATTTGTGAGCATACTCAACCGTCTCTTCCATGGTGATGTTAGCCACCGGCACCAACGGGCACACATCAGTGGCTCCAAAGCGAGGGTGAGCACCTTTGTGAGAGCGCATATCGATTAATTCCTGCGCTTTCTTAACCGCCTGAAAAGCAGCTTCGCACACTTCGTTAGGTGTTCCTACAATAGTTACTACCGTACGGTTAGTTGCTTTGCCCGGGTCAACATCAATCAGTTTAACACCGTCTATTTTCTTTATCTCATCGGTAATCTTATCGATGATTGTCATGTCGCATCCCTCAGAAAAATTAGGAACGCATTCTATTAGTTGTTGCATAGTATATGTTTTTGTCGATTTGTTTACTTTATATGGATGAAAGACCTAAGACAAAAGATGATTGACAATTGTAAATACTCTTATGTCTTGCGTCTTTTTATTATTATTCTGCTTCCCCCATCGCCTAACGGCACTTCCCCCAGGGGAAGATTTTGGATGGTTATAATTCTCCCCGTGGGGAGAAACCCGAAGGGAGAGGGGGCTTAATGTTTCATAGCCTCAATTTTATCTGATGTCTTCTTCTTACATCTTCAATCCGTTCAGGATGGTACATTCCACCTTATTCTCGCCATATGCATAAGGCAAATACTCAATGCCCGGAATCGGTTTTGTAATTACCACATTGGCTTTTTTACCCACACAGATAGAACCTAACTCCTTGTCTACGCCCATGGCATAAGCTGTATTTTTGGTTACGGCATGAATCACCTCTTCAGGCAGCATGCGATACAGAACGCTACCCATCGCCATAATTAACTGCATATTACCCGATGGTGATGAGCCTGGGTTAAAGTCAGATGCTAAAGCCACCGGCAGGCCGGCTTCCATCATTTGGCGAGCTGGTGCATAAGCCATATTAAGGAAAAAGGCAGCTCCTGGCAAGATGGTTGGCATCGTGCCCGAATCTTTCAGTGCTTTCATCTCTTCTTCACCAGTAAATTCCAGGTGATCGACTGACAGGGCGTTGTACTTAACACCCACCTGAATACCTCCCGAGTAATCCAGTTCGTTAGCGTGTATCTTTGGTGTTAAGCCATGTTTGGCAGCAGCATTTAATATACGGTCGGTATCTTCAACCGTGAAGAAACCCACATCGCAGAATACATCTACGTAGTCGGCCAATTTTTCCTGGGCAACAGCCGGTAACATCTCGTTAATCACCAGGTCAACATATTTCTCCTGCTGGCCGCGATATTCCATCGGAATGGAGTGAGCACCCAGGAAAGAGGATTTAATCGTCAGCGGACTGGCTTCTTTCAGGCGTTTAATCACGCGTAGCATCTTTAGCTCGCTGTCGGTGGTTAAACCGTATCCACTCTTAATTTCAACGGCACCGGTTCCCCATTTGATAATTTCCTCGAGACGCACCATGGCGTCCTCAAACAGCTGGTCTTCGCTGGCTGTAGCCATTAGCTTTGCCGAGTTAAGAATACCACCTCCACGGGCAGCAATCTCTTCGTAGCTCAGGCCTTTGATTTTATCCACATATTCCACATCGCGGCTTTTCGGATACACCAAATGCGTGTGCGAATCGCACCAGGCCGGTAATACCAAGCGGTCAGTGGCGTCAATGACCTCAATATCTGCCGGCAATGCTGCTTCGTCCAAATCGCTCATTGAACCATAGGCACTGATGTAGGCGCCTTTAATTAATAAGTAGGCATCATCAATGAATGGAAGTTGGGCCATTTGAGCACCGGCAATATATGGCTGGTTCTCTTTTTCGGTCTGAACCAGTTTTTTTATGTTCTTGATTAATAGTTGCTTCATCAGAATTGTATTAGCTGATTTTTACGGATTTAAAAGTAGAATAATTGTTAATAGTAAGTCTATGATTTTAATCAATTGGGTTTTTTAAAGTCCGGAGTCAGTGGCAGTGCATACCGCAATAAATAAACACAGAGCCGCAAAGGCACAGAGTTTATAAAATTTAGCAAGCTGTTAATCATCTTCCCCTGGCTTGTCACGTATAAACGAGAGGGAAGTGCCGAAGGCGATGGGGGATTCATAGTTATTGCAAGGATGCAAACCTGTCAGGTTTCTGTTTTCTCACCTTCAGCTCTTAATAACCTCAAAGGTGCTTAAAAACTTCGAATTGTTCTTTTCCTTCTCCTTGAGGAGAAGGTGAGGATGAGGTGTTTCTCCCAATGCTACCGCGCGAATCCTTTCGCGTGGTGTATTATCTTTATCACACGAAGGGATTGGTGCGACAGCACGGGCTTACACCCCTTTATCTCCAATATCCCTTCATTCCTCAAGAGTTGGTGTTTGTTTGTCAACATAATGATGTGCAAATAAAATTTAATCCTATTTTAGTATCCACTAATCGGAAATGAAACCGCCTCCCTGACCGGGGATAATGTGAGAGTTCAATGGGGCGGTAAATAATAGTTAAAAGTTAAATGTATCTGAACATGGATGAAGATACATGTGGGTGTTTAATATGTATCTGCATGTTAAGAAGGTATATTGGATATATAGTGAAGTGGATATATTTATTAGTTTAAAATAATAAGATGTTTTAGTATGCTTAATTGTGAAGTTGATTTTATTATTAAGCCATTAATTTCAATAGTTATCAAGTATTATGAGTGAACTAGCCTTACAACTAATTAAAAAAGAAAAAGAAGAAAGAACTGGAAAACTTGATTTAGGAAATTGTGGTTTAACCGATTTTCCGGATGAACTCTTTGAATTGGATTGGTTGGAAGAGCTAAATTTTTGTTCGATCTATTGGGATTTTGGAATGCAAGGTTGGTATCTAAGTAGAAATATAGGGAAACAAAATAAGTTTAACAAAACAGGTCTACCCGATAAATTCGAACACTTAAGACATTTAAAGGCTTTTACCTTTGGTGGAGATGTATTCGAAAAATGGTCATTAAATGATTTTTCGGTCCTAAAAAGGATACCTTCCATAATTGCTTTATCTCTTAGAGCGAATCAAATTTGTGATATTAGTTTCTTGGAAGAGTTAACGGGATTGGAATTCTTACAACTTGGTGATAATACAATCACTGATACTAGCCCCTTGAAGAATTTGGATAAATTAGCAAATCTTGAACTTAGTTCTAATCCGCTTAAGGAAGTGAGTTGTATTTCGGATCTATCCTGTTTAACTAATTTGGACCTTAGTTTTAGTAGAATCAGTGATATTAGCTTTTTAAAGAATTTAACTGGAATAACCAACTTAGATCTTCGCTATAATAATATCAATGATATTAGTTGGTTAGAAAAATTGACTAATATTACTAATTTGAATTTGAGAAACAATCAAATTAGTAACATACATTTTCTAGAAAAGCTAACAGGATTGAATACTTTAGGTCTTAGTTATGTTCAATTTAGTGATGTTAGCTTTATGGAAAAGTTGACAAGTCTGACAACTTTAGAAATTAGAGAAAATCAGATTAGTGATTACAACTTTTTGAAGAGTCTAACTTGTTTGAAGAATCTAGATCTTGGTAATAACAGAATCAATGATTATACTTTTTTAAAGAACTTGTCAGGATTAAAAAGTTTAGATCTTCATGAAAATAAAATTTATGAAGCTGAATTTTTGAGAGACTTAACTGGTTTAAAAACTTTACGTTTAAGTGATAATAAGATTAGTGATATTAGTTTCTTAGAAAGGATGATAGATCTTACAAGTTTAGATCTTAGTTCAAACCAAATCAGTGATATCTTACCCCTTAAAAATCTAACTAATTTGTCAAGCCTAGATCTTAAAAGTAATAAAGTTAGTGATATAAGTTCTTTGACAGAGTTATCAAAGTTAGTCAATTTAAATCTTAGTTCGAACCAAATCAAAGAATTGGATAGTTTAGTACCGTTGTTAAAGAAAGGGCTCTATAAACAGCAAAATTTAAGAAAGTGGGGTGGAGTGTCTTTGTTTAATAATGCAATCACCAGTCCTCCAATAAATATAGTAGAACAAGGCAGTGATGCTATATTGGAATGGTTTTCACAAATAGATAAAACCGGATCAACTCCTTTTTTCGAGTCAAAATTGATGATATTGGGGCAAGGAGGAGCCGGTAAAACTACTTTTGCGAATTTATTACTCGATCCCAAATATGAAGTAAAACCAGGCAAGTTAGATTCTACTATTGGTGTGGTAGTTAACCGTGGTAAAGAGTTTGTTCATACTGAAGAAGCTAACGTTAATATACAAGCGCATTTATGGGATTTTGGTGGACAAAATATCCAAAAAATGTTGCACCAGTTCTTTATTACAGAGGAGTGCCTTTATGTGTTGGTTTCGGATAAACGAGCTGAAAACACCAATTTTGATTATTGGTTTCAGATAATTAATCTGCTTGGCCCCAAAAGCAATGTGATTGTTTTAGAAAACCCCAAGGAAGCAAAGCATGCCAACGAGAAATTTGCATTAAACAAGTACCAGGAGTTATACCCTGAATTAACCATCAACTCAATTGAAGTCAACCTAAATCAAATTCAGACCAGGCATAAAAAGAGATGGGCATCCTTACAGGAAATGATTGCTGAAAAGCTATCGGACATTGAATTAGTTAACCGTAAGGTTCCTAGAAAGTGGGGATTGGTGCGGAAAGCTTTAAAGGAACGAGAAGGATTGCGTTACATACGTAAAGATGAGTATTATAAATTGTGTGAAGATCCCTCGATAGACTTTAATAAACGACAGGCAGACTGGTGCCTCGATTATTTCAGGTCGGTGGGTGATTTAGTGTACTTTGATGATCGGGATTTATGTACACATATATTCCTGGATCAAAACTGGTTAACTAAGGGTATGTATTATATACTATCTGATAAGAAAATTGAAGAACGAGGTGGTCGTTTTACCCGGGAACAGGCCTTTTCAAAATGGGATTCCAATAATTATTCCGAAGAAGAAAAGGTCATGTTAATTAATCTGTTGCTTAAGGATAAGTTTGATATTTGTTATGAAATACCCGACCAAAAAGATGTCTTTATTACACCTCTACTGTTGCCGTCAGATAAGCCTAAAAATGGATGGGAGCATGAAACTAACCTTCGTTTCAGGTATCACTATGGTTTTATTCCTCATGGTTTATTTTCTCGCTTAATTGTACAACTTAATGATAAGATTGAAAAAGAACAGCAATGGAAAACAGGCATGAGGCTGATTGATAGTTTTGATGGAGGAAATTCCTTTGCTGAGGTTCAGCAATTTAATGATCCACAAGAGAACCAAACAGTAATTGATATAAAAATCAGTGGCAATAAAAGTGGATGTAAGCATATGTTATCTAACATTCGCCACGCTGTAGATAAGCTTCATAAAGATTTTAAAAATATAAACGTTAAATCAAAGGTCGCTTGCAATTGCGAAACATGTCTTAAACGGATGCAATCAGAAGAAAAACCATCCTTCTACGATTATGATATGCTTTGGGATAAAGTAATTAACAGAAGTTTCTTTGTTGATTGTCAGGAATCCAGGTGGAAGCAAGTTAACATTGGTCAAATCATTAGTGATATTGTCATTGAAAACGCTGCAAATGAAAATAAAGACAATCATTTATTGAAACAGTTAAAAGAAATGGGTATGAGCATCAATCACATTAAAAATATAAACAACAATAATAATCAGTCAGCAGCAACTGCCAATGCAAAGGCTGAAGCAACTGCCAAAAGTGAAGTCACCATAACTATTTCCAACATGTTGGGTGAGGTTCAAAATCTAACGGAAGATTTTGAGGATGAAAAAAAATTGCTTTTAAACGGAGGTTTGTCAGAAGATGATTATGAAATTACGCTTAAAGATATAAATAAGGCTGAGAAGGCTATAGAACAATTAGAAACAGCGCAAAATAATGATGATGAATTGCCAGCCAGATCAAAGGGACGATTAACACGTTTTATAAATGCTTTGGGCGATGAGGAATCATCTTTGCACAAGGGATTAAAGTTAATGCGGCAAGGTCGCGATTATGGTGTTCAGCTGGCAGAGCTGTACAATAATATCGCAACAAATACAGGGATGCCGGCTGTACCTCCTGTGATACTTGATGTGATTAAGAAATTGTAGGCTAGTGAATAAACATTTTGTCTCCCCGTTTGGCGTAGCGTCACGCTACGCCATATCAAACCACATTAAACTTTAACAATTACCCAAACCCCCAACCATGAAAAAACAAAAATTATTAATCATCATTTTTGCAGTTATTGTTATAGCAGCTCAGCTGTATCTGTTGAGCGATACCGATTTTAGCTGGTTCTTCAATGCCGGCATTTACTTAGGCATTGCCTCTATGGTACTGATTATTTTGAGTGTGATACAATCCCATCGACAGGAGAAGAAAAAGCAGGCAGAACTTTAAAGCATAGAGATGGAGTAAGAAGGTAGTGTATAGCAACAACTCGCCTGGTGGGCAATAATAAATCACCCGTAGCAACCCATGATTGACAGGTAGGAATACTCAAGGAGCCGGTAGCAATCTATGAACGGCCTTCCGGAACCGATGATCAGCCGGTAGGAGTGCATGATAAGAGCTCCGGAGCGCACGATTAGACCTCCGGGGTCAACAAATGGCCGGTAGGAGTGCCTCATTGGTCGCTAGGAAGACATAATTATACAGAAGGAATTGAAAAACAGAGTTACAAAAGATAAGGATAAACAGCATCTGTCAGAAAGAAGCCAGTCCTGAACGCAGGTTGGTGTTAACCAAAGTTTAATCTTAAAATTTGTAACAAATGGGAGCAAGATTTAAAAACTCCGAAACAGAGTTGCTGACACGAAGCGATGTGGCTCTTGAAAATGTAGTAGCACAACCCGCCATTGCCGCCGCAATGGCCGAAATGGGCTATGACAGTGCCCTTATTGAAGAAGGTAAAGGACTTAACCAGGCGGCTCACGAAGCCTTTAAGTTTAATAAAACCGAAGACGATGAAACCACTGTTGCTTCTACCGCTTTTAAAGAGGCTAAGGAAGCTGTAGAGATAGTTTATCGCCTGCATCGCAAAAAGGCAAAGGTGGTGTATCGAAACGATCCGGATGCACAAATCAAACTTTTAATTCATAAAGCCTTGCCGGTGGCTTACGCCAGCCGATTGGCAGGAATAGAGCGTTTTTACGATGTGTTAGCTGCCGATGAAGCCCTGTTGGCAAAAATGGCCCGCCTTAAGTTAACGCTTGATGATGTTACTCAGGCAAAACAATTAATTGCCAACCTGAAAAGTAAGCGCACGACATATTTGCGTGAAGTAGGGGAGTCGGAGTCAGCCACCAAGGCCAAAGACGAAGCCCTCGCTAAGCTCGACGACTGGATGTCGGAATTTTATGCCGTGGCTCGCATTGCCCTCGAAGATGATCCTCAACTGCTCGAAGCTTTAGGCAAAGCCGTAAAAAGCTAGCAATTAAAATAAAGACTCGCATATTATTGCAAACCTGTCAGGATTCCAAAACCTGACAGGTTTCTGTTTTTCCATCCTCGCCACTACCTAAGCACCACAAAGATGCCAGGGAAGTTTGGCTCCACATAAAAAACTCAGTGACTCCGCGCCTCTGTGTTTATTTTTTTTCAATATGGTATTACACTCTTTCCCTGGCTTGCCTCGTATAAACGGGAGGGAAGTGCCGAAGGCGATGGGGATTCATAGCTGTTCCATAGCATACAGCACAATCCAATTAAAATCCTATTTTTGCCCACTGTTAATTTATGGCGATATTGCGTCATCTTGATACTTATGTCTTAAATCTTGACTCTTAAAAAACTATGTTTAAAAAAGTCCCCCATACCTACGTTATCGTTTTTTCGCTGATTGTGTTTGCAGCAGTAGCAACCTGGTTTGTGCCGGGTGGTGAGTATGTGCAAGAAACCAAAATAGTGGATGGTGTCGAAACCACCGAGATGGTGTTTCACAGTATTGACAGTCAACCGCAGACCTGGGAAATATTTGCAGCCATGGTGCATGGTTTTGAAAAAGGAGCCGGTATCATTGTCTTTATCCTGATGATTGGTGGTGCCTTCTGGATTATGAATGATTCGCGTGCCATTGATGTGGGTATTTTATCCTTTCTCGATTTTGTAAAGAAACTCGATAAGTATAAAGCCATTCGGGCGGTGGGCGCCAATAACCTTATACTCATACTCATCATGCTCATGTTCTCCATCTTTGGAGCGGTCTTTGGCATGAGTGAAGAAACCATTGCCTTTATGGTGGTGCTGGTGCCGTTGGCCATCTCCATGGGCTACGATAGCATCACCGGTGTGGGCATTGTGTTTGTGGCAGCCGGATTGGGTTTTGCCGGAGCGGTGCTGAATCCTTTCACCATTGGTATTGCACAGGGCTTAGCCGAGCTGCCCTTGTTCTCAGGCTTCGAATACCGTTTGGTTTGCTGGGTGGTGATTAATATAGTTGGTTTTGCCTACATCCTATGGTATGCCCGCAAGGTGAAGAAAAACCCCAAGTCATCGGCCGTGTACGAAGAAGATGAGTACTGGCGACAGCGCAATGCAGGCACCATCGAAGGTCTGGAAGATAAAACATCACGTTCGGCCTGGTGGGTCTATGGCTTAACCACTGTGGTATTGATATTATTTGCCATTAAGCATCCCATGACGACCTTAAAAATGGGAGGAGGCGAAGGTGTGACCTGGCCCGTAATGCCTGTGATGGCTGGCTTTTTTGCTATTGCCGGATTTCTGTCGTTGCGCAAAAAGGTGCATTTCTTTATTCTCAACCTCCTGGGTTTTACCATCTTGTTTTTAATTATTGGGGTGATGGGCTACGAGTGGTACATCACCGAGATAGCGGCCTTATTCCTGGCGATGGGTATTCTGTCGGGTGCTGCTATGGGCAATGATGCCGATAAAATCACCAAGCTGTTTTTAGAAGGTGCTAAGGATATTATGTCAGCTGCCTTAGTGGTTGGTTTGGCAGGTGGTATTATTGTGATTCTGGAAGATGGAAAAATCGTACACACCATCCTGCATAGCATGGCACAGTCCATGAGTGACCTGGGTAACATTGCTTCGGTGGGTATCATGTATTGCATACAAACGCTAATCAATATCTTTATCCCCAGTGGTTCGGCCAAAGCTGCCTTGACCATGCCCATTATGGCGCCTTTCAGCGATTTAATTGGTTTATCGCGCCAGGCAACGGTAATGGCCTTTCAGTTTGGCGATGGTTTTACCAATATGATTACCCCAACATCACCGGTATTGATAGGTGTATTGGGTGTTGCCAAAATACCCTATACGAAGTGGGTAAAATGGATTGCACCACTTATTATAACTTTAATCATTATTGGTTTCTTACTGTTGATACCAACCGTAACCATGGAATTAAACGGATTTTAGTAATCGTTAAAATTGAATACAGAAGGGCAGATTATAACGTTTCTGCCCTTTTCTGCAAGCTGTCAATCATTCTTCCCCATCACAGGGGGAAGTGCCGAAGGCGAAGGGGGTATTAACGTTTCTGCCCTTTTTTGTACATATAGGCATTGCCCTAACACAGAACATAGGTTAATTTTGTTCGATAAAGTTTTTCAGATGCAAAAGTGTTTCATTCATATTATATGTTTCCTAATAATAACAAGTTATAGTGCTTGTTCATCAGCGCAAAACGATTGGGAAAACCCCGCCATCTTTGCCATAAACAAAGAACCAGCACGAGCCAGTTTTTATTCCTTCACAAAGTCAAGACAAGCCCTCTCGTTTAGCCGGGACAATGCTGAGTTTTTTAAATTACTAAATGGTTACTGGCAGTTTCATTGGGTGAAAGAACCTTCGCAACGACCAGTGGATTTTTATAAGGCGGAGTTTGATGTGTCGGCATGGGATAGTATAAAAGTACCCTCTAACTGGGAGCTGGAAGGCCATGGTATTCCCATCTATGTTAACACGACTTATCCATTTGCTATGGACAATCCTCAGCCACCTGAAATCCCTGATGGCTGGAACCCGGTAGGCTCTTATCGCAGGGATTTTACCATAGATGAAAGTTGGAATGGTAAACGTGTATTTATCCATTTAGGGGCTGTCAAGTCGGCTTTTTATATTTGGGTCAATGGTCAAAAGGTTGGTTACTCGCAAGGTTCTAAACTACCTGCCGAATTTGAGATAAGTCAATATATTAAGCAAGGCGAAAATACACTGGCTTTAGAGGTGTATCGCTGGAGCGATGGTTCCTATCTTGAATGTCAGGATTTCTGGCGTTTGTCGGGCATTGAGCGCGATGTTTACCTTTATGCTACCAATGATATCCGATTGCGTGATATTCATTTTAGCTGCCATTTAGATTCTGTTTATCGCAACGCTACCTACACGGTTGATGTGGAGATTGAGGCCTTGCATTCCCGAGGTAATTATAATATTGAGGCGACTTTATTGGATCGCAACAGACAAGTGTCACTCATCAACCAATTGGTGCCGATAGAAAAGGTTTCGACCCAATTGCAGGTGCGGGGATTGGTTGAGCAAGCACAGCTATGGAGCGCCGAAACGCCCAACTTATACGACCTGCAAATAAGTTTAAAGGACGATAAAAATAATGTGATTGAATCAACGGCCATCAAGGTTGGATTTAGAGAAGTAGAGATAAAAGGCGGACAGCTATTGGTGAATGGAAAAGCCATTTACCTGAAAGGTGTTAACCGGCATGAGCACGATGAGTATACGGGGCATGTTGTGTCTCGTGAATCCATGCTTAAAGATATTCAATTGATGAAAGAGTATAATATCAATGCGGTGCGCACCAGCCATTATCCTAACGATCCGCTTTGGTATCAGCTTTGCGATGAACACGGTTTGTATGTTATCGATGAGGCTAATATTGAGTCGCACGGCATGGGCTATGGCGAGCGCTCACTGGCCAAAGACACCACCTGGAAAGCGGCGCATATTGACCGGGTGCAACGGATGGTGCAACGCGATAAAAACCATCCATCCATTATTATCTGGTCATTGGGCAACGAAGCCGGTGATGGGGTTAATTTCGAAGCATGTTCTGAGTGGATTCATGGTTTTGATGCATCGCGACCAGTGCACTACGAGCGGGCTGGAGAAAGTGCACATACTGATATTGTTTGTCCGATGTATGCACCCATTGCCCATTTGATTCGCTATGGTGAAAAGCTGCAAAAGCGTCCGCTTATTTTGTGTGAATATGCGCATGCCATGGGCAATAGCGTAGGTAATCTGCAGGACTATTGGAGTGTGATAGAACAATACAATCATCTGCAAGGTGGTTTTATTTGGGATTGGGTCGACCAAGGTTTGGTAAAATACACCCATGATGGACAGAAATATTGGGCCTATGGTGGTGATTTTGGCCCTAAGGATATTCCCAGTGATCGCAACTTCTGTATGAATGGACTGGTAAACCCCGACCGAACTTTGCATCCTGCAATTCATGAGGTCAAAAAAGTGTATCAATACATTGGATTTCATCCCGTACCCTTTGATAATAATGCCTTATGGATAACCAATAAATATCATTTCGTCACACTCAATGGCTTTGAGTTGGAATGGGAGATGTTGGAGGATGGGCACGTTATCTCGGCTGGAAATATGTCTTTGGAAGGCATTGAACCGGGACAAACCAAAAAAGTGCCATTTTATTTGGATGCCTGGAAGCGAAAAGAAAATAAGGAGTACTTCTTGAATTTACGCGCTGTTTTAAAAGACGATTGGGGCTTATTAAAAGCTGGAAGCACAATGGCATCGGAGCAAATAAGCTTGGGGACTGCCTATATGCCGGAAAAGAAAGAGACAAAGCTGGCGGTGCATATTCTGCAGGGCGATAACTCCTATGTGGTGGGAGGTGAGCGTTTTTTAGCTCAGTTTGATAAAGAATCAGGAAACCTATATTCTTATACCTATGATGATAAAGAGCTGTTAGCCGAAGATTTAATGCCAACCTTCTGGAAGGCACCAAACGATAATGATCATGGTTACAATATGGTTGAAAAATTAGCTATTTGGCAAAACATCATGGACAGCGCCATGGTGGTTGATTCAAAACTATCGCGTTTGGGTAATTTTCAGGCTGTGGTTAGTTTTCGTATCTATCTGCCACCTGTTGATTCGTATATTAACCTGGACTATACCGTTTCTGGCAATGGACAAATCATTGTTAATTATGTTTTTGAAGTCGGAGATGTTACGATGCCAATGTTGCCACGTATTGGATTGAAAGCAGCTTTAAAACCTGAATTTAATGATGTTAGCTGGTATGGTAGAGGTCCCTGGGAAAATTACCCCGATAGAAATTCAGCGGCTTTTGTTGGTTTATATAGCAGCACGGTTAAAGAGCAGTATGTGGAGTATGCCAGTCCTCAGGATAATGGATACAAAACGGATGTTCGTTGGTTAAAGCTAAGCAATTCGCAAGGATCCGGTTTGCAGGTATTGGCTAATCGTTCTTTTGGTTTCTCAGCCTTGCATTATACTGTAAGCGATTTCACTTCTAAGGAAAGAGGGGTGTTACACCCGTTTGATTTGCCTAAGCGTGATGAAGTATACTTGCACCTCGATCATAAAATAATGGGCGTAGGGGGTGATAACTCATGGGGTGCCAAACCTCATTCTCCTTACTTGATCAGACCTAAAGACTATGCATTTCAGTTAATCATCAGGCCGTTTTAATTTAAAATTCGGCCTTTTTTTCAAGCATCTTTTCGGTGCTGTTCAATTTCAATTGCTCAATGGTTTTTTGCAAGGCATTTATCTGTGTTTTTTGTTGCCGGGTTTTATCTGTCAGGTAATTATTTTGTTCAAACAGGTTGTCTTTTGAGCTTTTAAGTTTTTCAATTTGCTGTTGTTGATTTTCTTCCTGTTTAAGCATCCGTTGCATGCGTTTTTCAATCGAGATGTTTTTATCCAACACTTCTTTCAGGTGTTTTTTTAAGAAGCCTTTCTCTTTGCGATATTCTTTCAACTTGTTGTTGGCCATTTCTAGATGATGGATAAGACCGGTTTTGCGTTTGAGCAATTGTTCATATTCATATGCCAGGTTATTGTAATCATACCTCAATTGCTCATGTTGCCTTTCTTTTCGCATCAGGGCCAATCGTAAATTATACTTCTCTTCTTTTTCAAAGCCCCATTTGGTTCGTCGGTAGTTGATTTTCTTTTTATCAACGTAAATATTTTCATATTGCGGATGCCTCTGCAAATTCAAGGCAAAGGCCAGGATATCATACGCTGATTTAACAATAGGTGATGGCTTTAATTTTGGCATGAAGGGTTAGTTTCAAAAATTACTGTGTACATTTAGTACCAACAAATATAAGTTGCTTAGTCGTAATTAATCAAATGTTTATAAGTAATTTTAGCATTGATTTTGTTAAATAAATTTAATTGGTCTAATCTCAAAACTATGACCCAGCCTCAAGATATACTTCAATTTTGTCCTAAATGTGGTTCCGCCAATTTTGTGTTTGATGGGAGTAAATCCTTTAAATGTGCATCCTGTCATTTTCATTTTTTTATCAATTCGGCCTGTGCTGTTGCAGCCGTAATAGTTAATAATAGAGGGGAAATTTTACTCACGCGTCGCGCTTTTGAACCAGAGAAAGGCAAGCTGGATTTACCTGGTGGTTTTGTAGATCCGATGGAACGTGCCGAAGAGTCGGTTATTCGTGAAATTAAAGAGGAGTTGAATTTGGATGTTGTTAGTTTGGAGTATATTGCTTCTTTTCCGAATGAATATATTTTTTCAGGCTTCTCGGTTTATACAACAGATTTAGGTTTTTTATGTCAGGTAAAGAGTTTTGATAACATGCATGCCAAAGATGATATCTCAGGATTCGAATTTATTGCTCTGGATAAAATTGATTACAGCGAGATTAGTTCAGACTCCATCAGAAATATCATTATGGCGTATGAAAAACTGATTTAGATTAAGAATAAATAAGCTACAGAGTTGTATGATTGAGAGTATCATCAGTCATATTTTTTTATTTTTAAAAGAAAAAAATGAGTCAGGAATTACAAGTTCTAGTTATAAGTGCTGCTTCAATAGGATTCATTCATACCCTGTTTGGCCCCGATCATTATTTGCCATTTATCATGATTGGGAAAGCTAAAGAGTGGAAGTTGAGGAAAGTTATTGGATTAACTGTGCTTTGTGGAATTGCACATATATTGAGTTCCGTTTTAGTCGGTTTTTTAGGAATTGCATTAGAATTGCAAGTTGAGAAACTAAATTGGTTTGAATCCATTCGTGGTAATTTGGCGGCTTGGGCGTTAATCGCTTTTGGCCTTCTATATGCTTTATGGGGCCTTCGACGTTTATACAAAAAGCACAATCACAGTCACACCGATAAAATTGAGAATACGAAAAACGTAACCCCATGGGTATTGTTTATCATTTTTGCTTTAGGACCATGCGAACCCCTCATACCCATATTAATGTATCCGGCAGCTATTGAAAGTGTAGGCGCATTAGTATTAGTTACAAGTGTGTTCGGATTTGTTACTTTAGCTACTATGACAGGAGCAGTGTTAGCCATTTCTTATGGGCTTTCATTTGTTAATCTTCGGCGCTTCGAAAACCTTGGTCATCCTATTGCTGGTTTCGTAATCTTTCTTTCCGGATTAGCGATTCAGGTGCTTGGGCTTTAATTATTTAATGTGTGTAAAAGGTTGCATTCAGTCGTAACTTTTAGAGTGAATCATCGTTATAATATTTTCATGTATCTGTGTTAGCAGTTATATAATTTTTGGGGATTAATGTAAACTACAAGTGTGTTGAGAAGTTACTTCATTGGAGGAGTGTTATTCCTATTGTTATCAGTCATTGCAGAAGGGCAACAGAATAGTTTTATTAGTTATGGAGAGCAGAATGGGCTTAAACACCCGCTTATTCAATGCATAACTATGGATTCTGTTGGTTATACATGGATTGGTACAACGGAGGGATTATATCTGTTTGATGGAACCTATTTCGATAATTTTAAACACGAATCGGATGATTCTACATCACTATCTGGTAACAACATTAGTACCCTTCATGTAGATAAGAGTAATGAGTTTCTTTGGGTTGGTACCCATTATGGAGGAGTCAATCAATTTAATCTTAAAACGTATAAATCTAAACAGATTCAGCGTCCGGCAAATGGTGACAACATTCGTGGACTTGGTAAAGTGAATGCTATTTACCGACTTCAAAATTGGCTCTTCATCGGAACGGTTGATTTTGGTTTGCAGGTTTATGATATTTCAACTGGCTTATTTTTCGATCTTTATACTCAAAAGTACGATTGTGGGTATGATGTGCATGATATTATTTACCATGCAGGCATACTGTATGTAGGTACAGATAAAGGCGTGTATCAATACTCAGTTGAGCAAATTGAGAATAATGATTACGAACTCAAAAAAGCACCATTTTGTGAATACTCCGAATCAATTAAATCAATAAGTTTTAAGGATAACGCCACTTTATTGGTTTGCTTTGGAAACCGCCTGGTGGCCAAAAATATTGTGTCAGGGAAAGCTCAGATACTCTATCAGAATAAGGTTGATAGTCCGATGCTAACCTGTCATCTGGCTGATGAAGTGGGTAACATCTGGCTTGGAACTTATGGTAATGGTCTTTTTCAGATACGCGATGATGGTTCAATTATTAAACAACATAAAGCAACGGGAGATGATGATGCTTTAGCTAATAATTGGGTCAGTTCAATTTGTTATTCACCTATGTTCGATTTTACATGGATAGGTACAAAAGACGGTTTATCGAAATTTAAAGAAACAGCAGCCCGTTTTAAACAGTTTAAGACGAATGTGAATAAAACCGAGTTAGCCAATAATTTGTTTTTCCTATACAAAGATTCAAAGCGAAATTATTGGTGGTGGACCTATAATGGACTTTTTTCCAAATCTAAAGGGAAAAAAGCTGAACGAATTGATGCATTAGATGGTGTTGTTTTTAATCGTGATACCATTACTTGCGGTTATGAAGATGAACAACAAATGTTTTGGTTAGGAACGTTTGACGGATTAGTAAGTATTGATTTAAATACTATGAATTGTAAACGGACAAGGTTTGCAGGTTCTAACTCAACAGCACAAAACCTAAATGTTATTAAGGAAGTTCAACCTTACGATGGTTATCTTTGGCTGGTTACATATGACGGGGTCATTCGACTTAATCCAAAAACTTTTGTATATCACTCGTTTGCTTATCCCGATTCTTTCAGGCACCATAATGCGATGAAAGTGAATACTGCTTCGTTTGATGAGAAAGGTATTTTGTGGTTAGGGGATAAAGATGGCTTTATCAGTTCGTTTAATACTAAAACTAAAAAATTTGAACGCTTTTCAATAGCACTAAATAACAAACATGGAGTCATAAGGTACAACCGTCCGATGCATTTGTATATGCAAAATGACAGTATGCTATTGATTGCAAGTTATGGTACTGGCTTATTGAGCTTTAATAAGCAAACTAAAGAAGTATCCCAATTGAATAATAACGATGAGTTGCTTAGTACAAATATTTATTCTATTAGTGAGGATAAAGAGGGCTACTTATGGATGAACTCCAATTCAAAAGTGATTCGTTATTCTATAAATGACAAAACAGCTTTAAGTTTTGGAAGAAGCGATGGTACCATGTGTCGAGAATTCAATGAAGGTGCTTATTTTAAGGATAAAGACGGAACCATTTTAATGGGTGGATTTGGTGGCTTTATTGAATTTAACCCAGAGAGTTTTTATCTCAATAAGGCTATTCCAAATGTTGAGTTAAGCTCTTATTCACGAGAAGATGATAATGTTATAGTTGGAGGAGAAGTATACTCTAACTGGGAAAAAATAGAGAGTGATACACTTGAAATTTCAACCAAACATAAACCAATAAAGTTTTATTCCAGTGTACTTAATTATCAAAATTCATCACGCAATTTAGCTGCATGGAAGCTAGAAGGATATGAGAATTCGTGGGACACTTTAATGGCATTTAGTAATAAGATTTATACATCTTTGCCTGAAGGGAAATATACACTTAGAGTAAGAGGTTGCAATAATGATCATTACTGGAATAATGATGGGGATTCTATTGTTCTGATTGTCAAACCTACCTTTACAGATAGTAGATTGTTTAAAGCAGCATTGATTTTGCTGATTATTATCGGTGTATACCTGATGTACTTGGTCAGAGTAAGGTATTTAAATCGGCAGAAAAAGTATTTGGAAAAACGGATTGAAGATCGCACGTTTCAACTTCGTTTAACCAATACAGAGTTGGAAGAAAGCCGTGAAGAAGTAATTTCGCAAAAAGAAGAGCTGGAGCGGTATCGTTATTATTTAGAAGATTTAATTAAAGAACGGACTATCGACTTGGAAAGGGCTAAGCTGAAAGCAGAAGAGTCAGACCGTTTAAAGACTGCTTTTTTAGCCAATTTATCGCACGAAATCAGGACGCCAATGAATTCCATTGTCGGTTTCTCTACTTTGTTAAGCAGCGAGGTATATAGTATTGAGGAGCGAAAGGAGTTTGCACGTGTCGTACAAAAAAGTAGTGATAGCTTGCTTGTACTAATTAATGATATAATTGATATTTCAAGGATTGAAACAGGGCAGGTAAATCTTCATAAGAGGTGGATTAATTTACCAGAGTTATGTGAAGACGTTTTTAAATCATTGGAGCTGAATGTTGATAGTCTGACGGTGAACTATGAACTCGATATTAGGCTTTCAGACAACGAATTTAGGGTTTTTTCTGACGGCGAACGACTTAAACAAATATTAGTTAACCTGCTAAATAACGCTTTAAAGTTTACTTCTGAAGGGCATGTCAGGTTAGTGGTGAAAGAAGGTGTTGATGACAAGCATTATGAAACAATTAATAAAGAGCTGCGAGATAGAGTTGTTTTGTTTGCCGTTGAAGATACCGGACTTGGTATTTCAGAAGACTTCCATGATAACATTTTCTCACCCTTCCAAAAGGTTGAAAATGGACACGATATTCATGGAGGAATAGGATTGGGGTTAAGCATTGTTAAGCAATTAGTGGAAATGTTGGGTGGGCAGATCTGGTTGCAGTCAAAGTTGGGCGAAGGCACTACTTTCTACTTTTATATACCCATTGACGATGCAGCTAAAGACAACAAAGGCCAGGAATAACCTGACCTTACAAGTGTTTTTTTACCTTCTTAAATAATTGGAGTTCCTTTATATACGCTTGACTGACCAATTGGTACAATAACACCTCGGTACTGAACACGTCGCGATGTATTGCCCTGAACCGTTGCATTGGCAATTTGTCCATCGGCATTACAGTCGAGGCGAATATCAAAAGAACCAAGGGCAGAACTGACATACAGTGTAATAAAGTAAGTGCCCTTTTTCTCATTTTTTTTCACGTCGTATTTGGTAACATTGCCACGTACCGAAACACCTCCAACACCATTTTGTCCCATCCCGGTATTTGAACCAAGCTGAACGAATGCTTCATCTCCTTCAACGGCTATAAAGTTTAAACTACTGCTCACATTAACTGTTGTGCCACGTTTACCAGATAGAGTGTTGGCTTCCAGTACCCATTGCTTTTCGTCAATAGCAATGGCCAGTGCTTTAGCCATTAGTTCTGAACGTTCTTTCTCCTGCTGTTTGTGAAGTGCACGACGTTCTTTACGCGTTAACTTTTTTTCCTCCTGTTGTCCGAAGACTACCAACGTAAAACTCAATAATAAACCTATTAAAGCTATCTTTTTCATCGTAACAAATATTAGTTCACAAATTGTGTAAGGTTAAATCAATATCAATGCCATTTTAATCGGTAGCCAAAATTCCATTCAATTACCTCAGCCACCGAGAAATTATGTGCTCGAACTAACAAACCGGCATATATATCGTTTTTGAAGTGATATTTAAGACCAAATTTTTGATACAATAATGGATTGGCATTGGTGCCTTTTTTTCGCAAAGCCAACACGCCAAAATAAGAGGCCACTGACAAACGGTCGATGGTGAATTCGTAGGTACCAAATAGGCCGAGCATCATTTTGTGCGATAGCTTATCGGCAAAAACAACGTTGGGCTCTAAGCTGCCATCTGCGGGGTTATCAACAGTCACATTGAGCGATTCATCGTAAGTTAAGTCAATACCTGCACCAAACTTGTTTTTCCAGGTAGTTTGCTTTAGTACAGCAGTCGAAAGGTTAAAATACGAGTGCATTACATCAGCAGTACCTTGTACATTTTCAGGTAGATCAGAGCCATTGGGGTTGTCGTATAAAATGTTGCGTGCACCCATACCAAATTGCATGGCTACCTCGAAGTGTTGTTCATAAGCTGGCTGAATTTCACGAATCAGCAAAGGCTTGTCTTTAAAACTATAGCTTAATTCAATAGATGGTGATATTAGGTTAATGCCACTATTTGGCTTCTTGGTTCCTCCATTTGAGAAGTGTGTAAAACCAAACGATCCTCTGATGTCCCATCGTGGTGACAAATGGTATTGATAAAACAGGTTAGCATCAATGTACACGGTTCGATGTGAGCCAATTGCTACATTCCACGGGTTTGTATACTTATCATAGGGCTCCCAGTTGTAGGTCAGCCCAAAGCCAAGTTCATAACCCCACATACTCTTTTCTCCTCTTCTAAACGGAAAGCCCATGAAGCCAAAGAGTGCGGTGGGGGTACCTAATTCATCAACATTGAAGAAGTTGGCATTATAAAAAGCCACACCATAATAAGGGAAATTAAAAATATGGTGCCATTCTTTACTACCATCGGTTTGGATCGAATAAGACACATTTAGCGCCTGATAGTAATCAATAACCTGATTAGCACTGTTTTCACCTTCAAGAAAACTATTTGTTTGCAAAACTCTACCTGCATGATAACGTAAAGCAACTGCATTATAACGTTTCGGTTTATTCGTCGATTGAATCGAGTCATTTAGTTGACTTTGTGCCAATAATTGTACACCAACAGCCATTAACACGAGGGTGGTAATAAACTTCATAAATAAGGTATTAATATGTTTGGTTATAAATTGTTATCAACAATTGCATAGTAAAAATAGGCCTTTGTTTGTGATGTTGCATATTAAAGGACAAAAAAATCATAATAAAGTTTAGCATTTTTTAAGATTAAATGGAATCAGATTTGCTTTGAAAGAGAAAATTTTTCTTTGTGAAAGCGTTTGTCAGAAACATATTAATAATGGTAATAGCTGCAAATATATCTTTGTCAGCTAAGGCGCAGCAACCATTACCTAATGCATATTATCAATTGGGTTGGGATAATGATGTGTTTATGATGACTGATTATTACTACACGCAAGGAATGTCGTTTGGTACTTTCCATCCCTTTTTTAAGTACAATCCGGCTAATTTAATCCTGCTTAAGCCTAAAGAATATGATAAAGTGGTTTATGGTTTTTCTGGTTTTCAGAAAACATATACACCAAAGAATATTAGGAGTGATGAGATTCAATATTCTGACCGGCCATATGCGGGCGTTTTAGTGTTTACATCGCATTCAAGGGCTGCAAACAGTGAAACAGGTTGGCTGTATAATTCTGAATTAGATATTGGAGTAATGGGGCCTGCCTCTGGAGCTGGTAGGGTGCAATATCGCTATCACGAATGGTCGGACAATACATTGCCCAATGGTTGGCATCATCAGCAGTATAATTGGCCAATTGTTAATTATAACCTCGAGGTATCGAAGCAACTTTACGAATCATCGGGCATCGACATGTATGCCAAAGGAGGTGCCCGTGTTGGAACATTGCATGACGATGCTTCTGTTGGCTTGCTTTTAAGACTTGGAAAAATGGATAGTTACATGGATAATCTAGGACTGCCATTGATGAGTAGCAGCAAGTGGCAAATGTATTTTAATACCGAGCCTACGCTAACGGTGGTAGGATATAATGCTACGCTTATGGGAGGCTGGCATAAAAATGAGAAAATCCATTACGTCGAGTTTAGCGAAATGAATAAAATCATTGGTAAATGGCGAACTGGTCTGGGCGTCAGCTATAAATCGTTTGGTATTAATTTCGATGTTTTTCTGCAATCGAAAGAGTTTAAAGCCGGTACTCACCATTGGTACACCTCTACAAGGATGTATCTTAATTTTTAGTGGCAATAAGGCTGTATAGTACAACAGAGGCTCCGATAATTAACATGCCCAGTAAAGAGGTGAAATCGGGTGACTCATCAGGTAATATTATCCAACTTAATGTGGCGCCAAACACCGGAATAATAAACTTATAGATATTCAGGTCCGAGACTTTAATGGTTGGTTTTTGCAATAAGAAAAACCATAAAGAAAAGGCAGTGGCAGATAAAAAGCTTAACCAGGTTAATGCCACATAATACTCAACAGGGAAGCGAAAGCCATTAAATGGCTCAGTAAACAGCGAAAAAATAAACAGGAAGGCGCCACCAATAATCATTTGCGATGAGTTTAAAATGATGGGAGAGATGCTGCCCCTGTTTTTACTGACAAATACATTACCAATGCCCGACGCAATATTAGCCATCACTAGCAGTAGTATTCCAAGCAGCTCGCTCCAGTTGTCGGGGCCACTAAGTCCTTTAGGAAGAGCGATGAGTATAATGCCTCCAATGCCCGATGAGATAGTCAGTGTTTTGCGCAGGCTCATTTTATCATTACTCATCATCACATGAGCGGTGAGTGCAGCAAAAAGTGGTTGGGAACCAATAATGATGGCAGCCAATGCACCGTCCAGCATGTCCACTCCCCAATAAAAAAGAGCATACAATATAAAGGTTTGTGTAGCTGACACTTTTATGATTAACCAGAAGTTCTGACGGATAGCCCTGAAATAGTTTGAAAGCGACTTTACCAGTGGTAATAGTAATAAACCTGAAAAGAAAAAACGAAGTCCGGCAAACTGAATAGGTGTAGTGTATTGCAAACCAATCTTGATACCTACAAAAGCAGTTGACCACAATAAGCAAGCGATTATAGCTAAAACAATGTTCTTTACGGTTTCTTTTTGCATATGGCGATAAAATAAGTGTGCAAAAATAGTAAGTATTTTTATTCTGTTGGTTAAATCCAATTGGAAGCCTCTATCTTTGTTACATGCATATAACACCAGATGATATATTATTCCAGGATGAGGTAATGATTGCCGTTAATAAGCCTGTTGACTTACCAGTTCATAAAAATGATTTTATGCCAGCCGATGCTGAGTACTTGACGAAGCAAGTTGGACAATTGACCGATAAGCCTGTTTTTCCTGTTCATCGGCTCGATTCAAAAACATCAGGTGTTATTGTGCTGGCTTTCTCACGCGAAATAGCCGGAGTGCTTAGTCAACAGTTTGAACAAAGGCAAGTGAAAAAGACATATCTTCTTTTGGCAAAAGGAGTTCCGGGAGAAGGTGTTTTCGATAAAAATGTACTTATCAAGAAAAAGAAGAAACGTCAGGCAGCAAAAACTGCTTATAAAACAATTTCTTCTATCGAAACAGGGATATGTTACAAGCAGGAAGAGAATGTGTCAATAAGCCTAGTAAGAGCCACCCCTGAAACAGGACGTTGGCACCAGTTACGACAGCATTTTGCCATGAACCGTACCGATATTTTGGGTGACACACAGCATGGCGACTGGACCTTAAATAAAATAATGACTGAAATTACAGGGGTGAAGCGCTTGTTGTTGCACGCCGCTTCATTGGAGTTGTCACATCCGCTGAATCAGGAAAAATTAAGCCTCGAAGCAAAAATGCCTGAGGCTTATGATGTTGTGCTTACTCAGCTTTCGGGAGCTCAGTATTCTTTGGCTTAGCAGGTTTCTTGCTGCTAAGAGGTGGTTTGTACTGATCAAAACCATGGCCATAAACGGCCATTACATTGGCTACTGAGATAAAAGCATCGGGATCGGTTTCTTTAATGATTTGAAACACCATGTGCGATTCTGACTTTTTAACAATGGTAATAATAAACTCTCTGTCGCCTGCATAGTAATAGCCGCGGCCTTTTAAGAAGCTTAGTCCACGGTTGATTTGCGATGACAACTTATCTGCAATTTCTTTTGGCTTCTGAGAGATAATCAGCACCTGCACCGATTGTCGCGAACCGGTAAGCAGCATGTCTGCTATGTACGACATCAGGCCAACTACTACAAAACCATATACCATTGTTTCCAGCGATTTAAAGACAAAGATGGAAGAACTGATGATAATGATATCCAGAAACATCATAATACGTCCCGGGCTGATGTTGTGATTCTTATTAATAATCATAGCCACAATTTCGGTACCGCCCGTGCTTCCACCCTGCACAAATAAAATGCCGATGCTGGCACCAACCATACCACCGCCAATAATTGCGGCCATAAACTTGTCGGTCACTATTGGGTCTGTGATAAAATACGGAAACACCGTGATGAACAATGATAAGGTTACCAGCGAGTAGATGGTTTTAATACCGAAACCTTTTCCCAGTATTTTCATCGAAAGAAGGATGAGAATACCATTAATTACCAGGTTCGTTGGTCCCACCGGCAATCCAAAAACAAAATATAATAATGAGGACAGCCCCATTACGCCGCCACCAACAATATCGGAAGGGATAATAAAACCGGTCCAGCCAACAGCACTCACCATCAAACCTAGTGTGATGATGGCATAGCTTTTTACTTCTTTTAAAAGTTCTGTTTTTGTCATTTCTAAGGCATTAAAAAAGGTGCCTGTCAAACAAGCACCTTTCTATCTTTAAATATAGTTGTTGTTTTAAAGTGCTTTTTTATAACAGCGTTTCCTTTTGTGTTGAATATGGTCAAACGATTTCCACATCTGAATGGCCACATGGTTATTTTCCAACATACCGGTGGTTTCAACATACTTCACACCATCTTCTTTAGCTGTTTTCCAAAGATCATTCATTAGTAAAGCAGCCACGCCCATTTTCTGTAATTCGGGTTTGACTCCTGTCAGCATCAAATCCATTTCTTTGGGCTTTTTCAATGCTTTCATCACGTGCCACCAGCCAAAGGGTAATAGCTTACCTTTTGCTTTCTGCATGGCTTCCGATAAGGATGGCAATGCAATTAAAAAACCAGCTAACTCATCTTCTTTATCAAGGATGATTTTAACGTAACGCGGATTAAGGATTGGAAAATATTTGTTGATGTAAAACTGCACCATTTTCTCTGGTAACTGGAAAGTGCCAAATAGTTCTGCAAAAGCTTTGTTGAACAAGGCAAATACTTTCTCTTTATATGGTTCCAGCTCTTTACTCGATGTGAAATTAAGTGCTTTTAAGCCATAGCGTTTGGTTAACATGTCAGCTACTTTAAAAGCTTTCTCAGGCAAAGCATCGGGGAAAGTAATCCGGAATTCAATCCAGTCAATTTCTTTTTCGTAACCCAAAGCATTAAAATGCTCCTGGTAATAGGCCATGTGGTAGTCAGAAGCAACCGAAGGTAACCAATCGTGCCCTTCAATCAAACAGCCCTGGTGGTCTAGATTCGAGAAGCCTAAAGGTCCTTGCATTTCAACCATACCTTCTTTCTTAAACCAGTTTTCAACCGTGTTGAAAAGCAAATGGCTGACTTCTTTATCATCAATAAATTCAGGACGCGTGAAGCGACCAATATTTTCACCTTTCTTCTCAATCCACAATGAGTTAATGATACCACCAATTCGGCCAACACATTTGCCATCCTGGTACGCTACCCAAAGCTTCACTTTACAAAACTCAAAAGCCGGGTTTTTCTCTGGAATAACAGAATGGAGCTCGTCCTTTTTCATTGGCGGCACCCAATTCTTCTCGTTTTTATAAAGTATGTAAGGTAAATTGACAAAGTCGTTTAGTGTTTTCTTATCGTTTACCTCTTTTATTACAATACCCATTTTGAAAATAGTTTTGTTTTCCGATTGCGAAGTTAATACATTAATTTGGGTTAATCCTGATAAATTTCTATAATAGAAATCACTCTTTGATGATTTGCTGCATACAATGTGTATTTTTGAGTATGATTAAAAAAATGTCAGGGAAATATTATAAGTCGAGTGTTGCCATCAGCCTTTATTTAGCGCTAACAGTCTTCATTCTGACGCGCATTGGTAAGTATTGCCCTGGTTGCGTTGAAAACATATATGCTTCAGCGTTGTATCCTAAGTTGGCTCAAGCGTTAGCTTGGTTTAGCAATTATTTTAGATTTTCTATTGATGATGTATTATATGCCGGGTTAATCATTTTTTTAGTGCTTAACCTTTTATTGGTCATGTTTCGACGCTTACGATTCAAGCGTTTTTTGGGGCGCATGGTTGTTTTAGTGGCTACTGTTTACTGGGTTTTCAATGTTCTTTGGGGGTTTAATTATTATCGTCAGGATATTAATGCGCGACTTAATATGAAATCGGCCAAAGCTGATGTTAATGAGTTGATGGAGGCTTTTGAATGGCTGGTTCATAAAATAAATGCTTCGTACACGCCCATTTATGCGATAAATAAAAGTGATGTGCTTGAGCATGTACAGCAAGGCTACCAGAAGCAAGCGTCATTTTTAAAAATAGATATAGCAATACTAAGGAGCAGGCCTAAATCTATTTCATTAAGTCAACTGTTTGGTGCCGCTACTATATCGGGTTATTACGGGCCTTTCTTTAGTGAAATTCATTTGAATAATTATGTGTTACCATTGGAATATCCACAGGTTTTGGCACATGAGATGGCTCACAAGCTTGGTGTTACGAGTGAGGCGGAGGCTAATTTTTACGCCTGGTTGGTGTGTTCAGAATCAGATGATAAATGCTTGGCTTACAGTGCGAATTTGTATTTGTTGCAGTATTTTGTTTACGAATGCTATAAACATGAAGGATTTAGAGAAGTGGCAAAGAATATTCGTTACGAGGTAAGGCACGACTTCTACAAATCACATTATCATTGGATGGCTTTGATGAATCGGAATGTAGAACTAGTGGCTACAAAAGTGAATGATGCCTATCTGAAATCCAATAATGTTGAAGCCGGGATTGATGATTACGAAGGTGTAGTTAAACATGTGATGGATTATTTACTGTTAGAACAAGAAAGTCAATAGTTTAAAACTGTTTGATAAAGATTAACTTATTGTTGATAAAGGAGTGACTGTCTAAGTGGTTTGCATTTTATTTTTGTATGCAATAAAAATGGACAAAATGAGTAAGCCTGAAATTATCAATTATCAAGGAAAGCGAATTTTCTTTATGGACTTTACCGGCCTAAGGGAAATTTCGGAAATTGAAGCTTTAATAACAGAAAGCAAAGACTACATCCGCATGCAGCCAGAAAAATCAGTTATTTCATTGACGAATATTCAAGGTATGCATTTCAATGCCGAAATAAAAAACATTTTCTCAGAGTTTATAAGTGGAAACAAACCTTATGTAAGCCATGGTGCTGTCGTTGGTATTTCTGGGCTGCAACGTATCGTTTATAATGGTATTATGAAGCTTACAGGTCGTGATTTGCGTTCGTTTGAAACGCTTGATTTGGCTAAGGAATGGTTGATTTCAAGAAATTAAATGTGAGGGAGATTACCTACTACAATCTATAAGGGGAAGAGGACGAAAGGTCCTCTTTTTTTGTGCGTAAAATTTATTAATGCTAAAAAAAGTGACAACTTTGCATATCAATTCTATGGGCGAGTAATGTTAAATTTTCGATTTATAGCTAAAGTTTTGGGGCATATTTTAGTTGCTCTGAGTTTGTTTTTGTTTGCAAGTGCAGGTGTTTCTCTACTGTATGGAGAGGGTGATTTCTATGCTCATATTTTTTCAGCACTTGTTTGTCTCGTTCCCGGAGGTATTGCTTCATGGGTTTGGCGTAAGGTTCCTAAGGAAATTGGTCGTCGCGAAGGCTTTGTTATTGTTTCAACGGTGTGGGTTATTATGTCTCTTTTTGGTTGTTTGCCATACATTCTTAGTGGCACCATTCCAAATTTCACCAATGCGTTTTTTGAAACCATATCAGGATTTACAACAACCGGGGCTTCGGTTGTTTCTGATATCGAAAGCTTGCCACATGGTATCCTTTTTTGGCGAAGCATTACACATTTTATCGGTGGGATGGGCATCATCGTGTTGGCTGTAGCCATTTTGCCTTATTTTGGATTTGGAGGTATGTCACTTTATAATGCCGAAGCGGCAGGTATTAGTAATGATAAGTTGCATCCGAGAATAAAACAAACCGCTAAATTGTTGTGGCGTATTTACCTGGTTCTGATTGGAGCTGAAACCATCTTTCTTATGCTTGGAGGTATGCCACTCTTCGATGCTTTGTGTCATAGCTTTGCAACCATTGCTTCGGGAGGCTTTTCGACTCAGAATGATAGTATAGCCGGTTATTCGCCCTATATCCAATATATCGTTATTGTATTTATGCTTTTTGCCGGTACTAACTTCACGCTTTTTTATTTTGTATGGAAAGGTAATATATCCAGGGTGTTCGAAAATCGGGAGTTTAGAGTGTACTTGACTGTTATAGCTGTTATTACCGCAATTGTCACATTTACACTAGCCATACTGGATCACCATGAAGGAGAAGAGTCGTTTCGTACGGCTTTGTTCCAGGTGGTTAGTTTGATTACAAGTACGGGGTTTGCAACTGCTGATTATACGGCCTGGCATCCTTACCTGACTTACCTTATGTTTTTGTTGTTGTTCAGCGGTGCTTGTGCAGGTAGTACATCGGGAGGCATAAAAATAATGCGGCATGGCATTTTGTTTCGAAATACCTTACAGGAATTCAAGCGCATGGTGCATCCTCATGCGGTTATTCCGTTGCGTATCAACGGCAAGCCGATAGCTTCGGATGTGGTGTATAAAGTGTTGGCTTTTGTAATGTTGTACATGACCATATTCTCATTAGGAGCCTTTGGTTTAACTGTGGTTGGGATGGATATGGATTCAGCTATGGGCGCAGCAGCTACTACCATGGGAGGTATTGGACCTGGTTTGGGGACGGTTGGTCCGGTTGATAACTATTTTGCTGTACCGCAGGCAGGTAAATGGATTCTCTCTTTTTTGATGTTGCTGGGGCGTTTAGAGTTATTTACTGTTCTGATTTTATTTTCACCACATTTTTGGAAAAAGTAGTAAAAGGTGGATGAAAGATTGAAGCACCAGAGGTTAAAGGAAAATCACAAGGGCTTGAGTTGACAAAATAAATACTTAAATTCGTTTACATTAGGTAGGCAAGCGAGATTAGCCGAAAGTAACAGTTTTTTATTAGGACAGTTTTGTAAAAAGTAACATCTTTGCCACGCTAAATACTGAGAAGGGAAAATGCTTAATACACGATTTATACTTTTAGTGCTTGGATTACTTTTGGTAGTCGAAGGAGTATTTATGCTATTATCGGCAGGTGTCGCTTTATTATATGGTGAATATGATTTGCCTTACCATTTGATTGCTGCTGCTATCTGTATTGTATTAGGTGGATCGATAGGGTTTTCATTGCGCAAGGCTCCAAAGGATATTGGTAAGCGCGAGGGCTACCTGATTGTTGCTTTGGTATGGATTGTATTCTCATTCTTCGGACTATTGCCATTTTGGTTAAGTGGTGCAATTCCTTCATATACCGATGCCTTCTTTGAAACTATTTCGGGGTTTACTACCACCGGAAGTAGTATTCTAAATGATATCGAAGCGTTACCACATGGCTTATTATTTTGGCGCAGCTTGATTCAATGGCTGGGCGGAATGGGAATTATTGTGTTGTCGCTGGCTATTTTGCCCGTGTTAGGAGTAGGGGGTATGCAGATGTTTATTGCTGAAGTGCCTGGACCCGCTCCTGATAAACTGCATCCGCGTATTACAGAAACAGCCAAGCGCTTATACGGTATTTATGTACTGTTTACTTTTGTGGAGGCTGTACTGTTAGTTATTGGTGGTATGACGCCTTTTGATGCTATCTGTCACTCGTTTACAACTATGGCAACTGGAGGTTATTCAACCAAACAAGCTAGTATTGCTTATTTTTCATCACCTTATATTCAGTATGTTATCATTCTGTTTATGTTTATTGCCGGAGCTAACTTTACTTTGTCATTTAGTGCCTTGCGTGGTAAGTTTCAAAAGGTGATTAAAGACGAAGAGTTTCAGGCTTATGCAGGCATTATTATCGGTGTTAGCGCTTTAGTGGCTGCAGTATTGTATTTTACTAAAGGAGCCAATGGAGTGGAGCAGGCGTGGCGCGATGGTTTATTCCAGGTCGTGTCTATCATTACCACAACGGGTTATGCTACGGCCGATTATTTGTTGTGGGTGCCGTTTTTAAGTATTGTTATCTTCTTGCTGATGTTTACCGGAGGTTCGGCTGGTTCAACGGGTGGAGGTATTAAAATAGTGCGTATCGTACTGTTGATGAAAAACAGCTTCTTTGAACTGAAGCGCCTGGTACACCCCAATGCGGTGATTCCGGTTCGCTATAATACGCGAGCGGTAAATTCGGGTATTATTACCAATGTGCTGGCCTTTATTGTAATTTATATGATGACGGTGGGACTAGCCATGATAATAATGAGTATTATGGGCTACGACCTCGATACAGCTCTTGGAGCTGTGGCTACTTCAATTGGGAATATTGGCCCGGGACTGGGTGAAGTGGGACCAGCTCTTAACTTCTACGAAGTACCAACATTTGGTAAGTGGTTCTTATCATTTTTAATGTTGATTGGTCGATTGGAATTGTTTACAGTTATCTTGTTGTTCTCGCCTTATTTTTGGAAGGAATAAAAGAGCAGGATGACACTTTTGCGATGATATTTACCCTGGATAAAGACGACGACTGGAGGGATGAACGCAACTGGCCCAAGGCAAGCCCTAACTATGGTGTATCGGTGGAGCCGGACAAAATGCGCGAGCAGCTGAAAAAAGCCATTAACCGTGGAGGCCGCACCGAAGTAACATTTAAAACTAAGAACCTGAACCTGTGGGTGGATGCTCCGGAAACTTGGATTAGTGACGAGAAGGTGGTAGCCTGCAACCACGGCATTACGCTCGACGATCTGAAGGGCCAAACCTGCTACGGTGGTATCGATCTGGCATCGCACGTCGATATTAATGCTTTTGAGCTTTACTTCCCTAATATAAAAGGCAGGCCGGTGTTGCTTAGTTACTTTTGGGTACCTGAAGCCAAAGTGGAAGAAATGCAGGACCGGGTTGATTATCGTAAGTGGGTTGAAGAGGGGTGGATGAATATGACTGAGGGTGATGTGATTGATATTGACCAGTTGGTGGAGGATATAAGCGAGATAATACCGCAGTTTAATATAGTGATGGTTGGTTTTGACCCTGCTAAAGCCTACCACGGAGTTGTGCAAGGTTTGCAAAAGGCTGGATTTGAAAAGATACTGCAAGAGTTTCCGCAGGGCATACGCTATATGAGCCAGCCCACCCGTGAGATTGAGCGCGAAGTGACTGCGATGGAAGTAGATTTGATGGGCAACCCGGTGCTGCGCTGGATGTTTAGCAACGCGGTGACCATAACCGATGCCAACGACAACATTAAATTTGATAAGAAAAAGAGCCAAAACAAGATTGATGGTGTGGTGGCTGCCATTAATGCCCGTGGTACTTACATGAGCTTTGAAGCCAACGCACCCGCTGAACCATATAAGGAACACACTTTAAGAGTTTTAACCAATGAGTAACCAAACACGCATTATACAGCTTATCTCAACCGATGGTTTTATGTCGGCATTTTGGGACATTGTGCCAAATACAACAACTCATGCAGAAGCTTATGAGCAGCTGGAGACTGAATACCATAGTTATTTTGGACGCAATCGTTATTCATCGTTTGAGAGCTTTAGAATTTGTAGAGACTACCGGAATAAAAGAGGGAATGAAATTGAAGAGATTTTTTTTAAAAAAAAACTAAACGTTCAACAAACTCAATCTCTTGCAATTCGAATAAATCTTTTTGTAGTCTGATTTTTATAGGTAGCAGTAACAAATGTATAGCCTTCCGTCGTTGCTATCAGATCTGCACTGTAACTGTTTGTCTCATTTTTCAAAGCAAATTTACCCCACATATTATCTTCTCCATCTGCAATTTTTCTCGTATAACCCCATTCTATAGATGGGTTTAGTATCTTACCATAATACTTTGTTTCGATTCTATGCCCAAATCGTGGTCGTCCAGCTTCAGTAGTATATGTCTTAACTGTAGCTTTGACAGATAGTGTGTCTCCTATTTTTATTGTAGTAAGAGGAGCTTTTTCGTCATCGTCGAAAGGTGAAATTTCAATTACTACTTTCTCTCTATTATTAGGCCAATTATTCTTTATTTCTTTTCCATTATCCCAAAATCCGTGTGGATCTTTCCTGATATTTACAACGACTTCGGCCCTTAGTCGATCGGGCCAATCTGGGATTTCAGGTCCTTCATTGTATACTTCCACAGTTGCCGAGTATAGGCCTTCTCTATTTCCCACTGGCCTTTTCATATTGTCTATCACACTGTCTATATTGTGAGAATATCTTACATAATCCATTTTAATTGATGAAGAGTCAGATACCTGCCATAAGTATTTCAATTTGTATCCGGTATTTGGTTCTGAAATGAGGCTGCCAGATGAGTCATATACATCAACAGTAAAGCAATTAGCTTTAAAATCATTCCAATTTTCTCCAATTTGTATAGTTAGAATTTTTGGATATACATTGATGTATGCGTTTTTGTTATTTATTTGACTTTTTGCTGAGGTTTGTTTTTTATCGTTCATTTGATCTAGGTATTAGATTTGCATTAGTAATTTATTAAATTATGTTTATGAAGTCAATGTTTTAATTTAATAAAAGAGGTACTTGAAAGGTCTAATGACTAGGCTATAAGTGGTTTTTTGTACATCTGATATTCGCAGAACGTAGTATTTAAGCAACATCTTTATTAATTCTGCTTGAAATCAATTAGTATTATAATTCTGATTTCATTAGACGAAATTAGTTGAATGAAGGATTAATTTGACTTTATGTAATAACCTACATATATTCATACAAAGAAGTACCGCAATGCAAAAAAGCTATTGACTATATCAGGTTACAAACATTTTATAAACTATAAACCCAATGGATCAAGATAAATCAAGTGTTCAGGTTTCATACGAATCATATATAGAACAAGAGGATTCTTTTATTGATATATTACCTGAAGAGGTACATTATGATCGAATTTTTTCAGAACCGCAAGTTTTTTTGGAGGATCAAAATAGAAATCAAAAATTAAATGAACTTTCGTTAAATGAAGGTCAGGTATACTATTTGCCAGAAGGCTTGGAATCATTAGAAGTTGGACTTCTCTCACTGGGAGCATTTTCAGTATTAATAATTCCTAATGGCGATAGCAAATTTATTCTTAGCGCTGAAAGGACCCGATTAGAATGGGGTGCTTCTATTTACACTGTCGGAACTGGTGGAGCTTCTGGAGGGCAAGGTCAGAATGGTGATCAAGGCCAGCATGGAAGAAATATTTCACTTAACCTCGGTCGGATTAATGCAGACGATACTAGACGTGGTCAGACGCGTAGGGTTTGCTTACGCTATGTTGTAATCCAATATCCTCCTCCTTTGCCACCAAATCCTCGTAGAATTTGTTTTTCTAGGTGGGTCACTCCTAATAATCAACTATATGTGGCAAGTAAAGGTGGACTTGGTGGAGTAGGTGGCAAGGGTAATATTGGTCGAACTGGTAGCCCTGCCAGGTGTACGGGAAGTGCAGCTGAAGATGGAGGAAGAGGCGGACGCGGGAAAACAGGTGGATATGGTGGAAATGGAGGGTCAATTGAAGTTATTGCTGAACGTGGAAATTTAAACGTCAGTGATGCATTATTTCTATCTATTCCAGGAAATGGCGGCGCTGGCGGTGCTGGTGGACGGGGTGGAGCAGGTGGAGCAGGTAAGAGGTGTCTGGGGTATAGACGCGGAAGTGGTAATAATGGGCCAGATGGTATTAAAGGTAAGGATGGGGAGGAAGGAAATAGCTCAACTGTTACAATTGATATTCACGATTGATTTATTCTTATGAAGGAGTAATTACTTACAACTCAATCTCACCCTTACCATATCTTACAACTTCCAATTCATCGCTGGTGCAATCTACAATGGTTGAGGGTTCGTTGTCACCATAGCCACCATCAATCACTACATCTACCTGGTCGGCAAATTTTTCGTAAATCAGTTCCGGGTCGGTGGTGTATTCAATAATGTCATCCTCGTCTCTAACTGATGTAGATAGGATAGGGTTGCCCAGTTCTTTCACCAATTCACGAATGGTGTTATTGTCTGGTACGCGAATACCAATGGTTTTTTTATTGTTCTTAAACAGTTTTGGTACGTTGCTGTTGGCTGGTAGTATAAAGGTAAAAGGCCCCGGAAGATGCTTTTTCATTAACTTAAATACATGGTTGTTCAAAGGTTTGGTAAAATCCGAGATGTGGCTTAAGTCGTAGCAAATAAACGACAAGTTTGCTTTTTTAAGGTTGATGTCTTTTATGCGGGCTACCTTCTCAACTGCTCTGGCATTGTTAATGTCGCAGCCAATGCCATAAATAGTATCTGTTGGATAAATAACGATGCCACCATTACGCAAAATATCTACTACTTTGCGTATTTCTTTATCATTTGGATTTTCAGGGTATATCTTAACTAACATGCTCATGTCGTTTGGCTTAAATGTAGCAAATAAAATGGAAAGTATGGATACAAAAAAAAGGTTCTGTTTTTTCAACAGAACCTTTTGAAGTGGGGAGAGCAGGATTCGAACCTACGAAGACATAAGTCAGCGGAGTTACAGTCCGCCCCAGTTGGCCACTTTGGTATCTCCCCAACTGAAAATTCAATAAAAAAGCCATCCTAATGAATGGCTTTGAGCGAAAGACGGGGCTCAAACCCGCGACCCTCAGCTTGGAAGGCTGATGCTCTATCAACTGAGCTACTTTCGCAATAAATAATATTGTTAGTATTAAGAGCCTGTGGAGGGACTCGAACCCCCGACCTGCTGATTACAAATCAGCTGCTCTAGCCAGCTGAGCTACACAGGCAAATGGTGGGGAGAGCAGGATTCGAACCTACGAAGACATAAGTCAGCGGAGTTACAGTCCGCCCCAGTTGGCCACTTTGGTATCTCCCCATCAATACTTTCAATATTTTTTAATTCCTTCTCACAACGCGTTTGTTGTTGAGAGCCTGTGGAGGGACTCGAACCCCCGACCTGCTGATTACAAATCAGCTGCTCTAGCCAGCTGAGCTACACAGGCAAGGTGGGTAAGCTACCCATATCGCACTGCTACAACCGTCTACCCTTGCTGCCGCCAGGCCCTGGGGGAGTTCAACAGGAGCTAGTCGTATGGGACTTACCCGTGTTTCTTTGTGATTGCGGATGCAAAAGTAGGGCAATTTTTTATCCCTGCAAATTTTCAGCTGCACTTTTTTTACTCTTAATATCTAAAGTGGTGATAATGAAAAACAAAATTTTTCATTTTTTTTATTCAAATGCATTGGTGAAGAAAAAAGAAGGGGAGTCATTGAGTTTAAAAGGATATTCGTATTTTAGTTGACATTAAAATTCACAAAAAAAACGAATCATGGAAAATCAAACCCCATCTATTGGAAAAAGTGCATTGACTTATGGCCTTTATTTAGGTCTGGCATTAATCGTATATTCTTTAATCATCTATTTAATTGGTCTGACCGGTAATCAGGGAGCAAGCTGGTTGTCTTACGTAATTATTATCGGAATGTTGGCATATGCCATGATGAATTATCGTGATAAGGTAAATGGTGGCTTTTTAAAATATGGTCAAGGCGTTGGTTTGGGAACTTTAACGGCTATTTATGGAGGAGTGCTGTCAAGTGTTTTTACGTTTATTTTGATGAAATATATTGATCCGGCTTTGATTGATCAAATTGTTAATAAAGCCTTAGAGGATGCAATGGCAAAAGGAACTCCGGAAGAGCAGCTTGAGATGGTTGAAAAAATGGTGCGTATGTTTACAAGCCCAATGGCTATTTTGTTAATGGGTATTTTAGGTAGTGGTATTATGGGAGCCATTATTTCACTTATCTTAGCAGCTATATTTAAAAAAGAGCCTCCAATGTTTGATGGTTCACAATTTGAAGAAGCTTAATATGGATTTATCGATCGTCGTTCCTTTGTTTAACGAGGAAGAATCAATAAAAGAATTATATACTTGGATTCAGCGGGTGGTGAGCCCGCTGAACTGGTCTTATGAGGTTATTTTTGTCGATGATGGCAGTACTGATACTTCGTGGGACGAGATTGTTAAACTGAAGGGTGAGTGCCCGGAGGTGAAAGGCATTAAGTTTCGCCGAAATTATGGAAAATCAGCAGGTTTATATTGCGGATTTGAAGCAGCTCAGGGAGATGTTGTTATTACGATGGATGCCGATTTACAGGATAGTCCGGACGAGATACCAGAATTGGTTCGAATGGTTCGCGAGGAAAACTACGACATCGTTAGTGGTTGGAAAAAGAAACGGTTTGACCCCATTGGAAAAACGCTGCCTAGTAAGCTTTTTAATCGTACAGTGCGCATGGTGTCAGGTATTAAGTTGCACGATTTTAACTGTGGTTTGAAAGCCTACAAACATGATGTCATCAAAAATATTGAAGTCTATGGCGAAATGCACCGTTACATTCCTTTGATTGCCAAACAAGCCGGCTTTAATCGTATTGGCGAAAAAGTGGTGCAGCATCAAGAAAGAAAGTATGGTGTGTCAAAGTTTGGTATAGAGCGAACCATTAAAGGCTTTCTTGACTTACTATCCGTTACTTTTATTTCTAAGTTTGGTAAGCGACCAATGCACTTGTTTGGTGCTTTAGGCACGCTGATGTTTGTTGTCGGTTTTTTATCGGCATTATGGCTAGGTGTAAGTAAGTTGTTATCTGTTTTTTATTATCATATTTCAGCTCCACTAGTTACTGATAGTCCGTATTTCTATATTTCATTGGTGAGTATGATTATTGGTACACAATTATTTTTAGCAGGATTTTTAGCCGAGTTAGTATCGCGTAATGGGCATGAACGTAATAATTATCAGGTATCGGAAAAAATTGACTAATGGCTTTCTATAGCGAAATAGTGGAGGCCTATGATGCCATTTTCCCGTTCAACGAGGCACAGTTAGCGTTTGTCGAAGGGGCGTGCAAAGGTTCATTGGTTTCTAAATCTATTCTTGATATTGGGTGTGGTACAGGTTCTTTGTCAATTGCTATGGCACGCAGAAGTGCCCGGGTTAGAAGCTTTGATTTTGATGAGGAGATGCTTGCTAAAGCGGAAGAAAAGCGGCCACAGGCACTCGATTTAAAGTTTCAGCAAGGTGATATGCGTTTGGTGACTGAGTATTATCAGCCTGCATTATTTGATGTGGCTCTGTGTTTTGGAAATACTTTGGTGCATTTGCACTCGCTCGACGAGGTGGAGGCTATGATTATGGCGACTACTCATCGGCTAAAAGAAGGAGGTAAGTTTTTACTCCAGCTGGTTAATTACGACAGGGTGATTAATGATGATGTGAAAAGCCTGCCTACGATATCAAAAGAGCCTTATACTTTTGTTCGAAAGTATCATCATCGCAATGACGGGAAAGTGGATTTTGAGACGATTTTAACAACTCCTTCTGGCGATATAAAAAACACAGTGCCTTTGCTGATGCTAACGCATGCGAAAGTAACAGAGCTGTTAGAGCCTTATTTTTCTATTATAAAATGCTATGGCGGTTTTAATAAGGCTGATTGGTCAGGATCAACTTTTCATTTAGTGGTAGAGGCTACAAAGTAGAGCGGAGTAGCTCAGCCACTTTCTTATCAATCGGAAATGTAAACTCCTCCGGTTTTATATCTTTAATAGCCATCCAGCGAAACGATTGCGCACCATCTTTCATTGGAATGTCATTAATAGTCTTGCTTGTTTGAATAGGCTTTGTTGAACGTGTTTTAACCAGGTAGTAAATGCTTATTAGCTGCATGTTTTCAAACGAAATGGCAGGTTGGAAATAGTCAGTTGTATAAAAATGACTTTTTATTTCTATATCGAGATTTAATTCTTCGCGGAACTCCCGTTTCAGGCAATCAATGGTACCTTCTCCAAATTCAAGCCCACCACCAGGAAATTTAGTCATGTACATGCCAATTCTAAATTCATCGGTAATCAATACTTCTTGTTGCTTGTTAATTAAAAGCCCGTAAACGCGAATGTTGAATTGCTTTGGAGTGTTCATGCTGAAAGAAAACACCGGGCCATTAATGTGTAAACCGCGAGCAAGGATTTTGCTACTGGCCCGGTGGGTTAAATTAATCAATATGATTATCTACAAATTTAATAATTTCATCGGTTTGTGATGGGTGAAACCAATTGATTTCTTTGTCGCGCCTAAACCACGAAAGTTGTCGTTTGGCATAACGGCGCGAATTACGTTTAATCAGCTCAATGGCGGTGTTGGCATCGTAATCACCATCCCAATGGGCAAAAATTTCTTTGTAGCCTACTGTATTTAATGCATTGATGTCTTTTAGATGGTAGAACTCCCTGGCTTCTTCAAACAGCCCGTCATTTACCATGATATCAACGCGATGGTTAATACGATTATAAAGCTCTTCCCGATCCATGTCAAGACCAATCTTCAAAATGTTAAATGGGCGCTTTCTTGCCGAATTGGTGCGCAACGAGCTATAGGGGTGGCCAGTCATCAGACATACTTCAACGGCATGCATCACTCGCTTATGATTTTTTAAATCCACCTGGTTGTAAAACTCCGGATCAAGTATTTTTAGCTGACGACGAACGGCTTCCAGGCCTTCGTTGTTGTGCATGTCCATCACATGTTGCCGCACTTCTGCATCGATGGTTGGTAGTTCATCAATGCCTTTACACACAGCATCAACATACATCATTGAACCACCTGTCATTAAAATTTGGTTGTGTTGCAGAAAAAGTTTTTCAAGCAGTTTAAGCACATCCTGCTCAAATTCGTAGGCGTTATAGTAATCGTTAACCGAGTGGGTGGCTACCATGTGGTGTTTCACCAATGCTAATTGCTCTGGCGTTGGTGCCGCCGTTCCAATTTTTAGCTCTTTGAAAATCTGTCGGCTGTCCGACGATATAATTTCTGTATTTAGGTGTTGAGCCAGCTTTAGGCATGATTCAGTTTTGCCAATGCCTGTTGGCCCTACCAATACAATTAATGTTTTTGTCATTCTCAATCAATATTGATCGGCAAGGTCGTCAAAGTTAACATCGTGATCCAAATTATCCAGCTCATCAAATTTCATTGAATCCAGTGTGCCGTCGAATTCATCTTCAAAATCATCGTAGGAAGTGTCTTTAATATCTGTACTTAAGTCGCCAAGCATAATTTGTTTTGGAGTTGTCCCTTCACTTCGGTAGCAGTTAGGTTTATCAAGTTTGCCGTCGGCAATTTGTATCACTTCCATAAAAAATGCGCGTTCCGAGAAGAAGTCGAAAATATATAACATGCGTTGTCCCTCTTCAAATAGAAAATCTGATATCAGCGTGTCTTGCATTACTTTCAGTAGTTCAGAACCACTGTCGGCCATGTCAAACAACGTTATTTCCATTTCTTTGTTCCACTCGCTATCGGTTGTGAAAAATGAGGCCATTTGACTTGCATCGTATTCTAAAGTGCCTTGAATACAATTGTGCAAATCAGCAAATGTAAGCGTGTCGTCTATCGCCACTTCCTTAACAAAGTCTTCCACCTCATTGGAAAGAATCCTTAAATAAATAATCATCGCGCTTATTTTTGGTTGCTTGGGTCAGAACAGCAAAAGTATGAAAAATAACATTGAGGTAATACGTTTTGATATGCAAAAAGGTTTAAACATTGATAAATGTAGATTTGTTACTATGTAGTAATCTTTAAATAAACTGTAATGGAAAGAGTGATAATATTAATTGTAGGATTGGTAATTGGTGCCATTATTACGGTGTTTTACATCAAATACAAAGCGCCTCAAATGATGCTTATTGAAAGCGAGAGTCAATTTGGTTTTGACGAAACGCTTGAGCGTTTGCAATTGTCTATTGATGAAAAAGGTTGGAAAACGCCACATGTTCATGATTTGCAAGCCACCATGGCAAAGTTTAATTACGATGTTAAAAAAGTAAAGGTAATGGAGGTGTGTAAGCCAGATGTTGCACAATTGATTCTTAAACGTGATGATGAACGAATTGCTTCAACAATGATGCCTTGTCGTATTTCAGTATATGAAAAGAGTGATGGGAAAGTGTATGTGGCACGTATGAATAGTGTTAAAATGGGTGATTTGTTTGGTGGTATCATTAAACAGGCAATGGGAGTTGCAGGCAATGAAAGTGAAGAAATTATAGCTTCAGTAGTTGTTGGAGATTAGCTTTTAAATCAAATAAATATTAGAATGCATAAAATTATTATTGTAATTGTTTTTATAATGGGTCTGGTGGCTTGTGGTTCACCCCAAAAGAAACATGTAGAGCAAAAGACGGTTGAATCGACTGGGTTGGCTAATCAGAATGGAAAGTTAGTCTATAAGAGGCATTGTTTAGCGTGTCATCAGGCCAATGCCGGAGGTATACCTAAAATGTATCCGCCATTGGCTAAAAATAAAGTGATATCAGGTGAAAAGGAACAGTTAATTGGTATTGTTTTAAATGGGATGAGTGGTGAAATAGAGGTAAATGGAGAAACATATAATGGTGTAATGGCAGGTTATCGCAATTTGTCAGATAAAGATATAGCTGATGTGTTGAACTATTTAAGAGCTGGTTTTGGTAATACGGGTGATATTATCACAGAAGATGAGGTAAAAATGCTCCGGTAGTATTGGAAGTGCAATAATTCCTTATTTTTAATCGTTAAAATTGCGAAACGAAACCAGATGAATAACAATAAAAAGGGATTTATTACCCGTTCTTTGCATGCTAGTTTTCCTAAAGATGACGCCTACAATGCCTTACACATGCCTGTGTACGATGGCGTAGCCTATGAATTTGACACGGCCGAAGAGATTGCCGGTACTTTTTCAGGAAAGAAATTTGCTCATGTCTATTCGCGCACATCAAATCCAACTGTTGAATATTTTGAGAAAAAGATGTTAGCAGTGAGCGATGCGCATGCAGCTATTGCATTGGCTTCGGGAATGGCAGCTATATCTAATGTATTATTAAGCTTGGTTGAACAGGGTGGTAATATTGTTGCGTCCAATCATTTGTTTGGTCATTCGTATGCATTACTGAAGCAAACTTTACCTTCGCTGGGAATAGAGGTTCGTTTTGCTGATATGACTGATTTGTCTACTGTAGAAGTAGCTACAGATGCTAAAACACGCGTGTATTTTTTTGAGACGATTACCAATCCTCAATTAGAAATTGTTGATTTAAAACAATTAAGTGCATTAGCTAAAAATAAAGGAGTTGCAGTTGTTTGTGACAGTACGATTACGCCACCATATGTTTTTCAATCGAAGTCGTTTGGGGTCGATGTGGAAGTAATGTCAACAACTAAATTTATTTCTGGAGGTGCAGCTGCTTTCGGAGGTATTGTGCTCGATAATGGTACCTACGACTATTCGAAATTGCCAGCATTAAAAGAATGGGCAGATAAGTATGAAACAAATGCTTTGGTGGCTCGTATTCGCAAAGAGATATTTCGGCATCTTGGGGGTTCAATGACAGCCCATACAGCCCATTTTATGAACTTGGGTTTGGATATTATGCCGCTAAGAGTGGAGCGTTGTGTTGAGAATTGTAAGCAATTGGCTTCTTTCTTTGAGTCGCATAATAAAGTTGTTCAATATAATTATCCGGGTGTTGTTGGTAATAAAGGATATGAATTGGCTCAGGCGCAGTTTGATGGTAAGCCAGGGGCGGTAATGACGTTTGACCTGGAGTCGAAAGAGGCCTGTTATCGTTTTTTTAATCGCTTAAAGTTAGTGCGTAAGGCTACTAATCTAAATGATAATAAAACATTAATAATTCATCCGGAGTCAACGATTTATGCCGAGTTTTCGGATTTCGAAAAAAGTGCGATGGGTGTGAGGCCAACTATGATGAGGCTGTCAGTTGGCATTGAGGATTGTGAGGATTTAATTAATGATTTTAACGAGGCGCTACAATAATATAGGAATGCAGAAGAGTATTGGGATTGGTATTTTACTTGCTTTTTTGAGTCACTTGCAAATTAAGGCTCAAGAATCAGAAAAGCAAGATACAAGTGTTGTTGAAGAGGCTGGTGCTGTTGGACTGATTGAAGATCTTATCGATCTCGTATCGTTCGAAAAAGGACGTCATGGCTTGGTATTTTATCCAATGGCTGGTTATTCGCCCCGTCAAGGTTTTCATATAGGAGTTATGCCTGTTTGGCGGATTAAGCCCAATGCAAATATCGACTGCGAGTACTATCGCCCCACAACGATAGCTCCATCTGTAAAATTCTCCACAACAGGGATGTATGAAGTTGAGTTGGACGTTAATGCTTATACGAAAAACAGATGGATGTTTATCTCAAAATTCCAGTATCTGTATTTGCCCGATGAGTTTTATGGTATTGGCAACGAGGTTAAAGTACCGCCGTTTTCACAATTCGAAATCAATCGCTTCAAAATAAAAAGTGAAATACTTAAGGGCTTAAATGCAAAATGGTTTGTTGGCGTTAGTATTGATATCAATAACGATAATCTTACCAATATTGAAGGAGATGTATTAACCCCTGATGTTATGGGTTATCATGGGGGATGGGCCAATGGTTTAGGGCCTGGCTTTGCTTTTGATAGCCGAAACGATCAGCTTTATCCTTCACGTGGTTGGTTTGTGCTATTTGCAACCAGCTATTACAGTAATGCTTTAGGGAGTGATTATGAGTTTTTTACCTCAACTCTCGATATTAGAAAGTACATACCTCTGCAGGGGAGTAAGTCAATTTTGGCTCTTCAGACATACATGTCAGGAGCTGAGGGAGATGTCCCTTTTTATAAACTTTCTTTTCTTGGTGGTTCGCGGCTGCTTCGCGGAATTTCGCATCCTTATCGTTACATGGATAAACATGTTTGGTACGCACAAAGTGAATGGAGAAAGCATATTTGGTGGCGCCTGGGCGGTGTGTTGTTCACGGGAGCAGGAAAAGTTTCTCCAGCCTTTATGCAAGCCCCTTTAAAAGACCTTCATGTGGTGATGGGAGGCGGCCTTCGCTTCAAAGTTTTACCAGATGAAGGTTTGAATTTCCGGGTTGATTTTGGCCGTTCTAATCATGGCGATACGGGAGTTTACTTTACAATTCGTGAGGCATTCTAATAAATTCCTACAATTATACTTCTATTAATACTACTAAAATGGTAGGATAATACCATTTCTTGTAGTTTTTTTGTTTTGCTTTTACTGGTTTGTGAGTCAGGTTGTTACTTAATATCATATAAAATGAATAGGATAAAAAGGTGTTTATTTATTTGGAAATAGTAATCAACTGATTCATATTTGCTAACAGAAAAAGTAAAATAGTAGGATATGTTTCCAAAGAAAATGCATTATGGTTTGCGATTATTATTAACACTATCTGGGCTGGCAGAAGGAAATTATTTGGGAGTGGCGGAAGTTGCTGAGCGTGAGAATATATCGCTTAAGTTTTTAGAAGCCATTGCTGTTGCTTTGCGGAAAGGCCATATTGTTAATGTCCGGCGAGGTGCAGGAGGAGGCTATCAGCTGGCTAAACCTCTAAAGGAAATTAGCCTATATGAAATTGTATTGCTTCTGGATGAAAAGTTGGATAAGACAATCGCAACAGACGGGAGTAACACAGAGAAAGCTGTAGGTCGATTTTTATTAAGTGTTCGTAATGATTATGGACGATTGTTGCGCCGTGTTACTTTAGAGAAATTACATAACTATTTTACTGAAGAGAATGAAAGTATAATGTATTACATATAAACCAATAAAACCATGAGTAAGATTGCACAAAACGTAACGGAGTTAATCGGTAAGACGCCATTGGTGAAAGTGAATCGCTTAAATGAAGGTGGGCAGGCTGAAGTTGTAGCTAAATTAGAGTTTTTCAACCCCGCCAGCTCGGTAAAAGATCGAATTGCCTATTCAATGATTAATGATGCAGAGAAAAAAGGCCTGTTGGATGCCGAAACAGTGATCGTGGAGCCAACCAGTGGAAATACAGGTGTCGGCTTAGCTTTTGTGGCCGCTGTTAAAGGCTATCGTATTATCCTGACTATGCCCGAGAGTATGAGTGTTGAGCGTAGAAAGTTGTTAGTTAAGTTTGGAGCTGAATTGGTGTTGACACCTGCTGAAAAAGGAATGAAAGGGGCTATTGAAAGAGCAGAGCAAATTGCCAAAGAATTGCCCAAATCATTTGTTCCCCAGCAGTTTAATAATGCAGCTAATCCAGCCATTCACCGATGTACAACAGCAGAAGAAATATGGGAAGATACAGATGGCGAGATTGATATCTTTGTTGCAGGTATTGGAACTGGTGGTACAATAACCGGAGTAGGTGAAGTTTTGAAAGAGCGCAAGCCAACTATCAAAATTGTAGCAGTCGAACCAGAAGCATCTCCTGTATTATCAGGCGGTCAGCCTGGGCCACATAAAATTCAGGGAATAGGCGCTGGTTTTGTGCCAAACGTGCTGAATACAGATGTGTTTGATGAAGTTGTTAAGGTGACGAATGAGGCGGCTATTGAAACAGCTCATAAAGCTGCCCAAAAGGAAGGTGTTCTTTGTGGTTATTCATCTGGAGCTGCACTTTATGCCGCTCTTGAAGTGGCTAAAAGACCGGAAAATACCGGAAAGCGAATTGTAGTTGTTTTACCCGATACCGGTGAGCGTTACCTAAGTAGTTTTAATATCGATTAAAAATTTCAGGCAATTAGATATAAAAAAAAGCGGAGCTGTTAAGCTCCGCTTTTATATTTTCTATTCCTCGTTTTTTAGAAGAATTTGCTTCTTTCGTCTGTGATTTCAGCTTTACTGCGAATAGCTTCAGTAGCCTGGTAATCCACTTTGAAACCATTGCTTTGCTTCAATTGAGATAGTTCAGCAGCAACGTCAGTTGTATTTTCGGTTACGTTGTTCACTTTAACAACATATACGCCATTGTTACCAGCAACCGGATTGCTTAACTCACCCGTTTTTGAACTAGTAGCTAATGCCACTAAAGCAGGTTCAACACCAGCTCCGGGAACCTGGAATGCACCAAAATCAATCTGGTTGGCACTCATTACTTCGCTACCAATAGCAGTTGCTAAAGCGGCAATGTCATTACCTTGCTTTTTACTGTTAAGCTCGGTCGTTAGTACCTCTGCTTTTTTATCGTTACGAAGTCGTCTTTCAATTGAACCTTTAACAGCAGCAACCGATTGATATCCCTCTTCTTTAGCACCTGTTAAGAATGCAATAATGTATGAGTCACCAAATTCGAAGATGTCAGACATGTCATTGATGTCAGCTTCAAATGCCCAGCGAACCATCTCGCGTGAGTGCTGTAGGTTATTTACAGTGCGGTCATTAGCTCTGATGCTTCTTCCATAGCGTTTAACAAGATTGTCAGTAGTAATGGCTTCGTCAAACTTCTCAATAGTATTGTTTTGTGAGGCGAATTTAGCAGCTTGTGCATATACTTGCTGGTTTGTTTTAGTGCTAAAAGTAATGTTACGCTCTAAAGTAGCAATGTTGTACTTTGTAACCGGTTTACCTTTATCCTGAACGTTGATGATGTGGATGCCAAACTGAGATTCAACTTTCACGATAGCACCTTTTTTGTTTTCGAAACAAGCATCGTTGAAAGGCTTCACCATTGTTCCTTCGGCGAACCAACCTAAATCACCACCGTTGATAGCAGAGCCTTGATCGCTTGAGTTTTCACGAGCAATTTTAGCAAAATTAGCGCCGCCTTTAATCAATGCAAATAAACTGTCAGCTAATGCAGGGTCGTTCACTAAGATGTGACGCGCTTTTACTGAATCAGGAATTTGCTTGATTGCAACAATGCGTGATAATTTGTATGTTTCATTTTCTAAGTAAGGACCGTAAACTTCGTTAACGGCAGCTCCCTGAACAAAGCCTTGAAGCGTTGAGCTCAATTGGTCAAGCTTAAGGTTGCGGTCGATGTAATTCGACTCAGAGTTCATGTTTACATACTGTATTGCGTCTGTTTCAGGATTTTCGAATTCAATTTTTGACTTCTCAATCCATTCCTTAGCCATCTGACGATCTTCATCCGAAGGTTTTACATCAAATGCTACGTAAACAACATCGCGTGTTGCTTCCTGCTTGTAGTTTTCTTTGTGTGCGTTGTAGTAATCTTTAACTTCACTTTCAGAAACTGAAACAGTTGAATCAGGAACTGATGAATAACGCTTCACCACAAAGTCAAAGTCAACTTTGTTTTGCTTAGCCTTTGCTTCAGCTTCAGCCTGAGCAGTGGTTACAAACATTCCCTTTTTAATCAACTCGCGATACTTTGTGAATAAACGCTCTTTTTTGATTTGTTTTTCAAGGAATAACCAGTAGAAATTAGCATTAGGATCTAAGTTTTTCTGCTGAAGGAAGTTAATGACTTGTGCTTTATCAAATAATCCGGTTTGTGGATTAGTAAACATCTGACGAATTTGTGGATGTACGTTTTTACCAGTTGCCATCTCATAAATTTCATCAGCAGTAACAGCAATTCCTAATTCTTCATATTTTTCATCCATGATGATGTCCTGTACCATCTGGTTCCAGGCTTGCTCACGAATTTGGTAAGAAGTATTTTCATCTAATGCTGAAGAACGTGAGTTTAATTTATAGTAATCTTCCAACTCAGTTACATAACTTTGGTATTCAGGATATGAAACTGAATTACCGTTAATTTCAGCAATCTGCATGTTACGTCGTCTAAAAATGGAATCTCCCGAACTCATCAAATCACCTAAAAGGAAGGCTAAAAGTCCGATCGCAATCACGATAATGAGTAATCCAGATTTATTTCTAATTCTCTCTAATGTTGCCATTCTGTTATTACTTATAAAATTATGTAGATTTTAAAATCAGGTTACGAATATACAAAAAAATGGGACACACGATAGGGTGCTTTCATCTTTGCTGCCAGAAAGTTTTTCGATCGTGATTAATCAGCTACAAAACTCACTTTAACCAACTCAATACGCGCATTGCTTGCTTCTAAAATCTGAAAGGTAAATTGTTCTATTTCGATGATGTCATCAATCTCAGGAATTGACTGGTTGTGGAAAAGTATAAGTCCGGCAATTGTTTCGTAATCATCAGATTGTGGGAGGTTTATCGGATACTTTTCGTTGAGGTAGTCAATTTCTAAGCGGGCCGAAAAACGGTATTCATTATCGCTAACCTGCTCCTCTATATGCTCTAGTATATCGTGCTCATCATTAATTTCACCAAATATTTCTTCTAAAATATCTTCCAGTGTCACAATGCCTGCTGTTCCGCCAAATTCATCCACAACTAATGCAATGCTTTTATGTTCCTTGGTGAATAACTCCAATACTTTGTTGGCAGTCATTGTTTCCGGAATTATAGAAATAGGGCTGACGATGTTTCTTAATTTCTTTGGGTTTTTAAAAAGCGATGAAACATGCACATAACCAATAATGTTATCAATGCTATCTTTGTAAACTAATATTTTGGATAGGCCGGTTTCCATAAATTGCTTACGCAAAGGCTCTAACTCATCATTGACTTCAATAACCTGAAGTTCTGTCCGGGGAATGATACATTCGCGAATCTTTAATTTAGAGAAATCCAACGCGTTTTTTAGGAGCTTTATTTCGTTGGCTCCTTCATCGTCTTTGTCGCTTTTTTCATGGTGTTCGGTTAATAAATCATCCAAATCTACTTTGCTGAGCATCCAGTTAGCTTGTTCGTGCGTTGTTTTAGCCTTCAGTACTTTCTTGATGATAAAGTCTGATATGCTCATTGTTAACCTGCTTAGCGGATAAAATAGTAGGTAGAAGAACAGCAATGGAAGGGCAAAAACATTAAGAATAAAGGTTGGATGGATACGGAACAGAGTTTTTGGTAAGAACTCTGCAGTAATAAGTATAATCAGCGTAGAAAAAGCTGTTTGTATTAATAATAAGGCAATGTCTGATTCGAAATACTGGTTGATGACAGGCTCAATAAGGTCGGCCATGTTTAAACCATAAATTACCAGGGCAACATTGTTTCCAATTAATATTGTAGAAAGAAATACACCCGGATTTCGTACAAAACGATCGATAATACGAGCAGGAATGGGATACTTCTTTTTGTTTAACTCCAGCAATAATTTGTTGGAACTGAAAAATGCCATTTCACAACCCGAAAAAAAAGCGGATAGCATAAGGGTTAGTGCAATAATCACGTATTCATTCATGTCTGAGCTAGACCTATTAAAAAAGGAAAGATATGAAAAAGTTGTTAAACGGGTTTATTCTTCAAATTCAAGATCACCTTGAAGGTTTTTAATATACCAGTTTTCCATCTTTTCATCGGACTCAAAGCCTGTTCCTGTGTAAACACTGGTTTCTTGTGTGATGGTCACAAATTTTTCAGAATAGATGCGCTTTTCTTTCATGTCCCAAAAGAGTTGTTCTGTATTCAATACTTCTCCTTTTCGGTTCATGGCTTCCACATCAATATTAAGCTCCCAAAGCTGTTTCTTTTCATAATGAACAGCGCTTCTGCATTTAATCTGGGCATCAATTTCGCCATCGATACTATACATGATTACGTGTAAACCATCCGGAAAATCGATGTATGGTTCTTTCAATCTGTCGTAGCGCAATACTTTGGGTGAAATCAGCCTTTGAACAATACGCCCTGAGTCTGTTAACTCCATCTCCAACTCATCGTAGATAAGTGATGGAATCTCTTCACGATTCGTTATGGCAGCAATTTCTTCAGGCTTGTTTGACTGGCAGCCCACTAATAAAAAACAAACAGCAAGCAGTACAAGACCGCTTGCTGTATATGTTGATTTTGTTTTATTTCTTAATATAGGTATCAAGGCTTTATTTTTTAGCTCTTACAGTTGTAGTTACACCAATCCACCCTTCTACTTTGTATGAATCGCCTACTTTCAATCCCTGGAAGAAAATCTCTTCAGTGTTAGGGAAGTACTGCGAATAAAGGGCAATGTTTTCGTTAGCTTCAGCTACGGCTTCAGCATCGACCGACTTAGCTTTAACAAACTGGTCAACTGCAGCCCAATAAACCGTTTTCTTTTCAAATTCTTTAGAACCGTATGATGCTGCACCAGCTGCATAGGCTTTACCAATTAAGATGTAAGGAGCACCCCAATCGCCACGTAATGCAATTGCTTTGCGAGCTTCAGCTCTGGTTTGGCTATATTGCTTTTTCGACATGTATATCAAACCAAGTGTGTTATGGTATTTGGCTTTACTAGTCGGATCCTCTTCTAAAGTAATAGCCTCGTTTAAGAATTCAACTGCTTTATCAGTATCGCCGGTTTTCATGTACATGTGTGATAAACCAAATGCTGAAGAAGCAGATGGCTCAATATTATGCAGGTACTCTGATGATTGGTAGAATAATTCAGACTCATCACAATCACCTTTCACTAATAAACGGTTCACACGCTTTAGCCAATCAAGGTCAGTTGTGTGCTCAGCTAGTTGAGGGCCAAAAATCTCAGCCAATGTTTCACAGTTAGCAGCTCCACTCTGTGCAAATAAACCTTCCACCTGGTTGATGACTTCTTGTAATTTCGGCTTGTTAGCTTCTTTGGTGGCATCTTTTTGTTTGCCAAGTGTTGTTGTGACGTTTGTATAAACTTCAACTAATTTCTCACCCGATAAAGCATCCATCTTATACATTGCAACACTGTTGGCCATGTATGTAAGTAATGCAGGAGGCTGAGTTTTTGCACCTAGTTGCTTGAAACCATCTTCTAATAATGGTTGTGCTTCTTTGATTACCTCAGGGTTGTTACGATTGTAGCGCAACATGGTAATAGCTTTTTTACCCATGATGTATGCAGTAGGGTATTTTCTATCACTACCAAAGTATTTCGCACGTTGGTCATATACCTTCATTAAAAGATCATAGTATTCAGCTTTTTTAGCCGCATCTTTTTCTTTTTTATAAAGACCTTCTACGATTCTTTCACCGTGCGAGTATAAATTTTTGTTTGAAGCCGGGCATTCGTTAAAGGCGATTTCCCATTTTGGGAATGCTTCAGCATAATTCTTTTGTTTGTAATACTCGTAATAAAGTGAAAGATTTTCCAAACATCTTAAGCTATCTTCACCGTGGCCATACTTCGACCCATCTTCTACTCCCTTTTGAGCAAATACAGAACCTGTAAACAGCAGTCCTGCGATTAATAATGTAGCAATTTTCATTGGCATGGTATTCTGGTTTTTGTATTAGTTTTAATCAAATTTTCGTTTTCTGAACCAGTATTCGTGTAACGTTAGGTTCATCGTAAAGCGCATGTAGTTTTCTTTTACTAAACCATCATTGGTGCTCCCTCTTTGTCCCCATTCAAATGCAAGGTTGAAAGACGTTTTACTTCTTTTTAATGGTAATCCCATTCCAAAAGTTATGCCAAAGTCTTCCAAATGATCGCCACCGGCCGAAGCAGGTGTTACAAGATAATCTTGCTTATATGATGCACCAAGGCGATATTTTATGCGGCTAGGGTAGAAACTTGCACTTCTATAATTTGGTATATATTCTGCACCAAAAGCAATGGTTTGCGCATCACCAATGGTAAAAGCATTCTCATCTGTTGTTGTGGTTGCCAGGTTAGGAAAATCTGTTTCACTCCATTTGGCAATGCTGTAATCAGCTGTAAGCGTTAGTAAATCATCAATGTTATAAGCCACTCCAATGCCAAATTTCTCTGGCAATTCTAACGCATTCCCATTGAATTTTGTTTCACTAAAACTTAAAGTATCTGCGTTAATAATTGTTACGCCATCCTGATTAAATGTTGTTCCGGCAGCAACTAATTTCTTTAATTTACCTTTAACACCTGTTTTTGGGTGATAAACAGCACCAAATGTCATGCTGTGTCTTTCTTTTAATTTCAACCGGTATTGCACCCCAAAATCCACGTATAAATCATTAATGGATACTTGTTCTGATGTAGCTAATTTAAAAGCATTGGCATCATTAGGGAATTGAGCAATGGAATAATGGTTTACTTTGCCAAAAACATATGAAAAGTGTGCTCCCAGCGATAAATTCTTGACGGGACTTACAGCTAAGCCTGCGTATGCTTTAGTGGTATTACCGCTACCTTGGTATTGAGAACGTGTATAGTTACCATCGGTAATTGGAATATCTGTTGATTCATTGTCATCGAAGAACTCATAACCGACCATCGATTCAGGTTTCACCCCAATTGACATAAATCCCCAACTTGCAACCGGGAAACCAATTGCAAAATAGGAGAAGTTCATATCCGAAAAATGGGCTTCCATATCATCTGTTTTGATTTTTTGGTCAAAACCAGTTACACCACCTTCAAAAAAGAATGAAATCGAATCCATGCTAGAGTATGAAGCCGGATTGAGATTATTTAGGTTGAATGAACTACTTAGTGCTATACCAGTGTTACCCATGGCAGCGTTTCGACCAAATCCACCTTGCTGGATTTCACCTAAGCCATAACGGGAATAGGGCGAATATGTTCTGTTTTGTGCTGTAGCTGAAAGTCCGATAATCGCTACTAAAAAGAAAGTTACAACAACCTTATATATATTGTGCATTGTATTCGAGAATTCTGTTAAGTCCAATAAGTACTAAATTAGGATGTACAAAGATGGGATTTTTTAACTTCTGCGCAAAAAATTCTGCATCGCCGCCAGTTATAATTGTTTTTAAGTGTTTATATTGAGTCGATAATTCATTAATTAACCCTTCTATTTCGTACACCATGCCGTTTTGAACACCTGCCTGTATCGCCACTGTTGTTGAAGTTCCAATGAGCTCATGGTCTGGGTTCTTCTCCAATAATGGCAATCTGCTGGTAAACGTATTGAGCGCTTTAAAGCGCATGTTCATACCAGGTGAAATATTACCCCCCATAAACTCATTTTTATCATTAACTAGCTCATACGTTATGGCCGTGCCTGCATCAATAACGAGCATATTTGTTTTTTCGTATAAACTAATAGCACCGGCAACAGCTGCTAAGCGATCTTTTCCTATGGTATCTTTAGATTGATAGTAAGAGCTGAATGGTAATGGAGTATTAGCGTTAAGTTCAAGAATAGGGCAATTGATGATTGATAGGTTTTTAATCAATTCATCGTGTCGGTCCGAAACAACTGTTGAAACAATAATACCTTTAATTTCAAACTGATTGATTAATTGTTTGATCAGTTGTTTATCAAGAAAATCCGAATAGTCGGAAAGCATAAGTTGACACTGGTCAAAAATCCCGTATTTAACCTGTGTATTTCCTCTGTCAATAACTAAATTCACGCTAAATTGTAACTAAACCGTATTTTGTTTTACCCTAAAATCAGCTGCAAAGATACAAAATGTCATTGCAGCTTGTTTTGGATAACTCTACTTTTTTATGCGAAAAGTCCTTGTTGTTGAAGATGATAAGTTTATCTCGGCGATTTTCACCATGTTTTTGCGCGAGCTTGGTCATGAAATGATTGGCAGATGTGCTGATGGAAGAGATGCAGTGGACTTGAGTCATCGACTAAGGCCTGATGTTGTGTTGATGGATATTCATCTTGAAGGGGAGTTGGATGGTATTCATACGGCTGAAAAATTAAGGCGCGAACTGGATATTCCAGTCATCTATGTTTCATCGGATACCAGTAGTCAGGTAATTAAGCGCGCTATTGTATCTAATTCCTATGGATTTTTAGTAAAGCCTGTTAATAAAAAGGAATTGGGAATTGCCATCGATTTGGCGTATTATAAACATAAAGTGGATCAGGAGCAACGCGAAAGGGAAAGAGGTTATCGTCAATTTATCAGTGAGGCTTCAATGCCATTGATGATTCTGCAAGATGGACGTATTCAATACCTTAATAACCTGGCACTTGATTTGTTTAAAACGCATTATATGGAAGATGTGTTAATGTCTCCATATCTGAATTTTATTGATGAAAAAGATAAAGAGCGTATTGGTAAATTGCTGGATGAATTTACTAAAAATGGGCATGGTTTTGAGTGTGTCAATATAGCCATGACCGATGTGCATGGGCAGTCGTTCTATGCGCAGATTTCAGGTTCGTCCATAATATTCAATAAAAAGAAGTCGCTTCAAGTGACTATGATTGATAATAGTATGGCCGTATATGCTCGTAAGAGAAACGAGCTGTTAATGAATTATCTAACGATTAATGAAAAGCCCTATTTTATTACAGATAGCCAGATGAAAATTAAAACTGTTTCTTCTCATTCCCTATTTGAAGGAGCAGATTTAATTAAGCAACGTATCAATCGACTACCTGAATACTTTCAAATTGATGAAATAGATAAAAAGCATCTGCTTTATACAAATGGCGACAAACAGGAATCTTTTTTCGCCCATGAGATATATGATGCTTCTGGGAAAGCATATGAATTGGTTTATTTGCCCAAACTTTAAGGCCTTTAGCCATTAATTGTTTCATGCATATTGCTTACCAACTCTTTCACCTCTTTTATCGACTGTATGTCACGCATCATCAGGTATAGCTTTTCTTTGCCTTCCTTCATGGCCGCTTTTTTAGAATTATGCTGAATCCACATCAAGATGCCACTGAAGATTGATGATTGATAAAACGGCGATTCCTGATTTGATACAAAATAGAAATACAAGAGGTTGTTTTTGAAAATGATCTTTTCAATACCTAGTGTTTTAGCCATTCGTCGGATACGCACCAGTTCAAACAAGCGCTGCCCCGATTCTGGAATAGGGCCAAAGCGGTCAATCAGGTTGTTTTCAAATGTCACCAAAGCTTCCTCTTCTTCCATGTTGTCCAGCTCGCGATAGAGGTGCATACGTTCAGCTATATTTTCAATATAGCTGTCGGGCAAGCGAAGTTCCGTATCTGTTTCAATTAAGCAGTCGGTGACAAAAACGGTTGGCGTTTCGCTGTTTTCCTCTTCAAAGGTTTCTTTATATTCGGTTTCTTTTAGTTCAAGAAGAGCTTCGTTGAGGATACGTTGATAAGTTTCATAACCAATGTCGGAGATAAAACCGCTTTGCTCGCCACCCAATACATCGCCAGCTCCACGAATATCTAAATCCTGCATGGCAATATTAAAGCCGCTGCCCAGGTCGGAGAATTCTTCCACAATTTTCAAGCGTCGTCGGGCTTCCTGGGTTAATGTCGATAGTGGAGGAGTCATCAGGTAGCAGAATGCCTTTTTATTGGAACGGCCCACGCGGCCTCGTAGCTGGTGTAACTCGCTCAGTCCAAAGTTGTGTGCATTGTTAATAATGATGGTGTTGGCATTCGGAATATCCAGCCCCGACTCAATAATGGTGGTGGCAATCAATACATCGTACTCGCCTTCAATAAAGTCAAGCATTATTCTTTCCAGCTTAGGTCCTTCCATCTGACCATGAGCCACCACTGTTTTAACCTCAGGCAAGATGCGATTCACCATGGCCTGTACCTCCATTATGTTTTGAACACGGTTGTTGATAAAGAATACCTGTCCGCCTCGCTCTACTTCGTAAAGAATGGCTTCTTTTATGATATCCTCATTCATCACATGTAATTCGGTGATAATGGGGTGGCGGTTGGGCGGTGCGGTGTTTAAAATAGACAAATCGCGGGCTCCCATTAATGAGAATTGTAGTGTGCGGGGGATAGGTGTTGCTGTTAGAGTCAATGTGTCCACATTCACTTTTAGTTGTTTCAGTTTCTCTTTAATGGCTACACCAAAGCGTTGCTCTTCATCAATAATTAACAGGCCGAGGTCTTTGAATTCAACATCTTTTCCTGTCAGGCGATGGGTGCCAATGAGTATGTCAACCTGTCCTTCTTTCAATTTTTTAAGCGCTGCCTTAATATCTTTGGGTTTACGCAGGCGACTGACGTATTCAATATTTGCCGGAAAATCTTTCAATCGCTCTCTAAATGTTTGGTAATGCTGAAGTGCCAAAATGGTGGTGGGTACTAAAACAGCCACCTGTTTATTGTCGGCAATGGCTTTAAAGGCCGCACGGATGGCAATTTCTGTTTTGCCAAAACCCACATCGCCACACACCAGGCGATCCATGGGTGTTGACTTCTCCATGTCATCTTTAACAGCAGCAGTTGCTTTGGTTTGGTCGGGCGTATCCTCAAAGAAAAAAGATGCTTCCAACTCCGTTTGCAAATAGGTGTCGGGTGAATAGGTAAAGCCTGGTTCTGCTTTTCGCTTGGCGTATAGGGCAATCAGTTCCCGGGCTATATCTTTAACCTTTTTCTTTGTTTTCTCTTTAAGCTTTGACCAGGCTGCTGTACCAAGTTTGTTAATTTTAGGCGGTGTACCTTCTTTACCTTTAAACTTACTAATGCGGTGAAGCGAATGGATATTGACAAGCAGCACATCATTGTCGCGATAGACCAGTCGGATAGCTTCCTGCGGTTTACCGTTTACAGTTTGCGTTACTAAGCCGCCAAAGCGTCCAACACCGTGGTCGATATGAACCACAAAGTCGCCAGGGTTTAGTCGATTAAGTTCTTTCAGAGAGATGGCCTGCTGTGCTGCTTTGGCTTTCTCGGTGCGAAGTGAGAATTTGTGATAGCGCTCAAATATCTGGTGGTCGGTATAAAAACAAAGTCGGGTATCGTGGTCAATAAAACCTTCGTGCAGGCTATGGTTGATTTCTCCATACTTCAGTTCGATGCCTCTGTCGTGAAAAATAGCTTGCAGGCGTTCAAATTGCTTTGGGTTATCTGATAGAATATAGCAATCGTATTCTTCGCGCTGCTTTTCTTTCAGGTTTTCTTCCAGTAATTCAAAGTTCTTATGAAAAACCGGTTGAGGAGCGGAGTTGAACGCAATGGTCGTTGCATCGGGCAGATGTGATTCATTGCCAAAAGCAATTAACGGGAATGGCTGACATCCTTTAAAAAAAGTCTTGAAGTCACAGATATCTTTAGCGCTCAGAAAACTATAGTTTTTTTCATCATCTTCTTCTTCGTCAATTTCAAAGGTATGCGCGGCGATTTTTTCGTTAATGGCCGTCATGCGTTGTTCGATAAAGTCGAAGCTGTCTACCCAGATTTTACATTGTTTGGGCAGGTAATCCGAAATGGAAGTCAGTTCTTGTGATTCCTGGTTTTCGGTTAGGTTAGGAACGATGGTGACCTGCTCCAGTTTTTCTTTCGAAAGTTGATTTTCCAGGTTAAATTTTCGGATGCTGTCCACTTCATCGCCAAAGAAATCGATGCGATAAGGATCTTCATCGGAGAAAGAATAGACGTCGATGATGCTTCCACGAACAGAATATTGCCCTGGCTCAAAAACGAAATCGACACGTTGAAAGTGGTATTCGTTCAATACATCCGTGATAAATGAAATATCCAGTTGGTCACCGTTATTGATAATTAAGCGATTCTCATCGAGCGACTCAGCTGAAAGTACGCGTTCAATTAAGGCTTCGGGATAGGTGACTACGAAAAGCTGCTTGTTGTTATGCAGCTGACTTAGTGCTTCGGTGCGGAGCAATACATTTTGCGAATCTTTCTGACCATATTCGGGCGAACGTTTGTAGGATGAAGGTAGAAAAGAAACGCATTTACTGCCACATAATTGGGAGATGTCGTTATATAAATAAGCCGCTTCTTCACGATCGTTCATAATCACCAGGTGCGGCCCTTGAGATAATAAAGATGCCTGAATAACAGACCTCAGACTTCCGCTTAATCCTTTTAAATAAAATCGGCTTTCTGGTTTTGAGAAGTATTCTTCTATCGACTTAATGCGTTGGTCATTCTGAAATAACTCAAGTATCTGGCTTATCTCCACGTTCTACTGTTTTCGTGCAAAAGTAAAAAAAATAGGAGGTATGTGTTTGTGTTTAATAAATAAAAAGGCTTCCCGATCAATCTGAGAAGCCTTTAGAACGAGTATATAAATAATTGATTAACTATCCTTGCCGTACTTTCTTAAGTAGTTCTCAACCTTCTCAATCATATTTTTCGAACCTGTATAGAATGGCGTTCTCTGGTGTAGTGATGTCGGTTGTAATTCCATAATGCGTTGCTCACCATTGGTGGCTTTTCCTCCTGCCTGCTCGGCTAAAAAGGCAATAGGGTTACATTCGTATAGTAAACGTAATTTACCGGTTGGAGCGTTTTCAAATTCGGGGTAAATGAAAATGCCACCTTTGAGCAGGTTACGGTGGAAGTCAGAAACCAACGAACCAATGTAACGCGACGAATAAGGACGGCTGGTTTTTTTGTCCCTTTCCTGGCAGTATTTAATGTATTTCTTAACACCTTTGGGAAATTTCTTATAATTACCCTCGTTGATGGAGTAGATAGTGCCATCTTCGGGAGTTTCAATCATTTGGTGTGACAAGCAAAACTCACCAATCGACGGGTCCAGGGTAAAGCCGTTAACACCATTACCTGTTGTGTAAACCAGCATGGTTGAGCTGCCGTAGAGGATGTAGCCAGAAGCCACTTGCTCGGTTCCTTTTTGTAAGAAGTCCTCCATAGTAGCTTGTGTACCTTCGGGTGTCACACGTTTATATATTGAGAAAATGGTTCCGATTGAAACGTTAACATCAATATTAGATGAGCCATCCAGAGGATCCATCATAAATACGTATTTGGCATTTTTTGCAATCTCATCGTCAAAAAAGATAAAACTCTCATTTTCTTCGGAAGCGATGGCACATATTTCGCCACAACTGTGCATGGCATCAATAAAATACTCATTGGCAATAATGTCCAGTTTTTTTTGGTCTTCGCCCTGTACGTTGGTGTTGCCTGCTTCGCCTAAAATATCAACCAGACCAGCTTTGTTTACTTCACGGTTGACGATTCGGGCTGCTGTGCCAACGTGGTGTAGCATGTGCGAGAATCCACCATCTGCCTTGTAGTCCAGTTCCATCTGGCTTTTCAGTATAAATTCGTTGAGGGTGGTTACTTCAAATTTAGTCATGTAAATTGGTTTTAGTAATAATTTGTAAGTTTACCCAATGGTTTGATTGTTAACAATGACATGGCTCACTTGTTGTCGCGTGAAAGGAAATAGTTATAAATTGAAAGTGATTTTTTGTTTTGCTTGTTTTTACGAAACCAATTGAAGATGTAATTTTATAGCATGAGAGTATTCAAATTTGGTGGAGCATCGGTTAAAGATGCTGCCGGTGTCAGAAATCTGGCAGAGATAGTTAAGGGGTGCAATGATGAATTGTTTGTTGTTGTTTCGGCTATGGGTAAAACAACCAATGCCATGGAGGCTATTGTGGAGGCCTATATGAAAGGTGATAAGCCGAAGCTGGAGGAACGATATGAGGCATTGAAAAACTATCATGTACAAATTATCGATGGATTAACAGAGGTGGGGACATCTTGCATTGAAACACTCTTACAGCAACTAAAAGCCAAGCTGGAGAGCGAACCCTCACTAAATTATGATTTTGAATACGACCAGATTGTGCCGTATGGTGAGTTGTTAAGTACTACCATTATTAATGCCTACCTGGCTGCAGATGGTCTAAATACTGAATGGCTCGATATCCGTCGCTACATTCGTACTGATGACACATACCGCAGTGCCAATGTTAATTGGGAATTGACTAGTAGGTTAATGAAAGAAGCGTACGTGGCAAGTGAAAAACGTGTATTTATTACACAGGGATTTATTGCTTCAACGGAAAATAACCTGACCACCACTTTAGGTCGTGAAGGCTCAGATTATACGGGTGCTATTATTGCTCATGTGTTAGATGCTGATTATCTGGCAATATGGAAAGATGTGCCTGGTGTGCTAAATGCCGACCCTCGTTGGTACCCTAAGGCATCTAAGATTGATGAGTTATCGTATTGGGAAGCTATTGAGTTGACCTATTACGGGGCTCAGGTGATTCATCCCAAGACTTTAAAACCGTTGCAGAATAAACAAATTCCCTTATTGGTTAAATCATTTGTAGAGCCTCATAATGAAGGCACGGTTATTAAAACCAGTGAGCAAAGCGGAGAGTTACTGCCAATTTATGTGTTGAAATGCAACCAGGTACTTATCTCTATGTCGCCGAAAGATTTTTCTTTTATCATCGAAGAAAGCCTGAGCGATATTTTCCACATCTTCTCAAAGCATCGTGTGAGCTTGAATATGATGCAGACATCGGCTCTTAACTTTTCGGTGTGTGCTGATGATAACAAGTATGTGAAAGCAGCTATTGAAGAGTTGCAAAAGCAGTTTGATGTGCGTTACAATGAGAATATGGAGCTGGTGACCATCCGTCATTATACCGATGCGGCCATTGATGAAGTGATTGCCGGCAAAGAGGTCGTTGATTCACAGGTGAGCCGCAAAACAGCGCGCTACGTCTTGAAGGCTTCGGAGTGGCAGTTTTAATCAATCCTCCGTAATTTCTACACTCTAAATGTTTTGTTTGCTGTCCCCCTTGGAGAAGGGGGAGGTGTTTAAAATATGTTTTTGTAAAAGTATTAGGGGGATTGAATTATTCCTTCATTTTTACATAAAAAGCAGCTTTATAACCGCGCAATTCACCTTCTTCGGTCAGAATTTCATAGGCAAAAAGAATCGCATGGACCTGCTTGGTCATCACCACTTGATGCTCATCAAAGTGCCAGGTTTCCCAAAACTGTAGTTTGGCTATTTTATCGCGACTAAAATCCGCTTGTTCTTCAATAGCTTTTACGTCAGCTATTGATAACTCTTCATGGTCGAAATAGCTATAGGCTTTAGCTTTGTGCTTGTAGATGGCATCAAACACTTGGTCGACAAACTGACGGCGTTCCAGTTGGCTGAGGCATTGCTCTGTCCAGGTATCCAACGAATCCGGATTCATAATCACTACCGGATAGATTATAGTATCGGCAATGCAAATGCCAGGTGTTTCAAGTGTTGCTGTTGTTGAAGGTGCTTGTTTTTGTTTGCAGGCATTGAAAACAAAAAAGAAGCACACAACTAAAAAAGTCATGTGCTTGATGTATCTTCTACTATTCATTAATTATTGATAATTAATAGTTAATAATTATTTTATCTGTCAAAACTTAAGCGCTCACCTCTTACTTCGGTATTCACTTTGCCATCGGCATAGGCCGATTGACCATTAACCAGGGTATGAACCACCTTGTGTGAGAAAGTGGTGCCTTCAAAGGGCGACCATCCACACTTATACAAAATATTCTCGGGCGCTACCTCCCAGCTGTCGTTCGGGTTGACCAGAACCAAATCGGCTTTGTAGCCCTCACGGATAAAACCTCGTTTCTCAATTTCAAACAGAATAGCCGGATTGTGAGCCATCTTTTCAACCACCAACTCATACGTAAAAATGCCCTGCTTCACCATTTCCAGCATCGAAACCAATGCATGCTGCACCAATGGTCCGCCCGATGGAGCACTGAAGTATTTATTGTTCTTTTCTTCGATGGTATGAGGTGCATGGTCGGTAGCTACTACATCGAGGCTGCCGTTGATAAGACCTTTGCGCAATCCGTTGCGGTCTTTTTCGCTCTTAACAGCGGGATTCCACTTGATACGCGAACCATATTTGTCGTAGTCGGCATCGGTAAACCACAGGTGATGAACGCATACTTCGCCCGTTACCTTTTTATCTTTAAGGGGCAGGTCTTTATCCAGTAAATCCAATTCTTCGGCCGAACTCAGGTGAAGGATGTGCAGACGCGCCCCATGTTTACGCGCCAGCTCCGATGCTTTCTTCGACGACTTGTAACAAGCCTCAGCCGAACGAATCACCGGGTGGTATTTGAATGGCATATCTTCACCAAACTTATTTTTATAAATAGTGGTGTTTTCCTGAATAGTGGCTTCGTCCTCACAGTGGGTTGTCAATAGAGTAGGACTCTCGGCGAAAATACGGCTAAGGGTTTTCTCATCATCTACCAACATATTACCGGTTGAAGAGCCCATAAATATTTTAATACCACAAATTTTCTTTGGGTCAGTTTTTAATATCTCATCAATATTGTCGTTGGTGGCACCCAGGTAGAACGAATAGTTGGCTGGCGATACTTTGGCTGCTGCCTTATACTTTTCTTCTAATACTTGGTGTGTTGTGGCCTGAGGTTTGGTGTTGGGCATCTCCATAAAAGAGGTGATGCCACCCGCTACTGCTGCACGCGATTCACTCTCGATGTTGGCTTTGTGTGTTAAGCCCGGCTCGCGAAAATGCACCTGATCGTCGATAGCACCGGGTAATAGTAATAAACCAGTAGCATCTATTTCTTTATCGGCCTTGGGTACATCGCCATTAGTAATAATCGCTTTTATCAAATCATTTTCAACAAGGACACTTCCGTTGGTTTTGGTACCTTCGTTAACAACGGTGGCATTTTTTATCAGTAGCGTTGACATGGTATTTATTAGTTTATCAGTTTATACGTTTTCGGTTCTCTGTTCCGTGTTTCCTGTTTCTCGTTTGGGATTTAGTAGTTTAACAGGATAGTTGAGGTTTGGTTGATGGTTTTTGTAAAGTTCTGAATTATGATTTGTTAGGTCAATAGGTCGATAGGTCAATAGAATGTAGGTTAGTAGGTTTTTAATTTGGTAGTGCCTCGACTTCGCCCGGCAAGCTGCGTTTTACATCTCAAATCGAACATCTCACATCATCTATCCGAATTCCTCACATCCCCACATCATAAATCATCCATCCTTACATCATCCATCCTCAATCTCTTTTGTATGTTTTGAACCAGCTGGCTATTTTCATTTTGATAACACCCCACACGGCCTCGTTAAAAATGCCGCCACTCATCTTAGACGTTCCCTGGGTGCGGTCGGTAAAGATGATGGGGACTTCCACAATTTTAAAGCCCAACTTCCAGGTAGTAAACTTCATCTCAATCTGGAACGAATAACCTTTGAGTTTGATATTATCCAGGTCAATGGTTTCTAATACCTTTCGGGTGTAGCACTTGAAGCCCGCTGTGGTATCCATTATTTTCATGCCGGTAACAAAGCGCACATACACCGAAGCAAAGTACGACATCAGTACGCGTCCCATGGGCCAGTTAACAACATTAACACCCGAAATATAGCGTGAGCCAATGGCTAAATCAGCGCCCTTTAAGCAGGCGTCTTGCAAACTGATTAAATCTTTAGGCGGGTGAGAGAAATCGGCATCCATCTCGAAAATATATTCATAGCCATGCTCAACGGCCCATTTGAAACCGGTGATATAAGCCGTTCCCAGCCCCAGCTTACCTTCGCGCTCCAATATGTGAAGCTGTTCAGGATGCTTCTCCATCAGGCCTTTAACGATTAAAGCCGTTCCGTCGGGCGAGTTATCGTCAATAATCAATAGCTCAAAACGGCGGGGTAACTCTAATACCGCATTGATAATGGCTTCGATGTTTTCCTTTTCGTTGTAGGTGGGTATGATGACGAGATTGCGTGTATTCTCCATATGTGCTTGTTCCAACTTGGTTGCGATATGTGTTTATATAAAGGGCTAAAGGTAGTAAGAACTGTCGAATTAATGAATCAACTATCGGGTACTGTTTGCTAAGTGGGTTTTGCAACGGGTATTTAAATCTCCCAGGGGCTAAGTGCAGGTGATCGTGTGGTGTGAATTAACTTTATCGAGAGCAATTGGCTCGCTTTAAACATGCTTACGCCGACTTGTGATCGGTGCTTATAGCTTATAGTCGCTGTCACTAATTGCAAATTTGAACCAGCTTTAAAGAGGTGTATTGTATTTATATGAGATGTGATTTTGACCAACTTGCTTTGTCTTGTTATTTATCTATATTAGTATGATAAAAAGACGAAACGCCTGACAGATACCATACATATGGACAAAAAAGTACAGTTATTGTGGTGTTGGCAACCATAAAAAAACGATATGGATATTAAACTTAGATTGACCAAAGTTGCAATGTTTATTGTGATATTTATGTCATCAATTAATGCATTTGGAACACACCAAATTCCTGACTATTTAGTCATAGAATCAGATACATTTGAACTATATACAAATCCCTTAACGGCATATTTAAATTTTAAGAATGAAAAGGCCATAAGTCATAATGAATTAAAATCATTGCATACGGCCTGTTGGAGGGGATATGTGGCAACATGGAAATTAGAAAATGATAGTCTATTTCTGACTAAAATTGAAGGGAAAAATAATAATGATGAACTAATCAGTTATGATTTAATAGAGGAGTTTGGCACAAGTAAGGTCTTTGCAGAATGGTTTACAGGCACACTGATTAGTCCAAGAGGGAAGAGATTACAATTTCACAATATGGGATATGCTTCCGTTTATGAAAGAGAAAAACAATATCATGTTTGGAATGGTATTGTTAAACGAGAAATCCAGAAGAATAATTTGACATTTGATGATACATTACTTTACCCAGAAGAAAAATTTCTTCAAGATACTATTAGTCATATCATAGAAACCAATCTTGATTACAATTCTTTGAAAGAGGAACATTCGGAACCAACTGGTATACTTTTGATAATTGGTTTTAATCATTTGGGTAAGATTGACGATTGGAGGTTTGCACATTCAAAAGAAGAAGACTCTTTAATTGGACAAGAGATTGAGAAAACAGCAAAAGTGGAATTGCCTAAATTACCTGCACTAATGAAAGTTAATCATTCATATTATCAGATACCTACTATTGAGGTAATGATTAGATATAAAATAAAAAACACAATAGAATAAATTACGGTTGCCAACAAACCTAAGGGCTTCATGCGGCAGGCCATTAGTTACTATACGATGAATCTTAAGGATGTACCCAAATTAGAAAGCAAATTAAATTATGAAAAAGGTCACTCTCTTTTTAATAGCCATAATTCAATGTAGTTGGTTATTATGTCAGGATTATGATTCAAATTTTGATACTTTCCTATTTAAATTTGCTACTGATAAAGAATTTCAGGCAGAACGTATTAAATTTCCACTTGAATTTAGGACTTGGGAAAATCCTGAAGAAATAGGAGGTGAAATTATTACAAAAAGCATTGAAAAGGCACATTGGCAGCACGACTATCTATATGCTAACGACAATTATAGGCCTCAGATATACGATAATTTTGAAGGTAAATTGCGAGAATCTGATGAGCGACTCTTTCAATGGATAGGAGTTGAAACTGGTGTCAATGTGAAGTATTTCTTTAAGAAACTTGATTCTAAGTGGTTTCTTGTTAAAAAAGAACAACTAGGAGATTAAAACAAGTACTTTGTCTTATATGCTCAACGTTCTGAGACTTCGTTATTGCCTACAACCGGCCACAATAGCAATTGTAGGAAAAAATTGTCTATGAGATTCTATATAAGTGGAGTAAGTTTATAATTGTAAATTAGCAAGCCCTTATGATTTCTGCCATGTGAATTCTTTAGCATGGTTTAGTGTTTATTAATGAATTATTAAATAGAAAAAATATGAAATTAACTTTAGTACTTTTGTTATGCATGCTTATTGGACAAACATCATATGGACAAGATTGGGCTAACCTCAACCGTTACAAAGATGATAACTTGAAAATAGGATTGCCCAAAGCTGGCGAAAACAGGGTTGTATTTATGGGTAACTCCATTACAGATGCGTGGATTAATCATTTTCCTACTTATTTTTCAGATAATGGTTATGTCGATAGGGGCATAAGTGGTCAAACAACACCCCAAATGTTAGTGAGATTTAGAGCCGATGTTATCAAGCTTAAACCTACTGTGGTGACCATATTAGCTGGTACAAATGATATTGCAGGCAATACGGGCCCTTCAACGCTTGAAATGATTGCGGATAATATTTTTTCGATGGCAGAGTTGGCAAAGGCCAATAGAATAAAGGTTATTCTGTGTTCTGTTTTGCCGGTTTATGATTACCCGTGGAAACCGGGACTTAATCCAGCCAGTAAGATTGTAACACTCAATGAGATGATAAAAGCATATGCTGATAGTCATGACTTATACTACCTCGACTATTATTCATCAATGGTAGATAGCCGTCAAGGAATGAAAAAAGAATATTCTGAAGATGGTGTCCACCCCAATAAAGCTGGCTATGAGGTTATGATGGAGCTATGCACTGAAGCAATTGAACAAGTATTGGCAGATAACTAATGCCATACCTTTATTCGGAGTGTTAATGGCTAATGCATTATTTGCTATATTCAGATCTTTACGCTCCTTTGGTAAGGGGGGGAGTTAAGTGATAGTCTTAAACCTCAGCTGTTTCTGTAAATAATTAGGGGGTATTAATCCTTACTTTTGCATGTATACAAAACGTTTATTCATCAATAGCAGATATGAACAAGATTGACACCATCATAAAAAAACTTGACCTAAGCCCACATCCAGAAGGGGGTTATTTTAAAGAGACCTACCGAAGTGTTGGTGAGATTAAAGCCGACAGTTTAAGCAGTGATTATAAAGGCAGTCGTAGCTACTCCACCTGCATTTACTTTTTGCTTACTTCCAATAATTTTTCTGCTTTTCACCGCATTAAGCAGGACGAAATCTGGCACTTTTATGATGGTTCTCCACTTTTACTGCATATAATTACGCCCGAAGGACTGTATATAAAGCACCGGATTGGTTGGGATATCATTAATGGTGAAATACCACAGTTTGTAGTACCGGGTGGCTGTTGGTTTGGTGCCGAGGTGGTGGCTGATGAGGCCTATTCGTTAGTTGGTTGTACCGTTTCACCAGGTTTTAGCTTCGACGATTTTGAGCTGAAGCCACGCAATGAATTAATAGAGCTTTTCCCTCATCTAGAAAAAGAAATTAGTCACTTGACACACGATTAGGTTAAAAGGATGGTATCTTTATTTAAGCCATACAGGTAAAGATGCCATCCTTGAATATATCACAGTAATTTACACAAATCGTAAAATGTCATCTACCTCTTTGCGCGGCGTTGGTTGAGCATGCTTGCCGTCTTCGTAACCATATACGATTAGTGCGGCTACTGATTCTTCAGCTGGCAGGTTCACGATTTCTCCTATTTTCTTATCATCGATAACTCCAAAAATACAGGTACCAACACCTTTGGCATGTGCTGCCAGGCAAAAGGTTTGGCAAGCAATGCCTGCATCAAATATTTCCCACACATTATTGGCCGATGGCTCGTAGCTGCCTTTGGGTGTATCCAGTTTGCCACTTTTACCCTTTACAAAGCTCAAAACAGCCACACCTTGTGCCTTATGAAGCGTTTTAATATTATACGAAAAACCATAAACACCCTCATCGGCCAGTCGCTTTATTACTGCATCGTCATCTACCAGGGTATAACGTGCTATTTGGTAATTAGCCCAGGATGGTGCCCACTTGCTGAGTTCAACAATTTCTTTCATGGTCTCGCGATCCACCTTTTCGTTTTTGTATTTGCGCACGCTTCGGCGGTCTTTAATCAGTTCTATTGCATCCATTTTGCTGTTTTTATTTTGTGACAAAATTATTTTATATATAGCTTTGAGGCAAGTACATACTAAATGCATATATAGTATGCTAAAAGATACTAATGCTGTTAATCAGTTTATTGTAGAGATGAAAAAGTAACGAAATGGCGAAAAATAATTCTGATGAGGTGGTTTGCGCACTCGATTATGCATTCAGGCGGATTGGAGGTAAACATAAAGCGCGCATTATGTGGTACATCTTTAAAAAGAACAATGTGCTGCGATATGGAGAGTTAAAGCGGATGATAGGTAATATAACACCTAAAATGTTAACGCAAACATTGCGAGAACTGGAGGAAGATAAGTTAATTAACCGAAAAGTATATGCCCAAGTGCCACCAAAGGTGGAGTATTCGTTAACACAAACGGGGATGGAATTGATTCCATTTCTAGACCACGTAGGTGCATGGGGGAGGAAACAGATGGAAAAGGAGAATTATACAGCTTGATGAAGTCAGATATTAAGAAATACGGCTTTAAGCACGGTTTACCATTAGAATTTGAGATTGTAAATCTGACTAAGGTATTTTCATCGAAAAAAGAAATGATGGTGGTACCACATCGTGCACAGTTCTATCATATTCTCTGGATTGAAAAAGGAGCAGGTACACATTATATCGACTTTAACCCTGTTAAGCTGGAGGATCATCAGATTATCTTTGTGCCGCATAACTCTGTTAATCTCTTCGATGAGGAAGGTATTTATGAGGGCAAGTCCATTATATTCACCGATAACTTCTTTTGTAAAAACCCAGACGATGTCAGGTATTTGAATACCACCATGCTTTATAGCGATTTGTACGATACAGCTGTGCTAAATAAGGCGCATAATAGCGAGTTAAAGGCTGTATTCAATGCCATGGAAGTAGAATTTGACCGCCAGCCCGATAATATGCAGTATGGCATTTTACATAGTTTATTACATATATTTCTGTTTCAGGCCGAGCGCGAGATGCGTCAACAGGGCTATGAAGAATTAAAGCCGTGTGCTAATCTCGATTACCTGATCCTTTTTAAAGATTTGCTGGAAAAGAACTTTCATCAAGAGCGTTCGGTTAATAAGTATGCTAGAGAGTTGAGTATTTCGGATAAACAGCTTCATAAAGCAACTACTACTTTATTAGATAAAACACCCAAACAACTAATTGATGAGCGGGTGTTGCTTGAGGCCAAACGATTATTGGTACACAGCAATCAAAGCATTAAAGAAATTGCTTATGAGCTGGGCTACGGTGAGCCAACCAACTTTATTAAGTATTTCAGAAAGCATACCGAAGCCACACCTTCTGAGTTCAGGGAGCAATATTAAATATGCCAGCGGGAGAAAATTACCATTCAAAGGCGTAAACTGACCTTTATACACCTTCCGTTTCCCTTCATCTTTGCACTGTAACATTAAAACTTAAAACGATGAAGAAATTAATCTGCTTACAGTGTTAACCCTAGGCCTTTTTATGTCGTGTGAGGCTGATAATAAGGATGAAAAAATGGATAAATCAAACAAACAAAAAGTAGTAGAGTTATTAAAAAGCATCGAAACCGGTGCGCAAGAACCTGTGGCGTATATTAATCCTGAGAAATACATACAGCACAATCAAGCTGTAGCCGATGGATTGGCAGGGTTTGGTGCCGCCTTAGGAGCATTGGCAGAAGTAGCCACTAAAGACCCATCTATGGCACCTAAAGTAAGTACTGTGCGTGTATTTGAAGATGGTGATTTTGTGATAACGCATACTGATTATAACTTCTTTGGCCCTAAAATAGGTATCGATATTTTCCGATTCGAGGACGGATTAATCGTGGAGCATTGGGATAACCTGCAGGCAAAAGTAGCGGAGACAGCTTCGGGGCGTAGCCAAATTGACGGACCGACCGAGGTGCAGAATTTAGAATTAACGGGTGCCAATAAAACACTTATAAAAGGGTTGCTCGATGATGTATTCTTTGGTGCTAATCCTGATAAGATTACAGATTATATTTCGACAGAACAATACGATCAGCACAATCCTGGTGTAAAAGATGGACTGGCCGGGTTGGGAGAGGCATTAACTGCATTGGCCGAAGCCGGAATGCCAATGGTATACGAAAAGAATCATGCCATATTCGGGGAAGGTAATTTCGTGGTAAGTATTTCTGAAGGTATCTTCATGAAGGAAAAGGTATCTTTCTATGATATTTTCCGAATCGAAAATGGTAAGGTGGTCGAACACTGGGATACCATTGAAAAAATTATTCCGGATGCTGAAGCAATTAATACAAACGGAAAATTTAATTTTTAATAAAAGAACGGAGCTAAGACGCATTCTTGGCTCCGTTTTTCCTATTATGAACCGATTTAATTTTTCAATTCTTCCTTTAATAGCTAAAACTACTTCCTCCTAAAAACTCACGGATGATTGATGTTGGAGGAATTTCGCTGGGCTGAATAGGTTTAAAATAGCTGAAGAAGTTCAGTAAACGTCGTGCTTCGGCATATTCAGCCTGATTAGGTTGAACCTCCAAAAGAATAGGTTCGGCCTGTTGTTTAAGCACCGATAACTCATATAACAATGCCGTGTTAAACATTACATCAGCTTCCTCCTGGTATGGGAAAATATGTGAGTCTTCGCCTCGCCTTACACTAGGCCAACGCGAAATAGTATCCTGTGCCGAATATTTGCGGTATTTGTAATCGCGCACTATACGGCGTATTAATCGATTATCAGTAGTATGTATCAAGTTTTGATTATCAATATTGACTGATGTTAAGGCCGAAACATATATTTTGAATTTCGATTGATCCGGGATTAAGTGTGTTAGTTGTGGATTAAGCCCGTGAATGCCTTCTACAATCAATATATTATCCTTATTCATTTGTAGTTTTTCGCCATCGTAGTAACGTTGCCCTGTTTCAAAGTTGAATTTAGGAATCTCCACTTCTTTGCCTGCCAACAGCCCCAGCAGCTGTTCATTGAATAGTTCAACATCAAGCGCATTTAATGCTTCAAAATCGTATTCTCCATTTTCATCGCGAGGTGTGTTTTCTCGGTCGACAAAGTAATTATCCAGCGATAGGTTAAGTGGTTTCATACCGGCTACCATCAACTGGATAGCCAATCGTTTCCCAAAGGTTGTTTTGCCACTTGATGATGGACCACTTATCAAAACCAGTTTGACTGATTTTTTTTGTTCATCAATCATATCAGCTATGTGACCGATTTTCTTCTCGTGCAAGGCTTCTGAAATCTTGATTAACGTCTCTGCTTTTCCATTGGAGCATGAGTCGTTAATATCAGCCAGGTTACGTACGTTTAACACCCGATTCCATTCAGCAAATTCCTGGAAAATGTCAAACATCTTATTCTGCACCACAATATCTTCCAACTCATCGGGGTGTGTGCGCTTAGGTATTTGTAGCAACATACCATTATAATATTTGATGAGGTCGAAAACCTTGAGGTAACCAGTTGATGGTACCAGGTGCCCATAGTATAAACCAATGTGTTTTTCAAGTTGGTGATAGGATGTATATAATTGTCCGCGATGGCGGATAAGGGCTGTCTTGTCGGCTTGTTTTTCGTGTTCAAACCGTTTAATCACATCTTCTGATTCCTCCTGACGATGAAAAAATGGGGTGTCGGAGTCAATAATTTCTTGCATCCGATCATGAATACGCATCACATCATCTATATCAAGCTCTTCGCCTTCAACCGAGCAGTAGGTGCCTTTCGAAACAGAATGCTCAATACGAAGTTGTGCGTCGGGGTAGATTTCATTGACGGCTTTGTATAAGACTAATGATAAACTGCGAATATACATGCGCATACCATCAGGCCGTGTAATGTCAATAAATTCAATGGTTTTAGGATGATATATTTCGTAGGACAACTCGCGCAGCTTATTGTTGACATAGGCACCAAGAATGGGGGTCCTGAGCTTGATGTTCATGTCTTTGGCGATGTCTTTTAATGATGTACCAACATCATAACAGCTGGTCTTGCCGTTGTTGAGGCATTTTATATTTGCGGTCTTCATTGTGTATGTATTATTGTTTGGGTAATAAAAATATAACTTTTAATGAAGATTTATCAAATAAACTGTTCGAATCGGCTTATATAATGGATGGACTATATGTGCTTGAAATAGCAATTGTATTTGTGTTGAAACATTAGAGCGAAAAGAGAAATTCAGTAACGGGAGCTGATAATTCATTACTTTTGTGTTTTTGATACGAATAAGCCACTATTATTAAAAAGTTATGTATAGCGCAGTATGAAGGTAGGAATTATTGGAGGAGGAGCTGCCGGGTTTTTCTCGGCTATGGCAGTAAAGGAGAATTATCCCAATGCTGATGTTATTATTTTTGAAAAGTCGCGAAAAGTATTGTCGAAAGTAAAGATATCGGGTGGCGGTCGTTGCAATGTTACCAACGGATGTACGTCTATTCCTGAATTGTTAAAAGCATACCCGCGCGGAGGACGAAGTTTAAAAAAGGTCTTTCATGTATTTAGTACTTCAGATACCATGAAGTGGTTTAAGTCACGCGGAGTTCCCTTGGTTGTTCAGGATGACAATTGTGTGTTTCCTGTTTCGCAGGACTCTCAGAGTATTATCGATTGTTTTTTAAAAGAGTGCCGCCGGTTGGGGGTTCAGATAATAACGCATGCTGGAATTAATGCCATCAAACCAAAGGCAAAAGGTCTGGAGTTGCAGTTTGTGGATGATGCTCGTAAGCCTGAGCAATTTGATAAAGTTATTGTAACTACAGGTGGTTCTCCAACACTAATTGGTTTAAAATGGCTTCAAGAGCTTGGGCATAAAATAGAAACACCAGTTCCATCGTTATTTACTTTTAATATGCCAGGCGAAAAAGTCAGGAAACTAATGGGGGTTGTGGTGGAGAATGCAATGGTGGCCATTCAGGGAACAAAGCTCAAGGCTCAAGGGCCTTTGTTGATAACACATTGGGGCATGAGTGGGCCGGCTATTCTTAAGCTATCGGCTTTTGGTGCGCGTTTGATTAACGAGACGAATTATCATTTTAAATTCCAGGTTAACTGGTGTAATGAGCAGCGAAATGATGTGGTATTCAATACGCTGCAGTCGATTGCAGAACAATCGCCCAACAAAGTATTGGCCAATGTAAAACCTTATGGGCTATCGGAGAGGCTGTGGCTTTTTTTATTGGAAAAGTGTGAGTTGTCGAGTCGAAAAAAATGGGGTGAGCTGGGCAAAAAAGGAATGAATAAGCTCACTAATATTTTGGTGAATGATATTTATTCAGTTGATGGTAGTTCTAAGTTTAGAGAAGAGTTTGTGACATGTGGTGGTGTAAGTCTTCAGAGTATCAACCTGAATACTATGGAAAGTAAGGTGTGTGATAACCTCTATTTTGCCGGTGAGGTGTTGGATATTGATGCCATCACTGGTGGTTATAACTTACAGGCAGCCTGGTCAACAGGATTTGTGGCCGGGCAGTTAAAATAAAAAAAAGCGCCTGAGATTTTCAGACGCTCTTTGCGGTCAATACAAGTATTATTTCGTCAACCATGAATGTAACATCCAGATGGTTTTTTCCTGCTGGCTGATATAATCGGTTAATAAGGTAATTGTTCCTTCATCTTCAGCGTCTTGTGCTAACGGTAGCATTGCTTTTTCAACTTTAACCAGAGTTGCCATATTTTCTAGGGTTAACTCCATGCACTGATTGCCATTGGTAATGTTTTTGGTAGTTTTAATCTCAGCAGTTTCCAAGTAATCGGCAAAAGCATGCATTGGGGTGCCTCCTAAGGTTAAAATACGTTCGGCAATTTCGTCGATTTTTACCACAGCATCGTTGTATAGCTCTTCGAATTTTAAATGTAATTCAAAAAATTTCTCACCCTTTACATTCCAGTGAAACCCTCTTAGGTTCTGATAAAATAATTGGTAGTTGGCCAACAAGTTATTTAGGTCGTTTATTAATTGAGCACTTTCTTGTTTTTTTAGTCCTAATAGTTCGTTAATTGTCTTCATATTATACTGTAATTATTTGTTTAAATTTTCTGATACAAATATATCTGTTGCATTGATATCAATCAAATAGATAAATTTTATATATTGCATCAGTAATATTTATAATAATTGATAAACAGATGCTTGGACTTAATTTGCAACAGCTTGAATATCTGGTTGCCGTTGATAATTATAAGCAATTTACCATTGCAGCAGAGAAATGTTTTGTTACTCAGCCTACTTTGAGTATGCAAATCAAGAAAGCAGAAGAGCAATTAGATATTGTCATTTTTGACCGAACCAAACAACCGGTCTTAACAACGCCTGTGGGGAAAAAAATCATTGAACAAGCTCGTGTTGTGATTAATGAGTTTAATCGACTGGAAGAAATTGTACGTGAGGAATCGGGAAGGATAGAAGGTAATTTAACGGTTGGTATCATTCCATCATTGGCACCCTATTTATTGCCGCTGTTTGTGGGACATTTTAAAAATAATAATCCTTTGGTGAAAATTTCTTTTAAAGAAATGATAACCGAGGAGTTAGTCAAGGCGCTTAAGCAAGACGTGTTGGATGCCGCCATTCTCGTTACACCCCTGGAAGAAAATGACATCATTGAGCAACCTTTGTTTTATGAAGATGTGTTGATTTATGCTCACCCGGATCATTTGCTCAATAAGGTTGATTCTTTAACAGTTGATATGTTAACACCCTCGGGCTTATGGCTGCTGGATGAAGGGCACTGTTTTCGTTCACAAGTATTAAATGTATGTCAGCTGCAGGCCGATGTCAGTTCAGAATCACCTTTGCATTTCGAAAGTGGTTCTTTAGATACTATTCGTAAAATGGTGGACACAGAAGGTGGTTATACCTTATTGCCGGGTTTAGCTACTGAGGAGTTGGCTTTTGATTTGCATAAGCAGGTCAAAGAATTTGAATCACCTGTTCCGCTTCGTGAGGTGAGTTTAGTGTATTCGCGTGCCTTCTATAAACGTTTGTTACTTGATCGGCTTTCTGATTCTATAAAAACATCTGTGCCAGAAGAAATGTTGCATAAAGACCGCGGCCATATAGTTGAGTGGAAGTAAACTGTTAGTTATTTTTTACCGCGTTTAAAATTAGCTGAATTGTTTCATCGTTAAGGTTCAGGTTGTGCTGGATTTCATCGCTACTAATTGTTGCAGTAGAAATGCCAAACGAGTCAAGAGCATTCATCAAGGCGCAATAGGCGCGTAAAGCAATCAGGTATTCATTATTGGTGTTAGAGTAGTACTTTGTTTTCAACAAATTACGCAAGGATTCAGGGGCTTTTGAGAGTCGGGTTGGAACTAAATCGGCACTGGCTAGTGAACGAATGATTAAGGTGCTATCTTCTGAAATAAACTGAAGTTGAACCACACGATTAATGGCGTTCTTCGTTAATGGTGATTGGTATTCTCTTACGCGGTTATGGTATTTTATGTCGGTGCTTTTTAACGAATCGGGCATGGGTAATTTCCCAATTTCGAGCCTGATGTTTTTAAAAGACTGGAGAATAGATAATTGCTTGCTTGTCCAAATGAGGTTGATTGGTTTTTGATACTCATCTGGGTTAAAGTGGATAAGAAAGGTAGTATCAATGGACAGTTTTTCAGATATTAAGTGTTCTGGTTGTTGTTCAATGGCATCGGTAATGCTCACATAGGCTTGAACTTCATCTTTTTTTGTTCCTTCTAATGAGTAACCGGCTGATAATAATCGTATTTCCAACTCGCGCTCCTGTGGGCTGGCCGGAAATATCAAATCCTGAGTAGGTGCATTAAACCTCACGCCCGATGGAAAAGTATAAATATCATCTTTGAAGGTCCATTGCTGTGGAGAGGGGCCTAGCAGCTCAATCATACTCTGTAATTTCTTCTCAGCATTGTCAATGGTTCTATAGTCTTTTGAGGCTTCCTGTTCCAGTTCTTTAATGCGTTGTTCTTTTTCACTCAATGAAGTTAATTTGGCGTCTATCAGGCGCAATCTGTACTCAATGGCTTCGGTGTTGTCAGGTTCATATTTTTTTAATGTGTCAATCTCACTTTCCAATTTTTCAATCTGCTCATTAATAAGTTGTTTATTGTTATATGCCTTCTGCAACAGTTTGTTTGATTGGAGCTTCAGCATTGGTTTTTCAATGTTCTGCTGGCGATGTTGTTCAATGCGTTCCATAGGTGAGATGCCGGTGCTCAATTGACTATCAGGCGACAGGTTTTTAGTGTTTGAGATGGCAAAGAGATGGTAACTAACCGTATCATCTGTTACTATTAACATGGGTTTGAACGATGAATCGAGTCCCCAAAGTGACGTATGTAAGGCCATTGGTTGGCCTGCTGGGATGGTCATTTTTTTTGATAAGTGTGGTCGTAATTTCAATTCATTATTTCTGGTTCGTGTTTGGTAAGTAAATAAACCAATACCTTTCCCATACCACCGCTTTGTACTGTCCTGTGGATTGAGTTCCCATTCGTATAAAAGTCCTGCTGTTCCACTGCCTTCGCCCGCTGCCAAAAATGTTGTGCTGGCCAATGTCTGGCCACCCGAAAGAGTGCTGAAATGATACTGACTTCTCTTAAAGCTGTAGTTGGTTACTGTCTCGCTCCATTTGTTTAGCAGCAGCTTTTGATTCTCTACATCAATTTTGAGCCTATCCAGTTGCTCCATCTTTTTGAATATGGGCAAGGAGGGGTGCATAATACTGGTGTAAAGTTCTGCTTTTTTCTTATTGCTTAGACGGCTCGGGATATAAGGTTTTAAGGTCGATTGCAGCTGAGTAAACAAAGAATCGTTGCAAAGTTCTTTATTATAGATGCAGTTTTTTAACGCTTCGTTCAATTCCCAAAGAGTCAGTTTTATGGCAGCTTCGGCAATTAAACCGTGTGATGAGTGTGCGATGCTTAAATAATCAATTTCAAGGCTTTGCGGTTGGTGCTTCTGATAATACGCAATGGCATCATAATCGATGTAACTATCGCTATAATGGTTTTTTATAAATGCTTGTTGGTCAAAAGAAAAGTACGAATCCCAGTTGCTTTTTAATACTGGTGTTTTTTGTACAATCCGATACAACCATATTTCCTGTTGCGAAGTGAGTTTCTGCGCATGTATCGAAAAGCAGGAACTTATAATAAGGGCAATGCTAAGGAGATATTGGGGCATAAAATCATGTTTCAATTGAAATACGGAAAGTAGCGAAAATAGTTTTCAAATTATGTCACCACGTATTATTGTTGTCACCACTTGAAAACTAAAGTCTATCTTTGCGCTATGCAACAGTTACAGAAAATAAGTAAAGCAGCGCTACATAATCTGAAGATACAGGCAATTAACCCTATGCAGGAGGCCGCGTTTGGTGCAATAAAAGACAGGCAGGATGTTGTGTTGTTATCGCCAACCGGTTCTGGTAAAACACTGGCATTTCTATTGCCACTTTTAGAGGGGCTCGATCGTGATAATTCAGGGGTTCAGGTTTTGATTTTGGCTCCGGCCCGCGAATTAGCTTTGCAAATAGAGCAGGTATTTAAGCAAATGCGAACAGGTTTTAAAGTTAACTGTTGTTATGGTGGTCATTCGATTAAAACGGAAATTAATAACCTGCAACATCCACCAGCTGTTCTGATTGGTACACCAGGGCGGATAGCCGATCACTTGCGGCGTGGTTCGTTTAATGCTTCTTCCATTCGCTTTCTGGTTTTAGATGAGTTTGATAAAGCGCTGGAACTGGGCTTTCAGAAAGAGATGAAGGAAATTATTAATGAACTGAAAAATGTCAGACAGCGGGTGTTAACATCGGCCACAGCTATGGATGAAATACCGACATTTACGCGATTAAAAAGTCCTGAAGAACTTAATTTTATAGAAGAAACTAATGTGCCTCACAAGCTTGAATTGAAAGCCGTTCGAGCAGAAGGAAAGGATAAACTGGATGTATTTGTTCGCTTGATTTGTTATTTGGGAAATGCTCCTATGCTGGCTTTTGTTAACCACCGTGATGCGGCTGATAGAATCAGTAATCACCTGAAGCAACAAGGAGTAGAGCACGATGTGTTTCATGGAGGTATGAAGCAGGAAGAGCGTGAGCGTGCATTATTAAAGTTCCGAAATGGCAGTCATCATTTGTTGATAACTACTGATTTAGCTTCGCGCGGTTTAGATATCCCTGAAATTCAATATGTCATTCATTATCACTTGCCATCTAAAGAGGATGCTTTTGTGCATCGCAATGGCCGCACAGCTCGTATGCACGCTGATGGGACAGCTTATCTGGTTATGGCAGAGGAAGAGTCAGTTCCCGAATTTGTATCCGATAATATTGTGTTTGAAGACTTAGCAATGGAGATGCCTTTGCCAGAACTCCCCGAATGGCAAACCATTTATATTGGCAGTGGGAAAAAAGATAAAGTTAACAAAGTAGATATTGTTGGTCTCTTTCTTAAAAAAGGAAAGCTGCAGAAAGACGAACTGGGATTGATTGATGTGCTCGATTATAGCGCTTTTGTTGCTGTTCGAAGAACGAAAATTAAGAAAGTGCTACAGCTTCTGAAAAATGAAAGAATAAAAGGCAAGAAGCTGAAGATGGGAATTTCGAAGTAAAAAAAATGCGCTACCTGTTTTAAAGTAGCGCATACAAGTTTTTTACCAATCCAAACCATACTTATCGCTTATATCAAGCGGAGGCATCTCACCATCCAAGGGTTTGAGGTCTTTTACATACCAATCCATCCAGCCAATTTGGCGGTAAAGCACATCAATGCGGCCAACCTGCTTGCGGTTACCATGGCCTTCACCCGGGTATTGCACCAGGCGAACTGCCGGATGTTCATTCATCTTCATACGACGATATAGCTCCATGCTTTGTGAAGGATGGATGCGTGGATCGGCAGCACCACCATAAATTAACGTGGCCGTTTTACTTTTATGAGCGTGGTAAACAGGACTGCGTTTCAGGTTCATATCCCACTGTTTTTCCAACGGTTCGCCACTATGTACATACAGCTCTTCATAAGCAATATCAGTGGTTCCTTTTTTACTGATGATGTTGGTAATACCTACAAAAACAGCTGCTGCCTTGATGTAATCGGTGTAGTAGGTAGCGAACCATGCAGAAGCATATCCGCCGTAAGAGCCACCGGCCATGCCAACGCGGTTTTTATCTGCACTGTAGTTGTTAACCAGGTAATCAATGCCATCAGCTAAGTCATCAAACTCTTTACCTGCCGGGTCTTTAAAGCCTTCCATCGCAAAATCAACGCCATAACCTGTGCTGGCACGATAGTTAAAATAAGCTACTAAATAGCCTTTTCCTGCCATCACTTGTCCGGGAGTTGAATAACCCGAAAGCCAGCCATTGGAATGGTGAGATTCAGGTCCTCCGTGTACATAAACAATTAAAGGGTATTTTTCGCCTGTTTTATAACCAACCGGTTTCATCAACAAACCTTCTATGTTTAAACCATCGCGGGCAGAGAAGTTAATCACTTCTTGTTCGCCTAATGTATTTTTGGATAGTTCAGGATTGATATCAGTTATTTTGCTTGGCTCACTTTTACCATTCCATTTATAGATATTTGACATGTCTTTAGGAGTGCTTCCACTGAAAGCGAATGACTTAAAATCAGCAGAGAAGACAGGTGCGCTGAAAATGGTTCCGCTAGTTTTAGCATCTAATATTAGTTTTCGTTTACTGTTTTTAAGCGCAACGGTGTATAGTTTTGGATAAACACCTTCGTGTACCAGGTAAACAATTTCTTTGTTGCTCTTCCAATCGCCCCAGCTGATATGGCCTTTGTAGTTTTTCGGAGTTAAGTTAGAGGTTTCGCCACTTTCAATATTAACTTTATAAAGCTGGCTAACAGCATGGTCGTTAATGTTTAAAGCACCGGTGTAAGTCAAGTGCATTCCATCGGGACTAAAACTGTAATTGCCTAGTTTACCAACGTTGTCAAGCACACGTTTTACTTTTCCGGTTTCAAGGTTGAAGATGTGAATTTTGCGAAACATATATTTTTGATCAATCAACTTTAGGCCTGTCGCTGTGTAAGCAAGCTGCTTACCTGTTTTGTCGAAGTTAAAATCCCAAATGTTAACCTCTTTCGTAATTTGAGTTCTGGCTGTTAGCTTAAAATGCTCATCAATTTTAATCAGGAACAGATTATCGTTTTTGATGTTCTCTTCGTAAAAGATAAAGTCATAGCCGCGTTTTTTAAGCTCTTTTTCTCTGTCTGTTTTTGGTGTTGTTGACAGGTAAGCAAAGCCTTTTCCGTCCGGGTTCCACATAAAGCTGTTTACACCATTACTTTCATTGGTGATTTTAATAGCCTCGTCTTGGCCCTTAGGAATAACAAATATTTGGTTGGCTCCTTCTGTTCGCATTCTAAAAGCCAGATGTTTACCATCGTTGCTCCACCGTGGTGAACTTCCGGCAATATCATCCTTAAAAAGAGGTGTGCTTGTGTTGGTTTTTAAATCGGCCAACATATATTTTACGTGCGAACCTCCGGGTGCTTCATTGGGGGTTCGAGGTGTATAAACCGTATAAATCAATTTTATACCATCGGGGTGCATCTGCACCGTTCTGCTTGATTTAAGATGAAGTAATTCATCAGGTGTTAAAACATCCTGAGCTATTGTTTGAAAGCTTGCAAGTAGCAATATGGCCAGTAAAAAACTGGTAATAGAAAGTGAACGCATAATTAATATGATTGAATTTGAAATAAAGATATGAAGATTGAAAGGGAATGGGTATGATATAAGTTAGAATCCGTTCAGGGTAAGCAAAAAAATACTAGTTTCGTTGAAAAATCTGCTTATGCCTTGGGAAAAGAAATGGTTTCAATTTGCTGTTTTGCTGCTGTTAGCCTTTATATGGGGTAGCTCTTTTATTTTAATGAAGATTGGTTTGAAAAGCTTCACCAGTGTTCAAACCGCTTCGTTGCGTATAGGTTTTGCATCGCTGTTTCTTTTACCATTATCAGTTAAATACCTAAAGCAATTGAAACGAAAAGACCTGTTACCATTGTTTATTGCTGGGTTTCTTGGGAATTTCCTGCCTGCTTTTTTGTTTACGAAAGCACAGACTCGCATTGATAGCGCTTTGGCAGGTATGTTAAATTCACTGACGCCTGTTTTTACAATGCTTGTGGGTTTGTTGTTTTTTAAATTAAAGGTGAAAGGGCGGCAGTTTATTGGTATTTCCTTGGGTTTGCTGGGGGCTCTAGGTTTGATTACATCGGGCAAAGATGTGGCATTGAGTAATATTAATAGCTATGCTTTTTTTATTGTGTTGGCTACCATCTGCTATGCTTTTAATATTAATGTGGTAAAGTCATTTTTGGGTCATTTGTCAGGTGTTAAAATAACGGCGCTTTCGTTCCTTTTTATAGGTCCACCAGCTATAATTAACTTCTTTATGTCTGACTGGCAAAGTGTAGGAATGAGCTTTGATTGGCAATGGCATTTAGCAGCCCTCGCTGTATTAGGAATTATGGGAACGGCCATTGCAATGTTAATGATGAATACGCTTATTGGTTATGCATCCCCTGTTTTTGCCTCGTCTGTAACTTATGTAATTCCGATTTTTGCCATTTCATGGGGGGTGTTTGATGGCGAGATTATTACGGCTTTCCATCTATTATTTATGGGTGTTGTATTGATAGGTGTTTACCTGATTAACCGCAAAAAAAAAGGCTGCCGATAATTCGACAGCCTCAGCATAATCATTGATATTTTTCTTTCTACTTGTTTTGTTCTTTTATCAAATTCAAAGCAGAACCAGCTTTAAACCAGGCTATTTGTTGCTCGTTGTATGAGTGATTAGCCGTAATAACATCTTTAGAACCATCAGTGTGAACAAGCTCTATTTGCAAAGGTTTGCCAGGAGCAAATGCATCTAAATCAAGGAAGTTAAACGTATCATCTTCCATAATTTTATCGTAGTCAGCTTCATTGGCAAAGGTTAAACCAAGCATTCCCTGCTTCTTAAGGTTTGTTTCGTGAATGCGGGCAAAACTCTTCACCAAAACAGCACGAACTCCCATGTGACGCGGTTCCATAGCAGCATGCTCGCGCGACGAACCTTCGCCATAGTTATGATCTCCCACAACAATGGTTGGGATACCTTCTGCTTTGTAGGCACGCTGTGTAGCTGGTACTTCACCATATTCACCTGTTAATTGATTTTTTACATTGTTAGTCTCTTCATTGAAGAAGTTAACGGCACCAATCAACATGTTGTTAGAAATGTTATCTAGATGACCACGGAACTTCAGCCATGGACCGGCCATCGAGATGTGGTCAGTCGTACATTTGCCTTTAGCTTTAATAAGCAATCGAGCTCCGGTAATATTTTTTCCATCCCAGGGGGTAAATGGGGTTAATAACTGAAGACGATCGCTTTCAGGACTCACTACTACTTCAATGTCTGAGCCATCTTCAGCAGGAGCCTGATAACCCGCATCTTTCACATCAAAGCCTTTAGGCGGCAATTCGTGCCCTGTTGGTTCATCTAACTTCACCTCTTCACCTTTCTCATTTTTGAGTGTGTCAGTAATAGGGTTAAAGCCTAAATCACCAGCAATAGCTAAAGCCGTAACTAATTCGGGAGAGCCAACAAAAGCATAGGTATTTGGATTACCATCGGCACGTTTGGCAAAGTTACGGTTGAACGAATGAACAATGGTATTTTTTTCTTGTTTTTCGGCTCCTACACGCGCCCACATTCCAATACATGGTCCACAGGCATTAGCGTAAACTTCACCACCCATTTGGTTGAACGTGTCAATCAAACCATCACGTTCAATGGTGTAGCGAACTTGTTCTGAGCCTGGTGTAATTTTAAATTCGCCAGCTGCTTTCAAGTTCTTCTCTGCTGCTTGCTTGGCAACAGATGCCGCTCTTGAAATATCTTCGTATGAAGAGTTGGTACATGAACCAATTAAGCCTACTTCAACCTTTAGTGGCCAGCCATTTTTCTCAGCTTCTTCACGCATTTTTGATATTGGGGTTGCCTTATCAGGCGTAAATGGGCCATTTAAATGTGGTTCTAAAGTATTTAAATCGATTTCGATTACCTGGTCGAAATATTTTTCAGGATTAGCATAAACTTCTGCATCGGCTGTCAGGTGTTCTTTAACCTCATTGGCAGCCGCTGCAACATCAGCACGGCCAGTCGCTTCAAGATAGCGCGCCATTGATGCATCATATCCAAAGGTTGAGGTGGTTGCGCCAATTTCAGCACCCATGTTACAGATCGTTCCTTTACCAGTACAGCTAATTGATTTGGCACCATCGCCAAAATACTCAACAATACATCCGGTTCCTCCTTTTACAGTTAAAAGGCCAGCCACTTTTAAGATAATGTCTTTAGGCGCAGCCCATCCATTTAGTTGGCCGGTTAATTTAACGCCAATAAGTTTTGGAAATTTCAGTTCCCAAGGCATGCCCGCCATTACATCAACGGCATCGGCACCACCTACACCAATCGCAACCATACCTAACCCACCGGCATTAACAGTGTGTGAATCAGTTCCAATCATCATACCACCTGGAAAGGCGTAGTTTTCAAGTACTACCTGGTGAATAATACCAGCTCCCGGTTTCCAAAAGCCAATGCCATATTTATTGGATACAGAACTTAAGAAGTCGTACACTTCTTTATTGGTCACTTCAGCAGTGGCCAAATCTTTATCAGCACCCACTTGAGCCTGAATCAGGTGATCGGCATGTGCAGTTGAAGGAACGGCTACTCGCGTTTTGCCAGCTTGCATAAACTGCAATAATGCCATTTGCGCAGTAGCATCCTGCATCGCTACCCTGTCGGGGTTAAAGTTGACATATGATGCACCTCGTTCATGAGGTGTACCTGGTAGATTGTCAGATAGATGCGCATACAGAATCTTTTCGGTTAAAGTAAGAGGTTTATTAAGCATTTGGCGCGTTTTTTCAACTTTGCCAGGTAGCTCGTTATAGACCTTTTTAATCATTTCAATATCAAAAGCCATTCTACTATTGGTTTAATATTATTATTATCGATTTTATTACGAATTATAAGGACAACAAACTTACTAAAAAAGAGCTTAGGTAGTGTTATGTTTTGTAACAGTTAAAATGGGAATTGGTTGTAGATTTAGCAGGCAATCTGAATAGTTTTAGTAACTTGATGCCTGAATTATTTTTGCTGAAACTCACCCGATATGAAGCTGACACTGATATATGAGAACCTTCGCATAGCATTGGGTTCGATCCGAACAAATCTGCTAAGGACCATTTTAACCATCCTGATTATTGGTATTGGCTTAACGGCACTCATTGGGATATTAACAGCTATATCATCTATTCAGGCGACTATAAGTAGCAAATTTACAGGCATGGGAGCCAACTCATTTACGATTGAGAACAGGGGTATTAACGTGCAGATTGGTAAGCGTGAATTGCGTAATAAGCGCTATGGGTCAATTTCCTTTAGGGAAGCCATGCAATTTAAAGATGAGTTTGATTTTCCTGCAGTCGTGGCTGTTTCGCATAATGCCACTGGTGGAGCAACTGTTAAACATGAGTCTGATAAATCGAACCCGAACGTGATGGTGATTGGTGTTGATGAGAATTTTATGGATGTTGAAGGGCATAATATTGCGCGAGGTAGGAATTTTACACAACAAGAAATAAAGGATAATCGCTATGTGGCTGTTTTGGGAAGTGCACTGGCAAAAAAAGTGTTTCCAAATAATCAAGATCCGGTGGATAAAGTTATTCTTTCGGGCGGTGCTAAATATAGGGTTATAGGTGTTCTAGAAGAGAAAGGAGCGGGTTTTGGTTCACAAAGCGATAATATTTTGTTGCTTCCGGTAACAAATGTACGCCAGGTTTTTAGTCGACCAAACATGTCTTATAAAATAGTAGTGAAGGCCAATGATAGTGGGCAAGTCGATGTAGCTATTTCAGAAGCGACCGGTTTGTTCCGGATTATTCGTCGTTTGACCATCCATGATGAGGATAATTTCAATATTAATAAAAGTGATAACCTCTCTCGCTTGTTAATTGAAAGTACTGGTCAGGTGACTATGATAGCAGCAATAATTGGCTTAATTACCTTACTGGGGGCAGCTATTGGTCTGATGAATATTATGCTCGTAGCAGTAGCAGAGCGTACACGAGAAATCGGTATTCGTAAGGCTATTGGGGCCAGCAGCAAAGCTATCCGTAATCAATTTTTATTCGAATCGATCATTATTGGCCAATTGGGAGGATTGGTTGGCATCATACTTGGCATATTGGTTGGTAACCTTATGTCAATGGCCTTGCAATCTGATTTTATTGTGCCCTGGAACTGGGTAATACTCGGGGTTGTTGTTTGTCTGGGTGTTGGTTTAGCTTCGGGTTTAATGCCTGCTGTTAAAGCTTCAAAATTAGATCCTATTGAGTCATTACGATATGAATAATATTGAATTGTTGTTTTGATTATATCTATAATTATTAAACAAAAATCCTTATAACGAAGTTTCTTATATAAACGGCTTAATGCATTGTTTAATTGCTTGGGTCTATTGTCAGGTAAGAAAGAACGTTTTGAAGATGGCTTTTTATCAATTTACATGTCGTCAATATATTGATGCTTCTCTTGAAGAGGTGTGGGATTTTATTGCCACACCATCAAATTTGAACAGGATTACGCCACAATCGATGGGTTTTGAAATTTTGACTTCTGATTTGCCCTCACAAATGTACGAAGGAATGATTATACATTATCGAGTACGGCCTTTACCATTTTACACAACTGAATGGGTCACAGAAATTACACATATCAAGCATGGAGATTATTTTGTTGATGAGCAACGTGTAGGACCCTATAAAATGTGGCACCACCAACATCGATTACAACCAAGTGGTAGTGGTGTTGAAATGTTTGATATTGTGAGTTATCAATTGCCAATGGGATTATTGGGTCGATTAGGTAATTACCTGGTAGTTACGAATCGCTTGAAGCAAATATTTGACTATAGAAAGAAAGCCATAGATGAATACTTCGTAAGGAATAATAGATTGTGTTCATAAAGTGATGAAATAAGAATTATATAATTGTTTTTGTGCTATGGATATAATGCCAACCAAAATAATTTGTGATTTTAGTAAAGGAGACGATCAGTTAAAATGGGTAATTGTTAATGATGGCTTAATAGGTGGTTGTTGAAAGGACGCATTGCCATTAATAATAAAAGTCACGGTGTCTTTTCTGGAGTTATTTCCTTGGATATTTATAGTGTGTTTTCATCGTTGAGAGCGAGGCTTATTTCCTCAGATGTAAATTCCTGTCAGAAAATAGAGATTCGAATAATAGGGTATAGTCAGAGTATTTGTTACGTGTTAAGTCCAATAGCGATGATGCTTATTTATATCTTACTTTCAGCCTTCAGGAGAATGAAGCGGAGCTTGAGTTTGATTTATGAGAATTTTATCCTTCATTTAGAGGTAGAAAACTCAATGTGACCAACTATCATAAAATCAGAATGGAAGAATTAGGCTTTCTAATCGGTAATAGAAAAGAAAGAATTTCCATTTAGAGATTGATTATATAGAGCTTCTCTGTCTGGTGTATTTTTATTTGGCAAAGCTGATATATTTCAGAAAAAATAACATTGTAATTAATTTCTTTTGCAAAAGTATTGACATTCGTGCTATTTGCTATTATTATGTTATTGTGTAAATGCTCAATCGTCATTTATCCTAAAGAGTTATATGAACAGGTTATCATGAGTCGTTGAAGGTTTATTAATAAGTAGGACAATTTTTAGATTTTCACATCTGGGTTTGGGAACTTAAAAGGTTAGAACTTGCACCTGGTACTTTTGATACCTGTTCTTATTATAAATAACAGTAAATTAGTCTGATATATTATTTTATTTCTTGATGTATTTCAATTTTTGCATTAAACATGCCTTAACACGCAAGAGTTATTAGTGCTTTCCTATGAAAAGTTTGGTGTATAAAATTTCTATCGTTTGTGATATTTTTTTTAGGGATATAAAGATAATTAAATATGCAAACAATAGTAGTATCATAAAGTGCATGATATTAGGGATTTGATGTGTGTACTAGTAGTGGTTGATTGATTCTTAATGTTAATAAAAGTAAGGTTTATTGCAACCTTTATTCATTCAGATGCGTAAAATTTGCATGAAAATGTAGAGAAGTATATCACATAGGGGGTTACATAGTGTAGGTGGTTATATTTATTGTAACATTGGTAATAACAAGTGAGAGTTGGACGGTATCTTACATCTCACCTTACATTAACCAACATGAGAAGAATTTGTATTTATCTTCTACTATTGACGTTGTATACAACGGTCAATGGTCAGATCGGTCGTGAGTTTTGGTTTGCAGCACCTGACGTGTGGGAAGGCTGTGGCGATGAGCCAGTTGTGTTAAGGGTAACTACCTTTGATGAAGCCGCAACTATAACAATTAGTTTACCGGCACAAGGCGGTAAAATATTGGGTAAACAAACTGTGGGAGCCCACTCTCATTATGGCTTTCAGCTAAATAAGAGTGATGTGGAAAACAGACCTGCTAACCAGGTTAATAACAAAGGAATTTTAATAAGGGCAAGTGCCGATATTGCTGCCTACTATGATGTTAGCGCAGTTGATAATCCTGATAAGTTTATTCTGAAAGAGGATAATGCTTTGGGGTTTGAGTTTTTTATCCCATCGCAAAATGTTTATAGTAACAATTCGGAATATGGTGGCAATGCCAATGAAAAAGCAGATATTGTTGCTAGCGAAGACAATACAACGGTTACCATTACTCCTTCTGTTGATATAACCGGCCATTCGGCAGGTGAGCCATTTGATATTATTCTGAACCAGGGACAAACCTATTGCATTGAGTGTCGCGATATATCTACATCAGCCGCATTGGCCGGAACACAAATTACCGCAGATAAGCGGATCGCCGTTACCATATCCGACGACGCCATTATTGAAGATGTTGATAACTTTCCGAATGATTTAATAGGTGATCAACTCATTCCGGTTAATGTGATTGGTAATGAGTATGTGGCCATTAATACCAGTAAAGCAGCATCCAGTTATAAGAACCAAAACTCGGTTCAAAAGGTATTTGTGATGGCCATTGAGGATAATACCTTGGTTTTTACAAATAACACCACTAAGAATACAAAGGCTTTAAATAAAGGTGAGATAGCGGAGTTTGATATTTCGGACCATGCCTTATTTATTTATGCCACCAAACGTGTATATGCCTACCAGTTAACTGGTTTGGTTAATCCTAATGCCAGCACGATTGCCAATGAAATAGGAAGTGCTATTTTACCAAGTTACAGTTGTAATGGTTCCAACAGCGTTTCGTTTACGCGGGTGTTTAACCGCGATTTTTGGGTCAATATTATTATCAAACGAAAAGATGTAAAAAACTTCAGTCTTTATGATAATACCGGGCATGATATAAATGTAAATAAATACATTAATAGCTGGCAAACCGTACCTGGTCAGGATACCGGTCAGGAGGCCTGGGTGTGTTGCGCTGTCAACTTAAATAACTTAAGTACTGGTGTGCCGTATCGATTAGTGAACTCAACTGGTTTATTTCATTTGTGCATTCTTGATGAAAGTGATTCGGACATCACCGGAGGAGGCGCCAGTTTTGGCTACTTTTCATCTTATAATTCCTTTTATGCCAGTGGAGCCGGAGATAAGTGCCTGGGCGAGGAAATACAACTGGAAGCGAAAGATGGTATGAAAACTTACACCTGGTATTCAATCGAAACAGGTAACCAGGTGCTTTCTACCGACAGGATATTTACAGTTACCGAACCAGGCAAATATTGGGTGGAGTCTGAAGTTGCCTTTGGTGGCTGTGTTATAGCCGACACGCTGGATGTTGATTTCTTTTTTCCTGAAGTGGAATTGGGCAATGATACCGTGGTGTGTGAAGGTGAGGTGATAGACTATTCATTAGATGATGCTTATGCGTCTTATTTGTGGAGCAATGGCGATAATGATTCGGAAACACAATTTGTAGCTGATGGAACAGCGTCAGAACTAAGTGTACTGGTTACTGATGCAATGGGTTGTACCAATAGCGACACAGTGCAGGTTGGAATAGCGCCTGTTCCTGAAATTAGCCTAAGTACAACCACTGTTTGTGAGGGGGAGGCTGTAACTAACACCAGCGACTTCGAACGTTACGAGTGGAGTTTTAATGGCGTTGTTTTAAATACCGATGAGTCACAAAACTGGATTCGTCCAACGCAAAGCGGAACGTATTCGCTCACAGTCTGGACGGCAGAAGGTTGTTCAAAAACCGAAACGATTGATATTACAGTGGTGGAATCGCCTGTTTTAAACCTTAGTGATCAAGCTGCTTGCGAAGGAAGTACAGCAACTATTACAGCTCCGTCCGGGTTTAATTCGTATAGCTGGAGCACGGGTGAAACAACGCAGTCGATTGATGTGACGTCATCATCAACGTATACTTTGGAAGTTACCGATGAGAATGGTTGTATAGCTACGGATGATGTTGATGTGAGCTTTCATCAGCCGCTTACCATTGATCTGGGGCCCGACAGGGAAGAGTGTGTTGGCATTACTATTAGTATTTCAAATGAATCGAACTATTCGGATTTTAAATGGACATTTGAACCGGATAATGATCCCGGAACTGTTGTTGATTTAAATCCATCACCGGCGTATCAATATGATATTGTTAACTCAACAGTTGATAATAGTGGACGTTACCGGGTTGAAGCAACCGATGTTAATGGCTGTCCGGTGAGTGATGAAATTGTGTTTACTTTTCAAACAGCCAATCCAATTGATTTAATTATAACAGAAGATTTGTGTGTGGGAAACTCAGTGGACGTTATTGCCAGCCCTGGTTATGACTCTTATTCATGGACAATTGATGGGGTCGCACGACCTGAGTTTGATGACCAGAATCAAATTACAAATGTGTCATCAGAGGCTGTTTATGAAGTGGTTGCTACGGCAGGTACTTGCCAGAAGCGCAATGAAATTACGGTGGATGAGCATGAGCTTCCAACGGTAACGCTTCCGGCTCAGTTAGCTCTTTGTGATGGTGACTCTAGAGAATTAAATGTAGAATCTTATCACTCACCGGTTTCTGCAGCCTTAGACTACCTGTATTGGAATAATGATGACACCAAGCGATATGGCGATTGGCCAACGGCAACTTACTCAGTTGATGCACCGGGAACATATTCTGTTACAGTCGTTGATGAGTTTGGTTGTGAGGCAAGTGACCAGGTTGATGTGGGCAGTGTGACTTCATTAAATTTAGAGCTGGGGCAGCCTCAAACAGTCTGTGATTATGAGACGATAACATTGGTTAATCCTGAGGCAGCTAACTCACAAAGCTATAGTTGGTATCAGGCTTCATCAACAGGAGAGACATTGTTGATTGAAAATACATCGTACGATGTGACTAATTCAGGAACTTATATTTTGCGCCTGATTGATAACAATGGTTGTGAAGCATCAGATGAGGTGGTGGTTAACGTGCATCCTTCACCTTCGGTCGATTTAGGCGATGATATCAGTGCTTGTGGTGATGTTAGCCTTAGTATTACGCCGAGTAGTTTGCATGACCGATATGAATGGAATGATAATCCGGCTTTAGATACCCATGAACTATTAGTGACCCAATCAGGTAATTATAAGCTGAAGGTGTGGAATAATTATGGATGCGTGGCCGAAGATAACATAGCGGTAACACTAAGTGCTGCTCCGCAAGTTGATTTGCCCGATAATATCGCTTGTGCCGGAACTGAGTTTACGCTCACAGGACCTTCTGGTACGTATCAATATTTGTGGAGTACGGGTGAAACAACACAGAGCATTACGGTTACCAATGGTGCGTATTCACTAAAAGTAACCGATGAAAATGGCTGTGTTGGAACTGGTGAAGGTTCAGTAATGTGGCGACCCGTGCCAAAAGTGGATTTAGGACCGGATATGATCATCTGTCCATCGGAATTATGGGTGCTTGATGCCGGCGATGGTTTCGCCTCATATGATTGGCACAATGGAGAGAGTACTCAATTAATTACCGCCAACTTAATGGATACTGTGAATACGGTTGTGGTAACAGATGAATTCGGATGTCAGGGTTTTGATTCGCAAACGGTCAAGCATAAAGTGGCTGCTCCATTAGAATTATTGAATGATACAGCAATCTGTTCGCTGGAAACCATCTGGATAGATGCCGATGCTGGTTTTGAGCAGTACGAATGGAGTACTGGTGAAGTATTTCCAACCATTGAACTGCAAGAAGAAGGAACGTATTGGTTGCGAGCTTATGATGGTTGTATTTGGGCTACGGATACCATGCAGCTGATTGTGCATCCAACGCCAGTTGTCGCTGCGCTGGATACCACGATTTATGCCCAGGTTATTGTTTTGGCCGATGGCGGAACAGAGCCTTATCAATATGCTATTAACGAAGAGGATTTACAAGAAAGTAATGTGTTCTCCAACCTGTCAAATGGGGATTATATTTTTACTGTGGAGGATTTGAATGGTTGTATGGCTGCTGATACAATTAGCATGAATAATATTCTGGATATTGCCATTCCACCAGTTCTGACGCCCAATGGTGATGGTTATAACGATACATGGCAAATTGGCGGTCTGGAAAGGCTACCGGATACGATCATTCGGATCTTTGACCGATATGGAAAGTTATTAACAGAGTATTATGCCAGTGATCCACCGTGGGATGGAAAGTATCTGGGCAAACCTGTTCAGTCCGATGCGTATTGGTACGTCATTCAACTTATGCCTGTCAATAAAATATTGAAAGGTCACCTAACTATTAAACGATAAACCTTAACTGTTGATATTGTGAGGAAGATCAAGGTAATATTATTGTTGCTTTTGCTTGTAAAGATTGGCTATTCGCAGAAATACTATCTGACGAATCAATATGTGTATGATTTGTTTCAGATGAATCCGGCAGCTGCCGCATTTCATAAAAACTGTGTGACGGCCACCGGTATATTTCAAAAACAATGGTTTGGAACCGATATGGCACCAACTTATCAGGTGTTTAGTTTTCAAATACCGATCATGCAACAGCTAGGCTCGGGTACCTATGTTTACAATGATCGTAATGGTTATTATAAAGAGATGGGCTTCCATCAGGCTTTTTCATACGAGCTGCAGCTCACAAAAACGAAAAGAAGAGCGATGACCTTGTCGTTTGGCTTAGCCTTTAACTTGGAGCAGAGCTCTTTGCAGGTGGAAGAATTGTTAGATCCAGATTACTTCGATCCGGCCATTACCGGTGGTAACGAAAGTGGCTGGGGTTTTAATGCGAGTGCTGGTGTTTTGCTGAAATACAACGATTACCATATCGGAGTGGGAGTAACCAACTTATTGCCACAGACCAATCCGATGTATTCCCATGAGGATGAACCCGATTTGACCACTGATTTTCATATTCATGCCGGGGGAAGCTACAAAATTCCTGATCGAGATTTCTATATTGAACCAACGTTTCTTTATCGACGTAATATGTATGTAGATAGCCGGATGGATGCTAACTTAAAGCTTTATATGCCGACACCTGATCCAGATTGGGCCACATGGGGACTTGTATCGTATCGGCATACCACTGAAGAAAAGATTGGCAAATCGCTTGGAATGGCTGTGACAGGAGGAGTGGTGTACAAAAACTTTAGTGTTGGACTCGAATATCAATTTGGCTTAACTAAGGCACGTTCGGCTTATGGTAATACTTACCAGCTGGTGGTTAATTACCGCATATGTCGCGATAAGAGTAAGAGTGCAATACCCTGTTCAATTGAAAGACGAAATAAACGACATAATTACAAGTTTCTTAGCTATTAACTATTTTGGCGCTCGGTAATTATTAGACACAAAAAAGGCTTCCAAAACTGGAAGCCTTTTCAATATGATTGAGAGAATCAATTATTTTACTGATTCCATGTACTCGATCAATTCACATACTTTAGCTGAGTAACCCATTTCGTTATCGTACCATGATACAACTTTTACGAAAGTGTCAGTTAATGCGATACCAGCTTTAGCGTCGAATACTGAAGTTTGAGTTTCACCGATGAAATCGTTAGAAACAACTGCATCTTCAGTGTATCCAAGAACACCAGCTAATTCGCCTTCAGAAGCTTCTTTCATTGCAGCGCAAATCTCTTCGTAAGACGCACCTTTTGCTAAGTTTACAGTTAAGTCAACTACTGATACATCAGGAGTTGGTACGCGGAATGCCATACCAGTTAACTTACCATTCAACTCAGGAATTACTTTACCTACAGCTTTAGCAGCACCAGTTGATGAAGGAATGATGTTCTGACCAGCACCACGTCCACCTCTCCAGTCTTTAGCTGAAGGACCGTCAACAGTTTTCTGAGTTGCAGTTGTAGCGTGAACAGTTGTCATTAAACCGTCTACGATACCGAATTTGTCATTCAATACTTTAGCGATAGGAGCTAAACAGTTAGTAGTACAAGATGCATTTGACACGAAAGTCATGTCGTTAGTGTACTTCTTGTTGTTAACACCCATTACGAACATAGGAGTGTCGTCCTTAGAAGGAGCAGACATTACAACTTTTTTAGCACCAGCGTCGATGTGACCTTGTGCTTTTTCTTTTGTTAAGAAAAGACCAGTTGACTCAACTACATAGTCAGCGCCTACAGCACCCCATGCAATGTCAGCAGGATTTCTTTCAGCAGTTACACGGATTTCATCACCGTTAACGATTAACTTACCGTCTTTTACTTCAACAGTACCGTCGAAACGACCGTGAGTTGAATCATATTTCAACATGTAAGCCATGTAATCTACATCGATCAAGTCGTTGATTGCAACAACTTGTACAGTTCCTTTAGCTACAGCCTGACGGAAAACGAAACGTCCGATACGGCCAAAACCGTTAATCCCAATCTTGATTTTTGACATTTTATTGCTTTTTTAAGAATTGTTTTAATAAGGTCTTCAAAAATGCATCGCAAAAGTAGCAAATCATAATTAAATCATCAAGAAATACGAAAATGATTTTCTTAATAAAGTTTAAAATGCAAAAATGAAAACGACTACTTGGAAGACAAGTAGATAACGGTAGGGGGGTAAAACGAAAAAAAGTAACATAAAAGCGAGTGCTATGCTCCTTTTATGTTACTGTAATACTTTTCTGAACTGTATTATTTATGCTCTTTCTGAGTTGTCAACAACTTCAGTAGAACCGTAAGCCGGACAATCTTCTGTGCTCTTGCATGAACTCATTCCCAACACCATCAAAAATAAAACAGCGGCAATCAACGAAATCTTTTTCATCTTTATATCCTTTACTTTGTCTGTAAAAATAGAAGATAATTCTATATCTCCAAAATATTTTAGTTTCCATGCAAGTAAACGCAAAAGCAGGTGTAGGGTTTCAATAATTATTCTCTACTTGGGCAATGGATGCATATTCTACACGAATCACTTGTTTTTTTACACGAATGGATATGAATAAAAAAGCCCTGCTTTAGCAGGGCTTTAAAGGAGTTTGTTGTCTTTTATTCTGGCCAGCGAATAGTTTCATCATCCACCCATTCTGGCCCAATCTGAATAGAAGAAACAGCTTCTTCATCCATCCAGATATTGATATTTTCTTTTTCAAAAACATACAACTCTTTGTCGTCAAAGCCTTCTTCGCTCATTTCTTCTAAATCATAGTCGCCCATGTTTAGTTTTTCAAGCGCTGCCAGAAAGTCTGCTTTCGGCATACCAACCTTGATGGCATCGTGCAAGACAAAGTTGTCTGTTTCAAACGAAATTTCAACTAATTTGTAATCTTCCTCCTTGTCAAACGACATGGAAATACCCATTTCATCGAAATAAAGCACGTTAGCTTCGGCTCCCTCGCCGTAATCTTGTACTTCTGTTTCATCAGGATCGCCTAAGAAATTAGATACTTCATGTTCTTCCATCCCGAATTTGATGCTGCCGAATCCAATGTACGGCAAAATGGCTTTTGGTGTCATTTTATTTTTTAAGTATTAAAAGTTAATGCGGTAAATATAGAAAACACCTTTGAGATATTCTACTGTTTTTGTTAAGAGAAGTTTAAAAGATGTTTTAAGACAGAAGACAGAAGACTGAAGAGGTGAGCGTTGAGAGATGAGAAAAACAAAATAGATGTACTTTTGTAATTTTCTCATCTCTCAATTCTCATCTCTCACTATTTTTTTACTTCCACTGCGGAATACGGCCTTTGGTATAAGGTGCATTCATGCTGTCCAGTTGTTTTCTGGCGGCTGGCAGTTTAGTTTCTACAATATTTTTTACTTGTTTTAAAACAGGAGGAAATTTCTCTTTCAAGATATCAAAACTTGTTTTAGATGTGGTTGTAATGTCAGATGTACTATTGATTTGTGCCCTAATAATGCTATTCAGGCGGTTCATCAATGGCATTTCGGCAGGAGGCACTTCTTCCCAGCTTGCTTTAGCTTTTAAGCCTCTGAAGGCGAAATAGACATCGTCTAATTCTTTTTCGATGTCGTTTAAAGCTGGTAGCACGTCCTCGTGAGCATCAGGTAGTACCAAAGCAGTTTGTTTCATGGCAGCTACGTCTTGCTTCATCTCGTTAACTAAGGCGAGTGTTCCATTCATGGCTTTAGACAATTCACTGACTTCTTTTTGGAAGGCCACCATGGCTGGACGATCTTTGGCTGGTAGTGTGGTGTTATTCAATGCAACTACATTAAAAGGTTTGGGTTCTGCCAGCAAAGTGGCCTTACCATCCTTAATTTGTGCAATTTCAACCGTGTATTGGCCCGGTAAAACGAAAATACCACCTTCTGATTTTTTGAAAGGATCGAATTTCTTTGCTTTTAGCATCCTGGTGCTATTGTATTGCAAGTCCCAGTTGAAACGTGTAATACCTTTCGACGGCTTTTTAGTGAAAGTGCGAATAACACTACCTGATTCATCTTTAATGGTAACTAACAGGTAAGCAGCCAATTCTTTTTCTTCCGCTTCTAAGTCGGTCCAGCTTGGTTGTGGGATGCGCTCCCCGTTTTTGAACAACTCTTTTTCTTTTTCACGACGAAGCTGACGCTTTGTTTTAGGCGTTTCTTTTTGATAGAACGTAAATGTTGCTCCATATTCAGGGTTAGGAGCTCCGTAATAGGTTGCCCCCTGACCGTAAATTTTGTCAGTTTGCATAAAGAGTGGGGCATCTTTGATTTCAAACAGGTGTGCTGGTTTGTTGGTTAACTCTTTACTTAATTCGCGTAGTGGTGCATAGTTATCCAGCACATAAAAACCACGACCAAAAGTAGCCATCACCAAGTCGTTTTCACGCTCCTGAATAGCTAAATCGCGCACTGCAATGGTTGGGATACCGGCTTTTAATTGTGTCCAGTTGGCGCCTTCATCAATGGAGAAGAAAATACCAAACTCGGTACCTGCAAATAAGAGCTCTTTGCGTTTTGTATCCTGCTCCAAAGTGTGAACGGTTCCATTTTCAGGAAGACCATTTGTGATAGCAGTCCAGCTTTGTCCTTTATTTGTACTTTTCAATACATATGGTTTGAAATCATCACTTTTCATGCCATCGAAAGTGGCGTACACTACATTTTCATCGAAGCGAGAGGCATAAATGTCGCTAACATAAGTGTGTTCAGGAACACCCGGGAAAGAAGATGTTTTGCGCCATGTTTGGCCATCATCTTCTGTCACCTGGATGAGACCGTCATCCGTTCCGGCATAAATTAATCCGGCTTTAACAGGCGACTCATCCAATGACACAATTGTATTGTATTGCGACGTTGACACATCTTTAGCTACCGCGTCAACACTCCAGTATTTGCCCATCACCGGCCAGGTGTTGCGATCAATCTGAGCAGTTAGATCATCAGAGATGACTTCCCATGTATTTCCACGGTCGGTACTTTTAAATACTTTGTTGGCCGCCATGTAAATTGTGGAAGAATTGTGTTTGCTCAAAATCAATGGTGCATTCCAGTTCCAGCGATAGGTCAGTTCATCTTTGCGAGGTTGTGGTTTGATGGTGATTTTCTCGCCACTTTTTTTGTCGTAGCGCACCACATTACCATATTGCCATTCGCTGTAGACAATATTCGGGTCTGTTGGGTCAACGCGTGACCAGAAACCATCGCCAAAGACAGTAACAAACCATTCGCCTGAGGTGACGCCAAATTCAGACGTGTTACGAACCGGTCCTCCTTGTGTGGCATTATCCTGTGTGCCTCCATAAACATTGTAGAAAGGTGCTTCGTTATCAACCGTTACGCGATAGAATTGAGTAACCGGCAGGTTGCTTACCTGACGCCAGGCTTTACCTTCATCGTAGGTGATGTATACTCCACCGTCGCCACCAATCATATAGTGTTTATTGTCCGTGGGGTCAATCCAAAGGGCGTGGTCATCAACATGGCGGTCTTCTGTGTTAATGCTTTGCCATGTTTTACCACCATCGTTAGTAACATGTGAAATCGTCTCTACCGAATATACTTTGTCAAACTCAACCGGGTCACAGTAAATCTCGTTGTAATACTGACCGCTTGAATGGTGGTCACTCATTTTATTCCACGATTCACCACGGTCTGTTGTGCGGAAGAAACCACCTGATTTATTAGCTGCCTCTGCGATGATGTACAACACATCGGGATTCTGTGGTGAGATAGCAATGCCCATACCACCAATGTGTTCTGACGGCAAGCCTTTCATTATTTTGCGCCAGTTCTTTCCTGCATCGGTCGATTTATAAACAGCCGACTCTGGTCCACCACCAACTTTAGTATGTACACGGCGGCGACGTTGCTCAGAAGTGGCGTATAAAATATCCGGATTACGCGGGTCGCAAATGATATTGTTGATGCCGGTGTTCTCGCTAATGTCTAGTACTTTAGTCCAGTTTTCGCCACCATCAGTTGTTTTGTATAAGCCGCGCTCGCCACCTGGCCCCCAGGCCGAACCTTCAGCAGCCACATAAACCACATCCGAATTACGTGGGTCAATCAGAATCATTCCAATTTGACGCGACTCTTTTAAACCCATGTTTTTCCACGATTTACCACCATCTACGGTTTTATAGACGCCATCTCCATATCCTAAGGCACGTTGGTGGTTGTTTTCACCGGTACCAGCCCAAACCACATTACTGTTATTCGGATCCATCGCCAGGCAACCAATCGAATAGGAGCCATACTTGTCAAACACCGGTTCAAATGTGATGCCTTTATTGGTTGTTTTCCAGATGTTACCACTGGCTACTGCCACATAAAATTCGGAGTGGTTATTGGGGTTAACAGCGAAGTCGGCAATACGACCTGAAGTAAATGCCGGACCAATATTGCGTAATTTTAATCCAGATACCAATTCGCTATTGATAGCTGATTTTTCTTCTTCAGCCTCTTTTTTCTTTTTTTTCTGTGCAAAAACAGAGGTGTTACCTAGTAATAATGTACCCACCAAAAGGAGTGAGGTGAGTTTTCCTAATGATTGTTTTATCATCATATAAAGATTTGGGGTTGTTATATTTTTTATAAGACCTCCAAAAGATAAGCATTTTTAAAGTTTCAATCATAATGTGTATTAAACCTTATGTGCTGTTTTAGTTTTTCATCCATTGGTTTGATTATCTGGGTAAAAGGTTTGGTCATTTTTTTATCTTTGCGAGTCAAGAAATGGAAGGTGGCATAAAATTATTCAACTTTACAGGGTATCTAATGTTATGTGCTATTGCTGTAATAACTGTAAATCTAGCCTGCGCAAATAATAATGTACCTACAGAATTTGGTTCTATTATTAAACTAGGAAAAGATGTTGTTGCCAAAAAAGAATTGACGTTTTCTGAGGAAAGAAAAAAAACAGAAATTGAAATAGAGAAGGCAACGTTGGCAAAGGATACCTTCCGCCTGGCTGAGGCCTATTTTTATCTTGCCAAAAACCAGCAATTGCAAGGGCAAAACGATGCTGCTTATACTAATTTGAACAAAGCATTGGATTTTTATATTCAGAGTAATTCAAATCAAGGTATAGCAAATTGCCTGGACGCAATTGGTAGTATATTCAGGTATAGTGGTTCGTACGAAAAGGCCCTGGAGTTTCATTTAAAGGCTAAAGGTATTTATACCGAAATAAGCGATACAACCGGCTTGATTTATTCAATCAATAATTTAGGTATTCTTTATCGGAACTTAAATAATTATCCCCAGGCGAGAGATTTATATTTTACTGCCATTGATTTGGGATGCAAAACCCATTCCGATGTATTAGCAACCGTTTATAATTCGGTGGGTTCGTTTTATTGGTATCAGCAAAAAAACGATTCTGCGCTTTTTTATTACAGAAAGGCCTTAGCTTATAAGCCTGTCACCTTAGAACTCAAAGAAAGGCACTGTGCAGTATTAAATAATATTGGAAATGTGTACCGAACTTCAGGTAAGTTAGATAGTGCACTTTATTATTATGAGCTTTCCTTAAAAGAAAGTCGCTTGAACGAACTGAGTAATCTGGCTGCTATCACCTTAAAAAATGAGGCTAAGGTTTATGTTTCAAAAGGATGGTTAGACAGGGCAAATATATGTTTGAACAAAAGCATTGATCTGACCAGGCAATCGGGTTTGGTTAAAATGCTCATGGAGAATTATCGATTACAATCGCAGATACATCAGAAGAAAGGAGAATTTGAAGAAAGCCTTGATAAATACATGCTATATTCTCAATTGAAAGATTCGGTTCTTTCGGTTGATCAGTTGGGCAGAATTGCACAATTGGAATTGGATTATACCAAGCAGCAACTTGAAAAAGATAAGTTGGTATTAAAAAATAACATTGTTGAGCGCGATTTAGAGATTGAGCGTAGTAAAAATTACATATACAGCTTTGTGTATTTTACGATACTACTTGTACTTGTTGTAGTGGTTATTTATTTCAGGTATTTGTCCAATGTGAAGTTAAAACGAAAGCTGCAATTGCTTAACGAAGAACTTGAAGAAAGAGTTAAGCGTCGAACTGAAAGTCTGGAAGAAGAAATAGAAGAGCATAAGCAAACTGAAAAAGAACTGTTAAAATCGAAGCAGAAAGCAGAAGAGGCTGACCAGCTTAAAACAGCCTTTTTATCTAACATGAGCCATGAGATTCGCACGCCTATGAATGCCATTGTAGGTTTTTCTGAATTGCTGCTTGAGCCAGATTTTGAAGAAGAGGAGAGAATTGAATTTGCACAAATGATAAAAAGTAACGGCGATACTTTATTGAATCTTCTAAACGATATAATTGATATTTCTATGATTGAATCTGGTCTGTTGAAAATTTCAACAAGCAGAATTATTGTCAAGGAATTAATGGAGCAGGTTTATAGTGAATTTCAGAATTCGAAAGAATATAAATCAAAAGAAGAGCTTAACCTCATTTTAGATGTACCATCGGGTAATGTAACTATAACAACGGATGAGTTAAGGTTAAAGCAGATATTAAATAACCTGGTTAGTAATGCTCTTAAATTCACTAAGGAAGGCTATGTGAAACTTGGATTTCAGGTTCAGGGGAAGTTTGTGAATTTTTTTGTTGAAGATACAGGTTTAGGTATCGATATAGCCCATCAAAAGCAAATATTCGAACGTTTTTTAAAGGTGAAAAATGATGTAAGTAACCTGAATAGAGGGAATGGCCTTGGGTTAACCATTACCAAAAATCTGGTGCAATTATTAAATGGAACTATTTCGTTATCTTCTGTGGAAGGAAAAGGTTCGCATTTTAGTTTTAGGTTGCCGATATAATGTAGGTTGTTTGTTGTGATAGAAACAAAGGTCAGTTAAGCAATGTGAATGGATGACCGGTGTGCTATTGGTGTATGAGCTAAGTATGGTTTATACCTGCTCACGAGTGAATGTTGAATGATGTAATTGGATGTTTGAAAATCATATGATTACTCATGACCATACCCATATCCATACCCATATCCGTATCCATAACCTTGGCCATATCCCAAGCGGTTGCTCGTAATGTTAATCCCATTGATGACCACCTTGAAGGAGTTGATGTTTTTATCTTGTAAATCGTTAAACAGCTGCTTTAGTAGGTGACGACGCGATAGGTTATGGCGAACAACAAATAAGTGTGTGTCGGCAAACGGTAATAACGAAATGGCATCAGCTACTCGACCAATTGGAGGTGTATCTAAAATGATGTAATCAAATTGTTGATGCAGTTTTTTTATCAGTTCTTTGATTAATGAGCTTTTGGTTAGTAGTTCAGAGGCATTCAATGGTTTAGCTCCAGCTGCAATATAAAACAAGTTGTCTTGCTGTGTTGGATTTATCAGTTCCTCAATATTAGTATTGAAACCAGTCAGGTATTCGGTAATTCCCTGATTTTCTTTTGTGTCGTTGTTGAGGTATAGTTCTAATTTAGGTTTGCGTAAATCGAAGTTAAGTATTATTACTTTTTTACCTGTTTGCGCATAAGAAGCCGCCAGGTTGATAGACATAAAGGTTTTACCTTCACCCATGTTACCCGAGGTGGTTAATATTACCTGTTTATCTTTAGGTTCTTGAAGATGTTGCAGGTTGGTGCGTAAAGATCTGAACGACTCGGCCACCAGCGAATTGGGTCGCGACATTACTATTGATTGATCTTGGCGTTTGTTATGAATAATATGCCCCACCATAGGAGAATTAGTAATCATCTGAATGTCTTCATTACTTTGAATACGGTCGTTAAAAAAGAGTATCAGCCAGATAAAACCAGTAGGTAAAAGAAAACCGAATGCCAGAAATTTAATGTACACTTTTGATGGTAGCGTGCTTACTAATTTAGCTTGATCTGCGCGTGCCAAATCCAATATTTCATGACTTGGAAGTGTGGAAGCTTTAGCTATTTGTAATTCTGATTTTTTGGTTAGAAGCAAGGTGTAAAGCGTCTCGTTAATCTTATGCTTGCGCTGTATTGAAACTATTTTTTGTTGATGTTGAGGAAGTTGGCCTAAATCATCTTGTACTTGCATAAGCTTGTTTTCGAGCGTGCTGATTTCATGTCTGAGTGTAGTTGTCGACATGTCAAGCGTTTCGTGTATCGTTCGCTTCAGTTTCTTAATTTCAGCCCGGTTATGTGCTAAATGCGGGATGTCTTTTTTGGTAATACTTTCAATATCTTCGTTTTCCATATAGGCCGAAAATAATTGAGATAACAGTTTGGTCAACTGTGGATCGTCTAGTTTGATTGAGGTTGGAGGCACAACATTTTCAAGAGAGTTGTTTTCGTTGAGGTAGTTTTGCAGATAGTCGTAATAACGCAATTGCATGTTTAACTCCGAAAGTTTGGATTGATAAGTATCCAGCTTGCCATATATTGCACTTCGCTTCACTTCCAGCTCAATGCCTCCGTTGTTGTCAATAACCTCCTGGATAGACGATTCAGTATAGCTGAGTGAGTCGTATACCTGTAACAGTTGTTGGTTGATAAAGTCAATGGTGCGTTCTTTTGCCTTATTTTTTCCTTCAACATCCTTATTTAAGTAGGCGGCAGTTAGTTGATTTAAGAAAGCTGTTCCAACCTTGGTGTTACTCGTTTTAAAAGTCACGTTTAAGATGGATGATTGCGGCTCTTCATCGATGGTGAAATTACTAAACTGCTGAACGCAATGATGGTCGGTTAGAAATTCAAACTGAAAACTACTGTTGGCATGTTTACTCTTGTTAAAATCAACTGTAAAACAGGCGATGTCTGTTTTTAGAGGCTCGTTGAATTTAATAATCGTATCTAATTCAATCGTAATTCCTTTGGCAGTAAAGGTTTCAGTGCTGTAGTTATACAAAGAACCGTTTTCAGTTGTAGCCTTAATTCGTACCTGTTCATTGTCCATGAATTCAACAAGAAAAGGCGTATTAATTAACTGCGGATGAAAAGCATTGTAAGCAATTCTTATATCCGACAGCGGGTAAATACGCTTTTGGTTGCCGTAGGCATCTTCTTGATAAGCATTGATTTCAAAATCAAGTCCATTAATGGCTCCTTTAATGAATTCATACGATTTAAGAATGCCCTTCTGGTTAGCAATCTTGGTTTTTGACTTATTGAATTCGCTTAAACCAAGAATGCTGTTTGGATCAACCTGCTCTTCATCCAGAACAAGAATTTTAGTGGATACAAGATACTCAGGCAATGTTGTGGCATTCGTGTAAAACGCTGCAACGAGGGCAATAATAACCGATATGGCCATAATTGGCCAGTATTTGCTGGCTTTAATTATCTGCTTCAGATAATAATCAAAGTTTGCCTGAGGACTTGTATTCGTAGTCATCTTATATCATGTTTAGTAGAACATTAAACACGCCACATTTACTTGGTGATGGCATAAATTGAAAGGCCAATACTGATGATTCCGGCAAATAAACCATATGGGAATTTCTCGAATGCAAATGACTTTGAGGAACGAGGCGTGACATAAACAACGTCATCGGGTAAGAGGAAAAAATACTCCGACTCCAGTAATTTGCTATTTGTTAAATCCAGGTTTTTAACAACTGTTCCATTGGGGCTTTTTCTGACCAATCGAACTTCATCAGCTTTGGCAAATTCTTTTAATCCACCAGCCATGCTAATGGCTTGAAGAATAGTGATTTGCTCGCGGTCGATGTTGAAGTTGCCAGGTTTATTGACTTCACCGATGATGGAAATGCTAAAGTTAACCAGCTTTATTTGCACCGTTACATCTTCGAAATACTCTTCAACGGCTGTTTGAACTGCCGTTTGTGCTTCTTCGATTGACAAGCCTTTAACCATCACTTTATCAATAAATGAGTACTTGACATAACCGTCTTCATCTACTTTGTAAGAGTTTAGGTAAATGTAGGAGTCGTTCATCAGTTCAGGAAAGTCAGTTCTGAAAAATTTCGATGTCTTTACATCAGAGCTATAAACTTTCATGTATAAATTATCGCCAACATTAATGTGATAAGCATCGCGCTGTTCATTCACAAATTCGTTGCTATAATCAGGAATTGATATTGGTTGTATCAATTCGCTCTTTTTTAGGCTGATGCACGATGTGCCGAATAAAGCCAAACATCCCAGTACAAGCATGGTTATCCCACGTGTTGATAATGTCTTTTTCATGATATTAGTTGTTAGTTATTGTCATTTTTATAGCCTGTGCCATGTCAATTTTTTCACCACTGAGGTAGGCAACAGGGAATGATTTGCTAATTCCGATCAACTTACATTTGTTGAGGGTTAGTTGGTAGGATGAACCGGTGATTATCTGGTATTTGTACCAGCCGTCTTCATGGACCATACGTACATTATCAGCTGGAGAAACCAATTTGTTCTTTTCTGTTTCAGAAAGAGGGCTGCGACTAGCAGCAATCTGCACCACAAACAAAAGGTCATCTTGTTTAGGTGTTTGTAGCTCAATGTGCTTAACCGTCTCCCAAAGGTTTAGGCGTTTATGGCCTTTATAAGCAACCAAAAATACTTGCTTACCCGGATAAGCATTAATGGACTGACGAGCCATAATGTAGTCGGAACCTAACGGTAACTGGTATTTAAACCAACCATTCTCGGTGATTATTCTATAGTCAGCATTGGTTTTGTTGACAAATTTAATTTCAGTTGTTGTTAGCTCGGTTCGGGCAGCCGCAATCTGCATAAAGTAGCATATACTATCATTATGGGCTAATGTTGGTGCAGGCTTTGCCTGTTCAGTGGCTGGTTTTGCCAAAGACATCACTTGCGTTATATGATTTGATTCGTCTTGTTTGCTTGCTTGTTTGAATTCAGCATTGTTGTTTGTGGTTAATGCATTGGCTCTTTCTTCGATATTTTCAGCAATTATCATTGCTGCTGAATCATTTTGGCTAACTGAGCTGGTATAGGAAGTGTTAATATAATTATGCCATAATTCGGTTAACGACGATTTAGAGTACTTAATATCGCTTTGGTGAATGAAATTATCTGAAGATTGTTGAATAGTGGTGTCGTTTAAGGCAGCAAGTCTCTTTTGTAGTTGCAAATTAGGTGCAGGGACAGTTGCCGTATCGCGGATAGTGGCGTTTACTTTAAAAGTATCTGTGTAATTGGTAAATGGACTATACCCTTTGATAACTGTTGTAGTTGCCTCTTGTATGTTGAGGGTTGTATCTGTAGTTGAAGGATAGGGCGTAGTTGTTACAACGGAATCGGTAAGAGATGAGTCGGCCATTGCTAAATTTTTGGCACTAGCTATACGTTTAGCCGCAATCGTATCCCTCGATGTCGACATTGTATCTTCAACTTTCCTTTCTGTATTCTTTCCCACTGCCTCTTGTCCCTCAGAAATAAGACAATACGAGACCAGTAAGCAACATAATGCTATTGCTTTCAAATTCATAAACACGGTATTTTCCCAACGCTTTTTTATTACGGAATCATAAATTCTTTGTTTCACTAAATCAGTGATTTATTATTGGTTTTCATAATAAATTAAGAATTAACAATTCAAATACTATGAAAATAGTTGCAATACTAATAATATAGTATTATACTTGTAGTAGGTTATTAATTATTTTAAAATGAAACAATTAACGAAGGCGGAAGAAGAAGTGATGCAAATCCTGTGGAAAATGGGAGAGGGCATAATTAAAGACATACTAAACGGATTTGAAGATAAACAACCGGCCTATAATACAGTGGCGACTGTGCTTAAAGTTTTGAAAAAGAAAGAGGTGGTTGATTATAAAAAGGTGGGTAATATTTACGTGTATTTTCCATTAATTACTAAAGAAGACTATTCATCTTTTCAGATGAAGCACCTGCTTAAAAATTACTTTGGTGGAAGCTTCGCTCGTTTGGCTGCTTTTTTTGCCAAGGATAATGATATGGATATTCAGGATTTGGAAGAATTATTAAAAGAAGCTGATAAAGCCAAATAAAAACAAACCCATGGAACTTTTCACTTATTTATCAAGGTCATTTTTGATACTGTTATTGTTTTTGGTGACTTATCAATTGTTACTAAGAAATGATGCTCATTACAAGGCAGTTCGCTTTTTCTTGTTGCTTGGTTTGGTTAGTGCTTTGTGTTTACCATTGGCCGAACTGAAATATACAGTGTTTGTAGAGCCAATTACATCCAATAGCTTATTTGAGCCTGTAGAAATATCCCAGGTTAAAGCTACTTCTGTTGAAAAAGAGGTTTCAAATAGTTTTAATTGGTTTGCCTGGGTCTGGTACTTATATATAGTTGTAACAGTCAGCTTTGTAATGAGATTAGCGATGATGCTGATTAAGATGCTGTTATTGGCTAAAAGTTCTCACAAGGTAAATTATAAAGGGGCGGTCGTTTGCATTCATCCGAAAGTGGAAATGCCGTTTGTTTTCGGGAATAGGATATTTATAAAACATGAACGTTACCTGAGCTCTCAGAATAGCGAAATTATTAACCATGAAAGGGTGCATCTAAATCAACAGCATTGGATTGATGTGATAATGAGTGAGCTGTTTATTGTTTTTCAGTGGTTTAATCCATTTGCCTGGTACTATGCCAGAGTGGTCAAACAGAATCTGGAGTTTTTAGCTGATCAGGGCGTGCTCGAAAGTGGGCACAACTATGAAGATTATATACAAACAATTATTTGTGAAACAATGGGAGCGGAAGCGTCAGTGCTAGCCAATCACTTCCGGTTCTCCCAAAATAAACGACGATTAAAAATGATGAAAAACGACAAAAAATCCAAATGGCGACTGCTGAAGTTGCTGCTGGTGCTGCCAATGGTTGGTGGTTTGCTGTGGGCTTTTAGCGAGCCGGTATATGAGTATCGTTCTAATTCTGAATCAATAAACGACACTTTTGTTCAGGATAAAAAAGACGAGTTTATTCTTAAAGGCAATGTTTTTAGTCAGATTGATACGCAGATGATTAGAAATGTTGATACTGGAATGTTTGATGAGAAAGTAGTGGCATCACCTCTCCCTGGGACAAGTATCGTAATTAAAGGTACAACAACTGGAACTGTTGCAAATATGAAGGGACAATTTGAATTGCCGGTTTCTGTGGGCGATGAAATTGTGTTTTCTTTTGTTGGCTTTGAAACGAAGGTGGTTAAGGTTATTAATAATAAAAGCATGGATGTGATGCTTAGTAAATCTGCCTTTCAATTAAATCCATCGGCTTACAGGGCAAAATATAAAGGTAAGGTAATGCCCCCTCCACCACCACCGACTATAAAGAAGAAGGAAGTGGTTCCACCCCCTCCGCCTCCTCCAGCTGAGGACGGAAAACCTGTATTTTATGTCGTAGAAGAAATGCCAAGCTATAAAGGTGGTATGGACGGTTATTTTGCTAATTTATATACGCGTATTGAACAGGAGAAAAAGAAAGCCAGTTTAACAGGTACGGTTAAAGTACAATTTACAGTAGGGCACAAAGGAGGCATAAGTCAAACAAAAGCGCTTGAACGTTTGGATGAAAAAGAAGCAAAATTGGCTGTTAAAATCGTTTCTGAATTAACAGATTGGAAACCGGGTATGCAGCGTGGTAAACCTGTGTCAACAACATTGGTGGTGCCGGTGGAGTTTGAATAGGGTATTACTTTATATCGTATTTACAGGCAGTGAAAAGTAAAATTCACTGCCTTTGTTTTTTTTACTCTTCGCCCATATACGCCCTTTATGCTTCCCGGTAAACTCTTTACAAAGAATTAATCCCAACCCTGTTCCTTGTTCATTATCTGTTCCAATGGTTGAGTAACTCTGATCAATAACAAAAAGCTTGGGAATATCATCGGGGTAAATACCAACGCCATTGTCGATAACTGAGAAAATGATTTCTTCATTTCTGAGTTGAGAAGAAATAGTAATTTGCCCTTTGCAATGGGTGAATTTTAAAGCATTTGAAATAAGGTTTCTGAAAATGAAACTAACCATGTGCTTATCAGCAAAGATAATGGTGTTACTATTTACCTTGTTGTTAATGGTTATTTGTTTCTTATTGGATTTGGATTCAAATGCAGTGATTTCTTCCCTTAAAATGGATGTTACATTAAAGTATTCTGGATTGAAAGCAATTTTACCAGACTGCGAGCGTGCCCATTCCAGAAGATTGGTAATGAGGTTCATGGCCTGATGCGATGATTTTTGAATGATTTTAGCTATGCGCTCAATATCTTCTCCTTTTTCACTTGAACTGACAAGTAAATCGCTTAACCCAACAATACTATTAAACGGACTTTTGAGGTCATGGGCAATGATAGAGAAGAACTTATCTTTGGTTACATTCGACTCTTTCAGGCGCTGTTCGTTCTCTTCCAGAGCTTTTAGTGCATTAATACGTTTAGAGATGTCATTGGCAAAAAAGGAGGCGCCAATAACTTTGTTGTTCCTGATAATGGGATTCATCGAGACTTCAACATAAATTATGCTTTCATCAAGGTTGATTTCGTCTACAAAAGAGAAACGCTCATTGCTTAGCGCTCTGTCGTACCGGGCTTTCCAAACGGGTTTTAATGTATCGGGTAATGATTCAAGCAGGTTAGTGCCTTTTTTGAGTTTGACACCAAAACTATTAAGAAAACTGTTTGTAAATACAGTATTGGAATACAGTATTTCGTAGTTGGTATTGATGGCCCAAATGCTTTCTAAGGTATTTTCCATAATGGCAGACATATTGGTGTTACTGTCCAATAATGCTTGCTCGGCTTTCTTTTGTTCAGTTATTTCAATGCTTAAGGCAGAGACACCAATAATTTTCTGTTTAGAAATAACAGGATTAAGCGCGATGTCGTATATGTGTGCTTCATCATTAGTGTCAGCGACAAATTCGAAGCGCACCTGCTTACCTAAAAGAGCCTGATCATATTTTTCTTTCCAGAAGTCAGCTATGTCAGCAGGTAAGATGCTAAGTGAATTAAGGCCTCGTTTTAGTTCAACGCCAAAAATGTCTTTGTTAACCTGTTTAAAAAAATCGTTGAAAAGGACATAATTGTACTGGGTGTCAATCGACCAGATTGATGCATCCTGATTGTTGATTAAAGCATTTAGATTCGAGTTAACCGCTTCAAGTTGGCTGCTCTCATTTTGTAGGATTTCGTCTTCGCGCTTTAATCGCTCACCTTCATTTAGTAACTCATTTTCATCCATCCGTAATTCACTTGGGTTTGACTTTTAGTTCGCTAATAAGCTGCACGAAATTAGGTTGTTAATATAATTAACGATTCAATGTCAAAAAAGATTAGTTACATGGTGTTTTATTGCACAGCCAGCGCCTCATGGATGGATTTTTTCATATTATCTTATTTCTTTTTATAAGCTGTTTTTAGATTTTTCAAAATGGTAAAACCACGGTCAACGTCTTCGTCATTCACAATAATAGTAAACTCGTTGGTGGTCGAAATAACCTCTTTGATGTTAACGCCTTCCCAGGCAATGGCTTTCATAATGTGGTAGTAAAAACCTGTAACCTGCACATTGTCAGCTGGTAGTTTTAAGGTGATGGCCGATAATTCGCTTTGTTGTAACAAGCAATCTTCTGCTGCAAAGTACTTTTCCACAAGATCTTCATAGGCCGAGCTCACCACCAGGTTCGATTCAAAAACACCTCGTACTAAGGTGTAAAACACATCCTGGTGATTACTTATTTCCTGCATCACCTTTGTGTGACTATTAAAAATTGTATTACTGTTTCTGAAGGTGTAATCCGTTAAATTTGAACGAACAATTATATCACCCAATGACTCCAGTAGTTTTTGAAGATTCCTGTTAAGCGAATAATCCAGCTGTGGAGCAAGCCTGTTCAATGCCATTACAATAGCTCCTTGTTTAACTGGTTTCTCCGTTAATTTTTCTACCATCGGTTGTATCTGGCGCGCTAACGATGAGATGTTCAATAGTCCTTCGCATAAGGCTTCAATCACAAATGGCTTAACTTTGATTACCGATTCTACGGCCTGGCTTACAGTCTTCATACTCTTTTTATTTTGTGCAAATATATTAATTGTTAAGATATTAACAAAGTGTTATAAAGAAGTTTTTTTTGTTGAAAAACTTTCATAAACACATTGCAATTGATATTTTTGAGACCAGATTAATGATATTAACTAGTTGAATTTGACTTTGGTCGAAAGAAAGATATATGAAGAAATTTGATTTAAAAGGTTCAATTGTTGCTATAGTAACGCCATTTCTGGAGAATGGAGAGATTGATGTGGATGCTTTCGATAGCTTAATTGAGTGGCATCTGAAGAATGGAACAGATGGTTTGGTGGTTTGTGGAACAACAGGAGAAACACCTGCTTTAACCGGTGATGAAGATGCTTTTTTAATCGAACGGGCAGTGAAAAAAGTGGCAGGTCAAATTCCTATCATTGCTGGCACTGGAAGTAATTCGACTCAAGAGTGTATAAAATATTCACGTAAAGCAGAAGCTATAGGTGTGGATGCCATTTTAGTTGTAGGTCCTTATTATAATAAGCCAACCGAAAAAGGCATGTACCTGCATTTTGCTGCCGTGGCAAAAGCGATTGATTTGCCTATTATTCTCTACAATGTGCCTGGTCGCACCGGTTCAAGCATATCAGTGGCTAACGCAATTAAGCTGGGCAATGACTTTAATAATATTGTAGGTATTAAAGAAGCTTCAGGTAATTTAGCGCTCTTCACCGAATTAGTCGCTAATCGTCCGGATGGTTTTGTAGTTTACAGTGGAGATGACTTTTTAGCTTCATCCGCTAATTTATTAGGAGCCGATGGATGTATTTCAGTCATAGCCAATGTGATTCCTAAAGAATTTTCGCAGTTAATGAAATCTTCCTTAGAAGGAGATGTGGCAACTACGAATACTATTTTCTATAAATACCGCGAGCTCATGGATTTAATGTTTATCGAATCGAATCCTATTCCGGTAAAAACAGCGCTGGCTGAGATGAGAAAAGTACAAGAGGTATTCCGTTCACCAATGTGTACAATGGAAGATAATACCAAGGCTCAGTTAGTTAATGAATTAAGAAAACTAAATATTATATAGATAATTTAGTTGTTGTTGGATTGGATAAAAAAGAGTGTTTCAACGGAAATGCTCTTTTTTTATGTCTTAAACGGAAGCTTCTCTAAAAGGGAGCAGCAATGTAATAATTATACATCTAATACAAAGTTTAAACGAAGTTTCTTCGAAGTTCCTTCAATGAGTATTCAATCATGCTTGAAGGAAATATGAATAAATATTGAATAGTCTTACTGTCAAAACACTCTGAGTTGGTATTCAGGTCTTATGTTGTTGCGTATTAATGCAGGGTTAAGTCATGGATTGGTTCTGATTAATTTTTTACATTTGGTGCTCAATTAAAATAATCCACGCAATGATAGATATTCTTAAAAATCACCGAACCATACGTCAATACACCAATCAGAAAATTGAAGAAAGCCTTCTGAATGAAATTTTGGAAGCAGGTGTGCGCGCCTCAACAACCGGCAATATGCAGGTTTACAGCATTGTTGTAACACAGGATGAAGCAATGAAAGAAAAGCTGGCGCCTTGTCATTTTAATCAGCCAATGGTAACGAAAGCACCTGTTACTTTAACGTTTTGTGCCGATTTTAATCGTTTTAACCTTTGGTGCAAGCAAAATAATGCAGAGCCTGGCTACGATAACTTTTTGTCGTTTGTAACGGCTGCTATCGATGCTCTGTTAGTGGCTCAAAATGTTTGTGTGGCGGCTGAAGCTAAGGGTTTGGGTATCTGTTATCTGGGGACCACTACTTATTTAGCCGATAAAATCGTCGATATTTTAGGTTTACCCAAAGGTGTTGTGCCAATCACTACGGTTACGCTTGGCTATCCTGCAGAAGAACCAAAACAAGTAGATCGCTTGCCATTGGAAGCTGTTGTTCACCACGAAACTTATAAGGATTATTCAGAGGCTCTTATAAATGAACTATATGCAGATAAAGAGGAGTTGGAAGAAAACAAAGCCTTTGTAGCAGAAAATAATAAAGAATCATTGGCGCAAGTGTTTACCGATGTACGTTATAAAAAAGCCGATAATGAGCACTTTAGCAAAGTGCTGTTGGAGGTGTTGAAGAATCAGGGATTTATGTAATAGAAAATTACTGTCTGTTCGAAAGTGAGTTTAGGCTCACTTTTTTGTTTTTATACGCAACCATTGATTGTATTTCTCTTCTATAGGTATGTAAATCAAAGTTCTATGAAAATGATAGCCAAACTTCTTTCCATAATTCTTTTAATTGGAATTGCTAGCTGTTCTTCCGGGGATGAACCATCCAATCAATATCGTCCGATTGAATTGAATTTAAAAGCTCAACAAACCATTGAAGCATCCAATCAGTTTGGCTTTAATTTATTTACCGAACTCGCAGAAGAGAAACCAGAGAACCTGATGATTTCGCCCTTTAGTATTTCGCAAGCATTGGACATGACTTGGAATGGAGCCTCAAATACCACTTTTGACGAGATGACTTCGGTGTTGTGCCTGCCTGATGAAGATGCCGAAACAATCAATCAAGCCAATCAAACTATTAGAGAAGCACTTATTGCAGCTGATAGTAAAATAGACTTAGGCATTGCTAATTCAATCTGGTATCGAGAAGGTTATCCAATAGCCAGTGATTTTTTAGCACTCAATAAAAACTATTACGATGCTGAAGTGGAGGGACTTGATTTTTCAAAAAAAGAAGAAAGTAAGACAACCATCAATAACTGGGTTGATGATAAAACCAAAGGGTGTATTTCCAAAATTGTTGACGATATAACGCCAGGTCATGTTATGTTTCTGATTAATGCTGTTTACTTTAAAGGGAAATGGACTTATCAGTTCGATAAAGATGAAACACAGGATAGAGCTTTTAATTTGATTAATAATTCAAGTGTTGATGTGCCAACAATGCATGTGGAAGCTGATTTAGCATACTATGAAGATGCTGCATGTCGGTATGTGTCAATTCCCTATGGTAATGCTCATTTTGAAATGATTATTGCTTTGCCCAATGAGGGAAGTTCTTTGCCTGATTTTATAGCACAATTAGATGATGAAGCGTGGGGCGAAGTTGTAAATCAGCTGGAAATAAAAGGAATGTCTTTGTTCTTACCAAAGTTCACATTTAAAAATAATTTGAAGCTTAATAAGCCCCTTATAGATTTGGGAATGACAAGTGCTTTTAGTGATGGAGCTGATTTTAGCCGAATGAATGCGGATGGAATGCCAGAATTAAAAATTGACAAGGTAAAACATAAGACCTTTGTTGAGGTCAATGAAGAAGGTACTGAAGCGGCAGCAGTAACAAGCGTTGAGGTTGTGTATACAACAATTGGGCAGGGCGGTTCACCAATGGTATTCAATGTTGATCGCCCATTTTTATTTGTCATTCGCGAAAAAGATACGGGTGCGATTCTATTTTTAGGGCAGGTATATCAGCCCGAGGTTTAAGGTCGGTTTATATTGAGAAGTTGGGCAATTTCAGCCATATCTTCTTCAACGCTCGAATGAATACAGATACCCTGCCTCATCCTTTCTTCTTCAATCAAGCGTTCCTGGTCACCGGGTATTTGCACTACTGGTTGACCTTCCACACTTTTTGCCTTTCTAAAAGCCTGAATCCAGTTATCCATGTGTGCTTTAAATTCGTCAGCAGGCCTGAAGGCGTCAATGCGCATAGCACCAACAAAATGGCCAATACCTTCGCCAACCGGGTTAGGAGGTGGTGATAGAAACGATACAAAGGGAGGCACCCATGGTCCATAATTAGCACCAGATAGAACGGCCGAAAAAATATCGACCCATGCTCCAAGGCAATACCCTTTGTGCGAGCCATGTTCGCGATCGGAACCCAAGGGTAGCATGGCGCCACCATTTTTCAATGCGCAGTTATCCGTTGTTGAGTGGCCTTCTTTGGTTTGTGCCCAGCCCTTCGGTATGTCTTTATTGAGTCGTTCGTTTACTTCCAACTTGCCATTGGCGGCAGGAGTAGTGGCCATATCCATCACAAAAGGTGGTTCTTTGCCGGCAGGAATGGCTACAGCAATAGGATTAGTTCCCAGCATTCGGTCTTTGGAGAAAGTGGGAGCCACCAATGCGCTGGCATTGGTCATGCTAATGCCAATCATATCATGCTTTAGTGCTTTCATAGCATGATAACCGGCAATGCCAAAATGGTTGGAGTTTTTAACCGCTACCCAGCCGGTTCCTACATTGTTGGCTTTTTCAATGGCAATGTCCATGGCACGTTGTGCAACAATGAGTCCGGCTCCCAGGTCTCCATTGACAACTGCTGTACTTGGTGTTTCGTGTTCAAGCTGAATGTTAGGCTGCATATTAAGGCGTTGTTGCTGCCATAGCCGGATGTAACCGGATAGCCGTGCTACTCCATGAGAATCCACACCGCGCAGGTCGGCAGCAAGCAATGCTTCCGAGGCCAGTAAAGCATGTTCTTCACTGGCTCCGGCTGCTAAAAATGCATTTTTTACAAATGTTTTAAGCTGTTCAGCTGAATATATCATTTACTCTTCTCTGTGATTGTAAACAGCACTGGCCTGTGCAGTTGGCATTATCAACATGTCGTTAATATTGACATGCGGTGGGCGTGTTACCATGTACTCGATGGCATCGGCAATGTCATCAGCATAAAGCGGCGTTAGTCCTTTGTAAACATTATCAGCTTTGTCTGTATCGCCATGGTAGCGCACAATGGAGAATTCAGTCTCCACCATGCCCGGTGATACTGAAGAAACTTTAATGTTATAAGGCAATAAGTCGATGCGCATACCTTTGGTAATGGCTTCAACTGCATGCTTGGTTGCACAATAAACATTGCCATTGGCATAGGTTTCTTTGCCGGCAATGGAGGATACATTAATAATGTGGCCTTTTTTACGCTCCATCATACCAGGGATAATCTGCTTCGATAGGTACAATAAACCTTTGATGTTAGTGTCAATCATTTGTTCCCAATCACTCCACAAACCATCATGAATTGGGTCAGCACCAGCCGCTAATCCTGCATTGTTAACAAGCACGTCAATACTTTTCCATTCGGTAGGTAGGGAGGCTACTGCTTTGTCAATTTCTAATGTGTTTCTGATATCAAAACAAAGAGAGAAGATGCTGGTGTTTTTACTTTCTAATTCACTTTTTAATTCCTCCAGTCTGTCGTTGCGTCTACCGGTAATAATCAGGTTAAAACCGTTTTGAGCAAGTTTAAGAGCAGTCGCTTTACCAATGCCGGAAGTGGCTCCGGTAACCATGGCTATTTTATTCATAGATATGTGTTTTTATTTCGTTCCTCAATTAAAATCAAGAGTTCGCGTAAATTTTCCTGACGTTTCTCAAGTGTTACGTTTAAAAGCTTTTTTCCGTTTGGCGTTTGAGTTATTTTTTATACTTTCAACATGAATATCTCCTTAGCCTGAAACCTTACAAATGTATATTAAATTGTTTCTGTAAGAAAGGACAATTCTAAAATGCTGAGCTATGAGTGAAACAATACCTACAATAGAAGAAGCTGAGAAGTTAGAGTTAACTTCTGAAGAATTTGAAAAGATTAAAGTTTTACTTGGTCGCCATCCGAATTCATTGGAACTAAAACTGTTTTCGCGACTGTGGTCGGAGCATGCCAGTTATAAAAACTCCATAAAGTGGTTAAGGACTTTACCTACCAAAGGCAAAGGAGTGCTGGTTGAAGCAGGTGATGAAAATGCCGGCGTTGTTGATTTGGGTGATGGCAATGCCTGTGTTTTTAAAGTTGAATCGCACAATAGCCCCTGTGCCATACAGCCACGTCTTGGTGCTCTTACAGGCCTGCGGGTAGTTGTACGCGATATTTTCTCGATGGGGGCAAAGCCGGCTGCTTTTTTAAGTTCGTTACGATTTGGAGATGGAAAACGCGATACAGCTCGTTGGTTATTTGAAGAGGTTGCCGAAGGAATATGTGAATACGAACGCGGTGCCGAGGTGCCAATAGTAGGAGGTGAAACCTTTTTCTCACGTGGATACAACACAACACCAATTATTAACAATATGGCCATTGGCCTTGTACCTAAAGATAAGTTGTTGTTAGGTAAAGCAGAAGGAAAAGATAACCTGATATTGATAATTGGAGCTCGCACAGGAAAAGATGGCGTTGATACCGATGTGTTTGAAACGGATATATTAGCTGAAATTGATACCCCACCTGTTTCAATCGACCAGATGATGGATGTTTCGATTGAAAAGGAACTACAAGAAGCTATTCATCAAATAGCTGAAAGAGTTAATGTTGTTGGAGCTCAGTCAATAGGTACGCAGGGAGTTGTTGGTGCTGCAATAGATATGGCTAATCGAGGAAAGTCAGGTATACACCTGGATGTAGATCAGATACCTCGTCGACAGAATGACTTAGAAGTAAAAGATTTATTGCTCTCACAGACCTGGGGACGCGTATTGTTGTGTATTTCACCAGAAGATCTTCCTGCAGTAAAAGAGGTGGTTGAGCGTTTGGAAGTGGCGATGGCAGTTATTGGTAAAGTAACAGATGACAATAAGGTAGCTTGTTCTGATAAAAACTATATAGTGGCTGAGGTGCCGGTTGATATAGCCATGTTGGGTGATTCAGCTCCGGAATATGAGCGCGAGTTTGAACAAGAACCGATAAAATCACCTGAGATTAACCTGGATATCTACGATGAGCCGGATTATTATCCTGATGTAGTTCGTAAGATGTTGTCGAACCTAAATGTGACATCCAAAAGCTGGCTGACAAATAAATTTAGTAAACCATCTCACTCTAAGGGTGATAGTGGTGATTATCCAGCAGATGCTTCGTTTATCCGCATCGAAGGTTCTGATAAGACATTAGTGGCCACCATGGATTGTAACTCGCGTTATATGAAATCGGATGCTTACGTTGGGGCACAGATAGCTGTTGCAGAAGCTGCCCGTAATATAATTTGTGCAGGTGGTAAGCCAATTGCTTTATCAGATTGTCTCAATTACGGCAATCCATATGATCCAAAAGTGTATCGCACATTTGTTGATTCCGTAAAAGGCATTAGTAAAGCTTGTAATGATTATAATGTACCGGTGGTAAGTGGCAATGTGAGCTTCTATAATCAGCGTTCAGAGAATGGACAATTAAAGGCAATTACACCAACTCCGGTTATTGGTATGGTTGGCGTAGTTGATGATAAAAAGCATCATAGCACCTTATCTTTCCGTCATAAAGGTGACATGATATTCCTGGTTGGTCAATCACGCAATGATGTTAACTCGTCGGAATATGCCAGTAGTATCTTAAATATTAAAAAGTCGGCAGCGCCCAATTACGATGCCGAAGAAGAAAAAGAGCTACAAAGTTCAGTGTCTGAAATGATTCGAAAGGGGCTGGTGCGTTCTGTACACGATGTGTCCAATGGAGGGTTGTTCTTTAGCTTGTTAGAGTCGGGTATACCTTTGGAATTTGGTTTTGATATTACATCCGATGCTGAAATCAGAAAAGAGGCTTTCTTATTTGGTGAATCTCAAAGCCGGGTTGTGGTTTCTGTATCGCCAGAAAAACAGGATGATTTCGTTGACTTTATGATGAGCACCAATGTGCCGTTTTCAATATTAGGACATGTAACCAAAGGAGAAATCAGAATCGACGATGAGTCGTATGGCTATATCGATGAACTCAAAAATGCATTTGAACAAAAGCTGGCAACCTGGGTTGAAGGAGAATAATATTCACACAAAATAATCTATGAAGTCTAAATTAAGAATTTTACTGCTTGTAGTTGCAGTTATGACCGCTGGTGTTCTGGTTGCCTGGGCAAGTGGCAACGAAGCAGATAAGATAAAAGTGGGTGATGTGGCACCCGACTTTACAGTGATGACACCCGATGGGGAAGTGTCAACGGCTGATTTAAAAGGAAAAGTGGTTCTCATTAATTTCTTTGCTACCTGGTGTCCGCCCTGTGTAAAGGAATTACCGGTACTCGAAAAGGAAGTATGGAAGCAATTTAAAGACAACGAGGATTTTGTTCTTCTAGTTGTTGGCCGTGAGCATAATCCTGAAGAGTTAAAGAAGTTTGCTGAGGATAAAGGGCTTGATTTACCTTTTTGCCCCGATGAAGAACGAAAAGTTTTTAGTCAGTTTGCCACGCAATCAATTCCGCGTAACTATATCATCAACAAAGGTGGGAAAATAGTATATGCCTCGGTTGGTTATAGTCACCAGGAATTTGAGCACATGATTGATGTATTAAAACGACAGTTGTAAATAATCAACACGATAGAATTGGAGGGTGTTTAAAGCAAACATCCTCTTTTTTTATGTAGCTATAAATCCTTGCTTTTTTATATTTTTGACGAAAAATAAATATCGATGACAGTTAAACCATATACATCGGAAGGCTCCAAGAAAACACAGGTGGCTGGTATGTTCAACAATATTGCTCCTAAATATGATTTTCTAAATCATTTTTTATCAATGGGCATTGATAAAATCTGGCGTAAAAGAGCTATTAACCTCTTTAAAGGGATGAAGGAACCTCTTATTTTAGATGTAGCCACAGGAACTGGTGATCTGGCATTGGAAGCGCAGCGTCGTCTCGGGTGTAAGGTGGTTGGTGTCGATATTTCTACAGAGATGTTGAAAGTAGCTGAAGAGAAAATAAAAAAGCGTCAATTAACAGAAAGCATATCGGTGCAGGAAGGTGATTCAGAAAACCTGCCATTCGAGGACAATACCTTTGATGCAGTGATGGTGGCTTTTGGAGTTCGTAACTTTGAAAACCTGAACAAGGGCTTGACAGATATGGCCCGAACGCTCAAAGAAGGTGGAAAAATGGTTGTGTTAGAATTTTCGAAGCCTGCTTATTTCCCGTTTAAGCAATTGTATCTTTTCTATTTTCGTTACATCTTGCCTTGGTTGGGTGGGATTATTTCGAAAGATAAAGCAGCCTATACCTATCTGCCTGAATCCGTGCTGTCTTTCCCCGATGGACAACGTTTTGATGAGGAGTTGGTAAAGGCTGGCATGACACCAGTCAAGCGTTATAATCAAACAATGGGCATTGCAACAATTTACCTGTCGGAAAAGAAGGCGCAATAAAAAGCTGTTTTATCTGTTATAATGTAAAGTCAATTCGCATCCATTGAAAAAACTATTAATTGTCATATTTCTATTGGTTCAGGTAAGTGCCGTTTTTGCACAAGGCAAAAGAAGCCGTATACCTAATCTTCGTTCCTTTGATGAGCGGCCGCTGCATTTTGGTTTCCTTATTGGTATTAATACCATGGATTTTAAGGTGTATAATACAGGTATGCCCATTAGTGTTGATGGCGAACTCTTGTATGCGGATGTGGTAGATCTTACACCGGGTTTGAATATCGGTATTGTTTCCAGTTATAAACTACGAGAACATTTAAATCTGCGTTTTTTACCAGGCATTAGTTTTGGGCAACGAAATATGAGCTACATTCGCTATGACGGGGATGGTAACATGGTTGGAGAGCGGGAAACCTTTAAAATTAAGTCGACGTACCTGGAGTTTCCATTATTGCTTAAATATAACGCTTTTCGAATGCACAATGCCAAGCCTTATCTGGTTGGAGGTTTCAATACACGTTTTGATTTAGCCAAGGATAAGCAGGATAAATTGCTGTTAAATTCCTTGGATGGGTATCTTGAATTTGGTGCCGGCTTTGATTTTTACCTGACTTATTTCCGATTGTCGGTTGAAGCGAAGATGTCGATTGGTCTGGCAGATATGCTTAATCATGACGGAACAGGCGAACCGGGCGATGAGGCTTATACCGAGGCACTAAATAAACTCAACTCCCGAATCTTTTGTCTGACCTTCTATTTTGAATAAATTCAATTACTTTTGCGTCTGAATAGGCTCATTCATGATGAATGGGCTATAATACACTGCATCAATGAAACGCGAAATAGTTTTACGTTTATCTCCTAAAGAGGCTGCTGATAATACGATTATCAAAAGTTTGGTAGCCAAAAAAATGAAGGTTACCCCCGAAAAGGTGACTTATTTTCGTGTGGTTAAACGTTCTATTGATGCCCGCCAAAAGAAGGTGTTGGTGCAATTGCACATTGAGGCATATGCCAATGCTAAGCCACCAAAGTTAGAACCTGTAAAGTTTGAATATCCTGATGTTAACAATAAACCCGAAGTGGTTATTGTAGGGGCAGGTCCCGGAGGTTATTTTGCGGCTTTGCGATTGATTGAATTGGGGCTTCGACCGATTGTACTGGAGCGTGGGCGTGGCGTGAATGAACGTAAAAAAGACCTGGCTTTGTTAAACCGCAACGAGTCGGTTAATACAGAATCGAACTATGCCTTTGGCGAAGGAGGAGCCGGAACGTTTTCTGATGGTAAGCTGTATACACGCAGTACAAAAAGAGGTGATTTCAAAAAAGTACTGGAAGTATTCAACTTTCACGGTGCCAGTGAGGATATACTGATTGATGCCCATCCGCATATTGGAACAGATAAACTACCCGAGGTTATTAAAGCCATGCGTCAATCAATAATTGATGCAGGTGGTGAGGTGCATTTCGATACAAAGGTTACGAATCTGATTTTGGACGAAAACCGAATTACCGGTGTAGAGGTAGAATCGGGAGATAAAATACTTGGGCAAGCAGTCGTGTTGGCTACCGGTCATTCGGCACGCGATGTATATTACATGCTGGATGAGAATAATGTTGAGTTGGAAGCCAAAACATGGGCGATGGGGGTGCGTGTTGAGCATCCGCAGGAACTGATTGACCAAATTCAATACCACTCTCCAAAAGGACGGGGCGATTATTTACCGGCAGCTACCTATAGTTTATCGTGCCAGATGGATAACCGTGGCGTTTATTCGTTTTGTATGTGTCCGGGAGGCTTTATTGTGCCGGCAATGACCGATGCTGATGAAATGGTGGTAAACGGTATGTCGCCATCCAAGCGTAATTCACCCTGGGCTAATTCCGGTATGGTGGTTGAGGTAAAACCTGAAGATATTGGCGAGTTTCAAAACAAAGGTGTTTTAGGAGGCTTGGAGTACCAGAAAGAATTAGAGCGATTGGCCTTCGTTAATGGAGGTCAGGGAGTTGTGGCGCCAGCTCAGTCTTTAGCTGATTTTGTTGATGGACAGTTGTCTTATGATTTGCCGGAGTGTTCATATGTGCCTGGTTTGGTGGCTTCACCTTTGCATTTTTGGTTACCCGAAAATATTGGTATGCGACTGCGCAAAGGATTCGATTATTTCGACAGGCGTGCCCATGGCTTTGTGACTAACGAGGCACTGGTTGTTGGTGTTGAAAGCCGCACCTCTTCGCCGGTTCGTATACCGCGCGACAGGGCGACGTTTCAGCATGTCCAGGTACAAGGTTTGTATCCTTGTGGTGAAGGCGCAGGATATGCAGGAGGTATAGCCTCTTCTGCTATTGATGGTGAGCGTTGTGCTGAAAAAGCCTGGGAATTTATTACCGGAAAAACAATAGCCGACCTAAACAGGAAATAGGGTTTATTTCACTTGCCTTCTAAATTCAGCGCAAATAATTGCTGTGGCAACCGATACATTTAACGATTCTGATGTTGGTGCATCTGCCGGGAATGGTGGGATGTACAATCGATGATTGATAAACTGTTCGACCTCGGAGCTAATGCCTTTGCCTTCATTGCCCATGATGATTAATCCATTGATGCTTAGTTGCTTATTGTACATGTTCTCCCCATCTAAAAAAGTGCCGTAAATAGGTAAGCCAAGCTCAGAATAGGTTTCTAAAAAGCTAGTATTTTCCACGTAATATACATTGATACGGCTAATGGCGCCCATGGTCGATTGAATCGTCTTGGGGTTGTAGATATCGGCACAGTTTTTTGAGCAGATAATGTCCTTTATTCCAAACCAATCGGCTAACCTGACAATGGTGCCCAGGTTGCCCGGATCTTGTACTTCATCCAAAAAAAGACATAGCTTATCGCTTAGTTGAGAAATATTAAGAATGTTGTTATTTTGATGAAATAAACCGATAACTTCGGGTGGACTTTTCAATGCACTCACCTTTTTAATTTCTTCATTGGTGGCTTCTATCACCTCAGTGTTGTGAGGTATTCGTTTATCATTTTGAACAAGCCATTGAGCGGTGCCAATTATTGTTGAAGGGTGAATGTCTGAGCTAAGTAGATCACTAACCAGTTTATGACCTTCGGCCACAAAGAGTTCATTTTGATCGCGCATCTTTTTTCGGTTTAATGACAAAATGAATTTTTGCTTGTTTTTACTTAGCATATTGTGAGGTGTTAAAATTGAATCAAGTTTATGTTGGGCAAAGTTATATCTTATCGCGCTAATTAAATATCTTTATGGCAAATTAACGGAAATCATAGTCCTAAACTTCTGGTTTTACAGCAGCAAAGTTACAATGGGGAATAAGTATAAAGTATTCATTGGAGTGGTATTGGCTTTGATGGCCTATGGCTGTCGAAGCACGAAATACGTGCCTGATGATGCTTATTTACTCAATAAGATTGAAATTGAAAACGAAGCAAAAGACTTGTCGAAAGAAGAGCTTCGATATTATGTTCGTCAGCGCGAGAATGTGAAGATTTTAGGATTTTGGCGCTTTCACCTTGGATTATACAATTTATCGGGGAAGAACACTACCAAAGGTTTTAACAAATGGTTGAGGCAAATTGGTGAGGAGCCGGTTTTGTATGATGAGCTGTTACAACAAAAATCGAAGGAACAACTTCGTTTGTATCTGAATAATAAAGGCTATTATCATACTGAGGTGAGTGATACCATGATTATCACTGGTAAGAAGAAAGCTAAAGTTAAATACTTGATTAACGCTGGTGAACGATACAGTGTTAATAAAGTTTCTTACCGGATTGATGATGATTCAATCAAAGGCTATATTCTGAAGGATACTATAAATGCTGTGTTAAAGAGTGGTGTTCCGTTCGACGCCGATCTTCATGATAAAGAGCGTTCGCGTATCACACGGGAAATGCGAAATAACGGTTATTATGGTTTTCGTAAAGAGTTTATTTATTTCTTGGCTGATAGTGCTTTGGGTAATCACTCGGTCAATGACTCACTGATTGTAGTAAAAGATAGAATTCAGATGGCTGGGCGCAAGGATTCGATCATAAATCATCATAAATACAAAATAAAGGATGTTTACTTTTTGGTTGGTTATGAGCCACAAAGAGCATTAAAAGAAGGAGCGGCTTATCTCAATAGTTTCGACAGCTTGGCGTATGAAGGGTGCAAAATTTTATATGGCGAGAACCTGGATTTCAGAGCCGATGTGTTAATGAATTCCAACTATATTTTTCCTGGCGATACCTATAATCAGGAGTTGGTTGAGAAAACTCAATTGCTTTTGGCTGAATTGCAACTGTTTCGTTTTGTTAACATTCGTTTTAGAGAATTAGAAGGGGAATTTGATGAGGATGGTAAAGGTTTGTTGCAATGCTTTATTCAACTGTCATCATCTAAGTTGCAAAGCTATACGGTTGAAGTTGAGGGAACTAACTCGTCGGGTAACCTGGGGGCGGCAGGTAGTTTTAACTATAAGCACAAAAACTTTTTACGTGGGGGTGAAGTGTTTGATATGCGCTTTAGACTTGCTGGAGAGAACCAACGTTCACGCGCTGGTGAAATGTTTCAGACTCTTGAGGTTGGAGGTGATGCAACATTGACAATTCCAAAGTTTTTGATGCCTTTCAAGGTCGAAAACTTTAGAAAACGGTTTAATCCACGCACTAATTTTTCAATTTCATATAACTATCAGCGTCGCCCGGATTATACCCGTACAATTGCCAATAGTCGACTGGGTTATACCTGGAAGGCGACACCGTTGGTAACTCATTATCTCTCGCCTATTGATTTTAGTGTCATTAATGTGCCCTACATCGATCCGGATTTTCAAGCTCAGATAGAACCAACATTCCTAAAGTATAGTTATCAGGATCATTTGATCAGTAGTACTTCTTATACTTTTATATATAATGAACAATCATTGGCAGGTAGTAAGAATTATCAATATTTTCAGGCTAATCTGCAATTGGCGGGTAATATATTAGATGGGGTGAGCTCCTTGATTAAGAGCAATCAGGGCAAAGATTATAACGAGGTGTTTGGTATTCGTTATGCTCAATATGTAAAGGCTGATATTGATTGGCGTTACCATCTTAAAGTCAATAAAATTAATTCGTTTGCCTATCGTCTTTTTATGGGGGCTGGTTATCCCTATGGAAACTTAACTGTATTGCCTTTTGAAAAACGCTATTTTTCTGGTGGTGCTAACAGTCTTAGGGCATGGCCGGTTCGAGGTTTAGGACCTGGCTCGTATGAAGAAACGCAGTTGGATTATTATAATCAGACAGCCGATATTAAATTAGAGGCCAATGCTGAGTATCGTTTTAAGCTATTTTGGTTGCTTGAAGGCGCTTTCTTTATCGATGCTGGTAATATCTGGACAATCCGTCCAACGGGTGATGAAGAGATAGATAATAAGGGCTTGTTTAATTTTGATACTTTCTATAAACAAGTAGCTATTGGAGTTGGAACTGGTGCCCGTCTTGACTTTAACTACTTTGTTTTCAGACTGGATATGGGTGTTAAGGCGCGCGATCCAATATTGCCCGAGGGGCAGCGTTGGGTTTTAGGTGTTAAACCAACGACCTGGGATGATATCACATTTAATTTTGCTATCGGATATCCGTTCTAAGCGATTGTAAATAATCGTTAAACTTCTTTTAAGATCACAAAAAAACGATTATTCAGCAGCCTGTTTTTTGACTTCTGGTTTTGTGCTTTTAATCAATGAAGAGTTTATGAAGTGTTGTGAAATGTATTGACCAACAAGCTAATAAGTGATAAATATCATGCTTTTTGCTTTTGATTTGAAATACTAAATTAAAATTAAGTGTAAGCAATAGGAGCTTGGTGGCTAAAAAAGTGTAATCATTTTTAAATGATTTTCACTAATTTCGTAGAGTTTTTGAGAAAATTATTATTTCGAACTATAAATTAAAAGCTATGAAGCGAGTATTAGATGTTGTAAAGCCTGGTGTTGTTACTGGTGATGACTTAGGTAAACTTTTAGCAGTAGCAAAAGAAGAAGGTTTTGCAATGCCTGCTGTTAATGTTGTTGGAACAGATTCAATTAATGGTATTCTTGAGGCTGCAAAGGCAGTTAACTCTCCGGTTATGATTCAGCTTTCAAATGGTGGAGCTGCTTTCTACGCAGGAAAAGGTTTAAAATTAGATGGTCAGCAAGCTCAGGTATTAGGAGCTATTTCAGCTGCTAAGCACGTGCACACTTTGGCAGAGGCTTATGGTGTACCTGTCGTGCTTCACACTGACCATGCTGCAAAAAAATTATTGCCTTGGATTGACGGATTATTAGACGCCAGTGAAAAGCACTTTGCTGAAACGGGTAAGCCATTGTTCAGCTCGCACATGCTTGACTTATCAGAAGAGCCATTGGAAGAAAATATCGCTATTTGTAAAGAATACTTAGCTCGCATGAGCAAAATGGGTATGACTTTGGAAATTGAGTTAGGTATTACTGGTGGTGAAGAAGATGGTGTTGATAACTCAGATGTTGATAATGCGTTGTTATATACTCAGCCAGAAGAAGTAAGCTATGCTTACGAGCAGTTGTTGGAGGTATCTCCTAACTTCACTATTGCTGCTTCATTTGGTAACGTACACGGTGTATATAAGCCAGGTAACGTTGTTTTGAAGCCTTCTATCCTTGATGCATCTCAGAAGTACATTCAGGAAAAACACAATACAGCAGAGAAGCCTGTTAACTTTGTATTCCACGGTGGTTCTGGTTCTACTTTAGAAGAAATCCGTGAAGCCATTGGTTACGGTGTAATCAAAATGAATATCGATACTGATACACAGTGGGCAACTTGGGATGGTATCCGTCAGTTTGAAGCGGCTAACCGCGATTACTTACAAGCTCAGATTGGTAACCCAGAGGGTGACGACAAGCCAAACAAAAAGTACTATGATCCTCGCGTTTGGTTACGCAAAGGACAAGAGACTTTGGTGGACCGTTTAAAAGTAGCCTTCGAAGATCTTAACTGCATCGATCGTTTATAATATACCGATAATACATAAACAAAGAGGCGCAATGTTATACATTGTGCCTCTTTTTTTTTATTTTGGTGCTTCACTATATCGAATAGATAATCTAACACATCATTATGCGTCCTACATCACCATCGTCAAGAGATAGTTTTACGAGTAAATTTGGAGTTATTGCTGCGGCAGCAGGTTCGGCTGTCGGCTTGGGCAATATCTGGAAATTCCCTTATGAAGTTGGGCAAAATGGTGGTGGAGCTTTCCTGGTTTTCTATTTCTTCTTTATCATCACAATTGGTTTACCCATTATGATTTCGGAATTTGTTATTGGTCGTCGAACCAATGCCAATGCAGTGAGAGCTTTTAAGAAACTAACTCCGAATCGTCCATGGTATTTTACAGGCGTTATGGGAGTAGCCGCTGCTTTTATGATATTGGCCTTTTATGGAGTGGTAGCAGGGTGGACATTGGAATATATTTATCAGGCTGTGATAAACTCATTTAAAGGGATGTCGCCATCTGAATTATCTGAAGGGTTTAATACTTTTTTGAGTAATCCCATCCGCCCCATTGTGTGGCAAGTGTTGTTTATGATACTGACTGCAATTGTGGTCATCGGAGGAATCAAAAATGGTATTGAAAAGCTTACAAAAGTACTGATGCCGGTATTGTTAGTTATCATTATTGTGATGGGGGTGCGTTCTTTAACGCTTGGAACTAACGAATCGGCGTCTGGTGAGGTAATTGGTCGTTCATTTGATGGATTGAAGTTCTTGTTTCAGCCAGATTTTTCCAAAGTTAATATTGATGTCATTCTTGATGCTTTAGGTCAGGCTTTCTTTTCTTTAAGCCTGGGCATGGGAACGATTATTACTTATGGGTCATATATTCGTAAGGATAATAACTTGAATAGGACAGCTATTCAGGTTGCATTTCTGGATACCCTAATTGCTTTATTGGCTGGGATTGCTATATTTCCTGCAGTTTTTTACTTTAATGTGGCACCAACTGAAGGACCTGGACTGGTTTTTACCGTATTACCAAGTATATTTCAAAAAATGGTTGGAGGTTATTTCTGGACCTTGGCATTCTTCCTGCTGTTGGCAGTAGCAGCTTTAACATCCAGTATTTCTTTATTGGAAGTTGCTGTGGCTTATTTTGCAGAAGAATTGAAGGTAAACAGGGTGAAAGCAACCATAATCACTACCATCTTAATTACCACTTTAGGTGTGTTCTGTTCATTGTCGAATAATGTGTTAAGCGATGTGAAAATATTTGGACGGGATATTTTTGGTGCGATGGAATATTTGTCCTCCAATGTAATGTTGCCTCTTGGTGGCTTTTTAATCGCTTTGTTTGCAGGTTGGGCCATTAAACGAAGTGATTTCTATGGAGAATTATCCAATGAAGGCACTTTTAAACTCAAGCTGTTCGATACTTTATATTTTATCATTCGATTTATAGCCCCATTTGCGATTGCACTCGTTTTTCTTTATTCGGTTGGTTTGCTAGGTTAATTAAAACTTACGGCTTATGTGGCGCGATTGGTTATCTCTCTCCCGAAGAGAGCAATTAGGTTTTATTGGTCTGGTTGTCATTTTGTTTATTGTTGTTGGTGTGATTTTCAAGAAACGCCCTGTTGCTGAAAAAGAAATAGATAAACAGTTGCTCAATTGGGTCGAAAGTGTACGATTGTCTGAAAATGTCATTAAATCAAAGAAAGATACGGTCTTTCGCTTTAATCCCAATACTGAAAGTGTTAAGCGCCTGCAGATGCTCGGGTTTTCCAATTTGGCCATTGTCAATCTGTTAAAGTATCGCGAAGCTGGTGGAGTCATTAAGTCGCCGGATAAGTTGAAGCAAATTTATGGAATAGACTCAATGTTGTTTGATAAACTAAAGGGTTATATTGCACTGGATATTAAGCAACAAAAGCCAAAGAAGAAATATGAGTATGCATCTTCCAGGGGCTCTTTTAATAAGGTTCAGATAAATAGAGTTGATGAAAATGAGGAGGTGTCAGATAGGGTAGATCTACAGCTCGAGATTAATACTGCTGATACTGCTATGTTTGCGCTGTTAAAGGGCATTGGTCCTGTACTATCGAGACGAATTGTGGCCTACCGCAAGAAGATAGGAGGATACTATTCGATTCAACAATTAACTGAGGTTTATGGTCTTTCGCAAGAGGTGATCGATTATAACTTACCTTATTTGGAAGTAGATGAAACAGCTATGGAGCCAATGGATATTTCGACAGCTAGTCTGCGACAAATGAAGAATCATCCCTATTTAGATTTTTATATGGCAAAGGAAATATATGAAGCACGTAAGGCGGAGCAGTTGATTTCTATTATGCAGTTTAGGGAGTCAGATTGTTTTCAGAAAGCCGATACAAGCAAGCTTAAACGCTATTTTGTGGTTGGAAAAGAAGCGAGTGGAGAGAATTAATTGAAAAAAGTATGGCTAAAAATTTGTTGTAGTCGGTAAACTTCATTTTCTTTGCACCTGCAAAATTTCGAGGGAGCTGCTTTGGTAAGCTTCAAAATGTTGAATTTTTGCGGTTTAATGACTAATTTTGCGGTTCAAATAAAAAGTAAGCGTTATGATAGTAATTCCTATTAAAGAAGGCGAGAACATTGAGAGAGCCTTAAAGAAATTTAAAAGAAAATTCGAGAAGACAGGTGCTATGCGTGAGTTAAGGTCTCGTCAGGCATTTACTAAACCTTCTGTAGTAAGAAGAGAGCAAGTAAAGAAAGCTATATATATCGAGCAATTGCAGCGCGAGTCTGAATAAATTGCTCGCGGAGGGCGTCTGTTTACTGCTTTTTTCGTATATTCGTTTACAGCATAAAAAGACACCCTCTGTTAATGCAATACTTAGAATCTTTCTATAATTATTTAGTGTATGAGCGAAGAAATTCGGCTCATACGATTACTGCTTACAAAAAGGATTTAAATCAATTTTGTGAGTTTCTGGAGCAAGAAAAAATCGAGCTCTGGACAACAGTAACTTCAAAAACCGTCCGTTCCTGGATGGTGTCTTTGGTTAACGGAGGAGCATCGCCAAGGACGGTGACACGCAAGGTGTCCACACTCAAAGTATTCTTTCGATTTTTAATGGTTCAGGAGGTGGTTGATAATAATGTGGCCGAACATGTTGTTACGCCTAAAGTGCCTAAGCGTCTGCCTGTTTTTGTAAAAGAAAGGGAAATGGACTTTTTGTTGGATAGTGTCGATTTCGGTTCTGATTTTAAGGGTTTACGCGATAGGTTGATAGTTGAGATTTTTTATCACACCGGCATGCGTTTGTCTGAATTGGTTGGCTTAAAAGATGAAAGCATAGATTTTGGGAATGGTGTATTCAAAATATGGGGTAAGCGAAATAAAGAACGAATTGTTCCCATAATAAAAGAACTAAAGATATCGCTTGTTCGTTATATAAATGAACGAAACAAAGTGTTTCCTGATAGGGCTAATTCAAGTCTGCTATTAACCGAAAAGGGTTTGCCTGTGTATCATAAATTAGTGTATCGTGTGGTGAATGCCTACTTGAGTCAGGTGTCAACTGTTGTTAAAAAAAGTCCTCATGTGATTCGGCATTCATTTGCTACAGCTTTGTTGAACAGAGGGGCGGACTTAAATGCGATAAAAGAGTTGTTGGGGCATGCTAACCTGGCAGCAACAGAGGTATATACGCATAATACATTTGAAAAACTTAATTCTATTTATAAACAGGCTCATCCCAGAGCCGAAAAGATGGAGGATTATATATGAATATTACAATTCAATCCGTACGTTTTACAGCGTCAGCACAGTTAGAGGAGTTTATTCAGCAGAAGGTAGGAAAATTAGATCAATTTTTTGATGGGATTGTTTCTGCAGAGATTATTCTGCGCTTGGATAAGTCAGATTCAACAGAGAATAAAGTGGCTGAAATAAATCTTAATATTCCTGGAGAAAATCTGTTTGCAAAAAAGCAGTGCAAAACATTCGAAGAAGGGGTTGATTTGTCGGTAGACGCTTTGCGTAAACAACTGATTAAATGGAAGGAAAAGGTGCGTGCCAAATAATGAAAAAAAGAATAGTTTTTTTTGTGTTCTTGAAAATAAATTATACATTTGCACACCGATTTTAGGGTAGTAAAACTATGCTAAAGTACTATAAATAGGCTGATTGACTAAGGTTATCGGCCTATTGAAATGAAATAAAGTTAGTGTTTTGCTAACAACGATCTTTGTAAAAGTGATGTGATTTTAATTGGGGAGATACCAAAGTGGCCAACTGGGGCGGACTGTAACTCCGCTGACTTATGTCTTCGTAGGTTCGAATCCTGCTCTCCCCACTTTTTTAGGATCTAAATCTATTTTTTGCTGACATTAAGATGGAATTTACTTATCTTTAACGTCCTGCGAAAAAATGCGGGAGTAGCTCAGTTGATAGAGCATCAGCCTTCCAAGCTGAGGGTCGCGGGTTTGAGCCCCGTCTCCCGCTCTCTTTAGGAGCTGTGATGACGATTCCTTAAAAATATTAATTAAAGATTCAATTTATATCTAATTGTCTAATATTTCGAGTTATGGCTAAAGAAACATTTGTAAGAACGAAGCCTCACGTTAATATCGGTACCATTGGTCACGTTGACCACGGTAAAACTACTTTGACTGCTGCAATTACTAAAGTATTGGCAGAAAAAGGACTTTCTGAAGTGAAAGACTTCGATCAGATTGATAACGCTCCTGAAGAAAAAGAAAGGGGTATTACAATTAACACTGCTCACGTTGAGTACCAAACAGAAAACCGTCACTACGCTCACGTTGACTGTCCAGGTCACGCCGACTACGTAAAGAACATGGTAACTGGTGCTGCTCAGATGGACGGTGCTATCCTTGTATGTGCTGCTACTGACGGTCCTATGCCTCAGACTCGTGAGCACATCCTACTTTGTCGTCAGGTAAACGTTCCTAAAATCGTTGTTTTCTTGAACAAAGTTGACATGGTTGACGATGAAGAATTATTAGAGCTTGTTGAAATGGAAGTTCGTGACCTATTGAATTTCTACGAATTCGAAGGTGATGATTCTCCAGTAATCATGGGTTCTGCACTTGGTGGTTTGAACAACGAGCCAGAGTGGGTTGACAAAATCATGGAACTAATGGCCGCTGTAGATGAGTGGATTCCACTTCCTCCACGTGACGTTGAAAAAGATTTCTTGATGCCTGTTGAGGACGTATTCTCGATTACTGGTCGTGGTACTGTAGCAACTGGTCGTATCGAAACTGGTGTAATCAACTCAGGTGAAGAAATGCAGATCATCGGTCTTGGTGCTGAAGGTAAGAAAACTGTATGTACTGGTGTTGAGATGTTCCGTAAGATTCTTGACCGTGGTGAAGCTGGTGATAACGTTGGTCTATTATTACGTGGTATCGACAAGAAAGAGATCAAGCGTGGTATGGTATTAGCTAAGCCTGGTTCAATTAACCCTCACTCTAAGTTTAAAGGTGAGATTTATGTATTGAAGAAAGAAGAAGGTGGGCGTCACACTCCTTTCCACAACAAATACCGTCCTCAGTTCTATTTACGTACATTAGACGTAACTGGTGAGATTACTCTTCCTGAAGGAACTGAAATGGTAATGCCTGGTGATAACGTAACTATTACAGTAGATTTGATTTACCCAGTTGCATTGAACCAAGGTCTACGTTTCGCTATCCGTGAAGGTGGTAGAACTGTAGGTGCTGGTCAGGTTACTGAAATTCTTGACTAATCACTGATTAGAATATAGATAACCGGAAGTATTGCTTCCGGTTATTTTACGGGTGTAGCTCAGTTGGTAGAGCACTGGTCTCCAAAACCAGGTGTCGGGCGTTCGAGTCGCTCCTCCCGTGCTAAAAGAGCCGGTTTTAGATTGTAGCAAATTTAGAGCCGGCAAACTAATGAAAATACTATGAGTAAGATAACAACATATTTCAAGGACGTTCAGAACGAGTTGATGAACAAGACTTCATGGCCAAGCTGGTCGGAGTTAACAAATAGCGCAATTGTTGTAATGATTGCTTCAGTAATTATTGCTGGCATCATCTTCGCTATGGATTACTCGTTTGATAACATTCTTGATTGGGTATATAAACGCCTTTACTAATCTTATTAGGACTCTCAGATAATGGCAGAAGTCAATAAAAAATGGTATGTTCTTCGAGCAATCGGAGGAAAAGAGAAAAAGGTAAAAGAATATGTGGAGAGCGAAATCGCCGGCTTAAAGCTGACCGATTACGTTAGCCAGGTGTTGATACCAACCGAAAAAGTATATCAAATTCGTAACGGTAAAAAGGTGAGTAAAGAGCGTCCTTATTTGCCAGGGTACGTATTGGTAGAAGCTGCTATGGTTGGTGAGATACCGCATATCTTAAGAAATATCCCAAATGTTATCGGATTCTTAAATGACAATGATGATACACCGGTGCCATTGCGTCAATCTGAAGTTAACCGTATTTTAGGTAAGGTTGATGAGTTGAATGAGACCGATGAGGAAATCAATGTGCCTTACTTTGTTGGTGAAACTGTAAAAGTGATTGATGGACCATTCAACGGCTTTAACGGTTTAATTGAAGAAGTCAACGAAGAGAAAAAGAAATTAAAAGTGATGGTGAAAATTTTCGGAAGAAAAACACCATTGGAATTGAGTTTTATGCAGGTAGAAAAAGAGTAATACTTAGTAAGAATCGCTTCCGTGCAACTTGTTTGCATTTACAAGTACTAAATTTTTTACCGATAAACTATATTTATTAATAAATACGAATTGCTACAATGGCTAAAGAAGTAGAAACCTTTATCAAACTTCAGATCAAAGGTGGTGCAGCAAATCCTTCACCTCCGGTAGGACCAGCATTAGGTGCTAAAGGAGTGAACATCATGGAATTCTGTAAGCAATTCAATGCCAGAACACAGGAGAAAGCTGGTAAAGTTTTACCTGTGGTCATCTCGGTGTATAAAGACAAGTCTTTTGACTTCGTTATTAAAACACCTCCGGCATCTGTTCAAGTATTGGAAGCAGCTAAGCTTAAAGGTGGTTCAGCAGAACCTAACCGTAAGAAAGTTGGATCTGTTACTTGGGAACAGGTAAGAGTAATTGCCGAAGATAAGATGGCTGACTTGAATTGTTTTACTGTAGAATCTGCAATGAGGATGATCGCCGGTACCGCCCGAAGTATGGGAGTAACCGTTTCGGGAGAATTCCCTGGTAGTAACTAATTAAGACCTTTTTGCGAAAATGACAAAACTAACAAAAAATAAAAAGTTAGCGTTAGAGAAATTGGATGCCTCAAAGCATTACACTCTTGAAGAAGCAGCAAAATTGGTAAAGGAAATCACCACTACCAAATTTGATGCCTCTGTTGACGTTGATGTGCGTTTAGGAGTTGACCCTCGTAAAGCAAATCAAATGGTTAGAGGAGTTGTAACTTTGCCTCACGGAACTGGTAAGGAGACTCGCGTTCTTGTAATGTGTACTCCAGACAAGGAAGAAGAAGCAAAGGCTGCAGGCGCTGATTTTGTTGGATTAGACGAATACATTGAGAAAATCAAAGGCGGTTGGACTGATGTAGACGTGATCATAACAATGCCTAGCGTAATGGCTAAAGTAGGTGCTTTAGGGCGTATCTTAGGACCACGTGGTCTTATGCCAAACCCAAAGAGTGGTACTGTAACCATGGATATCGCTAAAGCTGTAAACGAAGTGAAAGCTGGTAAGATTGACTTTAAGGTTGATCGTTACGGTATTGTTCATACATCAATCGGTAAAGTATCATTTACTGAAGATAAAATAGTTGACAACGTAAAGGAATTTATGAGCACGATTATGAAGCTTAAGCCTTCATCTGCTAAAGGAACTTACGTAAAGAGTGTTAGTCTTTCTAGTACTATGAGTCCTGGTATTCGCATCGATGCTAAATCAGTGGATGCTTAATGTTTAATCTTTAAAAAGACGAAGGAATCATGAGAAAAGAAGATAAAAATACATTAGTCAACGAACTGCTTACAAACCTTAATGAGTACAGCCACTTCTATGTAACGGAAGCGGGTGGTTTGAATGCAGAAGTTAGTAGTAATCTACGCCGCGAGTGCTTTAACAAAGAAGTGAAAATGGTGATGGTTAAAAATACCATTTTCAAGAAAGCGTTAGAGCAAATGGAAGGCGAATACGAAGAGATTTATCCTACTTTAAAAGGAACAACAGCAGTATTGTTTTCAAATACTGGTAACGTTCCGGCGAAGTTGATTAAAGAATTCGCTAAAGATAACGCTAAGCCAGAACTTAAAGGGGCTTATGTTGAAGAGTCAATTTACGTTGGTGCAGACCAGCTAGAAGCTCTTGTTAACATCAAGTCTAAGGAAGAGTTACTTGGCGATGTTATCGGATTATTACAGTCTCCAATGAAGAATGTTGTTTCTGCGCTTTCATCTGGAGGTTCAACAATTCACGGTTTATTACAAACCTTAGCAGAAAAAGAATAAAAAAAGTACAAACAATATTTAATAAATAGAAAAATGGCTGATATCAAAAAGTTGGCAGAAGAGTTAGTAAATTTAACTGTTAAAGAAGTTAACGAGCTTGCTGAAGTATTAAAAGAAGAGTATGGTATCGAACCTGCTGCTGCAGCTGTAGCTGTTGCAGGTCCTGCTGCTGGTGGTGAAGCTGGTGCTGCTGCTGAGCAAACTGAGTTTGACGTAATTTTAAACTCTGCTGGTGGTTCTAAGTTAGCTATCGTTAAGTTAGTAAAAGAAATGACTGGCGTTGGTCTTAAAGAAGCTAAAGAATTAGTTGACAAAGCTCCAACTGCATTAAAGGAGAAAGTTACTAAAGAAGAAGCTGAAGCATTAAAATCTCAATTAGAAGAAGCGGGAGCAGAAGTTGAACTTAAGTAATTTTAGTCCTATATAAGGATTTTCGGTTTAGGAATCAGTGCGAGCTGACTCCTAAACCTTTTTGTGCTTTTATATTTTAGGTTCAATAAATAAGTTGATAGATGACTCCAAATACTACAGAAAGGATTAGTTTTGCTTCCATCCAGAACAGGTTAAATTACCCTGATTTACTGGAGGTGCAATTAAAATCTTTCCGCGAATTTTTTCAAATGGGAACCACTCCCGAAGAGCGGACATTGGAGGGGTTGTATCAGGTGTTCAACGAGAACTTCCCAATTACCGACACAAGGAATAACTTTGTGTTAGAGTTTCTTGATTTCTCGATTGATCCGGCCCGTTACACCATTCCAGAGTGCATTGAAAGAGGTTTAACGTACAGTGTACCTCTAAAAGCCAAGTTAAAATTGTATTGTACCGATCCTGAGCATGAGGATTTCGATACAGTTGTACAAGATGTATACTTAGGCACAATCCCTTATATGACCGATAAGGGTAGCTTCATTATTAACGGAGCTGAGCGTGTTGTTGTTAGTCAGTTGCACCGTTCACCTGGTGTATTCTTCGGACAGAGCGTACACGCCAATGGTACAAAATTATACTCTGCACGTATAATCCCTTTCAAAGGGTCATGGATTGAGTTTGCTACCGATATCAACAGTGTGATGTATGCCTACATCGACCGTAAGAAAAAGCTTCCGGTAACAACACTGTTAAGAGCCATTGGTTACGAAGGTGATAAAGACATTTTAGCCATCTTCGATTTGGCCGACGAAATTAAAGTTAATAAAGCAAGCCTTAAAAAAGTTGTTGGCCGTAAGCTGGCAGCTCGTGTTCTAAAGAGTTGGATCGAAGACTTCGTAGATGAAGATACAGGTGAAGTTGTATCTATCGAACGTAACGAAGTAATCATCGACCGTGAAACCATCATCACTGATGAGCACGTTGAGGAAATTATTGACTCCGGTACCAAAACAATTCTTCTTCATAAAGAGAATCAAAACCTTTCTGATTTCGCGATTATTTACAATACACTTCAGAAAGACCCATGTAACTCTGAAAAAGAAGCTGTAGTTCACATCTACCGACAGTTGCGTAATGCTGAGCCACCTGATGAGGCAACAGCTCGTGACGTCATCGACAAATTATTCTTCTCTGACAAGCGTTATGACTTAGGAGAAGTTGGTCGTTACCGATTGAACAAAAAATTAAACCTGAGTACCGACTGGGAAAACAAAGTGTTAACTCGTGAAGATATTATCGCGATTATCAAACACTTAATACAGTTGATTAACTCAAAAACTGACGTTGATGATATTGACCACTTAAGTAACCGTCGTGTAAGAACCGTTGGTGAACAAATGGCTAATCAATTTGGTGTTGGTTTAGCACGTATGGCACGTACTATTCGTGAACGTATGAATGTGCGTGACAACGAAGTATTTACTCCAATTGACTTGATTAACAGCAAGACTTTATCTTCTGTAATCAACAGTTTCTTTGGAACAAATGCTTTATCTCAGTTTATGGATCAAACGAATCCACTGGCTGAGATTACTCACAAGAGACGTATGTCAGCTCTTGGACCTGGTGGTCTTTCGCGTGAAAGAGCAGGTTTCGAGGTGCGTGACGTTCACTATACTCATTACGGACGTCTTTGTCCGATTGAAACACCGGAAGGGCCAAACATTGGTTTGATTTCTTCTTTGTGTGTTTATGCTAAGATTAATGATCTTGGTTTTATTGAAACGCCCTACCGTAAGGTAGAAGATGGTCAGGTTGACTTATCTAACGAGGGTGTTTCATACTTAACTGCTGAAGAGGAAGAATCGAAGATTATTGCCCAGGCTAATGCACCATTAAAAGAAGATGGTCATTTCCAAAATGAGCGTGTAAAAGCACGTGAAGAGGGTGATTTCCCGGTTGTAGAGCCAGCTGAAGTTCACATGATGGACGTGGCGCCTAACCAGATTGCTTCGGTTGCTGCATCATTAATTCCTTTCTTAGAGCACGATGATGCGAACCGTGCACTGATGGGATCAAACATGATGCGCCAGGCAGTTCCTTTATTACGTCCTGAATCTCCAATTGTAGGTACAGGTCTTGAAGGTAAATTAATTCAGGATTCACGTACACACATTGTTGCAGAAGGCGATGGTGTTGTTGAGTATGTAGATGCTGATGAAATTGTTATACGTTACGACTTGACTGATGATGAGCGCTTTGTAAGCTTCGAAGGTGAAACGAAACGTTACCCAATCGTTAAGTATCAAAAGACTAACCAAAGTACCTGTATCGATGTGAAGCCTCTTGTTAGCAAAGGACAACGCGTAGAGAAAGGTATGATTCTTACTGATGGTTACTCAACCGAAAAAGGAGAGCTTGGTCTTGGACGTAACCTTAAAGTGGCCTTTATGCCATGGAAAGGGTACAACTTTGAGGATGCGATTGTAATCTCGGAAAAAGTGGTTCGTAACGATGTATTTACTTCAATTCACATCGATGAATACTCTTTAGAGGTGCGAGATACAAAACGTGGTTTAGAAGAGCTAACTTCTGATATTCCAAACGTAAGTGAAGAAGCAACTAAAGATCTTGACGAAAACGGTTTAATTCGAATTGGAGCGCACGTAACCCCAGGTGACATCTTAATTGGTAAGATTACACCAAAGGGAGAGAGCGACCCAACACCGGAAGAGAAATTATTGCGTGCTATCTTTGGTGAAAAAGCTGGTGATGTTAAAGATGCATCATTAAAAGCTTCGCCATCATTGAAAGGTGTTGTAATTGATAAGAAGTTATTTTCCCGTATCGTTAAGGATCGTAAGTCAAGAACTTCTGAAAAGAGTCAGATTGCTAAGATTGATGAGGATTTCATCAGAGGTACTGAAGAGTTGAAAGGACGTTTAGTAGACAAATTGTTTACTCAGGTGAACGGTAAAACATCACAAGGTGTTAAAGATTACTATGAAGTTGATGTTGTTTCTAAAGGAACTAAGTTCACTCAGAAGATCTTAAATGATATTGATTATATCAATGTAAATCCTAACAAGTGGACGACTGATAAGGACAAGAATGAACTTATCGCCAAAGTAATTCACAACTACAGGATGAAATATAAAGAGTTGGAAGCGAAAGAAAAACGCCAAAAGTACAATGTGACTATTGGTGATGAACTTCCAGCTGGTATCGTACAACTTGCTAAAGTTTATATCGCTAAGAAACGTAAGATTACAGTAGGTGATAAGATGGCAGGTCGTCACGGTAACAAAGGTATCGTTTCGCGTATTGTTCGAGCAGAAGATATGCCATTCTTAGAAGACGGAACGCCTGTGGATATCGTATTGAACCCACTAGGTGTACCATCGCGTATGAACCTTGGACAGATTTATGAAACTGTTCTTGGTTGGGCCGGATTGAAGTTAGGCGTTAAGTTTGCAACTCCTATTTTCGATGGTGCTAAGATGGAAGATATGAACAAGTGGACGGATGATGCCGGTGTTCCAAGATATGGTCGTACTTATCTTTACGATGGTGGTACTGGAGAACGTTTCCACCAGCCAGCAACAGTAGGTGTTATTTATATGCTGAAGCTTGGTCACATGGTTGAAGATAAGATGCACGCGCGTTCAATCGGTCCTTACTCATTAATTACGCAGCAACCATTAGGTGGTAAAGCACAGTTTGGTGGTCAGCGTTTTGGTGAGATGGAGGTATGGGCATTAGAAGCCTTTGGTGCCGCTAATATCCTGCAAGAAATCTTGACTGTTAAGTCGGATGACGTGATTGGTCGAGCTAAAGCTTACGAATCAATCGTTAAGGGTGATGGACTACCACAACCAGGTATTCCTGAATCATTGAACGTATTGCTTCATGAGATGAGAGGTCTTGGACTAAGTGTGAACCTAGAATAATAGTCTGATCGAAGAGAGAGGCTCTGTGCTTCTCTCTTGATAACCATATTATATAATTTACAATAATACTCTACGCTATATGGCATTTAGAAGAGATCAGAAACAAAAGAGTAACTTCAATAAAATCACGATTGGACTAGCTTCTCCTGAAGAGATTCTGGAGATGTCGAGTGGTGAGGTATTGAAGCCAGAAACAATAAATTACCGTACATACAAACCTGAGCGTGACGGATTATTCTGTGAGAGAATTTTCGGTCCTGTTAAGGATTACGAATGTCACTGTGGTAAATATAAGCGAATTCGTTACCGTGGCATCGTTTGTGATCGATGTGGGGTAGAGGTAACAGAGAAAAAAGTACGTCGTGAGCGTATGGGACACATCTCATTGGTGGTGCCTGTTGCACACATTTGGTACTTTAAGTCGTTGCCAAACAAAATTGGTTACTTACTTGGTTTGCCAACTAAAAAGTTGGATACCATCATTTATTACGAACGCTATGTTGTAATTAATCCTGGTATTAAAGCTGAGGATGGCATCAATAAAATGGATTTCTTGACAGAAGAGGAATATTTAGATATTCTGGAAACACTTCCGAAAGAAAATCAGCATCTTGATGACGATGATCCAAATAAGTTCATCGCTAAGATGGGTGCAGAAGCATTGCACATGTTGCTAGGTCGAATTGATTTAGATTCTTTATCATACGATTTACGTCACAAGGCTAACACAGAAACATCTCAGCAACGTAAAAATGAAGCCTTAAAGCGTTTGAATGTTGTAGAATCATTCCGCGATTCACAAGGTATTAACCGTCCTGAATGGATGGTTGTGAAAGTGGTGCCAGTTATTCCGCCGGAATTACGTCCACTAGTACCATTGGATGGTGGTCGTTTTGCAACATCTGACCTTAACGATTTGTATCGTCGTGTTATTATCCGTAATAACCGTTTGAAGCGATTAATTGAAATTAAGGCGCCTGAAGTAATTTTGCGTAATGAGAAACGTATGCTTCAGGAATCTGTTGATTCATTGTTTGATAACTCACGTAAATCAAATGCTGTTAAAACAGATTCAAACCGTCCATTAAAATCTTTAAGTGACAGCTTAAAAGGTAAGCAAGGACGTTTCCGTCAGAACCTACTTGGTAAGCGTGTTGACTATTCAGCTCGTTCGGTTATTGTTGTAGGTCCTGAATTAAATATGCATGAGTGTGGTTTGCCAAAAGATATGGCAGCCGAGCTATATAAGCCGTTTGTGATCCGTAAGCTAATTGAGCGCGGTGTTGTTAAAACGGTAAAGTCTGCAAAGAAAATTGTAGATCGCAAAGACCCTGTTGTTTGGGATATTCTTGAAAACGTGTTGAAAGGTCATCCGGTTCTGTTAAACCGTGCCCCAACGCTTCACCGTTTAGGTATTCAGGCTTTCCAACCAAAATTAATCGAGGGTAAAGCCATTCAGTTACACCCATTAGCATGTGCGGCATTTAACGCCGACTTCGATGGTGACCAGATGGCTGTTCACTTACCATTAGGTAATGCGGCTATTTTGGAAGCTCAAATGTTAATGCTGGCTTCACAAAACATCTTAAACCCGGCTAACGGTGCACCTATTACAGTACCATCTCAGGATATGGTCTTGGGTCTGTACTACATGACTAAAGCGCGTGAAGGTGCCAAAGGTGAAGGTTTGATGTTCTATTCTCCTGAAGAGACAAAGATTGCTTTCAACGAAAAACGTGTTGACTTACATGCTATCGTTAAAGTTAAGACTTTGGATACCGATGAGAATGGTGAAATTGTAACTAAAGTTATTGAAACAACTGTTGGTCGAATTCTTTTCAACGAATTTGTACCAAACGAAGCTGGATATATCAATACGGTTCTTACGAAGAAGGCCTTACGTGATATCATTGGTGATGTACACAAAGTATGTGGTACGCCACGTACAGCTAACTTCCTGGATGATATTAAGAACCTTGGATACCGTATGGCATTCGAAGGTGGTTTGTCTTTCAACTTAGGTGACGTAATTATCCCTGCTGAGAAAGAAACGCTCGTGCAAGAAGGATACGATGAGGCTGAGGAAGTGATGAATAACTATAATATGGGTTTCATCACCAACAACGAGCGTTACAATCAGATTATCGATATCTGGACGCATGTTAATGCTCGTCTGACGCAGACATTGATGAACCAGATTAGTACGGATAACCAAGGGTTTAACTCAGTTTACATGATGCTTGATTCTGGTGCGAGGGGTTCTAAAGAACAGATTCGTCAGTTATCAGGTATGAGGGGTCTGATGGCCAAGCCGCAGAAAGCTGGTGCTGAAGGAGGTCAGATTATTGAAAACCCAATTCTTTCTAACTTTAAAGAAGGTCTATCGGTACTTGAGTACTTTATTTCTACTCACGGTGCTCGTAAAGGTTTGGCGGATACCGCCCTTAAAACTGCCGATGCGGGTTACCTGACACGTCGTTTGGTCGATGTATCTCAGGATGTAGTTATCCTTGAAGAAGATTGTGGTACATTACGCGGATTGACAGCTACTGATATTAAGAACAACGAGGAAGTTGTTGCATCGCTTTATGAGCGTATCTTAGGTCGTGTATCTGTTCATGATATTCACCACCCAAGTACAGGTGAACTAATCATCAAGTCCGGTCAGGAGTTTAGTGAAACAGCTGCTAAGATTGTTGATGAATCACCAATTGAGCGTGTTGAAATTCGTTCGGTACTGACATGTGAGTCGAAGAAAGGTGTTTGTGCTAAGTGTTACGGACGTAACCTGGCTACTGGCCGTATGGTTCAGTTAGGTGAGTCTGTTGGTGTTATTGCTGCTCAGTCAATTGGTGAGCCGGGTACACAGTTAACACTTCGTACCTTCCACGTAGGGGGTACTGCGGGTAACATCACTTCAGAAAACAAAATTCTTGCTAAGTACGATGGTATTGCTGAAATTGAAGAATTACGTACTGTTCCATCGAAAACTGAAGAAGGAGAAGACGTTGATGTGGTAATTGGTCGTTTGGCTGAATTGCGTATCATCGATAAGAATACAAATATTGCTTTAACAACTCACCCAATTCCTTATGGTGCTAAGCTTTTCATTAAGAATGGTGCAGAAATTAAGAAAGATGACGTGATTTGTGAGTGGGATCCTTATAACGCGCTTATTATCTCTGAGAAAAAAGGTAAGGTGGCTTTCGAAAATATGATCGACGGCGTTACTTTTAAAGAAGAGTCAGATGAGCAAACTGGTTTCCGCGAAAAAGTGATTACTGAAACGCGTGATAAAACTAAGAATGCCGGCTTACGTGTGGTAAGTGCTGACGGTGAAGTGTTGAAAAACTACAACTTACCGGTAGGTGCTCACATGGCTGTTGAAGAAGGAGATGATGTAGCACAGGGGCAAATCCTTGCTAAAATACCTCGTGCAGTTGGTAAAGCAGGCGATATCACCGGTGGTCTTCCACGTGTAACCGAGTTGTTTGAAGCCCGTAACCCAAGTAACCCAGCTGTGGTTTCTGAGGTTGATGGAGAGGTAACATTCGGTAAGATTAAACGTGGTAACCGCGAAATTATCGTGACCACTAAAGCTGGCGATGTGAAGAAGTATTTGGTTTCGTTATCGAAACAGATTCTTGTTCAGGAGAACGATTATGTTCGTGCCGGTACACCACTTTCTGACGGTGCAACAACACCTAATGATATCTTAAGTATCAAAGGTCCTACTGCCGTTCAGGAGTACATTGTAAACGAGGTACAGGATGTATATCGTCTACAGGGTGTAAAGATTAACGATAAACACTTCGAAATTATCGTTCGTCAGATGATGCGTAAAGTAGACATCGCTGATCCGGGTGATACGAAGTTCCTTGAAAAGCAGATTGTGGATAAAGTTGAATTCATGGAAGAAAACGACAATATCTGGGGTAAGAAAGTAGTTGAAGATGCTGGTGATTCATCAACATTGAAAGCTGGCATGATTATTACAGCCCGTCGTTTACGAGATGAAAATTCACAATTAAAGCGTCGTGACCTTCAGTTAGTAACAGCTCGTGAAGCTATTCCAGCGACATCGGGTCAGGTACTACAAGGTATTACGCGTGCTGCACTTCAAACGAAGAGCTTTATGTCGGCTGCTTCCTTCCAGGAAACAACCAAAGTTCTTAATGAAGCGGCTATTCAGGGTAAAGTTGATAAATTAGACGGCTTGAAGGAAAATGTGATTTGTGGTCACTTAATTCCTGCAGGTACTGGTGTGCGTAACTTCACTAAGGTTGTTGTAGGTTCGAAAGAAGAATACGATAGCCTGGTGAGTAAAAAAGCAGCCAGCGAAGAGATGGAGTAAATTAATTTATTGAGATAGAGAATGAGGGGAAGCACAATTGTGTCTTCCCCTTTTTTCAAAATGATATAACTATGGAAGACAAGAAGAATCAAAACCAAATTAACATTGAGTTGAATGAGGAAGTTTCTCAGGGAACTTATTCAAACCTGGCCATTATCACCCATTCGCCTGCCGAATTTGTGGTTGACTTTGTTAGGATTATGCCCGGTGTACCCAAAGCTCAGGTTAAATCTCGTGTGATTTTAACACCCGAACATGCTAAGCGTTTAATGAATGCGCTGAAAGATAATATTGCACGTTATGAGTCGTTGCACGGACCAATCAAAAATACCGATAATAATGGGCAGGGTCCAACGATGCCAATGAATTTTGGACCGGCAGGGCAGGCGTAAATATTGAAGATATTTGGAGTGAAACGGGGCAGCATTGTTCCGTTTTTTTTATTTTTACTAAAAATGTTGCTTATGTGCCCTCCAAAAACAATCATCTATCTTTTTTTTATTAGTATCCTATTTACATCATGTCAATCAAAAGCTTCTGAAGACGACCTAAAACTCAGACTAGGATGTGAGCAAAGGGAAGAATACCTGCCATTATTATTGAATAAAAAAGTTGGCCTTTTGGTTAATCACACTTCAGTGGTGAATGGCGTTCATATTGTTGATACCCTTTTAGCACAGAATATTCAGGTCACGAAAATATTCGCTCCGGAACATGGTTTTAGAGGTAAAGCTGATGCGGGTGAGCAAATAGATGACAATATAGATTCTAAAACAGGTATCCCGGTCATTTCGCTATACGGAAAGCATAAAAAGCCGACTAGGGATGATTTGTCTGGTTTAGATGTTGTAATATTCGATATTCAGGATGTGGGAGCACGTTTTTATACCTATATCTCATCCATGCACTACATGATGGAAGCTTGTGCAGAGAATAATGTTAAGATGCTAGTTTTTGATCGCCCCAACCCTAATGGTGATTACTTTGATGGGCCTATTTTGAAAAAAGAATTTAAGTCCTTTGTAGGTATGCATCCAATTCCTGTTGTTCATGGATTAACAGTAGGAGAGTTAGCTCAAATGATTAATGGTGAAAAGTGGTTAAAGGACTCGATACAATGTGATTTAACTATTTTGGAGATGGATAATTACCAACATGATATGTCGTATTCATTACCAATTAAGCCTTCACCTAATTTACCCAATGATATTTCCATTCGTTTATATCCATCGTTATGCTTCTTTGAAGCAACTGATGTTAGTGTTGGGCGTGGAACCTATATGCCGTTTCAAGTTATTGGTTATCCCGATTCTACTTTTGGTGAATTCACTTTTACACCTGTTAGCATTGATGGAATGTCGAAATATCCGCCACAACAAGATAAACTCTGCTATGGTGTTGATTTGCGAAACGAACCATTATCACATCGTTTAAGTTTGAGCTATTTGCTCGATTTTTACAAGAAATCAAGTTATAATGAATCATTTATCAGTAATGAGCGTTGGTTTAATTTGCTGGCAGGAACTGATAAATTGCTAGAACAGATAAAATCTGGTTTAACAGAAGAGCAAATTCGTGAAACCTGGCAAGTTGAATTGGATAAATATGCCAAAATTCGCAATTACTACCTTATTTACCCATAAGCGATGAAAATTAGAATAATAGGAATTGTTACATTCTTGATAATAGGTCAGTTACATATGGTTGGCCAAAATCAATTTTCTTCTTGTGTAGAGCCAGTTGACAGTATTGTAAAGCATTTTCAGGTCATTCGCCAATCGGGTGATAACTTTCCCATTACCGATTTAGAGTCGGAGAAAATAGGCTTTCTGATCAATGATAATGCGGAGGAATGGAACAATTATATTCTTCGTTATAATGATGTCCCTATTTACAAAGCTCACAATTTGGATATTATTGAGCAAGTTGAGAGTGACTTCATTGAGCATTTGATAGTTGTGGCAGACAGCCTGTACAATAGAAATCAGCTATTGGAACTACAGAAAGTCACTAAACTTTCTTTATTGTTATTTGGAGATTCGTTGTGTGAAAGCTTAAAGGCACATGCTCGTGTCGCGACCAATGCATTGTATTGTTATAAGAATTGTTCCTTATCAAGAGATCTATCCATTCAATATGTATTTCGTGGATTTGATTTAAAAGAGGGTGGTGTAAGTTGGAATAAAAGTAACCGCCTAAATTATTTGCCTGCTGAATTTCATGGTTTAAATGGACCTAACATTAAACACAAAGTCGATTCAATAGCCCAGAAAGCCACAGAAGAGGGAGCTTTCCCGGGATGCCGTATATTAGTTGCGTATAAAGGAACGGTGATTTTTAATGAATCCTACGGTTTTCATACTTTCAATAAGCGGGTGAAGGTTCAGCAACATGATGTTTATGATCTGGCATCGGTGACGAAAATTTCCGGGCCGCTGCCTTTGATTATGAAAGCCTGCGATGAGAATCTGATGGATTTAGATGCGGCATTCTATACCTATTGGCCTGATTGGAAGAAGCGTTTGTTTCATCGCTCTAATAAGGAAGAGATGACCTTGCGCGAAGTATTGGCACATCAGGCCCGATTAACGCCTTATATTAATTATTATCCTTGGTTGTTAAATGATGGGCATTTAAATGATAAGTATTTCCAATTACATGCTTCAGACAAATATGCTCTGAAGATTGATGATAATTTATATCTTTCTACAGCTTTTAAAAAGAAGGTTTACAAGGCTATTCGTAAATCACCGTTGCTCGATGAGGCCAAATATAAGTATAGCGGTTTATCGTATATGATTTATCCCCAGCTGCTTTCTGAGTTATATCAAAATGAATTTGAAAGCTTATTGTATAAGAACTTTTTCACCCCCTTAGGAGCCTCTTCTCTAGTATATAATCCAATGGACAAAATGGAGGATAATCGAATTGTTCCAACCGAATATGATGGTAACTTTCGTAAGAAGCAAATAAAAGGCGTGGTGCATGATGAAGCGGCAGCTGTTATGGGCGGTGTTTCGGGTAATGCCGGTCTGTTTTCAAGTGCAGATGATTTAGCTAAACTTATGCAAATGTATCTTAACAGGGGAAGTTATGCCGGAAAAGAATACATCTCAGAAGAAGTAATTGATGAATTTTCAAAAGTGCAGTATCCTGATAATGAAAATAGGCGAGGAGCAGGATTTGATAAGCCTTTGTTTGGCAACGATACCTTATCAATAAAAGAAAGCTATCCGGCTCCTGGTGTTAGCTCGAAAAGTTTCGGACACAGTGGCTTTACCGGCACATTTGTGTGGGTTGATCCAGAATATGAGTTGGTGTATATCTTTTTGTCGAATAGAGTTTATCCAAGCCGAAACAATAGGTTAATCTACCAGATGAATGTGCGACCAAGCATCCAGCAGATTTTCTATGATGCCATTAAAGAGAAAGAATCTACCAGTCTTCTGGTAAATCCTGATTAGGCTCCGGATATTCCGGCTTGCTATTCATTTTATAAAAAATCTGATTTTCGGTAATATCCATTTCAATCACTTTCATATGAATCAGGTTGATCAGTATTTTTTCTGCTTTGCGTGGGCTAATATTGGCCATGCCACAAAACTTCGAAAATGTGATATAACCATGAACACCTAGATAAGTTAGAAGCTTACTCTCTGCATATTTAATTTTTAATAATGCCCCTCCTGGTTGTTTGTCGCGCTTCCATACTTCAGTCAGGATTCGATTGGCCACTAAATTTTGGTCTTTCACTCTAACATAATAAGTAGGCTTACCATCTTTATCTGGAGCAGAGTGTGGACGATTTTTACTCTTCTCAATGATGATCTCCAATACTGTTTTGCCTTCGATTTCCCATTTGCGTGTTTCAAACTTAACACCAGGGCGACAATGGCGACTAGCTGCTGACTCAATCATGTAGTATTCTTCGTCGGATTCAATGCCGGCAATCTTTCCATTATCCTTTACGCCAATTAGCAAGCGACCACCATCCGTATTGGCAAAAGCGGCAATTGAGCGGGCTATCTTTTTTGTATCTGTAATTGCAAATTTGAAATCCTGTGTCTGGTGTTCACCTTCCAGAATCATTTGCTGCAGTTCTTTCTTATCCACTGTTGTATATTTTGTGCAAAGATCGGAAAAATGACAGGATTAATAAAACCTTCTGCCTGAATTACTGATATTTTTAGTTAAAGTATTCAAAATGCTTAAATAGTTATTAATATGTTGATAATAAGTTATTAAGAATGAGTATTAATAATGAATAAAATCTGTAATCATGAGATTTGTCATGGAATTAAATGTTAAAAAATCTTAACTTTTAAAGAAATAATTCTTTATACCAATAATTTTTTAACAACCCTTAAATCAACAATTATGGCTGAAGTTAAACAATTGGTAAAAGGATTGGCAGACCTACATGGCCGGTCAATGGAGAGCCTTTTACCTATTCTTCAAGGAATCGTTCACCAGGAACAGCACATTTCAGAAGATGCCATGGTGGAAGTGGCGCGAGAGCTGAATATATCAGCTGCTCAAGTTTATGGAACTGCCACTTTCTATTCATTTCTTCATACTAAACCGCTCGGAAAGTATGTGATTCGTGTATGTAAAACCATTACCTGCATGATGCATGGAAAAAATCAGATAATTGAAGAACTGGAGACAGTTTTGAAGATTAATTTGGGCGAAACCACACACGACCGTAAGTTTACTTTGCTCGAAACAAATTGCCTTGGTCAATGTCATAAAGGGCCGGCAATGCTTATTAATGATGAGCCCTACACCGAACTAACGCCGGAAAAAGTGCGTGAAATAATTATGGAATATAAACAAAAGGAAATCAATGCTAACTGATTTGTGGTTAGTTCCTCATCTGATTTCATAAAACACGCAACAATATGAATAAGAACTTACAAAGACTCGATCTTATTTTTAAGAACGAATATGATACAGATATCATTTTAAAGAAGACATTCGCAAAAAAAAATGATGAAGTAATTAATGATCTAATCAGCTCAGGTCTTAAGGGGCGTGGTGGTGCTGGTTTTCCAACGGGTTTAAAATGGAAGTTGGCCGCCGAAGCTCAAGTCGATGAGAAATTTGTTATTTGTAACGCAGACGAAGGCGAGCCGGGAACATTTAAAGATCGTGAAATACTATCCAGCGTACCGCATAAGGTTTTATCAGGGATGGCTGTTTGTGCTAAAATAATCGGAGCTCAAAAAGGTTATATATATCTTCGAAGCGAATACACATTTCTTAAACCACAGTTGCTTAAGGTGATTGAAGAGTTTCATCAACTGCTCGATACGCTCAAGTTAAATTTTAGAGTAGAGATATTTATGGGTAGTGGGGCATATATCTGTGGAGAAGAGAGTGCCTTATTTGAAAGTATGGAAGGTAAACGTGGCGAGCCACGCAATAAACCACCTTTCCCAACTGATTTTGGTTACAAAGGTAAACCAACGGTTATCAATAATGTAGAAACCTTGGCCCATACTTACTCAATCTTCAAATATGGGCCTGATAAATTTAAAGATTTGGGTATTCAGGATTCGCGTGGATCTAAAGTATTTTCAGTCTCGGGAGATACACCAATTCCTGGAATTTACGAATTAGAGTTTGGTATGTCGTTGCAAAAGTTTGTTGACGATTTTGGAGATGGTGACTCCAAGGCTGTGCAGGTTGGTGGTGCCTCTGGTTTTTGTGTACCGCGTAAGCGATTTGGTAAGACAGTCATTGGTTACCAAGGAAAGCTTCGCGGAACATCATTACCAACAGGAGGTTCCATGATGATTTTTAACTCTTCACGCTCGATGTATAATGTGTTGCATAATTACCTCGATTTCTTTGTCGAAGAATCATGTGGTCAGTGTACACCTTGTCGGGTGGGTACTCAACAATTATTAATTGGTATTCAGGCCGTGAAAAAAGGTGAACAACCATCTGCTTACCTTGATAAACTACTTGATTTAGCAGAGGCTATGCGTGTAACGGCAAAATGTGGTTTGGGACAATCGGTTGCCAACTCATTTTCATCAATTGTTGAGAATTTCCGTGAGGAAATGATTTACTAACCTTAAACTCTTGATTATGTCAGATAAGATTAATCTAAAAATAGATAATATAGCAGTTAGTATACATGGAGGAGCCACAATACTAGAAGCAGCTAAGAAAATAAATGTCCGTATACCAACACTTTGTCATCACGAAGATTTATGTGTGGCCGGTAATTGTCGGGTGTGCGTAGTAGAACAGGTTGGTAGTGATCGGTTAATACCTGCATGCGCTATGCCGGTGGCTGAGGGTATGGAAATTCAGACCAACAGCATGAAAGTGCGAAATGCACGCAAACAAATTGTTGAATTGTTAGTGAGTGAGCACCGGGCTGATTGTACACGTTGTTACAAAAATGGTAAATGTGAGTTGCAAGAGCTTTCATCCGAATATATTGTTGGTGAAGGTGGGTTTATCGACCTGATTGCCTATAAAGGTTTTACTATAGATAACTTTTCGCCATCTATTATAAAAGACGACAGCAAGTGTATTCGTTGTCAACGATGTGTTAGAACATGTGATCAGTTGCAGAGTATTGGTGCACTTACTGTGGCACATAAAGGAGAACACATGAAAGTTTCTTCATTCTTTGATAAACCGATGTTTGAAGTTGTCTGTACCAATTGTGGACAGTGTGTTAACCGTTGTCCGACGGGAGCATTAACTGAAAAAACATACCTCGACGAAGTGTGGTCGGCGCTTAATTCAGATACGAAACATACCGTGGTTCAGACTGCTCCAGCCGTTCGGATTGCATTGGGTGAGGCATTAGGGATGCCTCCAGGTGAAATTGTAACTGGTAAAATGGTTTCTGCCCTGCGTCGCTTAGGTTTTAGCTCAGTTTTGGATACTGATTTTACGGCTGATTTAACAATTATAGAAGAAGGTAACGAGTTGTTACAGCGGTTAAAAAAGGTTGTTAAAGAAAAAGATGACAGTGTTAAATTGCCAATGACAACATCTTGTTCGCCAGGATGGGTGAAGTTTATCGAACATGCTTTTCCAGAGTATTTACCCAATGTATCAACAGCCAAATCTCCTCAGCAGATGTTTGGAGCATTAGCTAAAACCTTCTATGCTAAAAAAATGAAGATTGATCCCCAGGATATGGTCAGCATTTCTATTATGCCTTGCACAGCTAAGAAGTATGAAGCTGATCGTCCAGAAATGCGTAGTAGTGGGTTTAAAGATGTTGATTATGTATTGACAACAAGGGAGTTGGCGTTGATGATTAAGCAGGCCGGAATTGATTTTGCATCGTTACCCGATGATGAGTATGATAGTTTAATGGGAGAATCGAGTGGTGCCGCTGTTATTTTTGGTGCTACAGGAGGTGTTATGGAAGCAGCTTTGCGTACGGCTTACGAAGTGGTTACTGGTCGTGAAGTGCCTTTTGAAGGTTTAAATATTACACCGGTTCGTGGTATGGAAAACATCCGTGAGACCAGCATAAAGATTGAAAATGTACTGCCAGAATGGGATTTCCTTGAAGGGGTTGAGCTTAAAACCTGTGTAGCACATGGTTTAACCAATGCCAAGCATGTGATGGAAGCGGTGCGTGACGGTAAGGCTGAGTATCACTTTATCGAGATAATGGCTTGTCCGGGTGGTTGTCTTGGTGGTGGTGGACAACCTATACCAACATCGCCTGCTATTCGTCAAAAGCGGAGCGAGGCTATTTATCGCGAAGATGAGTTGAAACCAATTCGGAAATCACATGAAAATCCTGAAGTCGTTCATCTTTACGAAGAATTTCTGAAAGAGCCTCTTGGTAAAGTATCGCATAAATTACTTCATACACATTATACTGAACGAAATAGGTATTAATAATTAGTAAGAAACCGGCTGTGGTCGGTTTCTTTTTATTATTTTAAACTTGTTTTTCGAGTTTATTGATTATGGAAACTAAACATGAGATTGTAATTTGCCTAGGAAGTTCTTGTTTCTCAAGAGGAAATAAAGATGTGCTAGAGGTCGTAAAAGTGTTTTTAAAAGAACATAAATTATCGGCTGAGGTTTTTTTTCATGGCGATTTATGTGGTGGTAAATGCGAAGAAGGGCCCGTTTTGAAAATCGATGACCAGTTTTTTTCGCAGGTTACTGTTGATAATGTTTACGAAATACTTACCAGTTATTTTGAAGTAGAACAGGAGAAGTAAGAATTTTATGGGGCAATTAATACAAACTGATAAGGAGAAATGTAACCTGAGTTATACCTGTGTGCGGGTATGTCCTGCAAAGGCTATCAAAATTGCTGATAAGCATGCTCAAATACTCCCTGAGCGATGCATCGGTTGTGGGCAATGTGTTACTATGTGCGCGCAGCATGCTATTCAATATCGGAGTGATATTGAAAATGTTGAGAGGCTGATTAAAACAGATAGTAAGGTGGCTGCCATCTGCGATCCGGCTATATCTGGTGAGTTTACTGATGTTGCTGATTATCGCAAGTTTGTGGCGATGATACGGGAAATTGGATTTGATCTGGTGACCGAGATGTCTTTTGCAGTGGATTTAATCGCGTATAAATACAAAGATCTTGTTGATAATTTTCAGGGTAAGCATTACATCACAACCAAATGTCCTTCTGTTGTAAGCTATATTGAAAAGCAAGAACCTGAGCTGGTTGATAACTTAGCTCCAATCGCTCCGCCTTATATCACTATGTCTAAAGTTATTCATAAACGATACGGTCACGATGTGAAGGTGGTATATGTTACTGCTTGTACAGCTGCTAAAGATGAAGTAAAACATTTTTATCATACCGACGGTCATGTTGATGGGGTGTTAACATTTGTAGAGTTGCGCGAATTGTTTGCAAAAAAGGGCATTGCTGAAAATACTGTAGAATTCAGTGAGTTTGATCCTCCTTTAGGACGTAAGGGTGGCCTTTTTCCAATATCGCATGGATTATTTCAAGCTGTAGATATTAACCAGGGCTTATTAGAAGGCGATATTCTGATTACAGAAGGCCGTGCTAACTTTTTACAATCCATTAAAGAGTTTAAGTCTGAAAACCAGTTAAATCAACATTTAGACTTGTTTTATTGCAAAGGCTGCATTCAAGGGCCCGGAATGTCAAAAGGGAGCAAGAAGTTTACGCGTCGTTCGCAGGTTATCAAGTACGTTAATAAGCGAATGAAAGCGATTGATGCCTACCAGTGGCGTTTAGATATTGAAGAATTTAAATCGCTGGATTTATCCCGAAGTTATCGCTCCAGAGACTTAAGGCTGCCGGTTCCAACCAAGGCAGAAGTGGATGTTATTTTGGCGGATATGGGTAAATCAAGGCGCGAGGATCAATTAGGCTGTGGAGCATGTGGTTATCCAACTTGTCGTGATTTTGCAGTGGCGCACCTCCAGGGATTAACCGATTATGAGCAGTGTTATACCTATTCTATTAAGAAATTACGTTCGTATGTGAATAAGGTAAATGCATCGAATGAAAAATATAGAAAAACACAGGAAGCGCTTGTGAAAAGCGAAGAAAAGGCAAGGGTTGAAGAAGGGCTGGCACGCGAAGCTGCTGAAACAACAACCGCTATGCTTAACAAACTAAGGGCAGGGGTTGTGATTGTGGATGCTCAGTTAAATGTAATCGAGGCAAACCAGCGATTTGTTGAAATGTTGGGAGATGATGCCAAAGAGATTGCGGAAGTTGTGCCAGGACTAAAAGGAGCAGAGCTGAAAAGTTTGATTGACTTTCATAAGGTGTTTTCAACGGTATTGCAATCCGGACAAGATGTATTAGATCGTGATGTCGATTATGCCGATTCAATCTTTAATGTTTCCGTTTTTACCATTAAACGAAATGAAGTTGTTGGAGGTATTATTCGTGATTTAGTAACTCCTGAGGTAAGAAAAGAAGAGGTAATCAAGCGCGCACGTGATGTGATTAAGGAAAATTTAGAGACCGTGCAACAAATTGCTTTTTTACTTGGTGAAAGTGCATCCAAAACTGAAAAAACGCTGAATAGTATTATTGAAGCTCAACAATTAGGAGACAGCCATGGAGCTGAAAAGTAAGTTCTTTATCGATGTCGAGTGTCGCCAAAATAACCATGTTGGTGAAATCATTTGTGGCGATGTTTTTCTTTCTCAAAAAATAAAAGAGGAAGGAAGGATTGTGGCTGTGCTTTCCGATGGAATGGGAAGTGGCGTAAAAGCAAATGTATTGGCCACTCTGACAGCATCGATGGCCATGAACTTTACTATCGAGCATCGTGAGGTGGCTCGAACGGCAGAGATTATTATGAATACATTGCCAGTGTGCAGTGTGCGTAAGGTGAGCTACAGTACTTTTACAATTATCGACATTGAGGATGATGGAACAACAACAATTGTTGAGTATGATAACCCACTTTGTTTGATTATGCGGGCCCAGGAAGAATTTGATCCGGGGTGGGAAGATTTGGTTTTGAATAGCGAGAACAATAAAGGAAAGAAAATACGCATTTGTAGGTTCAAAGCTCAGCTCGAAGATCGCATTTTTTTCTGGTCCGATGGTATTGTTCAGTCTGGTATGGGTTCCAGGGCTTTCCCATTTGGATGGGGGCGTGAGGATGTGGGCGACTATGTGAAAAAGATCGTGAAATATACGCCCTTTGCTTCATCTGGTAAATTAGCACAAAAAGTTATCAATATGGCTCTGTTGCATGATGGTGATAAACCGAAAGACGATACGTCGTGTGGCGTTATTTATTATCGTGAGCCTCGAAAGTTACTGCTTATTACAGGTCCCCCTTTTGATGAGCATAATGATTTTGATTTTTCGCTCAAGGTTAAGCGATTTAAAGGACGTAAGATTATAGCCGGAGGTACAACAGCTGAGGTGGTGGCGCGTGAGTTAGCTTTGAAATTTGATGCCGGGTTTGAATCAGAAGATCCTGAGTTGCCACCCGTATCCTTTATGGAAGGAATAAGCCTTGTTACCGAGGGGATTTTAACTTTAGGAAAAGTAGCCCGATTGCTGGAAAATTATAATGTCAATAGTCGTTTAGGAAATGGTCCTGCCGACCAAATCATAAAAATGCTGTTTGAGAGTGACCGGATTCATATTTTGAACGGTACACGTATTAATGTGGCACACCAGGATCCTAATTTGCCTGTTGAACTTGAGATCAGGCGAACAGTCGTTAAGCGCGTTGTTCGGTTGCTCGAGGGGAAATTTCTCAAAGAAGTGACAATTGAGTATATGTGATTCGTCAATCGTAAGTAAATGTGATGTAAATCATACATTTAAGATTTGTTATGATTTGATGCTTAATTGTTAATAAACCTTTCGAATTGTTAGTTGATTAGTCTCTTATCGACTGATTTGTTGCGTTTTAATTTAGACTTGTTCTGTATTAATGAAAACCAACATCTGACCTTTTTTTTCTCGGTATATTAGTATTAGTTTGCCTTTATATTCGGAAAAATTTCTTTAATCGAATGCTAAACTAAATCCAGCTAAGAAACTAATAATATGGCGTCATCAATTAAAATACAAAAGATAGCAGAGCTTCTGGATGCTCGTATTGTTTGCGGTGAGCAGTTTACAGATAGCGAGGTTAATCATGCCTTTGCCAGTGATTTAATGAGTGATGTATTAACACTCGAATCGGAGCAATTGGTTTTAATAACTGGATTAACAAATATGCAAACAGTAAGAACGGCTGAAATGGCCGATATCAACTGTATTGTGTTTGTCCGAGGAAAGAAAGTAACACCTGATATGATTGAAGTGGCTGAAGATAATAATATGGTTCTTATTGAATGTCAGTACTCAATGTTTCGAACCATTGGAATTTTATACGAGGCTGGTGTTAGCCCAATTTATTGATTTTTAATATGGAGTTTAACTACGAAGTTGAAGGAGGAAATTTTACCAAGGCTGGCAATGCTGCCAGTAACGTAAAGAAGGTTCTTAAACAACTTAATGTTGATCCGAAAATCATTAAACGCATTGTTGTTGCTTTGTATGAAGGGGAGGTCAATGTGGTGGCACATGCCTATAAAGGCAATGTTTTAGTGGATATTGATACCGACAGGATATACATTAAAATACAAGATGAAGGTCCGGGGATACCGGATATTGATTTGGCTATGCAGGTAGGCTATTCAACTGCTTCTGCCATGGTGAGAGAAATGGGCTTTGGTGCCGGAATGGGTTTGCCAAACATGAAAAGAAATGCTGATACGATAGATATAACAAGTAAGGTTGGTGAAGGAACAATAGTTGAACTAACGACTAAGTTGACCAGTTAAGAACTTAAAAGCTATGAGCGAACAACAGTTTTATCACGCATTGAAAGTGGATAAGGATAAATGTTTTGGATGCACGCATTGTATGAATGTTTGTCCGACTGATGCTATACGCATACGCGATGGTGTTGCATCCATTCGCAAAAACTGGTGTGTTGATTGTGGCGAATGCATGAAGGCTTGTCCGGTTGATGCGTTTTATGTAGAACAGGATGACTTTGAGAAGATTTTTAATTTTAAATACCGTGTGGCTATTTTGCCATCTGTATTTATTGGTCAGTTTTCGAAAAGCATTAAAGAGTGCGAGATAATTGACATTCTTAAAGGATTAGGGTTTACACATGTTGTGCCTGCCGAGGCTACAGTGGATGTGATAAATGAATCGATGCTTGAAGAATTGGAATCAGATAGAGAAAAGCCAATGATTAGTGCTTTTTGTCCTTCCATTGTTCGTTTGATTCAGGTGCGTTTCCCAGGATTAGTCAATAACATTATTCCCATTAAACCCCCAATTGACAGCACAGCATTATATTATCGTCAGCTGTTGCTGGAGGAAGGAAAAGACTTCGATGATATTGGGATTTTTTATGTAACACCTTGTGCTTCAAAAATTGCAACTGTTAAAAGTCCTGTTGGTGACGATTCATCTAATGTTGATGGCGTTATTAATATGGATTTTCTTTATAATAAGGTATTTCATGTGCTAAATAATAGAAGTGAATCGGCAGATAATTGTGACTATACAGTACCTTATTTGTCGCCTAAAGGTTTAAACTGGAGCTTAACCGATGGTGAGGCAAGTCATATGAAAGGCAGATGTTTGGCTATTGATGAAATACACAATGTGATTTCGTTTTTAGAGAAAGTCGAAAACGACGAAATCATAAATGTCGATTTTCTGGAGTTGCGCGCCTGTGATCAAAGTTGTGCAGGTGGAGTATTGTTGACCGAAAACCGATTTTTAACAGTTGAACGTATTAAAAACAGAGCCGATCGTATTAATGCATCTGGCAAGTATGTTCAAAATATCTCAGCAGCACATAAACAAACCATTAAAGATAAGAGCGATGTTGGTAAAATAGAACCACGATCGATGATGGTGTTGGACGAAGATATGGGGATGGCGCTTAAGAAGATGGAGCGCGTTCGTCGTATGATGTGTTACTTACCTGGCATTGATTGTGGCGCATGTGGCGCACCAAGTTGCGAAAGCTTAGCCAAAGATATTGTGCGCAAAGAAGCGCATTTGTCCAATTGTGTTTTTCTGCAGCGCATGATGGAAAAAACAAAAAAATTAGACCCACAGCACTCCATCCGAATTATAGAAAAGAGTTGGGGTAAAGATCGATTAGATAAGGATTGTAAGAAAAAAGGAGCAAAGAATGACAGTTTCTGATATTATAGAAAAACTAGATCTAAAAGTTATAGGTGGAGAAGAAGGCCTTCAGAATGAAGTAACAGGTGGCTATACTTCTGACTTGTTAAGCGATGTGATGGGCAATGTGGATGAGGGACAAGTGTGGATTACATTGCAAACACATCGAAACGTTATGGCGGTGGCTTCTCTTAAAGAGGTAGCTGCAGTAATCATTGTAAAAGATCTTGAGGCCGATGAAAATACCATTAGCCAAAGTAACGATGAAGGTATTCCATTGCTAAGTTCATCAATGGAAGCTTTTGAGTTATCAGGTGAATTGTTCACGTTGTTGAAGAAGGAGAACAGATAAAAGACACAAGACAATTTGAAAGCTGTAAATCAATATTAAGTCTAATGTCTGGAGTCTTGATACTTAAAGATTATGAAACGCTTTAAAGCAGATTTACACATGCACACCGTCTTATCTCCGTGTGGAAGTTTAGAGATGAGTCCGGTAGTAATTGTCAATAAAGCTTTGGAACGTGGATTAGATATTATTGGCATTACTGACCATAATTCGACCAGGCAATGCGCTGAGGTTTATAAGGTTGGTAAGCAGAAAGGAATAACAGTGATATGTGGTGCTGAAGTCACTACTAAAGAAGAAGTTCACTGTTTAACGTTCTTTGAAAATTTTGAAAAACTTGAACTTTTCCAAAAGTATTTGGATGAGCATTTACCTATTATACTAAACGATGTGGAGAAGTTTGGTTACCAGGTTTGGGTTGATGAGGCCGAAGAAATTGTTGGGCAGGAAGAGCGCTTGCTCATTAGTGCATTAGATCAATCCATTGATGAGGTGGAACAGAAAGTGCGCGAGTTAAATGGTTTGTTTATTCCAGCGCATATATTCCGACCAAGTTTTAGCGTGTATAGTCAATTGGGTTTTATGCCTTTTGATATAACACCCGATGCGATTGGGATGAGTGCTAGAGTTGTAGTAGATGAGCAAATTAAAAAGTATCCGGAGTTGAAACAATATACTGTATTACGCTCCTCTGACGCACATTTCCCGGAGCAGATTGGAACACACTATTCGATAATTGAAATGGAAGAAGCCAATTTTGAAGAGTTGCGAAAGGCACTTCATCAACAGGGTGGAAGAAAAGTTATAGAGCTGAAATAATGAAAGATTTATCGATGCATATAATGGACATTGTTCAAAATTCAGTGAGAGCTAAAGCAGGGAATGTGACGCTTTCCATCTCCCTTGATGAGCAATGGTTGACCATTAAAGTAGAAGATGATGGCAGCGGAATGGATAAAGAAACTTTGGAGAAGGTAACTGATCCATTTTATACATCCCGAACGACGAGAAAAGTAGGGATGGGCATACCACTTATCCTGCAAAATGCTGAACTGACAGATGGCAACATGACTTTGGAATCCGAATTAGGAAAAGGAACCACTTTGATTGCCAAATTTGGTCGTACGCACATTGATCGTCCGCCTATGGGTGATATTGCTTCAACAGCTGCTATGATGATAACAGGTAATGATGGTGTTAACCTGCAATTTGAAGTAAAAAAAGGTGCAGATGAATTTGCAATTAGCACGAACGAGGTGAAAGAGGTGATGGGAGATGTGGATATACGACTACCCAAAGTGACAAGTTTTTTAAAAGAAATGATTGAAGAGAATTTAAAGGAATTGAATATAGAATTTGATTAAATGCCTGACTTATCAGGCATCCAGACAAACAAAAGAATGTGTAATTAATAATAACCAATCGCTATGTCAAAAGTAAAATCTCTGGCTGATTTGCGTAAAATGCGCGAAGAACTGCAGACCAAAGTAAGTCTGCGTGAGAAGGGGGACAATCCTGAAAAAATGGTTCAGGTAAAAGTGTCGATGGCTACCTGTGGTATTGCCTCAGGAGCAAAGGAAGTGATGAACCATATGATTGAAGAAATGGATCGTCAGGCAATTGATGCCGTAGTAACTCAAACCGGATGTATGGGATACTGCCATGCAGAGCCAACTATCGAAGTAACACTACCAGGTGCTGACCCTGTGGTTTTTGGTCATGTGGATAATAAAAAGGCCGATGAAATCATTGAAAAGTATGTGATACGAGGAGAGTTGGTGGATGGTATCATCCCGGTAAATTACGAAACTGTAAAAGAGAATAAAAACGAATAGTTTTTTGCGCTATGGCTAAATATAAAAATCATATCCTTGTTTGTGGCGGAACTGGCTGTCGTGCCTCACAAGGTGAAGAAATTGTACAAAATCTAACCAAGGTAATTGAAGAAAACAGCCTTGAGAACGAAGTACAAGTAGTAAGAACCGGATGCTTTGGTTTCTGTGAAAAAGGTCCTGTTGTTAAAATGGTACCTGACAATACTTTTTACGTACAGGTAACGCCTGAAGATGCTCCTGAAATTGTGGCTGAGCACTTGGTAAAAGGTCGTAAAGTAGAACGTTTATTATATACCGATCCTGAAACACAAGAGCGTGTGTCAGAATCGAAGGACATGGGTTTCTACAAGAAGCAAATTCGTATTGCGCTTCGTAACTGTGGTTTTATCAACCCGGAAAACATTGACGAGTATATTGCTCGTGATGGATATGCTGCTTTAGGTAAAGTGTTGACCGAAATGACGCCTGAAGAAGCTATTAAAGTGATTATTGACTCAGGCCTTCGCGGTCGCGGTGGTGGTGGTTTCCCTACAGGATTGAAGTGGGACATCACACGTAAAGTAGAAGCTGAGCAAAAATACGTGGTTTGTAATGCCGATGAGGGTGACCCGGGTGCATTTATGGACCGTTCAATCCTTGAAGGAGATCCGCACGCTGTGTTGGAAGCGATGGCCATCAACGGTTACTGTACAGGTGCAACAAAGGGATTGATTTATATTCGTGCTGAATATCCATTGGCTATTTCTCGCTTGAAGATTGCGATTGATCAGGCTCGCGAGTATGGTTTATTAGGTGGTGATATCTTTGGTACAGGATTTAGTTTTGATGTTGAGTTACGCTACGGTGCAGGGGCATTCGTTTGTGGTGAGGAAACATCATTGATTCACTCGATGGAAGGTTTACGTGGTGAACCAACAGTGAAGCCTCCGTTCCCATCAGAGAGTGGATATAAAGGCATGCCTACTAACGTTAACAACGTTGAAACTTACGCTAATATTCCGGTTATTTTATTGGAAGGAGCTGAGTGGTTTAGCAGCATTGGTACCGAGAAGAGTAAAGGTACCAAGGTGTTTGCATTGGCAGGTAAAGTAAATAACGTAGGTTTGATAGAAGTGCCAATGGGTACCACATTGCGTGAAGTTATCTTCGACATTGGTGGTGGTATCAAAGATGGTAAGAAATTTAAAGCTGTTCAGACCGGTGGACCATCCGGTGGTTGCTTAACTGAAAAGCACTTAGATATTCCAATCGATTACGATAACTTATTGGCTTGTGGCTCTATGATGGGTTCAGGTGGTATGATTGTAATGGATGAGGACGATTGTATGGTTTCTGTAGCTAAGTTCTATTTAGATTTTACAGTTGAAGAATCGTGTGGTAAATGTGCTCCGTGTCGTATTGGTAACAAGCGATTATATGAAATGCTTGACAAAATTACCGAAGGAAAAGGAACAGAAGAAGACTTGACTTTATTGCGCAACTTAAGTAACGTGATTAAAGACACATCTCTTTGTGGTTTAGGTCAAACATCGCCTAATCCTGTTCTTTCGACCATGGAAAACTTCCCTCATGAGTATGAAGCTCACGTGAAAGAAGGTAAGTGTCCGGCTGGTCAGTGTAAGTCGTTGATGCAATATGTGATTGATGCTGAGAAATGTATCGGTTGTACCTTGTGTTCTCGCGTTTGTCCGGTTGATGCGATTACCGGTGATAAGAAAGAACCTCATTTAATCAGTCAGGAGACTTGTATTAAGTGTGGTGCTTGTTATGAAAAATGTAAGTTTGGTGCGATCAGCATTCAATAGCCAAACCAGTTTTTGAACAGTAAAAGATAGAAGAATGGAAATCGTTCAATTAAGCATAGATAATAAAAAGGTAGTTGTTGAGAAAGGCACTACCATCTTAGAGGCAGCTAAAAACATCGGGGTGGATATTCCAACTTTATGTCATATGAAGCTGCACGATATGAATATTGAGAATAAGCCAGGCGGATGTCGTGTTTGCGTGGTTGAAGTGGAAGGTCGTCGTAACCTGGCCCCAGCATGTAAAACAGAGTGTACAGAAGGTATGGACATTCAAACACACTCAGTGCGTGTGGTCAATGCCCGTCGTACAGTTATGGAGTTGATTTTATCGGATCACCCGTTTGATTGTTTGGTTTGTGCCAAATCAGGTGACTGCGAATTACAGACAATGGCACAGAACTTAGGTATTCGCGAAGTGCGTTACCAGGGTGAGAAAAACTCCTATAAGAGTGATGAATCACCTGCTATTGTGCGCGAAATGGAGAAATGTATCATGTGTCGCCGTTGTGAAACAGCTTGTAACGAGGTACAGACAGTAGGTGTACTTTCGGCTGTTAACCGTGGCTTTGAGTCGGTTGTAGCACCAGCTTTTGAGATGGATTTGGATCACTCGGCCTGTACTTTCTGTGGGCAGTGTGTCGCTGTTTGTCCAACAGGCGCTTTAACAGAGCGTGATAGTTCAGCTAAAGTGATGGATGCCATTGTAGATCCTAAGAAAACTGTGATTGTTCAGACCGCTCCGGCTGTTCGTGCAGCACTAGGTGAAGAATTTGGCATGGAAGCAGGAACTTTGGTGACTGGTAAGATGGTTTCAGCTCTTCGCAAATTAGGTTTCGACCATGTATTTGATACAGACTTTGCAGCTGACTTGACTATTATGGAAGAAGGTACTGAGTTGCTTGGCCGTTTAGGTAAACATTTAGCAGGAGATAAGGATGTGAAATTACCTATCTTAACCTCTTGTTGTCCGGGTTGGGTGAACTTCTTCGAGCATCAGTTCCCTGATATGATTGATATTCCATCAACAGCTAAGTCGCCTCAGCAAATGTTTGGTGCCATTGCTAAAACGTATTTCGCCGACCAGCTGAAGCAAAAGCGCGAAGATGTAGTGGTCGTTTCAGTGATGCCTTGCTTGGCTAAAAAATATGAGTGTGCACGCGACGAGTTTAAAGTAGATGGTGATCCAGACGTGAACTTATCCATTTCTACTCGTGAGTTGGCGCAGATGATTCGTAATGCCAACCTGAATTTCGAAGCATTGGAAGAAGATGATTTTGACCAGCCACTTGGAGAGTCAACAGGTGCTTCAGTAATTTTTGGTACAACAGGTGGAGTAATCGAAGCAGCTGTTCGTACGGCTTACGAAGTTCATACTAAAAAGCCACTTCCGAAAGTAGATTTTGAAGAGCTGCGTGGTTTCGACGGTATTCGCTCAGCAACCATTGATTTTGATGGTTTACCAATTAATATTGGTATTGCTCACGGATTAGGAAATGCCCGTAAATTGTTAGAAGATATCAGAGCCGGTAAGTCACAGTTCCATGCTATTGAAATTATGGCATGTCCTGGTGGATGTATCGGCGGTGGTGGTCAGCCATATCACCACGGTGATGTATCAGTGTTGAAGAAGCGTCAAATGGCTTTATACGAAGAAGATAAAGGCAAAGTACTTCGTAAGTCGCATGAAAACCCATTTATTCAGAAGTTATATTCTGAGTTCTTAGGTGAGCCTTGTGGACATAAGTCGCACGAATTGCTTCATACACACTATTACGATAAGAAAAAAAAGGTTGAAATTTAACCTGACTGAAGACAGGAGACTGAAGTTCAATTCTTAAAGAAAACGAAAAATGGCAAATATAAAATTACCCGCCGCTAAGGTGGAAGAATTAAAAGGAGTTTGTAAGAAGCTCGGTAACGAGGGAGGCGAACTGATTAACGCCCTTCATGCAGCTCAGGAGTTATTTGGCTATCTGCCTGCAGAAGTACAGGAGTTGGTGGCTAATGAGATGAATGTTTCTGTTGCACACGTTTATGGTGTGGTGACATTCTACTCTTTCTTCTCGATGATTCCAAAAGGAGAGCATCCAATTTCAATTTGTATGGGTACAGCATGTTATGTACGTGGAGCAGAGAAGGTTTTGGATGAATTCAAGCGTCATCTTGATGTGAAAGTAGGAGAAACAACCCCAGATGGTAAATTCTCTATCAGCTGCTTGCGTTGTGTTGGTGCCTGTGGTTTAGCGCCTGTTGTGACTGTAGGTGAAAAAGTTTACGGTCGTGTAGCCGCTGAAGATGTGAAAGGTATTTTAGAAGAATACAAATAAAATACATGTTTCAAAAATGGAGCCGCCTTACTTATGTGAGGCGGTTTTTTTTATGTTAAAATTGGAATCTTTGGCTTATTTCAACAGCAATGATGAAAAGACTTTGTGTCTAAAGAATTAGAACTCTCCGATTTGATTCCAGGTGGATATTGTTCATACCAATGATAACCTAAACATAGAAAAGTTGAGGTGGGTGACTGAGAAATGCTTCAAAGAACCATCTGATATTTGTTCTCTTGTTTATAATCCCTCTTAGATTACAGTTTTATTGAAATTGGGAGTGAATGAGTATATGTCAGAAAATATAAACAAAATTTAACACTTGAAGCTCGGTTGATATAATAAATATCGACCTTGTTTTGTGTTAAAGTCAACTAACATTAACAATTGTATTTTACTTTAGGAAGCTTGCTATTCTGTATATCTATCAAAGGACTAGGTATGTGGATTCTATTGTGTTACTGATGCAAAACAACTTTGTGCTGAATTATATAAAGCAAATATCCCCTTTTTGTCTAAGGACATAATTAAAATTGTTTAACAGATCTAGTTGTTTTTAAAATAGTTTAATGGTCGTATTTTTGTCTAACGTCTGTGGTTTAATAGCCGGGATGTGACGACTGTTTTTTTTGAGACTAAAAAGAAATACTAATGATATTATTAGGTGTTCTATTGGCCTTTTTTTCGTGCCTTTTACCCTTTCTATTTGCAAAAATAAAAAAAATACAAGGATGGTTGGTGGCCATAGTGCCGGCCACGTTACTGATTGGCTATATTACTTTAGTTAGCGACTATGAAGGTGTTTTTACCGAATCGCATAGTTGGTTACCAATGCTTGGACTTGATATTAATTTCTATATCGATGGCTTAAGTTCCTTGTTTATTTACCTGATTTTGGGAATGGGCATTTACATCTTCGCCTATGCTAATGGTTACATGAAGAGTTATTCAGGAAAATCTAAGTTTTACTGTTACCTTTTGCTATTTATGGCCGCTATGCTAGGATTGGTAAGTGCTGGTAATATGCTATTGCTGTTTGTTTTCTGGGAGTTGACCAGTATCTCATCATTCTTACTCATCAGCTTTTTTCATGAGAAGGAAAGTTCGAGAAAATCAGCATTGCAGGCTTTATTAATTACTGGTATTGGCGGATTATCCATTTTAGCTGGTGTGATCATTATAGGGGTCGAAGTAGGGAGTTATGAAATTCAGGACTGGATGAATCGGGCTTCTGATATCGTATCTGGTCAATATTCTACACTAGCACTCATACTCATTATTGTTGGGGCATTTACCAAGTCGGCTCAGTTTCCTTTTCATTTTTGGTTACCCAATGCCATGGCAGCTCCAACTCCGGTGAGTGCTTATCTGCATTCAGCCACGATGGTTAAAGCCGGTGTATTTTTGTTGATGCGCTTAGGTCCAATCTATGGAACAACCGATTTGTGGCAAATCGTATTACCATTATGTGGGAGTATTACATTTCTATTAGGCGCCTTTTTTGCCGTGGTGCAAACCGATCTGAAACGTATTTTTGCCTATACCACAGTTAGTTCGTTGGGGGTGTTGGTCATGTTGATAGGCATCTTCACCGATTTGTCAATACGAGCAGCCTTTATGTTTTTATTGGTGCACTCGTTATACAAGGGAGCCTTGTTCATGATTGCAGGTATAATTGATAAAAAGGTTGGAACGCGTGATATTCGACTATTAGGTAATTTGCGAACGCGCATGCCCTTACTTACTTTGGTAAGTGTTTTAGTGCTAACCTCAATGGCAGGTTTGCCACCTTTAATAGGGTTCTTAGGCAAAGAAATGATTTATGAGGCCAGTCTTCAGATACCTGAAGTAGCACCCTATATGCGAGTTTTTAGTGTGTTGGGAAATGTGTTGATGGTTTTCGCTTCGTTATATGTGGCCTATATGGTGTTTTTCAGGCGGCAGCAACAGTGGCCCAAGGAGCCTTCAAAAGCTGGTTTGTCGATGCTTTTCGGGCCGTTCTTTTTGGCAATGCTAAGTCTGATACTGGGGCTGTTGCCGCAGAGTTTGTTGCAGCCGTATTTGCAAGCGGCAATAAGTGTCATCCGACCGGAACACCTTGATTTTAAGATTAGCCTTTGGCATGGTTTTAACCAAGTGTTGCTACTGAGTGTTATCACCGTTGTAGCAGGAGTCGTTTTGTTTGCATTCCACCGAAGGGTTATACCATTATTTGTCAATTTTTACAATTACATCGTTACATTTCAGTTTTCGGCTAAGTTCTTTGAAGGTATCGATCGAATGATACAATTGAATGTTAAGAAAACGAGATTTGTTCAACATGGTTACCATCGCTATTATCTGGCCACCATATTTCTGTTCGCCGGTGCCTTTTTATGGTATGTGATTGTTCAAAACTGGGGGCAGCTAAGCCTTGTTAATTTTGATGCTTTCACTTGGGCCTTGGCTCTCATTAGTGTTATTGTTGTTACGCTCTCGTGTTTGTCAATGTTATCCAAGATGCGACGTGTTTCTTTGATTGTCATTATAGGTGGAGTCGGTTACGGCATTGCTGCTATTTATTTGTACTTCGGTGCCATTGATTTAGCCATAACCCAGATTTTAGTGGACTCATTAGTTGTTATCCTGATGATGCTTGTGCTTCCTAAGTTGCCTAAGCTGGTGATGTATCCGCTAACAAATGGTGTTGTTAAAGATATAATCATTGCCGGCTTATTTGGTTCTGCCATGGGGGTTATAGCTTTTATGTCTTCAACAAATCCGGCCACCAATAAGATATCCGCATTCTTTAAAGAATTTTCACTGAGTCTGGCTCATGGTAAGAATATTGTGAATGTGATTCTTGTCGACTTTAGAGGAATTGATACCATGGGCGAGATTACCGTCCTGGTACTTGCTTCGCTGGGCATCTACTCATTATTAAAAATCAGAAAGGCAGGTTAATATGAATAAGATATTATTGCAATTGGCCGCAAGGGTAATTCGATTGATTATGGTCGTGGCGTCTCTTATTGTTTTATTTCGCGGTCATAATTTACCTGGCGGTGGATTTATAGGTGGCCTGCTGGCCGGAGGTGGAATAGTTATTTATGTGATGGCTTTTTATTCGCACCCCTTACTCGCTAAAACGATCAGGTACGTGGCTCCGCTCCGAGTTATTGGTTTAATACTGGCCCTGGGAAGTGGTCTGATTGGTATTGTTGCAGGACAGAGCTTTTTACATGCCCAATGGTTTGAGCTGGATATACCAATGATGGGTAGCTTGGCGGTGAATACACCACTAATATTTGATGTCGGCGTATACCTTACAGTCATTGGGGTGATGGTAATGATGATTTTATTATTGATGGAGGACAGAAGATGGAGTTAATACTTTCAATTGTTATCGGTGTGCTATACACAGTTGGTGTATATTTTCTTTTGCGACGAAGTATGGTCAGGATAATTTTCGGTGTGCTGTTTCTTGGAAATGCAACAAACCTGCTCATCTTTATGGCCTCCGGGGTATTGCCTGATGCACAGCCTGCTTTTCTGGCAGAATCAGCACCGAATAATCCACAAGTCATGTCTGATCCGCTACCGCAAGCACTGATATTAACAGCTATTGTTATCAGCTTTGGTGTTGTAGCGTTTTTACTGACCTTGCTTCGTAAAACGCACGAGGTAACTGGCGAAAATGATATTGATAAATTAAAATAACATCAACATTAGTAGTATTTTATAATGATTGTATTTGCTCCAATTATAGTTCCTTTACTTTTTATCATTCTGTCGTTATCATTTAGTAAGGCTCCAAAAACAGTGCAACGTGTTGTGTTTATTTTGGGCAATGTAATAACTATTGCTGTTGCTGTAAGCATATTAAGCAAGGTGCTACAAAATGGTATTTTGGTTGCACAGGCAGGAGCCTGGGAAGCACCATTTGGAATTACCATAGTGGCCGATGTCTTTTCCGGTATCATGCTGACCTTAACCTCGGTTACGGTGGCGGTGGTTAGTTTATACTCCATCGCATGGCGCGAAGATAACCTTAACAATCCGGTCTTTTATGCCTTGATTTTTGGCCTGCAGATGGGGATGAATGGCGCCTTTGTTGCTGGCGATTTATTTAATCTTTACGTTTGGTTCGAGGTAATGCTTTTGTCATCTTTTGTGTTGATATCCTACGGCAGTGGCAAGCAGCAGCTGAAGGGAACGCTGAAGTATGTGAGTATGAATCTGATTTCGTCCTTCTTTTTTGTGGGCGGTATTGCCCTGATGTATGGAAAGGCCGGTACATTAAATATGGCCGATTTGGCCATGCGCGTGCGCGAAATGGGAGGAGAATTGGATATTCTGGCACCATCGGCGCTTATCTTGATGGGTTTTGCTGTCAAGTCAGCCATTTTTCCATTTTATTTTTGGCTCCCCGACTCATACCATACCCCGCCACTGCCTATCTCAGCTTTGTTTTCAGGAACACTCACAAAGGTGGGGGTGTATTCAATGATACGGTTTTATTCGCTTATTCACCTACCGGGCGATACCTTCTTTCCACAATTGTTTTTGTTTATTGCATCAATAACCATGATATCAGGTGTATTGATGGCCACAGCACAGTTTGAAGTTCGTAAATTGCTTAGTTTTCATATTGTATCTCAGATTGGTTATATGATACTTGGTTTAGGCTTGTTTACTCAACTGGCATTGACAGGGGCCATCTTTTATATCATAGGGCATTGTATTGTAAAAACAAATTTGTTTTTACTAAGTGGAATTAGCTATAAGCTGACTGGTACATTTAATCTAAAGGAGAGTGGAGGTATTCTGAAAAGCAAGCCGTTAATCGCCCTATTGTTTTTCATTTCGGCAATGGCATTAGTGGGGATTCCTCCTTTGTCAGGATTCTTTGGTAAATTTATGTTGATAAAAGCAGGTGTAGAGTCAAGGGAGTTTATACACGTAGCCAGTGCTTTGGGCGTTAGTTTTCTGACCTTGTTTTCGATGGTTAAAATATGGAATGAATCGTATGCTAAAGCAATACCAGAACAATATACTAGCAAGGAACCGCAATCTGCTAGAGTGTCCAGAACATTGGTATTCAGTTCCGGTCTTTTAGTTATTGTGACTATCGGTTTGACCTTGGGCAGTAAGTTTATAATTGATGTATGTGCAACAGCTGCAGAACAATTGCTGGATGTTGAAACCTATATTGGTGCAGTTTTAAGTAGTCGTTAAAAAATAGTGTAGTATGAAGTTATTCCATTTTCTAATGTTTATTCCCTACTACCTGTTGATGTTGGTGAAGTCGAACTGGATAGTAGCAAAGGCGGTGCTTAATCCAAGGTTTGATTTTGATCCGCCAGGTATAGTGGCTGTCGATATCAGCATTAAATCAAATATTGGTATTTTAACAATGGTCAATCTTATAACCATGACGCCGGGTACTCTTTCCCTCGATCTGTCTGAAGATAGAAAAAAGCTATATATCCATGCAATGCATGTGGAAAGCAGGGAAGCATTTGTGAGTGACATCAACGAATTGGAAAACCGCCTTAAAAAGTTTTTAAAATGATATCAGTTGTAATGTATTTTATAATGGCTATACTTTTATTGGCGCTGCTGTTGGTGGTTGTGCGTTTGGTAAAAGGTCCGTCAACACCCGACCGTATTGTATCGCTCGATATGATTGGTTCTATTTTGATGGGATTTATAATTTGCCTGGGTATTATTAAAGATAATAGTGTATACATTGATGTTGTTCTTATCATCTCCCTTATCTTATTTGTGGGAACCGTGGCTATGTCAAAGTATTTAACCGAAAATGATAGTGAAAATGGAAATAGCAATAACGATAATACTAGGCTTGGGTAGCCTGTTGATCTTACTTGGTGCAATAGGCTTGAATCGCTTCCCAGATATCTATATGCGAATGCATGCCGCTACAAAAGCTCCATCCCTGGGAATAAGCCTTATGCTCATTGCTTTTATCTTGTATTTTGGTACTTATGCCATAGCACTAAAAGCTGTAATGATTATTCTCTTTATATTTATTACTACTCCCATTGCTTCTCATGCCATTGGTGCCACCGCCCATCATTTAAAGATTAAAAAGTGGACTAAAATGAAAATGGATGATTTAGAACGTGATAGAGATCTTAAATAAATGATTGATTGAAGATGAGTGTCGTTTCATCTGGCTTGTTAGCCTAAAAAGCTTTAACACTGAAGCTTGTTATGACACATGAACCTTTAAAAATCACCCCATAAGGTGTAATCAAAATCCATGATATCTTTCAGCTAATAATTTGGGTAATATCTTGCTTAAATTAGTATAAAACACCTAATTTTGGAGTATTGGAGTCATGATGGGGACATCAAGGTAAAATTAGGTCAAATGTCAATAATTTATAATCCACAGCAATATAAGTTGGCTGATAAGCCAATGGAGAATTTTATCGATCCTGATGAAATTCATGAGATTTTGGATGCTAACCTAAATCCTAGCATGGAGCAGGTTAAGCAGGTTATTAATAAATCGTTACAAAAGAACCGACTGAGTCTTGCCGAAACGGCCATATTAGTGAATGCCAGGGAGCCGGAGATGGTGGATGCTATAAAAGCTGCTGCCAAAAAATTGAAAGAGCAAGTGTACGGTAAACGTATTGTTCTTTTTGCGCCACTTTATATTGGTAATCTATGCATTAACGATTGTGCTTATTGCGGTTTCCGTTCGTCGAATAAGAAGCAGGAGCGAACAACACTCGGTAAGCAGGATATTATCGATCAGGTGGTTGCTTTAGAAGATTCCGGGCATAAACGCTTAATATTGGTTTATGGCGAACATCCGCGTTATGATGCTCAATTTATTGCTGATACGGTTAAAATTGTTTATGGCGTAAAGAGTGGTAACGGTGAAATACGTCGAGTTAATATTAATGCTGCACCACTTGATATTGAAGGCTTCAAAAAAGTGAAAGAAGCAGGTATTGGAACCTACCAGATTTTCCAGGAGACGTATCATAAGCCAACATACGAGAAAGTCCATTTGAAAGGAACCAAAAAGCACTACGACTGGCGTATTACCAGCCTTGACAGGGCGCAAGAAGCAGGTATTGATGATGTGGGTATTGGTGCATTGTTTGGATTGTACGATTGGCGTTTCGAAGTGTTAGGCCTATTGCGCCATGTGAATCACTTTGAGGCTGTTTATAACGTTGGACCTCATACCATTTCTTTTCCACGTATTCAATCTGCATCCGGTTTTGAAGTAGATAAGCGATACGATGTTAGTGATGCTGATTTTACTAAGCTGGTGGCTATTTTGCGATTGGCAGTGCCATATACAGGCTTAATTTTAACAGCTCGAGAACCCGGACATATCCGCGATGAGATTTTACAATATGGTGTTTCGCAGATTGACGGCGGTACTAATATTGAGATGAAAGGTTATACCAGTCATAAAGAGCAGCAGGATTTGGATCATGAACAATTCGAGATTTGTGACGATCGTTCTTTAAACGAGGTAATGGAAGAGTTGGTGGAGGATGGTTATATTCCATCGTTCTGTACGGCTTGTTATCGATTAAATCGTACTGGTGAGCACTTTATGGAATTCTCTGTGCCGGGCTTTATCAAGCGTTTTTGTCAACCCAATGCTATTTTAACCTTAGCTGAATACCTCGAGGATTATGCTCCGCCTAAGACAAAAGAAAAAGGCTATCAATTAATTGAAGATAGTTTAAAGGATTACGAAGACGAGCGTTTTAAAGAAAAACTGGTTGAGCGCTTAGGGAAAATAAAAGATGGTGAACGTGATTTGTACTTCTAGACTGAAGAGAAATATAAATAAATGGCGAAGTGATAATGCTTCGCCATTTTTATTTCAGGAACTTTTTTTTACCTGAGTTAGTTTGATAGTAATAGACTTACTCTATTCGGGGAAAAATCATCACAAAGGGTAGTTGTTTTGACCAGTGGTCTATAGCTGAAGGAGGATATAATACCAATTGTTTTTTGTAATGCGCCTTCAGGGCAATTTTAAAAACTACAATTGTAAATGTTGTTAACTAATCAAAGTGGCTGTATTAGTGAAACGCATTAAAGGCGCATTTTGATTAGTAAACGGTATAATTCGTCTGAAAGAGTCAAAAAGTACAATTTATAACCTTCTGAAATGGCTTTGCATTCTACAATCGCCGATGTTTAGATTCATTTTTGTGAATAATTCACATAAAAAGATAAAAACATCTCAAAATCTATAGAATTTAAAAACTATTGAATACATTCGCAATTGAATAATAAGTTAACAAGGTAGTTACGAATTTGTGTGCTTCGATTGAATGTGTGTGTGGCTCATTATTAATCCTCTTAACCATTTTCAGGCTTCCCAAAAAACAATATGAATGTTTCAATCAGCAATTTCAACAACTGAGAATGATACCTTAAAGCAATCATTTTCAACAATCCTTAACGGATTGAAAAGTAAAATGAAGAGTGTTTATCACGAAAGAAGTGATATTAATGAGCTGGGAATTAAGCGAGGAATGCCCCCTTTTATTATGCGCGAAATAATGTCGGTTAATCCGTTTTCGGCCATTATTCCCAAAGAACATGGAGGTTTAGGAGGAGATGTCAAAGAAAGTATTGCATTGATGTCGGCCGCTTCCTACGAATCGTTGGCTCTATCATTAACATTTGGTATTAACATGGCTTTGTTTCTGCAGCCGGTTATTAAAGCAGCGCAACCCGAAGCAAAAGAGGCGGTTTTAAAGCGTTTTATTGAGCAGCAAAATATGGGCGGTTTAATGATTACAGAGCCCGACTTTGGTAGTGATGCGCTTAGTATGCGCACCTCCTATACTGAAACAGACCAGTTAGCTCATTTAAAAGGAACAAAGCATTGGGCTGGTTTAACTGGTTGGGCCGATTTTTGGTTACTAACGGCTCGTAAAGATACCGGTGACGACCGTCTGGCAAGAGATCTGGATTTCTTTATTTGCGATGTGACGCAGCCCAACCAGGGAATTGTAGTAGAAGAATTTTTTGAGAACCTGGGCTTGTATCAAATCCCTTATGGAAGAAACAAAATTGATGTACAAATACCTGCTGTGCAGAAGTTGGTGCCTGAAAAATCTGGTGTTAAGTTGATGCTGGATTTGTTGCATCGCAGCCGAATGTCGTTCCCGGGAATGGCCATGGGCTTTATACAACGCATGCTAGATGAGGCCATTGAGCATTGTCAAAAGCGCTTTGTCAGTGGTAAAAGTTTATTGAGCTATGATCAGGTACAACAACGCATTAGTCAATTGCAATCTTATTTTACGACTGTTTCGGCCTACTGTGTGAACAGTAGTAAAAAAGCGGGTTTAGCTAATGATTTATCTATGATTGGTATTGAAGCCAATGCGGTTAAAAGCCTTTCGACCGATATGATGCAATCGGCTTCGCAAACATTGTTACAATTGGTTGGTGCAAAAGGATACAAGCTCAATCATATTGCAGGCCGTTCGACTGTTGATAGTCGGCCGTTTCAGATTTTTGAGGGCTCAAACGATATGCTGTATTCTCAAATATCTGAAAGTGTGATAAAGCTGATGAAGAAAGCCAAACAGGTCAATCTCTTAGAGTTTATCAAATCATTTGAACTGACTTCAAATGCGGCTCATTTGGTGAGGGACCTGTTTAACTTTGAGTTAAACTATAGCGTGCCACAGCGAAAGCTGGTTGATTTAGGTAAAATATTAAGTCGTGTAATTTCGCTGGAACATGTCATGGATTTAAGTAATAAAGGTTTTTCTGCAAAACTGATAGATGGAGCGGCCGTGCATTTACGCCAGGAAATGCAGCAACTGCTTTCGTCCTTTAATGCCAAAAATGAATCAAGAGTGATTGAAGATTATCAGCAAAATACAGACTGGTTATTGTATACTTAATAATTGGTTGTGGTGAATAGGGTATGAGGACGCTCAATACCCTATTTGTTTTTTCGCCAAAGCGTCTTCTGAAAGATGATGCCATAATATTTATCAGAAGAATCACTCATAAAACAATATTCAAAGCCAATTTGGATACCGCCATAGGTCTTCATATTATAAAAGACATCAAGCCAATGCGAGTTATTGCTATAGCCCGATTGGTAAAAGTTGCTGGTGGTGCCCGCTCCAAAATCAAAACGACCGCCATTTGTATAGTAAAGACCGATTACCAAAGCTCCATTCTGCCAGGTTTCAATATCGTGGTTGTAAGTGAAATAGGGCTGAAACGAATGCTGTTTCACTCTTAAGTCATAGCCATAGCCTAAACCAAGGCCGAAATATTGCTCTTCAAAGCGTTGGTGAGCGAGGCGAAGGTTAAAGCTATGTCGTGCGTCGTCAAAAGCTGTTACCCAAAAGCTGGCTTCCAGGTCGCTATAACCAATTGTGTTAAAAAACTGAACGCTCAATGAATGAGCAACTCCTGTAGTTGGGTTGACCGGCTGGCGGTGATAAACTGTTTCGTTAACCGACTGTCCAAAACTCCATTGCCAAACTATTGCAGCTAACCCTGCTAAAATTCCTTTTATCATTTCAAATGACACAATACACTTCTAACACCATCGGAGATGATGCAGATGAATTCAACATGTTGATTTTTGTGTGATTTGAATGCTGTGATAACCGGCAGAATCGGTTAAAAAATTATTTCAGTAGTTTAATATTGTCTTTTGTGATTTCGATAATTCGTTGCTTATACAAGGTGCCAATGGCTTTTTTGAAATTCTTTTTGCTGGTGCCAAAAACTTTGTAAATCAGTTCTGCAGGGCTTTTGTCTGAAACGTCTAATTGTCCGCCTTTTGTTTTTAGTTTTTCAAGAATTTCACCGGCAAGACCATCTATCTTTTCATAGCCTGGTTTTTCAAGTGTGATATCCAGCTTATCGTCTTCGCGCACTTTCTTAATAAAGCCTTTGCACTTGTCACCAATTTTTATGGGCTTAAACAGCTCATTATGATAGAGCATGCCTGAATGAGAATTGTTAACTGCTACTTTATAGCCTAAATCAGTTTTGTCAATCACCATCAGATCAACTTCTTCACCTTCTTCATATTCAGGCATCAGGTTGTCGAGTACCGAGTTAAGCTTCGATGTTGCTACAATACGACGACTTTCATCATCGAGGTAAATGTAAACCACATATTTTTCGCCTTCTTTCATGCGCTCAGCCTGTTCGCGGTACGGAACCAATAAGTCCTTCATTAGTCCCCAATCCAGGAAAGCACCTGTTTTATTTACCGAAACCGCTTCCATGTAGGCAAATTCGCCAACAATAGCATACGGTTCTTCAGTCGTTGCAATAATTCTATCTTCAGAATCGAGGTAGATGAATACTTCAATTTCATCCTCAGGTTTTAATGTCGGCGGAACATATCGAATGGGCAATAATATTTCACCGAATTCTTCACCTCCATCGAGATAAACTCCAAACTCAACTTCCTTAATGACTTTTAATGTATTGTATTTGCCTAACATAAACTATAAATAAGGTTGCAAAGATAGTTAAAATACCACTCAAGTAAGAAGTTATTATCATCTGATAAGGTTGTTTTTATCGTAAATAAAACAAGATTTTTTCTTAGGAACATTCGTATGATATAAATTAAAAGAGTTTAACATCTTAAAATAGAGTGTTTTAATGAATGTGTAATCAATGAGGTAGCAGATGTGTAAATATCTATACATCTAGAAAGTTGCATATGTAGAAAAATAGATATATGTTTGCAATGAAAATTAATCGAGAGATTAATCAAAAAGGAAAAAACAAACATTAAATATGAACAGAACACTTTTTAAACATGTATTGATAGTCTGCTTTGCACTGGCAGGCTACCTATCGCACGCTCAGGAAGGAACGAGTGATGCCGTGTTTTCGCTAAATGAGGCCTTGCAATTGGCTTCAGAAAACAATAGAGAAGTGCAAAAAGCTTTAGCTGATGTAGAGGCTGCAAAAGCAGGTAATCAACAAGCATTGGCAGCATTTTTACCATCAGTTGAGCTTTCAAGTGGATATACCACTTCAAATGATCCGTTGTATGCTTTTGGATTTAAGTTACAGCAACAAGGAGTGACGATGGCCGATTTTGATCCAACTGTCATTAATTCGCCCGGGCAAACCAATCATTTTGCCACTCAGGTGATGGTTGAACAACCTTTGATTAATGTGGATGCATGGGCCGGGAAAGGTGCAGCAAGCAGCCAATTGAAAGCTACCGAAAAGAAAACGGAGTACACTAAAGAGCATATCGCTTTTTTGGTAAAGCAAACATATTATGGTTTGCAATTAGCTCAAAATAGGGTGGAGGTGATGAAGAAAGCGCAAGCCGCCACCGACTCCTATTTAAAAATGGCTGAGGATAATTTGCAACAAGGCTATTTAAAAGAAGCTGATGTAATGGCAGTAAGGGTTCGTCAGTATGAGCAGATTGCTATGGTGCAAGAAGCAGAGAATCAAGTGAAGAATGTGAGCGAGATGCTGAATTTTATGATTGGACGCGATATTACATTACCAATACAGGTTAGTGATTCGATCACTCAGGTTCCATTTACTTTTAACAATGCCACCACCATATTAAATCGCTCAGATATCTTGGCGATGCAGCACGGTTTAGATGCTCAAAAGAAAATGACAAAGAGTGACCTGTACAAATTTGCGCCACGAGTAAATGCTTTTGGAGCTTATAATTTATACGATTCTGATTTTGGTGGCTTTGGTGCTGATAGTTACATGGTTGGCATTAAGTTGCAGTGGCGAATTTTTAATGGAGGCCGTAACCTTGGCAAATACAACCAGACGAAAGCCTATTACAATAAAGCCCAGATAGCTTATCAGGACTATGTTGAAAAAGAAAATATGGAGCTTTCGAAAGCAACGCGGGCTATTGCTGTGGCCGAGAGTCAGATGATAACCTATAAAATGGCAGCTGAAGAAGCCCTTGAATCGCTTCGGATTAGGACGAATCGCTACAACCAGGGATTGGAAAAGACCTCGGACCTATTGATGGCTGAAACCAAAGCTGAAGAGAGTGTTTTAAAGAAACTGAATGCCATCTATAACTTTAATGTGGCAGTGTTTAAATATCAATTACTGGCATCTGAGTCCAACCAGAATTAGTTCAAATCATTCGAGAAAAACAAAAAATAGTATAAAATGAAAACGTTAAAATTATCCATAGCTGCATTGGCAATAGCCTATTTAACACAAGCTTGTGGAGGAGCTTCTTCGCAAACAAAAAGTCATAAGCAGGCTGTTAAGGCCAATGCACAAGTTGTAGAGTTAACAACAGTGCCCAAAAAATATCATTATACAGGTACTGTCTCATCAGTCAATCAATCAACTTTAAGTACACGCATCATGGGGCAAATAAGCCAGGTGCTAGTGCATGAAGGTGATGCCGTTCAAAAAGGACAACTGTTAATTTCAATACGAAGCAATGATATTCAAGCCAAGCAAAAGCAGGTTGAGGCCAATATTATTCAGGCCGAGGCTGCCTATAAACATGCCAAAGACGATTATCAACGCATCCAGGCTTTAAAAGCCAGTAATAGCGCCACGCAAAAAGAGCTGGATGATATTACTGTGCATTATGAAATGACAAGAGCTCAGTTGGAAGCTGCTCAAAAAGCTAAAGATGAGGTGGATGAGATGTTGTCGTATGCTAATATCCGTGCACCTTATAATGGCGTTATCACACAACGCTTTGTCGATAGTGGTGATATGGCGAATCCGGGAATGCCATTACTGGCAATTGAAGCACCAGGCTTATTTGAAGTGGATGCTAAAATTCCGGAATCGAATATCTATCAATTAGAGAAAGGTGATGCTGTTGAGGTAATGATTGATGCCTGTAAAGAGCCAATCAAAGGCACAGTGGCGCGCATTAGTCCATCAAGCCGTTTCTCAGGTTCGCAGTTTGATGCTCGCATCAGTTTGAATCCTAATGCTAAGCAAGAAAGTGCGATTCGAAGTGGTGTTTTTGCGAATGTGAAGCATTTGAAAGGCGAAGAGAAAAAGCTGTTGGTGGCCACTTCATCGATTGTTGAACGCGGTCAGCTTAAAGGTTTATGGACTGTTAGTCAGTCGAATCAGGCTTTGCTTCGCTGGGTGCGTTTAGGAAAAACCTATGGCGATAAAATTGAAGTATTGTCGGGCCTTAACGCAGGCAACCAGGTGGTTGTATCTGCCGAAGGACGCTTGTACGACGGTGCTCCATTACAATTAAACTAATGTTCCCAATCAAAAAATCTTAGCATTATGAAAACAGGATTTGCCGGGACGTTAGCCCGGATGTTTATAAAATCAAAGCTGACACCCCTATTAATGGTCGCTTTTATGATCATTGGTGTGTACAGTTCATACTTAACACCTCGAGAAGAGGAACCGCAGATTGATGTTCCCATAGCCGATATTTTTATCGGCTACCCGGGAGCCAGTCCAAAAGAAATAGAATCGAAAATAGTAACACCTATCGAGAAAGTAATCTCCAATGTAAAAGGTGTTGAATATGTTTATTCACAATCGTTGAATGAGCAGGCCATGTTGATTGTTCAGTTTTATGTGGGCGAAGATATTGAACGAAGCCTGGTAAAGCTATACAACGAAATCATGAAAAATATGGATCAGATGCCGGCTGGCGTTACCCTGCCATTGGTAAAAACACGATCCATTGATGATGTGCCCGTTATGGGATTGACGCTTTGGAGCGAGAATTACGACGATTTTCAGCTTAAACGTGTAGCACAGGAATTAACATCTGAAATAGAGAAAATTACCGATGTGTCAGAAACCAAGGTTATTGGTGGACGTAATCGTGAAATTCAGGTGGTTCTGAAGCGTGATAAAATGGCTGCTTTTAATGTTGATCCTTTGTTGATTACACAACAAATGCAAGCTGCTAATCAGCAGGTTTCAGCGGGTAGTTTTAATAAAAGTAATACGGAGTATTCAGTACAAACCGGTAAATTCTTTGAGAATGTAGATGAGGTCGCTAATTTGGTGATTGGCGTTCATCAGCAGTCGCCGGTGTATTTGCATCAGGTGGCTGTAGTTGAGGATGGGCCTGAGTTGCCCAATTCGTATGTGGCTTTTGGCTATGGAACAGCCAGTGAGAATAAAGAAACTTATCAGAGTGAATACCCGGCTGTAACGATTTCAGTTGCAAAGCGCCGTGGAGCTGATGCCATGCGTCTGGCCGAGCAAATTACTGAAAAAATTGATGTATTGCGCGAAGAGCTGGTGCCTGCTGATATTCAGGTGGAAGTGACGCGTAACTACGGAGAAACGGCTTCAGATAAGGTAGGTGAGTTGTTGATGCACTTGTTAGGCGCTATCGTGGCAGTAACATTTGTAGTGATGTTAGCCATGGGCTGGAGAGGCGGATTGGTTGTGTTTATCTCAGTGCCAATTACTTTTGCTTTGACCATGTTTAGCTACTATTTCATGGATTACACCCTTAATCGTATTACCTTATTTGCATTGGTATTTGTAACGGGTATTGTGGTTGATGATTCCATTATTATTGCCGAAAACATGCACCGTCACTTTAAGATGAAGCAGTTGCCATTTTGGCAGGCAGCCCTGCGTTCCATCGATGAAGTGGGTAACCCAACTATTTTGGCCACCTTCACCGTGATTGCAGCAGTAATTCCAATGGTTTTTGTGTCGGGTATGATGGGACCTTATATGAGCCCCATGCCAATTGGTGCTTCTATCGCAATGATATTCTCCTTATTGGTTGCATTAATGATAACTCCATGGTTGGCTTATCGTTTATTAAAGACTGAGGGCAAGGACGAAGACAAAGAGAAAGACTACTCGCTTGAGAAGACTTTAATATACAAGCTATATGATAAAACCATGCGTCCGATGATTGAAAATTCAACGAAACGTTGGGTATTTATTATTGGCGTTACAGTTCTGTTATTTGGTTCGGCCAGTTTGTTCCTGTTCAAAGTGGTGACAGTAAAAATTCTGCCTTTTGATAACAAGAATGAGTTTCAGGTAGTAGTTGATATGCCTGAAGGTACAACCTTGGAAGAAACAGCCAATGTAACCAAAGAATTGGCTGCCTACCTGAAAGGTCATGAGTTAGTAACTAATTACCAGACTTATGTGGGTACATCGGCACCAATTAACTTTAATGGTTTGGTACGTCATTACGATTTACGTCGTGGTTCAAATGTGGCCGATATTCAGGTGAATTTGGTGTCGAAGAAAGAGCGCGATTTACAGTCGCACGACATTGCGAAAGAATTGCGTCCTGGCTTGCAGTTGATTGGTAGTAAGTTTAATGCCAATGTGAAGGTGGTGGAAGTGCCTCCTGGACCTCCTGTAATGTCAACATTAGTAGCTGAGATTTACGGTCCGGATTACGAAGCACAGAAAGCAGTCGCATCGCAGGTGAAAGGTTTATTTGCCGATACCGAAAGCGTGGTAGATGTAGACTGGATGATGGAAGATGATCAGGTGGAATATCACTTTGATGTAGATAAAGAAAAGGCCATGTTGGCCGGTGTCGCACCACAGCAAATTATACAGGCTTTAAACATGGCTTTGCGAGGCTCTCAGGTGTCACAGCTGTATGCCGAAAAAGACCATCAGCAGGTTGGTATTACATTGCGCTTAGACGAAAGTAAACGAACCAGTATTGATGACCTGAAAAAACTTAGCATTAAGTCGCAAAGCGGTGAGATGGTTGTTATTGGTGATTTGGTTAATATTACTGAAGAAGTTAGGCTGACGAGTATTTTCAGAAAGAACCAGAAGCAGGTGGTTTATGTGACTGCCGATGTGGCTGGTGAGTTGGAGAGTCCTGTTTATGCTATTCTTGATATGAGCGAACGCATGGATGAAATACAACTACCCGAAGGTTATAGTATTGAGGAGTTTTACAATGGGCAGCCTTTCGTTGAAAATAATTTTGGATTGAAATGGGACGGAGAATGGCAGATTACTTATGAAGTATTCCGTGATTTAGGTACTGCATTTGCAGTGGTGCTGGTTATCATTTATATGCTGATTGTTGGTTGGTTCCAAAACCTAAAAGTGCCTTTTGTAATGATGGTGGCTATTCCATTGTCTTTGGTTGGTATTGTTCTGGGACACTGGATGCTGAATGCATTCTTTACAGCAACATCAATGATTGGTATGATTGCCCTGGCAGGTATAATGGTGCGAAACTCCATACTGCTTATCGATTTTGTGAATATCCGACTCAATGAAGGAGTTCCTTTGCGCGAAGCGGTTATTGAAGCAGGAGCTGTGCGTACAACACCAATTCTTTTAACTGCAGGTACAGTAGTGATTGGTGCCGTTGTTATTTTGTTCGACCCAATTTTTCAGGGACTCGCTATCTCATTGATGGGAGGAACTATCGCTTCAACCGTATTGACCCTCCTAATTGTGCCATTGATTTACTACATGACTGAGCGTAAGAAATATGAATCGGCGTCAGAAAGTGAAAGGATAGATGAATCAGCCACTCATGTAGAAATATTAGAAGAATCAGAAATAAGTAATTAAAGTGCTCCGTGCACATAGCACTAGAAAATATGAAACTATTAATAGCCATTGCAGTGGCAGAATACAGAGAGCGTTTGCAGGAATTTTTTAGCGAACACAAGGTTTCGTTTTATAACGAGATTGAGATGAAAGGCATGAAAAAGCTTGAGAAGCAACATCGTCTTGGTAACTGGTTTGGTCAGCGAACTATGGGCGTGGATAATATTGCATTTATCTCGTTTATTGGCGATGAGCAGGCCGATAGCCTTCTGGAAAAATTGATGCAATGCAAGGCAGAGATGCCTCAATGTAACATCAATGCTTATGTTATTGATGTTGAAAAAGGAGTTGTACAATAATCAAAACAATATAACTATGCAAGAAAGAATTGTTAGAGCTGTGGCCGGAACATTTGTGCTGATAAGCATTTTGTTGGCCGTATATGTCAATATCAACTGGCTATTCCTTGCCGGATTTGTGGGGGTTAACCTTATTCAGTCATCTATTACCAAATGGTGCTTAATGACGGATATATTGACAAAGTTAGGTGTGCCTAAATAGATTGTGTTCAGTTGTGATTGGCAATTGAATGCTTGTTTTCTATATTTTTTGTTTGTGAATGATAAAGGCTCTGACCTCGTTTGGTTAGAGCCTTTTTCATAGATGTTGAATTGTTAGTTAATCATCCAATTTGAAAAAATGAATTAATTCTTTTAGTTGTGATGCCTGAGAATTGAGTTCTTCAGCATTTCCTGCTATTTCTTCACTACTTGAAGCATTCAGTTGCGTGGTTTGGTTTAGTTGCTGAATCGCTGCATTGATTTGCTGAACAGCATCTCTCTGTTCTCGTGTCGCTGAAGAAATTTCTTTCATCAGATTGTTGGAGTTATCAATGCTTGGCAGCATTTGATTCAGCAGTTCACTTGAGTTTTCAGATAGTGCATTACTTTCATGAGCTGCCCGCACAATCTCAGCGGCTGTGTCCTGGCTTCGTTCGGCCAGTTTACGCACTTCGCCTGCAACCACTGCAAACCCCCGACCATGTTCCCCTGCCCGAGCTGCCTCAACCGATGCATTAAGAGCCAGGATGTTGGTTTGCATTGCTATTTCCTCAATCATCGCTATTTTTTCGGTAATTAACTTATTCGCCTTGTTCGCTTTTTCTGATTCATTGGCCGTTATCTTAATACCTTCAAGAGCCTGGTTTGAGTGAGCCTCACTTGTTCCGGCATTGGCGTTACTTTGCTCAATATTGGCCACCATTTCTTCCATTGTGGTCGATACTTCTTCTAAAGAGGCAGCCTGTTCACTGGCACCTTGCGTTAATTCTTGTGAACTGATATTGAGTTGCTCGCTGGCGTGGTTTAACTGGTTGGCGCCTGTACTTATTTCACTTACTACTTCACGTAACTTGAGGTTCATTTGTTTTAGTGCGTTCATAAGGCGGCTTATCTCATCCCGCCCTGAGGATTCGATGGAATGGTACAATTCACCTTTGGCCAATGATTCAGCCAGATAAAGCCCTTTATTAACAGGTTTAATAATGCTTTGGCTGATAATTCGGGTAATGATAACGCCAATTGCCATGGCGATGATAAGCAATGTAGTAATCCAAAAAGAGGCAGAGCTGATGACTCTTTGTTCTTCTGCGTTTACTTCCGAAATAATGGTGCTGCTCAATGTAGCCACATCAGCACCCGAGGTTTGCATGGCTCTTAGCTGTTTGCCTTGTTCAATATTATCAGCCACAAATGATTCGAATGCCTTCTGATAGTCATTGTAGCCATCCTTTATTTTATTAATAGATGCGACGGTTTCTTTGCTATACTTTTCACTGGCTCTATCAAGAACCCGCATAAGTTTCTCAATTCTGGAGTTAACTTTTTGAACGGCAGATATATTTATTTGGCCTTCTTGATCAATTGGATCAGAAACAAATTCCCAGGCAGCTATCCTTACCTGACTATGAGCATAAAAAATATCTTTAGATAGTGTGTTGTATTGATTAATGTTTCTGTCATAGGAGATTAAAGCCCCCACTTTGCTTCCCACTTTTGACCAGTTTGTACGCGTTGTTTTCTTATTCTTTTCTACTTGAGCGTATTTCTTCAAATAGTTTGAGTAATTCGAGATGGCATTCGACAATGAGTCTGATTTTTGCTGATTAATAGCTTGTAGACTATCAGCCGAAGCTATTTGATGCATAGCCTCTGATAGTTGAGTCAGGGCAGTACTAACCTTTGATTCATCATTAAACTTCATGTAGTACAGGACTGCTATTCTGGCGTTCAATAGGTAATCTTGTCCTTGTTTAAAATGGTTAGCTATTTCAACAATGTTTTGCACATTTTTTATGCCACCTCTTCCAATTGAGCCAACCATGGCAACGCATGCAACCATGATAGAAAACCCGATAATTAACCGAATTCTTATGGACATATTTCTGACGATATGAATATTCATTTTAAGTGTGATAATATGTTTATGTATGAAAATAGGCTGGCGAAAATAACTTTTTTATATTAATGATAAGAATGTGCTTGTGAAGTTAAGTGTATTGATAATCAGTTGAAAGAAAGTTTCTGTGCTGATGAATGTTAATATAAAATCAATGAATGATGGAATTTTATTGACGAAACGTCCACGTTGCAAATTTCCGAAATGACGTTTAGTCGTCATAATGAGTTCTAACTATATCGTCTTGATATGACACAAAGAAACTTCTATTGGCTGGAGCTGTATTCTTTTCGTTTTTGCATGTAATTAGGGTGCTAAGGAGTAGAATTGCTTGACTTAAGCTGTTTAGGGGGAGTAGAATGATTCGATTGATTGTTCTGGTATCTGGCTAAAGCATATTGTATTTAAAGAAAATGTTTGTATTCTCTAAAAAAACAAATACATTTGCCTCGTAAGTGTAAAAAAAACACTAAGTATTATGAGGCAAATTTCTCCGTACATTTCGGTTGACTGTGTTTTGTTTGGCTACAACGGTTCTGAATTAGAAGTGTTAATTGTAGACCGAACACTTAAAGATGACAATAGCGATGAGTTAATCATTAACGATCGTACACTAACCGGTAATCACGTTTATGAAGATGAAACCATTGAGGATGCAGCTTATCGTGTGCTTTTCGATTTAACAGGTTTAGACAGTGTGTTTTTGGAGCAGTTTAAAACATTTGCTAACCCCGATCGCCTTAAACGACCGAATGATCAATTATGGTTACAACGCACCAATCGAAACCCAGATGCACGAATTGTGACAGTTGGTTTCTATTCCTTGGTGGCTACCGATAAAGTTAAACTGATATGGAAAGGACGTAATGTTAATTGGGTGCCAGTAAAAGAAGTAGGTGAATTAGCTTTTGATCACAACGAAATTCTTCAGGAGGCTTTAAAAACACTTCGATTACGCATTAAATACGAGCCAATTACATTTGAGTTGCTGCCGGAGAAGTTTACGCTCACTCAATTGCAAAATGTGTATGAAGCCATCTGGGGTATTGAGCTTGATAAACGTAATTTCCGTAAGAAAATAGCGCGCATGAAATACCTGATTACATTGGATGAAAAACAAACTGGTGTGGCACATAAGCCTGCACGACTATATGTGTTTAGCCGCGAGGTTTACACGAAAACAAAGAAAGAACTATTCGATTTTACGATTTAATCCAATAAAATGATGAATCAGGAAAAAATATCAATTAGAGAAAAAATTGGTTATGCTTTAGGTGATGGAGCAGCTAACATAGCCTGGCGAGGTGTTTCAACCTTTTTGCTGTTTTTCTATACCGATGTTTTTGGTATAACAGCAGCGGCAGCAGGAGTGTTGCTATTAGTTGCCCGCTTTAGCGATGGTATCAGTGATGTAGGTATGGGTATTATTGGTGATCGAACCAAATCCAAGTACGGAAAATTCAGACCTTGGATATTATGGACAGCCATACCTCTGGCATCTATTCTATCATTACTATTTACGAGTCCAAACCTTGGGCCAACTGGTAAAATCATTTATGCCTATTGTACGTATATTTTATTTACGCTGATTTATACGGCCAACAATATTCCTTACGGAGCTTTGATGGCTGTGATGACCGGCGATAATAAAGAACGGACTAGTATCGGCTCATATCGTATGGTTGGCGCCTTTGGCGGCGGCATGGTAGTGCAGGGAGCCTTATTGTTTTTAGTAGCCTATTTCGGAAACGTTAATCCAACCATAGACATTAGTAAAATTGATGAAACGACTTTTAATGTCAGTGTTTCATCACCGCAATATGTCGAGAATGCTAACATCAAAACAAAAGATGGGTTAGCAACCTTTGTTTGGGCTCAGGCTGATACACAGGAGAGCAATAAGCCCTCGCCATACATTAGCTTTTCAATGGAAGAGAATCAAACCTATAGTTTTATTGTTAAGGGTGAGACAGAATTAACAGCAGATTCTATTAGACTGATTAACCAGAAGAAAGGATACAGCAATTCTATCTATGTATTATCAGTATTCTTAGCGCTTTTTATGCTTGTTACGTTTGCAAGCACAAAAGAGCGTGTTTATCCGCCAAAATCACAGAAGTCAAATCTGACACAGGATTTGGGTGATTTAATTAAGAATAAACCCTGGCTGGTTCTTTTGATTGTGGGCTTACTCTGGACCATTTATAATTCGATTAAGCAGGGAATGGTCATGTACTATTTTACCTCTTACCTGAATAATCAATTACTGGCAGCATCGTTTTTGGTGGGATTAATGATTGCTTCCATAATTGGAGCTATGGCCACAGCACCTCTTGGCCGTCTGATTGGAAAGAAGAAGCTGTTTATCCTGGCTTTACTATTCTCAGGAGGTGTTAATGCGCTCTTTATTTTCTGTGGCCCTCAAGATATTGGAGCCATTTTTACCATCGGTATTGTTTCAGAGTTTGCAGCCGCTATTTTTCCTACTCTTTTCTTCACCATGTTAGGCGATGTGGCCGATTATTCAGAGTATAAAAATGGACGCCGAGCCACAGGTCTTATTTATTCGGCAGGTTCGTTTGTGACCAAGTTTGGTGGAGGTTTGGCAGCAGCCATCATTGGAGCAGTATTGGCCGCTTTTAATTACGATGGAATGGATTCAAGCACAATAGAAGGGGCTATTCCAGGCATCAAAATGCTTATGAGTTGGATACCTGCTTTAGTGGCCTTACTGGCAGCTGTTTTAATGACCATTTATCCATTGAGTCAGAAAAAGCTTGATAATATCACAGATGAGTTGAATAGAAGGCGAGTGGAAGAGCAGTTAGATTCTGTTGTTTAAAGATTAGAGAATATAAAAAACGAAGATATGAAGTACGGACATTTTGATGACGAAAGAAGGGAATACGTTATCACCAATCCACAAACACCGTGGCCTTGGATTAACTATTTAGGAAACGAAGATTTTTTCGGGCTGGTTTCAAACACAGCCGGTGGTTATGCTTTTTATAAAGATGCCAAGTTTCGCCGTTTAACGCGCTATCGCTACAACAACGTGCCAATGGACAATGGCGGGCGTTATTTCTACATTAAAGATGAGGATACCATTTGGTCGCCGGGATGGAAACCATGCAAAACGGAGTTGGATAAATACGAGTGTCGCCATGGTATGAGCTACACCCAAATAACAGGTGCTAAAAATGGTATCGAGGCGGAAACCTTATTCTTTATCCCGCTAAAGACATGGGCAGAAGTTCAGAAAGTGAAGTTGACGAATACCACTTCTGAAGTGAAAAAGATTAAGCTATTCTCTTTTATGGAATGGTGTCTTTGGAATGCAGAGGATGATCAAAACAATCTTCAGCGTAACTTATCAACAGGCGAGGTGGAGATTAAAGGTTCGACCATTTACCATAAAACAGAGTATAAGGAGCGTCGTAATCATTACGCATTTTACCATGTTAACACCGAGATAGACGGTTACGATACTGATCGTGAGTCGTTTGTTGGTTTATATAACGAGTTTTCAGCGCCTCAGGCTGTACTAAACGGACAGCCAGCTAATTCGGAGGCGCACGGATGGTCGCCCATTGCGTCACACTATATTGAAGTGGAATTGCAGCCGGGCGAATCGAAAGATTATATTTTCCTGCTGGGTTACATCGAAAATCCAGAGGACGAAAAATGGGAATCGAAGAATGTTATTAACAAACAGCCGGCTCAGGCCGTTATTGATCGTTTTGATACAGTTGAAAAAGTAGAGGCGGCACTGGCCGATTTGCGAAAGTACTGGGATGGTTTGCTGGATAAATTTGTGCTGGATAGTGATGATGACAAACTAAACCGTATGGTTAATGTTTGGAATCAGTACCAGTGCATGGTCACCTTTAACATGTCGCGTTCGGCTTCCTTCTTTGAAGTGGGAATTGGCCGTGGTATGGGCTTCCGTGACTCGAACCAGGATTTAATTGGTTTTGTACATCAGATTCCGGAGCGTGCCCGCGAGCGAATTATTGATATCGCTTCCACACAGTTTCCAGATGGTGGCTGTTATCACCAGTATCAACCATTGACCAAGCGCGGTAACGATGCCATCGGTGGTGGTTTTAACGATGACCCGATGTGGTTGATTTTAGGTGTGGTGAGCTACATCAAAGAATCAGGTGATTTCACTATTTTGGATGAGATGGTACCATTTGACAATGACATGAGCATTGCCAAGACATTGTATGACCACCTGACTATTTCATTTGACCATGTGGTGAATAATTTGGGCCCTAATGGTTTGCCGTTGATTGGTCGTGCCGACTGGAATGATTGCCTGAACCTGAACTGCTTCTCAACCAACCCTAATGAGTCGTTCCAGACAACCGAGAATAATACCGAAGGTTCTAAAGCTGAATCGGTGATGATTGCCGGTTTGTTTGTGGTGTATGGTAAAGAGTATGTGAAACTGAGCCAGCGCATTGGCAACCATGCCGAAGCCGAACGGGCTCAAGCGGAAGTAGATAAAATGATTGCTGCCGTTAAAGCCAAAGGTTGGGACGGCGAATGGTTCCTGCGTGCCTATGATTTTTATGGCAATAAAGTGGGTAGTGACGAAAACGAAGAAGGCAAAATATTTATAGAATCGCAGGGCTGGTGTACCATGGCTGGCATCGGTAAAGAAGAAGGCATGTGCGAAAAGGCCCTTGATTCGGTGAAAGAGCGATTGGATAGCGATTATGGTATTGTTCTGAATAATCCGGCCTTTACCAAGTATGTGATTGAATACGGAGAGATATCAACCTACCCGGCAGGTTATAAGGAAAATGCGGGTATTTTCTGTCATAACAATCCCTGGATTATGATTGGCGAAACAGAGTTGGGTCGTGGTGAAAAAGCGTGGGAATATTACAAGAAAATCTGTCCTGCTTACCTTGAGGATATCAGTGAGTTGCACAAAACAGAACCATATGTTTATGCGCAGATGGTTGCCGGTAAAGATGCTTACAAGCCAGGTGAAGCAAAAAATTCGTGGTTAACGGGTACGGCCGCGTGGAATTACTATGCGATCACTCAATATATTTTGGGTATTCAACCTGATTATGATGGCTTGAAGGTAGAGCCTTGTGTGCCTGCCGACTGGAAAGGCTTTACGGTAAAACGCTTGTTCCGTGGCGTTGAATACAATATCACGGTTAACAATCCAAAAGGCGTTAGTAAAGGAGTGGCCAGCATCGAAGTGAATGGAGAAAAAATTGAAGGTAATGTGATTCCATTATTAGAAAATGGCTCACACACAGTTGTTGTTACAATGGGTTAATGATATTGCCAGATGCCTTTAGGAATAAGGTGTCTGGCAATTATTTAACAGTAGTACTTGAAAATGTCAAATAAAGTTCAATAACTTTAATGTGTTAAAGCATTAGGTGATGACATCCGAAAAAATACTGGTTAAAAAATTAAGCAAAGGTGAAATTAAAGCGTTTGATCAGCTCTTTGAACTATATAGCTCAAAGCTGTATGCTTTTGCTATGAAGTATTTAAAATCTGATGTTGATGCAGAAGGTCTTGTTCAAGAGGTGTTTATAAAAGTTTGGAAAAAGCGTGAGGAGCTGGATTCTAATAAATCATTCAAATCTTATCTTTTCACAATTGCCTTTAATCAAATTAAAAAGCAGTTCGAAAAGCGTCAGTTAATTTATGGAATGGTTGATGCACTGGCACCGGAGTTAGCTGATAATTCAACTGAAAGAGGTATTTTTTATCGTTCGGTATTGCACCAGGTGATTGATTTACTAAATGAATTGCCAGAGAAAAAACGTAAGATTTTTGAAATGAGTCGTTTTGAAGGGTTACCATCCAAAGAGATTGCTCAGCGTATAGGTTTAGCTCCCAAAACCATTGATAATCAGATTTCGGAAGTTATTCATTATTTAAAAGACCGGGTTGATATAAGTGAAATAGCGGTCTTGTTATTGATATTTTTAGTTGTGTAAGTTGTAGGAATCCAGATAGATATGAATAATAAATTAAAAAATCTCCTTTTTCGAAGGGAGATTTTTCTTTTTATAGGATATAACTAATAAAGGCTTTTAAGAGAAACTGCAACGCATTTTTGTGAAAAGGAAGTAAGGAGCGAATTGAGCGCTGTAATTGATAGATTATGACAAAAGTTGATAAAAACAAATTAAAACGCTATGTATCTGGCAACTATTCAGCACAGGATGAGCGTTATATAATTGAGCGGTTTAATGATAAGGGAAGTGTTTCAGAACTTAAAAAGCACTTGAAAGAAGATTGGAAAAAAGAGGAATCAGAAGCCTCTAAAAAAGACCTTAGCCATGTTTTAGAGGCTATCCACACTAAAATTGAACCAAAACCCCAAAGTAAATTAATTAGATTCTATAAAGTATATGCGCGCATTGCAGCAATATTGCTTTTACCTTTAGTCATTTTGTTTGTTGTAAAGAACATTAGTAATAATTCCACATCGAAAGAGTTATCAACTACATCAATACACGCAATGAATGGTTCGAAGGTAGAATTTACCTTGCCCGATGGAACCAGTGGCTGGCTCAAGGGAGGCTCTCAATTAACTTATCTCACAGCATTTGAAAACCGGAATGTGCAACTTAGGGGAGAAGCATTTTTTGATGTGACTCATGATGAGCAACGGCCGTTCCAAGTGTTTGGTAGTGAATCGAGAATAGTTGTTCTTGGTACCCGCTTTAATGCTAACATGTGGCCCGAAAATAATACCACTGAGGTTGTGCTTGAAAGTGGCAAAGTAAAATTTGTATCAAAGAACAACGAGGCAACTATATTACAACCTGGTGAACGACTTGTTTACCAGAAACAGCTGGCCAAGACCTATGTTCAAGAAGTAAAAACAGATGAGCACACGGGCTGGGTTGATGGTGTCTTAACGATGCGAGGAGATAATCTGAGACAAGTTGCGATTAAGCTGAGTGACTGGTATCATGTTGAGGTTTTGGTTGATGGCGCTTATCCTGAAGATTATAAGTTCAGAGCAACTTTTAAAGATGAAAGCATTGAGGAGGTGCTTCGACTAATGAAGTTAACAGCGCCAATTACCTATAAAATACAAAAGCAAACCAAGCTTAGCGATGGTACATATAGCAAAAAGAAAATTACACTTAAAATGAATAATCAATGATAACTAGATAAAAAAGGAGAGTATGAAGCACCACCTTCGTTTACTCTCCTCAAATAATTTGTTTCACTAAACATTTCAAATTTATGAAAAAAAATCCATTTGAGGTATGGGATAACTATGCCTTGCAAAAAATTTACAGACGTATGAGAATGCTAATGATTCTTTTACTGGTTGGTGTTTCGCAAATGTGGGCTACAAGTAGCTATTCGCAGGAGGCAACCCTTTCGATGAAACGAAGTAATTCATCAATCGAACAAATAATTGATGATATTGAAAAGCAAACTGGTTATACCTTCCTTTATAATCAGCAGGTCATTGAAAACATTGACGCCGTTTCACTTGATGTTAAAGATGAAAATCTGCAGGAAGCACTTGATATGCTTTTTGCTTCATCAGAAATCAACTACCGTATTATTGATAAACAAATTGTTTTAACCAAAACACCGGAAGCTATTGCTGCAGTTCAGCAGCAGCATACTATAACAGGTGTAGTTACGGATGTTAATGGAGATCCAATCCCGGGTGTTACTGTGGTTGAGCAAGCTAATCCCGGTAATGGTACAATTACATCAGTTGATGGTACTTATACGATTACTTTGTCATCACCCGACGCCGTTGTGAGTTTCTCATTTGTTGGTTTTGAGCCGCAGACTATTCAAGTGGCAGGAAAAGCCAAAATCGATATTACCATGGTTGAAGAGGCCATTGATATGGATGAGGTAGTTGTAGTAGGTTATGGCGTTCAGCGTAAAAGTGTTGTTACAGCTGCCATTTCATCTGTTAAAGCCGAGGAATTGGAGAAAGTTTCTAATGGTCGCGTAGAGCATGCTATACAGGGACGCACAGCAGGTGTGGCTGTTTTACCAACTTCTGGAGCACCGGGTGCTGGTGTAAAAATCCGTATTCGTGGTACAGGTTCTAACGGAAACAGTAATCCGCTTTATATTGTGGATGGTATGAAAACCGGAAGTATTGATGACTTGGATCCGAATGATATTGCTTCGATGGAAATATTGAAAGATGCAGCATCAGCGGCAATCTATGGTACTGAAGGAGCTAACGGCGTGGTTTTAATAACAACAAAAAGCGGTCAGAAGGGTAAAACCCGTATCGAATACAACTTCCAATATGGTATTCAAACTCTCGCCACCAATGCCGAAATGATGAATGCTGCGCAGTACAAGCAGTTTATGGAAGAAGCAGGTGAAACGATTACTCCTCCGGCAGGTGAAAATTATGATACCGATTGGCTGGATGAAATTTCAGAAGCAGCACCAATGCAGCGCCATAGTTTGAGCTTTTCGGGTGGTAACGAAAAATCTACTTATCTGTTATCTGGTTCATACCTGAAGCAGGATGGTGCTATCGGTGGAGAAGAGGCCCGTTTTGAACGTTATACATTCCGCATCAATACCAAAAATGAAATGGCTGATTGGTTTGAAGTTGGGAATAATTTAAACTTCTCGCATTCGAAGCGTAATATTCTTCCTGAGGATGATGAGTACCGTTCGATCGTTAACAGTGCCTTGTTGTTGGATCCTTATACTCCAGTTATTGAATCGGATATGAGCCGCATCGATGCTATTTTAGCCGATGGAAATACTGCACTTCAAAATGCTAATGGGGATTACTATGGGCTAAATCGTTTTGTAACTGGTGAAACGGCTAACCCGGTAGCTTTTATGGAGAATACTCATAACGAGCAGATTGTTGATAAGTTATTAGCTTCATTCTATGGCACCTTAAAGCCAATGGCAGGATTAAGTGTGACATCCCGAATTGGTTTGGAATTAACTTATGTTTCACGGAAAGAATGGTCGCCCAAGTACTATTTCTCATCGGAGCGATCTAATAGTTTAAATGTTGCACAAGATTGGGTTGACAAGTATTATAAGGCACTATGGGAAAACTTTGCTTCGTATAATAAGAAAATAAATAATCACGACTTTACTTTATTAGGTGGTATGTCGTATGAAGAATATACCCACCCAAATTATTACATGAAGTCGGAAATGCCTAAGGAAGGTGCTCAGTATGCATACCATGATTATTATGCCGATCGGGATAATAATATGGTAGGAGGTAACCTTGAGGAAAATACGAAAGTTTCCTACTTTGGCCGATTAAGTTATAACTACGCGGGTAAATACATGTTAGAGGGTTCGCTTCGTCGTGATGGTGCCAGTGTATTACCAGAAGATAACCGATGGGCTTCGTTTGCTGCTGTTTCGGCAGGTTGGTTAATCTCACAGGAAGATTTCTGGAATGTGGAAGCCATTGATTATTTAAAGTTACGTGGTAGCTGGGGGCAGAATGGTAGTATTTTTAATGTGGTTCCTTTTGCCGACAGAGCCTTTTGGACATCGCAAAACATCAATTATCCGAATGAAGAGGAAGTTCTTACGGGTGGTTCAAGAAGTCCGCGACCAACGAATCCGAACCTTGGATGGGAAACATCAGAGCAAACTAACTTTGGTTTGGATCTAAGAGCTTTTAATAGCAAACTTAATTTCTCGGTTGATTATTACGAGAAGATTACCGATGGATTGATCAAGCCTAATAAAATGGCTCCTTCTGCTGGTTTTGGCGAAGATGTGTCAGCTAATCTTGGTACGGTTAAAAACTCGGGCCTCGAATTCGAACTGGGCTGGCGGAATACGACATCTTTTGGTTTGAAATATGGTGTTAACTTCAATATCAGTACGCTGAAGAATGAAGTAACAGAAGTGAAGGATGATACACCACAGCCAGGAGCGAATGTGCGTGGGTATAACATGACTTGGTTCGAAGAAGGATATCCAATTTATTACTTCAAAGGATATAAGACGGATGGTATTGATCCGGCTACAGGCGAACCTGTTGTTGTTGATGTCAATGATGATGGCGAGATTACAGCATCGGACCAGACAAATATTGGCGATCCACATCCTGATTTATTGTATGGCGCAACCTTCAATATGGAGTATAAAAACTTTGATTTTAACCTGTTTATGCAAGGTATGTCTGGTAATGATGTCTTTATGGCCTGGTTCCGTACCGACCGAAAGTTAAGTAATAAACCTTCTTTCTTCTTCACCGACCGCTGGACTGACCCTGGTGATAATGCCAGTATGCCAGCTCCAGACAATACGAGCGATTACATTTACCGAAGTGATTTGGTGGTTCAGGATGCATCTTATATGCGTATCAAACAGATTCAGTTAGGTTATACCTTACCAAAATCATTAACTGAAAAGATTAAGCTTCAGCGTGTAAGAGCTTTTGTGTCGTTAGATGATTACTTCACATTTACTAAGTACGAGGGAATGGATCCTGAAGCTGGTTCAAGTGAAGATAACCGTCAGGGTATTGACAAAGGGCTATACCCAACTACTAAAAAGGTTATGTTTGGTTTAAACGTTAATTTCTAATCCAAAATCGAAGAACAATGAAAAAATTAAAATATAGCTTATGTACTTTATTGCTGATTCTTGCTTTTGGAGCATGTTCAGATAGTGTACTAGACAAAACTCCAATCGGGCAGTTTAATAGTTCTGATTACCTAACCACTGAGGATGAAGCCGAAGCAGCTATTATTGGGGTGTATGATTATTTACAAATAGGATATAATAACTATGGCGATTGGTCAAGTATCTTCTTTGTAAAAGGCCTACAAGGCGATGATTTAAATGCCGGAGGTGGTTCGTCAGCTGATCAGCCTAAGTTGCAACAATTGAATACTTTTACTTATGAATATGATAATCCGGCGATTAAGGATGTTTGGCATTCATTCTACAAAATTGTGAATGCTTCCAATGCGATTTTAAATACCATTTCTCCTGAGCTTGGCAACGCCGAGCAGGTTTCTGCGGAAGCAAAGTTTTTTCGGGCTTATGCTTATTTCGAGTTGGTAACCATGTGGGGCGACGTTCCTTTCTATCTCGAAAATACAACTGAGATTAGTGTCAACAATCCGAGAGCAGATAAGGCTACTATCTATACACAAATTCATAAGGATTTGACTGAAGCTATTGCAGTATTACCGGTTAAAGATGATTTGGATGCAGGATTGAAATTCCGTATTTCAAAAGGAGCCGCTCAGGCGTTGAAAGGAAAAGTTTTCTTGTATCAGAAAGATTATGCCAATGCCCATCAGATGTTGCAGAATGTTCTTGATGATGATAGCTATTCATTAACAGAAGATTACAGTACTATTTGGTTAAGAGAAGAACGGGCTGGTTCTGAATCTATCTTCGAGATACTCTACTCAAGCCAAAATGCACATGACTGGGGCGGACCTTGGGATGGAACGGCAGAATCAAATTTTATAGTGCAGTTGTGTGGCCCTCGTGGCGATAATTCATTCAATAACATGGATGCTATTGGTTATACCAATGGATGGGGATTTAATGTGCCTACTGGAAAGTTTGGCGACTTATTAAGAGCTGAAGCAGGAACTGTGCGCTACAATACGTCCACTATTTCTGAAGCCGATTTTGTAGCTGCAGGTGGTGAAGTTAACCGTGCAGGTAATAATAATTGGGATGCCTATGAAGGATACATCCGATTGAAGTACTCGACTATTCCATCAGAGACATCTGATGATGGAGTAACGGAAGTCAACTGGAATACCCCATTTAAATTAATCCGCTTGGCCGATGTGATGCTAATGGCTGCTGAAGCCTACAACCGTGATGGCTTGGATGCTTCAGCTATCCCATTAATCAGAGGTGTGCGTGAAAGAGCTGGTTTTACAGATCATACAGCCTGGGAAGGGTTGACTGGTGATGCTTTGTTTGATGTGATTAAAAAAGAGCGTTCACTGGAGTTAGCTTTCGAAGGTCATCGTTTCTGGGACTTGGTTCGTTGGGGTGATGCTGCAACAGAGTTAGCTTCACGAGGATTTACTACAGGTAAAAATGAAGTGTTCCCAATTCCTCAGGAAGAAATTGACCTGAATGCAGGAATTTCAATTGAAGATCAGAATCCCGGATATAATTAAGAAATGACTTAGTGTCTTAATTACAGTTATTGTATATTTGAAGGCTGCCACATGGCAGCCTTCAATTCTTTGTAGATAGTTTATAAATACACAAACAGATAGAAATGAAACATTTTAGTTTATTAATGTTATTCGTGGCCTTGCTTTTGGTTTCATGCTCACAAAGTCAAAAGTCAATGAGCGAAGAAGACCGCTTTGTTGAGGAATTGCTGGCAAAAATGACCTTAGCTGAGAAAGTTGGTCAGTTGAACCAATACACCAGTCGTTGGGAGATGACAGGACCGGCGCCCAAAGGTAATGCCGGTGCGCAGGATTTGTTAGACCAGTTAAAGGAAGGTAAAGTGGGTTCGATGCTGAATGTGAATGGTGCAGAAGCCACGCGCAAAGCTCAGCAAACTGTGGTGGAAAACTCACGCCTGGGCATTCCGCTTATTTTTGGATACGATGTGATTCATGGTTATAAAACCATGTTTCCTATTCCATTGGGCGAAGCAGCATCGTGGAATCCTGAATTAGCCCGATTATCTTCGGAGATTGCAGCCAAAGAAGCAGCCATATCGGGTATTAACTGGACCTTTGCGCCAATGGTTGATGTGGGGCGTGATGCCCGCTGGGGTCGAGTAATGGAAGGTGCCGGTGAAGATCCTTATTTAGGCAGTGCTTTTGCTAAGGCTCGAGTGCACGGTTTTCAGGGCGATGACCTGAGTGATGAATTCAGTATTGCCGCTTGTGCCAAGCACTTTGCTGGTTATGCCTTTTCTGAATCTGGCCGCGACTATAACTCCGTTGAAATAGGCAGCGAAACCTTGCATAATATTGTGCTTCCTCCTTTTAAAGCAGCTGTTGAAGGCGATGTGGCTACTTTTATGAATGGATTCAATACCATTAATGGAGAGCCTGTAACGGCCAGTAGCTATCTGCAGCGCGACTTGTTAAAAGGGAAGTGGGGTTTCGATGGCTTTGTGGTTTCTGACTGGAACAGTATTGGCGAAATTGAAACGCATGGTGCGTCTGCTAACTTGAAAGAATCAGCTGAAAGAGCGATTAAAGGTGGCTCTGACATGGATATGGAAGCACGAGCTTACATCACCCATCTGGAAGAATTGGTGACAGAAGGAAAAGTAGATGAAGCATTGATTGATGAAGGCGTTCGACGAGTGCTACGCATTAAATATCGTTTAGGTTTGTTCGACGATCCGTACAAATATTGCAATGTGGAGAATGAGAAAAATATGATGTACACCGATGAGCATCGGGCTGCAGCACGAAAGGTAGCTCGTGAGTCGATGGTGTTGCTGAAAAATAATAAACAATTACTGCCAATAAGCGAAAAGGTAAAGAGCATTGCCGTTATTGGTCCTTTGGCAAATGATAAAGACTCTCCGCTTGGCAACTGGCGCGCAAAGGCCGATAGTCATTCGGCGGTTTCTTTGCTGGAAGGTGTTAAAGCGGCGGTTGGTCAATCGGTAAAAGTCAATTATGCCGAAGGTTGTAAGTTATCGATCGGACCACGAAATTTTACCGATCGAATGATTTTTAACGAAACGGATCGATCTGGATTTAAAGCAGCTATCAGCGCTGCTCGTCAATCTGAAGTGGTGCTCTTGGCTCTTGGCGAAGATTGCTACCAGAGTGGTGAAGGGCGCAGTATGTCTGATATTACTTTGAAAGGCCTTCAGCAAGAGTTGTTTGATGAAATTTATAAGGTGAATAAAAATATTGTGGTGGTATTAATGACTGGTCGTCCGGTAGCTATACCTGAGATTGCAGAAAAAGCAGGTGCTATATTAGAGACGTGGCATGCAGGAACCGAAGGAGGTCATGCTATGGCTGATGTGCTGTTTGGTAAATACAATCCATCAGGTAAATTACCGGTTACTTTTCCACGTAATGTCGGTCAATGTCCTATTTTTTATAACTATAAAAACACAGGTCGCCCAATTGGTCAGACAGATGCCTGGGTGTTGTATTCGTGTTACAACGATACACCTAATTCACCACAGTTTCCATTTGGTTATGGTTTGAGTTACACTCAGTTTGAATATTCTGATATTACCCTGGATAAAAACACCATCACTAAAGTAGGAGAGTTGACAGTTAATGTTTCAGTGACCAACACAGGTTCTGTTGATGGCGAAGAAGTGGTGCAGTTATACATTCAGGATATTGCTGCTACTTATGCCAGGCCGGTAAAGGAACTGAAGGGTTTTGAGAAAGTAATGATTAAAGCCGGTGAGACCAAAACGTTGAGCTTTAAACTAACGGAGACTGAATTAGGTTACTACTTTCCGTGCGGAACATACACAGTTGAAGCAGGTCAGTTTAATGTGTTTGTTGGTGGCAATTCAGTAGATGTAAAACAAGCACAGTTTAGCATCGAATAACAATCTTCATTCAAATTTAAGGTTAAAATTTGAGAGAGCTTGTCTTAGTCATAAATGCAAGCTCTTCTTTTTTAGTACACTGAGCACTGTGCGTTGGACGCTAATATTTTTCTTTACCTTTGCTCAAAATCTCATGCTATGGAAATTAACTTCTTACAAATTGTATCGGCTTTTATTGTATTGTTTGCCGTTATCGACATACTGGGTTCTCTTCCCATTATTCTTGATTTGCAAAAGAAAAGCGGGCCGATAAAGGCGTTTCAGGCTACATCGGTGGCTTTTGTTATTATGATTATCTTTTTATTTGTAGGTGAGGCTTTGCTTGGCTTGTTTGGAGTCGATATTTCGTCCTTTGCCATTGCAGGTTCCTTTGTGCTGCTTATTATGGCCTTTGAAATGATATTAGGCATTGAAGTATTCAGGTACGATTCGCCATCTGGTGCTTCCATTGTGCCAATCGCCTTTCCATTGATTGCAGGAGCTGGTTCGTTTACTACTTTATTATCATTGCGTGCCGAGTATGATACTATCAACATTATCATTGCGCTCTTTTTAAATATTGTAGTGGTTTATTTTGTGCTTAAATCATCCAAATTGGTTGAGCGCATCGTGGGGCAAGGCGGTATTTATGTGATGAAGAAGTTTTTTGGGATCATTCTATTGGCCATGTCGGTGAAGCTATTTATGACCAATTTTGGCAATATTGTTATGGAGTTTATAAAGGGATTTCAGGGGTAATTACAGGTAAAATATGAAATAAAAGGCTCGCATTTTTATTTAAGATGCGAGCCTTTTATTGTATGTGTTTAAGTGATGAGTTATTCAAATTGTTTATCGCGTATCGCTTTAAACTCAGAACCTTCTTTCCATTGCGGATAAACATCGCTATTGGCAATGCGCCAGCCTACCCGAAACAGTAGTTTCGCATCTTCCTGAACGCCTGTTAGGTCCCACCAGTCTTCGTATTCATCACCAGGCTTGTGGTAGCAGTTATTAATCCAGTATTGTTCTCTTTCGCTCATGTGTGCTTTGCCTTTCTCGCGATGATCGTTGTTACCTCGAGCAAACAAGGCAGGCACGCCAACTCGTGCAAAGCTAAAATGATCGGAGCGATAGTACATGCCGGTATGAGCATTGGGATCTGGCAAAATATAGCGCCCCTGTTTTTGTGCTTCTTCGGCTAATAAATCGTCTAAATCGGATTTGCCATAACCAGTTACCATCACATCTTTGCATTGTCCAAAAGGCAGCATCAGGTCATTGTTGATATTGGCCACCGTTTTATTTATCGGATACACCGGATGGTTGGCATAATAGCCCGAACCGTTTAAGCCCGACTCTTCAGCAGTAGGTGCGAAGAAAATTACTGAACGGCGAGGAGCTTCATGCATAGCTTTAAAAGCACGAGCTATCTCCATCATCCAGGCTAACGATGTGCCATTGTCTACAGCACCATTGTATATTGAATCGCCATCAATGGTTTTGCCAATGCCCAGGTGGTCCCAGTGAGCTGAGTAAAATAAATATTCATCAGCCAGATCGGTACCTCTGATCATACCCATCACATTGTGTGAAACATCCTTTTTCCAGGTGTTGGTAATGGATGTACTGGCAGTTGTGTGCATTGCAAAACCCGTATTAGAGTTTTGCTTCGACTCTTTAATCAGCTGCTCTAAATCAATGTTGATACTTGCAAATAACTCTTTAGCTTTTGATTGGTGAATCCAGCCTTCCATTTGGCAACGTTCACTATAGTTAGTTTCCGACTCGGGATAAACCTTGGCAACAGCTGCTGAGTTCACGACCACCGACCAGGGGTAGCCAGCTCCTTTATCATCGTGAATGATAAATACCGCTTCGGCACCTTGACGAGCAGCTTCTTCATATTTGTAGGTCCATCGACCGTAGTAAGTCATAGCATTACCTGTAAAAAAGGCATCACGTCCCGAATCTAATCCAGGATCATTTACCAACACGACTACTGTTTTACCTTTTACATCCAGGTTAGCGTAATCGTTCCAGTTGTATTCAGGTGCTACAATGCCATACCCGGCAAATACCATCTCAGATGCTTTTAGCTCCAGTTTGGGTTTCATTTGACGAGAGAAAGCAACAAAGTCATTTGAATAGTTTAACGAAATGTTATTTGTAGCAGATGTGATGTTTAGTGGCTTGCTCACTTCTCCGTTAATCATTACCAAGGGAGCTCGTTGCAGATAACTATTGCCATTGGCAGGTTCTAAACCTATTTCTTTAAAGCATTTTTGCAGATAGTCAATGCTGAGTTGTTCTCCTTTTGAGAAAGGTTTTCTTCCCTGGTAGGCATCGCTACCCAGTTCAATAATGTATTCCTTCATCTGGTCGGTGGAAATGACCAACTCGGCCTTTTTTAGGGCTTGTTCATTGTTAGTACAAGCCGCCACTAGCAATAAAGATAGTGCTATACTGATCTGTTTAAGCATGATATGGGTTTTGTATTGAGTTTATAAAGATAGGGTTTATCAGGAAGTGGAGGATTGTTAATTTGATGATTTGTTAAACTGGTTGTTTGTCGAACTGTCGAATCGTAAACCCCAAACAGGAAACTCAAAACCAAAATAACCTGATTTAAATCAGAAGCCACCTTTTTGATGCCAAACTTGTAATACCTATTTTTATATCTGCTACAAAACGAATAAAATTCTTTAATAATGAAAATTAATATCTCCTCCACTTTCGATGCCGGAAATATTGAGGTTATCAAGGCCGATAATCCGGATAATATTCAATTGAAAATTAGAAAAGACACGAATTCTGACTTTCTGCAATGGTTCTATTTTAGAATGCAGGGTGCTAAAGAACAAAATTGCAAGTTGCACTTGACCAATGCTGGCGAGGCTGCTTATCCTGATGGATGGGAAAACTACCAGGCGCGAGCTTCTTACGACCGCGAAACATGGTTTCAGGTGCCCACAACGTATTCCGATGGAGTGTTGAGTATTGATTTTACACCGGAGTTTGATACGGTTTATTTTGCCTATTTTGCACCTTTCTCATATGAGCAACACCTCGATTTGATTAATAATGCGCAGCAGTCACCTCTTTGTCAGTTGGAGATAATTGGTGAAACAACTCAAGGTCGACCTATCGACTTTTTGAAAATAGGCGATGATGATGAGGGGAAGAAGAAATTATGGGTGATTGCCCGTCAGCATCCTGGCGAATCGATGGCTGAGTGGTTTATGTTAGGATTGATTGAACGATTGTTGGATGAAGATGATGCAACGGCAAAGACCTTGTTGGATAAAGCCAACTTTTACCTGGTGCCTAATATGAATGTTGATGGCAGTATTCTAGGTAATCTGCGTGTTAATGCCAAAGGAGCTAACCTTAACCGCGAGTGGGCCGAACCATCTGTTGAGTACAGTCCTGAAGTGTACTATGTGAAAGAAAAAATGCGTGCTACAGGAATGGACTTTGTGTTAGACGTCCACGGTGACGAAGCATTACCATATAACTTTATATCAGGTATTGAAGGCATCCCGTCGTTTGATGATAAACTGAAAAGCCTGACCGAAAGCTTTATCAATAACTGGATGGCTATTAATCCTGATATGCAAAAAGAATATGGTTACCCAAAGAACGAGCCGGGCAAAGCCAACCTGCAAATTGGTTCTAAAAACCTGGGTGAAGAGTTTCGCTGTTTATCGCAAACTCTGGAAATGCCATTTAAGCAAAACGATAATATACCTGATGATGTGTTTGGTTGGTCGTCGGAGCGCTCTATTAAATTAGGAGAATCACTGGTAACTACTCTATTGAGTATTGTTGATGATTTGTAGGCTTAATTAAATAAGTATCATAAAAGTCACTACTTGAAAATGATGCTTTCTGTAGTGACTTTTTAATTTGATACCATGTGGTGCTTTATTGACTGTAGTTCATAGTCGGCAACGATTAAGTTCATGACATGATGTAGCACTTATAACTTTGAGAAATCAGCTTGTAAAGTTGGTGTGAAATTATAGTACAATGTTTGCAATCAATATTATATGAAATAAATAATGAGAGAGATTGAATAATATGAGAAAAATACTTTTATTGCTGTTAATACTTATTTCTTATAATACGATGGCTCAAAACAAACACCCTATGAAAGTGGCAATGGTCAGTATTTTTGTTGCTGACCCGGCAAAAGCATTTAAATATTATACCGAAGTGCTGGGCTTTGAGGAAGTGATGTTTATGCCAGAGCATTATATTGCTATTGTAAAATCGCCCCTGGTACCCAATGGCGTTAATATATTATTGGAACCAACAGAGCCTGGAGGTATTGAAATTGCCCGGCAATACAAAAAGAAATTATACGAAATGGGTATACCTGTTATGTCATTTAGTGCCGAGGATATTGCTCTTACTGTAGAAGAATTAAAAGCAAAAGGAGTGAAGTTCAAAAAAGAACCGGAGAAAACGGATTTTGGCTACGAAGCTGTTTTTGATGACGACAATGGGAACTATATTCAGTTGATACAGATAGATTAAAAAATCCTCCTTACCAGAATTTGTCAGAGGTCTTGCAAGGAGGATTTTAAGTTGTTGAATGGATGAGTGTCTATTCGCCCAACATCATGCGAATAATCTCTTTATCGGTTTCGCGCATGCCCACGCTTCCTAATCGGCCAATATTCTTAATTGTGTTTTCAACACCTTTTACTACAATGCCGTCGCCACCATAAAACTGCTGGCCATTTTTATACATGTGGTAACCTAATATGCCAGCTTCAACAGCAGATGCAATTTTACCTGCACACGATGGTTTGGCACCATCACACACAATTCCTGAAACGATTGCTAATGCATTAACAATGGTATGTGCCACCTCTTTGTATTTACCTCCATATAGGTATGTAATGCCTGCACCGGCACCCACGCCTGCAGAAATAGCACCACAGAAAGCAGACAGTCGTCCTATGCCCGTTTTTTGATGAATAGTTACCAGGTTAGAAACCAATAAAGCACGAAGCAGGGTGTCTTCATCTACTTTTAACTCTTTGGCATATTCAATAACCGGCACGGAAGTGGCCAGTCCCTGGTTTCCACTGCCCGAAACAATCATAACCGGAAGTTCACATCCACTCATACGGGCATCAGAGCCTGCTGCAGCAAAAGCTTTAGCACGAACTTTAATGTCGTTTTCGCCCCAAGTTTTTAACAATACCGAGCCAACATTTGCGCCCCAATTGTTTTTAATCCCTTCATTGGCAATGGCTGTATTATATTTAATCTGACGTTTTAAAGCATCCTTCACAAGGTTTAAGTCAACCGAATCGGCAAAGTCCACAATGTCCTTCACATTCATAATGGTGCGGTCGGTTTTGTGCTTGGTATTTAAATCGTCGCAGTGATGATTGTACAAAGTAGTCTCACCATTTTTGGTAATTTTAACGATATTAGTATGGTAATGCGATATCTGAACAGATGCACACTCATCGCCTTTAAACACATGAACGATGAGGTCAAAAATAACATCGCTGTTAGCAGGCTTAACTTTTACTTCGTTGGTGTTAAGGAATTCGCCAATTTCTCTTTTTTTATCTTCTTCCACATAGGAGATAACTTCCAGAACCTTGTCAGCATCACCAGCTACGATGCCAGCTATGGCAGCGGCTTCAATACCTTTCAAGTTGCCGGTGTTGGGTACTACCACACTCTTTACATTTTTAATAATGTTGTCGCTGGCTTCAACCAAAACGCGTTCTGGTAGCTGGCCTAATATCTTTCTGGCCATCGCTCCTGCATAGGCAATAGCAATGGGCTCAGTACATCCCATAGCAGGCATTAATTCTTCATGAAGAATGCTCACATAAGCCGAATAGCGATTATCTGACTTGTCCATATTTTAATTAATTGAACTGGTTATTTGTAAATGATGGCATAAAAATATACAGATAGCCATATATGTAAAATGATTAATCGCACAGGTGAGATAAATCATGAAATTTACTGCTGAAGGTAACGTGGATGCGTTCCGAGAAATTACCTTATAAATAGTTAAAGTATCAGCAAATAATTATTTTTGTTAAGCATTTGAAGAATAGCTTTGAAACTGATGATAATAACCAAATCATATGACAGATATAAGTATTAAAATAAGCGGACTAAATAAATCGTTTGGCAGAGGTGCTGCCGAAAAACATGTGCTGAAAGGCATTGATTTAAGTATTAATAAAGGACAGATAATAGGTTATATAGGTCCGAATGGGGCCGGAAAAAGCACTACTGTTAAAATTTTGTGTGGGATACTTACATCTTTTAAGGGAGATATTGAAGTTATGGGTATTCCATTGCGGGGCAATGATCTGAAAATTAAAAAGATGATTGGTTATGTGCCTGAAAATGGCGCACTTTATGAGGCTTTAACACCCAATGAGTATCTGAATTTGGTTGGTACGTTATTCGATATGTCACCAGCTTTGATAGGCGAACGCACTAAGTCCTTACTGGCGTATTTTGAAATGGATCAACATGCCAATCAGCGCATGGATACCTTTTCAAAGGGGATGAAGCAAAAGATTTTAATTATCGCCGGGTTAATTAATAATCCGGATATATTGTTTCTAGATGAGCCGCTCTCGGGCTTAGATGCTAATTCAGTGATATTGGTGAAAGATATGTTGACTAGGCTGGCACAACAAGGCAAAACTATTTTTTATAGTTCGCACCTGATGGATGTGGTGGAAAAAATTTCAGATCGCATCATTCTGATTGATGATGGTAAGGTGATTGCGGATGGAACCTTTGAAGAGTTGCAGCAAGATAGTAAAGCGTCGCTGGAGCAATTGTTTGCAAAATTAACAGGTGGCGAAAGTAGGGCTAATGAATCTGTTGCATTTGATAATGTTTTTAAGGACTAAGAGATGAAGACAGTAAAAAAGTTAATGGTATCACCTCTTAATCTACTTTTAAAGATATTAGGAGTTGATATTAACCATTTTTGGGTGCTATTGGATGCCAAGTTGAAAATTGATTTTCGTCGTGCTCCCAATAGTTTTCAGTCGGCAGGTAAGAAGCAAACGCTTATTAAGCAGTTATTTATCTATGCCTTTTTGGGTGCAATAATTATTGTTAGTCTTTATCGAATTTCGGATTTGATGCTTCAGTTGTCGGTGTTTTTTGCATTTCTCATTGTTTTTGAGGGAACTATACTTCTAACCGAGTTTACAGCTGTTTTATTTGATGATAATGAAAACCAAATATTGCTGCCACGCCCTGTAACCTCACGTACTTTATTATTGGTTCGTTTGGCACATATAACAGTTTATATGAGCAACATCGCTTTAGCACTTAGTTTGCCGTTTGCCATCTATTTAGCTATCAGCCATGGCTTATTGTCCGTCGTGTTTTTAGTAGCAGTGATTCTTTGTGCCTGGTTTACTTTAATTTTGGCAGTTGGTTTTTATATGGGGCTGGCTCGTTTTATAAGTGCCGAACGTTTTAAAGATGTGCTTAATTATTTTCAAATAGCATTAGCAGTTGTTATTATGGCAAGCTACCAGTTGGTGCCCCATTATATGGAAAATGCAAATGTTGAAACACTCATGTTTAAGCCTGTTTGGTGGGCCTATTTGTTACCATCGGTATGGTTTGCTGGCTTAACAAAGTTTATTACGGGCGTAGGCACTTCAATGGATGTTATTTTGACTTGTATAGCAGTAGGTATTCTGGCTCTGGGAAGTTTATTGCTAATACGTGCTCTCTCATTGGGTTTTACAGCTCTCTTATCCGAATCGAGAACTGGAAATGCGAAAGATGCGAAACCAGTTGAACAAAAATCAGTCAAAGGGTGGAAAAATAAACTAGTGGCTTTGCTTTGTGTGTCGGAAGTTGAAAAGGCAGGTTGGCAATTTACAATGCAGCATATCAAAAGTGACCGTAAGCTTAAACAACAGGTATACCCGATGTTTGCCTACAGTTTAATAATGGTAATTGCATTTTTAAAACCTGAAATTAATGATTTCTCAAGCTATATAGCGGAATTGGCAAACTCGTCAAAATACTTATTATTTGTGTTAACAGGTTTCTTCGGAACTATTGGCATATCTGTTATACCATATACCGATACACCAAAAGCTGCATGGATATATGATATGGCTTCAACAAGCCAGAGGTACCATATTCAGTCTGGAGCCATAAAAGCCATGTTATTTACATTTTACCTGCCTTTGCAGGTGTTGTATTTGATTCCAATCATCTGGATTTGGGGCATCAGTGTGTTGCCTTATGTATTCTTAGGTGCTGGCTTAAGTGCTGTATTGGCTATTTTATTGGTACGTATTCAGGCTAATCCCCTGCCTTTTTCTCAGGCACGAGAAATGGTAAATAAAGGAGAACAGACTTTACGCATGTTTTTGGGTATGTTTTTGATTGGAGCAATTATTGGTTTGGTATATCTTGTTTCTTTAACTCATGTAGCAATTGGTATTGTGCTTTGTGTGTTGTTGCCATTGATTATTTCATTGAGTTATAGAAGTGTTCGGGCAAGATCAATACGGTAATATGGCTTAAGCGGGTTATTCGATTTGATCCACTTTTCCCAATATTTAGGGATTGTGTGAGATTAGAAATTCTTCCATATTCGAAATAAAAATTGTCTATGGATAGAGTTCTAAGTCAAACACCTAATGGTCGTGTTTTTATTTGTCCCAATTGTGAAAAGATTCATATAGAATTTCATAATTTTTTATTCTCATTCAATAAAGAGGAGTTTCAATACTTTCAAAGGTGCTTTGCCCGCATGGATGGCTGTTATTACGAAGCACTCAATTCTGACATTGTGTATTCGCGCAAAATAATTGTTCCGATCGGTCATAAAAATGCTTCGATGATGCTTAATGGACGGGAATTAAAAGAATTGCAACGCTTACTAAAATGCAAGAAAGATGTATTTGTTCCAGATTCATTTTTATCAGTTAAAGAGATAGGTATTCAACCGGGTACTAACTAGTCATCATTACTTGTTAGTAGCAATAAGTTGGGAGTTCATTTGGGGAATGCTTTTTTAATGAATGAATTAGGTGCTTTGGGAAGGAGTAGCTGTGTTTATGATTTAGTAATGAAAAGCCCAACTAATAGCGATTGTGTTACAAGGATAAGGCCAATAATTTTGTGTGACTCAAAACAATCAATAAAATGAAGAAAACAGCAATATTTTACGGTACAAGTACCGGTAATACCCAAAACGTAGCAGAAGCTATCAATGCACAAATTGATAATGTAGCTGAGTTGATTAATGTTGAAGATTCATCTGCCTCAGAAATTGAAAAGTATGAATTTTTGTTTTTAGGAACCAGCACATGGGGGTTGGGCGATTTGCAAGATGACTGGGAAGGTTTTATCAGCGAGCTTAAATCTGCCAATTTAGAAGGTAAAAAAGTGGCTTTGTTCGGCTTAGGCGATGCCGATGCTTATCCGGATACTTTTGTAGATGGTATGGGAACAATCTATAATGCCATTGCTAACAAAGGTTGTGAGCTTGTAGGTATGGTGTCGGTTGAAGACTACAGCTATGATGCTTCAACGGCAGAAGTTGAAAGCCAGTTTGTAGGTTTGCCTATTGATGAAGATAACGAAAGTGATAAAACAGATGAGCGAATCAGTAAATGGGTGACTGATTTACGCCATCATCTGTCATAAAGATATACCTGAGACTATAATATTGAGTTTTATTATTAGACCTTTTTGCCTTACCTCTTATTGGGTCTCAGTTGAATAGAACAGGTTGCAGTTGCCTGATTCCAATGTTCATTTGTTCCGGTGTAAACGTACACCAAAAGGTATAAAATTCTACCAGCAATTGTGACTTGTTCTTTTTCTATATAGAATGATGATTTGGTCATCATGTTTTAATAGCATGAAAGGTTTAGCAACCTGGTAATGTACATCAGTCTTGTCGGAAAAAATGCTAAAGCGCTAAGGTTTTTGACACCCCCTGTCTTATCTATTCTCCACCGAAAAGGATTTTATCATCGACACTTTGTTGGGATGTAACCAAGGGAAGTAGTATATCCATTTTCCAAAAGAAATTCTTAAAAATACTAGAGACTTAGTAGTTGTGTTTTTAGGCGTGGAGTATAACTTGTCTTAAGTTTCTGTTACGTAATTTGAAATGTTCCTTAAAAGAACAATGTATAGTAATTAAGCGTTATATCTTAAACAATTAATGTTTGTGGCTATGCTTAGAATGCTATTCATACTGACCTTTTTAATTGCTTGTTTTGCTGAAGTTACCTCGTCTGAAACACTTTATTTTGTTGCGTCCGGAGATGATATTGATAGTAATCTGTTGTTAAACAAAGAGGCAATAAAAGAAAACAATTCAAATAGTATATTTCAATTAGTCAATACAGAGGATACGGTAATGTATAAATCCGTTAGTGTTGGCGATATTCAAAATGATAAAGAGGCTCAAGGGCGTAATTTTTTATTTTATGTTCATGGATATGGTAAAGAATTAGACGATGTAATTAAGCGTTCGCTCCAAATTCAACGAAGCTATGGCGTCCGAGTTATTTTCTTCTATTGGCCATATCGAAATAGTAAAGGGAAACAAACAAATCTTCGGCAAGCCAAAAACATTATTCGTCAGCACCAACAACAGTTCGCTTTTTTTCTTTCGTTGCGTGGTGAGTTTGCTAAGAAAAATCCTGATGCGAAGGTAAGTTTAATGGCACACAGTTTAGGCAACCAGTTTTTAAAAGATTATGCATTCTATTTGCAGGGCAATAATGAAGTGCGCCCTTTTGACAATATTATATTGAACAGTGCAGCTGTTAACGATAAAAACCATGCTGAGTGGCTATCAAAACTTAGTATTCAAAACAACATATATATCATATCCAATAGGCACGATTTTTTACTCCGAGGTCTTCGGCTATTTACACATTCGAAGCGACCACTTGGTGTGCGTGTTAAAAGCGAACGATTAGGTGCTGTTAACTATATTGATATGTCAGAAATAATTGGGCGGCAGAAGCCTCGCTACAATAGCCATTCGTTCTTCACTGGCGATATGCCTGACAGTAAAGATGAAGTGTTTACGATGTATCAGCAATTGTTGAATGGATTCGATTATAGAGTTAAAAAATCTAATGTGTCCACTCATCATTAAAGTTCGACTATTTATCATTTTTTGGAAAAACAATGATTGCGCATATGTTAAAAATTAATAAGATTTTGCTTTCTTTGCAGCCTTATTAATTATACGTTGCAATTGTTCATTTATGATAAGGTTAAATAGCGAACTACCATTAACCATGGAAGATGTTTTTAACATCCTAATAAATGGTGATGAAGTTGAAGTTAGTTCAGAGAGTTATAGTATTGTCGAGAAGAGTTTCGAATTCTTAAAAGAGTTCACAAAAGACAAAGTAATTTATGGTATTAATACCGGATTAGGGCCAATGGCTCAGTATCGTATTGACGATGATAAGTTAATCGATTTACAATATAACCTAATTCGAAGCCATTCGGCAGGAGCCGGGAAGAAAATCCCTTCTATCTATGCCAAAGCGTCAATGCTTGTTCGTATGCGAGCTATTATGCAGGGACATTCTGGAATTCACCCTTCCTGCATCAAGCTATTGCAACAATTAATTAACGCTGATATTTATCCTTTCTTGCCAGAGCATGGTGGAGTAGGAGCTAGTGGCGATTTAGTGCAACTGGCTCACATGGCATTAGTGCTTATCGGCGAAGGTCATGTGACCTACAAAGGTGAATTCAGACCTACAAAAGAAGTTTTTAAAGAGCTTAATGTAGAGCCAATTGAGGTGAAGTTGCGTGAAGGGTTATCGTTAATCAATGGTACTTCCGTGATGACTGGCGTTGGTTTGGTTAATGTTATCAAGTCAAAGCAGTTATTAAACTGGTCGTTGATTGCTTCGGTGATGCTTAACGAGATTGTGATGTCGTTTGACGATCACTTTTCTGTTGTGCTTAACTCGGTGAAGAAGCATAATGGACAAGATAAAATTGCTGCTGCCATGAGAAATATTTTAGGTGACAGTCAATTGATTTCTCGTCGTGAAGATCACTTTTTTACGAATAATGCCGATGAACGCATCTTTAAAAGAAAAGTACAGGAATATTATTCATTGCGTTGTGTACCGCAGATTTTAGGTCCTGTTCATGAAACAGTTGAGGCGGCTACTAATGTTGTTATCAATGAAGCCAACTCGGTAAGCGATAACCCAATTGTGGATGTTGAAAATGAAAATGTATATCACGGAGGTAACTTCCATGGCGATTACGTTTCATTGGAGATGGATAAGTTGAAGTTAGCGGTAACACGCGTGTCTATGCTGGCTGAGCGTCAAATCGCATTCTTATTCAATAGCAAGATCAACGAAATCTTACCTCCGTTTGTCAACTTAGGTACATTAGGGCTTAATCTGGGTATGCAGGGTGTGCAGTTTACGGCTACTTCAACAGCGGCCGAAAACCAAACGCTTTCCAATTCAATGTACGTGCATAGTATCACAACTAATAACGATAACCAGGATATTGTGAGTATGGGTACTAACTCGGCAATGCTTACAAAACGTGTTATTGATAACGCCTACCAGGTACAGGCTATTGAAATGATGGCTTTACTGCAGGCTATCGATTATTTGAAAGTAGCTGATAAACTCTCTTCATTCACCAAAAATATTTATGATGAACTAAGAGCGATTGTTCCTGTTTTTGTTGAAGACACGCCTAAATACGAGGAGATTGAGCGTATGGTTAATCATTTGTTTAATACGTATGTAGAATTGCCAAAAGGCAAGTAAGTGGCATAGTAAATTAGATTGTAATGAAGTACGCATTAGTTACAGGTGGTTCAAGAGGAATAGGCAGAGCTGTATCATTAAAATTAGCTGAGCAAGGTTTTTATGTGCTGATCAATTATCGTTCAAATCATGAAGAAGCCAAAAAGGTACTTGTTGAAATAGAAGAACAGGATGGTAAAGGTGAATTATTACCATTCGATGTTTCGAGTGCTGATGAAGTAAGTGATGTATTGGGTGGTTGGATGAGCAAAAATGATCAGCATATTGATGTGTTGGTTAATAACGCAGGTATTACAGCCGACAACCTGATGGTTTTTATGACCAATGATGAGTGGAACAAAGTAATTACCACTAATCAAAACAGTTTCTTTTATGTCACTCGTCAGGTATTGGAAGGTATGATAGTTAATAAATTCGGACGAATTATTAATGTTGTGTCTTTATCGGGTCAGAAAGGGCATCCGGGACAGGTTAATTACTCAGCGTCAAAAGGCGCTGTGATGGCAGCAACGAAGTCTTTGGCTATGGAAGTTGGTAAAAAGAAGGTGACGGTTAACTGTGTTGCTCCTGGCTTTATTAAAACCGAAATGACTGAACACATCGACGAAAAAATGTGGAAAAAAATGATCCCGTTAAATCGTTTCGGAGAGGCCAAAGAAGTGGCTGGCGTGGTAGGCTTCCTGGCATCTGAAGATGCTTCATATATTACAGGTGAAACAATTGCTGTTAACGGCGGAATGTATAGCTAATTACTATGGATAGAAGAGTTGTTATATCAGGTGTTGGAATCTATTCGGTTCTTGGAAAGAATATTGAAGAAGTTACCAATTCATTATACAAAGGCACCTCGGGCATTGGATTGGATGAGAACCGCAAAGAACTAGGTTTTAGATCGATGCTAACAGGTAAGTTGGAACGCCCTAATCTTAAAAAGCTTTTGTCGCGCCGACAACGTATTGGTATTCCTGAGCAGGGTGAATATGCTTATATGGCCACGGTTGAAGCATTTGAAAATGCTAAAATCGACATGGATTTCCTAGAAAAGAACGAAGTGGGTATCCTGTATGGTAACGATAGTTCTTCCATTCCTGTAATTGAGTCTATCGACCGTGTTCGCGAAACAAAAGATACTACCTTGTTAGGTTCAGGTTCAATTTTCCAGAGCATGAACTCAACCATTTCTATGAACTTGTCGGTTATTTTCAAGCTTCGTGGTATAAATTTTACGGTTAGTGGAGCTTGCGCCAGTAGCTCGCATGCAGTGGGAATGGCTTATTTCCTGATTAAACATGGCTATCAGGATATCGTATTATGTGGAGGAGGACAGGAGATTAACCCTGAATCAATGGGGAGCTTCGATGGCTTATCAGCTTTTTCAGTGCGTCACGATGACCCACAGGCAGCGTCTCGTCCGTTTGATAAAAACAGGGATGGACTGATTCCAAGTGGAGGAGGAGCATCGTTGGTGGTTGAAACATTGGAATCGGCTTTAAAAAGAGGAGCGGACATAGTGGCTGAAATTAATGGATATGGTTTCTCTTCTAATGGCGACCATATTTCGGTACCAAACCAGGAAGGACCAACCATCTCATTGGAGCGTTGCCTGCAAGATGCCAATATGGCGGCCAGGGATATCGACTATGTAAATGCACACGCCACGTCTACGCCAGTAGGTGATACCATGGAAGCACGTGCGTTAAATACCGTTTTTGGTGGTTGTAAAACGCCAATTAGTTCTACCAAATCAATGACGGGCCATGAGATGTGGATGGGTGGTGCCAGCGAATTAATTTATTCATCAATCATGATGGATAAGTCGTTTATTGCACCAAATATCAACTTTGAATCGCCTGATGAAGATTCATCCAAGTTGAATATCATAAGTCAAACGACTGAAAAGGAATTAAATACAGTTCTTTCGAATTCATTTGGATTTGGCGGAACGAACTCAACGATAATTTTATCGAAGTATAAGAAATAAGGATTAGAGAAGAATATAACCGACAACAAACATGGAAAGAACAGAGATTAAAAAAATTGTTGATGAATTTTTGATCGACGAATTTGAGATTGAGCAGGATGTTATTGCCGATGATGCCCACCTGATTGATGACTTAGGCTTAGAGAGTCTTGATTTTGTTGACATCGTAGTAATTATCGAGAAAGAATTCGGTTTTAAAGTGCAGCGCGAAGAGATGAAAGATATCCGTGTGTTGGCTGATTTATACGAATATATCGAAAAGAACGCCTAATGAGCAAGTGGACGGGGAAGTCAAAAGGAAGTCCGCTAGGGTATCGAATCTTTATTTCTTTGTTGAAGAAAGATGTTCGATTAGCTTATCTTTTGCTTAGACCGGTTTCGTTTTTTTATTTGATTTTCTCAAACAAGAAATCGATTTTCCACTTTTATCATAAAAGGCTGAATTATAGCAAGCTTAAAACCATACGAAGCATTTATGGCAACTATGTGTTTTTAGGCAAGGTATTGATTGATAAAATTGCAATTCTTTCGGGTCAGAAAGAGCAATTTACCTTTGATTTTGAAGGCGAAGAGTATTTGCACGAACTGGTTGAAAACAAGCAGGGCGGTTTACTTTTAGGGGCTCACATGGGTAACTGGGAAGTGGCCGGCGAATTGCTTGAACGAGTTGATTCAGTGATAAATATTCTGATGGTGGAGGTTGAACGCCAAAACCTGAAAGAAGTCCTGGAAAAAGCAATGGAAGAAAAGAAGGTCAATATCATTCCAATAAAGGACGATATGTCGCACATGTTTAGTGTGATTGAAGCCTTTAAAAATAAAGAGTTGGTGGCCATGCATGGCGATCGTTTTGTTGAAGGAAGCCCAATTGTAGAACTTGATTTTTTAGGAGCTAAAGCAGCCTTTCCAATCGGTCCTATGATGCTGGCTAGTCGCTATTCGATACCAGTCAGCTTTGTGTTTACACTCAAAGAAAGCAATCGCCACTATCACTTTTATGCTACCAAAGGAAAAGTTTACCCACGTTTTCGCAAACCTGACCTTAAAAAGGCAAGCACGGAAACAATGGTATTTGAATACGTTCAATATTTAGAAAAGATGGTGCTGAAATATCCATTACAATGGTTTAACTACCATAAGTTTTGGAACAGCGAAAAATAAAAATCTATGTCAGTAACCTACGGAAAAGACACCAAATCGGCATTACAGGCTAAGTTTGATGCCCAAAAAATTGCATTTGCCCCAATTATGTTTCAGGCTGCCTTGGCTTTACGAAACCTGGGAATTCTTGAATTAATTAAATCAAAGCGAAAAGGCATCACCATTGAAGCCATTGCTGAAGAACTTAATCTATCTGTTTACGGAGTAAAAGTTCTGCTTGAAGCAGGCTTAAGCCTGGAAATGGTAATGGTTGAAAATGATGTATATAAAATCACCAAGACAGGTTGGTACATTTTAAGCGATGAATTAACACGCGTTAATATGGATTTTACGCAAGATGTTAATTACAAAGGCATGTTTACGCTTGAAGATTCTATCAAAGAAGGTAAACCCACCGGATTAAAAGAATTTGGCGATTGGCCAACTGTGTATGAAGGCTTAGCTCATTTGCCAGAAAAAGCGAAAGAAAGCTGGTTTGCTTTCGACCATTATTACTCTGATTATGCTTTCCCTGAGATTATGCCAATTGTTTTCCGCAATAATCCAAAACGCATTTTGGATGTGGGTGGCAACACCGGGAAGTTCTCTATTCAGTGTGCCAAATACAATGAGGATGTGAAAGTCACCATCCTCGATTTGCCAGGTCAGTTAAATGTGGCGAAGCAAAACATCGAAAAGAATGGTTTTTCAGACCGTGTAGATGGTCATCCAATTAACTTATTAGACCATTCAAATGCTTTCCCTCAGGGAGCAGATATTGTATGGATGAGTCAGTTCCTGGATTGTTTCTCACAAGAAGATATACTTGAGCTTTTGAAGCGCTCAAACAATGCGATTGATGAAAACGGACGTGTTTATATTCTTGAGACCTACTGGGATAATCAGGAGTTCGAAGCATCAACTTATAGTTTGCATGCCACATCATTGTATTTCACTAACATAGCTAACGGTTGCAGTCAGATGTATCATACCGAAGATATGTTGGCGTTGGTTGAAAAAGCTGGACTGGAAGTGGAAGAGACCGTTGAAAACATTGGTGTTAGCCATACATTGCTAATCTGTAAGAAGAAATAAGGTGAATTCCGGAGCAAACATAAATTGGTCTGTTGAAGAGCTGATACCACAGCGTCCGCCGTTTGTTTTTATTGATGCAGTGACTCGTTTTACTGAGACGCAGGTTGAAACAACATTTCAGATTAAAGCAGATAGCCCGTTTGTAAACGGAAATCTATTTGAAGAGGCCGGTTTAATTGAGAATATGGCTCAGACAGCCGCAGCACTAGAAGGCTGTAATGCGAAACAAAACAACAGCGCTGTTAAAATAGGCTTTATTGGTTCGGTTAAGCAGTTGGAAATTGTTAGGAGCCCAAGAGTAGGTGATGTGTTAGAAACACAGGTGACTATTTTGAACAATGCCATGGGTGTTAATATTGCCGAGGGCATTGTAACGTGTAATAACGAGGACTTGGCAAAGTGTGTATTGAATATTTTTCTGAAAGAAGATTAAACAATATTTTCTACGTTTTTTGAATGAGCTTGACTACTTGTTGATTTTAACAATCAAAGAGTTGACTAATTATTAATAAAGAAGTGAAAGAATTAATCAATACAACCACGACCAAAGTTCGGTTTAGTGAGGTTGATTCCATGCAAATTGTTTGGCATGGTAACTATGTGAAGTTTTTGGAAGATGGGCGCGAGGCTTTTGGTAAACAATATGGATTAGGCTACTTTGATGTTTACAATCAGGGTTTTATGATTCCAATTGTAAAAGTGGATATTGATTATAAAAATCAGGTTAAATACGGTGATGACTTAGAAATCAAAACCATATTTAAAAGTGTAGATGCGGCTAAAATCTACTTCGATTATGTAATAAGAAGGCTGTCGGATAACAAGGTAGTGGCAAAAGCAACAACTATTCAGGTGTTTCTGGATACCAATGGTGACTTGCAATTGACCAATCCTGCTTTTTATGCCGCATGGAAAACCAAATACAAATTGTAAAATGGTAAGAGTAGCAGCGCACAATATTATTTCTCCATTGGGTTGTACCAGTCAGGAAAACTTTGATAAAGTGGTGGCAGGACAATCCGGTATTGCTTTGCGTAAGAAGGGCGAATTGTCTGATACTGATTTTCAGGCTGCATTGCTTAATATGGAGGTTCTTAAGGATAAAATATCTGGTATCGCCAACGCTGAAGCATACACTAAGTTAGAACAATTATGCATTTTATCTTTAAATGAAGTGCTGGATGGTGTTGATGTTAAAAGTGAGCGCACTGGTTTTATTTTTAGTACGACTAAGGGAAATATCACAGAAATTACCAACAATCCTCATGCGGTGGATGCCTTGTTGGCAACAACAGCTAATAAGATTGCCAATTATTTTGGGTTCAAATCATCACCGCAGGTTATTTCCAATGCCTGTATTTCTGGTTTAGCTGCTTTTGTTATCGGACGTAGATATATTGATGCTGGCAAATACGATAATGTAATTATTTTAGGAGCTGATATCTTATCGAAATTCATCGTTTCAGGTTTTCAGTCATTTCAATCCTTAAGTCCTGAGCCCTGTAAACCATTTGATGCCAATCGCGATGGATTAACTTTGGGCGAAGGTGTGGCCAGCGTAGTTCTATCTAAAGCGGATAATACCAATAAGGCATGTGTTGAAGTGGTGAGTGGTGCAATTTCTAATGATGCCAACCATATTTCAGGTCCATCGCGCACCGGCGAGGGCTTATACAGAGCTATTACAAGAACAGTTGGAGCCAATGAAGAAGTGGATTGCATTTGTGCCCATGGAACAGCAACGCCTTACAACGACGACATGGAATCGCATGCCATTAGTCGGGCTGGTTACGAAACGATACCGGTAAGTGGATTGAAAGGCTATTTTGGTCATACATTGGGAGCTGCCGGGGTTATTGAGTCAATCATTTCTATACTAGCCATGCAAAATAATGTGGTTATTGGTACCAAGGGAACGGTTGAGCAAGGTGTTGTTGCGCCGGTTAATGTGACTAAAGAAAACATACAGAAGCCGGTTAATGGCTTATTGAAATTAATGTCGGGCTTTGGTGGTTGCAATGCTGCTGTTTATTTTAAAAAGCATGGAGAATAATCAGATAATTAAAGAAGTTAGCATTGAGCACGGCAAGGTGTTGATCAATCAGTCTGAGTTTTTCACAGGTGAAACCAGCGATTTAGGACCGTTTTTAAAATCGTTGTATAAGCAGCTTAACCTGAAATACAACAAGTATTTTAAGATGGATCATCTGAGTAAACTTGGTTTTTTGGCCTCAGAAGTACTGTTGCTTAATGAAGGTATTGCGAATGAAACAGATGAGGTGGCTATTATTTTAGCTAATGCATCTTCATCATTACATACCGATGTGAAGTACCAGGAATCTATTGCTGACATACCAAGCCCATCGGTGTTTGTATATACTTTGCCAAACATTGTGATTGGTGAAATTAGTATCCGAAACAAATTTTATGGAGAACATATGTTCTTCGTACAGCCATCATATAATAAAGAAGAACTTTTAGACTATACTACCTGTCTGTTTAACTCTACGCCATGCAAATATGCCATTGTAGGCTGGGTTGAAGTGAATAGAAATGGTGATTATAGTGCTAAGCTGATGTTATGTCAGAACAAAAAATAGAGAGTTATGAGCGAATTGAAAGAAGAATTAAAAAAGCAATTAATAGAACAGTTAAACCTTGAAGATTTTGAGGTGTCAGATATCGATGATAATGATTTACTTTTTGGCGATAATGGATTAGCATTGGACTCTATCGATGCCTTGGAAATCATTGTGTTACTTGAAAAAGAATACGGTATCAAAATCGCTGATCCAAAGCAAGGTAAAGATATTATGACTTCGGTTCAGACATTGGCTGATTATATCGAAAGCAAGCGCTAGAGTAATGAATGATAGTATTGTTGTAACAGGTATTGGCGTTGTTTGTTCTATCGGGACAAATGTCCGGGAATGCTTTAGCTCGTTGAAAAATGAACGTGCCGGTATTGAGCCTATTCAATATTTGAATACAGTTCATAAAGAGCGATTTAAGTTAGGAGAGGTAAAACGAAGCAACGAAGAGTTGGTGGCCATGTTGGGCTTATCTCATAATGATGCAGATAAATATAGCCGCACTGCTTTGCTAGCTATGTTAGCTGGTCGGGAAGCTATGCAAATGGCTGAAGCATCAAATGGAGCAATGCGCACAGGTGTTGTTTCATCAACCACCGTTGGAGGAATGGACGTTACCGAGCAAAAATACCTGAAACAAGCTGATCATTCCTATTTGCAGACTCACCCTTGTGGTGATTCAACCAGACAGTTGGCCCATTTTATTGGAGCAACAGGTTATTACACAACGCTTAATACAGCTTGTTCGTCTGGTACCAATGCTTTGATTCACGGAGTGAGATTATTGCGACATGGTATTGTAGATCGTGTTGTGGTGGGTGGTGTAGATGCGTTAACCATGTTTACCTTAAATGGTTTTAACTCCTTGATGATTCTGGATACAGAACATTGTAAGCCATTTGATAAAAATCGTAAAGGACTCAACCTGGCTGAGGGTGCCGGTTATCTTGTTCTTGAAAAAGAGCAGGATGCGAACCACTTTCTTTGTAAAGTGCCGGGCTTTGCCAATGCCAATGATGCTTACCACCAAACAGCTTCTTCACCCGAAGGAAATGGCGCTTTTTCATCCATGTCGCAAGCTTTGGAAATGAGTGGTTTATCAACCGATGATATCGACTATGTGAATGTACATGGCACCGGCACGAACAACAATGACTTGTCGGAAGGTGTTGCGCTTAATCGCCTGTTTGGAAAAGGGAAGGTACCACAGTTCTCATCAACAAAAGCATATACAGGTCATACCTTAGCTGCAGCAGCAGGTATCGAAGCCGTATTCTCGGTGTTAGCTATTCAGAACGATATTATCTATCCCAACCTTAATTTTGAGGAAGCCATTGAAGATTTGGAATTAATTCCGAATACAAAGGTGCTTGAAGGAAAGGGAGTCAATAATGTGATGTCCAACTCATTTGGGTTTGGAGGCAATAATTCAACTGTGATTTTTTCGAAATAATATGAAGCTATATATAAAATCATCGGATTGTATTAGTGCGCAGGCAACATTTGAAAGTGCATTGCCAGCTGAATTAAGCTTGCCTGAAAATGGCGGCTTAACTTGTCTTAAGCCTGATTATAAGAAATTTATTAGCCCAAAGCTCTTAAGGCGAATGAGTCCAATCATCCGCAATGGTGTGACTTGTAGTTTATCGACTTTAAAGCAGGCTAACATTGAAGTGCCTGATGCTATCATTGTGGGAACAGCTCTTGGATGCCTGAAAGATACAGCCAGTTTTTTAACGCAGTTGATTGAAGAAAACGAGGAGTTACCTAATCCAACACATTTTATTCAGTCAACACATAATACCATTGCCGGTCAGTTAGCGCTTTTGCTGAAGTGCACCAACTATAATTTCACCTTCTCACAAATGCACAATTCATTTGAGTGTGCCTTGTTAGATGCTCAATTGATGCTACTCGATGAACAAGCAAATAATGTGCTGGTTGGTGGAGTTGATGAGCTGCCAGAAGTAAGCTATGAACTGACCAAAGACCTGGATTGCTACAAAGAGGCAACTTTAGGCGAAGGAGGAAGTTTCTTTGTGCTAAGTACCGAGGAAAGCTCTGTTGAGCTAAAGGGTGTGAAGATTATTAATTCACCAGACTGCAATATCGAAGAAGAACTCAAACATTTTAACCTAAGTATCAATGATGTTGATGTGGTAATTGGTGGTGATGTGGCTGAAAACGATGCCACTTACTCAGCTTTTCAGCACAAGTTCGAAGGTAAACCATATGTTTGGTATAAGCCTTTTATGGGCGAGTTTGGTACCGCTTCATCAATGGCCCTGTGGATAGCATCAAAAATCATTGAAGAACAAACGATTCCTCAGTGTTGGTTAAAAAGTGGTATGGATTTTAACAACTACAATAATGTGGTGATCTATAACAATGTTGGTGGCGAACAAAGCTTAATAGTCTTGTCAAAAAACTAAGTACATGCGTTTCTACTGGCTAATAACTCTTTACCTGTTGGGTGTTTTGTCCGTTATTTTTGTGGTACAAACAAGTACTTTAGTCATTAGTCTTATTAGCTTATTGACATTGGTGTTTATGACGATTCTCGTTTTAGGCGTTTCAATCATGCGATTGAATCTGTTTGTAACCTCCGTTTCTAAGCTTGATACAACCAACAATGAAATGGCCATTACCTTTGACGATGGACCAAGTGCGGAGAATACGCCACAAATACTTGATATTCTGGCTAAGTACAATGCGAAGGCCACTTTTTTTTGCATTGGAAACAAGCTTAGCGAACATGCAGATATATTGAAACGCATTATTGCAGAAGGACATAGTGTTGGGAATCATACTTTTGAGCATGCACCAACTTTTCCAATTTGGTCGGTGAAAAAGATTAAGGAATCAATTCGTAATACAGATACCGAGTTTACCAGACTTGACGTTGAGATTAATAATTTGTTTCGACCACCTTATGGTGTAACCAATAACTTGGTGGCTGCCGCCATTAAATCATTAGATAAAAAATGTATCGGTTGGAGTATTCGTACAAAAGATACCTGCCGTACACCCGAGCAGGTCATTGCTTTGGTAAAGAAAAGGGTTAAGCCCGGCTCTATTATTCTTTTACATGATACAAATAAGTATGTTTGTCAGGAGTTAGAAGAGATTTTAAAATATTGTCAGGCTCAACAATTAAACTCAATCGCATTATCATGAAGCACAAAAATATATACAAAAACACAATGGGTATCTGCACCCTTGTTTTGATGTTTCTTTCAACAAGTGGCCTGGCTCAAAGTCGAACCTCAATAGCAGTTGACGATTTAAAAAGCGAAATGTTATCAAAAACGGCCAGTTTAGTTTCAGTGAGTTGCGATTTTGAGCAAAACAAACACCTCGAATATCTGGATGCAGTAGTTAGTTCGACCGGCAAACTGGTTTTTGATAAAAACAATCGCCTGAAGTGGGAATACAAAGAGCCGTTTGAATATCTGATTGTGATAAATGATGGCAAGTTCAGCATAAAAACGGATGGTAGAATCAATGAATATGATATTGAGTCGAATCAAGTGTTTTCGCAGATAAGTGATTTGATTATCAGTTCGGTGAATGGAACCATTTTTACCGATTCAAAATTCGGCGTTAGTGCTTTTAAAGCTGGCAAGGAGTACATCGTTTTTATGGAACCACAGGTAGAAGAAATGAAAGAGGTGCTTCGGAAAATTGAAATGCACATTAATGTGGATGATTTCTCGGTTAACAAAGTCATCATGTTTGAGCAGGAAGATGATTTTACTGAAATAAAATTTATAAACAAGGTGTTTAATGCGACATTACCAGCGAATACTTTTTCTTGCGATTAGTCTGTTAATAGTGTCTTGCTCATCCACCAGGCAGACCACAACTGTTAATCGGAATACAGAACTAGAGGCTCCATTGCTGGCTGGTGGAAAATCGGCGTTATACAAAGTTAATATCGAGGTGTTTGGTAATTTCTTTTCTGGTTTATTACTGATTAAAAAAGATAAGGAACAAAACGGGCACAACATCGTATTGATGAGTGAAGTGGGTTTAACGCTATGTGAATATTATAGTTCGAGTAATGGAATCGAACTGAAAAAAGCCAGCAGCTTGTTTCAGAGCGAGATGGCGCAAAAAGTACTGGCTGAGGACTTTTCACTATTGGTAAATCATATTGATTGCTTAAAGCCAAAGAAAAATAATGTGTATAAAAGTGAAGCCGGATATTTTTACCAGCTTAACGAAGCAGGAACGATTATACGCATTAAAAAAAGAAGGTTGATAAACGGCGTTCGTGCAGAATTGAAAGATTACAAAACGATTCCTACGGTGATTAATTACAAGCATACAGGTATTCGTTTTAGCATGAACCTGAAATTATTAAAATATAGCTAGTACCGATTGTTTAATGATTTTAGTGTTCAGTTCGCAAACTCCTTAACACTAATCATTAATACATCGGCATTATATTAAAGAGATATAAGATGTTAATTGATAGTTTTTTTACATACTCGATAAAGGAAAAGACTGAGGCAGGTTTTGTAGCCGAAATAAAGCTCAAAACAGATAGCCCGGTTTACGATGGTCACTTTCCTGAAATGCCGGTTACACCTGGTGTTTGTCAGGTGCAAATGCTGAAAGAGGTGTTGAATGAGCAGTTAAATGCCGATTATCAATTAAGCAAAGCTCGTGATATCAAGTTTTTGAACCTGATAAACCCTAACGATAACAATCTGTTTTTGTTGGAGGTTAGTATCAAAACGATGGACGACAACAGTATAAATGTTAATGCATTGATGCACAATGGCGATACCAAGTGCATGAAAGTGAGAGCTGTTTATTCACAAGCAAAAACCTAAAGCGATGAATAAAACAATAGTGCAGGAATTCGACCGCTTAAAGTGTTGTGTTATCATACCAACTTACAATAACCGCCAAACACTGTTGGATGTTATCAACGATGTAAAGGGGTATACTACAAATATAATCGTAGTTAACGATGGTAGTACCGACGATACGGAAGAAATTCTAAGCCAGGTTGATGGCATTGAAAAGGCTGGTTATAAAGTTAACAGAGGTAAAGGTTTTGCTATTCGTACTGGTTTTAAAAGGGCTCTGGAACTCGGATTTCATTATGCTATTACCATTGATTCAGACGGGCAGCATTATGCCAAAGATTTGCCAACTTTCATCAACGAAATTGAGAAAGATCCGAATTCACTGTTGATTGGTAGCCGTTTTATGGAAGGCAAGGAACAGCCAAAATCGAGTGGTTTCGCTAACAAGTTCTCTAACTTTTGGTTTGGTGTTGAAACCGGTTTGACTTTGCCTGATACACAATCGGGTTATCGTTTGTATCCAATAAAAGCGCTTGAGAAAAAGAAGTGGTTTTGTTCAAAATATGAATTTGAAATCGAAATCATTGTGCGTTCAGCCTGGAAAGGCATTGAGGTGAAGTGCATCCCAATTGATGTATATTATCCAAGCCCGGAAGAGCGTGTAACACATTTTCGACCGTTTAAAGACTTTGTACGCATCAGCATCTTAAATACCATACTGGTAACACTGGCCTTGTTGATTCATCGGCCAAAAATGGTGATTCGTGAATTTAAAGGCAAAAGCCTGAAGGAAATTATCCGTACCCATATTATTAATGGCAATGAGACAAAAGCTAAGCTGGCTGCTGCCATTGGTTTTGGGGTGTTTATGGGCATATTCCCTATTTGGGGCTATCAGTTGTTGGTTGGTTTTTTAATTGTTCATTGGCTAAAATTGAATAAAGCAGTTTTTTTTGTGGCAGCTAACATCAGTTTGCCACCAATGATTCCTGTTATACTGTATCTAAGTTATGTAATGGGAAGTTTCCTGATGGGGCATGGGTCTTTTGAGGTGGATACCGATCTGAATATCGCTTCTATTTCAAGCAACATAAAACAATATTTAGTAGGGGCAGTTGGCTTGTCTTTAACAATGGGAGCCTTGTTTTATCTATTAAGCTATTTCCTATTGTCGTTTTCTAAATTAAAATAATCGAATGCATCAATTTTTCATTTCTATACACTCAGTTTTCAATCGTTGGGGTAAGCGTGCGCTTATTCCTTTTGCTTTACTGGTGTTTGCCATTGTGTTTTTTCTTCAGCGAATTAATCTTGAGGAAGATATATCGTCGTTGATACCAATGGATGAGCGTATTGCAGAAATGAGCCAGACATTTGCTAATTCAAAGTTTGCCGATCAGCTTGTTTTCATGGTCTCGCTCAAGGATAGTAGCCAGCGCGATGAAAGCCGGTTAATAGAAGTCGTTGATGAGCTCAGTAATTTTTTAGAAGCGGATAGTAGCTATGTGAAATCGGTGCGTAACAGTGTTGACGAAAGTGCAATAGCTCGTGTATACGATTATTTTTACCGAAACTTACCGTTTTATTTGTCGGATGCAGACTATGCCTACCTGGATACTACAATCGAGAAGCAACACTTGCAGCCTTTAATGGAGAAGAATTACAAAAGTATTATCGCACCAACAGGTTTTGGTACGGCGCGATATATTCTGAAAGACCCATTAAGCATTGTGCCGCGCTTTCTGGAGCGCTTGCAATCGTTTCAGTTGGACAAGAATTTTACCCTGCATCAATCACATATTTTTACCAAAGATAAAAAGCATGCTTTATGCTTTCTAGAACCAGCCTATTCATCGAAAAATACAAAGGAAAACAGGCTGTTAATTGATCGCATAAACAGTTATTTGGCCAACTCGGTGCCTGCTGATGTTTCTGTTGAGTATTATGGAGGAACTGCTGTTGCCGTAGCAAATGCCGATAGGGTGAAGGGAGATGTTTATGTTACTGTTTCCATTGCATTGGTGCTTTTACTGTTGCTATTCTTTTTTGTGTTCCGTAATATTCGAGTGCTCTTTTTCCTGTTTACACCAGTGGTGCTTGGGGTAGGAGTGGCGCTGAGTATTTTGTCCGTTTTATATACCAACTTATCGGCTATTTCATTGGGAGTTGGTGCTATTTTAATTGGGATATCCATCGATTTTTCTTTGCATTACTTTTCGCATGTTCGTTATGGGCATTCGGCTAAAGGTATTCTGAAAGATATTTCAGACCCGGTTATAATGAGTAGTTTAACAACGGCCAGTGCATTTTTGTGTTTAAATGTTGTTAACTCGCAGGCATTGAATCAATTGGGCTTGTTTGCCGGCTTGAGTGTTTTAGCAGCTTCGGTATTGGTGTTGATTTGTCTGCCTTTATTGTTTAAGGGGAAAGCAAAATACAATGCGAAAACAAAAACAGGTTTTTACGATAGAATTGCAGCCTTTGAACTGCATACTCATAAGTACTGGATATGGAGTGTACTTGTGTTGTCAGTGCTATTTTTCTTTCTGGGTAAATCCATACAATTCGATGCCGATATTGCCAAACTCAATTACCTGCCTTCGTCATTGGCAAAAGCTGAGAAAAAACTGAAAAGCATCAGCTCCGAAGCATCTAGTGCTATTTTTGTGGTGGCTTCTGGCGATACACAAGAAGAGGTACTACAGACATTAGAAAAGAATCAAAACATTTTTAGTGAGCTGCAGAATACTGATGTAGTAGCTTCTTTAAGCTCACCAACTACTTTATTGCTTTCTGATAAGAAACAACGCGAACAACTCAACAGGTGGAATCAGTTTTGGGCTGGTAAAGGAATCGACACTGTTGTTAACGAAATGTCAAGCGCAGGTGAGGCCTCTCATTTTAAAATCAATGCTTTTAAGGCGTTTTATAAGCTACTGAAAAAGGATTTTCAAACCATCTCGGTTAAAGATGAGAAGATGGTTAAGGACTTGTTTTTGAGTAATCTGATAAACGAACAGGGCAAACAGGTGTCGATGGTGACTATCTGCAAAGTGGACCAAGCCAACAAACCTCAGTTTTTTAAAGCCATTGGCCAAAAGGATGAGCTGTTAATATTGGATAAGCAGTTTTTTACCAATCGTTTTTTTGAAGTGCTGAAAGATGATTTCTCGAAGTTGATTAACTATTCCATGGTTGTGGTGTTTTTAATTGTACTCTTATTTTGGGGGCGCATTGAATTGGCTTTGGTAACCTTTGTTCCTATTGTGATTAGCTGGCAATGGACAATTGGCCTCATGGGGCTTTTTGATATACATTTTAACATTTTCAACATCATCATTTGCACCTTTATATTTGGTCTGGGTATCGACTATTCTATATTCCTGATGCAAGGAATGATTAATAATCATAAATATGGATCGCGAAGCTTACTACCTTATAAAGTATCAATCCTATTAAGCGTTTCAACGACTTTGATTGGTGTTGGTGTTTTAATATTCGCTCAGCATCCGGCCCTTAAATCAATCGCTCTGGTTACAGTGTTGGGTATTTTGTCAGTGGTGCTTATCACTTTTACCATTTTACCTTTCATGTTTAAATTGTTGGTCGTTAATAAGGGTAAGCATCGTGTTGCTCCAATCCACGCCATTGATGTATTTGTTTCTATTACGTCGTTTCTAATCTTTTTGGCAGGCGTTATCTTCTTGTCTTTGTTGGTGTTGGTGTTTCGAATAACGCCCTTTTTTACCAAGGCAAAAAAGAGTATTATTCACTATTTGGTTTACCTGACATGTAAGCTGGTAGTTGGAGTTAATTTCTTGTTTAAGAAAGATTACATCGATAAGCATAAATTCGACTTGTCAAAACCGGCTGTATTGGTTTGTAACCACCAGTCTCACCTCGATATTGCTTTGATTCTATTGATGAGTCCGAAAATTATCGTTTTGACTAACGAGTGGGTTTGGAAGAATCCGTTTTATGGTTTTATCATTCGTTACATCGATTTCTTCCCGATTTATACCGGTATCGATAAAGGTTATGAAAAGATAAAGAGAAAAGTGGATCAGGGCTATTCAGTGCTGGTTTTCCCTGAAGGAACAAGAACTAAAACCGGAAATATTAATCGCTTTCATCAAGGCGCTTTCAGTCTGGCCGATTACTTAAATCTCGATATTTTACCGGTATTGTTGCATGGAGCCTATGAGTGCATGCCTAAAACAGAATTCTTTTTACGTGCAGGACATATTACTCTTAAGTTCTTCGATAGAGTTAAGGTTAATGAGGTTGATGTTGAAAAAGGAATCACCTACCGTCCACAGGCAAAGCTGATGACAGCTTTTTACCGGAGCGAATACGAAAAGTTGAAGCAGCAAAAGCAGGATGTGGATTATTTTGCACATAAGCTAATTAATCAGTACATCTACAAAGGGCCTGTTTTGGAGTGGTATATGCGCGTCAAGATTCGTTTGGAAAAGAACTACCGCTTTTATGATGAGCTGGTGCCAAAACAAGGGAAGATTATTGATGTAGGTTGTGGATATGGCTTCTTAGCCAATATGTTAAGCTATACGGCACCGCAACGTGAAATTGTTGGCTGGGATTATGATGGTGATAAGATAGCGGTGGCTCGTCAGGTGGCAGAAGATAACGAATGCATCAGTTTCTATGAGAAAGATGTTGTTGCTGAAGAGTTTGAAGCAGCAGATACATTCATATTTAATGATGTACTACATTATTTCTCAAAAGAAAAACAGCTTCAAGTGCTTGAAAAGGCATTGAATAACTTAAACGATAAGGGTACTATTATCATTCGAGATGCCGATACAGAATTGAAAAAACGAACACGTGTTACCCGTTTGACAGAGTTCTTCTCAATACGTTTGCTCGGCTTTAATAAAATGGATTACGAATTGGATTTTGTTTCATCTGAAGTTATTAAAGAGTTTGCGCGAGAAAAAGGTTTAGGCTTCGAAAAAGTGGATAACGCCAAATATACGTCCAACCTAACTTATATACTTTCAGCCAATGGAGTATGATGTAGTTATAATAGGAAGTGGCTTATCCGGTCTGCAATGTGCACATTTGCTCAGTCAGGAAGGGATGAGTGTGTGCGTACTCGAGAAGAATGATCGTATTGGTGGTATGATGCAGTCGTTTGTGCGGGATGGTGTGGTATTTAACACTGGACTGAACTATACCGAAAGCCTCGGCGAAGGAGAGGTGTTAGATAAGTACTTCAACCTTTTTGGAATAAAAGGGAATATCACTTTAAAACAGCTCGATTTAAACCAATCGGAGCTGGTAAGCATTGGCGATAAGGAGTTTGCTTTGCCACAGGGAGTAGAAAACTATACAGCTGCATTAATGCAGTATTTTCCGTCAGAGGTGAAAGGCATCAAACAATACATGGATGTGTTGCATAAAGTTTGTCATTCATTCCCTCTGTACGACCTTCATCCAGATACCAATACTTTTACAACAGAAAGCCCTTATACGGCGCAGTCGGCCTCAGCTTTTATCAACAGCATAACCTCCAATAGAGATTTGCAGGCTGTTTTGGGCGGTATCAATATTTTATATGCCGGACAGCAGGATGTTACGGCTTTATATACCCATGCGTTGATTAATTACTCTTTTATTAAAAGTTCGTGGCGTATAAAAGAAGGGGGGAGTGGCATTGCAAATGTGCTTGCTAATGGAGTGAAAGCCAATGGCGGTGCAGTTATACGAAAAGCTGAAGTCATCAAATTGGATGTTGATAAAGGACAAATAACAAGTATTCATCTTAAAAATGGCGAGCAACTAAAAGGAAAGAATGTAATCTCCAGTTTGCACCCTAAAACTTTATTGCCATTGTTGCCCGACGATGCTTTTAAAAAAGTATTTAAGAAGCGTATTCAGAATCAGGAAGATTCAATAGGAATGTTTTCGGTATACATCACTTTAAAAAAGAAGGCGATAAAATACCAAAACTACAACCACCATTACTTTAGGAGTGATGAGGTGTGGACAACCAATCATCAGCAGTGGCCACAAAACTGTCTGTTATATACGGTTTATAACCATCAAACAACTGATTATGCCAATGGTGTTTGTATCATTGCCTATATGAAATACTCCGAAGTGAGCCAATGGGCTAATACAAGCATTGAAAACAGAGGAGACGATTACCTGGCTTTTAAACAAGAAAAAGCAGAGCAATTGATAAATATGGCTGAGCAAAAGATGCCAGGATTAAAATCTCACATGGTATCATATTATACTTCAACACCATTAACTTATCGCGATTATACAGGTTCGTACAATGGTTCGGCCTATGGAGTAGTGAAGGATTATAAAAATCCGATGTACTCAATTATTACTCCCCAATCGCGAATTAAGAATTTACTGTTTACCGGTCAGAATTTGAATATGCATGGTATTCTTGGAGTTTCTATATCTTCCTTTTTTACCTGTGCGCACTTTTTAGGGGAAAAGTATTTGTATAAAAAACTAACAAAGGAATAGCTGTATGTCGGTTCAAAATACATATGATATAGTAATCATTGGCAGTGGCTTAGGTGGTTTAGCTTGTGGAAGTATCCTCAGCCAGAGGGGATATAAAGTTTGCATCTTAGAGCAACACTTTCAAATTGGTGGCTGTTTGCAAGACTTTAAGCGCAATGGCCAACTGTTTGATACCGGCATGCACTACATTGGAAGCTACGAAGATGGCCAGATTCTGAATACTCTGTTCCGTTACTTCAATATCTACGATAAAATAGAGGTGTCGAAGCTTGATGAAAATGGCTTTGATGTATTACAGGCAGGCGGTAATGAGTTTGCAATTCCTCAAGGAGTGGATGCTTTCAGGGATAAGCTCATCAAGCAATTTCCCGAAGAAGAAAAGGCGATTATTACTTATTTTGATAAGATCCTTGAAATCTACAATTCGGTAGATATCGTGAATTTAAGAAATATATTAAATTTCGATTTTGAAGCTAAGAAAGGTGAAGGGGAGAATGTGTATGATTTTGTAGCATCGTTAACGGATAATCTGGACTTAAGAAATATTCTCTGTTATTCCAACTCGTTGTATGCAGGCAAAAAGGAGTCGGCTTCGTTGTTTATACATGCCATTATTAATGTCTTCTACCTGCAGAGTGCATGGACTTTGGTTAAAGGAGGTGGGCAGATTGCCGGAGCGTTCAAAGATGTTATTGAAGCCAACGGAGGTGAGGTGATTATCAATGCGAGGGTAACCAGGTTAGTATGTCAGAATGATAAAATTGAGGAAATTCAAATTGAAGGATGTGAGCCGATTAAAGGTAAGCAGGTTATTTCTAATATTGAGCCATTAACAACCATGCAGATGGTTGAAGGAGCTAATATTCGTAAAGTTTATTTAAAGCGGCTTCAACAACAAGAGCAAACCATCTCATGTTACAGCTTATATTGTGTTTTAAACGAACGAAGCGTTAAGTATGCCAATGCCAACTTTTACTATTATAAAAACAATGAGGTATGGGGATTGGACGATTACGATGAAAGTATCTGGCCACAAGGTTATATGTTATACATGAAGGAAAGCTCAATACATAAAGGGTTTGCTGAGAGTATAACTTTACTTTCGCCCATGGATTACAATGAAATGGAGCCATGGTTTGATACCGGTATTGAAAAGCGAGGCAACGACTATAAACAGATGAAGCTTGAAAAAGGAGAAAGACTGCTTGATTTATTAGAAGATAAATATCCTGATATTCGCTTAAATATTAAAGCAACCTATGCTTCAACACCATTGACGTTTAGAGATTATACAGGCGTGAGAGGAGGAGCAATGTATGGTGTTAAAACCGATTCAAGAAACCCTGTTGCTTCTCAGGTATTACCTCGCACAAGAGTAAAAAATCTGTTTTTAACCGGACAGAATATTAACATGCACGGAATATTAGGTGTTTCGGTTAGTGCAATTATAACCTGTGGCGAAATTTTAGGTATTAATAGTATCATTGATGAATTACGAACGTTTAAACAAGAAGCGGAGTAGTGATGAAATGGATTAAGTACATATTAATAAGCATTTCTATTATTGCAATTGTGCTGTTTGTAGCTGTGCGCTCAATGATTTTAGAGCCACCAGCAGTTGACAACAAAGACGTATTGCAATCAACTGTTATAAATATTAACGATAGCCTTAGCTTATGTAAAAGCGATTGGTTAAAGCTCAATGATGGAGGCATTAGTGAATTATACATTAGTGGTTCGCCATTTGAGATGGGAGTTCATAATGGCATGTTGACGAAAGGTTTGGCTGGCAAACAGGAAGCCTATTTCTTTGACTTTATTAGTTCGCTTATTCCGTCAAAAGCTACCCTACAGTACCTGAAATACTTTATTTCATATTTCAATAAGGATTTGGATGAATATATTCCCTTGCCGTTGAGACAAGAAATCTACGGTATTTCACTCTTTGCTTCCGATGATTATGATTTTGTTGGAGAGAAGTATCATCGTATTCTTAACTATCACGCTGCTCACGATATTGGGCATACTATCCAAAATATGAACCTGGTCAACTGCACCGCTTTTAGTGTGCAAAATGAATTGACTTCTGATAGTTTACTTATCATCGGTCGTAATCTTGATTTTTCGGCTGGCGATGATTTTGCGCGCAATAAGTTGGTGGTATTTTGTGAACCCGATACTGGTTACAATTTTGCATATATTTCCTGGGGGGGTATGATTGGTGTCCTTTCAGGTATGAATGAACATGGTTTGACGGTGACCTTAAACTCGGCTAAATCGGGCATTCCTTTGTCGGCCAAAACACCGGTTTCACTTATTTCTCGTGAGGTATTGCAGTATGCCAAAACCATTGATGAAGCTTATACTATCATTCAGTCCTATGACTCGTTTGTATCTGAATCATTCTTTGTTGGTTCTGCCATAGACAAAAAAGCGGTTATTATTGAGAAAAGTCTGGATGCAGTGGCTATATATGACTCAAAAGAATCGAAGCTGGTTTTAACCAACCATTTTCAGAGCGGTGAGCTAAAAGACACAGAGCTTAATCTTGAGTCGATTGAAGAGGGCTGTTCGATGTATCGTTTGCAACGAACACATGAGTTGATTGATGGTCATAAACAGTTGGATGTAGAAGCTGTGGTTGATATTCTTAGAGATAAAAACGGCAAAAATAATCGCTCTATTGGCATTGGTAATGAAGCAGCTGTTAACCAGTTGATCTGTCATCATTCGGTGGTGTTTAAACCGGAGGAAAAGTTAATGTGGGTGTCTAAATTTCCATACCAGGAGAATGACTTTGTGGCCTATGACTTGAATAAAGTGTTTTCAGAAAGCTTTGATGTTCAAACCCAGGAGGTAACAGTTGATTCATTAAAAATTGATGCTTCTGAGTTTTATCAATCAAATGGTGTACATAACATCTGGCACTACCGCTCACAGCTCGATTCTATAAAAGCGCAATTGAGCAACGATGCTAAAACAACGATAGATGATGCTACTATTGAAGCCATTATAGAGCAGAATAAAGACTTTTATTACACCTATTATATTTTAGGCCAATACTTCGAAAGTATAAACGAAGGAGATAAGGCTTTAGCATTTTATAAGCAATCATTAAACTGTAAAATTCCTCGCATGGTTGATAAACAACAAGTGCTAAACCGAATTGAGGGAATAAAAAATGAGTATGACAATAAGTAAGTTAAAAGTTCCTTTTATCTCTTTTACAAGCTTTACCTTTATCGGATTGATAGTTTGGTGGTTTCGCGATATTCGTTATTTTGCCCTGTTTTCTGGTATTGGAATGACTGAATTCTTGGTGCGAACATTTTTAGTCAAATTTCCTCAATACCGCCAGAAAGTGCGACTGATTGTGCAGGCTGTGGTTGGCGGCTTTTTACTGTTCTACCTGAGTTTGACCATAGGTGTCAATTTTCAGTTTCCTCAAATTATTTTTGACACAACCGAAGGTATTGTGACTGGTGCTCTTATTCAAACTGTGGTAGCCCGTTTATTCCTTCCTTTTGTTTTAGGAAATGCTTTTTGTTCACGTGCTTGCTGGACGGGGTTGTTTTTTGAGCTGACTAATACCAAATCAAGTAAAAAGGTGTATCAACGCAATAATTACCTGGCTTGGGGCTACTTAATTGCCATATCGGTAGCAGCGGTTATTGTGGTTAATAAGTTGGTGAACCCGGCAACAGACGAAGCTGTTCGTAAAGCCTTTATCATAGGAGAGAATTTATATATTATTACCATCGGTTTTGTGCTGACCTTCTTTGTGGGAAGCAGAGCCTATTGTCGGTTATTGTGCCCTTTTCTGACTATTTCAGGTTTGTTTTCGCCCTGGTCATATTTTAAAGTGCGAACAACACAGCATGATGAATGCACCAGCTGCATGAAGTGCAATAAAATATGCCCGATGTATGTGGATATACATAGTTACGTAAAAGAAAATAAGGCCATTAACCATCGGCAATGTATTTTATGTGAGCGCTGCGTTAGTGCTTGCTCCAATAATGTAATTAAAGTAGATAGTAATCGAAATAAAAAGATAGTTGGATAAATAATGATTCGAGTATACAAATATTACAGCACCGCTTTTTTTATCAGTATTCTGTGTGCAACATCATTGGTTGGTCAGGCATTTAGCAATGAAAAAGGCTTTTTGCCAACCCCAACAGGCCCATATACTATAGGCACCACTAGTTTCTTTTTAAAAGATAGCCTCCAAAAAAATGGATTATTTGCGAAGGAGGATTATAAACGATTGCATGTCAAAATTTGGTATCCGTCTGATTCGTTGGTGAGCTATAATGAGCGTAACAGATACCTAAGTGGTTATGATTTGGATGATATCTATAGCCTGTTTAAAAAGAAAGGGATTGTTAAACAAGACGTGATTGATATTGCTACTAATCATACTTTCTCGAAGGATAATCTGCCGGTTTCTGATTCGAAAGAGGCCTATCCATTAATTATCTTCACACCAGGCTATTATTTTGGATTAAGTGATATCTATTCGTCATTTGCCGAAAACCTGGCTAGCAACGGATACATTGTTTGCAGCATCATTCATGTTCATGAGCAAATCTGTATTGAGGATGAACAACAAGGGAATACGAAGTTGAAGAAAGCCAAATCGGCGTTGCCTTTTTTTCAATGGTGGTTAGCTGATTTAACATGCTTTCGCGATGCCAACAAGGCTAAAAATCAGGAGCGTCTGACCCGTTATTATCTGCGGCGTTTAAAACGATTCGATCGCAAAATAGAGAGTTGGGAAGCCAGTTCGTTATACCTTATCGATTATCTGAAAGAACAAAAAATTAAGACAGAAAACGCTTTATATACCAAGATAGATTTTGATAATATTGGTACATTCGGGCAATCGTTGGGGGGAGCGTTGTCTAACCATTTGTGCGTAGCGAACGATGTTATTAAAGCCGGTGCCAGTATGGATTGTATTCAGTTTGGAGATGTGGTTGATTCAGGGTCGGATAAACCATTGTTGTTAATTGAAAGCGACCATCAGAAAAAGTGGAAGATAGGTAATGAATATATCTATCGGGATATAAATCAATTGGAGTATTTAAGAATAAAAGGCGCATTACACTTTTTATTTTGCGACTTACCGTATTATGATGTTACTATAGGTCGTGAGTCGGTTAAGAACTTTATTGGAGATGTGGATGGCGAAAGTGCTATAAACGTTATTAATAGTACAGTATTGAATTTTTTTAATCATCATTTGAAAGGCAATGAATCATCATTGGCCGAGGAGAAAATTGATGATGATATGTATTTATACCAAATATCTAACAAATGTATATACCTGAAATAGAAACTCAATCGCAAGAGCAAATCAAGCTTTTTCAGGAGTCGAAGCTGAAGGAATTATTGACTTACCTTAATGATAAATCGGCGTTTTATAATGCGTTTTTCAAGCAGCATAAGGTTGACATCAACAGTATAAAAACGTTGGAAGATTTAAGTAAAATACCAACGACGACTAAGGACGATTTGCAAAAGAACAATTATGACTTTTTGTGCGTTCCATCATCACAAATTATCGATTACCTGACAACATCAGGTACCAGTGGTGAACCGGTGGTATTTGCTGAAACTGAAAATGATTTAAAGCGCCTGGCATATAACGAATACATCTCTTTTGCTTGCGCCACCGCTCAGCCCAATGATATTTTTCAGTTGATGGTAACACTCGACCGTCGTTTTATGGCCGGCATGGCCTACTACGAAGGAATTCGTAAGCTAGGGGCTGCTATTGTGCGTGTGGGGCCGGGTAATCCGGGTTTACAGTTCGATACGATTGAGCGAATTAAACCAACGGCTCTGGTAACCGTTCCATCGTTTTTGCTTAAGCTGGTGGAGTATGCCGAGAAAAACAATATCGACTATAGAAATTGCTCTGTCAAAAAGGCGGTTTGTATTGGTGAGAGTATTCGTAATGAGGACTTTTCACTTAATAAACTAGGGCAGCGTATTAAAGATAAGTGGGACATCGAATTATATTCAACCTATGCATCAACCGAGATGGGAACCGCTTTTACTGATTGCCAATATGGCATGGGCGGACACCATCATCCTGAAATGATTATTGTTGAGTTTTTGGATGAAGATGAAAATCCAGTGCAACCAGGAACACCAGGCGAGGTGACCATAACCACGCTGGGCGTTGAAGGTATGCCACTCCTACGTTTTAAAACAGGTGATATTTGTAATCATCATGTGGAGAAGTGCCAATGCGGTCGAACAACTACACGTTTGGGACCCGTAATTGGACGTAAAAACCAGATGATTAAATACAAAGGAACAACATTATATCCACCTGCACTATACGATGTGTTAAACGATATCAAAGGCGTGGAAAACTATGTTGTTCATGTTGATAAAAATATGATTGGTACCGACGATATTGAAATTCGCATTGGTACTAAGGACGGTAATGAATTGTTAGAGAAAAAAATAAAAGACAGGTTTAGAACCAAACTTCGTGTGGCACCTTCAGTAGTATTTCATTCGCCGCAGGAAATTGCAAAAATGCAGTTCCCAGAGTTAAGCCGAAAGCCTATAACCTTTGTAGATAACCGATAATCAGACTATGGTAGATTTGAATGCGATAATGGAAGATATGCGTCCATATAACGATGCTGAAGTGAAGGAAGCAATGTCGCGCATGTTGGAAGTGGACGATTTTAAAAGCGTACTCAGCTATGTGTTTCCGGAAATGAGTATCAGCGAATCAATGCAGTTAATGCAGGAGGTGAACTCTACAACAAGCTTTCAGGAAAAGTTTAGCAGTAAGGCTGTTGATGAGGTATTAAACAAGACAGCGACACATTTTAGCTACTCGGGACTTGAAAATATTTGCCCTGATGAGTCATACTTGTTTATCTCTAATCATCGTGATATTGTGATGGATAGTGCCATTTTGCAGAATATCTTGTGTAAAAATGGTCATCGTACCTCTCAAATAACCTTTGGTAGTAACCTTATGAGCAGCCAGTTCATTATTGATATTGGCAAGGTTAATAAAATGTTCACCTTTTTTCGTGGAGGCTCTCGCAATGAAATCTATCAGAATGCTTTGGTACATTCGGCTTATATTCGCAAGGTGATTGGAGAAATCAAGGAGTCGGTGTGGATTGCGCAGCGCGATGGGCGCACCAAAGACGGTAATGACCAGACACAGCTGTCGCTGTTAAAGATGCTGACGATTAAGCAAAAAGATCATGTGGCAGCCATCAGGCAGTTTAATATTGTGCCTATCACCATCTCTTACGAGTTTGAACCCTGTGATGTGTTTAAAGTAGTAGAACGAATAAAATCAAAGTCTGGAGCTTACAAAAAAGCCAAAGGTGAAGATTTTATGAGTGTATTAACCGGAATCACGGGGTTTAAAGGGCGCGTACATTTTGCATTTGGTAAGCCGGTTAATGAATACATCGATAAGAATAGCAACGAACTGACAAACTGTAATATTCACGCGAAAGTGTGTGAAGAAATGGATCGACAGATTTATAATGATTATCAGCTTAATAAAATCAACTATATCTGTTATGATTCTAATAAAAATAGCAATCAGTATTTAGGGGAAGCATACGAGCAGAAAGATATCGCTGAAATTGAAGCCATATTGTCAAAAAAAGTATCAACCATTGATGATGTTGATAAAGAAGAAGCAAAACAATTGCTAATTGAGATGTATGCTGCTCCAGTTGAGAATTATCTAAAAACTAAAAAATAGAGTTTTAGACAAAAATATAGAACCCCGCATAATTTTCTTTATGCGGGATTTCTTTTTTTACAATAAGAATTGTTTACAATTTAATCTTATTCAAATGTAAGCCTTCACTCTGAATGCTTCGGGCATACTTCACTTCGGGATAACCGTATACCATCATATACCCTACAACATGGTCTTCAGGAATGCCCAGAGCAGTATATAAATCAGGTACAATATCTTCAGCAACAATTTTTAATAGTCCATCCCACAAGGTGCCAATGCCCATCGAATTAGCTAAAAGCTCAAAGTAGCTCATTGAAATAACACAGTCGGGCACTGCGTTGCGGTTCTTTCTAGGAGCCGACGCAAAAATAATATGTGGTGCATCTCTGAATATGACATCAATACCTTTTTCGTGCCACATGTTCTGAAAACTATCGAACATGGCTAATGCCGGACGAATTTTGCCTTCTTCACTTGCTTTTTTGAGTGTGTCGTACACCAAAGATCTCACTTTTGATAAGTCTTCTTTAGTTTCGGTAACCGTAAACAAAACCTCATTTTTATTGTGTCCAGTTGGAGCAAAAGCAGCTGTTTGTAGTAGCTTATTGATGGTTTCAGCAGGTACTTCTTCTTTTTTAAACTTGCGAACAGAACGACGGGTTTTAATCAATTGCTCCATCTCTGTGGCTGAAGGAATAGGATTACTAAGCGGCAGACTGTCATCGGGATTTTTACCGAAAATAGACAATGCACCGGTAGGGCATATCGCCAGGCAATGCTGACACTTAATGCAATTACTTTCTTTCCCTTCTTTAATCTCAGGAATGCCGTTTTTCCCGTTGATAATTATCATTGGGCATTCCTTTGAACACAGACCACATTGTGTACATCTGCTTTCATCAATTTTAAAGTCTAGCATGTTCATTCGTTTTGTTTCTGGGCTGCAAAAGTAAGGAATTTCGAGTGGAATTATTATTTACTTAGAGAGATAAAGACGTGAGTTGTTTTGCCTGTCAAAATAATCCTTTTCGACTCAGTGTTCCAATGATGATTTTAATCTAAACAAAGATTAGTATTTAGGCTAGATGCTATAATTTTAATTTCAGAACTTCATATTTTCCACGCTCTTTATCGGGTAAATGAATCTGCGATGTTGTAAAGTATAAATGACCATCGATATCCATGGCAAATGAATCGGCCCATCGGATGCGTGGTGATTGAATAACTGTTTCAACTTTACCATCGGGAGATAAGCGATTAACCGAATTGGTTTCCAGTCCGCCCAAATATAAGTTACCTTTTTTGTCAAACAACATGCCGTCGGTTGCCGGAACCTTTTTTACTTTCTCAACATATTTCTTTAGTTCTTCCGGTGCGAGCGTTTCATCTAATAGTGCTTCGGTTTTAATGCGATACAAAGTATGACCTGATAAGGCAATGTAGAATAAAAACTGGTTGTCAGGTGAAAGTGCAATGCCATCGGAATGAACTGTGTTTTCCCAGCGGTGACCATCGCAAATAAGGAGATCCACTTCAGCCTCAGTTGAAGCATGATCATCCAATAAACGCTGCGCTTGTCCTGAGTTAAGGTTTAGTATAATAATGGCGCCGTCACCCGAATCCGTTATATACGCTATGTCTTTATCGGTATCAATACGCACGTCATTGAAATAGGAGTCTGTTTTATAAACGCCTTCGGGAAAGGAATAGATCTTTACTACATCGTTGGTTTCCAGATTAAAATGGTACAATTGCGGCCCCGTGCTATTGACACCTTTAAACTGTGGGTTATTGGTGTCGAGCACCCACAATCGGTCTTTATTGTCGATAAAAATGGATTGTACAGCATTAAAAGTCATTTCACCAGTACGCTGGTTCCACTCCATATTGGGATAGGCACGAGGAACACCATTAGTAATTTCAGCTACACTAACGGGCACATTTCCTGACCAGTAGGGATAATTAACAAAAATACGTCCGTTTCGGCTAACAGCCACACCCGTCCACTGTTTGTCAGATGAAGCAAGGCTTGTCAAACTTAATTCGGTTTCATTTTTATTCGACTGGCAGGAAATTAGCATGGATGCTGCCATCAAGGAGTATATAAGGTATTTTGTCATGTATTTTAATTTATTCATCCCAAAGATTTTCAATTGTATAGGGGCCATCGGGCACCACCCAGAATTTACCATCGACATAGCGGCGATCTTTATTCACCTTCTTAATGTTTGCCATATCTGTGTCCGATAATTTTATTTCGACAGCTTCAAAGTTTTGTTTGAGTCGTGCAGGATTAACTGATTTTGGTATAACAGAAATGCCACGATGGATATCCCAGGCGATAATGGTTTGTGCTACAGAAGCGTTTATTTTACTGGCTAATGCGGCAATGCTTTTATCTTCCAATAATACTGGTTCATCCTCGGCTTTCAATCCTTCCGGCCTGTCAGATGAGCCTAAAGGTGAATAAGCCATAACATGGATGTTGTTGGTATGACAATAATCAACTAATTCATCCTGCTGAAAATAAGGATGTAATTCAACTTGATTTAGCACCGGTTTTATGCTTGAATTAGCTATTAATTCTTTTAGCTTTTTAACGCTAAAGTTACTGACGCCAATGGTTTTTGTTAAACCAAGCTCAACCGCTTTTTCCATGCCTTTCCAGGTATTGGCAATGGGTTGTTCTTCCAATGATAAAAAATGTTGTGCTTTACTGGCACCAACAAATAGCTTCTTTTGTGCGACGGGCCAGTGAATTAAATATAGATCCAAATATTCTAATTGCAGGTCAGATAGTGTTTTTTGAATAGCAGGAGCAACATTATTTTCGCCATGCATATTATTCCAAAGTTTTGAGGTCACCCAAAGTTCATCTCGTGTGACGGTTCCTTCTTCGATACAGGTTTTTATGGCATTTCCAACTTCTTTTTCATTGCCATATATGGCGGCACAGTCAATGTGGCGATAACCAATTTTAATTGCTTCTTTAACTGCGGTATAAACTTCTCCTGGAGCTGATTTCCAGGTGCCAAGGCCAAGGATAGGCAAGGCATAGCCGTTAAGATTAAGAGTTTGCATTATTTACCTTCTGTTTGTTAGTATTTGAACATTCAAATTACGAAAATAATAATGAAATGATAGAGTTTCTGTTAATCTGGTGTTAATGCAGGGCAAATGCATCTAATTATTTAAGACTTTAAAAACATAGTCGTTATTCCAGCCTTTAATTAATAGATTCTCCATGAATTTGGGGATTGTGTTAATTTCATTTGGCTTTTCATCAACCCTGATCTGTCCAAAGACGATTTCATTTTTATCAGCCCAGGTACTAGCAATATGGAGGCTGTTTTATTAGATTAATATGAGTTTGTCATATCAAAAGCAATCTATTTAGTACATATTCAGCCGATTAAATTGAAAATATTTTTATATGCGTCTGCTCTTGTCGTTCATGTATACAAAGAACTTAATTGGATAAAATCATTATATTGCGCTCACTTAATCATGGAAAATTTCGGAAAACAATCGGACGATTTGCTCATTAGGCAAATATTAGATGATAGTCAGTATGCTTTTAATCAACTGTTTGATAAATACTATGACTATGCATTTGATGTGGCCTGCCTTTACTGCAGCTTTCAGGATGCTGAAGAAGTAATTAGTGATGTGTTTGCGAAATTGTGGATAAACCGGCAAAAGCTGGAAGGCATATCTAATTTTAAAAGTTACCTGTTTATTTCGCTCAAAAATCAGTGCCTCAACTACCTTCGTAAAAAGAAAATTGATACCCTTTCGATAGAAAATAGTTTTAACCAGATTGCAAACAGAGAAAATGACCCGCATTTTCAGATTGAAATAGAAGAACTGACCACTAAAGTGGAAGATGTGATAGCCGAGTTACCACCTAAATGCAAAGAAGCTTTTCTACTGGTTCGCGAAGAAGGATTAAAATACAAAGAAGCGGCTAAAAAATTATCCATCTCTGAAAATACGCTAGATGTCCATCTCAAGAAGGCTACTAAACGCATTTTAGAGGTGATCAGAAATTATGGATTGAAGCTTTTAATACTTTTTTTACACCTCTAAAGAGCTATCTATAAGACTGAAAGAATTTTTTTCAAAAAAAACAACCAAACCAGTAACGGAACACTCAGCTTAATGAGTCTTTATAACCAGATAGAAGAAAATGACACTGAACAAAGCAAACATAGAACAACTAATCAGCCGAAAATTAGCCGGTGAACTGACGCCAGCCGAAACGCAACAGTTATTCGACTGGATTGCTGAAAGTGAGGAAAATGCGATCGTCTATCGCCAAACAATACATATTCTGGGACGCCAACAGAAGTTACTCAGAAAAAGCAGTGTATGGAATAAGGTGAAGGACAAATCTACTTTGGTAAGATCAGCAAGCAGTGCTTCATTTACTATTGGCAGACTTATCAAGGTAGCAGCTGTATTGGTGTTAATTGTTTTAATTCCGCTGGCTCTTGGCAAACTTGGGGAAGATGAATTGGGCAATGGCTTTGTACATACGGTTAAAGGTAATGATGTTGTAACATCTTTTTACCTGCCTGATGGTAGTAAAGTATTTCTGTCGAGAGGAAGTGAAATAAGCTATAACGATGGATATAGCCAGAGCAACCGTGAGTTGCTGCTCAATGGCAAAGCGTATATTGAAATCAATGATCAGGTCAATAATATGCCGGTTATTGTTAATTCTGGGAAACGATGCGCGATAGCAAGCAAGGGCAAACTAGCCGTGAATGGCAAAAACGATCAGTTTGATGTGGCTGTTGAAGAAGGTGAAGCAACCATTGTAGATACAGTGTACAAAAAGGTTATAATTCCGATGTTTAAATTAACGCCTGCAGCTAAAATTGGCGAGAAAAGTGCTACTCCTTTTGCCGAGAGCACCAAAGTATCAGGCGGGCAACGTGCCACCTATTCATCAGCTGATGAAGTAGCCAAAACGAAAGTAAACAGCTATTGCGAGGTGTTTAGCTGGAAGGATAAGGTATTTTGTTTCAGCAACCTGAAACAACATGAGTTAGCCTTTAAAATCTCGGAATGGTATGGCAAAAGTGTTGAATTTAAAGGGGAAATGAATCCTCATAAAAACTATTCAGGAAGTTATGATAACCCAACAGCAAAAGATTTAATTAATACGATTTTTAGCAATCAGGTTAAAGACATTAAGGAAACAAAAAGAAAGATTACAGTCATATTTTCATAAGCAACTAAATATCAATAAATATTCACCGCCACCTACTGACTGGCCAACTGTAGGTGTTGATGAAATAAATGATTAACAACGTTAGTCGTAATGGGATAAATGTATCCCTGTATCAAGTGAACAATCCGTAATTATTTAATGCTAACGGATGGTAATTGGCAGACCACAATCCCTTAATCAATCTGCAGATTACTACCATAATTTATTAAAACTTAATTGTATGAAAACAAATCTTCTCAAATTTGTAATGGGAATCGTATTGCCTATTGCTTTGGTGTTTACCGCATGCGAAGACGATGCGCCAAAATCATCATTAACAGGATTAACTGCCTTTAGTTTCATGGCTGACAGCAATATCCCTGGGCTCGAAAATATTGAATTTAATATTGACCAGACCAATTATACGATTACCAATGCCGATGAACTACCATACATGGCAGATGTATCAGCATTAGTAGCCGAATTTGAAGCCATTGAAAAAACGATGGTGACAGTTGGCGGCAACGAACAACTAAGTGGTGCAACAGCTAATGACTTCAGTTCACCGATAAACTATGTTGTAACAGCTGAAGATGGCGTAACACAAATTACTTACCAGGTATCGGTAAAGGTCTCACAAGTTAATCCGGAAGGTGTTAGTTGGGTAAAAGAAAATCCTGCTATTACTGACATGGGTTATAACGCTTCTCAAGCTATCTATTATAAAGACAAGCACCTGGCTGTATTTAGTAACGGTGGTTATTCCAGTACATCAAAACTGTTTAAATCAGCCGATGGAAAAAGCTGGACAGAAATAACTCTGGACACAAACTTTCCGGGTGGAGCAAGCGGTGCCTACTATACATTTTCTGTATTTAATGACAAGCTTTATATTACTGGTTATGCTGCTATTGCAGATGGTGGCTGGGCTCCTGAGGATTTAGCCGAAATTTGGGAAAGCACCGATGGCGAAACATTTACTAAACTAGAAAACGGCTATACCACTGCCGCTGTTACAACAGAGAACTTTGTTCATAACAATGCTCTATGGGTTGTAGGAGGTCAAACTACATTCTATGGTTCCATTTCAGGAACAAAAGGCGAAGGTTCTGATTTCTTTGGTCCGCAATCTTTATCAACTAAAGTGAGAACAACCACAGACCTGACCACCTGGACAGAAACAGATCTTCCAGAAGAAGCGCCTCGCCGTTATGCTGCTAACATTGTGCACGAAGGTACCATGTTTATGATTGGCGGACAATTGCAGGGTGGTTACATCTCAGGTGATGTTTGGAGCAGTACAGATGGAACTACATGGACAAAAAATACACCAGTTGGCTTAATGCCTCGTATGGGAGCAGCAGCTATTTCATATGATGGTAAAATTTGGTTATTTGGCGGACAAACTGCCTTAGGTGAATGCTCTAATGAGGTATTGGTATCTACAGATGGTATCAACTGGACAACTCCGGATGAAGATGCATTACTGCCAGCTGAATTTACAGCCCGTGCCGGACATTCGGCCTACCTTGATGCAGACAACAAAGTATGGATTGTTGGTGGATACACATCAACTCCAACCACATCTGAAGGTGCTAGCGAGCCCGATGGAGAAACAACCACACAATTACTGGATGTTTGGAGTGGTAAATTAAATAAACTGTAGCAGGTATGGAGTGCCTGATTAGAATAGCAGGCACTCTTTACTTTATTAATTTTTTTGCATAACTAAACTAAAAATCATCTGCCTATCAAGCTATTGCCAGGTGAAAAATCTACTGCCATGCACAAAGCAATATATATATTTGGCCTATGGCTATTAACAATCTCCTCTCTGGTTGCCCAGGATAAAATTAAGGCTTCGAGCTTGCAACCGGCAACCGTGAAAGGACTCATTGTTGATGCTAAAACAGGCGAACCAATTCCGGGAGCTAATGTCTATGTGAAAGAAACCATGCGAGGCGATGTATCCAATATGGATGGCGAGTTTAATATGCTCCAGGTAGTTGAAGGACAAACCATCTGCATCACTTGTATTGGCTGCAAAGACATCAATATTATTTATGAAGGACAAGAATTTATTAAAGCAGAACTAATAGAAGATGTAGTGGCTTTGGGCGAAGTGGTAACGGTTGGTTATGGTGTCCAGGAAAGACGCGATTTGACTGGTGCTGTTGCGAAGGTGTCTGCAGAAGACATTGCAGGACTGGCACCAAGTTTTGACAATGCGCTGGTTGGTAAAGTGGCCGGTGTAAACGTCAACTTGAGTAGCGGAGCGCCTGGTAGTGCAACCTCTATTACCATCAGGGGCTTATCATCACTTAATGCCGATAGCAATCCGTTGATTGTTATCGATGGTGTACCTGTATATGGAACCGGTAAAACGGTGAATAATATTGATTTTGGCAATGGCTCTATATCCGGAGGTATGATTGGTGGCAATTCGGTTGCGAACGGCTATAGCCAGCAGCCCGAGTTTGAGCGCAACCCACTGGCCGCTCTTAATCCGGATGATATTGAATCCATTGAGATTCTAAAAGACGCCTTCTCTACCGCTATTTATGGCTCAAGAGGCGCCGCAGGGGTTATATTAGTGACAACAAAAAAAGGAAAAAAAGGAAAACCTCAGATAAACATTGGCTACTCTGTTGAGATGAGCCAGCCTATTGCTACGCCGGACCTACTGGATGCGGATGAGTTCAGTGATATCTACACACGCTTCAATCGCTCACAAGGTTATACCGATCAATTTCCAACAACCTACAATATCAACTGGCTTGATGAAGTACTACGCACAGGAGTAACACAAGAAACACGGGCATCAGTTTCCGGAGGAACGGATAATACATCTTACTACATTAGCTTTAACAACTTCGATCAGAAAGGTTACATCATCAATCAGGACTTTATCCGTAACAGTGTTCGAACCAACTTTGACTTCAGCCCGGCTGAGTGGATTAACTTCGGCACCAACTCAACATTTGCACTGGTTAATAATGCGGCACTTAACAGTCAAAATGTATACCGCGATGCGATTATGATGTCACCGAACATTCCGGTGTACAAACAGGATGGCAGCTATTTTTACCACACGCCTTTAAACTTCGATTCGGAGAATAACATTAATACAATAACCGGTCACCTGGGTAATCCGGTAGCAACAGCCAACGAGGATAATTACGTAAAAGATACACGTGTTATTTCCAATTTCTATGCTGAATTAAAACCATTACCATGGTTATGTTTTAAATCAGAGATCGGTCTTGATATATACAATACCAAATCTTATAACCGTAACTGGGCTACACCACAAAACACTGGCGGAACAGGAACTAGTGCTTCCAACCAGAACCTGAAATACGTTGTTAACAATGTATTGACCTTAAGAAAAATCACAGACGTTCATACGATAAATGCCATTCTTGGCCAAAGTTTTGAAACCTCAGAAGAAAGCCGCACCCGCGTTACAGGCACCGGTTTCTTCGATGATAACGAAAAAAGTATTCAGTCTGCAACCGACAAACGGGTACTGGATGCCATCACACAGGAATGGGCGGTTGTATCCTACTTTACCCGTTTGAACTACCGCTATAAGAATCGGTACCTGGCCGGTTTCACCTACCGCATCGATGGCTCATCACGCTTCAGCAAGAATGAGCGCTATCGTGGCTTCCCATCCGTCTCGGCAGGCTGGATTATGTCAGAAGAACGTTTTATGGCTAGCACCAAAGGCTGGTTAGATGACCTTAAGCTTCGAGCCAGCTACGGTTTAACAGGCTTAGACGGGTCCTTTGGTGGCTATTATGGCAACCAGGGGCAGTGGACACGCGATAACCGTACAGTAAATGGTGGTACCCTCATGTATAATGGTGTTCCACTGTTATTTAATTCACAATCCGTAAACCCTAACCTGGAGTGGGAAACAACCACCTCGTTGGATTTAGGAATTGATGCTAGCCTGTTTAATGGCAAACTGGACATTACACTTGACTATTTCTATAAACGCACTAATAACTTATTGGCAAGTGATTTGGTGCCTTTATACATGGGGTGGAGTGCGCAGCAACAAAATGTTGGTGACATGAAGAATGAAGGTCTCGAACTACTGGTGAATGGCACTATTCTTCAAACAAATGACTGGTTATGGACGGGCTCCTTTAACATTTCGCGCATCAAGGATAAACTACTTCGATTGAATGAAGCCGGTTACCAAATGGCCTCCAATCAAGGTCTGGAACGCAAGGTATTTGTCGTTGGCGAAAGCCTGAACCAATTCTATATGTACGACTGGGTGGGCGTAAATCCAATGAACGGTAACCCCCAATGGCGATATGATGACGGTTCATTAAGTGAAGTGCCTCCTCAGGGCGTATACGATAGTGATAATCCTTTGGCTAACCGCTATGCAGTCGGCAGCAGCATGCCTGACTTCTACGGAGGTTTCAGCAACCGGATTCAATACAAGAATTGGGAATTAAATTTTGCGTTCTCTTATTCTATTGGTCAAAAGCTTTACAATGGCACACAGGCTACCTTAATGACCTATACACTAACAGATGCCAATAACTTGTCTGAAGATATGCTTGATTACTGGAAAATACCTGGTCATCAGACAGATGTTCCCAAACTGGATAACGCTACTACGGTGTATAAAGATCCGCGGTGGACGAATAGCGGCTTGAGTGGTTATGATGTCAGTCGCCTTAACGATCGCTTTTTGGAAGATGCTTCCTACTTGCGCTTAAGAAACATCACCCTGGCCTACTCATTTAAAAATAATTGGGTTAAAAAATTATACATGGAACGTATCCGTCTGTATGTGCAGGGAACTAACCTGCTAACTATCACCAGTTACAGTGGCATCGATCCTGAAGTGAGTGCTTATGGCTCCAGCGCTGTATTAAGTGGTTATGATGAGTTAACAATGCCACAGGCGAAAAGTGTGAAATTTGGTGTTGACATCAGCTTTTAATAACAAGCAATAAGAATAGTTAATATGAAGACAAGATATTTTTTCCAGACATTGCTAATCGCGGCTATATTTCTGACGGCTTGTGATAAACAACTGGACCTGGCTCCTGAAGATACTATTATAGAGGATAAAGTTTTTGAGAAATTCACAAGTACAGAATCGGCAGTGGCCGGTACTTACCATATGCTTTTTGCGGCGGCCACTAAGGATTATATCATGGCTGAGGCCACTTCGCCAACCTGTAATTACAGTTCGGGAGCCGGCCGTACCTACGATGAGATAAATAATGGAGCCGTATTACCTGAAAATACACAACTACAGGGAATATACGAAGCCTATTATGCAGCTTTAGTACAGGCAAATCTCCTATTATATAAGATACCTGAATTAGGAAAATACGACCAGAACCAGATGCTACAGCACATGGCAGAAGCTAAATTCATCAGAGCATACGCCTACCTGCGTTTACTGGGATGGTATGGTGATGGTGCACTCATGAATGAATCACAAAAAGATGGTGTAGTACTTTACCTTGAGCATTACGATGGCTTTAACCGTGATACGGATATCCGCCCGCGTAACAGCAACCAGGAAGTATTTAATCAGATTATAGCTGATTTGGAGGATGCAATTATCGACCTACCCGAACCTGGTGAACAGACTGCGGTTGAAACACGCGTGAGCCGTGCCAATAAGGCCACATGCGAAGCACTGTTAGCACGTGTGTACATGTATCAGCGCGATTACACCAATGCGCTTACCTGGGCCGGCAAAGTATTGACACGCACCGAATACCAGTTGGAAGACGATTTACTAAAAGTCTTTCCATTGAATCCGAATGATGCTGTTATTCCATTCTCTAAAGAACACCTGTTTGGTTTCCCGGTGAGTTCTAATGGCGGAAACTGGCAGTTCGGCGGCAACAATATTTATTACACTTATAACAACTACTGGTACAGCCAGTCACTAATAGGTACCTTCGCTGATACCGATCTGAGAAAAACCAGCTTAATGCGAGAATTAAAGTATCAGGATAATCCGGTATATGTAACGAACAAATACCCTAATACAAATGGACGAGATAATCTGACAATAATGCGCTTGCCAGAAGTTATCTTATACAAGGCTGAGGCTTTAGGTCGCACCTCCAATACGGTGACACAGGAAATGATCGATTTATTGAATGAGGTTCATCTAAGAGCTAATCCAACTGAGTCAGGATATACCATCGAGGACTTCGAATCAAACGATGCATTCATCGACCGTGTACTGTTGGAAAGTAATAAAGAACTGGCTTTTGAAGGTTGTTCACGTTTTGACCAGTTACGTACCGACCGACCATTGTACAATCCGGAATTACCTGATAACAAAAAGGTATTCCCTATACCATTGCGCGAAATTCAGATCAGTAACGGTGTAGTAAAACAAAACGAAGGCTATAACTAGATTTTATCCTGTAAACAATGAAATTAAAATGTATCAGATTATACCTGATAGTGGCAGTTATTGCCTTTTCATCAGGTCTGCAGCTAATGGCGCAAATGCAACCCGCAAAACGCATAGCTCCTAAAGTCATTAAAGGTGTAACCTTAAAGGCATCAACTGATGACGTGTGGGCTTACATTTCATCACCCGGTGATTTTTATGCCTCAATCGAAGAAGTAAAAGACTTAAAATGTTCAGGTAATGGGCAGGGGGCACAGATTAGTTTTAGTATATATGGCGACAAAAGTAGGATGCAGGAAATAAGCGTCCTGAACAGCCAAGAACGAATGATAGTCTATTACATAACCCAATCGGACTATTACAACCAGCCTTTGGTGTATCGCATTCTGGTTGGCAGAGATGAAGACAATGCCTATGTGCAGTTCGAAGGCATATTCAGCACTGGCGATACTGCTCAGGATAAGAAAATTGAAAAGCTGATTATTAGCGAATGGTTGCTGATGCAAAAGAATCTGGAGAAGAAATTTAATTAGTACCTAAAAAACAAATACATATGAAAGTTAGATTAACACTGGCCTCAATGGTAATTATCCTTTTGAGTGCGTGCAATACACAACCTAAAGACACTATTACCATCTCAGGAAAAGTAAAGTTTCCTGATAATAAATACAAGGTTTACATCTCGCAGTACAGGGATGGTGAAAAAGTGGTGACCGATTCATTTCAGTTGGCTGAAGATGGTAGCTATAGTTATAACATGAATACCAGTCAGCCAGGAGAATATAACCTGGACTGTCAAAAATGGCAATCGGTACGTTTCTGGGCCGAAGATGAAGATCTCAATATTGATTTCCGGGGCCAGGACACTGCCAAGATTAAAATCAAGAATCCTCCTTACGTATACATCAATGGTGGCCCTAAAAATGAGGTGATGAACCACCTTAACTTTGTTAATTACCGTTCGTACCAGTTAATTATCGGACTCTCACAAACCGTATACAAAGCTACCAAAGATGTTCCTGAAAAGTATGGCGAGATTGCTGGTCAGTTGTACGGTTTTGCCAGTGATGATGACAGGGCCCGCTTTCGTTTTCTGGCTCAACAATATGCTGACAGAAACAGCGTATTGGCAGTCATCAGTCGCCTGCGCGATAAAACCGATAAAGATATAATCGATCAAACCCTTGCAACTCTAGAAAAGACTAACCCTACTTATCCTCCACTGCTCAAATACATCAAAGACAAGGAAGAAGCCCGGGCAGCTGCTGAAAAGGTGAAACTGGGAAAAGTGGCCCCACACTTCTCTTACCCAACTCCTGAAGGTGTTATGGTGTCTCCTGAAGATTACAAAGGGAAAATTGTTGTAATCGACTTTTGGGCTTCGTGGTGTGGTCCGTGTCGAAGCGAAATTCCTCACCTGAAAGAAGTGTACGAAAAATACCACTCTAAAGGCGTAGAAATGTTGAGCGTTTCCATTGACAAGAAAGAGGCCGACTGGCATAAAGCCCTGGCAGAAGAAAACATGGCATGGGCTCAGGTGTTGGCTCCCAATGCCGGAAAGCAAACCATGAAAGACTACCAGTTTAGCGGCATTCCATTTATTATCATTCTGGATAAAGATGGTAAGATAGTTGCAAAGCAGCTAAGAGGTAAAAAGATAGATGAGAAACTGGACGAACTATTATCTAAATAATCAACAAATAATAAATTTAAGATGAAGAAAGTATTAACAATCATAACTGTGTGCCTAATCTTCCTTAGCCAGGTACAACCAGCTAAAGCCGTTAATGACGGTAATGAAGGCATTCATTTTACTCACGCCACCTGGCAGGAGGTTATAGCAAAAGCAAAAAGTGAAAACAAAATTATTTTTGCAGATTGCTATACAACCTGGTGTGGCCCCTGCAAAATGCTGGCAAAACAGGTTTTCCCACAGAAAGAGGTGGGTGATTATTTTAATGCCAATTTTATTAATGTAAAAATTGACTGTGAGAAAGGCGAAGGCGTTGATTTGAAAAACAAGTTTGGGGTATCTGCTTTCCCTACAATGCTATTTATTGATCCAAGTAACGAGAAAGTATTGCACCGCGTAGTTGGCTTCCGCCCGGCAGAAGAACTGATTAAAGAAGCAAAAGGCGCACCCGCAGAAGCTAAGCGAGCCGAAGCATTGGCTGCTGCCTACCAGAAGAATAAGAAAGACCTTAAGACGACAGAAGATTACCTGAGCTACCTTGTCAAGGTAAGTGACCCTAAAGCTGAAGAAGTGGCACTGCACTACCTGAAGATGATTCCAAAAACGGATTGGCACAAGAAAGACTATTTCTGGTTGATGAGCCGCTATGTTAAAGATCCATTCAGCAAAGAAGCTGCATACTTCTATAAGAACAAGGAAAAATTTATTGAAGCCAATGGATTTCAAGGTGAGTATTTCGAATCGGGTATGTACTACAGCTATGCAGGTAACCTGGCCGAGGTCAATAGCAAAGACGAATTTGATCAGAAGAAGTTTGATAAGCTGATTACATTAATGGAATCAAATGGCTATGACGGAATAGAAAGCATTAAAGACTACACCAACCGCGCCCTGCTAATTCATGTAAAAGACTATAGCACATATATGGATGTGGTTGAAGAGAAGTTTTCTAAAGGTTTGGCAACGAATTCTAAATACTATTCGGAATCCGGTTTCAATTTATTGAATCGTCTGAAGGATTGTCAAGATAAAACATGTTTTGAACGAGCTGCCAAACTGATGGATGATGTTGTGGCCAAACAAATGGCTGCCGAAGAACTGGATATGTTTAGTTTATCAATTGCCTATCGCGACAATTATGGCTTTGTCAAAAAAGCTGGCATAACAGGTGAGCGCCTAGCTGTGGCAAAAGCTATGAGTGACTTATTTGATAACATTGTGCCAAAGCACCGTGCACTGCTTGATAAAACATACCAGGAGGCGCAAAAAGCCAAGGAAGAAGGCAAAACTGGTGGACGCGCTATTCCCGCAATGAAAATGGGAGGTTTCTAGTGATAATTTAACATTTGGTTTTAGTAGACAAACGCTTTGGATAACCATTCAAGGCGTTTGTTGTAAAAGATATAATATGAAGACAATTTTCAGCATACTATTTAGTCTGGTAGTTGCAGTTGCATGTGCCCAATCCAGCGACGGTGTTCACTTTACTCACGACACATGGAAAGAAATAAAAGAACTAGCCAAGGAACAGAACAAATCCATCTTTATAGATTGTTATACATCTTGGTGCGGTCCTTGTAAAATGCTTTCTAAAAATGTTTTTCCTCAAACAGCAGTTGGTGAACTTTTTAATGCCCATTTCATTAACTACAAAGTTGATATGGAAAACGGTGAAGGCCCGTTATTAAAAAAACAGTTTAATGTTTCAGCCTATCCTACCCTTATTTGGGTCGATTCAAATGGAAATGAACTTCATAAATCAGTTGGTGCACCAAATGCTGATGAGCTAATAAGTATAGCCCAACAGGTGATTGATGGTAAAGGTCTGGCAGCTCTTGAACGCAACTATACCGCTCAATCCAACAATTTCACTGTAATGCTGAACTACATCGAAGGACTGAGCAATGCCTATGAACCACAAAAGATACAAGTGGTATTAGCGACCTACTTTAAGTCAGTAGAAAAAACAGAATTACTCAAAGAAAAAAACTATTCGCTAATAAAGAACTACCTGGAAGATATCTACTCGCCAGCTTTTGAATGGTTCCATAAGCACCAGACTGATTTTAAAAATCAATATTCGTCTGAAGAGGTTGATCAAAAACTCTATCGCACTTATCTGAGTTATGGTCACTCTTTAGTCAGGAAAGATAAAATTGATTACAAGGGTTATAAGCAATATTGCAAAACCCTCAAAAAAAGAAAGGTTAATAATAGGGAAAGGATAGTTGCTTATATTGACGAAAGCATCTGTCGCGCTGAACAAAACTGGGATGCCTATATCCAGAAAGTAAATGAAAACATGAAACTTGGCTACTACGAAAGCACAAACTCTTTCCTGTTCTACAATTGGGCCAAAGCCATTGATAATTCTGATAATGCTCAAAAGCAGCATTATCAACAGGCTGCTGAGTGGATGGAGAAAGCTTTCGAAGTCAGTCAGTGGCCATTAGTTAATAATATAGTTTATCTCGATGAGAAACTTAAAATACTTCAGAAGGTAAATGTTGATAATATTGACGTTAGAGAATTAGAAGAGCGAATTAGTCAATTAAAGGATGAGGTTAAAAACTAATTAGAGTTGAATTAATAATGGAGTCTACCAAATTAGTAGATTCTTTTTATATTTTCATGTTTGTTTCTAATTTGAACTTACAGAAGTCTTACGTATTTTGAGGAGCATTATTTCTTAAGAACGAGCATGGCCGAATTATTCAAAAATCTGTATTCAAAGCAATTCTTCGAGGTGTTGACAGAAGCATTGGAGGTTGTGTTAGAGGGTTTTAATATAACTCAATTTCTTGCCGAAGTTTACAATTCTGATTGGGGCGAGTTAGAGTTAAAACAGCGGATGCAGCATATATCACATGTGTTGACAGCTTATTTATCTGATGATTATCCGCAGAGCATTGACCAGATATTGCAAATAATTGACACATTAAAAGCCAATGGTGTAGCAGAACGAGTAAGATATCCTGATTTGGTTTTTATGTTTCTGCCCCATTATATCGAAACACATGGTTTAAATGATTTTAAAACATCGGTTGAAGCCATGAAAAACATTACACCTTTTACTACATGTGAGTTTGCTATTCGCCCTTTTATTATTAAATTTGGCGATACGATGCTAAGCGAACTTTTGAGTTGGACAAGCGATAAAAATCACCATGTCCGTCGATTAGCTTCAGAAGGCTGTCGTTCGCGATTACCCTGGGGTATTGCAATTCGTGATTTTAAATACGATCCAAGTCCGATTTTTCCGATTTTAGAAGCCTTAAAGAGTGATACATCAGAATATGTTCGTAAGAGTGTAGCCAATAATCTGAATGATATTTCAAAGGATAACCCGGAAATAACCATCGGCATTGCTAAACGATGGAAAGGCCAATCGAAAGAAACAGATTGGGTTGTTAAACATGCAAGTCGCACTTTGTTAAAAGCTGGTAATCAGGAAATGATGCAGTTGTTTGGTTTTGGTTCTATTGATGATATTGAGATTAAGAATTTTGGATTGGCAACTGATATTATTCATGTTGGTGAAGCACTCAAGTTTAGTTTTGATTTGTACAATTGCTCGAATAATGATAAGTTGATTCGTTTAGAATATGCTATCTATTTTCTCAAGAAAAATAGTACGCATACTAAAAAAGTGTTTAAAATTAGTGAGAGGAACTATGTTGCAAATTCAAGGACGACAATCACTCGGCATCAATCATTTAAAGTAGTCTCATCGCGAAAGTTTCATATGGGAGAACATATTATTAGCTTGATAATAAATGGAGTGGAGGTGGATGAAAGTAGTTTTGAATTAAAAGTTTAGAAAATAGAAAAGGCTAGCAAAACTGCTAACCTTCTTATTTTCAATCGTCGGGATGACAGGATTTGTGTCATCCTCTGTAAATCTCTTATAACCAGTATGTAGTGAAAATCAAATTTTGTCGATTCCCGAGTGACTCCCGATTCAAATGATTGAATTTGAGTGCGTTTGATATCCTTTGATAGTGACAAAGTTACGAAATAAAATTCCACGATTTGTATCAAAAAAGGCTAAAATTATCGAGTATTCAGTAGTAAGATATCGTTAAATAGGGGTTTTGCGGGTAAGGATTGAATTTAGATGATATCGATGGATTGCAGCGAGGTGTTTCAGAATGACTCAAATTGATTGAGATTCAGATATAATGCTACTGAAGGCAATAATGGGAGTGTGTTAATTAATCAACCAGGTATTCGCGGACGAGGTTGGCATCGATGCCGGTGTAGATGGCAAACTCCTCGGATGTAATGAACTGGTGCTCCTTCTTGCCCAAAGCCTCCTTGATGTTATGCAGTATGCGTCGGCTTGACTTTTCACTCTTACCGGTGATGCGCTGCACATCTTTGGGGTATATGCATAGCCTTGTTAGTGCTTTAGTCATTGCTCTAAGATGAATAAAGTATCATTGAAATTTAATATAGAGGAAAAATGGTTATAAATCATGAAAAGCAGGTAGATTCTTAATCATTTCAGGAAAAACAGTTATTATGCTGTTGAAAAAATTAACAAACGATATTACTACTGTATCTATACTTCATCTATGTCTGAAGAGTACTTAAGCAATACCTTATCTAAGGATAACTATTAAGGAAATTTACGGACAAAAGCTACCAACAGGGACAAGTCGGACACTCACATTTGAATGGCGTTTTATGGAGTTGTACTTTGAGTCTATTAACCCATAAAAAATGATGTTATGGCAAGGCAAAAAGGAGTTATCAAACTTGAAGGGCGAGTTGGTGATTTGTCATTTTACAAGAGTGGTGGCCAGTATATGGCCCGTGAAAAAGGAGGTGTGGATGGTGAACGTATCAAGAAGGATCCGGCCTATGCCCGCACACGCGAAAACGGCGCTGAATTTGGTTGTGCCGGTAAGGCTGGTAAGGAACTGCGAAATGCTTTAAATGAAGTGTTGGTTAGAGCAGCTGATAAGCGTGTTTCGAACCGATTAGCAGCGAAGATTCTGAAAGCTATCCAGGCGGATACGACCAACCGACGCGGTGAGCGTAATGTGTTGGATGGTGATTTGACCTTACTGAAAGGTTTTGAGTT